>NZ_DGIR01000047.1 GCF_002386445.1 Pseudomonas sp. UBA4617
GAGCGGGTTTACCCGCGAAAGAGCCGGACCTGCCTTATGGCATGCCAGGCAATTCATGCGGCCGCAGGTCGAACACCAGCACCTCGGCATCTACTCCATTGCCCAGTTCCAGCACCTGTTCCTGCCTCACCCGCACCCCATCCCCTTCATTCAGCACTTGCCCATTGAGCTCGACACTGCCCCGGGCCACGTGCATGTAGGCATGGCGGTTTTCTGGCAAGGTCAGGGTGGCACGCTCGTCACCGTCGAACAGGCCGGCATACACCCGCGTATTCTGCCGTACCTGCAATGACCCCTCGGCACCATCCGGCGAGATGATCAAACGCAGCTTGCCGCGCTTTTCCTCGGCACTGAAATGCTGTTGCTGGTAACGCGGCGTGGCGCCTTGCACGTTCGGCACGATCCAGATCTGTAAAAAATGCACCGGCTGCACCTGGCTGTGGTTGAACTCGCTGTGGGCGACGCCATGGCCGGCGCTCATCAGTTGCACATCGCCCGGGCGGATTACCGAGCCGGTGCCCAGGGTGTCCTTGTGCTCCAGTGCACCTTCCAGCACATAGGAGAAAATCTCCATGTCACGGTGCGGGTGCTGGCCAAAGCCCTTGCCGGCGATGACGCGGTCGTCGTTGATCACCAGCAGGTCGGAGAAACCTTGCTCCTCCGGGTTGCGGTAATGGCCGAAGGAGAAGGTATGGAAGGATTTCAGCCAGCCATGGAAGGCCAGGCCGCGGTCTTTGGCGTTGCGTACGGTAAGCATGGTGGTTCTCCTTGATAAGCCTGATCCGCTGAGGCATCAGGCTGCTGATGGGAGAAGCTTAACTGTCAGCTTGGTTGTTAAAAAATAAGCACACGCGTGAATTACTGTCTCTTATAAGCTGACTATCTGGGAAGTGACGCGTAGGACAATGCAACGTGTCCTGTAGGACTGTTCCCTGTACCGTTCGGGCGCGATTTTCTTGGTCATGGTGGATGCTAGCCTCCCGGTTTCGCTTGAGGAATCTACGTATGGCACCTTTCAGGATTCACGATCGACCCCAGGCCTTGAATGGAGACCGTACCACTACAGGGGCCGTATGCCTGGCCAGTAACGCCGGATTCAAGGTGCAGGGACGTGAGGCCTTGAGGCTGGATGACACGACCACTCCATGCCCTGTTTGTGGTGAGGTCGGAACGCTCGTGGAGGGCGTATCACACTTCATCATCCAAGGGCGCCCGGCGGTAGTTGATGGGGCTTTGGTAGCCTGCGCGTGCCCAGCGGGAAGCAACCGTGTCATGGCCACGGGAGGACTTGGCGAAACGACAAGGTCCGCGACGACACAGCAGGCGAGCCAGGCGTCAGTATCAGCTCAAGGTGGCTCCATCTCTCCCATCAAGCTTGCGCTTGCAGAAAGCAAACCGCTGCCTGCCACTTGCAACCACCCTGACATGATGGAGCCGGTAGCGAGCTATATCGCGGGGGAAATGAACCGCAACATCACACACCCATCCGTACTGAAAATGAAGAAGCTGACCAGCTTTGACGCGACAGAGGAACGTGCAAAATTTCAAAAGCTGCCTTGGTATGCACGTCTTTTACCGCCTGACTTCCAATCAATGATGGTTGCTAACACTGCTGCCGCGATGGCGCTTTGGACGGAGCGGGTGGGTCAGAACAGACCATGGGATCACAAGGCGGCGATTGCGCAACAGTTCGGCGGGGCTTGGCAGAAACAAGGTGAAGTCGACTTCTTCTACGACATCTGGTCGAACATCCACTACGGCTATGTAGGCAGGGCGGGAGGCCTGTCAGAAAGTGTTCTTCTGGATGGTGCTGGGCTTGAGCAAATTGCATCAGACTCTATTCGGAAAGTTCAAAAGTGGGCTGAACGCAAAGGACCCCATCGCTCCGCTGATATAGAAGGGCTGCGGGCTTGGGATGACATAGGTGATCGTGTCGCTATCGGCATTGGCATCAAACTGCACAAGCTGCACCCAAATGGTGGGATTACGGCCAAGATACTCATGGCCGAAGTGTTAGCATTGCCACGCTCAAGCTGGGGAGGTGCCATAGTTGATCACGCCTGCAAGTAAAACGAAACGGTACATCTGGCGCTGGGTAGTGTTGATAATGCTCACGCCTATCATTTTTTGGTATGTCGCCACACCTCAGGTAAGTTTTCATTTTTCTGACAAAGGCCAGGGGCGTCTCGGCTACATCTTGAATGTCCAGCACGATATATCAAAAGGTGAGATCTACCCGGGTGAAGCCACAGGAGGCGCAGGGCATATCTTCCCGAACGACCAGTTTTTCATGGAGTTGTATTGGAACAACCGTGGGAAATCGCACTGCATCCGGGCCAAACCCAGATGGCCAAGTATTGATATCTACATCGGGGCGGACGGTGCCATAGATAGCCGCACTGATAGCAGATTCATCGAAGCCTGCGGGCCGTTTCCGCAATAGCAGCAAAAGACCCGCCTGGGCGGGTCTTCTGGTCATCGATTTACTGCAGGTGCACTTTAAGTTCGGTGCCCGCCTGGCGCATTGCCGCCTTTACAGCCGGCACCTGGCTCAGCGGGTTGAGCAAGCCATAGTCATGAATCATCCCGTTGTAGCGCACCGAGGTCACCGTCACGCCAGCGGCATTCAACTTGCGGGCATACGCCTCACCTTCATCGCGCAGCACGTCGAACTCGGCCGTCTGCACCAGTGCCGGCGGCAGGCCTTTGAGCTGTTCGCTGCTGGCTCGCAGCGGCGAGGCGTAGATCTGGGCCCGTGCCTTGGCATCGGTGGTGTAGTTGTCCCAGAACCATTTCATCATGCCGGTGGTAAGGAAGTGCCCCTCGGCAAACTGCTTGTAGGAAGCAGTCTCGAAGCTGGCATCGGTGACCGGCCACAACAGCAGCTGGAAGCGCAGCGCCGGGGTACCGGCTTCTTTGGCCTTGAGCGCCACCACCGCCGCCATGTTGCCGCCGACGCTGTTGCCGGCCACGGCCAGGCGCTTGCCGTCCACGCCGATCTCCTTGCCATGCTCGGCCACCCAGCGGGTCGCGGCGTAGGCCTGGTTGATCGCTGTCGGATAATGCGCTTCCGGCGACGGGGTGTAGTCGACATACACGGCCACTGCGCCGGAGCCGACCACCAGGTCGCGGATCAGCCGCTGGTGGGTTGGGAAGTCACCGAGCACCCAGCCGCCGCCGTGGAAGAACATGAACACCGGCAGGTCACCCTGTACATTGGCCGGGCGTACTACTTGTAGTGTGATCGACTGGCCATCGGCCTGGATGGTGCGTTGCTTTACCTCGATGCCGGAGAGGTCGACGTTGACCGAAGCCTGGGCGCCGGTCAGCACGGCACGGGCGTCTTTCGGGCTGAGTTGTTCCAGCGGCTTGCCGCCACCTTGTTGCAACGCTTCGAGAAACGCCTGGGTGTGGGCTTCGACCCCCGGGCTGCCGGCAGCGAAAGCGCTGGAAACGGACAGCACAAGGAGGGAAGCACTGAGGGTTTTCTGGACAATGTTCATGAGCGAATTCTTTTCCATGCAAGTGTTGGTAATGGGCGTCTTGCCTGGCCTGGCGGGCCATCGCTGCGACCTGTGGGTAGATTAGACAGATGCAATGATGGGAAAAAGCCGCTATAAAGCGTTTTACTGTCACCAAGAGCGAGACAATGAACCCTTACGAAGACATGCGTATCTTTGCCCAGGTGATGGAGGCCGGCAGTTTCACGGCTGCTGCCGAGCGCCTGGGCATGTCCAAGCAGTCGGTCAGCCGACGCCTGATGCAGCTGGAAGAGCGCCTGGGTGTGCGCCTGCTGAACCGCTCCACGCGGCGCCTGGACGCCACCCCGCTGGGCCAGCACTACTACCAGTCGGCACTGCGCCTGCTGGGCGAGGTGCAGCAGGTGGAGCGCGACATCAGCGGCCAGGCCCAGGCCTTGCGCGGCACTTTGCGCCTGAGCGCGCCGCTGTCGTTCGCCATGGCCCACCTGAGCTGCCTGCTGACCGAGTTCCTGCAGCTACACCCGCAGGTCGATGTGGAGGTGGACTTGAGCGACCGTGCCGTGGACCTGATCGGCGAGGGGTACGACCTGGCGCTTAGGATTGGCGTGCTGGAGGATTCCAGTCTGATTGCGCGGCGTATTGCGGGAGTCGAGCGGGTTTACTGCGCAAGCCCGGCGTATCTGCAAGGGCGCGGCGTACCCGCCACGCCTGATGAACTGGCTGGGCACGAATGCCTGCCTTACGGGCACTCACGGCAGGTGCAGTGGCAGTTCCGTCAGGGTGGCAAGGCCCAGATGCTTCAGGTGAGCGGGCGCATGCGGGCCAACAATGGCGAGATGCTCAGGGATGCGGCGATTGCCGGGATGGGGGTGACTTACTTGCCAACCTTTATCGTTGGGCAGGCGTTGGCGGACGGGCGGCTGGTGACTGTGCTGGATGAATGGCGGCCGCCGGCGTTGCAACTGTCGGCGGTATACCCGCAACACCGACAGGTGGCGCGGCCGGTGCAGGGGTTCGTAGCTTTCCTGCGCGAACGACTGGTGCAGCTGTGACAGCCTTGAAACGCCGCTACAGGCTATGCTTGCTGGCATGAGCACACCACCCCCTTTGCGCCCGCCTTGCCCGCCTGGCGCCTGCGATTGTGGCCGCGAACAGCTGGCTGACCACCCGTGGGCCGCCCAGCGCATCCTCCTGCTTACCCGCCAGGAGGAAAAGCGCCTGCTCGAACGCCTGGAAAACCTCAAGGACCTGGAAGACCTGCAGCGCCTGCAGCAACGGATGTACGAAAACCTCGGCATCCGTGTGCACATCGCCCCCGGTTTCAACGAAGTGCGGACCATGCGCGGCATCGTCATCGAGCTGGACGACCAGCCCGGGCTGTGCCGCAAGACCCGCCAATCGATTCCGGCGGCGATCCGCCGGGGGCTGGAACGCAACCCGCAGGTTGCCTTCCGTCTGCTCGATACCCATGATTTGCTGCGGGATACCTGAAGGCCAGCCAGGTGCGCTCGCTCTGCAAGCGCCTGGCCGCTAATTTTTTCACAGTGTGCCACGTCTACTACAAGGCACCCCTGCGCCACGTGCGCAGCGGCATTCATCACTCAAGGAGACAGGCAATGACTTCCGTTTTCGACCGCGACGATATCCAGTTCCAGGTAGTGGTCAACCACGAAGAGCAGTACTCGATCTGGCCCGACTACAAGGCCATCCCCAACGGCTGGCGTGCCGTTGGCAAGAGCGGCCTGAAGAAAGACTGCCTGGCCTACATCGACGAGGTCTGGACCGACATGCGCCCGCTGAGCCTGCGCCAGAAAATGGCCGAAGCCGCTGCCCAGTGACCGCACTGAATCTGCTGTGCCTGCCGTACTCCGGCGCCAGCGCCATGGTCTACAGCCGCTGGCGGCGCAAGTTGCCAGCGTGGTTGCAGGTGCGCCCGGTCGAACTGCCCGGGCGCGGCACGCGCATGGCCGAGCCACTGCACACCAACCTGCAAGTGCTGGCCCGGCAATTGGCTGCCGAGCAACGTCTGGCGACGAGTGCCCCCTACGTGCTGCTCGGCCACAGCCTGGGTGCGTTGCTCGCCTTCGAACTGGCTCACGAGCTGCAGGCGCTGGGTAGCCGGCCACCGATGGCCTTGTTCGCTTGTGGAACCGCTGCGCCGACCCGCCGCGAGGATTACGAGCGCAACAATTGGCGCGAACCCAAGGGCGACGCCGAGCTGATCAGCGAATTGCGCGAGCTGCAGGGCACGCCCGAGGAAGTGCTGGCCAACGCCGAGCTGATGAGCCTGACCTTGCCGATCCTGCGTGCCGACTTCCTGCTCTGTGGCAGCTACGCTTACCGCCAGCGCCCGGCGTTGCAGTGCCCGCTGCATGTGCTGGGTGGCGTGGACGATCGCGCCAGCGACGAGCAACTACAGGCCTGGCGCCAGGAAACCCATGGCCCGTTCTCGCTGCAGATGTTCCCGGGGGGGCACTTCTTCATTCACGAACAGGAAGACCAGGTGCTCGCTGCGCTGGTCGCATCGCTTGAACCGCTTCGGCTTTCCGCCTGATTGACGTCACCGCTTGCCTGGGGGAGGCTAGGCCTTTTTCCAGGCAAGGGGCAGGCAATGCTGATCGATCCACACAAGGCGACGCTGCTGGTCGTCGACATCCAGGAAAAGCTCATCGGCGCCATGAGCGACCCTGCAGGCACCCGCGCACGGGCCCGCTGGTTGCTGGCAGCAACCGCCGAACTGGAGTTGCCGACGGTCGTCTCCGAACAGTATCCCAAGGGCCTGGGGCATACCCTGCCCGAGCTGCTGGCCGCAGCGCCAGCTGCCGAGGTGGTGGAGAAAAGCCATTTTTCCTGCGTAGCCGCTGAGTGCCTGCCAGCGAGCCTGATGGCGCGCGAGCAAGTGATCGTCTGCGGCATGGAAACCCACGTCTGTGTGCTGCAGACCGTGCTCGGCCTGCTGGCGCTGGGCAAGCAGGTGTTCGTGGTCGAGGATGCCTGCGACAGCCGCACCCTGGCGAGCAAGGCCGCGGGCCTTGCGCGCATGCGTGCTGCCGGCGCGCAGGTGGTGACCCGCGAGATGGTGTTGTTCGAGCTGTTGGGCAGTGCCGGCCATCCGCTGTTCCGTCACATCAGCAAGACCTACCTGGTCGGTGAACAGCCCTGAACGGCCGGGTACTGGCGGCCGGGCTGATGGCCCTGGCGCTGCTGCAAGGTTGCGCCGGGCGCCGTGAGGAAGCACCCGAAGCAGACCCGGCCAAGGTCCGCGCGCAACTGCTGCGGCTGTTGCCCGCCCAGGCCAGGGACCGCGAGGGCTGGGCCAGGGACATTCAGCAGGCATTCGAAACCCAGCGCATTGCCCCGAGCAAGAGTAACCTGTGCGCGGTGTTGGCCGTGGCCGAGCAGGAATCGACTTTCAACGCCGACCCGCAGGTGCCCAACCTGGGGCGCATTGCCCGCGAGGAAATCGACCGCCGTGCCGCGCGCCTGCATATTCCCAGGCTGCTGGTCGAGGGTGCGCTGAAGACACCTTCGGCCAATGGCAAGAGCTACCAGCAGCGGTTGCAGGCGGTGCGCAGCGAGAAGCAGCTGAGCGAACTCTACGACGAAGTCATGGCCCGCGTGCCGCTGGGCAAGACCTTGCTCGGTGGATTGAACCCGGTGCATACCGGCGGGCCGATGCAGGTCAGCATAGACTTCGCCGAACAACATGCGCGGGATTACCCGTACAGCCACGCTGGCAGCATCCGCCAGGAAGTCTTCACCCGGCGTGGTGGCATGTACTTCGGTATCGCTCACTTGTTGGGCTACCCGGCGAGCTACCAACGCCAGCTGTATCGCTTTGCCGATTTCAACGCGGGCTGGTACGCCAGTCGCAACGCGGCCTTCCAGGCGGCGCTGAGCAAGGCGGCCGGAGTGACACTGGCCCTCGACGGGGACCTGATCGCACCGGGTTCGATCATGCCAGGGGCCACGGAAAGGGCGGCGCGCAAGCTCGGTACCCGGCTCGGCCTGCGCAACCCGCAGATTCGCCGCCAGCTTGAGCAGGGCGACAGCCCGGCGTTCGAAGACAGCGAACTGTACAGCGGGGTGTTCGCCCTGGCCGATGCAGCGGCTGGCAAACCGCTGCCACGGGCCGTGTTGCCCGGGATCGAGCTGAAGAGCCCGAAGATCACCCGCAAGCTGACCACGGCGTGGTTTGCCGGGCGGGTGGATGAACGTTATCAGCGGTGCATGAAGCGTTAGCAGTCAGGTGCCTGTGCCGGTCTCAGCCACCGCCCAGTGCGCCCACCACCTGGTCGACACTGGCCTGCAGTCCGGCAAAGGCATCTTCGGGGTCACTCTCCACTACCACCAGCTTCGCCCCAGCCTTGCTGATCGCCTCGACCACCGCCGGCTGCGGCTGGCGATGGTCCAGTACCACTGCCACTTCCTGTGCCTTCAGGTTCTGCTCCAGCGCCTGCAGTGCAGTGGCATCCCATGCGGCGGGCAGCAGTTGCTCCACCACGTCCAGGTTCAGCCCGCTGGCCAGGTAGCCCAGGCGCTCCGACAGGCTCACCACGGTCAGGTTGTCGACCTTGGCCAGGCGCGTCTGGCTGCGTGCGGCAAGTTCCAGCAACTGGCGCTTGAGCCTGGCCAGGTTGCCCTGGATCGTCGCCTTGGCTTGCGGCGCGAGCCGTTCCAGGTCATTGGCTACCACGTCGGCCATGCGCCCGAGGTTGGTCGGGTTCAGCCAGGGATAGGCGCCATAGGCATCGTCGCCGGTGACGGCAATGCCAGGCAACGCGCCGTCCACCGGCCGTGCGGCGTCGATCTCGACGATGCGGATATTGCTGCGCCGGGCCATCGGGTACAGCGGGTCGTCATGCCAGATCGAACGCACGCCGATCACCGCATCGGCCTGCTGCGCGGCGTCTTGAAGGCTGGCGCCACCACGCCCGCTGAAATATGCCGGCTGACGGCTGGCGGGCAAGTTGGCCGGTGCCGCACGCTTGAGCTGTACGGCGGTGCCGTCGAGCAGGGCACTGGCCAGGCTGTGAGTGACCGGCAGGCTGGTCAGTACCTGGGTGGCAAAAGACAGCGATGGCAGGCCGGCCAGGGCCAGCACCAGGGTCAGGCGTTTGAGGTTCATGCCGGGTTTCCTTGCAGGCGGGGGACGAGTGCGCGGGCCAGCGCAGCCAGGGCAAAGCAGATGCCGGCAACCAGGATGATTGCGGCACCCGACGGCACCGGCAGGTCGAATACGATCGGCAGCAGGATGCCGAGCAGGGTGCTCGAGGTGGCGATCACTACCGACAGGAAGAAAAAGCCCTTGAGCGACTGGCTGACCAGACGCGCAGCGGCGGCTGGGATCACCAGCAGCGCTCCGACCAGGATTGCCCCGATCACCTTGACCGCCGCGACAGTCACCAGGGTCACCAGCACCACGAACAGGTAATCCAGGGTCTTCACCGCCACCCCGCGCACCGCCGCCAGCTGCGGGTTGAAGCTGGCCAGCATGATGCGGTTGTACAGGGGTACGGCCAAGGTCACTACCAGCAGCGCGACGATGCCCAGCACCAGCAGGTCCTGGCCGCTCACGGTCAGCACCGAGCCGAACAGGACGTTTTCCAGGATATGCACATTGATCTTGCCTGCCAGCATCAGCAGCAGGCTGGCGCCCAGCGCCAGCGACACCGAGAGGAATACGCCGATCAGCGTGTCCGGCGCGAGCCCTGTGCGGTTACGCAGGAAGTTGAGCAGGATGCCGAATAGCAGGCAATAGCCGAACAGGCTGCCGTATGGGCCAGTGTAGGGTTCGCCCAGCAGGATGCCGATGGCCACGCCAGTCAGCGCGGCGTGGCCGACCGCCTCGGAGAAGAACGCGAAGCGCTTGACCACCACCAGGGTACCCAGGCCGCCCAGTACCGGGCCGATCATCAGCCCTGCCAGCAAGGCGTTGACCACGAAACCGTAGGCCAGTGCCTCGGGCAGGTAGCCGGCCGTGGCCCAGCCCTGGACCAGCAGGCGCAAAGATTCAAGGCTCATCAGGCACGCCCCTCGCTGCGTGGGTGCACGGAGAACAGCCCCAGCAGACGTTCCGGGCTCAGGGCCTGGGCCGGCGGGGCATCGAACAGCACCTGGCGGTTCAGCCCGGTCACGCGGTCGCTCAGGCGCAGCACGGCCTGCAGGTCGTGTTCGATCCACATTACAGTCGTGCCGGCCTGGCGCCAGCCGCACAGCAATTGTTCGAACACCTGGATGCCAGCTTCATCAAGGGCCGACATCGGCTCGTCCAGCACCAGCAACTGCGGCGTCGGGACCAGGCCCTGCGCCAGCAGCACGCGCTGGCGTTCGCCCCCCGACAGCGCGCCCATGCGCCGCTTGCGCTTGTCGAGCATGCCGACCTGCGCCAGGGCTGCGTCGATGTCCGGCTGCACCCGGCGCGACAGGCCGAGGAACGCAGGGCGGCGCTGGCACATGGCGGCCATGAAGTCGTCCACGGTCATTGGCAGGCCACGGTCGAATTCCAGCGCCTGCGGTACGTAGCCGATCGCTTCGCGTTCGCCGGGCCAGTGCAGGGTCAACTGGCCCTGGTGCGGCATCTGCCCGAGCAAGGTCTTGATCAACGAACTCTTGCCACCGCCATTGGGGCCGACGATGGCATGCACGCTGCCAGCGGCGACGCCGAAGCTGACCTGGTCGAGGATGCGCGTGCGGCCCAGGGACAGGCCGACGCCGGTGAACTCGATGCGCGGCCCGCAGGCGGCCAGAAGGTTGGCCGCAGCGGTCATGCGCGGTTCTCCTGGATGGCGCGCACGACGGTGTCGAGGTTGCGCTGCATTTCCACTTCGTACTTGTCCTTGGTGTATTCGCCGTAGGAAATGTGCGTGAGCGGGTACAGACGCACACCGGATTCACGCTGGATGGTTTCGACATAGGCGGACGGGAAATCCATTTCCGAAAAGATCACCCGCACATCCAGGGCCTTCAGCTGGTCGATGGTCTTCTTCAACTGGGCCGGGCTGGGCTCGATGCCATGCGCGGGCTCGACCACGGCCGTCACCTCCAGGCCGAAGTCGCGCACCAGATAGTCGTAGGCCGCATGGATGGTGGCCACCCGGAAGGTGGCGCCGGGCGCCTCGCTGACCTTGGCCAGGGCCTTGGCCCGCAGGGCGCGCAAGCGCTTGGCGTAGGCGCGGGCATTTTGCGTGTACAGCCTGGCGTTGTCCGGGTCGAGCTTGCCCAGTTCGCGAGCGATATTGTTGACCTGGGCGATGCTGGTACTGATCGACAGGAAGGTGTGCGGGTTGACCACCTTGCCGGCACCGCGTGCGGCAATGCCGGTGGCCGCCAGCAATGGCACGTTCTGGTTGGCCTCGATGGTCCGGATGTCGGGCTTTTCGCTGGCAGCGATCATGCGGTCGGCAAAATCGTCATGGCCCACGCCGTTGAGCACCACCACATCCAGCGTACCGATGCGCTTGATGTCTTCCGCCCGTGGCTCGTAGGCATGGGGGTTGAAACCTGCCGGAATCAACGGCACCACTTCGGCCTTGTCGCCGACGATGTTGCTCACATAGCTGTAATAGGGGTGCAGGGTGATGCCGATGCGCAGCGGCTTGGCGTTATCGGCCAGGGCCGACAGCGGCAGCGCAAGGGCCAGGAGCAGGGCGAGGGCGGAGCGGAGCATGGAGGAGTCCTTGGGTTCAGTGACGGTGTTCGCGGGTGACCCCGGCGTCGTAATGGCTGACCACCTGCCGCCAGCCGGCAGCGATCAATGCGGCCGGGCCGAGGTCGTCCGGTGGCGCAGCGGCGGTGTCGCGGCGCAGCCAGACATCCGCCTCGCCAGCGCTGTCGCTTGGCACGATCAACAGCAAGCTGCCGGCCACTTCCGGGGCCTGGCTGCGCCCCAGGTAGGCACCGGCCTGCAGCCACGACCATTGGTGGTTGCCGCGGCCCTGGCTGCCGGCGTCGACCACGAACGGTGGCAGGCCTTCCTCGGCCAGGGCGCTTACGCTGGGGATGGCGGCGTTTTCTTCACGGAGCAGGCGAATTTCATCGAAGGCCACCCGCAGGTCGGTGTACAGGCCTTGCTCGGCGGCGGTGAGGTCGCGCCGGGCATCGATCTGGTAGCTGGCGATGGCTTGTTCGTCCACGCGTTCACCGCGCGCCAGCACCACGCTGGCGGCGAGCAACACGATCAGCAGGCTGACCAGCAGTACGTAGAGGGTTTCATGCCCGGCACCGGCCGGGCGGATCACTTGGCAGCGGTTCATGGCTGGGTTATATCGGCATGGTCGACTTCCACCACATGCCCGGGGCCGGCATCGAACAGCACGTAGAACTCGCCGTCCGGGCGCTTGAAGGTCAGCGTCGAGTCATCACCGAGCTTGCCGCCGACCAGCACCTGTTCGTCGTAGCCGATCACATCCAGAGTCACCCCAGGGGCACCGCTGCCGTCCGAGAAGCCACCGGTGCACTTGACCTGGCCATCAGCCAGCCCTTCGCATTCGCACATCGGGTTGTGGGCCAGGGCGGGGCCAGCGCCCAGCACCAGCACAGGCAGGGCGAGGATGCGCAACAGGTGTTTCATTTCTTGCCTCCTTGTTTTTCGAGCCAGGCCACGGTGGCTGGCGATGCCTTGGCCAGGGGGACTGACGCCTGGTACAGGCTGCCGTCCCAGCCTTCCAGGGTGATCCAGACCTGCGCGTCCGGTCGGGTGCGGGGCGGGATGGGCAGCGAAGTGCCCATGTGGTAGGGCGCGCCAAAGAAAATGGTGCCGGCGGCGCGCAGGCTGCGCGGTTTGCCGATGCGCAGGTAGGCGGCCTTGACCTCCTTGACACAGGCCTTGCACAACGAGGCATTGAACACCTTGAAGTACCCGGCCGGGCCGTCGGCGCGGGGGGGCTCGTCACGCAGCTCGGCCAGGTCGAGGCGGTAGGGGCCGACCTGGATGTCGCTGATCACATTGGCGCCAAGGCCGGCTTCGCCACGGAACAGCCTGGCGTCGGCGAAGTACTTCGGCATGAAGCCCAGCGGGATGAGAATCAGCAGGATATTCAGATGGAAGCGCCACTTCAGCCACAGCTGCTTCAGCGGGCTGGCGGGCAGCGCGTGTGCCTTGCTCATGGGCGGACCTCCACGGTGCTGTCAGTGCGTGCCGGGCGTGACGTACGCTCGCTGCGCTTGAGCGCGGCGGCGGTGGCCTGGGCGGTGCGCCTGGTCCAGATCAGCAAACCGCTGAACACCATCAGGGTGAGGACCAGGCCGAAGAAGAACCACACCAGCTTGATCGGCAGACCGCCGAAATCGCCGGTATGCAACGGGCGCATGGATTCGGTGACGACCTCCAGCGCCGAGCGGTCGCTGAGCAGGAACTGGCTATCGACCTGGCGTGTATAAGGGTTCACCGAAGCGCTCTGGAACATCAGTGGGTACCAGCCCGGCCCGGCCAGGGTGACGTGGCTGTAGGCAGTGGCTGGCAGGGTGATGAAATTGACCTCCAGGCCCGGGATCGCAAGGCCGGCAATGCGTGCGGCCTCATCCAGGTCAATGCGCGGTGCGGGGCTGCCGTCCGCGGTTTGCGGCACGTCCTCGCGGGCGATCACCGGCACCACCGGGCGGCTGGAAATGGTGATGTGGTTGTCGAACAGGATCGCCTGGATCAGAAACCAGGTGCCGGTGATGGAGATGACCGCAATGAACCAGATCGACCATACCCCGGCCAGGCGGTGCAGGTCACCCCAGAATATCCGCGAGCCATGGCTGGTGCGCAGCGGCTTGAAGAAGCCTTTCCAGAATTTCTTGTATACCACCAGGCCGGTGACCAGCGACGCCAGCATGGGCAGGCCGAGCAGCGACACCAGGTACCAGCCCCAACTGAAGCCATTGGTGAACGGCACCAGCCACCAGCCGTGCAGCGCACGGGTGAAGGCCTCGAAGTTGAAATCCGGAGTCTTGCCCTGGATCGCGCCGGTGTAGGGGTTGACGTACAACGTCGGGCTGGTGCCGTCTGGCAGGGTGACGTCGGCCTTGACGGCAAAGTGCGAACCGTCGGGTTGGCTCAGGCGCTCCACCACCATGTCGGGCTCGGCCCTGTGCAACGCATCCAGCACCTGCTGGAAGCTCAGGCGCTCGACGTCGCCATTCGGCTTGTTGGCGCGTACGTCCGGGTTGGCCAGCCAGACGATTTCCTGGCTGACCACGGCGAGCATGCCGGTGAAACAGACGATCAGGACAAAGAACCAGATCGGCAGGGCGAGCCAGCTGTGGACCAGGAACCAAAGCCTGGATTTCGATTTTTTCGCGGTTTTGGCCATCGGACAGTCTTCTGCAAGGGTGGTCGAGCGTGTGCCCAGCCAAAGAGGCTGTACTGATAAGGACGAATGAGAATCAAAATCCTGCCGTTTTAAATGCAAGTAAATGTTTCAGAAACACCAAGGCCGGCCTGAGGCGTATTGCCCCGGGCCGGCCAAGCTGTAGCAAGCAGCGGTTCAGGCGCGGGTCAGCGCGACCGCCGCCTGCTGCCTGCCGTGCAGCTGGGCCAGGTCCTGGTACAGCGCGCGGCCGATCTCTGCAGCACGCGCCGGTAGCACCGAGAGCAGGGTGTCGCTCAGGCCATGGCTGTTTTCGCAGAAGCCTTGCAGGTACACCGACGCCTGCAGGTCCGGGCTGGCCAGTACGCGGTAGTTGCGGTCGACCGTGAAATCGTCCAGGTAGCCGGCCAGCGGTGCCAGCAGGTCACGGTGCGAGCGGCGTTCGTAGCCGGTGGCGAGGATCACGGCGTCATAGCGGTGGGTCTGCTGCTGGCCGGTGGCCAGGTCGCGCAGGGTCAGCTCCAGCCCAGCGTGGGTGGCCAGCACCGTTTCCACCAGGCGTCGGCACAGGACGTTGTGACGGTACTGATGGGCCACTTTCTGCCGATAGAGGATGCCGTAGATGCGCTCGATCAGGTTGAGGTCGACCACCGAGTAGTTGGTGTTGTGGTATTCGCCGAGCAGCTTGCGGCGTTGGTCGGCCGGCTCGTTGTAGACCAGGTCGGTATAGTCCGGGGCGAAGATCTCGTTGACGAACGGGCTGTCATCGGCAGGCTTGAGCGCTGAGCCGCGCAGAATCATGTCGACCTTGACCGACGGGTAGCTGTCGTTGAGGTCGATGAACGCCTCTGCAGCACTCTGGCCTGACCCGATCACGGCAATACGCATTGGCGCGCCGCTGGTGCACGGCAGCTTGTCCAGGCTGCTGAGGTACTGGGAATGGTGGAATACTCGCGGGTCATCCGTGAATGCTGCGAACTTCTCCGGAATTTTCGGAGTGCCGCCGCTGCCGACCACAACCGAACGGGTGCGGCGGCTGTATTCGCGGCCTTGTACGTCACGCGAGACCAGGCGCAGGTGATCGACCCGGCCCGCCTGCACTTCCGGTTCGATACGCAGCACCTCCTCGCCATACACCGCCTGGGTAGCGAAGTGCTCGGCGGCCCAGCGCAGGTAGTCGTTGTACTCGAGGCGGCAGGGGTAGAAGGTGCCGAGGTTGATGAAGTCGGCCAGGCGCTGCTTCTGATGCAGGTAATTGACGAAGCTGTAGGGGCTGGTGGGGTTGCGCAGCGATACCAGATCCTTGAGGAACGAGATCTGCAGCTCGCTCTGGGTCGCCAGGGTTTCACCGTGCCAGCGGTAGTCCTGCTGCTTGTCGATGAACAGTGCATCGAGGGCATGGCCCTGAGACTCGGCGAGTTCTTCCAGGGCGATGGCCAGGGCCAGGTTGGAAGGGCCGAAACCCACGCCGATCAAGTCCCTGACAGTTTCCGTATGTGCAGACTGGCTCATGGCTGCGATTCCATAGTGGTCGAATGTGGACGCACGCCGGGAGTGAGCCGGCGCCTGCGTAGGTACATGGGTTGGAACGAGCCGAACGCCCGGGAATTTACCAGTGGCCGCCTGCGCGATTGCAAGCCGGGGCTAAAGACCTGCGCCTGGCGGCCGATAGGCAGAACAGTCCAGGGACCATTTTTATTGCAGGGAGAAATACATGACCGCAATCGCAGCAATCAGCGTCGGCAGCGCGGGCCAAGTGCCGGGCAGCACCTCCGGCGTCGCTGGCCAGGATGTGCAGAAGAGCGAAGAAAGCGGGGCCGGCACCCAGGTCGACCTGTCGAAAGTGAACGCTGGCAGCAAAGCCAAAGGCGCCGAAGACAGCAGCGACAGTGCTGAACCTGCGCACATCAGGCAATTGCGCGAAATGATCAAGAAGTTGCAGAAACAGTTGGCCGACGAGCAGAAGCAACTGGCGCTGGTGATGGCTCAGAAAATGGAAGAAACCGCCAAGCTGGCCGCCATCAGCGCCAGGCAGGCGAGTATCGCCACGCTCAATGGTGAAATCCTGCAGGCCACCGCGCAGTTGCTCGAAGCACTGCAGAAGACCGGTGGCAGCAGCGCCGGCGGGATGGTCAGTACCCAGGCCTGACGCTGGGAACGGCCCGCGCGGGCAACGGCGCCCGCCTGGCCAGGGCCTTTCACGCGAGGCTCTTGTGGGAGCGACTTATCCGCGATGAGGCCCGCCCAGGCATCCGAGAGTTTTCACTGAGAATGATATTCTGGGCTTGAGGGCGGGTAAGGGCCACCAGGTGTACGCCGGGAAAGTTGCAGCGCCTATCCGATCGAGCGCCGCCCGCGCGGCGCTCGAT
>NZ_DGIR01000003.1 GCF_002386445.1 Pseudomonas sp. UBA4617
TAACGCCAGCTTTGAACATTGGAGCAAGCCAGTTGCTCCCAGAGGTGTAGCGTCAACTCGAAGCAGCGCAGTACCTGTGGGAGCGGGTTTACCCCGCGAAGCAGGCGACGCGGAGGGTGGCATTGCCGGTGTTTGTGGGCATGCTCTGATGCAACTCAGTCAAGCGATTTGGGGCCGCAAAGCGGCCCCAAGGACGCGCCTTAGTGCGAGTGCTTGGGCACCGCCGCGCCGCGGCAACCGACCAGGAAGTCGAAGTCGCAACCTTCGTCGGCCTGCATCACGTGGTCCAGGTACAACCTGGCGTAGCCACCGCTGATCAACTGCGGCGGGGCTTGCAGGTCGGCCAGGCGGCCAGCCAGTTCCTGCTCGGAAATGTCCAGGTGTAGGCGGCCTGCCTTGCAATCCAGTTCGATCCAGTCACCCTCACGCACGGCCGCCAGTGGCCCACCCGCCGCAGCCTCCGGCGCCACGTGCAGCACCACGGTGCCATACGCCGTGCCGCTCATGCGCGCATCGGAAATGCGCACCATGTCGGTCACGCCCTGGGCCAGCAGCTTGGCCGGCAGGCCCATGTTGCCGACCTCGGCCATGCCTGGGTAGCCCTTCGGCCCGCAGTGCTTCATCACCAGCACCGAATTAGCGTCCACCTCCAGTTCGGGGTCGTTGATGCGTGCCTTGTAGTCCTCGAAGTTCTCGAACACCACCGCCCGACCACGGTGCTGCATCAGCGCCGGGGTGGCCGCCGACGGCTTGAGCACGGCGCCCTTGGGCGCCAGGTTGCCGCGCAGGATGCAGATACCGCCGTCGGCCACCAGCGGCTTGTCGATCGGGCGGATGACTTCCTCGTCATACAGCGGCGCAGCCTGGCAGTTGTCCCACAGGCTCTTGCCGTTGGCGGTCAGCGCGCCGGGGTTGGGCAGCAGGCCATGTTCGCCCAGGCGGCGGATGACCGCGGGCAGGCCACCGGCGTAGTAGAACTCTTCCATCAGGAAGCGCCCCGAAGGCTGCAGGTCGACCAGGGTCGGCATGCCGCGGCCGATGCGGGTCCAGTCTTCCAGTTGCAGGTCTACGCCGATGCGCCCGGCGATGGCCTTGAGGTGGATCACCGCGTTGGTCGAGCCACCGATGGCGGCGTTGACGCGGATGGCGTTCTCGAACGCTTCGCGGGTGAGCAGCTTCGACAGGCGCAGGTCTTCGCGCACCATGTCGACAATGCGCATGCCCGACAGGTGGGCGAGCACGTAGCGGCGTGCATCCACCGCCGGGATGGCGGCGTTGTGCGGCAGCGAGGTGCCCAGTGCCTCGGCCATGCAGGCCATGGTCGAGGCGGTGCCCATGGTGTTGCAGGTACCCGCCGAGCGCGACATGCCGGCCTCGGCCGAGAGGAACTCGTTGAGGTCGATCTGCCCGGCCTTGTAGGCCTCGTGCATCTGCCAGACGATGGTGCCGGCGCCAATGTCCTTGCTTTTGTGCTTGCCGTTGAGCATCGGCCCGCCGGTAACCACGATCGCCGGCACGTCGCAACTCGCCGCACCCATCAGCAGCGCCGGGGTGGTCTTGTCACAGCCGGTCAGCAGCACCACGGCATCCACCGGGTTACCACGTATCGCCTCTTCCACATCCATGCTGGCCAGGTTGCGGGTGAGCATGGCGGTGGGGCGCAGGTTGGATTCGCCGCTGGAAAACACCGGGAACTCCACCGGGAAGCCGCCCGCTTCCAGCACGCCTTTCTTGACATGCTCGGCAATCTTGCGGAAGTGCGCGTTGCACGGGGTCAGCTCCGACCAGGTGTTGCAGATGCCGATGATTGGCTTGCCCTGGAACTCGTGGTCCGGGATGCCCTGGTTCTTCATCCAGCTGCGGTACATGAAACCGTTCTTGTCAGCGGTACCAAACCATTGGGCGGAGCGCAGCGGGCGTTTGTGATCAGACATGGGGACACCTAATTAGTATTACTATTTGTCGTTCTGAGGCCGACTGTATCGACAAAAAAGCGCTATGTGAAGGCTTGTTGTTTCAAATAGTAATACTATATGATCGATTTCTCGGTCGATGGCCTGCCAAAAAGCCCGACCAGAGTGCTCTGCCCATTACAAGAACAATCGGAGACATCGCCATGATTCAGGAGCAGCGGCTGGTCCGCCTGATCACACTGAAACTCATCCCTTTTCTGGTCCTGCTGTACCTGGTGGCCTATGTCGACCGTTCTGCGGTGGGCTTTGCCAAGCTGCACATGGGCGCCGACATCGGCCTGGGTGACGCGGCCTATGGCCTGGGCGCCGGGCTGTTCTTCATCGGTTATTTCCTGTTCGAGGTGCCCAGCAACCTGTTGCTCGACCGCTTCGGCGCGCGCCGCTGGTTCGCCCGCATCCTGGTCACCTGGGGCGCGATCACCGTCGGCATGGCGTTCGTCACCGGGCCCAACGGCTTCTACCTGATGCGCTTTCTGCTGGGGGCAGCCGAGGCGGGCTTCTTCCCGGGGGTGCTGTACTACATCACCCAGTGGTACCCGGTGCGCCATCGCGGCAAGATCCTCGGCTTCTTCATCCTTTCCCAGCCGCTGGCCATGTTGATTACCGGGCCGCTTTCCGGCGCGCTGCTTGGGCTTGATGGCAGCCTCGGCCTGCATGGCTGGCAATGGCTGTTCATCTGCATCGGCACCCCCGCGGTGCTGCTGGCCTGGCCGACCCTGCGCCTGCTGCCGGACGGCCCGGCCAAGGTGCGCTGGCTCAGCGACGAGCAACGCAGCTGGCTGCAGGAACAGCTGGCCAACGACCTGCGCGAGTTCGGCCAGACCCGCCACGGCAACCCCCTGCATGCGTTGAAGGACGGGCGGGTGCTGTTGCTGGCGCTGTTCTACCTGCCGGTCACCCTGAGCATCTACGGCCTGGGCCTGTGGCTGCCGACGCTGATCCACCAGTTTGGCGGCAGCGACCTGGTCACTGGCTTCGTTTCGGCGGTGCCGTACCTGTTCGGCATCATCGGCCTGCTGATCGTGCCGCGCAGTTCCGACCGCCTGAATGACCGCTACGGCCACCTCGGCCTGCTGTACGCCCTGGGGGCGCTCGGCCTGTTCCTCAGTGCCTGGCTGAGCGTGCCCGGCCTGCAGCTGGCGGCGCTGTGCCTGGTAGCCTTCGCGCTGTTCTCCTGCACGGCCATCTTCTGGACCTTGCCGGGGCGGTTCTTCTCCGGTGCCAGTGCCGCTGCCGGCATCGCGCTGATCAACTCCATCGGCAACCTCGGCGGCTACCTTGGCCCGTTCGGCATCGGTGCACTCAAGGAGCACACCGGGCAGCTGTCGTCGGGCCTGTATTTCCTGGCTGTGGTGATGCTGTTCGGCTTGTTGCTCACCGGGGTGGTCTACAACCGCCTCGAGCGCCGCCAGCGCCTGGCTTCCACGCGGGTAGCCCCGGCCTCCCGCTAAATTTGGCAACCGAAAAGCGAGCACAAGCATGCGATTGATTCAATTCGAAACCGCCACCGGCGCACGCCGGGTGGGCGTGGTGGAAGGCGAGTACGCCCTGGAAGTACGTGGCGCCGGCAGCACCCGTGAGCTGGCCTTGCAAGCCATTGCTGCCGGCCGTGACCTGGCCGCCGAAGTGCAGGCCGCTGGCCTGGGCGAGCGCCACGACTACCTGGCCCTGCTGGCCGAAGGCCGGGTGTTGCCACCGCTGGACCATCCGGACCCGGCGCACTGCCTGGTCACCGGCACCGGGCTGACTCACCTGGGCAGCGCCGCGACCCGCGACAAGATGCACCAGCAGCAGGCCGAAGGTACCGTGACCGACAGCATGCGCATGTTCCAGTGGGGTCTGGACGGCGGTCGACCGCCGGCAGGCGAGGAGGGCGCGCAGCCGGAGTGGTTCTACAAAGGCGACGGCGGCATCGTCGTGCGCCCGGGCGCCGACCTGCCGCTGCCGGCGTTTGCCGAGGATGCCGGCGAGGAGCCGGAGCTGGTCGGGCTGTACCTGATCGCTGCCGACGGCACCCCGTATCGCCTCGGTTATGCGTTGGGCAACGAGTTTTCCGACCATGTGATGGAGCGGCGCAACTACCTGTACCTGGCCCACTCCAAGCTGCGCGCCTGCAGCTTCGGCCCCGAGCTGCGCCTGGGCGCGCTGCCGGCCCACCTGGAAGGGACCAGCCGCATCCTGCGCGACGGCCGCGAACTGTGGCGCAAGCCGTTCCTGTCGGGCGAGCAGAACATGTGCCACAGCTTCGAGAACCTTGAGTTCCACCATTTCAAGTACGCCCAGTTCCTGCGCCCTGGCGATATCCACGTGCATTACTTCGGCACCGCCACGCTGTCGTTCGCCGACGGTATCCAGGCGCGCCCGGGCGATACCTTCGAGGTCAGCCTCGACGCCTTTGGCCAGCCACTGCGCAATGGCATTGCGGCCGCACCCGCGCAGGTCCGCCCCGGGCTGGTGAAAAGCCTTTGAGCGCGCTGCCAGCCGGTTGATGGATCGGGGCCGCCTTGCGGCCCTTCGCGGGCTCGCCCGCTCCCACAAATACGGCGCAAGCTGGCAGAACTGCGCGGTTTCTGTGGGAGCTGGCTTGCCTGCGATGGGCTGCGCAGCAGCCCCTTTCCACTAACTGCCTGAGACGAGCATCTGAACCTTCCTTCTCATTTACAGGAGTCAACCATGACCGGAAGCAACTTCATTGGCGGCCAGCGCAGCGCTGCTGGCCGCGTGCGCCTGCACAGCCTCGATGCGCGTACCGGCGAAGCCTTGCCGCAGGCCTTTACCCAGGCCACCCCAGAAGAAGTGGACGCCGCCGCGCAGGCGGCCGAAGCGGCGTTTGCCGAATACAACGCGCTGGCGCCGCAACGCCGCGCGCAGTTCCTCGATGCCATTGCCGACCAGCTGGATGCGCTGGACGACACCTTCATCGCCACCGTGTGCCGCGAAACCGCGCTGCCGGCTGGGCGCATCCAGGGTGAACGGGCGCGTACCAGCAACCAGATGCGCCTGTTCGCCCAAGTGCTGCGCCGCGGCGACTTCCTCGGTGCGCGCATCGACCGCGCCCAGCCACAGCGCCAGCCGCTGCCACGCCCGGACCTGCGCCAGTACCGCACCGGTGTCGGCCCGGTGGCGGTGTTCGGCGCCAGCAATTTCCCGCTGGCCTTCTCTACCGCCGGCGGTGACACCGCCGCAGCGCTGGCCGCCGGCTGCCCGGTGGTGGTCAAGGCGCACAGCGGCCACATGGCCACTGCCGAGCAGGTGGCCGAGGCAATCGAGCGCGCAGTGCTCGCCACCGGCATGCCCGCCGGCGTGTTCAACATGATCTACGGTGCCGGTGTCGGCGAAGCGCTGGTGCGCCACCCGGCAATCCAGGCGGTGGGCTTTACCGGCTCGCTCAAAGGCGGCCGAGCCTTGTGCGAACTGGCGGCGGCGCGCCCGCAGCCGATCCCGGTGTTCGCCGAAATGAGCAGCATCAACCCGGTGCTGGTATTGCCGGCGGCCTTGCAGGCCCGGGGCGAGCAGGTGGCCAGGGAACTGGCCGGCTCGGTAGTGCTGGGCTGCGGGCAGTTCTGCACCAACCCTGGGCTGGTCCTGGGTATCGCTGGCGAAGCGTTCAGCAGCTTCCTCACGGCGCTAGGCGCGCAACTGGCCGACCAGCCCGGGCAGACCATGCTCAATACCGGCACCTTGCGCAGCTATACCCAAGGCGTGCAACGCTTGCACCAGCACCCCGGCGTGCGCCATCTGGCCGGTGCCGAACAGGCGGGTGACCAGGCCCAGGCACAGCTGTTCCAGGCCGACGTGAGCTTGCTGCTGAACGGTGACGCCTTGCTCCAGGAAGAGGTCTTCGGGCCGGCCACGGTGGCCGTCACCGTGGCCGACGAAGCCGAACTGCGCCGCGCCGTGCAAGCCCTGCCTGGGCAACTGACCGCCACCCTGATTGCCGAGCCGCACGACTTGCAGCGCTTCGCCGCGCTGGTGCCGGTGCTGCAGCGCAAGGCTGGGCGACTGTTGCTCAACGGCTACCCGACCGGCGTGGAAGTGTGCGATGCGATGGTGCATGGCGGGCCGTACCCGGCCACGTCCGATGCGCGTGGCACCTCGGTCGGCACCTTGGCCATCGACCGCTTCCTGCGCCCGGTGTGCTACCAGGACTACCCGGATGCGCTGCTGCCGGACGCCCTGAAAAACGCCAACCCGCTGGGCCTGCAGCGCCTGGTCGACGGCCAGCACAGCCGCGAGGCGCTGGCCTGACCCCTGGAGTTCCGACGTTGTATCGCTGCCCCCGCCCGGCCAAGGCACGGGCGGGCATTCGACCAATATCCCAAGAACAACAAGAGGTTGCAGCCATGCCCAGTCGCTCCTTACCCGCCGACCTGGTCGCGCGGGAATCGCTGGATAGCCACCTGTTCCGCAAGATCAACTGGCGCATCGTGCCGTTGTTCATCGTGTGTTTCCTGTTCGCCTACCTGGACCGCGTCAACATCAGTTTCGCCAAGCTGCAGATGCAGAGCGCGCTGGGCTTCAGCGACGCGGTCTACGGGCTGGGCGCGAGCCTGTTCTTCGTCGGCTACTTCCTGTTCGAGGTGCCGAGCAACGTGTTGCTGCACCGCATCGGCGCGCGCATCTGGATCGCCCGCATCATGATCAGTTGGGGCCTGACCTCGGCGGCGATGATGTTCGTCACCAGCGAAACCTGGTTCTACGTGCTGCGTTTCCTCATCGGCGTGATGGAGGCCGGTTTCGTGCCCGGGGTGCTGTATTTCTTTACCCAGTGGTACCCCAGCGACCGCCGTGCGCGCATCAACGCCTATTTCAAGAGTTCGATCTGCCTGTGCGGAATTGTCGGCGGCCCGTTGGCGGGGTTCATTCTCAGCCACTTCGACGGGGTCAACGGGCTGGCCGGCTGGCAGTGGCTGTTCCTGCTCGAGGGGCTGCCGTCGGTACTGCTGGGCCTGCTGGTACTGTGGCTGGTCAGTGACCGCATCGAGGATGCCCGCTGGCTCGACGCTGAAGAAAAGCGCTACCTGCGCGAGCGTCTTGATGCCGAGCCCAGGCCCGAAGGGGGCAGCTCGGTGCGCGCCATCCTGCGCGAGCCGGCCTCGGTGGTGTTGTCGGCGATCTACCTGTGCCTGGTGATGGCACTGACCGGGCTGCTGTTCTGGATGCCACAGTTGATTCGCAATGCTGGCGTGGTCGATGCCATGGACATCGGCTTGCTGACCATGGTCCCGTACCTGGTCGCGGTGGTGGGCAACCTGCTGATCGGCCGCAGCTCCGACCTGCGCGGCGAGCGTCGCTGGCACATGGCGAGCTGTGCGGCCATCACCACCGCAGGCTATGCGTTGTGCGCGGGTTTCAGTGGCCAGCTGTGGCTGTTGATGCTCGGCATGAGCCTGGTCATGACCGGGATCATCGCCTGGATGCCGATCTTCTGGACCCTGCCACCGAAGTACCTGGCCGGCCTGGCGGCGGCGGCCGGCATTGCGCTGATCAACTCCATCGGCCAGCTCGGCGGCATTGTCGGCCCGTACCTGGTCGGCAGGGTACGCGACGTCAGCGGGTCGCCGACCCCGGCACTGTGGTTGCTGACGGCAGTCAGCCTGCTGGCGGTGGTATTGATCATCTGGGGCGTCCCGCGCCGGCTGTACGCGGCTCAACCTGAAACGCGCATCAACTGAGGAGGTTCCATGCAACGTGTCGTTTCCTTCGGTCCCATTTCCAGCGCCGAGGTGCTGGCCGACCTGGGCCGACGTTACCACTTTCAGCGTTTCGACCAGCCGCTGGCCGACCGCGAACGCTTTCTTGCGGCGCTGGCCACTGCCGACGGGCTGATCGGCAGTACCTTGCCGCTGGGTGCGGAGCTGCTTGACCAGGCCCCGGCATTGAAGGCCATTGCCAGCGTGTCTGCGGGTTTCGACAACTATGACCTGGCATACTTGCGCAAGCGCGGTATCCGCTTGACCAACACCCCGGATGCGGTGACCGAAGCCACCGCCGATACCGGGTTCATGTTGCTCATGATGGCTGCCCGACGCGCTGGCGAGCTGGCGCGGATGGTGCGTGATGGCGAGTGGACGCACGCTATCGACGCCACACGCTTCGGCCGCGATGTGCACGGCAAGACCTTGGGTATCGTCGGACTTGGCCGCATCGGTGCGGCGCTGGCCAGGCGCGGGCATTTCGGTTTCGGCATGCAGGTGCTGTACAGCGGCAATAGTGACAAGCCCGAGTATGAAGCGCAGTTCGGCGCGAGGCGGGTGCCGCTGCAACAATTGTTGGGCGAGGCGCACTTCGTCTGCGTCTGCGTGCCGTTGAGTCCGGCCACCTATCACTTGTTCGGTCGCGAGCAGTTCGCAGCCATGCGGGCCGATGCAGTGTTCGTCAATATCGCCCGTGGTGCTGTGGTCGATGAGGCCGCGCTGGTGCAGGCGCTGGGCGAGGGGCAGCTCGCCGCAGCCGGGTTGGACGTGTTCGAGCAAGAGCCGCTGCCGGCTGCCTCGCCGTTGCTGGCGTTGCCCCAGGTGGTAGCGCTGCCGCACATCGGCTCGGCCACCGTCGAGGCGCGTGCATTGATGGCGCGAACTGCGGCGGCCGAGTTGGCAGCGGTGCTCGAGGGCAGGGCACCGAACCATCCTGTTCCATAGGGCTATGCACAGCCAGCAAAGAAGCATCGTCCAGCAGGCGCCGGTATTGACCTGGCTTACAAGGTGGTCGAGCGCCCCAACCGGTCAACCTCGAACACCCTGGCTTGCCTTGCTTTAAGTTTGATACAGGAACAGGCGGTCGATGACTTGGCCGATCCTCGTGTTGAACAGGGCCTTGACGGCCTCCGAACCCTAACGGGAAACGCTTTACAGAGCGGCGGGCCATGGTCGGTACCCCGGCCTTTTGCGCCACCTGTCGAACCCAGGGCACTGCTGCTGGCCGTTTCCCGTCCGATCTGTATGCGCGATCAACGCGCAAACCGAGGAGAACTTCCATGGCAAGCGATCAGAAAGACCCCGGCCTCGAGAAAACCGAGTCCGAGCCAAGGCAAGGCGTCGGCGAGGCGTGGTCCGAAAAGCGTCCCGTCGATTGGGATCCGCCGCCTGGCAACCCCGGCTCGGACCAGGACGGGCAGCTGGATAGGGACAATGGCAGCGCCAGGACCCGAGACGAGCAGGCCGGCAGCGGTGATGGGGAAGTCCCGCTACCTGCGGATGACGAAGGCCCTGTCGAGGAAGAGATGCAGGACGTGGAGGCCAACAATTCGGTTTCTGCCGAGCATCCGCAATCGCGTTGATGGGTGGCGCGAAGATCGTTCACACAGTGACTTGAGAGGTATGCAGCGATGAGCCCCGATCCGAGTGCACAAGGCGGTACCAACCCTGACTTGCCCACTTCACCCGACCCGGCAGTTGACCCTGATCGGCCGACCATCCCCGACCCTGATGACGACCCGCTGATGAACGAAGAAGAGGGCGGCGATGGCCAGGCGGATGATGGCCTGGCTGATGATGGTAGGCAGAGCGTCGAATAGCCTGCCCCGTAGGGCCGGACCAGCGCAGGGAATGATTGGCTGGGGACGGCCTTGCGGAACAGTAAGGCTGCCCAGCCGTGGCAAGATCATCGATCCTCTGCCTCAGTTGGGGCAGTACGTGATTCACGGTCAATGTCATCCGGCCAATGTACCTTTGGCGCCAGGCAATGCATGTGGCTCAGGCCATCATCGTCGTTCCAGTCACGGGGTGGGTGGATGAATGCCGGCAGGGCTTCGGGCCCTTGCTGCATGAACAGCCGGGCGATTGCCCAGTAGGTTTCGCCGCGGTAGAGGTCGTGAGTGAAGAATACGCGGTCGATGACTTCTTTGGTTTCCGGGTTGCGGACCGACAGCATGACGTTTTCGATCAGGCCACCGTGGCCGGGAACGTATACTCGGTAGACTTCGGCGGTTAGGTCGTCCCAGTTGTAAGCGACCGGTTTGACGCCCCAGTGTTTGCGGCTAAAGATGAAAAAGCGGTGAAATCGGTACTGATAAATATAGATTTTCCGACGCAGCCGATTGAAACGAATCGGTTCATCTCTGGGGAGTACCAGATCCAGCTTTATGTAAGGCAATAGCGCCCATACAGCGGCTGGGAGGCCGAGTAAAAGAAAAACCATCGTTATCCAGTCGCCTTGCCAATCATTAAAAAACATCAACCAAAATAGAAGCAGTTTCATCACGCCACCTAAAACCAGCGCGGCACCACCTAACAAAACGCCCAATCCTCGCAAGCTAATTGTGGCTCGCGATAGCTCTAGATATATTTCATCATAATGATTTGGAGGCGGCGAAACCCTTTCTGCGTCAAACAGGGGAAGTGGCGCTTCCTCAACATGGGGTAAATCAAAGCTCCAACCCAGTGCTCTCTCGCGCAATACCCTATGCTGATCTTTCACTCATTCACCTCCCGCGCAAACGTCTCAAGTCTTGCGCCCGATATGCTTCTGTCCTGCCAATATGCAATCAGTAAACTTGCCGACCTTATCGTCTGTCTTCCCAAATAGGAAAAAGCTCTACCGCACCCGATATGCTCAATGCGATCCACTTATAGCGGTGTCGGAATAGGCTTGTTTGGTCTTGCTTAGATTAAAATCAGGTTTGTAATCCGGAAACCTCGGCGGCGTAAAACCCGATACTAGTACAGCGCCACACGTGGTGCGGTTTCCCACTCTGGCAACCGGCTTGCCATTGAAGGTGTACGCGGAACTGCCGCTTTCTACCGGGTTGGTGCCATGCAGCGGGCAGACATGCCGATGGCCTACGAGGATTACGGGTTTCATCGCGTCTCTCCTTCAGACGGTGCAGTACGGGATTCACGGTCGATGTCTTCCGGCCAAAGAACCTTTGGCGCCAGGCAGTGCATGTGGCTCAGGCCATCGTCGTCGTTCCAGTCACGGGGTGGGTGGACGAACTTCGGCAAGGCTTCAGGGCCTTGTTGCATGAACAGCCGGGCGATGGCCCAGTAAGCTTCGCCACGGTAGAGGTCATGAGCGAAGAACACGCGGTCGATGACTTCGTTGGTTTGCGGGTTGCGGACCGACAGCATGACATTTTCGATCAGACCACCGTGGCCGGGGGCGTAGACTCGGTAGACTTCGGCGGTTACGTCGTCCCAGTTGTAGGCGACTGGTTTTACGCCCCAGCGTTTGCGACTGAAGATGAATATGCGGTCATGTTTGAACTCATAAATATATATTTTCTGGCGAAGCCTATTGAAGCGAATAGGTTCATCCCTAGGCATAACCAAATCAAGCCTGACATAGGGAGCCAAAGCCCACAAAAATGCCGGAGGAAATAACACTGATATATTTATCAGCCAATCGCGCTGCCAACCGTCATTCAGAAGATTCCAATAAAAATAAAGTGTTATTCCTAGAACAAAAAGCAAACCCGGAAGACCAAGTAAAAATACAACACCTCGAAGAATGATGGTATTTCGTGGCAGTTCGAGGTACACGTTATCGAAATAGTTGGGCGCTGGCTTGATGCTCGCCCACACTTTTCGCCACTCAGGCACTGAGTCCACCGCGGGGAGGTCATGACTCCATCCTAAGGCACGTTCCCACAAAATTTTACCCTCACGTTTCATTCGTGAATCTCCCTGGTACACACCTCAACGTATCCACTCGGCAGGCTCCGATCCGGCCAATACATTACCAAAAGCGTAGCTGCCAGAATTGTATGTTGCCCTATGGCCGGCATGAGCGATATCGAGCCTGAAATTTCTAACTGGCAAAGCCCAGAAGAATAAGGTTTTTGTGTTTCGATAATTGAATGTTTTCGGTCGTAATCAGGGATCCGTGGCGATGCAAAACTCGAAAACGAGGAGGACGGCGATAGAGACTCTTCAGAGCTTGCAAAAAAATCTCCCGAAGCAATAGTTTCTCCACCAACGTAATCGGGATGATTGCCGTCACCGTAACGATGAACAATCAATTTCCAGCGATATCCCGAATACTGCTGATCATACCTAGGCAAAGCGATGAAAAACTTTAGATTGCTAACGCTTTCAACACTAACCAGACCACCAATTTTCGGAAGGCCCGGCTCAGTTGCTAAGCGCGACTCAAAATTCAACTTCGCTTGAACACCTAGCGTGGCGGCATTGAGTTCGGCAAAAGCGATATCCGCATATTGTGGAGCATTCCAATGAATAATCGTTTTTTCGTTTGCTTTTCCAAAGTAGCATCGCCTTATCCAACGTTCCAGATCAGTCGATTCATTTTTCTGGGCGTACTTGCTTAATTGATAAGCAGCAAGCGTAACGATTATCCCGATTCCCAGCGGGCCAAAAACCAGGGGAATGAATACTGCGACTCCGAATGCAACAGTGCCAGCGGCATACAAAACGACCGAAAATAAATATTGATAGTACGCGACATCATCACCCGCAGCGGCAGTGCGTCTCATGGCATTGATTGCTTGGGCCGTATCGAAGACCCCTGCAATCGAACTCACCAAAGCACCAAGCCTTATCAAGGCCTCCCCTGTGACTGCAACACCCTTTGCCTGCGCCAAATTCAGTGGGCCAGCGCTTGATCTCAAAATGAGCCCAACCAGTTCGATACTCCCTCCCAACACGCCCAACTGGGATCCCTGCAACGCCAACTTGGCCTCATGCGCCTTGGGCCCAATTTCCGCTTCCGCCTTTTCCTGATTCCTGCCCAGGCTGTCCTGCTGCAGATACAACCCGCCTATCGCCAGCAGCACTTCCCAACTCCCAGCCACCCCGCGCAACCCGGAAAACCCGGTCCTTACCAATCGGGCCGCCTGCTGTGAGGTGATCTTCATCCCATGCAACAACCTGCGCGCATCGGTTTCCAACGTCCCCGCCGCCACCGAGATATCCACCAGGGCAAGCTGCGCCGCGCTGCTCGCCTGGTTCACCCCCATGCTGGCTTCCTTGAACAACCGCCCATGCACTTCTTCGGCCTTGCCCTCGACCCACACCGTCACGCTGATCATCGTGTGGCTGAAGCGTGGGTCGAGCACGGCCAGGCTCATCAGCCCGTGCTGGATGATCGGCCGCACCTTGCGCATCGACTTCATCGAGCCAAACTCGAAATCGTCGATGTTGCGCTGCATCCGGTCCCGCGCCGCGGCAATGGAGGCATTGGCCTTGTGCTGCAATTCGCGTAGGTACTGGCTCTGCAGGGCGCAGTACTCGCCCAGCTTCATCTTCACTTCCAGCTCGATCAGCTGCACGCCGTTGTACAGATACTGCGTGGCGCTGTTCAGTTGCCGCACGGCTTTCTGGATGCCAGGCGACAGGCAGGGCGCCAGTCGCTGACTGGCTGCATTGAGCGCGCTTTGCGTTTCGGCGATGGCCTGCTTGAGGGTCGTGCGCAGGCGCAAGCCGGCGTCGTCACTGGCGACGATCTTGCTCAGCATGCTGTAGAGCCTGTCACTGTCATTCCAGTTGATCGCTTCTGTGGCAGAGAAACTGGGCAGCAGCCCGGCCAGCAGTGCTTGGTCGCGCATCAGCAAGGAG
>NZ_DGIR01000052.1:0-828 GCF_002386445.1 Pseudomonas sp. UBA4617
GAACCGCTCTTCCGATCTGGGCACGGCGCGCCCGACGCTGCTGCCGGTGCCGCGCCAGGCGCACATGCCGGTGTCGCTGAGCCAGCAGCGGCTGTGGCTGGTCGACCGCCTGCACGGCCCCTCGGCGTCCTACAACATGGCCGCCAGCCTGAGCTTGAACGGGCTGCTGGACCTGGCGGCGCTGCGGGCCACCTTCAATGCCCTGCTGGCCCGCCACGAGGTACTGCGCAGCGCCTACCACGACATCGACGGCGAACCGGTCATGCGCATCGCCGAGCAACTGGAGCTGGAGGTCAGCCTGCGCGACCTCAGCTCGATGGATGACGTCCAGCGCCAACAAGTGGCCGAACAGGAAAGCCTGGACAACCTGCGCCTGCCCTTCGACCTGCGCCAGGCGCCGCTGATCCGCGCGCGGGTGCTCAAGCTTGGCGAGCACCAGCACCTGCTGTTGCTGGCACTGCACCATATGGTCGCCGACGGCTGGTCGGTGGCCGTGCTGGTCAACGAGTTCAGCCAGATCTACGCGAGCCTGCGCGCAGGGCAACCGACCGCGCTGCCCGCACTGCCCGTGCAATACGCCGACTACGCAGCCTGGCAGCACCAATACTTGCAGGGCGCCGTGCTGCAGCGCGAGGTCAGCTTCTGGCAGCAGCAACTGCAAGGTGCGCCCCAGGTCCTGGCGCTGCCCTGCGACTGGCCACGCCCGGCCCAGGCCGACGCCCGTGGTGCCGCCAGGGCGCTGGAGATCCCCGCGCCGCTGCTGGCGCGCCTCGAGACCCTGGCCCTGGCCGAGGGCGTGAGCCTGTACATGCTGCTGCTGGCCAGCTT
>NZ_DGIR01000052.1:1056-106161 GCF_002386445.1 Pseudomonas sp. UBA4617
CATGCTGCTGCTGGCCAGCTTCGAGCTGCTGCTGCACAGCGTCACCGATGCCGATGACCTGTTGCTGGGCACCGACGTGGCTGGCCGCGAGCACGCCCACCTCGATGGCCTGATCGGCTTCTTCGTCAACGTCCTGCCACTGCGCTCGCGGCGCCTGGCTGGCGAGACGTTGCGCGAGTTTCTCGGCCGCACTCGTGACACCTGCCTGCAAGCCCTGGAACACCAGGCGTTGCCGTTCGACCGCATCGTCGAGGCATTGCAAGTACCGCGCGAGCGCAGCCGCAACCCGCTGGTGCAGGCGCTGTTCGTGCTGCAGAACACGCCGTCGGGCGATTTCTCCATCCCTGGCCTGGAGGTGCGCATGCAGCCTGCGGCCGAGCGCACCAGCAAGTTCGACATGGCGCTGTTCCTCGAACGCCACGGCGACGTCATGCGCGGCGACTGGGTCTACGCCCGCGCCTTGTTCAAGGGCGAGCGCATCGACGCGCTGATCGGCGCCTGGCTGAACCTGCTGCAGCAAGTGGTGGAACAGCCGCACGCCAGCCTTGCCCATTTCACCGTCACGCTGCCCCTCGTGGAGACACCGGCCTTGGCAAAACCCGCCCCCTCGTCCAGCAAGCTCGACAAGCTGAAAAAACTCCCGGCCCGGGCCACCGCACCGCGGCCACTGATCCGTACCGCGCCGCTGCAGGCTGGCCGCACCTTCCCGCTGCTGATCGAGCCACTGGCCGCCGACCTCGACCCGGTGGGCTGGGCACAAAGCTCGCGGGACCTGATCGACACCCTGCTGTGCCAGCACGGTGGCCTGTTGTTCCGCGGCTTCGCCCTGGATGACGCGAAAGCCTTCGAAGCCTTTGCCGAAGCCATTCACCCCGGCCTGTTCGGCGGTTACGGCGACCTGCCGAAAAAGGAAGGCGGGCGCAACATCTACCGCTCCACGCCCTACCCGGAGCGGGAGATGATCCTGTTCCACAACGAGAGTTCGCACCTGCCCCGCGCGCCGCGCAAGCAGTGGTTCTACTGCGAGCAACCGTCGCCGGTCGGTGGTGCCACGCCGATCGTCGACTGCCGCGAGCTGTACCGGCAACTGCCGGCCGAGCTGGCCGAAGCCTTCGAACGCAAGGGGCTGCTGTATTTGCGCACCTTTACCGAACGGCTGGACGTCAACTGGCGGGCATTCTTCAAGACCGACAGCCGCGACGAGGTCGAGGCCCTGTGCCGGGCCAGCCATACCGAATTCCGCTGGCTGGCCAATGACGAGCTGCAAACGCGGACCCGCTGCCCGGCGGTGATCCGTCACCCGCTGAGCGGCGAACCCAGCTTCTTCAACCAGGTGCAGCTGCACCACAGCTTCTGCCTGGACGCCCAGGTGCGCGAAGACCTGCTGAAGATGGTCGGCGCCGAACGCATGCCACGCCAGGTGTACTTCGGCGACGGCAGCCCGATCGACGACGCCAGCATGGCCCTGATCGGCCGCCTCTACGAAGCCTGCGCGGTGCGCTTCGACTGGCAGCGCGGCGATGTGGTGATGCTCGACAACCTGATCGCCGCCCACGCCCGCGACCCATACGAAGGCCCACGCAAGATCGCCGTCGCCATGGGCGACATGCATGAACCGGCCCGGCTGGCCACCCGACACAACGCAACGGAACTGCAGGACTAAAGCACACGATGAACGACGCCATGGAATTGAACCAGGACTTGCCACTGAGCGCCGAACAGGCCCTGGCCGTACAGCTCGGCCGCGCGCCCCTGCACCTTGGGCTGAACCTCGCCGGGCCATTGCAGGCAAGCCGCCTGCACGAAGCCTTGCTGCAGGTGATCCAGCGCCACACCAGCCTGCGCGCGGCCTTGCGCCCTTCGACACTGTACCGCAGCTTGCGCCAGAGCACGGTACCGGCCAGCCTCGACTGGCACCTGCTGGGTAGTGACCAGCACGCCGACGCCCACGCCCTGGCCGCCCAGCCACTGGCTGTCGGGCAAGGCTGCCTGGTGCGCGCCATCCTGCGTTCGCAGGGGGCCGACCAGTGGCGCCTTGACCTGTATGTCGCCGCCTGTGCCGCCGACCGGCTGAGCCTGCAGAACCTGCTGGGCGAACTGGCAGCGCTGTACGCCCAGCCCGACGCGGCCCTGGAGGAGCCGTTCCAGTACAGCCAGTACGTGGAATGGCGCAACGACCTCGACGCCGACGAAGAAGCCCCTGCCGGGCGCGCCTACTGGGCCGGCCTGGGCCTGGAGGCGCTGGCGCCGGTGCGCCTGGGCGGCCTGCGCGAGCCCGCTGCGCAGGCGCCAGGCAACGCCGTCGAGCAGGCCCTGCCCGAAGCCCTGCAAGCACAGCTGGAACACCTGGCGCAACGCAGCGCGCAAAGCGTGGGCAGCGTGCTGCAGGCGGCCTGGTGGGCGTTGCTGGCGCGCATCGGCGGTGACACCAGGTTCATCGGCGGCTGGCAACAGGACTGCCGCTTCGAGTACGAAGCCCTGGCCAACGGCATCGGCGCCTACGAAAAAATCCTGCCCCTGGCCTTGGCACCGCAGCTCGACCAGCCCTTCGACACTTGGCTGCAGCAACTGGCCGAACAGCTCGACGGCCACGCCCAGCAGCAGGAGTACTGGAACGTCAACGACCCTGCGCATACCCTGCAGCGCACGGTCGGCTTCACCTTGGTGCGCGACACCGCACCCTTCACCAGCGGCGGCCTGCACTGGTCGGTCGAGGCCCTGCCCGGCGCCGATGCGGGCTTCGCCCTGGCACTGCAAGCCACCCTCGACGCGCACCAGCGGGTGCTGGCCCTGAGCGTGCAGTCGCCTACCGCGCATTACGCCGAGGCCGATTTGCGCTGCCTGCTGGAGCAATACCTGCACCTGCTGCAGGCACTGGTCGAACAGCCGGCCCAGCGTGCCCTTCTCGAACTGCCGCTGAGCCCGCCGGCGCACCAGGCCTTGCAGCAACGCCTGCGCGGCCCGCAGCGCGACTTCGGTAGCCGCCCGCTGATCGCGCGCCTGGCCCATTGGGCACAGCACACCCCGGATGCAGCGGCGTTGCAGGACGGCGCGCTCAGCCTGACCTACGGCCAGTTGCATGGCCAGGTCGAACAACTGGCGGCCGTGCTGCAGGCGCGCGGCATCGGGCGCGGTGCGGCTGTCGCCCTGCTGCTGCCGCGCTCGGCGCAGCTGCTGCTGGCGCTGCTCGCGGTCATGCGCGCGGGCGCCGCCTATGTGCCACTGGACCCGACCTGGCCAGCGGCACGCCAGCAGCGGATCCTGGCCGATGCCCAGCCGCAGCTGGTGATCGGCGGCGCGCACGGCATCGCCCTCGGCGAATTGCTCGAAGCGCCTGCTGGTGCGGTAGCCAGCGGCGACATCGCCCTGGATGATGCCGCCTACCTGCTGTACACCTCGGGCACCAGCGGCGAGCCCAAGGGCGTAGTGATCGAACATGGCCAACTGCTCAACTACACCGCCGCGATCAGCGAGGCGCTGAGCCTGGCCCAATGCAAGCGCTTCGCCTTGATCTCCTCGGTGGCCGCCGACCTGGGCAATACCACCCTGTATGCCGCGCTGTGGACCGGCGCTTGCCTGGTGCTGGCCGACGACCACGCCAGCCGGGACGCCAGCGCCTTCGCCCGCTTCCTCGAAGACGGGCAGATCGACTGCCTGAAGATCGTGCCGTCGCACCTGGCAGCGCTGCTCGACGGCCAGTCAGCCATCGCCCTGCCCCAGGTGCTGGTGCTCGGTGGCGAAGCCTGCCCTGCGGCCTTGCGTCAGCGCATCGGCCAACTGGCCCCGGCCAGCCGCGTGCACAACCATTACGGCCCGACCGAAACCACGGTCGGCGTCCTCTACAGCCTCGACCAAACGCCAGACCCGCGCAACCCGCTGCCCCTGGAACAGGCCTTGGCAAACACCTGGGTGCGCCTGCTTCAGGCTTCCCCGGCCGGCCTGCAACCAGCACCGATCGGTGCTCTGGGCGAGCTGTACATCGGCGGGGCGCAGGTCTGCCGCGGCTACCTCAACCGGGCCTCCGACGCCTTCATCGACGACCCGCTGCAACCCGGCCAGCGCCTGTACCGCAGCGGCGACCTGGCGCGCCTTTCGGCCAGCGGCCAGTTGCACCTGGCCGGGCGCGTCGACCAGCAGATCAAGATTCGCGGCTTCCGCGTCGAGCCAGGTGAGCTGGAAGCCGCGCTACTGGCCCTGGAGGGGGTCAGCCAGGCCGTGGTGCAGTACCGCGACGGCAAGTTGCTGGCGCATGCCGTCAGCCAGCGTGACAGCGCCGCGCTGCTGGCCGAACTGCGCGGTCGCCTGCCGGACTACCTGGTACCGGCGCAACTGCTGTGCCTGGCCGAACTACCGCGGCTGGCCAACGGCAAGGTCGACTTCGCCGCACTGCCAGGTACCGACAGCCAGGCCAGCGAACAGCACGCGGTGCCGCCGCGCGATGCCCTCGAGGCGCTGCTGGTCGACCTGTACCAGGAACTGCTCGAACGCCCGCGGGTGAGCATCAGCGACAGCCTGTTCGACCTGGGCGGCCATTCGCTGATCGTCATCAAGCTGTGCACCCGCCTGCGCAGCCTGTTGCAACTGGAGGTGGCGCCGGCGCTGGTGTTCGACCACCCGAGCGTAGCGGCGCTGGGCGAAGCCCTGCGCGCCGGCGAAGGCCAGCCCGGCAAGCTGGTGAAGATCGCCGAGCTGCGCCGCCAGCTCGCGGCGCTGTCACCCGAGCAGCGTGCCGCCCTGCAGGCCCGCGCCCAGTCCGCCCCTGTACCACGGAGCTGAAGCCATGCATCTCGACCCCCAGCAACTGGCCGAGCGTATCGCCAGGCTCGCCCCGGAAAAACGCCAGGCCTTCGCTAGCGCCCTGGCCGCGCAAGGCTTCGCCCTCAGCCGCCTGCCCATCGTCGCCGCCGGCGAGCCGGGCCCGCACCCGCTGTCGTGGGCACAGCAGCGCCTGTGGTTCCTGCACCGCCTGGACCCGGCCAGCAGCGCCTACAACATGCCCGCCGCCCTGCGCCTGCGCGGCAGCCTCGACAGCGCGGCGCTGCAGCGCAGCTTTGACCAGCTGATCGCCCGCCATGCGATCCTGCGCACCACCTTCGACGAGGCCAACGGCCAGGCGCGCCAGACCGTGCATGACCAGCTGCCAATGGTCCTGGCCCAGGTGGACTTGTCCTCGCTGCCTGGCGAACAGCGCAGCGCGCGCCTGCAACAACTGATCGACAGCGAGAGCAACCGCCCCTTCGACCTGGGCCAGGCGCCCTTGCGCGGCCTGCTGGCGCGGCTCGCTGCCGACGAGCACGTGCTGGTCCTCAGCGCCCAGCACATTGTTGCCGACGGTTGGTCGCTGGGTATCCTGGTCAAGGAACTCTCCGCCCTGTACAGCGCCGCTGTGCAAGGCCGCGACAGCAGCCTGCCGGCCCTGCCGATCCAGTATCACGATTACGCCGTCTGGCAGCAGACCGGCCTCGGCGACAGCGCCATGGCCAGCGAGCTGGCGTACTGGCGCGAGCAGTTGGGCGAGCAGCAGCCGACCTTGCAACTGCCCACCGACCACCCACGCCCGCGCCAGCCGAGCGGGCGTGGCAGCCGCCATACGTTGCGCATCGAGGCGCCGCTGTGCCAGGCCCTGCGTGACCTGGCCCAGGCCCGTGGCACAACGCTGTTCAGCGTGCTGCTGGGTGCATTCAACGTGCTGCTGTATCGCCTCAGCGGGCAGACCGACCTGCGTGTCGGCGTGCCGGTGGCCAACCGCAGCCGGGTCGAGACCGAAGGGCTGATCGGTTGCTTCATCAACACCCTGGTGCTGCGCTGCCAGCTCGACGGCCAGCTGCGCTTCGACCGCTTGCTCGACACCCTCGAGCAGACCCGCCGTCAGGCCCTGGCCCACCAGCAGCTGCCGTTCGAGCGCCTGGTCCAGGCCCTGGAACCCGAGCGCCAGTTGCAGCATTCGCCGCTGTTCCAGGTGATGTTCAACCTGCTTGACGGCACCACCCCGCGTCGCCTGCAACTGCCCGGCCTGGTAGTCGACGAGATCGAACGCAAGCAGGTCAGTGCGCAGTTCGACCTGGTGCTCACCGTGGTCGAGCGCAGCGACGCACTGGAACTGACCCTGACCGGCGATGCCGACCTGTTCGAACCCGCCACCCTTGCCGAGCATGCCGGCAGCTATGCCACCCTGCTGCACAGCCTGGTGCAGGCGCCCGCCTCGCGCATCGCGCAACTGCCGCTGTACAGCGCCGCGCAACAGCAGCGCCTGCTCGCCGACTGCCAGGCTGCGCTGGACCTAGGCCCGCTGCCAGAGCTGGTCCACCTGCGGCTGGCCGCGCAAGCGGCCGAACAGCCACAACGCATCGCCCTGATCCACGACGACAACACCTGGAGCTATGCCACCCTGCAGCAGCGTGCCGCGCTGATCAGCCGCCACCTGCTGGCCCTGGGCCTGCCCGCCGAAGCGCGTATCGGCCTGTGCCTGCCGCGTGGCCTGGACATCATCGCCGCCGTGTTCGGCACGCTGGGGGCCGGGCTGGCCTTCGTGCCCCTTGACCCGCAATTCCCCAGCGAACGCCTGGCGCACATGATCGAGGATGCCGACATCTGCCTGGTGCTGGTGGCCCCGGACACCGCGTCCTGCATGGCGCCGTACCAGCGCCCGTGCCTGGACGTCACCACCCTGGACGCCGACGCGGCGGCGCTGGCCGGGGTGCCGAGCACGCGCCCGGTACAGCGCGAACAACTGGCCTATGTCATCTATACCTCAGGCTCCACCGGCAAGCCCAAGGGCGTGGCGGTCACCCACCGCTCGCTGGCCGGCTACAGCGAAGTGGCGCGCGCCTATTACGGCGTCGGCGCCGACGACCGCGTCTTGCAGTTCTCGACGTTCAACTTCGATGGCTTTGTCGACCAGCTGTTCCCACCGCTGGTGTGCGGCGCGGCGCTGGTGGTGCGCGGCCCCGAGCTGTGGGACAGCCACGAGTTCCATGCCCGTCTGTACCGGCACCGCATCACCGTCGCCGCCTGCCTGACCACCGCCTACTGGTTCCAGCTGGTGCAGGATTTCGCCCGCCAACCGCACGCCGCCTATGGCGCGTTGCGCCTGGTAAGCGTGGGTGGCGAAGCGATGCCCAGCGCCGGCCTCGCAGCCTGGCGCCAGGCCGGCCTGGGCGCCGTGCGCCTGCTCAACATCTATGGCCCGACGGAAATCACCGTGGTCTCCAGTATCCAGGACTGCACCGCGCTGCTGGCCAGCGAGCCGCTGCCGCTGCAACTGCCGATTGGCGCGCCGCTGCGTGGGCGCGCCTATTACCTGCTCGACCGCGACGACAACCTGGCAGCGCCTGGCGTCCCTGGCGAGCTGTGCATCGGCGGCGAGCTGCTTGCCCGCGGCTATCACGACGTGCCCGGCCTGACCGCCGAGCGCTTCTGCCCCGACCCCTACGGCCGGCCCGGTAGCCGCCTGTACCGCACCGGCGACCTGGCCCGGCGCTTGCCTGACGGCAGCTACGAGTACCTGGGCCGGATCGACCAGCAGGTCAAGCTGCGCGGTTTTCGCATCGAACTCAGCGAGATCGAATCGCACCTGCGCAGCCACCCACAGGTGCGCCAGGCCCTGGCGCTGGTGCGCGAGGACCGCCCAGGGGACCGCCGTCTGGTGGCCTATCTGGTGTTCCACGATCAACCTGTGGATGCCAGCGAACTGCGCCAGCACCTGGCCGCGCAACTGCCGGACTACATGATCCCCGCGGCGTTCGTGAACCTGGCGCAGATGCCCATGACCCCGGGTGGCAAGCTCGACCGCGCCGCCCTGCCGGTGCCGGACTACAGCGCCCAGGGCAGCAACCAGCGCGCCGCACAGAGCGAGCGCGAGCAGCAGCTGCTGGCCCTGTGGCAGGAAGTGCTGGGCGAGCAGGCGATCGCCATGGACGACAATTTCTTCGCCATCGGCGGCCACTCCTTGCTGGCCGCGCAGCTGGTGGCCCGCATCCGCCAGGCGCTGAAACTGGAACTGCCCCTGCGCAGCCTGTTCGAGGCGCCGACCATCGCCCAGCTGGCCATCCTGCTGGACAACGCCAGTGCCGACCGCCAGGCAGCCATCGGCGTCGCCGCGCTGCCGAGCGATGGCCGCCGCGTGCTGTCCCATGCCCAGCAGGGCATGTGGCTGGTGCAGGCGTTGCAACCGGGCAGCGCGGCCTACCACATCCCCAGCGCCGCCCGCCTGCTCGGGCGCCTCGACCTGGCCGCCCTGCGCCAGGCGTTCCAGGCGCTCAGCCAGCGCCACGAGGCGTTGCGCAGCAGCTTCCACGAAGACGACGGCACGCTGTATGTAAAGGTGCAGGACAGCCTCGAGCTGCCGCTGGACTGGCACGACCTCGGCCTGCTGCCGGAAACCGAGCGCGAGGCCAGCGCCCGGCGCCTGCTGGTGGACCTGGCGACCCGCCCGATCGACCTGCGTCAGGCGCCGCTGCTGCGCCTGCACCTGGTGCGCCTGGACGATGAGCTGCACCTGATGCTGCTGGTGATGCACCACATTGTCTCCGATGGCTGGTCGATGGGCGTGCTGGTGCGCGAACTTGGCCAGCTCTACAGCGCGGCGCTGCACGGCACCAGCGCGGCGCTGCCCGCACTGCCGGTGCAGTACAGCGACTATGCCGCCTGGCAGCGCCAGCAGCTCGACGCCGCGACCCGCCAGCGCCACCTGGACTACTGGCGCCAGGCGTTGGGCGAGCCATTGCCGCCGCTCGAACTGTTCAGCTACCGGCCACGCCCCGAGGTGCTCGGCGGCCAGGGCGCACGGCTGTCGTTCCAGGTGGCTGCGACCCCGGCCCAGGCCCTCAGGCAACTGTGCCTGAAGCATGGCGCCACCTTGTTCATGGGCTTGCTGGGCGTGCTGCAACTGAACCTGTATCTGCACAGCGGGCGTACCCAGGCGGTGATCGGCACCGACGTGGCCAACCGCGAACGCAGCGAGACCGAGAGCCTGGTTGGCTTCTTCATCAACCAGCTGGCGTTGCGCGGCGACGTTGGCGGCAACCCCAGCTTCAACGCCTTGCTGCAACGCCTGCGGCCGCAGGTACTGGAGGCCTTCAGCCACCAGGCGTTGCCTTTCAGCAGCCTGGTCGAAGCACTCAACCCGGTGCGTAGCCTGGCCTGCAACCCGCTGTTCCAGGCCAAGCTGGTGCTGCAGAACCAACCCGACAGCTCCCTGGAACTGCCAGGCCTGCAGGTGCTGCCCGAACGCATCGAGCATGGCCAGTCGCAACTGGACCTGCACCTGAGCGTGGAAGAGCACCCGGCCGGCCTGGCCTGCACCCTGAAATACAACACCGACCTGCTCGATGAGCATGCTGCCGGGGCCTTCGCCAGCGCCTTCACGCGCCTGCTCGAACAGCTGGTGATGACCCCCGAGCTGCCGGTGGAAACGCTGGTCCAGCCGCTGCGTGCGCAGCTGCAGGAACAACGCATGCAGCACCTGAGTGCGCGAAGCGAACAGAGCCTGGCCCGCCTGGGCGGCAGCCGTCGCCGCAGCCGCATCACCATCGACTCTATGGAGGGATAACACATGAACGGCCCCGCGATTGCCAAGCTGGGCGGCATGCGCCGCAAACCAATCCGTGTGGACGAGGATTCCCTGGTCCGCTTCACCCCGCTCAACCCGGGCAGCGTCTACACCGCCGTGTGCGAACCGGCCAGCCCCGGCGTCAGCCTGGTCGCCTGGGCCGAAGCCAACCGCGAGCTGATCGAGCGCAAGTTGCTCGAGCATGGCGCGCTGCTGTTCCGCGGCTTCCCGGTGGCCAGCGCCCAGGCCTTCGACGACTGCATCAGCGCGTTGTCCGGCGGCGCGCTGGAGTACAAGTTCCGCGCCTCGCCGCGCACCCAGGTAGACCCGCGCCTGAACATCTACACCTCCACCGACTACCCCAAGGATCAGCGCATCTTCCCGCACAACGAGCATTCCTACTCGCCGGTGTTCCCACTGAAGATCTTCCTCTGGTGCGACGTCGCCCCGCTGGCGCGCGGCGAAACGCCGATCGGCGACACCCGGGCAATCACCCGTGCCATCGATCCCGAAGTGCGTGAACGCTTCGCCCGCCTGGGCATCATGTACGTGCGCAACTATGGCGATGGTTTTGGCCTGCCCTGGCAGACGGTGTTCCAGACCGAGGACCGTGCCCAGGTCGATGCCTACTGCGCCAGTGTCGGCATCCGCACCGAGTGGAAGGCCGACGGCCGCCTGCGCACTCGCCAGGTCGGCCCGGCGCTGGTGCGCCACCCGCGCAGCGGCGAGACGCTGTGGTTCAACCACGCCACCTTCTTCCACGTCAGCACGCTGCCGCCCAGCGTGCGCGATGCCCTGGAGGCCGACTTCGCCGATGACGACCTGCCGCAGAACACCTTCTACGGCGACGGCAGCCCGATCGAACCACAGGTGCTGGAACACCTGCGCAGCATCTACCTGCAGCACATGACCGAGTTCCCCTGGCGCCACGGCGACGTGCTGCTGCTGGACAACATGCTCTCGGTACATGCCCGTAACGAATACGACAGTCCGCGACGCATCCTGGTGTCGATGGCCGAGGCCCTGAACAGCACGGAGGTGGCGCTCAAGCCCTGACGCGCCAGCCTGGTTCACGGTTTCCCTGCCCACCCTTCAAGGTTTTCACACATGTCCAGCATCGCCATCGAGGGCTTCCGCCCCGCCCTGCAACAAAATGCCCACTGGGCCCGTGCCAACGGGCGCGACGACGCCCTGTACCTGACCTTCGCCGTCCCTGACGGTACCGACCTGGCGCGCTTGCGCAGCAGCCTGGCGCAGGTACTGGAGCAGCACGAGATCCTGCGCACGCGGCTGGTGGCCAGCCCCGGCATGCAACAGCCGGTACAGGTCATCGCCGAACAGCTGCACATCGACTGGCGCGAAATCGCTGACCAGCCGTCGCAGGCGGCGCTGCACGGTTTGTTGCAAGAGGCACTGGGCCAGGCCAGCCTGGCAGTGGCGCTAATCCATACGACACCGCTGCGTGCCTGCCTGGCCGTGCCAGCAGCCAACGCCGACTACACCACCTTGCAACTGCTGCTCGACGCCTGGCAGGCGGCGTACCAGGGCCAGCCGGCAGACGAGCAAGCAGTGCAGTTCGCCGACTTCGCCGAGTGGCAATTCGAGCATCTGGGCAGCAGCGACAGCGATGCCGGGCGCGCCTTCTGGCAGCGCCAGCAAGCCGCCGACCAGTACCTGACCTTGCACCCGTTCCAACGCGCCGAGGTTACCGCGTCGGCGCAGCCAGCCTGCCTTGCACAAACACCGGACGCCGCCTTCCAGGACCTGATCGGCAGCGCCCTGGCCGGCCTTGATGCCGCCCCGCAAGCGTTGTTCGGCTACTGCTGGGCGCTGCTGCTCAAGCGCCACCTGGGCCAGCCGCAGGTGCTGCTGGGCTGGGCTGACGATGGCCGCAACAGCGCCACGGCGAACGCCTTCGGGCCCTATGCCAAGCGCCTGCCGCTGTGCCTGGAGCCGGACGACCAGGCCACCCTGGACAACGCTTTGCCGGCTTTCGCCCAGTTGCTCGAACAGGCCCGCACCTGGCAGGAAGAGTGGCCGGCCCAGGCCCAGGACACGCCCTTCGGCTTCCGCCTGCGCCGGCCATTGGCCTCGGCCTGGCCGGTGCTGGCGGTACACGGCGAAACCTGCGCCCACAGCCTGCTGCTGGAAGTGCTCGTGCAGCCGGAAGGCTTCAGCTTCCAGCTGCACTACGATGCCGCCCGTCTGCACGCCGACGCCGCCGGGCTGTTGCTCGATCAGTTCCTCACCCTCTGCCGCCAGGCCAGCGCCACCTGCCAGCAACCGCTGGGCGACGCCTCGGGCATCAGTGACGCTCACCATGCCTGGCTGGCGGCACTGAACCACACCGAGGTGCAGCAGCCAGTGCCGACCTTGCTGCACCAGCTGTTCGAGCACCAGGTCGCCGCCCGGCCAGACGCCATCGCGGTCAGCCACGGCGAGGCACAACTTACCTACCAGGCGCTGGAGGCACGGGCCAATCAGTTGGCGCACCAGCTGCGCCAGGCCGGCCTGGCACCCGGCCAGGCCGTCGGCCTGTTCATCGGCCGCAGCCTGGAGGCGATCGTCGGCATCCTTGGCATTCTCAAGGCCGGTGGCGCCTACCTGCCGCTGGACCCGAGCTACCCGGCCGAGCGCCTCAGCGACATGCTCGAGCAGACCCGCGCCGCCCTGCTGCTGAGCCTGAGCAGCCTGGAAAGCCGCCTGCCCCAGGGCGAATACCGCACCCTGTGGCTCGACCGCCTGGCCGAGCACGACCTGCCCGAACAGCGCCTGGCACCGCTGACCGACGGCGACAGCCTGGCCTACCTGATCTTCACCTCCGGCTCCACCGGTCGCCCCAAGGGCGTGATGGTTTCGCACCGCAACGCCGTGCATTCCACCTCGGCGCGCCTGCTCGCCTACCCGGAGCCGCTGCGGGCCTTCCTGCTGGTCTCGGGGCTGGCATTCGACAGCTCGGTGGCCGGGCTGTTCTGGACCCTGGCCCAAGGTGGGCAGCTGTGCCTGCCGCAGGATGACCAGGTGCAGGACGCCCTGGCCCTGGGCCGGCTGATCGCCGCCCGGCAGATCAGCCACACGCTGATGCTGCCTTCGCTGTACGCGCAGGTGCTGGAACAGGCTGCCGAGCACCTGGGCAGCCTGCGCTGCGCCATCGTTGCCGGCGAAGCCTGCCCGGCCAGCCTGGCCCGCCGGCATAAACAGCAGTGCGCGCAGGCGCAGCTGTACAACGAGTACGGCCCGACCGAGGGCACCGTGTGGTGCAGCTATTACCGCGCTCGTGGCGACGAGCACGGCGTGCTGCCGATCGGCAAGGCGATCGCCAACATGCAGGTGCAGGTGCTCGACAGCCGCCTGCGCCCGGTGGCTGCCGGTGTGATTGGCGAGATCTACCTCAGTGGCGCCGGCATCACCCAGGGTTACCTGGGCCGCCCGGACCTCAGCGCCGAGCGCTTCCTGCACAACCCGCTGAACCCTGCCGGCGGCCTGCTGTACCGCAGCGGTGACCTCGGCCGGGTCAACGCCCAGGGCGACATCGAGTTCCTCGGCCGCCTCGACGACCAGGTCAAGATCCGCGGTTTCCGTATCGAGCTGGGCGAGATCGAAGCACGCCTGCTCAGCCACCCCGGCGTGCGCGAGGCGGCGGTTGTCGCCCTCAGCAACGATGCCGGCGACACGGAACTGGTCGCCTATGTGGTCGCCCGCGATGCCTGCCCGGGCGCCATCGCCCTGCAGGCGCACCTGGGCCTGCACATGCCCGAGCACATGGTGCCGAAAACCTACGTGATGCTCAGCGCCTTGCCGCTGACCCCGAACGGCAAGCTCGACCGCAAGGCCTTGCCGGCACCCGTGCGTGAACGCCGAGCCAGCTACCGGGCACCGCGCAACGAGCACGAAGCCTCGCTGGCGACACTGTGGGCCGAGGTACTGGGGGTCGAGCAGGTGGGCCTGGACGACAACTTCTTCGAACTCGGTGGCCACTCGCTGACCGCCACCCGGCTGGTCTCGCGCCTGCGCAGCAGCCTGGGCATCGAGGTGCCGGTACGTGCGCTGTTCCAGCATTCCACCCTGGGCGCGTTCGCCGAGCAAGCCCTTTCCAAGGCCGAAGCCCCGACGCTGCCAGCGATCAGTGCGCAGCAGCGCCAGGCGCCTTTGCGCCTGTCCTTTGCCCAGGAGCGCCTGTGGCTGTTCGACCGCCTGCATCCTGGCAGCACCACCTACAATGTCCCAGAGGCGGTACGCCTGCGCGGTGCGCTCGACCTGCCGGCGCTGGAGCGCAGCTTCAGCGTGCTGCTGCAGCGTCACGAAAGCCTGCGCACCACCTTCGCCCTGGACGGTGCCGTGCCAGTGCAGCAGGTGCAACCTGCCGAAGCCTTCACCCTGGGCCTGATCGACCTCAGCCGTTTGCCTGCCCCGCAACGTGACCTGCGCCTGCAGCAGGAACTCAAGGCCAAGGCCGAGCACCGCTTCGATCTGGAACAAGGGCCGCTGTTATGCGCCGGCCTGATACGCCTGGCCGCCGACGAACATGTGCTGTGGCTGACCCTGCACCATATCGTGTTCGATGGCTGGTCGATGCGCGTGTTCACCCGCGAGCTGGTCGCGCTGTACAGCGCCTTCAGCAACGGCCAGCCCTCGCCGCTGGCTGAGCCGCAGCTGCAGTACGCCGACTTCGCCCAATGGCAGCGCCGGGAGCTGACCCCGACGGTACTCAAGCCGCAGCTGGACTTCTGGCAGCAGCACCTGGGCCAGGACCGCAGCCTGCTGCAGTTGCCGTGCATGCTGCCGCGCCCGGCCCTGCCCAGCCATCGCGGCGCCGAGCACAGCCTGGTGCTCGGCCCGCAACTGACCCAGGCCCTGCACGCCTACAGCCGCGAACAGGGCTGCACGCTGTTCATGACCTTGCTGGCAGCGTTCAACGTGTTGCTGGCTGGTCACAGCCGGCAGTCGGCAATTCGCATCGGCATCCCCATCGCCAACCGTCATCACCAGGCGCTGGAGGGGCTGGTGGGTTTCTTCGTCAACACCCTGGCACTGCGCACCGACCTGTCCGGCAACCCGCCTTTCGACAGTGTGCTGCACCAGGTGCGTGACAGCCTGCTGCATGCCCATGCCAACCAGGACCTGCCGTTCGAACAATTGCTGCAGGCCCTGCCAGGCGCCCAGCAACACGCCGTGCCGCTGATCCAGGTGATGTTCGACCTGCACCAGGAACGCAACCTGCGTTCTTCGGCGTTCGGCAACCTGAGCATCGAACCGCTGCAGCAAGACCACGGCAAACGCAGCACCTTGTTCGACCTGATGCTCGACGTCAGCGAACGCGAAGAGGGACTGATCGCGACCTTCACCTACGCCACCGACCTGTTCCTGCCGGCCAGTATCGAGGCGTTGGGCGAAGACCTGCGGGCCCTGCTCGAAGCCCTGCCCGGCCAGCCGGCGATTTCGTTCGAGAACCTGGTCCAGCGCCTGCAGCCATTGCCACGAGCCCAGGTTGGGCAACGGCCGGCAGCCCGCGAACAGTTGGCAGCTTTGTTGTGCGAGGTGCTGGAACTCGCGACGCTGGATGAACAGGCGCAGTTCTTCGAGGTGGGCGGCAGCTCGCTAAAGGCCGTGCTGTTGTGCGCGCGGGTACAGCAGATGTGGGGTACCCAGGTACCCGCCAGCCTGGTGTTCCTCAACCCGCAACTGGGTGATCTGCTGAACGTGCTGAGCCGCTACAGCCACGCCTGACGAACAGCTGCGGGGCACCGTCCCCGCAGCTACGGCGGCCATTCAAATGAACGGCTTCAGCCACGATCACCGGCACAGCCGGTGCCAACCACCGCGCCGCCGGCTTCGGGTTGACGCTGCACCTGCAGGAGCAATTGTCTTGCTCATTTTCTAAAAGCTGGCGCGGTCCCTGTGGGAGCGGGCTTGCCCCGCGAACACGGGCGAAGCCCGTGCCATCCACCGCGTCGCCTGCTTCGCGGATAAATCCGCTCCTACAGGTACAGCGTCAACGCGAAGCCGGCGCATCTCACAGTTTTTCATGCCTGGAGCCAGTACAGCAGCAGAGCTACGGCCAAGCCGCACGGCAGCAGCGCAAGCACCCAGAACAGCGCACCCATCGCCAGCCCCAGGCCACCCACGCTCACCAGCAAGGCCAACGCCGATAGCAGCAGCGCCGCCAGCCGCAAGCCTCGCGTGCCGGGAAACTGCCGTGGCTGCAGCACTCGCTGCCAATGCTGCGCCTGGCTCAGGGCCAGGGCCGACAGCCCCAGCAGTTGCAAACCTAACACCGCTACGCTGAGCAGCCCTTCAAGCATCCTCAGTCTCCGCTAACCGATGCGTCATCGCGGCGCGTCGTCGCAAGCGCCAGCCCAGGCTGCCAGCCAGCACCGCGCAGGCCAGCAGTACCAGGTCGACCCCGGCTACTGCCCACAGGCCTTGGCCAAGTGCACGCAGCGGATGATCGCCGGTGCTCCAGGCATTGGCCAGCACCGCCAGCAACGCCAGGGCAGCGATCGCCAGGCACTGGCTTGCCCAAGGGGCACGGGCATGGGCGCAGCGACCAATCACCCACAAGGCGTGCACGCCAGCCAGCAGCCAGACGCCAAAGAATACCTGGACTTCCCAGTCGGCGCGCCCGGCAAGGCCCGCGGGCAAGCAGCGGTTGGCCAGCAGCATGCCCAGCGTGGCGAGTGGCATGCCGGTAATCAGCACGCTGCACAGCAGGGTCATCGCCAACGTGCCCCATTCCCGGCCGGGCTGCTGCAGGCGGCGCTTGGCCAACCAGTACAGCAAGCCGCTGGCAAGCATCACGCAACCACTGAGGCCGGCGAAAAAGTACAACGCGCGCAGCGCCGGTTGATGGAAATGCGCCACATGCAGGCCAGCCAGTAGATCCACGGTCGCCGCCGCTGCGGGCAACTTCGCGGCATGCAGCAAGCGTGCGCTGGCGCCGTCGAAGTACAAGGTTTGCCCGTCCACACTCAGGCGGTCGGCCACGCTGCGGCTGATCTCGACATAGGCATTGGCGTCGCCGGGATGCCACACCCTGACAAATGCCGGCATGCCCCCGCCCCAGTGCTGGCGAGCCTGGGTCAGCATGCCATCGAGCGAGGCCAGCGGCCCCGGGCTGCCGGTTGCCGGGCGGCTGTAGGCAGCATCGGCTTGTACCGCGAACTGCCCGGCCTGGCCGGGGTACAGCGTCTCGATGGCAGCAGGCAGGTACAGCGGAAACAGAATCAGCAAGCCGCTCAGCAGGATCAGCGCATGAAACGGCAAGGCCAGCACACCGGTGAGATTGTGCAGGTCGAGCAGGCGCCGGGGGGCCTTGTTGGCACGCAGGGTGAACAGGTCCTGAAACAACCGCGCATGGATGCACACCCCGGCGATCAAGGCGATCAGCCCGACCATGGCGGCCAGCCCCAACAGCCTGGTACCGAGGTTCCAGGCCTGGATGTTCAGGGTGTAGTGCAAACGGTAGAAGAAGTCGCCGCCACGGCTGCCGGCCACCTCCAGCGCGCCCTGCCCGCCTGGCTGCAGAAAGCGGCTGAAGCCTTCGCGGTCGACACTCCAGGCCTGGAAGCGCAGCAGCGGGCGGCGTGCATCGGGCAATTCGACATACCACTGCAACAGCGCCTTGCCGTCGCTCAGGCTGGCCACCTGGGGCAGCACCTGGCGGTCCAGCGACAACGGCGTGGTGGACGGCGCCGCGCGCAGCGCTGGCAGCATCCAGCTGTCCAGTTCGCGGTCATACAACGCCAGGCTGCCCATGAAGAAGGCGATCAGCAACAGCCCGGAAAAGCCCACGCCGAGCACCCGGTGCGCCCACAGCAAGGCCTGGCGAACACTGTCGAACATCAGCCGGCCTCCACCAGCAGGCGCTGCATGGTCAGCAGCACCAAGGCGCTGGCAGTCAGCCACAGGGCGTTACGCCGAGCACGGCGCGCGCAGAAAAGCCACAGCACCAGGGCCGGGTACAAGACGAAGGCAGCGATCGAACTGCTCAGTACCGCCTCGCTGCGCGCCTGCCCCAGCCAGGCCAGCGTCAACGCAAGTTGGGCGCTGAGCGCCCAGGTGAACAGGTAGGCCAGCAACATCGCCAGCAGCAGCCATAGCGCGCGCTGTCGGCCGTGCCTGGCGGCAGTGTTCGATAAGTGGCGTTTCAACCGGGCCTCCTTGTTCGGCATCAAGTGCAGCGCGACCTCGGCGCAGCATGCCGCCAGGTCACGCCACTGTCACGCCTCAGAACTTGGCACGCAGGGTGAACGATACCGCGCGCGGGTCGCCGAAGATGTTGCCATCCTGGAAGGTGTTGATGCGCTGGTAGTACTTCTTGTTGGCCAGGTTGGTGCCGAGCAGGTCGGCCGACAGGTTCTCGTTGATCTGGTAGCCAATACCGGCATCGTACAGGGCGTAGCCACTTTGCTGCAGCTTGGTGCCGTTCATGTCGATGCTCGGCACGTTGAGCTTGTTGTAGGTCTCGCTGACCACGCTCACCCCACCTTGCACGCTCCACTTCTCGAACTCGCCCGGCAGCTTGTAGAGGGTCCAGACGCGCAGCATGTTCTTCGGCAGGTAGGTCTGCAGCTGCTCGTTGGGGCTGTCGTAGCGCTTGTAGGTGTGGGTGAAGTTGGCAGTGAGGAACCAGTCCGGGGTCATCTGGCCGCTGACTTCCAGCTCGTAGCCACGGGTTCGCGCCTTGCCACCGGCCACCACGGCCCGCGACGACGGGTCGTTCATGTCGGGAACGGCACGGTTCTCTTCCTCGATCTGGAACGCCGCCAACGAGGCGTTTACCGCGCCGTCGAGGAATTCACCCTTGATCCCCAGCTCGTGCTGCTTGCCTTCGATCGGCTCGATGATGTTGTTGTTGATGTCCAGGTTGCTGACCGGCTGCGGGTTGAACACCTCGGCGTAGTTGGCATACAGCGAGTAGGTGTCGTTCAGTTGGTAGATCAGGCCATAGAACGGGGTGAACTTCTGCGACTCGCTCTGGCTGCTTTTTTCCGACGGCGAACCGGCCTCGGGCTGGTGCTGGCTGCGGTGCATGTCGAGCCAGGTGACGCGCCCGCCCAGGACCAGGGTCAACGGCTCGGCCAGGCTCAAGCGCAGGTTGCCGTAGACCGCCTTGGTGCGGCTGTTGGCGACGTTCGTGGGCAGCCGATCGGAGTCGGGGAACGCTGGGTAAGGGAAGTTCGCCTGCGGGTCGTACAAATCGACATCGCCGAGGAAACGGGAATAGTAGCCGCCGTTGGAGGAAAACTCCGAACGCGAATAGTTGGTACCCACCAGCAGCTTGTGCTCGCGGCCGAACAGGCTGAACGGGCCGTCGGCGTACAGGTCCACTTCGTCCTGTTTCTCGCGGTAGTCGAACATGATCGAGTTCATCGACACCAGGTTGTCGGCCGGGTCGATACCACCGCCGTTGCGCGCGTAGGCCTGGGTCAGGTCGTAGTTGTTGTCGGCATGGCGGACCGACAGCTTAGTCTTCCAGCCGCCACCGAGCTGGTGCTCGAGTTCGGTGAACACCGAGGCGCTCCAGAAATAATCGCGGTTCCAGTTGGCGCCGTAGAAGTTCTTGCGCGATACATCCGGCAGCGACATGGCCGCTTCGCCGGCGCTGTTGATGTAGCGGAACGCCGGCAGGGAACGCTGGGCGCCACGGATGTCGGTGTTCTGGTTGCTGGCGCCGATCGTCCAGACCGTGTCCGGGGTGAGGTCGATATCGACGATGCCATAGGCCTGGCTGGTTTCGCGCTTGCCGCTGCCGTCGTAGGGGAATGCCGTCTTGTTTTCGCTGAGCACCAGGCGCCCGCGGATGTTGCCGGTTTCGGTCAGCGGGCCAGTGACATCGACCATGCCACGGTAGGCGTCCCAGGAGCCGGCGCTGATTTCGGCGGATACCGCGGGGTCGGCCATCGGCCGCTTGCGCACCAGGTTGATGCTGCCGCCGGGGCCACCCGCGCCGGTCAGGCTGCCGGACGGCCCCTTGAGCACTTCGACGCGGTCATACATGGTCAGGTCCGGGGACAGGAAGATCCGGTTGTCCATGGTGGTCGGCGTGCCGTCCAGCTGCAGCGAGGTGATCTCGAAGCCGCGGGCGAAGAAGCTCAGGCGGCTGGCGTCGATGCGCTGCACGGTCACACCGCCCACTTTGCCCAGTGCATCCTCAAGGGTATAGAGGTTCTGCTTCTGGATGCGTTCCTGGCCGATTACGTTGATGGTCTGCGGCACTTCCTTCAGGCGCAGCGGTACCTTAGTGCCTACCGAAACCGTCGGTGCTTCGGTCTGCATGCCGACGATGGTCTGCTCCGGCAAGGTGATCGAAGACGGTGGCACCTGCTCCCCGGTGCTTTCCTCGGCCCAGGCCATCGGCGCAAGCAGCACGCTGCTGCTCACCAGAGGGGCCAGCAGCCAGCTACCCGTCTTGATCGGCTGCCGGCCCTTTTCAATTTGACACATACCGCGAGCTCCTTTGCGTGGCCTTTTCAGGCCATTTGTTTTTATGTGATGCGAGGTGTTTTGCGTCGGCTACACCGACGCGGGCAGAACGGAACAACTACCTGGTGCCGTACTGATCGCGCCATGCTCATAGGGGTAGAGCTGGCCGCCGTCGCACTTGAGCACCCGGTCGGCAACCGAGAAATAGTGGTCGTCGTGGCTGATGGCGATGATGGTCTTGCCCTGGGCCTTGAGTTCAGGCAGCAGCTCGCGGTAGAAGAACGCGCGAAAGCCCGGGTCCTGGTCGGCGGCCCACTCGTCGAGCAACAGGATCGGCCGCTCCTCGACCAATGCCACCAGCAATGCCAGGCGCTTGCGCTGGCCTTGCGACAAGCGGGTGGTGGACAACCCACCCTGCGCATCGATACTCACCTTGCGCTGCATGCGCAGGCGTTCCAGCCAGGCCTGGGCCAATTGCGGGTCGAAGTCACCCTGCGGGCCGACCAGGCGTTCGAACAGGTAGAAGCTGGAAAACACCGTAGAGAAATGCGTCCGGTACCAGTCACGCAGTGCCGGGGTGATGGCGACGCCGTGCAGCTTGAGCGCGCCGGCACTGGGTTCGTAGAGGCCGGTGAGCAGCTTGGCCAGGGTCGACTTGCCGCTGCCGTTGCCGCCGACGATAAACAGGATCTCACCCTTGGCGACGCTGAGGTTCACCGGCCCCAGGCGGAAGCCGTAGTCATCGCCCTGCGGCGGGTAGTCATAGCTCAGCGCCTGCAATTCGAGCAGCGGTTGGCTGGGGTCGGGCTGGCCGCTGTCGGCCATGAACCCACTGCGCTCGTCGGCGAAGGCCAGGGTCTGGATCTTGGCCAGCGACACATTGCCCGCCACCAGCGTCGGCAGGCTGCCGATCAGGTCGTTGAGCGGCATGCGCAGGAACATCAGCACCAGCACGAAGGCGGCGATCACGCCATTGCCCACCCCCAGCCAGGCGCCAGCGGCGAACAGCCCGCCGGCCAGGGCGAGGATCAGCGCCACGGTCCAGTTCAGGCTCAAGGTCCAGTAGCGGTCGGCGTGGACCTCGTTGCGCCGGGCATATTCGGCAGCCGGCTGCAGGTCGAGGGCGTAGAAGCGCTCCTTGCGCCGGGCATTGAGAGCCAGTTCGAAACGCCCTTCGATGGCACCCTGGTAGGCGGCATACAGGCGATCGTCGGTTTCCCTCACGCGTAGCATCAACTGGCGCATCCGGGCGAACCAGCCGTGCGCCAGCCAGGTGCCCAGGCCCAGACCGACCACGCATATCAGCAGCAACTGCCAGGACAGCCAGGCCATGTACAGGCAGCCACCGAGCATCAGCAGCAGGTTGTAGAACACGAACGGCATGCGGTTGAAAGCCTGGCCGATGCTGACGATGTCCTTGCTCAGGGTCGCATAGAGGCTGGCTTCACCGATCTTTTCCAGTTGTTCGATGGAGGTGTCGAGCAGGCGCTTGACCATCTGCAGGCGCAGTTCGTAGACCACTCGGTGGCCCAGTGCCGTCAGCAGCGCCTGGGCGCCGAAACCGAAGCCGAACAGCACTACCAGCAGGCCGACGAACATCGCCCCCAGCACCGGGGTCATGCTGACGCTGCCAGCGATCAACCGGTTGATCTCGTTGATCAGGCCGATGCCAGCGGCCGCGCTGACCAGGCTGGCCAGCAGGCCCAGGCCGAGCAGGCCACGGTGACGCTTGAGCAGGGAGAGAAACAGGGACATGCGGAATCCTCGGGGGCCTGTGCGATGGCCCGAATGGCTTACTCGAAGGCGAGCAACAGTTTTTCGATCTCGGCCAGCTCATCGACGACCGGCGTGGCGCAGGCCTGTTCGATCAACGCTGCCATGTCGGCCAGCACCGGGTTGGCGAACAACTGGGCCAGGGCGATTTCGCAGGCGAACTGCTGGCGGATCCGCGCCTGGATCCGCACCAGTTGCAGGGACTGCGCGCCCAGGCGGAACAGTTCGGCGCTCGGGGCGATCGGCCAGATACCCAGCACCTCGCGCCAGATCTGCGCCAACCCCTCCTGCAATGGGCCAGCCAGGGGCACGTCGTCGCAGGCAGCGGCGGCGTCCCACTGCGGCTCGGGCAGCGCCTTGCGGTCGACCTTGCCATTGGCGTTCAACGGCAGGCGCTGCAACACCACGAACGCGCTCGGCACCATGTAGGCCGGCAGTTGCAGGCGCAGGCGCTGCTGCGCCGCGAACGTGTCGAAGGTGTCGAAGGTGCCGGCACCCAGGCACAGGTAGGCCACCAGCAGGTCCTGGCCGGCCGCCGCCTGACGCAGCGCGACGACGGCCTGGGTGACACCCGGCAAGGCTGCCAGTGCGCTTTCGATCTCGCCCAGTTCGATACGGAAACCGCGCAGCTTGACCTGGAAGTCGCTGCGCCCGAGGAACTCCAGGCTGCCATCGGCGCGGTAGCGTGCACGGTCGCCGGTGCGGTACAGCCGGCTGCCGGCCTGGGCCCCTGGCGCCGAGGCCTGGGCAAACGGGTTGGGCACGAAGGCGGCGGCGGTCAGTTCGGGGCGATCGGCATAACCCCGGGCCACACCAGCGCCACCGATGTACAGGTCGCCCGCCACGCCCACCGGCACCGGTTCGAGGCAGTCATCGAGCACATACAAGCGGTTGTTGGCCAGCGGCCGGCCAATCGGCAACACCGCGCTGGTCACCTGCTCGACCGCTTGCGCCGCCGACCACACCGTGGTTTCGGTCGGGCCGTAGACATTGAGCAGCTGTACCTTGCGCGCCAGCAGGCGCTCGGCCAGCTCGGCCTTGAGCGCCTCGCCACCGCACAGCAGGCGCAGGCCGGCCCAGGCCGGCGAGTCGTGTTCGACCAGCATCTGCCAGGTGGCGGGCGTAGCCTGCATCACGCTGATGCCATGGCGTGCCATCAACCCCAGCAATGCCGTCGGGTCCTGGCTGTCGGCGCGGCTTGCCAGCACCACGGTGGCGCCGTGGACCAGTGGCAGGAACAGCTCCAGGCCGGCGATATCGAAGCCCAGGGTGGTCACCGCCAGCAGCCGGTCGGCGGCGCTCAGTTGCACATGAGCCTGGATGCCATGGAGGAAATTGACGAACGCCTCGCGCTCGATGTCGACGCCTTTGGGGCGCCCGGTGGAGCCCGAGGTGTACAAGGTGTAGGCCAGCTGGCGGGGGTGCACGGGCAGGCCCAGGGGGCTCTGCGGCAGTTGGCTCAGGGCGTCGTCCAGGGTTTCCAGCAGTACCACCCGGCCGGCATTGCCGAGCACCTGTTGCAGGGTCGCGCGGGTCAGCACCAACCGTGGGCGGGCCTGGCCGAGAATATCGCTGTTGCGCGCAGCCGGTTGCCCGGGGTCGATCGCCAGGTAGGCGCCACCCGCCTTGTGCACGGCCAGCAGTGCTACCAGCAGCTCGGCTTCGCGCTCCAGGCAGATGCCTACCCGCTCGTCGCAAGCTACGCCATTGGCCCGCAACCAATGGGCCAGGCGATTGGCCCGGGCGTCGAGCTCAGCGTAGCTCAGGGTTTGCCCGCCACACATCAGGGCACAGCGCTGCGGCGCGGCCAGCACCTGGCGCTCGAACAGCGCAAGCATATCCTGCCCCGGCTGCAGGGCCAGTTCGCTGGCGTTCCAGCGCTCCAATTGATGCTGACGCTGCGCCGGCGCCAGCAGCGGCAGTTGCCAAACTGGCGTGTCGGGCTGGCCGATCAAGCCATCTAGCAGCAGGCCGTAACTGCTGGCGAGGCGTTCGATGGTAGTTGGGGCGAACAGCTCGAGGCTGTATTCCAGTTCGCAGAAGATCCCGTCAGGGCGCACCGCGACATCCAGCGTGAGGTCGAACTTGGCGCTGTCCTGGGCGGGCAGGACGCGCTCGATATGCAAGCCGGGCAGGCTGAAATCGATCGCCGCCCCGCTGCTGAGGTTGAACATGGCCTGGAACACCGGGGTGCGGCTGACATCGCGCTGCACCTCAAGGTGTTCGAGCAACAGTTCGAATGGCGGCTCGGCATGTTGCAAGGCGTTGAGCGACTCATGGCGCAGCCGCTCGCACAGCGCGCGGCCGCTCAAGTGCGGGGCCAGGTCGACGCGGTAGACCAGGGTATTGACGAAAAAGCCCAGCAAGCCATCGAGTGCTTCGTGGTTGCGCCCGCCGTGGGGCACACCCACGGCGAAGCTGGGCTGGCCACTGTAGCGCGCCAGCAGCACCTGCCAGGCGGCCAGCAGGATCACCAGGGCGCTGCTGCCGTTGGCGCGGCAGAAGGCCTGGACCTGCTCGGCCTGGGCGGCGGGCAGTTGCCAACGCAGGCGTTGCCCGCGCAGCCCTTGCTGCGCCGGACGGGGATAATCGGTGGGCAGCTCCAGCACTGGCACCTGGGTGCCCAGATACTGTTTCCAGTAGTCCAGGTCGGCCTGGTATTGTGCGCCGTCCAGGCGCTCACGCTGCCACAGTGCGTAGTCGACGTATTGCACCGGCAACGCTGGCAACTGCGGGGTATCGCCGCGCAGTGCCTGGGCATAGGCGCTGGCCAGGTCGCCCACCAATATCGGGTTGGACCAGGCATCACTGACGATGTGGTGCATCTTCAGCAACAGCCCGTGGCAGGTTGCGTCGTAGCGGACCAGTTCGACCTTGAGCAAGGGGGCCTGGGACAGGTCGAAGGCCGTGCCGTCCTCGATGCTCAACAAACCCTGCAGATGATCGTGTCGTGCGGCCGCGGCCACGTCGGGGAACGACCGCTGGTGCAGAACGAATGCGGCCTCGGCCAGCATCTCCTGGCGCGGCTCGCCGTCAATTTCGATGAAGCGCGTACGCAGCACGCCGTGCCGTTCGACCAACGAAGAGAATGCCTGGCGCAGGGCCTGCACATTCAGCTCGCCGTTGAACAGAAAGGCGCGAGTGAGGTTATAGGCGGTGGAAAGCGGTGCCAGGCGCTGCAGGAACCACAGGCGCTGCTGGGCGAAAGAGAGCGGTTGCGGCCCCTCATGGGCGCGCCTGCGGAGCGGGTCTGGCTGTGCCTGGGCATCGCTCTGCAACAGGGCAAGCAACTCTTCGACATTGTCCATCGGCATTCGAATTCCCTTGTATGAACCGACTGGAAATTGGGTGCGCGAGATCTTATTGGTAAATGATAATTGATGTCAATTGAGATGGAATACAATTCTCTTCCGCATACCTAGGCATGCCTAATGCCGCAGAGCCATTCCCAGGCAACGAAGAAAATTGCGTTGATACGTGCAGCGTTGAAGTGCTGTGGCGCAGCGACAGCGGCAGGCCTGGCAAGCGAGTGAATAAGCCCAATGAGTGTGGCTGGGTGATGACGACGGTGATACTGGCGTCTGTGCCACAAAGGTAACGCACTGAGGCTACAGAATCTTTTTTGGCACGAAAGCAAATGCCCACCCTCGAAACCGCAACGCGTTCTGAGGACTCAGCGCCCTGGATCTGCGCCAGTGCCGCCGCAGTCCTTGGCTGGCCCATGCCAGAGCTCCAGGCCCTGCGTGCCCCATTGAATCCGATGCCCTGCTTTCGGCAGAGGCAAGGAAGCGCGCCTACGACCTACGCTGTCAACTGATATTTTTACTAGTTGACGCTTTTCAATGCCAGCCTAAATATATTTTTTACCCAATCTATAACCAACCCGCCTGCATGGGTTGCATGGTGTAAAGTTGCCAATGGAGGCACACATGTACACAAAAGCAATGCTTGAAGTTCTTGGGCTAGGCGAGAATAGCCATATACATATTTTGAACTCAGAACTATCCAGCGACAAGGCAGGCTATGATTGCTATCTCCAAGACATATGGGAGGATCGCATCAGGGTTCTTTCGAGTGAAAACAAACAAAATTTCAATGTTGCAACGAAGTATTGGGATCATTTATATTTCTACTCAGAATTCAGGATTCGTGAGGCTGAAGAAAAATTAGCAGAGAGACGTCAGAAGTTTGTATCTCAGCTTCCCAAGGTACTGTCGCCCGCTGAGGACATACTGTTTGGCAGAGAAAATACTGTCCGAGTGGCGGTCGGTTACACAATTGATGACGGGCCTCTTAGTTTTATATGGGGGATCGAGTCCGAGATCAATCGGGTTTTGGCGTGCACGAACGTTAACAAACAGAGCACTCACAAGCTTGTGTTCACCAGTTCGCCCGAACAGGCGCAAGTCAGAACGCTGCTGCAGAAGTTCAAGCTGATTACTGAGCAGGTCCCGCTGTATGGTATTTCAGAATTCGCTGAAGATTTTTATAAGGGCATGAAATACCCAACCGTTTTGTCGCACACCGCTGCCCGAAAGTACTTGTCGAGGTTACCTAAAGCGTTTGTAGCCTGGGAGATTTCTCAATCACTTACAAATCATAGCGATGTGCGAGTAGCGCCGGCTCAATGGAAACTCGAACATGAACTGGCGCCAAATGAGCTCAGTAGAAAAAATCCCGAAACCCTCTCCTGGCTGCGTGAGCTACTCAAACCGTCCAAGGACGCTGATGTTGTTGAGCATGTATCAAAACATGAACTCTTCACCACGCTTATAGGGCGTGAAACATGCTGGAAAGCATCTACTACCAAAGACAGGCTTTCAGTGATCATGGTGGCGCGCAGGTCATCTCTGCTGACGCACGACATGATCACTCAGGTCAGCCGAGCATTGCCAGTTCCAGAAGATCCCTATGATACTCAAAGCTTCAGCTCGTACGAATTGCGCGGAGAGATTGAGAGGGCCATTGAGTTAAGCACTATAAACGTCTACAACGAAATGGATGTATTCAGATATTTCAATTCAGGCGACCCCGTCACTGTCAACGGCTGTGCCCGCTACTGGGGAACTTACAAGGATGAGTACTTTAGCTTCACGCCAACGCCCAAATATGCAGATTTGGAAAATTTACACTGGAGCGATATCAAAAGCTTCGAGTCACTTGAAAAATCAAAGCAAGAAATAGCGAACGAATTTTCCGAGTTTTTCAAGAGAGGCTGGAGGCTGGTGAAGGCCAGCTACCACGATAAACTTCATACCCTCCCTTACCCACTCCTACTCGAAAGACGATTAGATAAAACTCATGCCTATTTTCAGGTCGGCAAGGTTTCAGAGGGTAAAAACCCAAGCGTGGTATCGCTCATCCACGATGATGACACCGAAGCTTTGCAGATCGAAATTGCCAACCCCAGGTTTTTAAAGAAAATCTCCACTGGTGATTTCCCATACGATGAGTTGAGCTACGTCTTCTTTTTTCTCCGCGACACTCCAGCGCCTGACTTCGTGGACTTGGAAGCCACCCGATACCAGGCATTCGTGCATGCCATCGCACCTGATTATGTGCTTGAGCTACCCGATCTTGCGTTACCCAATCGTGAGGTACCCAATACCCCTCCTGCGCTTACGGCCGACCCGTTGGCCGAGCTGCCCTGCATGACAGGCTTCGAGCGCAGTGAGTTGGGCACAGGTGATTGCGTTTGGGCAAGCCCCTGCCATGTGCTGGCGGACCGGGACCTGCAGCTGGACGAAAGCGTTCACGTGTGGGCCGTCGACCCCATCGACGGGCGCGTGCTGAAAACCGTCTCGCTGAAAGCGACCGAAGCCAACAAAGCCCGCGTGGCCTGGCCGGCTGCACTTGTCAAGGCGATCCAGGCCGACCGCACGCTGGTCGAGGGTTCCGTGCTGCTCCAGGCCGGGCATCTCTCGGACGACGCCGAGTTTACCGAAAACACCGATGCCCCCACCTCGCAAACCTTCACGGGTTACAACAACATCGAGAAAGGCCAGGTCGATCGTTTGTGGGCGTTTGATTCGCATTGCAAGCTGCTCAGCAACCTTCCGTTCAAGGCCAATCAGGTCAGTGCACTGCGGCTTCCAGATGCAGAGCCGCCTTTGGGAGAACGTATTTGCATACAAGTACGCCACAGGACCAGCCAGCACCTGTACGAATCTCATTTTTACCAACCCGAAGCGAACAGCACCCGCGGCAGCTGGAGCAAACAGATGTGCGAGTTCCTCAACCAGCACAGTGCGATGCTAAGGGCCGGCAAACTCCAGGACGATGGCATCAGCATCACGCCCGCGGAGCAGGGTAATCAGCTCTGGATACCGCAACTGTCCGACCTTTCTGTGCAACTTGAATCCGTCATTTGGCTGGAGCACGCATCATTCACCGTGAACTCGGGCCTGGCCTTGGACAACGAGGTGATGATTGCGGTACACGATCATGTAACGGGCGCACCGCTGCCGGGATCGCCGTTCACGTTCCGCCCAAGTGATGCAACACAAGCGCAGGAGCAGTGGCCGAGCGCGTTGGCTCGCCAGTTGGCTGGCAGTCCCCTGGCACCCTACATCAAGCTGGAACAGGCAAGCAGCGGCGGCACGGCCCCTGCCTCGACATGGCGTTGCCTACGCGCAGCGGTGCCACTTCGCATCTGGATGAGCGAGCCCTTGGCAACACCTGCCTGGTCAAGTCGCTCGGGCGCGGATATCGATGCCGTGCTTGACGCCTGTCTTGGCGACGACAGTTTCCAGTTGCTCATCGAGAGCCACGATACGCGCACGGGATACCTCTGCCACAATTCATCCATTACTTTGCCGGCGATGGAGTCTTCACTCGACCAGGCAGCAAAGCGGGCCCAGCTGGCGAACACGCTTGAAGAGCACTTGAAACAAAACGGGGTTGTTTGGCTTGGACTCAGCATCGAGCCCAATGCTTCCAGCACCTCCGTGAACCATTGGAAATTGTGCGAAGCAACTGCGCTTCATTTACAGACAACACTGGAAAAAATAATTCCAGCGCCCATAGCGGCTGAGAACCACAGCACTCCATTTTACATCGACAAACTCATCACGAATGGACCAATACAGGAATATAACAACCACATCCTCAAAGCTGATACAGACAAACTGGGAATACACGAAAATTACATAGACCCCGCACTTTATTTATACTTGAAAATCTTTCAGGAAGGATTGTGGTGCATAAATTATCTCGAGGAAAGAATCCAGAAAAAACCGATGCAAATCAATATATTCATTCCACACACACTAACAACATTCGACACAGTCGAGCTCCTAAATTTACGCGACCGCAGAGCGGAAAGCGTATATGTAATCGCGCAAAAATTTCAGCCTATCGGCCCTATCCCTCAAAAAGCCCCTGACGCCATCCTATATATTATTAAAGGATACACGAGTTTTAGATATAACCTTTTGAACGACGCGCAGGAGATTGAACCTCTTGCGCGGGCCTTTCTTAACAGAAAACTCATCAAAAATGTCCTCTCAGATGTAGCAACCACCCAAAGCCACCTGGCAACTATCGAAATTCGCACCTCCTCCACACGGGAGCAACTCTGCATTGCACTCGACACGCAAGCCATCGATAGAGGCTTTTCTCTAGCCTCCTGCAGCCAACATGACGGCGAACTCACAATCGATTTAAACTACCCTTTCGAACCAGATGAAGATAGCGCTACAGCAGGCATCTTGATCGGCATCTTATCGCCAACTTCTCTCTGGAAGAAGATTCAAAGCTGCACCACAACGAAAGAAGTATTTGAAAGGCCTGCGCAGGACACACTGTGTGCCGATATGGCCAATACCGCAGGGACGGAGCTCTTCGCCTCTACCGGCCCGCAGCCCCATGGCGTCTCGCCCCAGACAGGCCTGTTCCACTTCCACCACACAATTGCAACGCTGTCCAGCCTCTCCGGTAACACGCCCGCGATCCCACTGGCGTTCAACTACTCGCCGTTACGTGCCAACGAAAGCGCTCTCGGCGATGGCTTCGCTTTCTCCGGTTTCTCTTCTTACGACAATCGAAACCGGCGCCTGGTACTGGGCAACGGCACGGTACATGAGTTCAGCATTGATGAAATCAAGCAACTGATCGATGGCGAGCCGATAGTTCGCCTTGGCTATACCCTCAAAGCAGGCCAAGGGACTAACGAAGAGTTGAGCGCTGGAGGTGGCAAGCGAAAGGTCTATCACCTGCGCACGCTCACGATCGAACTTCTCAACGGCCACGAGGAAGTATTGGGCCTCCCCCAGACTCATGACAACCTGGAAAGTGGCGAAGAATATAAAGACCGCCTTAAAAGCAAAATCAATGAGATTATCAAGAAAATCGATGCCGCACTGGAGGAGCTGAAAACCCCATCAAAAGATGGACTGCCGATATGGTCCATTCTCGGTGGTTTGCTTGCCGGAGGCATGGGTATCACGGTTGGTTCAGAAATTGATGAACACGAAAAAACCAGATGTATACAGCTCTCTTCCGTTGTTGCAGCCTTTATCAACACCACGTGGGGCGCCGATTTGTTAGGTAGGGACCTGGGAAAAATCAAACAGGTTACCGCGAATAGTACAGAGCTGAACAAACTGAAGACCGAAATGGCGTTGACACTTGCCGATGTAGAGCGCAATGCCTTGATCCTGGTACCCCTGCAACTCAAGGCCGACAGCCGAGCGCTGCAATTGGCCTGGCAAGGCGTAAAGGGCCATGTCCGCCTGAAGGAAATAAAGGACGGCGTCAACGTTCTGCTCAAGGCCGAACACTCCGCCGAGCCAATGCTGAAGGGTAGCCAACAGAGTGTTTTCACCCTCTGGCCAGAGACCGATGAGCGTTGCTGCATCACCCTGGACATCAAGGACTGCCTGCTCAGGCGTTTGACTCGATCCAGCGGCTCCCAGCCCGACAAGCCCGACCAGCGCCTGCACTTCCAGTACGCGGTGACGCCAGTGCTCGACAATATATTGTGCGGCGTTACCGAGGACGATGGTTCACGGGAAGTGGTCGCCTACGACTGGCGGACCAACTCTTCATTACCTCGCGTCGTTCTGCAAACCTTGGTCCCTGGTGGCCAACAACCGTCTACCCACCACGCCTGGGCCTGGGAAGGTGAAGAGCGAATCACTGCAGCCACCCGCTACGCACACGCGCCAGTCGGCAGCGACCTGGAACAGGTCCCATCCACCCGCTGGGAGTGGTCTCACAGCGCTGGTGGTGTGACGCAACTTGCGCGCCTGATCGAGAAGGTCCCCGGCGAGCAGCAGCGCATCACGCGCTATGTCTATCAGACCGACAACGCCGTGCCCGAGCCGCTGCGCCAGCCGCGGCAAACTGAGCAGCACATCACCGTCGAAGACCTCCGCGTCGCCGCCACTGCCGAGGAACAGCAGCCATGACCAGCACGGATCAGACCACCTCCAGCCCATCGGCCACCCTTCCAGCGACTTCGCTCACGGAAACCGCGCTTACCCGCTACCGCCCAGGCGGCCTGGAACCTATAGAGTTCATCACTGACGACGGTTTGCACACACGGCTCTGGTACTACGAAACCGACGCCCATCCACTGGACATCAGCAAGCTGGTTGCAGGGCTGACACTGGCCAAGGTCACCACCGGTACCAACGCCACGGCGGGCAGCACCGGCAGGACGCTGGCCGATGCCACCCAGCTCAGCTGCACCCAGCGCCCGCAGGCTGGTAAAGGCCTGCTGCCACTGTGTGCGCAATACCAGTACTTGCTGCTGCCCGACGGTTCCCGCCAGGCCCCGGTACTGACCCTGTTCGGCTACGCCCTGAACCAGCGCGACGAGAACGGCACCCTGCTGCCCAACACCGTGCTGACCTTTGAAGGCTTCGAAGCCTTCGACAGCGACACCCTGGCCTTGGCGGACGTGAAGCTGGCCAAACCGACAGCGCTGTCCGTCTCCCTGGTGCAGGCCAACTACCAGCACCAGGCCGGCGCGGTCCGCAGCAGCGAACGCATCGCCACCCAGTGGTACCAGAACGACAACGCTCGCAACACCCAGACCGTGACCGAGGTGGTGACAATCGGTCAACAAGCCGCCACTTACGAACTGCTGCGCACCACGCCCTACTCGACGGCAACGGCCATCCTGCAACGCCAGATCGTGTCGGCGCGCACCGGCCGCCTGTTGCGTGAAACCCAACAAGACAGCGAAGGCAAGGCCATAGCGTTCACCTGCCATCGGTACGATAACCTGGGCCGGGGCGTACGCAGTGACACCTATGCGTTCAATGAAGAGGCCTTTACCAGCGGCTTGGTTACCGAGCTGAAAGCCACCCACTCGCAATCTGTCCTTTACGCGGAAGACGGCAAGGGCCAGCGGGTCAGGACGTGCGATGCCCAGGGGCGTCACCAGCAGTGTTACTACGATGGCCAGCAACGCACCGTGCGCCGAGAGCTGCAACGCGTGCCAGGGCCTGACCACAGTGCCGACAACTACTGCACGGTGGAAGAAACATCCTGGGACAGTGATGGGCAAATGGCCAGCCAAGTGATGTTCGACTATTTGCCGGGTGGCCTGCGCATCGACAACGTCAAAGCGCTGCCCCAGCAGAGCAAGGACTGGTTCTGGCAGGCCCACGGGCATGACCCGGTGGTTACCGATGCAAACCGGAATGTGTCGCTGACCACCCGCTCCACCCTGGGGCTGATCTCGCAAGGCGCACTGACCACCCAGCAATCCACCCAGCGCAACCTGGCGGACGGGTCGGTCACCCTGATGCAGGAAACCTGGAAAGGCCTGGAGAAACCTGCCGCCGGTGCTGCCATCACGACCACCCAGACCCTCAACCAGAAAGGCCAACGTACCCAGGTGACCGAGGACATTCCCGGCTATGCGAAGCAAACCAGAACCTGGGATATCACCTACGACGGCCTGGGGCGCCCAGAAACACTGACCCAACCGGACAAATCGATCCTTGCCTGGGCCTATGAAGGCCTGAACGACGCCCCGATCCGCATGAGCGTGAAGAAGTCGGCGAATGCGCCGGAACGGGTGCTGGCCAGCCGCACGTTCAATGAGGGCAGCGTGTCGACGCTGGTCAGGGGCAGCGATACCGGCCAAACGCTGCGAACCCGACCAGACGGTTACGTGAAGCCAGATGGCACCAGCCTTTACCATGCACGCAACGACGATGGCAGCCTGTCCTGGTACGCACAAAGCGCCAGCAGCACCACGAGCAGGACACCCCTGGTGACCTTCAGGTTGAGCCCGGTCACACAGGCCATGCAAGCCGAACGCCCGGTGCAGGGGGATTATCAAAGCCTGGTCACCAGCGAAACCTTGCAGCCGCTGCTGCTGGGCACCTGGCGCTTCAAACGGACGGTGCACGGGCAACAGCAGCGCGATGAGGGTTCGGCCTCCCTGCGCGGCGTCCTGACCGGCACCTGGAACAGCAACGGCCTGCCCCTGCAGGCCTGGGACAATGCCCAGGGCTACCGCAGCCGGTTGCGCCGGGGATCACTCGAATACCATTACACATACACCGCACTGGGGCAGTTGGCCTGCCTGACGGTGCAGGACATGCGCACCGGCCAGTGCTTGCAGGTGCAGTACGACTACGACGCCTTCGGCCGCGAGACCAAGCGCAGTTATGCGCTGAATGGCCAGGAAAAGGTGCGCTACGAGCAAACCTGGTCACCGGCCAGCCAGCTGCTAAGCAAGACGCTGTACCGTGACGGCACGCTTGCGAGAACCGAGACATTCGTCTATTACACCAGCGTGACCGGCACCAGCGATGAGTTGCAGCAATGGACGGTGGACGCAGTGGCGGGCGAAGAGGTCAAGGATGACGAAGGCTATGCCATCAAGGAAGAGACTTACCGATACGACGAGCTGGGCAGCATGACTCAATGCTCGACCACGCGTAGCAACAACGACAAGCTGGTACGCGACTATGCCTACGACGATGCGATGCATCCGACTCGGCGTACCGCGATCACCTGTACCGCGACCCTTGCCGGCACTACCAGTACCCGCACGGTCCTCCTTACGTACGACGCCAACGGCAACCTGGCGACCAACGAGCGCGAACAGTCCCTGGCCTACACCGACAGCGGCCGCCTGAGGTCAGTGACTGCCAAGAATGGCACGACGCCGCTGACCTATTACGAGTACGACGAACATGACCGGCTGATCGCCCAGTGTGATGTAGTCAACAACCAGCGGCGCATCCTCAACTATGGTGCCAATGGCCTGAGTGGGGAAACCTGGCTGGATGGTGCAGGCAAGGTGCTCAAGCGCCTGACGCTGGATGACCAGGCAGGCCTTGCGGTTGCCTTGGACGATCAATGGCTGTTCGTGCTCGGCGACCCGCAGACCGGGGGGGGTGACGAATACCAGTTCAAGGATGGCGCTTGGGTTCGCCATTCGGTCACGTTCACGCCCTGGGGCGTAACCCATCTGGCCACTCTCGACAATCAATCGGTGGGCGTCGGGTACAACCGCCAGCGGGTGGATCGGGTGACGGGGGGGTTCCATCTGGGCGACGGCTACCGCTTCTACGACGCCCAGCACAAAGTGTTCTGCCAGCCCGACGACTGGAGTCCCCTGGGTGTGGCCGGCCCGAATGACCGTGCCTACTGCCCGAAAGCCGATCCGGTCAACTTCGAGGACCCCAGTGGCCACATCATGCTCAGCCGCCAGGCCCAGGCAGACAGCCTGGCAAGGCTCGATACCATTCTTGCCGCGCTGGCTCCCAGCACGGAGACGACGGCGCCCCAGGCTGCCAGCGTCGGGGAGTGGCTGTTGTTCGGTGCGCTGACGGTTTTGGGCGGACTGATGATCATAGGTTCGGCGGGTACCCTCAGTGCGCCGGTGATCGCCGGCCTGATGATCGTCTATACAGCAGGTGCCGCCGTCACGGCGACCGGGATGGCGTTGAGGCAGTCGAACCCGGAGTTGTCGCGGACATTGGAACCTATGGGGCAAGTGATGATGGCACTGGCAAGTGCGCCGGCGGCAGCCTCGAAGATGGCCGGGGTGGCGAGCGCGGTGATATATGGATCGACGATGGCGTATGCAGGTTTGACCATCGCGCAGGTGTCGGTGCAACAGAGCAACCCAGAACTGGCAAAGAAGCTGGGATGGGCGGCAATGGCTGCTGGCCTGCTAAGCTTGGTTCATAGCGGAGCCAGATATCTGGGACGCGTACTTGGAGAATTGCGTGCAACAACGTTGACCGCCTTACGCTCCCTTCGCCTTTCGATACATTCCAATAGCATGAGTAGAATAGTGGGGCGCTCGCGTAGCTGGATGTACACGCCGGGTGTTGTGGCTCGCCCCAGCCTTAACCAAAGACTAGGAGCATCCCTAATGAAAAAACTGGGAATGCGCATGCCGCAAAGAGTCAACGGCAAGATTGGCTATCCTGCGGGGGGAACTGGAACCCCCCTACCCGGTGCCTCCAGCCAAGTTCCCCCTGCTGCGCCTCCAGCATCGAACAATTCATCTTGGATCTCCAGTGCATTCTCTACCGCCAGAAAATCACTCATGCCCGGCACTCAAAAACCGCCGGTAGAGGCGATCCCAAACCGTACTGTGCTTGCCGAACATCTAGGTAGTGTCGAAAGTAACAAACCTTTCAGCCAAGCAGTCGATATGGTGAACTCAAACCTGGCTTCCAACGGAGCTGCCGATATTTCGGCAGCGAAGCTAGAACAGTACGTACGATTAACGCAGGACGTAAATGCCGGAGAAATCAGTAACACTACAGCATTCTTTGCGTCGGCCGGTGGATGGGTAGGCGATACGACTTCTTCGGGCCCTGACCGGGTGGTCGGCGCGTTGTTCAACTTTGGAGGTGCCATGTTCTCAGGTGCACAAGAGGCCGATAACATGAAGAAAGGACTCTTTTTCAGAAGCCCTCCGAAGTAGCGTACGGACGACTCATGGCACCTCCTATTTGGGCCTCATTTGAGGCTTGGAGGTGTCTTGGAAACCAGGGGCGATTCATGAGCGATCGCCCGCGGTGCTTGAACCACAGGGTGTACATCGCCTGGAAGGTATTCTGCTCCGCCAGGTTCTGTGTGTGGCGCTGATGCCGGCAGTAATAACCGTCACGGTGGAAGTCCGGATTTCATGGACTAATTTCTTGCCTAGAAAAGTCCGGATGCCCATGGATCGGAGCGGCTTTGACTGGAACGAAAAAAGACGCCGAAGCGTCTATTTTCAATGACTTACAGAATTGCATGGAACTCTGTAGATCTATAAATGGAGCGGGAAACGAGACTCGAACTCGCGACCCCGACCTTGGCAAGGTCGTGCTCTACCAACTGAGCTATTCCCGCGTCGTGATGGGGGCCATTCTAGCGATTTCCAAAATGGCGTCAACCCCTTGATTCAAAAAACTTTTTATTTCTGCTCCGAGCCTTCGCGCAGGTGCGGCCAGGCGGCCAGCAGGTAGTGCACCATCGACCACAGCGTCAGCCCTGCCGCCACCAGCAGCAGCGCGTAGCCAAGGATAACCCAGAAGGTTACCGCCGGCGGGTTGGCCAGCAGGATCACCAGCGCCAGCATTTGCGCGGCGGTTTTCCACTTGCCCAGGTTGGACACCGCCACCTGCGCGCGTGCTCCCAGTTCAGCCATCCACTCGCGTAGCGCCGAGACCACGATCTCACGGCCGATGATCACCGCCGCCGGCAGGGTCAGCCAGAAGTTGGCGTGGGTCTGCACCAGCAGCACCAGCGCCACCGCGACCATCAATTTGTCGGCCACCGGGTCGAGGAAGGCCCCGAACGGTGTGCTCTGCTGCAGACGACGCGCCAGGTAGCCATCCAGCCAGTCAGTGGCGGCGGCGACGGCGAACACGCTGCTGGCAGCCATGTAGCTCCACTGGTACGGCAAGTAGAACAGCAGGATGAAAATCGGGATGAGCAAAACGCGCAGGACGGTGAGCAGGTTTGGAATATTCATCGGTACGACTGGCGGCAAGTTGAGCCCGGCATTCTACTCGCTATGCAGGCTGGCATAAATCGACTCGGCAAGCTTTTTACTGATGCCGGGGGCCTTGGCAATTTCATCGACACTGGCGCGGTTGAGTTCCTGCAGGCCGCCGAAATGTTTCAGCAGGTCGCGGCGGCGCTTGGGCCCTACCCCGGCCACATCTTCCAGGCTGGACACCCGCCGCGCCTTGCCGCGCCGCGCGCGGTGGCCGGTGATGGCGAAACGGTGCGCTTCGTCGCGGATCTGCTGGATCAGGTGCAACGCCGGTGAATCGCCCTTGAGGGTGAATTCGTGATGCACATCATTCAGGTACAGGGTTTCGAAGCCGGCCTTGCGCGTTACGCCCTTGGCCACACCGAGCAGGGTCAGGTCGGTAAAGCCCAGCTCCTGCATGACGTCGCGGGCCATGTTCAACTGGCCTTTGCCACCATCCACCAGCAGCACGTCGGGCAGCTTGCCCTCGCCATCGCGAATGCGCCCGTAGCGGCGAGTCAGGGCCTGGTGCATGGCGGCGTAGTCGTCGCCGGCGGTGACGCCTTCGATGTTGAAACGGCGGTAGTCCGACTTCAACGGGCCTTCCGGGCCGAACACCACGCAGCTGGCCACCGTGGCCTCGCCGCTGGAGTGGCTGATGTCGTAGCACTCCAGGCGCTGCGGCACTTCGTCCAGGCCCAGCACCTCGGCCAACGCTTCGAAGCGTGCGGCCATGTGCTGGCGGTTGGCCAGGCGTGCATTGAGGGCCTGCTCGGCATTGGTCACCGCCAGCTGCTGCCAGCGGGCGCGGGTGCCGCGCACCCGGTGGCTGATGGCCAGTTCGCGGCCACGCAGGGTCTGCAGGGCTTCGCCGATGGCCTCGAAGTCTTCATGCAGCACGTTGACGATCAGTTCGCCGGGCAGTTCGCGCTCGGCATTGCCCAGGTAGTACTGGGCAAGGAACGCGGCCATCACTTCGGCCACCTCCTCCTCGATGCCAACCTGCGGGAAGAAGTTCTTGCTGCCCAGCACCCGCCCGCCACGCACGCTGATCAGGTGCACGCAGGCGCCGCCGGGGTTGACGAAAGCGGCGACGACGTCGACGTCGCCACTGCCGCCTTCGATGTATTGCTGGTCCTGGACCCGGCGCAACAGGGCGATCTGGTCACGCAACTCGGCGGCCTTCTCGAAGTTGAGGGCCATGGCGGCCTTCTCCATCTCGGCATTCAGCTCGTTGCCCAGCTGCTGGCTACGGCCTTCGAGGAACATCACCGAGTGGCGCACGTCTTCAGCATATTCCTCGGCGCCCACCAGCCCGGTGCACGGCCCTTTGCAGCGCTTGATCTGGTACTGCAGGCACGGTCGGGTGCGGTTGGCGTAGTAGCTGTCTTCGCACTGGCGCACCGAAAAGGCCTTTTGCAGCAGGCTGAGGCTTTCACGTATGGCTCCGGCGCTGGGATACGGGCCAAAGTAGCGGCCCTTGGCCTTCTTCGCCCCACGGTGAATGCCCAAGCGCGGAAATTCGCCGTCGGAAAGAAACACGTAGGGGTAGGATTTATCGTCGCGCAACAGGATGTTGTACGGCGGTCGCCACTCCTTGATCAGGTTCTGCTCCAGCAGCAGCGCCTCGGTTTCGTTGGCGGTGATGGTGGTTTCGACCTGGGCGATGCGCGCCACCAGCGCAGCGGTCTTGGGTGCCAGGCCGGTCTTGCGGAAGTAGCTGGCCAGGCGTTTCTTGAGGTTCTTGGCCTTGCCTACGTAAAGCAGGCGAGCTTCGCCATCGAACATCCGGTAAACGCCCGGGCGACCGCTGCAGGTCGCCAGGAAAGCACTGGCATCGAAAACTTGGGACATGAGGTTACAGGCTTGCGTCGACCATACCGTGGCGAACGGCCAGCAAGGTCAGTTCGACGTCGCTGGTGACCGAGAGTTTTTCAAAGATCCGATACCGGTAAGTATTGACGGTCTTGGGCGACAGGCACAACTTGTCGGAGATGATCTGCACTTTCTGGCAGCCGACGATCATCAGCGCGATCTGGATTTCCCGTTCCGACAGGGCATCGAACGGCGAGCCCTGTGGCTGGAAGGGTTTAAGCGCCAGCTGCTGGGCGATCTGCGGGCTGATGTAGCGCTGGCCGGCGAAGGCCAGGCGGATGGCCTGGACCATTTCGTCAAGGCCTGCGCCCTTGGTCAGGTAGCCGGCGGCGCCGGCCTGCAACAGGCGTGTGGGGAACGGGTCTTCCTCACAGACGGTCACAGCCACTACCTTGATGTCCGGGTGGCTGCGCAGCAACTTGCGGGTGGCCTCGAGGCCGCCGATGCCGGGCATTTTCACGTCCATCAGCACCACATCCGGCTTCAACTCACGGGCCAGCTTGAGCGCCGACTCGCCCGAGTCCCCCTCACCCACCACCTGCAGGCCGTCGATGTCGGCCAGCATGCGGGTAATACCGGTTCGTACCAGATCGTGATCGTCAACCACTAGGACCCTAATCAAGCACACACCTCGTCAGCAGGGCGATTGGATCCCGCCACCTTAACAAAATTTTTCATGGCGGGCCTAACGCATTCCTTCTGTCAGAAATGACTGAGCTTCGGTGTTGAACGGTCTCGCTGCCTGCCGTGGCCTGGCGTTGTGGGTCAAGCGCGCCATCAAGTGCCAAAGTGCTGCCTGATCGTCGCTCGACAACTGCCGGAAAGCTGCCAGCAAACCGGCCTCATCCATGCTCAGCGCCTCCAGTGCTGCCGGGGTGCGCGTGCCGCTGAGCACATAGAGGGCATCCACACCCTGCGCCGCCAATGCCGCCAGGTAATCGAGCCGCGGCGTGCGTTCGCCACTCTCGTATTTGCCTTGGGCGTTGGGTTCGACCCCACCAATATCGCCAAACGCCCGCTGGGTCATACCCAGGCGCTCACGCTCTTTCCGCAACCGCGGCCCGATTCCATCCATAGCGGTTCTCCTGTTGCCAGGGTTCACTATGCCGATGCTCTTTGGCCACTACAAGCCACCATTAAGCTATCAATCAATCGTGCGCTGCATGCGCACGAAACATTCGTCCTCGCCCATTTCGACAAAGCCGTGCCGCTGGTACAACTGGCGCGCCGGGTTGCTGCGAAACACCATCAACCGCAGCAGGGGCAGGCGGCGCTGCCTGGCCCATTGCGCCAGTTGCTCCAGTACCCAGCTGCCGACGCCCCGCCCACGCTGCTCCGGAAGCAGGTGCAGTTCGCGGATGAACAAGGCCTGACGGTCCTGGCTGAGGCTGCAAAAACCCAGCAGGGAATCACCTTCGGTGACCAACCACTGCTCACGCCAGCCCCAGGCCTCGTCGAACGCTTCCTCGAGCCACAACAGACCATATTCGTGGTAGTACGGCAGCATGGCACGCCGCGTCAGATCGCGGGCGAAGGCGCAGTGGCTGGCGTTGGCGGGGGTAAGGCTCAGCGGCATCAACTGTCGGACTCTCGGGTTCGTCAATCCTGGGCGTAGCATACCGGCGAACTGCCGGGCCCTCGCCTATCCAGCTCGTCTTCAAGCCATTCGGCCAGCACCCGGGCATTGTTACACTCGGTGTCCTTGCCGGCGTAGAGCAAGGTCAGCGTACCCTTCCCTGCCACGTCCAATAGCGCATACCAATGTGCGGGATGATCTGCCAGCTCTTGCCGGTAGCGCTGGGCAAAACCGGTGAAGTCCACGCTTCCCTGATGAAATGCCTTGCGCAACTCATCCGAGGGCGCAACTTCGCGCAACCACTGCCCGTGCAGGTCCTCCTTGCGCTTGTTACGCGGCCACAGGCGATCGACCAGCACCCGCTGGCCATCGCCTGGCTCAATCGCATCGTAGACACGCTTGCAGCGAATCATCGGTTTTTCCTGCCGTTACCGTCCGTCATAAGCCTAGGTAATTCATTGATCGAGGTCACGGCCAGGCGTCGAATTGTTTCTATGCTCAAGGCCTTCGGCACCTTCGCCAACGCCAACCGGAGCCCTCATGGCTACCCCGTTACTGGCCAGCCAGCCGCAGCTGGCCGAACAGCACGCCCGTCCGCAGCTGGCGCAAAAACCTGGCCGCGCCACCCTGGCGTTGTTCTTCGGCCTGCTGCTGGCCGGCCTCGCCTACAGCGCCTGGAGCCTGAAACAGGACGTCAGTGCCAGCGACACGGTAATCACCACCGTCACACCATTCCTGCTGCTGGGCCTGGCGTTGCTGATTGCCCTGGGCTTCGAGTTCGTCAATGGCTTCCATGACACCGCCAACGCAGTCGCCACGGTGATCTACACCCACGCCCTGCCAGCACCTGTGGCGGTGGTCTGGTCCGGCCTGTGCAATTTCCTTGGCGTGCTGCTTTCCAGCGGTGCGGTGGCGTTCGGCATCATCGCCCTGCTACCGGTGGAGCTGATCTTGCAGGTCGGCTCTTCAGCCGGCTTCGCCATGGTCTTCGCCCTGCTGCTGGCGGCAATCATCTGGAACCTCGGCACCTGGTGGCTGGGCCTGCCGGCCTCCTCTTCGCACACCCTGATCGGTTCGATCATCGGCGTCGGCGTGGCCAATGCGCTGATGCATGGGCGTGACGGCACCAGCGGGGTGGACTGGTCCCAGGCCAGCAAGGTCGGCTATGCCCTGCTGTTCTCACCCCTGATCGGTTTCGTCTGTGCCGCCCTGCTGCTGGTGGCATTGCGGGCGCTGGTCAAGCGCAAGGCACTGTACCAGGCACCGCAGAGGCAAACGCCACCGCCGTGGTGGATTCGCGGCGTGCTGAACAAGACCATGCCCACCGAGCAGGCGCTGCAGTTTTCCGCCATTGCCGAGGTTACCCGCCAGGCGCTGGTACGCAGTGCCCCGCAAGCCGCCCCGGCCGACCCGCGGCAGGTGCTGACCACTTTCATTGCCCAGCCCAAGGCCAGCCCGCAACTGGTGCCGGCGCTGGCGGCACTGACCGGCATGATCGGCCAGCAGGTCAAGGGCTATGGTTCGCTCAAGCGAGTACCGGCCGAGGCCATGGCCAACGTGCGCAATGACATGTACCTGGCCAGCGAAGCCATCCGCCTGATCGAGAAAAGCCTGGTGAGCTTCGATGCCGACACCCGCAGCCATGTGCAGTTGTTCAAGACCCAACTGGATGATGCTACCCGCTACATCCCGCTGTGGGTGAAGGTGGCCGTGGCCATCGCGTTGGGGTTGGGGACCATGGTTGGCTGGCGGCGCATCGTAGTGACGGTGGGCGAAAACATCGGCAAGACCCATCTCAGCTACGCCCAGGGCGCTTCGGCCGAACTGGTGGCGATGTGTACTATTGGCGCAGCGGACCTGTTCGGGTTACCGGTGTCGACCACTCATGTGCTGAGCTCCGGCGTCGCCGGGACCATGATGGCCAACGGGTCGGGCCTGCAGAAGCGCACACTGGTCCATTTGTTACTGGCCTGGGTGCTGACATTGCCGGCGGCGATGCTGTTGGCTGGCAGCCTTTACTGGCTGATGCCCGCCATTTTCTGAAACCCGCTCGCAAATCACGCAGTGTGGACGAACCCGTCAGGCCCTAGCAACTGACATATCTGCCAGTAGAGGAAAAGCTAAGGTCTGCTGATGATGATGCTTCCATCAATCACCGCAGAAGGCGACGCATCATGGCATACCAACACCAAGCGTTCGATTTCAAAAATGACAAGAGACGAGCTACAAACCAAGGCGAGTTCAAGGTAAAACTGACGCATGACGGCGTTCCGAAAGAGCTCGTGTTAACGCAAGTCCATTTCTCCCGAGTTATGATTTTCGGAATGGATGACCGTTACTTCCTGTTGATTGGTTGCTCCACTGGGCTGGCGGTAGGGCGCCATGTGGTCGGGCAGAATCAGGGCGATCATTACGCACAGCTGGTGGTGGACAACGACAGCAAAGGTTTAGCCACCAGTGGCGAAATCTACATCATTGCAGCCAACGACAACGTCGTGAGTGGCAGTTTCAAAGTCAGCTATGACCACGGCTTCACGGCTGAAGGCAATTTCACCGTGAGCCCGTGAGCGCAGGGTGCGGGCCGTCACGAACAGGCGCTTGGGCAGGCCTGTCCGTTGACGGTTATTCCTTACCGGGTAGCACACACGCTTGCAGCGAACCACCTGCTCACCTAAGGAATTGCCAGGCCCCGCTGCACCGCTGGCCGCTGCAGGAATATTGCCAGCACCCGCTGCACTTCCTTGAACTGCTCGAAACCGACCAGCTCGCGGGCGTTGTACCGCTCTACCAGGTTACGCACCCAAGGGAAGATTGCGATATCGGCGATGCTGTAGTCAGCGACCATCCAGTCCCGCCCCTGCAGATGCCGGTCCAGCACGCCGAGCAGGCGCCTGGATTCGTTGACATAGCGATCACGCGGGCGCTTGTCTTCGTATTCCTTGCCAGCAAAGAAGTGGAAAAAGCCCAGCTGGCCGAACATTGGCCCGATGCCGCCCATCTGGAACATCAGCCACTGAAGCGTCTGATAGCGCTGGGCCGGGTCGTGGCTCAGCAACTGCCCACTCTTTTCCGCCAGGTACTGCAGGATCGCGCCTGATTCGAACAGCGCCAGCGGCTGGCCGCCCGGCCCATCGGGGTCGAGGATGGCGGGGATCTTGTTGTTGGCACTGAGCGAGATGAATTCGGGGCTCAGCTGGTCATCGTTGTCGAAACTGACCTTGTGCGGCTCGTAGGCCAGGCCGATTTCCTCCAGCATGATCGACACTTTGACGCCATTGGGCGTGGGCAGCGAATACAGCTGCAAGCGCTCGGGGTGTCGCGCCGGCCATTTACGGGTGATGGGGAATGCGCTCAGATCGGTCATGCCTGGCCCCTGCAGAAATGAAAGCGACTACTTTAGGGGCAACGTCGCGGTTTGACCATCGCCTGGCAGATGAACGAAGCGCGGCTCCCTGCCGCGCCCGAGCGGCAATCAGTAGCGCGGCGCCACCGCCTCGGCGCCCTGCGAGATGATCACCTCGACACGACGGTTGAGCTGGCGCGATTGCGCATCGGCATTGCTCGCCACCGGGTACTCCTTGCCATAGCCGGCAGTGGTAATACGCGCGGCCGCCACACCCTGGCGACGCAAGGCATTGGCTACGGATACGGCACGTCGTTCTGACAGCTGCTGATTGAAGGCATCGCTACCGGTGGAGTCGGTGAACCCTTCCACCAGCACCTTGCGCTCCGGGTTGGCCAGCAGGTACTCAGCCAGTTGCCGGATGTTTCGTTGGCTGCTGCCGCGCAGTTCCGCACGGCCGGTATCGAACAACACATCGCCGAAGGTCACCACGGTACCGCGCTCGGTCTGTTTGGCCTTGAGCGCCTGCAGCGCCTTCAGTTGGGCGGTACGCACGTCCAGCCGCGCCTGGGTACGTTGCGCCTCGATACCCTGCAAGCCGGCTTCCGCCTGGCGCAGCAGGATGGTCTGCTCGGCGCTTTCGATCTTGCGCTGGGCCAGATAGGCCAGTTGCTCGACGTCGGGCGATTTACGATTGTTCAATGAAGCCCCTTCGGCCTTGCCCAGGGCGATGTAGGCTTCCTGGGTTTCCAGTGCGGCAATCCGGCTGGCCTCAGGCTTGCCCTGCAGTACCGAGTAGGCCTCACGGGCCTCCAGCAGGCGGGCGTTTTCCGGCGTGGCAGCGCAGCCGGCCAGCAGCAGACCAAGTAGCGAAACCATTGTAAACAGGGGGCGTTTCGACATGTTCGTGTCCTTCATTGGATGGCGTTTTGCGGCGCTTCGAGCATTTCCTGGCGGAGCACCTCGATGCCTTTGCGGGCGATATCCAGTTGTTCCTGGCGTTTAGCGGCCATGGCCTTGCGCTCGGCCAGACGGGCATCGGCCTCGGCCTGCTCGGCCAGCCGGCGGACCAGTTCGAGGTCGTCCTGGCCGAGGGCGCGATCCATGGCGCTGAGCTTGTCCTGGGCCGCGCGCATCTCGACCGGGGCATATTGCGTGGCACCGGCAGACACCGCGCGATTGACCGCGCTTCGCGTCAGTTCGATCTGCTCGTTGGGCACGAGGGCGCTGGCGCAGCCGCCGAGCAATATCAGCGAGCCGACGAGCACGCTTTTGACTGTGGATCTGGCACGCATGAAAGGGTCTCCTTGAATGCGCCTGCAAAGGTTTCGGGCATGACGTTGCCGCCGTTGCCGGAGTGGTCGATGCAGAAGGTTGGGCAGGAACCAGGATGGCGGTGAGAAGCCCTTCCGCGTCAGCGGGCCGGGCAAGGGGGCAGCGTGAAATACGTGCGGGTCATCCTGGGCTTCTTGTGGTGAAGACGCGGCCAGAGTAGTGCGAAAAACGGGAGGCCCAAATCGGACCTATCCGTGAAAGAGGTGCGTTTTTTCAACAGGCAGGCGGCATGGCGTCGGGTTCAACCCTGGCCATGCGCCTTGAGCTTGAGCTTTTCCGTGTCCACGCGCACGAACACCGAGTCGGCACTGACCGTCAGTACATCACCGGCCCAGACCTCGCAGAGCACCCGCGTCTTGCGCCCCACCTCACCTTCCACGCGGGCCTTGAGCAGCAACTCGACGCCCATCGGTGTAGGTTTCAGGTAGTTCAGGCTGAGTGTGCCAGTGACGCAATCGATACGCGGCAGGCTCCCCGCTTCACGGCCTTCGGCGCGGTAGTGGTAGGCCATCGCCGTCCAGTTGGAGTGGCAGTCCACCAGCATTGCCAGCAAACCACCGTAGACCAGGCCGGGCCAGCCGATGAAGGTGCTGTCTGGTGCATGCCGGGATACCAGATGGACGCCGTCAGCGTCCCAGTGGCTTTGCAGGTGCAGGCCGCCGGGATGGGAGCAACCGCAGCCGTAGCAGGTGCCGTCGGGTGCAGCCAGGGCCTGGAGGGAAAGGGGCTGGTCGTTCATACGCATCCTGTGCTTGTTGGAATGGGGGCGATAGGCCCCCATTTAAGCAGAAACATCAAGCTGGCTGGGTGACTGCCTTGCCGCGCTTCTGGGTCAGCGCCACCAGCAGGATGAACAGGGTCACACCTGCGGTCATCAGGGTCTCGTAGCGGTAGGCATCACTGAACAGCATGTAGCCCAGGACCATGACGATGGTGCCAATCACCAGCCAGGTCAGCCACGGGAACAGCCACATCTTCAGTTCCAGCCGGCGCCCCTCGCGCTCGGCACGGGCACGCATGCGCAGCTGCGACACGGCTATCACCAGGTATACCAGCAAGGCGATGGCACCGGTTGTGGACAGCAGGAAGCCGAACACTTTGCCGGGGAACACATAGTTGACGAAGCAACCGGCAAAACCGGCCAGGGTAGAGAAAAGCACCGCCACGGTCGGTACCCCAGCGCCGGAGATACGCTTGGTCACGCTCAGCGCCTGGTCACGGGCACCCAGCGAATAGAGCATGCGCGACGCGGTATACAGGCCCGAGTTCATGCAACTGGTCACGGCCACCAGCACCACCAGGTCGACCAGCAGCTTGGCACCCGGCACATTCAGCACTTCCAGCACGCGCTGGAACGAACCCACCGCTTTCAGCCCCGGGTCGTTCCAGGCCACCAGCGATACCACCAGGAAGATCGACGCCAGGTAGAAGATGGCGATGCGGTACACCACCAGGTTGGTGGCGCGGCGGATCTTGTCTTTCGGGTTGGCGGTTTCGTCCGCAGCGATGGTCACGATCTCGGCGCCGAAGAACGAGAAGATGGTGATCAGCACGCCACCCAGCACGGTGCCGAAACCGTTGGGCATGAAGCCGCCGTGGTCCCACAGCCGGCTGACTCCGGACACCTCGGCCAGCGGCCAGACGCCGAACACTGCCAGGCTGCAGACCGCGATGAAGGCGATGATCGCTACCACCTTGACCAGGGCAAACCAGTATTCGAAGGCGCCGAAGTTCTTCACGCTGATCAGGTTGGTACCCGACAGCACCAGCATGATCAGGAAAGCAAACAGCCAGGACGGCACAGCGGGGAAGTAGGCATGCAGGATATCGGCACCGGCGATCGCCTCGACCGGGATGATCAGCACCCAGAACCACCAGTACAGCCAGCCGATGGTAAAGCCTGCCCAGGGGCCGATGGCTTCGGAAGCATAGGTGGAGAACGAGCCGCTATTGGGGTTGGCGATGGCCATTTCGCCCAGCATGCGCATGACCAGCAGCACCAGCAGGCCGGTCATGGCGTAGGAAATGAGGATGGCCGGGCCAGCGGTGGCGATGGCGTTGGAAGAGCCGATGAACAGGCCGGCGCCGATGATGCCGGCGATAGAGATCATGGATACCTGACGAGAGGTCAGGCCGTGCTGCAGGGTGCGCTGTTTGTTGTTGTGTAGCGAAGCCATGAATAACCCTCGAATGGCTCGGCCGCGGCGAAGCGGCGGAAGACTGGAGCAGAATTCTGGTCAAGTTCTGATGTTGGTTATTGTTGTTTTGCAGATGTTGGAAAAACCTACTGGCCTCCTCTTCGCACAACCAGTTGTCATCATTGATCCAGGTCAGTATTAATCTATAGGCCGGGGTCAACAAACGACCTTTTCGAAACACATCATTCCGCTACAGAATGAACTTCTTCCTTTTTTGCTCGGTATTTGCCCCTCATGTCCAAACGCCTGATGCCTTCGACTACCGCCCTTCAGTGCTTCGAAGCGGCCGCGCGTCACCTCAGTTTCACCCGCGCGGCGCAGGAACTGCACCTGACCCAGAGTGCGGTCAGCAAGCAGGTGGCACAGCTCGAGGACATGCTGGCGCACTCGCTGTTCCAGCGCATTCGCCGCCGCCTGCACCTGACCCCGGCCGGTGCGCTGTACCTCACCGAAGTGAACAAGATCCTCACCCAGATCGACATTTCCAGCCGTTACATCCTCAGCTACGGCGACGAGACCGAAGTGCTGCGCATTGCCACCCAGCCCACCTTCGGTGCGCGCTGGCTGGTGCCGCGGCTGAAAGGTTTCGGTGACCGCTACCCGCGCATTCACCTGGACATCCGCAACGAGCTCGAGCCATTCGACCTGGTCCAGGCCAAGGCCGACATCGCTTTCTTCTTCGGCCAGGGCACCTGGCCCGGGGCAACCTGCATCGAGCTGTTCAGCGAAGAGGTGGTACCGGTGTGCAGCCCGCAGCTGCTGGCCAGCCACCGTTTCGACAGCGCCCAGGCACTGGCCGAGCACCGCCTGCTGCAATGCGTGTCGCGCCCGGAAGCCTGGCACGAATGGTTCCTGGGGCTGGGCTTGCACAGCCAGAACAGCTACCACGGGCCGCGCTTCGACACGTTCTACCTGTGCATCCGCGCGGCCATTGCCGGCTGCGGTATCGCGTTGATCCCGCGCTACCTGGTGGCCGAAGAGCTGAGCGAGGGCAAGCTGGTAGTGGCCTGGGACCACCCGGTGGCGAGCAATGGCCGGCACTTCATCGCGCACGCCGAGCATGCGGCCGAAGTGCCCAAGGTGAGGGCCTTCGTGCAGTGGATTCGCGAGCGGGTGGCTGAGGGGGACTGAGTGGCCGGTACAGGCAGTACGAACTCGGCGACAAGGTCACGAATCCAAGGAATGACCGCAATCGAATAATTCGTTTGCGGAATAACTGGCCAACGCGCTTGGATAATAAGAAACCGAACAAAGGTCCGCGTGCCCATGAACCAGGAAAGTATCAGCCAGTCCATTGCCATCGTTCATCCGATCACACTTTCCCATGGCCGTAATGCCGAAGTCTGGGACACCGACGGCAAACGCTACATCGACTTCGTCGGCGGTATCGGTGTACTCAACCTGGGCCACTGCAACCCGGCCGTGGTCGAGGCGATCCAGGCCCAGGCCAGCCGCCTGACCCACTCTGCCTTCAACGCCGCCCCGCACGGCCCGTACCTGGCGTTGATGGAGCAACTGACCCAGTTCGTGCCGGTCAGCTACCCACTGGCAGGCATGCTCACCAACAGCGGTGCGGAAGCGGCGGAAAACGCCCTGAAAGTGGCCCGCGGGGCCACCGGCAAGCGCGCCATCATCGCCTTCGATGGCGCCTTCCACGGCCGCACCCTGGCGACCCTGAACCTCAACGGCAAGGTTGCCCCGTACAAGCAACGGGTCGGCGAACTGCCCGGGCCGGTCTATCACCTGCCCTACCCCAGCACCGACACCGGGGTGACCTGCGAGCAGGCACTCAAGGCCATGGACCGCCTGTTCAGCGTCGAATTGGCGGTGGAGGACGTGGCTGCGTTCATCCTCGAGCCGGTGCAGGGCGAAGGCGGCTTCCTCGCCCTTGACCCGGCCTTTGCCCAGGCCTTGCGCCGTTTCTGCGACGAACGCGGCATCCTGATCATCATCGACGAGATCCAGTCGGGCTTCGGCCGTACCGGCCAGCGCTTCGCCTTCCCCCGCCTGGGCATCGAGCCGGACCTGCTGTTGCTGGCCAAGAGCATTGCCGGTGGCATGCCGCTGGGAGCAGTGGTCGGGCGCAAGGAACTGCTGGCAGCACTGCCCAAGGGCGGCCTGGGTGGCACCTATTCGGGCAACCCGATCGCCTGCGCAGCGGCCCTGGCCAGCCTGGCGCAGATGAGCGACGAAAACATCGCCACCTGGGGTGAGCGCCAGGAGCAGGCGATCGTGCGTCGTTTCGAGCGCTGGAAAACCACGGGCCTGAGCTCGTTCATCGGGCGCCTGACCGGTGTCGGCGCCATGCGCGGCATCGAGCTGGCCAATGCCGACGGCAGCCCGGCGCCAGCGCAACTGGCCAAGGTGATGGAAGCGGCACGGGCCAGGGGCCTGCTGCTGATGCCCAGCGGCAAGGCCCGGCATATCATCCGCCTGCTGGCGCCGCTGACCATCGAAGCCGAGGTGCTTGAGGAAGGCCTGGACATCCTCGAGCAGTGCCTGGCAGAGCTGGGCTGAAGGTTACAGGCCGAGTTCTTGTGGGGTGAGCATGTCCGACTCGAAGGCAATCCAGCCGCCTTCGAGTTCGGCGTGGCCGTTGACGATCGGGCCGTAGTAGGCCAGGCCGTTCTCCAGCGTCACGCAGATGTGCGTGGCGGGCTTTTCCGGGGCTGCCAGCGTACCGACGAAATGCACTTTCTTCAGCGTTTCGGTGACGGCCTCCAGGCCAACGCGCATGCCCGGGTTCTCCGAGGCTTCGGCGTCGCCGCCACGGTCTTCGGCGCTGACGGTGATGGTGGCGATGTACGGGTACTGGCTGCTCAAGCGGGGTTACCTCGGTGGGTGGGTAGGCGTATGGGCGCGTAGAGTACGGCAGGTGTTCCCGCTTGTCTCTACCGGTCTTCGCGGGCGCGCCCGCGAAGAGGCCGGGGCTGCAAGAGGTGATCTGAAGGGCCCGATCTGTTAGGGTGCCCGCCGATGCACGCCACCTACACGAGGATTCCCCGAGTGAGCGCCGAAGAACCCCTGATCGCCGACCTGTTCGAAGTCGACAAACGCCTGTCCCTCAAGCCTGTGGTGGACTTCAACAGCTACCTGCGCAATGCCTTCGGCGAAGGCCCGTGCCGCTGCCACCGCTGCGCCGAAGGTGGCGACCAGAGCAGCTACAGCCACACCCACACCTTCACTTTCGACGGCCACCCGTGGCACCGCCGATTCGCCAGCACAGCTGCCAGCGACGTTGCCCAGGTACTGAAAAAGGCCTGGCTGTCGTACACCAAGGCCGACCTCAACCTAACCGGCGACCTGGACCTGGCCACGCTCAAGACCTTTACCGAAGCCGCCCTGCACAGCCGCCTGCTGGCCCTGCTGCCGGCCAGCGGCCTGGCGCGCGAAGAAGATGGCCAATGGCTGCTGCAGGCCCAGGCTGACTGACAGCCCGGCGGCACGGCAGGATTCTGCCGGTCTGCTAACGTGGTGGAATCCGACCATTCGCAGGTAGTCCGCCATGGCCCGCACAACGCCCATCGAGCTGTACCGCAATATCGGCATCGTCGCCCACGTGGATGCTGGGAAGACCACGACCACCGAGCGGATCCTGTTCTACACCGGGGTCAACCACAAGATGGGCGAGGTGCACGATGGCGCCGCGACCATGGACTGGATGGCCCAGGAACAGGAGCGCGGCATCACCATCACGTCGGCGGCGACCACCGCGTTCTGGCAGGGCTCGACCAAGCAGTTCGCCCACAAGTACCGCTTCAATATCATCGACACACCAGGCCACGTCGACTTCACCATCGAAGTGGAGCGCTCGCTGCGCGTTCTGGATGGCGCGGTGGTGGTATTCAGCGGCGCCGACGGGGTAGAGCCACAGTCCGAGACGGTGTGGCGCCAGGCCAACAAATACCACGTGCCGCGCCTGGCCTACATCAACAAGATGGACCGCCAGGGCGCCGACTTCCTGCGCGTGGTCAAACAGATCGACCAGCGCCTGGGCCACCACCCGGTGCCGATCCAGCTGGCCATCGGCAGCGAGGAAAAGTTCCAGGGCCAGATCGACCTGGTGAAGATGAAGGCCATCTACTGGAACGAGGCGGACCAGGGCACCAGCTATCGCGAAGAGGCCATCCCCGCCGACCTGCAGGCGCTGGCCGATGAATGGCGGGCGCACATGGTCGAGGCGGCAGCCGAGGCCGATGACGAGCTGCTCGGCAAGTTTCTCGAAGGCGAAGAACTGAGCACCGAGGAGATCAAGGCCGGCCTGCGCAAGCGCACCCTGAACAACGAAATCGTGCCGACCATCCTCGGCTCGTCATTCAAGAACAAGGGCGTGCCGCTGATGCTCGATGCGGTCATCGACTATCTGCCCGCGCCGTCGGAAATCCCCGCTATCAAGGGCACCGACCCGGACGACGAAGACAAGCATCTGGAGCGCCACGCCGACGACAGCGAGCCGTTCTCGGCCCTGGCGTTCAAGATCGCCACTGACCCGTTCGTCGGCACCCTGACCTTCGCCCGGGTCTATTCCGGCGTGCTCAGCTCCGGCAACGCGGTGCTCAACTCGGTCAAAGGCAAGAAGGAACGCATCGGCCGCATGGTGCAGATGCACGCCAACCAGCGTGCAGAAATCAAGGATGTGTGCGCCGGCGACATCGCCGCCCTGATCGGCATGAAGGACGTGACCACCGGCGATACCCTGTGCGACCTGGACAAGCCGATCATCCTCGAGCGCATGGATTTCCCCGACCCGGTGATTTCCGTGGCCGTGGAACCGAAAACCAAGGCCGACCAGGAGAGAATGGGCGTCGCCCTGGGCAAGCTGGCGCAGGAAGACCCGTCATTCCGCGTGCGCACCGACGAAGAGACCGGCCAGACCATCATCTCGGGCATGGGCGAGCTGCACCTGGACATCATCGTCGACCGCATGCGCCGCGAGTTCAATGTCGAGGCCAATATCGGCAAACCGCAGGTGGCCTACCGCGAGAAGATCCGCAACACCTGCGAGATCGAAGGCCGCTTCGTCCGCCAATCCGGTGGCCGTGGCCAGTATGGCCACTGCTGGATCCGCTTCGCCCCCGGCGACGAGGGCAAGGAAGGCCTGGAGTTCATCAACGAGATCGTCGGTGGCGTGGTACCGCGCGAGTACATCCCGGCGATCCAGAAGGGTATCGAAGAGCAGATGAAGAACGGCGTGCTTGCCGGCTACCCGCTGATCAACCTGAAGGCTGCGGTGTATGACGGCTCGTACCACGATGTCGACTCCAACGAAATGGCCTACAAGATCGCGGCCTCGATGGCCACCAAGCAGCTGTCGCAGAAAGGTGGCGCGGTGCTGCTGGAGCCGGTGATGAAGGTGGAAGTGGTCACGCCCGAAGAGTACCAGGGCGATATCCTCGGCGACCTCAGCCGGCGCCGCGGGATGATCCAGGACGGCGACGAAACGCCGGCCGGCAAGGTGATCCGTGCCGAAGTGCCGCTGGGCGAGATGTTCGGCTACGCCACCTCGATGCGCTCGATGACCCAGGGCAGGGCGAGCTTCTCGATGGAGTTCACCCGCTATGCCGAGGCGCCGGCAAGCATCGCCGATGCCATCGTGAAGAAGAACCGCGGGGAATAGACCTCTTGCCTGTACCGGCGTGTTCGCGGGCATGCTCGCGAACACGCCGGTACAGTCAACCCCGCTTTCAGTGCTGCTCGCCCGCCCGCTTCAGCAGCTTCCTGCAGCGCTCCGACAAATGCACCACGCGCACGTGCTTGCCCGCCTTGGCATAGCGTTCGCGCAAGGTCTGCAGCGCCGCAATCGCCGAGTAATCGACAAAGCTCAGATGCTGGCAGTCCAGCGTGACCCGGGCCGGGTCGTTGGCGGTGTCGAACTGTTCGAGGAACGCGGTGGTCGAGGCAAAGAACAGCGTGCCATGCAGCCGGTAATGCTTGCCCCCTTCGCCGTCTTCATGGCTGTCGGCATACAGCTCTCGCGCATGCTGCCAGGCAAAGTTCAGCGCGGCGATGATGATGCCGAACAACACTGCCACGGCGAGGTCGGTGAACACCGTGACCACGGTTACCGCAATGATCGCCAGCACATCGTTCAGCGGCACCTTGTGCAGCACCCGCAGCGACGCCCAGGCGAAGGTCTGCTGCGCCACCACGAACATCACCCCGACCAGTGCTGCCAGCGGAATGCGTTCGATCAGCGGGGCCAGGAACAGCACGAACAGCAGGACCATGCCCCCGGCCACCACCCCCGATAGCCGCCCACGGCCGTTGGAGCTGAGGTTGATCACCGTCTGGCCGATCATCGCGCAACCGCCCATGCCACCGCACAGGCCGGACACCATGTTGGCCGCGCCAAGGGCCACGCATTCGCGGTCCGGGAAGCCGCGGCTCTCGGTGATTTCATCGGTCAGGTTGAGGGTTAGCAGGGTTTCCAGCAGGCCGACCATGGCCATCAGCAGCGCATAGGGCGCGACGATTTTCAGGGTTGCCAGGTTCCAGGGTACGTCCGGCAGGGCCAGCTGTGGCAGGCCGCCGGCAATCTGCGCCATGTCGCCCAGGGTGCGGGTAGGCAGGCCGAGCAGGTACACCAGCAAGCCGACGCCAAGGATCGCCACCAACGCTGGCGGCACCGCGCGGGTCAGCTTCGGCAATACATAGACCACCAGCATGGTCAGCGCCACCAGCCCGACCATCAGGTACAGCGGGGTGCCACTGAGCCACTGCCCACCTTGCTTGAAGTGTTCCAGCTGCGCCAGGGCGATGACGATCGCCAGACCGTTGACGAAACCGAGCATCACCGGGTACGGCACCAGGCGCACCAGCTTGCCCAGGCGCAGCAAGCCGAACAGGATCATCAGCGCGCCACCCAGCAGTACCGTCGCCAACAGGTACTGTATGCCGTGTTGCACCACCAGGGCGACGATCACCACCGCCATCGAGCCGGCCGCGCCGGAAATCATCCCCGGTCGACCGCCGAACAGCGCCGTCAGGGTGCAGATGATGAACGCCCCGTACAGGCCCATCAGCGGGTTGAGGTGGGCCACCAGGGCGAACGCGATGCATTCGGGCACCAAGGCGAACGAAGTGGTCAGGCCGGCGAGCAGGTCGGCGCGAAATCGGGCGGGTTTCATGAAGGTCCTGTGGTGCAGTCCGGGCGGACGGGAAAAACGAGGGGCGCGATGTTACGGAATTTGTCTGCCAGCGGCCACCGCTCAGCGCACCCGGTCGCGACTTTGTATGGCCAGGTCCAGCGCACGCTGCATATCCAGGCGCGCCGAGCGCCCCAGGTCGGGGTGGTCCAGCTGCCCGCCGCGCTCTGAAGGCAGTATCGGCGCGGTCAGGTCTTCGGCATCCATGGCCTCGAAGTCCTGCTCGCCGCCCAGGGTCAGGGCGCTGCGCCGCAGCAGCATGCGCACCTGTTGTGGAGTCAGCTCCGGGTTGATTGCCAGCATGGTCGCCACGGTGGCCGTGACCAGCGGTGTGGCGTATGACGTGCCACAGTGCGGCCGATCGGCGGCAGTCGGGCGAATGCACGCGGCAGCACTGATATCCACGCGCATGTCGATGTTCGAGCTGTGGCGCTTGCCGACATGCCGAGGGTCTTCGACCGGCACCGCCTGGTCACTGCGCTGATGCCCGCCCACCACCAACAATTGCTCGGTAACGAACGAGGAAGGCAGCCGATATTCATCGGTGCCCGACCAGGACGCACCATTGCCGGCCGAGTTCACCACCAGCACATCGGGGTGCCTGGCCCGCAGCCAGAGGAAGAATTCTTCGAGCAGCTCCTCATAGCCACTCATCGCCAACCCCGAGCGCACCAGCGACTCGACCTCATCCCCCTGCACGTTCTTCGCGCCGACCCGGTGGACGCCCCAGCTCCAGTTCAACACCCGCACACCGTCTTCGACCAGGTTCACCGAGGCAGCGATATTGGCGGTGATCCCGGCATCCGAGTTGCGCCCGACGATCACCTCGAAACCGGGACTGTGCTTGCCCAGCCCGGGCAGGAAGCCCTGCCCCCGGGCTGCCAGGATGCCCGCCACATGGCTACCATGGCTGCCCGGGCGATCGCCGTCGGGGGCATACAGGCAGGTCTGCCCTTTGCCACAAGCGCCTCGGTAGGCGCCGAAGGGCGGCGCATCGAAGTCCACCTCGCGCTCGATCACCCCAACGCGTACCGGCTGCACCGGCACCCCGGAAGCGGGGATGCGGCGCTGGTAGAAGTACAGCGCATCCATGAACCGGTTGGCGGCCCATTCGTCTGCCTGGTCGATGGCCGACTGACCGCTGCCTTCACCCTCCTCGCCGCGTTCGGGTGCGGACTCCTCGACGATTACGGCATCCACGCTGACCTCGGTGCCGATGCGCAGGACCAGCGCATCGCGCTGCACCAGGTCACGCACCGGCAAGCGTAACTGGTAAACGTTCAACGGCGGGATGGCACCGACCACCTGGGCGGCGTATTTGTCGGCGATACGCCGGGCTTCGGCTGCACCATCGTATTTTTCTTCGATCAACAGGCTGACCAGGTCGAGGTAGGTGGTCAGGCCATCCATGTTCTTTGCCACTTCGCCAGGCCCAGCGGCAACAACGTGGCTGCGCTGACGGGTCAACCAGACGGCATTGCTGGTCCGCTCACCGTCTTGCAGCCACAGCGGCGCGCTGCGTTGCTCGTGCTTGGCCAGGGTCAGCCTCAGCGTGTCGCCAAGCCGTTCGACGCCAGCCTGCTCCAGTTGCGTCTCGCCGAGTCGGACAATCGCCACACCGGGGCCCAGGCCCTCGGTTCGCACGCACCATTGCTGTTCAGCTTCGCTCAACAGGTCGCCGCAACGCTGCAGTTGCTTGATGCGCAGCGTATCCGCTTGCGCCGACACGGCACAACTGAAGATCATCATCAGTGTGATGACATGGCGCTTCATCCAATCAGCCCCCCGCCTTTCCTGACATTCCGACTGCCCGACCAGCGCCAAGGTTCAGCTGCATGAAGGTCAACTTGTGACCTGGACCCGGCACAAGCGCTACAAATTTGCCATCATGTGTTTCCACCCGCGGAGATCATCCACATGCCGCTACGCCCGCTTTTCGCCTCGCTGCTGCTGGCTACCAGCCTTACCGTCCACGCCGCCACCGAGGTCGTGCCGCTGCAACATCGCAGCAGCACCGAACTGCTGCCGGCGGCGCAGGCGTTCATCGGCAAGGACGGCAGCGTCACTGCCTTCGAGAACAAGCTGATCGTCAACGCCAGCGCCGAACGCATCGACGACCTGCGCACCCTGCTGCAGCAACTGGACACTGCGCCCAAGCGCCTGCTGATCAGCGTCGACAACAATGACAGCAACTTCCAGGACAACCGCGGCAACGCGCAAGTCATCCACTACGGCACCAGCAACCGCGACGGCGGCATGCAACAGGTTCAGGCCAGCGAAGGCCAGCCGGCGCTGATCCAGGTTGGCCAGAGCATCCCGGTTACCAGCACCAGCAGCGACAGCTACGGGCGCCTGCAGAGCAACACCGAATACCGCAACGTGACCCAGGGTTTCTACGTTACGCCAAGCCTGAGCGGCGATACGGTTCGCCTGCAAATAAGCAGCAATAATGACCGCATCAGCCAGGAACGTGCCGATGTAGTGAAAGTGCAAAGCACCGACACGACGGTCACCGGCAGGCTCGGCGAGTGGATCACCCTGGCCGGTTTCAACCAGCAGAGCCAGGCCGAGCGCAGGGCATCCAGCCATAGTTACAGCACCCAGCGCGGTGAAAACATGACTTTGCGGGTAAAAGTCGACCTTGTCGATTGATCCCAGGCGGCTCAAGGCCTCGACCAAAGGCCTTGAAACTGACTGCCGAGTCGCATTAGACCAAAGATGTAGTAAGCACAAAAAACCACTACAAAACATTTGACAGGGTCTTTTTGCCAAGGGCATGATGGCCTCGCTCCCGCTAATCAGGGGCCCTGGCAAGGGCCTTCGGGGCGCGCTCCTTCCACCCCTGGAGGCGTCTCGTGTCTATACGGCCCACAAGGCGGTTCGACGGGATTGCGACTGCAACGAAGAAGTTGTCCCGAGGGACGGAAGCGCATCACCGCAGTACTGGCAATCGCGTAGCACCGCAGCAAGGCAACCACGAGCCGACCTGCCGGAGTTCCTTGCGCCTGGCCTGCCCCCTTCCCTTCGAGCCTTCGCGTTCGCCGCCGCACCCCCATGAACAGGACAGCCGCCAGCTTCCCTGATCGGCCCCGAGCATCAGCACAATTACCCCAAGATCGATGCGACGAGGTTTATTTCCATGGCACTGACACGCGAACAGCAAATTGCAGCCCTCGAGAAAGACTGGGCCGAGAACCCGCGCTGGAAAGGCGTGACCCGTACCTACACCGCCGCTGATGTCGTTCGCCTGCGTGGCTCCCTGCAGCCGGAGCACACCCTGGCCCGCCTGGGTGCAGAAAAACTGTGGAAGCTGGTCACCGAAGGTGCCCACCCGTCCTTCCGCCCAGAAAAAGATTTCGTCAACTGCATGGGCGCCCTGACCGGCGGCCAGGCAGTGCAGCAGGTCAAGGCTGGCATCCAGGCCATCTACCTGTCGGGCTGGCAGGTTGCCGCCGACAACAACTCGGCCGAGTCGATGTACCCTGACCAGTCGCTGTACCCGGTCGACTCTGTGCCGACCGTGGTCAAGCGCATCAACAACGCCTTCCGTCGTGCCGACCAGATCCAGTGGAAAGCCGGCAAGAACCCGGGCGACGACGGCTATATCGATTACTTCGCGCCGATCGTGGCAGACGCCGAAGCCGGTTTCGGCGGCGTGCTGAACGCCTACGAGCTGATGAAGAACATGATCGAGGCAGGCGCCGCCGGCGTGCACTTCGAAGACCAGCTGGCCTCGGTGAAGAAATGCGGCCACATGGGTGGCAAGGTGCTGGTACCGACCCAGGAAGCCGTGCAAAAGCTGGTGGCCGCGCGCCTGGCCGCTGACGTATCGGGGGTACCGACCATCATCCTGGCCCGTACCGACGCCAACGCCGCCGACCTGCTGACCAGCGACTGCGACCCGTACGACCAGCCATTCGTGGTCGGCGAGCGCACCCGCGAAGGCTTCTACAAGGTACGCGCCGGCCTCGACCAGGCCATTTCCCGCGGCCTGGCCTACGCGCCGTACGCCGACCTGATCTGGTGCGAAACAGCCAAGCCGGACCTGGACGAAGCCCGCCGCTTCGCCGAAGCGATCAAGAAGGAATACCCGGACCAGATCCTGTCGTACAACTGCTCGCCTTCCTTCAACTGGAAGAAGAACCTGGACGACGCGACCATCGCCAAGTTCCAGCGCGAGCTGTCGGCCATGGGCTACAAGCACCAGTTCATCACCCTGGCCGGCATTCACAATATGTGGCACGGCATGTTCAACCTGGCGCACGACTACGCCCGCAACGACATGACCGCCTACGTGAAGCTGCAGGAGCAGGAATTTGCCGATGCCAGCAAAGGCTACACCTTCGTGGCGCACCAGCAGGAAGTGGGTACTGGCTACTTCGATGACATGACCACCGTGATTCAGGGTGGGGCTTCGTCGGTAACCGCGCTGACCGGTTCGACAGAGGAAGAACAGTTCCACTGATAGTGGGTTGTTGTTGAAGGAAGGCCCGGGGCTTGTGAAAGCCCCGGGCCTTTGTTTTTGCATGTACCGGCGGGCAACAGGCTAGCCAAACATGTTCGGGCGGCCTTGTGTCGCGAATGGACCGCAGAGCGGCCCCGGCAATCTTGCGACGATGCACCGATCCCGGGGGCACTTCGCACACCAATCGCGACGCAAGGCCGCTCCCACAGGAGAAATCGCGCCTGCCGGTAGTACCTCAGTACTTCATGCCCAGCTCTGCATCATCCATCAGCGCCTTGGCCATCGCGCTCAAATAGTGGCCGGCGCAGATCATCATCGGCTTCTCATCCATCAGGCCAGTGATGGTCAGCTCGCGTACATAGCCCATCAGTTCCGATGATTGCTCGCGGGCGTCGCGACAGGGAATGCCTGGCCCGATGCAAAACAGCGGGTGGGTGCCGTTTTCGCCTTGGTAGAAGGTGGTTTTGCCGACGGTGAATTGGGTGTCTTCTGTGGTCATTGTTGTGTCCCCTGGATTTTTGCGAATGCCTGGGCGCGCCCACTCCCACAGGGACTGTGCAAATCTTGAAGGCTGTGGTGACCCTGCTGGAGCGGGCAAGCCCTCACAGCCTGTCAAAGCTGTATCGTTGATGAGCAACGACAGGCCGAGACTAGAGCGCTGCCACAGCAGCGGCAACGGAAAATGCGCGGCAGGAGAATGTTTAGGAAATGGCCTACAGGGAAGGGGTTAAATCCGACATGCCAGGTGTTCTGTGCCCGATTGCGTCAGGGCGGCGAGGTGCCCGCCTTGGTTTTTGCGGTGTTGCGTAGATCGAGCGCCGCGTGGGCGGCGCTCGATCTCACAGGCGCTGAAAACCTAAAGGCAGACACCTGCCAGCCCTCCCCCTATCCAAACGAGTCACCTCCCAAATCCACAATCAGGTCTATGCTTGCAGCAGCACAGCAGCAAGGACCGCCCCCGCTCAACCCAAGGCATCCGATCATTCCCGCACCAGCGACCGCTGCCTTCTATATATGCACGGGCCAACGATAGCACCGCGCTCGCCCAGATCATCCTCACCTAGTGGCTCGGCCAGGGGGCGATCGCTTGCTTGATCGATAAAATATTGACCCAGAGCGGGGCGAACGGTGTCGGAAACTGCTAGAACAGGCGTTTTTGGCATTTACAAGTAGGGGGAATCGCCAGATGAACTTTACAAGACGCAGAACAGGGAAAACATCAGGCATCAGATCAAATGATATTAATTATCATTTCGAAACTTGCAATTCGTTACCCGGCGCAAGAAACATAATTAACAAAACCACACGCAATGCCCTAATCTCAAGGCTTTCAGCCGGTTACAAGCGGAATTTGTACTTAATCCTACGAATAAATTTGCGACAGAAATTTTACTTGCACCGGGTTTACCCATAAAATCAGCCCGATTGATTCAGCTGCGACATTTGGTCACTGCATGTGCGACACCAGGTCGCCGCTCTACACTTATTTCAGACTGCAGAGCTGGGTCTCTGTATAAGGATTGCTAGCATGTCCGATTCGGCAGGACTCATCGCCCACAACTGGGGCTTTGCCATCTTCCTCCTGGGTGTCGTCGGCCTGTGCGCCTTCATGCTCGGCCTGTCCAGCCTGCTCGGTAGCAAGGCCTGGGGCCGTGCCAAGAACGAACCCTTCGAATCCGGCATGCTGCCCGTCGGCAGCGCCCGTCTGCGCCTGTCCGCCAAATTCTATCTGGTCGCGATGCTGTTCGTGATCTTCGATATCGAAGCCCTCTTTCTCTTTGCATGGTCTGTGTCCGTCCGCGAAAGCGGCTGGACCGGATTCGTCGAAGCACTCGTTTTCATAGCAATTCTGTTGGCAGGTCTTGTCTACCTTTGGCGCGTCGGGGCACTTGATTGGGCTCCCGAAGGTCGCCGCAAGCGGCAAGCGAAGCTGAAACAATGAGGCTTTGGCATGCAATACAATCTCACCAGAATCGATCCGGATGCGCCCAACGAGCAGTACCCGGTTGGTGAACGGGAAACCGTCACCGATCAACTGCTGGAGGACCAGGTCCACAAGAACATCTTCATGGGCAAGCTCGAAGATGTGCTGCGTGGCGCGGTCAACTGGGGCCGCAAGAACTCCCTCTGGCCGTACAACTTCGGCCTGTCCTGCTGTTACGTGGAAATGACCACGGCCTTCACGGCACCCCACGACATCGCCCGCTTCGGCGCCGAAGTCATCCGGGCCTCGCCGCGTCAGGCCGACTTCATGGTCATCGCCGGTACCTGCTTCGTCAAAATGGCGCCGATCATCCAGCGCCTGTACGAGCAGATGCTCGAGCCGAAATGGGTCATTTCCATGGGTTCGTGTGCCAACTCCGGTGGCATGTACGACATCTACTCGGTTGTTCAGGGGGTCGACAAGTTCCTCCCCGTGGACGTCTATGTGCCCGGCTGCCCGCCGCGCCCTGAGGCTTTCCTGCAAGGCTTGATGCTGCTGCAGGAGTCGATCGGCCAAGAACGACGCCCGCTTTCCTGGGTTGTTGGTGATCAAGGCATCTACCGTGCCGAGATGCCAGCCCAGAAGGACCTGCGTCGTGAGCAGCGCATTGCCGTAACCAACCTGCGCAGCCCCGACGAAGTCTGATCCAGCGACCTGCCGCCCGCTCCACCGGAGCCGGCGGCCTGGCTTCATTCTTAACGTTGACCCAAAGCGACCGAGACCATGACAGCGGACAACGCTATTTTCATTCCGCCCTACAAGGCAGACGACCAGAATGTGGTCGTCGAATTGCACAACCGTTTTGGCGCCGAAGCATTCGTCGCTCAGGAAACCCGCACCGGCATGCCCGTGCTGTGGGTCAAGCGCGAACAGCTCAAGGAGGTGCTCAGCTTCCTGCGCGGCGTGGCCAAGCCGTACAGCATGCTGTACGACCTGCACGGCGTCGACGAACGCCTGCGCACCCAGCGCCGCGGCCTGCCAGCCGCCGACTTCAGCGTGTTCTACCACCTGCTGTCGATCGAGCGTAACAGCGATGTGATGATCAAGGTGTCGCTCAGCGAAGGCGACCTGAACCTGCCGACCGTGACCGGTATCTGGCCGAACGCCAACTGGTACGAGCGCGAAGTCTGGGACATGTTCGGCATCGACTTCGCCGGCCACCCGCACCTGAGCCGCATCATGATGCCGCCCACCTGGGAAGGCCATCCGCTGCGCAAGGACTACCCGGCTCGCGCCACCGAATTCGATCCCTACAGCCTGACCCTGGCCAAGCAGCAGCTTGAAGAGGAGTCGGCACGCTTCAACCCGGAAGCCTGGGGCATGAAACGCCAGGGCGCCAACGAGGACTACATGTTCCTCAACCTCGGCCCCAACCACCCTTCGGCGCACGGTGCCTTCCGTATCGTCCTGCAGCTGGACGGCGAAGAGATCATCGACTGCGTGCCGGACATCGGCTACCACCACCGTGGTGCCGAGAAGATGGCCGAGCGCCAGTCCTGGCATAGCTTCATCCCCTACACCGACCGTATCGACTACCTCGGCGGGGTGATGAACAACCTGCCGTACGTGCTCGCGGTCGAGAAGCTGGCCGGCATCAAGGTGCCACAGAAGGTCGACACCATCCGCGTGATGCTGGCCGAGTTCTTCCGTATCACCAGCCACCTGCTGTTCCTGGGTACCTATATCCAGGACGTCGGCGCCATGACCCCGGTGTTCTTTACCTTCACCGACCGCCAGCGCGCCTATACCGTGATCGAAGCGATCACCGGTTTCCGCCTGCACCCGGCCTGGTACCGCATCGGTGGCGTCGCCCACGACCTGCCGCGCGGCTGGGACAAGCTGGTCAAGGACTTCGTCGAATGGCTGCCGAAACGCCTCGACGAGTACGAAAAGGCTGCTCTGCAGAACAGCATCCTCAAGGGCCGTACCATCGGCGTTGCCGCGTACAACACCAAGGAAGCCCTGGCCTGGGGCACTACCGGCGCCGGCCTGCGTGCCACCGGTTGCGACTTCGACCTGCGCAAAGCCCGCCCCTACTCCGGCTACGAGAACTTCGAGTTCGAAGTACCGCTGGCCCACAACGGCGATGCCTACGATCGCTGCATGGTCCGTGTCGAGGAGATGCGCCAGAGTATCCGCATCATCGACCAGTGCCTGCGCAACATGCCGGAAGGCCCGTACAAGGCGGACCACCCGCTGACCACGCCGCCACCGAAAGAGCGCACCCTGCAGCACATCGAGACCCTGATCACGCACTTCCTGCAGGTTTCGTGGGGCCCGGTCATGCCGGCCAACGAGTCGCTGCAGATGATCGAGGCGACCAAGGGCATCAACAGTTACTACCTGACGAGCGATGGCGGCACCATGAGCTACCGCACCCGGATCCGTACCCCGAGCTACCCGCACCTGCAGCAGATCCCTTCGGTGATCAAAGGCAGCATGGTCGCCGACCTCATTGCGTACCTGGGCAGTATCGACTTCGTTATGGCTGACGTGGACCGCTAAGCATGAACAGCACGCTTATCCAGACAGACCGTTTCGCCCTGAGCGAAACCGAGCGCTCGGCCATCGAGCACGAAATGCATCACTACGAGGACCCGCGCGCGGCGTCCATCGAAGCCCTGAAGATCGTCCAGAAGGAACGTGGCTGGGTGCCGGACGGCGCCATCCACGCCATCGGCGAAGTACTGGGCATCCCGGCCAGCGACGTCGAGGGAGTGGCCACCTTCTACAGCCAGATCTTCCGTCAGCCGGTCGGCCGTCACATCATCCGTGTATGCGACAGCATGGTCTGCTACATCGGTGGCCACGAGTCGGTGGTCAGCCAGATCCAGAGCGAGCTGGGTATCGGTCTCGGCCAGACCACCGCCGATGGGCGCTTCACCCTGTTGCCGGTGTGCTGCCTGGGCAACTGCGACAAGGCCCCGGCGCTGATGATCGACGACGACACCTTCGGTGACGTGCAGCCGGCTGGCGTTTCCAAACTGCTGGAGGGTTACGTATGACCATTACTTCCTTCGGCCCGGCCAACCGCATCGCGCGCACGGCCGAAACCCACCCGCTGACCTGGCGCCTGCGTGACGACGGCGAGCCGGTCTGGCTGGCCGAATACGAGTCGAAGAACGGCTACGCCGCGGCGCGCAAGGCGCTGGCGCAGATGTCCGCCGACGACATCGTGCAGAGCGTCAAGGACTCCGGCCTCAAGGGCCGTGGTGGCGCAGGCTTCCCCACTGGTGTGAAGTGGGGCCTGATGCCCAAAGACGAATCCATGAACATCCGCTACCTGCTGTGCAACGCGGACGAAATGGAGCCGAACACCTGGAAGGACCGCATGCTGATGGAGCAACAGCCCCATCTGCTGGTCGAGGGCATGCTGATCAGCGCCCGCGCCCTGAAGGCCTACCGTGGCTACATCTTCCTGCGCGGCGAATACACCACCGCCGCCAGGCACCTCAACCGTGCCATCGAGGAAGCCAAGGCCGCCGGCCTGCTGGGCAAGAACATCCTCGGCAGCGGTTTCGATTTCGAGCTGTTCGTGCACACCGGCGCCGGCCGCTACATCTGCGGTGAAGAAACCGCGCTGATCAACTCGCTGGAAGGCCGCCGCGCCAACCCGCGTTCCAAACCGCCCTTCCCTGCCGCCGTGGGCGTGTGGGGCAAGCCGACCTGCGTCAACAACGTCGAAACCCTGTGCAACGTGCCGGCCATCGTCGCCAATGGCAACGACTGGTACAAGTCGCTGGCCCGCGAAGGCAGCGAAGACCACGGCACCAAGCTGATGGGCTTCTCCGGCAAGGTGAAGAACCCGGGCCTGTGGGAACTGCCGTTCGGCGTCACCGCCCGCGAGCTGTTCGAAGACTACGCCGGCGGCATGCGCGATGGCTTCAAGCTCAAGTGCTGGCAGCCAGGCGGCGCCGGTACCGGCTTCCTGCTGCCCGAGCACCTCGACGCGCAGATGTACGCCGGCGGCATCGCCAAGGTCGGCACGCGCATGGGTACCGGCCTGGCAATGGCGGTGGACGACAGCATCAACATGGTCTCGCTGCTGCGCAACATGGAAGAATTCTTCGCCCGCGAGTCGTGCGGCTGGTGCACGCCCTGCCGTGACGGCCTGCCGTGGAGCGTGAAGATGCTGCGCGCACTGGAAAAAGGCCAGGGCCGCGCGGAAGACATCGAGACGCTGCTGGGCCTGGTCAACTTCCTCGGCCCAGGCCGTACCTTCTGTGCTCACGCACCGGGTGCGGTCGAGCCGCTGGGCAGTGCCATCAAATACTTCCGGTCCGAGTTCGAGGCCGGGGTTGCTCCAGCATCCGCTGGCGACACCCTGCGCCCAGACCTGGCCAAGCCAATCCAGGCCGGGCCGATCGTGGTCGGCGCATAAAAAGATGATTGGCCGAGTGGTCCGTGCCACTCGCCAGCTTGCCGCCAGGCCCGAGTCGCTCGTGGCGTGTCGCAAGCTCACCGATTTCCATTAGCCACGCCCGCTCACGCGGGCCAACGAAGAACTTTGAACAATGGCCACTATCCACGTAGACGGCAAAGCGCTCGAAGTCAACGGTGCAGACAACCTGTTACAGGCCTGTCTGTCGCTCGGCCTCGACATCCCTTATTTCTGCTGGCATCCGGCGCTTGGTAGCGTTGGCGCCTGCCGGCAGTGCGCGGTCAAGCAGTACACCGACGAGAACGATACCCGTGGTCGTATCGTCATGTCCTGCATGACCCCTGCCTCCGACGGCACCTGGATCTCCATCGACGATGAAGAATCCAAGGCGTTCCGCGCCAGCGTCGTCGAATGGCTGATGACCAACCACCCGCACGACTGCCCGGTGTGCGAGGAAGGCGGTCATTGCCACCTGCAGGACATGACGGTAATGACCGGCCACAACGAGCGCCGCTACCGTTTCACCAAGCGTACCCACCAGAACCAGGACCTCGGCCCGTTCATCGCCCATGAGATGAACCGCTGCATCGCCTGCTACCGCTGCGTGCGTTACTACAAAGACTACGCAGACGGCGAAGATCTGGGCGTGTATGGCGCACACGACAACGTCTACTTTGGTCGCCCGGAAGACGGCGTACTGGAGAGCGAATTCTCCGGTAACCTGGTCGAAATCTGTCCGACCGGCGTCTTCACGGATAAAACGCACTCCGAGCGTTACAACCGTAAGTGGGACATGCAGTTTGCGCCGAGCATCTGCCAGCAGTGCTCCCTCGGCTGTAACACCAGCCCGGGTGAACGTTACGGTGAACTGCGTCGTATCGAAAACCGCTACAACGGTACCGTTAATCACTACTTCCTCTGCGACCGTGGTCGTTTCGGCTATGGCTATGTGAACCTGAAAGACCGTCCGCGTCAGCCGGTTCAGCGCCGTGGCGATGACGTGATCACGCTGAACGCCGAACAGGCGATGCAGGGCGCGGCAGATATTCTGCGCCAGTCGAAGAAAGTGATCGGTATCGGCTCCCCGCGCGCCAGCATCGAAAGCAACTTCGCGCTGCGTGAACTGGTAGGCGCGGAAAACTTTTACACCGGTATCGCTAAGGGCGAGCAGGAACGTCTGCAACTGGTGCTAAAAGTGCTGCGTGAAGGCGGTATTCATACCCCTGCGCTGCGCGAAATCGAATCTTATGATGCGGTTCTGGTATTGGGTGAAGATTTAACCCAGACCGGTGCGCGCGCTGCCCTGGCGGTTCGTCAGGCGGTGAAGGGTAAAGCACGTGAAATGGCAGCGGCCCAGAAAGTGGCTGACTGGCAGATCGCGGCGATCCTCAACATCGGTCAGCGCGCCAAGCATCCGCTGTTTGTCACTAACGTCGACAACACCCGTCTGGACGACATCGCGGCCTGGACCTACCGTGCCCCGGTTGAAGATCAGGCGCGTCTTGGCTTTGCTATCGCTCACGCGCTGGACAACAGCGCCCCGGCCGTTGAAGGCCTGGATCGCGATCTGCAGAACAAGGTTGACGTGATTGTGCAGGCGTTGGCCGGTGCGAAAAAGCCCCTGATTATTTCCGGTACTAACGCCGGTAGCACAGAGATCATTGAAGCGGCGGCCAACGTGGCTAAAGCCCTGAAAGGTCGCGGTGCTGACGTTGGCGTGACCATGATCGCCCGTGCGGTAAACAGCATCGGTCTGGGCATGATCGGCGGCGGCTCGCTGGAAGAGGCGTTAAGCGAACTGGAATCCGGTGCTGCAGACGCTGTCGTGGTGCTGGAAAACGACCTCCATCGTCATGCTTCTGCTGCCCGCGTGGACGCTGCCCTGTCTAAAGCGCCGCTGGTGATGGTTATCGACCATCAGCGCACGGCGATCATGGACAAAGCGCATCTGGTGCTCTCTGCAGCAAGCTTCGCAGAAAGCGACGGTACCGTTGTGAACAACGAAGGCCGTGCCCAGCGCTTCTTCCAGGTTTATGACCCGGCGTACTACGACAACAGCATTGTGATGCTGGAAAGCTGGCGCTGGCTGCACTCCCTGCACAGCACCGTGCTGAGCCGTGAAGTGGACTGGACCCAGCTCGACCACGTGATCGACGCCGCCGTGGCACAACTGCCGCAGCTGGCTGGCATTAAAGATGCGGCGCCGGAAGCGAGCTTCCGTATTCGCGGCCAGAAACTGGCGCGTGAACCGCACCGCTACAGCGGCCGTACCGCCATGCGCGCCAACATCAGCGTGCACGAACCGCGTCAGCCGCAGGATAAAGACACCATGTTCGCCTTCTCAATGGAAGGGAACAACCAGCCGTCTGCTCCGCGTTCGCAGATCCCGTTCGCATGGGCGCCAGGCTGGAACTCACCACAGGCATGGAACAAGTTCCAGGCTGAAGTGGGCGGTTCTCTGCGTCACGGCGATCCGGGCGTGCGCCTGATTGAAGCCTCCGAAACCGGTCTGGCGTTCTTCTCCACCGTTCCGGCAAGCTTCCAGGCGGAAGAGGGTAACTGGCGTATTGCGCCATACTATCATCTGTTCGGTAGCGACGAATTGTCTCAGCGTTCCCCGGTCTTCCAGACCCGTATGCCGCAGCCGTACATCAAGCTCAACCCGGCAGATGCCGCGAAGCTTGGCGTGAACGCAGGCGCTAACATCAGCTTTAGCTACGAAGGCCAGACAATCAGCCTGCCGCTGATTATCTCTGAAGGTCTGACAGCAGGGCAGGTGGGTCTGCCAATGGGTATGCCTGGCATCGCGCCAGTGCTGGCGGGCGCGCGTCTTGATAACCTGCAGGAGGCAAAAGCATGAGTTGGTTAACGCCTGATCTTATCGACATCCTGCTGAACATCCTGAAAGCGGTTGTTATTTTGCTGGTGGTCGTCACCTGCGGCGCGTTCATGAGCTTCGGTGAACGTCGTCTGCTCGGTCTGTTCCAGAACCGTTACGGACCGAACCGCGTGGGCTGGGGTGGTTCACTCCAGCTGGTCGCGGACATGATCAAGATGTTCTTTAAAGAGGACTGGGTTCCGCGCTTCTCGGATCGCGTGATCTTTACTCTGGCACCAATGATCGCCTTTACCTCGCTGCTGCTGGCGTTTGCTATCGTTCCGGTTAGCCCGACCTGGGTTGTGGCGGATCTGAACATCGGAATCCTGTTCTTCCTGATGATGGCAGGCCTTGCGGTCTACGCGGTGCTGTTCGCCGGCTGGTCCAGTAACAACAAATACTCCCTGCTGGGTGCGATGCGTGCGTCTGCGCAGACCCTGAGCTACGAAGTGTTCCTGGGTCTTTCCCTGATGGGCGTGGTGGCGCAGGCCGGTTCATTCAACATGACCGACATCGTCAACAACCAGGCCGATATCTGGAACGTGATCCCGCAGTTCTTTGGGTTTGTTACCTTTGCTATCGCGGGCGTGGCGGTGTGTCACCGTCACCCGTTTGACCAGCCAGAAGCCGAACAGGAACTGGCCGACGGTTACCACATTGAATATTCCGGTATGAAGTTCGGTCTGTTCTTCGTGGGCGAGTACATCGGTATCGTCACCATTTCCGCGTTGATGGTAACGCTGTTCTTTGGTGGCTGGCATGGCCCGTTCTTACCGCCGTTCATCTGGTTCGCGCTGAAAACCGCGTTCTTCATGATGATGTTCATTTTGATTCGCGCAGCGTTACCGCGTCCGCGTTATGACCAGGTAATGTCCTTCGGCTGGAAAGTGTGCCTGCCGCTGACGCTCGTCAACTTGTTGGTAACGGCGGCTGTCATTCTCTGGCAGCAGCCATAAGGGGCTTTAGACCATGACCTTGAAAGAATTATTGGTAGGTTTCGGCACCCAGGTACGCAGTATCTGGATGATCGGCCTGCACGCGTTTGCCAAACGCGAAACCCGGATGTACCCGGAAGAGCCGGTATATCTGCCGCCACGCTACCGTGGCCGTATCGTGCTGACGCGCGATCCAGACGGCTCAGAGCGCTGCGTTGCCTGTAACCTGTGTGCGGTAGCCTGTCCGGTAGGCTGTATCTCTCTGCAAAAAGCCGAGACGGTAGACGGTCGCTGGTACCCGGAGTTCTTCCGCATCAACTTCTCACGCTGCATCTTCTGCGGTCTGTGCGAAGAAGCGTGCCCGACCACGGCGATTCAGTTGACCCCGGACTTCGAGCTGGGCGAATACAAGCGTCAGGACCTGGTGTACGAAAAAGAGGATCTGCTGATTTCCGGTCCGGGCAAATACCCGGAATATAACTTCTACCGGATGGCGGGTATGGCAATCGACGGCAAAGATAAGGGCGAAGCAGAGAACGAAGCCAAGCCTATCGACGTCAAGAGCCTGTTACCGTAAGGAGAGGGGCAATGGAATTCGCTTTTTATATCTGTGGCCTGATCGCCATCCTGGCTACGCTGCGAGTGATTACGCACACCAACCCGGTGCATGCGCTGCTCTATTTAATCATTTCGCTGCTGGCCATTTCCGGGGTGTTCTTTGCGCTGGGCGCACACTTTGCGGGTGCGCTTGAGATCATCGTTTACGCCGGGGCCATTATGGTTCTGTTCGTCTTCGTGGTGATGATGCTGAACCTGGGCGGCTCGGAAATCGAACAGGAACGTCAGTGGCTGAAACCGCAGGTGTGGATTGGTCCGGCAATTCTGTCGGCCATCATGCTGGCGGTGATCGTCTACGCCATTCTGGGTGTCAATGACCAGGGTATCGACGGTACGCCAATCAGCGCCAAAGCAGTGGGTATCACTCTGTTTGGGCCATACGTACTGGCGGTTGAACTGGCCTCGATGCTGCTGCTGGCAGGTCTGGTTGTCGCGTTCCACGTGGGCCGCGAAGAGCGTAGTGGTGAAGTGCTGAGCAACCGCAAGGACGACAGCGCGAAAAGAAAAACGGAGGAACGCGCATGATTCCTTTACAACATGGACTGATCCTCGCAGCGATTTTATTCGTGCTGGGCTTAACCGGTCTGGTTATCCGCCGCAATCTGCTGTTTATGCTGATTGGCCTGGAGATCATGATCAACGCTGCCGCGCTGGCCTTCGTGGTCGCCGGGAGCTACTGGGGCCAGACCGATGGTCAGGTGATGTACATTCTCGCCATCAGCCTTGCGGCTGCCGAAGCGAGTATTGGCCTGGCGCTGTTACTGCAGCTCCACCGTCGCCGCCAGAACCTGAACATCGATTCAGTAAGTGAGTTGCGTGGATGAACATGCTTGCCTTAACCATTATTTTTCCGCTGATTGGCTTCCTGCTGCTGGCATTTTCTCGCGGCCGCTGGTCTGAGAATCTGTCTGCTACCGTTGGCATCGGCTCTATTGGTCTGGCTGCGCTGGTTACAGCGTATGCGGGTATCGACTTCTTCAGTAATGGACGTCAGCCTCACAGCGTGCCGCTGTGGACCTGGATGTCGGTCGGTGATTTCAACATCGGTTTCAACCTGGTGCTGGATGGTCTCTCCCTGACCATGCTCTCCGTGGTGACCGGTGTGGGCTTCCTGATCCACATGTTCGCCTCCTGGTATATGCGCGGTGAAGAGGGTTACTCCCGCTTCTTCGCCTACACCAACCTGTTTATCGCCAGCATGGTCGTTCTGGTGCTGGCCGATAACCTGCTGCTGATGTATCTCGGCTGGGAAGGCGTGGGTCTCTGCTCTTACCTGCTGATCGGTTTCTACTACACCGATCCGAAGAATGGCGCAGCAGCCATGAAAGCGTTCGTCGTGACCCGTGTGGGTGACGTCTTCCTCGCCTTCGCGTTGTTCATTCTCTACAACGAACTGGGCACGCTGAACTTCCGCGAAATGGTGGAACTGGCGCCAGCGCACTTCGAAGCAGGCAACAACATGCTGTGGTGGGCAACGCTGATGCTGCTGGGTGGTGCTGTGGGTAAATCCGCACAGCTGCCTCTGCAAACATGGCTGGCCGACGCGATGGCGGGTCCAACTCCTGTCTCCGCGCTGATCCACGCCGCGACCATGGTTACCGCCGGTGTTTACCTGATTGCGCGTACCCACGGTCTGTTCCTGATGACCCCGGAAATCCTGCACCTGGTCGGTATCGTCGGTGCAGTGACGCTGGTGCTGGCAGGCTTTGCCGCGCTGGTGCAAACCGACATTAAACGCGTTCTCGCTTACTCCACCATGAGCCAGATTGGCTACATGTTCCTGGCGCTGGGCGTACAGGCGTGGGATGCGGCGATTTTCCATCTGATGACGCACGCGTTCTTTAAAGCGCTGCTGTTCCTCTCGTCCGGTTCGGTGATCCTTGCCTGCCACCACGAGCAGAATATCTTCAAGATGGGCGGTCTGCGCAAATCCATTCCGCTGGTTTACGTCTGCTTCCTGGTTGGTGGCGCGGCGCTGGCGGCACTGCCGCTGATCACCGCGGGCTTCTTCAGTAAGGACGAAATCCTTGCGGGCGCCATGGCAAATGGTCATATCAATCTGATGGTTGCGGGTCTGGTCGGTGCATTCATGACCTCTCTGTATACCTTCCGTATGATTTTCATCGTCTTCCACGGTAAAGAACAAATTCACGCTCACGCAGGGAAGGGGATCACCCACCACCTGCCGCTGATTGTGCTGCTGGTGCTGTCCACCTTCGTTGGCGCGATGATTGTGCCACCGCTGCAGGGCGTACTGCCGGACACCACCGAGCTTGAGCACGGTCGCGTTCTGACGCTTGAAATCACCTCCGGTGTGGTCGCTATCGCGGGCATCCTGATTGCTGCATGGCTGTGGCTGGGCAAACGTACGCTGGTGACTGCCGTTGCCAACAGTGCGCCGGGCCGTCTGCTGGGCACCTGGTGGTACAACGCGTGGGGCTTCGACTGGCTGTACGACATGATCTTCGTGAAACCATTCCTCGGCATTGCGTGGCTGATTAAACGCGATCCGCTGAACTCACTGATGAACACTCCGGCGATCCTCTCCCGCTTTGCAGGTAAAGGCCTGCTGTTCAGCGAGAACGGGTATCTGCGCTGGTATGTGGCGTCCATGAGCATCGGTGCGGTTGTGGTGCTGGCGCTGCTGATGGTGTTGCGTTGATCGTTAAGTGAATTTATTCGAATTCGTTGAAAATCAGGCCCCTGCTGGGGGCCTTAAAAAGGAATGCAAATCGCCATGTTACTACCCTGGCTAATATTAATTCCCTTCATCGGCGGCTTCCTGTGCTGGCAGACCGAACGCTTTGGCGTGAAGATGCCGCGCTGGATTGCGCTGATCACCATGGGATTGACGCTTGCGCTTGGCCTGCAACTCTGGTTGCAGGGCGGCTATTCTCTGACCCAGTCTGCGGGTATTCCGCAGTGGCAGTCTGAATTCATTCTGCCGTGGATCCCGCGCTTCGGTATTACCATTCACCTGGCGATTGATGGTCTGTCGCTGCTGATGGTCGTGCTGACCGGTCTGCTCGGCGTTCTGGCGGTACTGTGCTCCTGGCGAGAAATCGAAAAATACCAGGGCTTCTTCCACCTGAACCTGATGTGGATCCTGGGCGGCGTTATCGGCGTGTTCCTTGCCATCGACATGTTCCTGTTCTTCTTCTTCTGGGAAATGATGCTGGTGCCGATGTACTTCCTGATCGCGCTGTGGGGCCATAAGGCGTCCGACGGTAAAACGCGTATCACGGCGGCAACCAAGTTCTTCATTTACACCCAGGCGAGTGGTCTGGTGATGTTGATTGCCATCCTGGCGCTGGTGTTCGTGCATTACAACGCGACCGGTGTCTGGACCTTCAACTATCAGGACCTGCTGAAGACCCCGATGTCACACGGTGTTGAATACCTGCTGATGCTGGGCTTCTTTATCGCGTTTGCGGTGAAAATGCCGGTGGTTCCACTGCACGGCTGGCTGCCGGATGCGCACTCCCAGGCACCAACGGCGGGTTCCGTTGACCTGGCGGGCATCTTGCTGAAAACCGCGGCCTACGGTCTGCTGCGTTTCGCTCTGCCGCTGTTCCCGAACGCCTCCGCAGAGTTCGCGCCAATTGCCATGTGGCTTGGTGTAATTGGTATCTTCTACGGCGCGTGGATGGCCTTCACGCAGTACGACATCAAACGTCTGATCGCCTATACCTCCGTTTCCCACATGGGCTTCGTGCTGATTGCTATCTACACCGGCAGCCAGCTGGCGTACCAGGGCGCGGTGATCCAGATGATTGCGCACGGTCTGTCCGCAGCCGGCCTCTTCATCCTGTGCGGCCAGCTGTACGAACGTCTGCACACCCGTGACATGCGTCAGATGGGCGGTCTGTGGGGCAAAATGAAATGGCTGCCAGCGATGTCGATGTTCTTCGCTGTTGCCACTCTCGGGATGCCGGGTACCGGTAACTTTGTCGGCGAATTCATGATCCTGTTCGGCAGCTTCAAAGTGGTGCCGATGATCACCGTGATTTCGACCTTCGGTCTGGTGTTCGCTTCGGTTTACTCACTGGCGATGCTGCACCGCGCTTACTTCGGTAAAGCGAAGAGTGAAATCGCTGCCAAAGAGCTGCCGGGGATGTCGCTGCGCGAGCTGTTCATCATCCTGCTGCTGGTCGTACTGCTGGTGCTGCTGGGCTTCTATCCTCAGCCGATTCTGGATACCTCGCACTCCGCGATGGGCAACATCCAGCAGTGGTTTGTTAATTCTGCTTCTACTACAAGGCCGTAAATCGCCATGACAATAACTCCACAACAACTGATTGCGCTGCTACCGCTGCTGATCGTCGGATTGACGGTGGTGGTTGTGATGCTCTCCATTGCGTGGCGACGCAATCACTTCCTGAATGCCACCCTGGCGGTTCTGGGTCTGAACGCTGCGTTAGTCTCCCTCTGGTTTGTTGGCCAGGCGGGTGCGATGGATGTCACGCCGCTGATGCGCGTTGACGGCTTCGCCATGCTGTACACCGGGCTGGTGCTGTTAGCCAGCCTGGCAACCTGTACCTTTGCTTACCCGTGGCTGGAAGGTTACAACGACAACAGAGAAGAGTTTTACCTGCTGGTTCTGATTGCCGCCCTGGGTGGTATTCTGCTGGCGAATGCAAACCATCTGGCGGCGCTGTTCCTCGGTATTGAGCTGATCTCTCTGCCGCTGTTCGGCCTGATTGGTTATGCCTTCCGTCAGAAGCGCTCTCTGGAAGCGAGTATCAAGTATACGATCCTGTCTGCTGCTGCTTCGTCCTTCCTGCTGTTCGGTATTGCGCTGATCTATGCTCAGTCCGGTAACCTCTCTTTCGAAGCGCTTGGAAAGAGCCTTGGCGATGGCATGCTGCATGAGCCGCTGCTGCTGGCAGGTCTGGGCATGATGATTGTGGGCCTCGGCTTTAAACTCTCTCTGGTGCCGTTCCACCTGTGGACGCCAGACGTTTACCAGGGTGCTCCGGCACCGGTCTCCACCTTCCTGGCGACAGCGAGCAAAATCGCTATCTTCGGTGTGGTGATGCGCCTGTTCCTGTACGCACCGGTAGGCGAGAGCGAAGCGGTTCGTGTGGTTCTGGGTATCATTGCCTTCGTCTCCATCATCTTCGGTAACCTGATGGCGCTGAGCCAGACCAACATCAAGCGTCTGCTCGGTTACTCCTCCATCTCGCACCTGGGCTATCTGATGGTGGCACTGATTGCGTTGCAGAGCGGCCAGATGTCCATGGAGACCGTAGGTGTCTACTTGGCCGGTTACCTGTTCAGCAGCCTCGGCGCGTTCGGCGTGGTAAGCCTGATGTCCAGCCCGTACCGTGGCCCGGACGCAGATTCACTGTTCTCCTACCGTGGTCTGTTCTGGCACCGTCCGATCCTGTCCGCGGTGATGACCGTGATGATGCTCTCTCTGGCGGGTATCCCGATGACGCTGGGCTTTATCGGTAAGTTCTACGTGCTGGCAGTGGGTGTGCAGGCGGGTCTGTGGTGGCTGACAGCGGGTGTCGTTATCGGCTCCGCGATTGGTCTCTACTACTATCTGCGCGTGGCCGTGAGCCTGTACCTGAGCGCACCTCAGCAGCTCAACCGCGATGCGCCAGGCAACTGGCAGTACAGCGCTGGCGGTATTGTGGTGCTGATCTCGGCCCTGCTGGTACTGATCTTCGGTATCTATCCGCAGCCGCTGATCACCATCGTGCAGCACGCGATGCCGCTGATGTAAGGTAAAAGTAAAAAACCCGCCTCGGCGGGTTTTTTTATGGTCTTCTCCCTCTCCTTGTGGGAGAGGGCTGGGGTGAGGGCAACAGCCCGCACTGAACGAAAACCCGCCTCGGCGGGTTTTTTTATGGTCTTCTCCCTCTCCTCGTGGGAGAGGGCCGGGGTGAGGGCACCAGCCCGCACTGAACATAAAACCCGCCTCGGCGGGTTTTTTTATGGTCTTCTCCCTCTCCTTGTGGGAGAGGGCTGGGGTGAGGGCACCAGCCCGCACTGAACGAAAAAACCCGCCTCAGCGGGTTTTTTATGCTTGCTGTTTGCTGCCTCTGCCCGTGCAAGCGACGCACTGCCGGGCAAAAAAACGCAAATCAGGCCAACTGCTTACGACTAATCAACGGCCCATCAATCTTCTTCGTCGAGCGCTCCAGCACCTCTTCAATCACCGACGACAGCTCATTCAGCTCGAACTTCGCCACGTAGCCATCGGCTTTCACCTTGCGGATATGGTCTTCGTTGGCGTTGCCGGAAAGGGAAGAGTGGATCACCACCGGAATGTCCTTCAGGATGGCGTCGGTTTTAATTTTGCGCGTCAGGGTAAAGCCGTCCATCTCCGGCATCTCGAGGTCGGTCAGTACCAGAGCGATCTTATCGGTGATCGGTACGCCTTCTGCCTGCGCCTGCGCTGCCAGCACGCCAATTTTCTCCCACGCCTCTTTGCCGGTGATGTGCATCAGCGCCGGGATCGCCATCGCCTGCAGCCCTTTTTCCAGCATCGAACGCGCCACTTTGGAGTCTTCCGCCACAATCGCCACGGCACCCGGCTTAATATTAAATTGGGTGGTTTTCAGGTCGGTCGTGTGCAGGTCATGATTGGCCGGGGTGATGTCATACAGGATCTGCTCAACGTCCAGCACCATCGCCAGATCGTTGGTATCCGTCTTCTCGTCCAGGCAGGCAATACTGGTGATATAGCGTCCGCTGACGGCGGTTTCAGCCGCATGCACCTGCTTCCAGTCCAGTCGCATAATGTTTTCGACCGACTCGACGGCAAAGGCCTGCACGCTGCGGGCATACTCGGTGATCAGCAGAATGTTCAGACCCGTCGCCGGTTTGCAGCCGGCCACTGCGGCCAGGTCGATAACCGGGATCACCTGGTCACGAATATTGACCATCCCCATCAGGGGTGACTTCATGCCCGCCGGTTTGGTGAACGCTGGCATGGGCACAATCTCGCGAAGCTTAAAGACGTTGATGCCAAACAGCTCAGATTTATTTTCGTTCATCGATGTGCCGAGACGGAACAGCAACAGCTCAAAACGGTTCGACAGAGTAAGATTTGCCCTGTCATCAATGTCTTTCTGGAAATTATCCATTCTACCCTCGAGTGAAAAATACCTGCCTGTTAAGGGTTATCGGCAGACCCGGGGAAAAATAGAGCGTTAAACGCGCACCACGGCAAAATCTTCTGCAAGCTCACTGTCGGCAAACAGGGCGCGGCACTCGGCCAGCAGCATGGCGCAGCCCCCGGCGTCATAGCGCGAGCTGACGTGGGTGATCACCAGTTTTTTTACCTGCGCTTCGCGGGCCAGCATGGCGGCCTGACGCGTTGAACTGTGGCCGCGGCTGTTGGCTTTCTCCTCCATCGCCGATTCCAGGGTAGCTTCATGCACCAGCAGATCGACGCCCCTGGCCAACGCGAGGGCGTTCTCACAGGGGGCGGTATCCCCGAAGATAGCCAGTTTCTTGCCCGGGCGGGGCGGCGAGAGATAGTCTGCGCCATCGATCGTCCGGCCATCGTCCAGCGTGATGCGTTCACCGCGCTTGAGCTGCTGGAACAGGGGGCCGAAGGGAACTCCGGCGGCAATCAGCGCCGCGCCATCCAGGGCGCCGGGTTTATCCTGCTCTTCAATGCGATAGCCGTAACACTCCACGGGATGATTCAGCGCGGCCGCGGTCACGGTCCAGGCATCATCGCTGAAAACCACTCCTGCGCTTATCTCGACAATCTCAAGCGGATAATCGGTCCAGGAGCCACTGATGCGCAGGCTGGTTTCGACAAATTCACGGATCCCGGGCGGGCCGTAAATGGTCAGCGGGTGGAGATTGCCCGCCATCGAGCGACTGCACAGCAGCCCCGGCAGACCAAAAAGGTGATCGCCATGCAGGTGGGTAATGAAAATTTTATCCAGCTTGCCGGGATGGCTGGCGGTCTGGAGCAGCTGGTGCTGCGTGCCTTCGCCACAGTCAAACATCCACAAGCCACCGCGGGTCGGGTGCTGTAAATCCAGCAAAATTGAGGTGACGTTGCGCGTCCGGGTCGGCACGCCAGCAGATGTTCCTAAAAAAAGCAGCTCCATAATGCACTCAGCCTCTGTGCCAGGGACGAAAAGTCATTAGTATAACGGCTACCGACACGATAAGGAGACCCCCATGATCCAGTGGCAAGATCTGCACCATAGCGAGCTGACCGTTCCCGTGCTTTACGCGCTACTCAAGCTTCGCTGCGAAGTCTTTGTAGTGGAACAAACCTGCCCTTACCAGGATATTGATGGCGACGATCTGGTGGGGGAGAACCGGCACATCCTCGGCTGGAAAGATAACCAACTGGTGGCGTATGCGAGGATTCTGAAAAGCGACGACGATTTTTCTCCCGTTGTGATTGGGCGGGTGATTATCAGCCAGCAAGCGCGGGGCGAAAAGCTCGGATATGCGCTGATGGAGCACACCCTGCATTCCTGCGAAAAACAGTGGCCGAACAAAGCGTTATATCTTGGCGCGCAGGCCCATTTGCAGGCGTTTTATGCCCGTTTTGGCTTTGTGCCCGTGACGGACATCTACGATGAAGATGGCATTCCGCATATCGGGATGGCGAAAGAGGCAGAACAAGCGTAGCAGGCAGAATCGGCAAGGATTGTCTATAGTTAGCGAACTGATGCAACTACAAGGAGAAAACTATGTCCTTCCAATCTTCGGAATCGCACGTTGATGATGATCTGACGCTGTTAAGTGAAACGCTGGAAGAAGTCCTTCGTTCTTCAGGCGATCCGGCCGATCAAAAGTACATTGAGCTAAAGGCGCGTGCTGAACAGGCACTGCATGACGTGAAAACGCGCGTAAGCCATGCGTCGGACACTTACTATTATCGGGCGAAAAAAGCGGTCTATCGTGCGGACGATTATGTCCGTGAAAAACCGTGGCAGGGTATCGGAGTAGGCGCCGCCGCCGGTCTGGTGCTCGGTCTGCTGCTCGCCCGCCGTTAATTCTACACGCACGCTTCTCCCTGCCAAATCGTGGGTACTGCTTTTTCCAGCCAGTACCCCGTATAATGTAAGGTCTTTGAGCTGGGAGAAGTTCGCGTGCACTCGATTTCCACCGCGCTGGCAGGCCTTTGCTACCAGTTAGCAGACGATATTCCTGATGTACCTGGCCTGCATCACCTCGATGTTTCCTTTGCGCTCAACGATGCGTTTGACCCGCTCGCCTGGCTGAATGCCCAGCACTGTTTTCCTCAGTTCTACTGGCAGCAGCGTAACGGTGATGAAGAGTACGCCGCGCTGGGGACCACAAAACACTTCGCCTCTCTCTCTGATGCCCGTCATTTTTTGCAATGTTATCCGCAATGCCCAGACGTTCGGGTGGTGGGGGTTAACGCCTTCGATCCGTACCAGGGCAACCTGTTCCTGCCGCGTCTGCTGTGGCAGCGCAGCGGCGGAACCGCGACGCTGCGCCTGATACTTTGCAGCGCAACCTCGCTGAAAAACGATGCGCAACACGCGCACGAATTCCTGCGTTCCCTCAGGGACAGCCAGCCCGTTAAGGCGCTTAACCAACCGGTGGTGAGCGAAACCCACCGGCCTGAGAAATCCGGCTGGCTGACGTTAATCACCCGCGCAACCGACGCCATTGCCCGCGGGGAGTTCGATAAAGTAGTGCTGGCCCGGGCAACGGATCTGCATTTCAACCTGCCGGTCAACCCTGTCGCTCTGATAGCCGCCAGCCGTCGGGTGAATTTCCAGTGCTACCACTTTCTAATGCGCCCTGATGCTACCCGGGCCTTTCTCGGTTCGTCGCCGGAACGGCTGTGGCGGCGGCGTGGAACCCTGCTGCGTACCGAGGCGTTGGCCGGTACGGTCGCCAGTCACCCGGATGATGCCCAGGCCGCCCGCATGGGGGACTGGCTGATGCATGACGATAAAAATCAGCGTGAAAATATGCTGGTGGTCGAGGATATCTGTCAGCGCCTGCAACGTGATGGCGGCGTGCTTGACGTGCTGCCGCCGCAAATTGTGCGCTTGCGTAAGGTGCAGCATTTACGCCGCTGCATCTGGACTGCATTGCAACAGCCGGACGATGAACAGTGCCTGATGCGGCTGCAACCTACCGCCGCCGTCGCCGGTCTGCCGCGCCAAAATGCGTGGGATTTTATCGCCCGCAATGAACCCTTCGATCGGGAGTGGTATGCCGGGTCCGCTGGCTATCTGTCGTTAGCGCAAAGCGAGTTCTGCGTGGCATTGCGTTCGGCCAGAGTGCAGGAGACCTGCGTGCGCTTGTACGCCGGGGCGGGGATCGTCAGTGGTTCCGACCCTGAACAGGAGTGGCAGGAGATTGAAAATAAAGCTGCCGGACTGCGTTCTCTCCTCCTAAAGGATTAATACTGAGTCGTACTTACCCGATTCATATCAAAATTACATCTTTTCCTATTATTTATACTTAGTCGCAATATTGATACCGGACAATTCCATGTCAGTGAGTTCCTTTAACCGGCGCTGGGCGGCGGTGATCCTTGAAGCCCTGACCCGCCATGGCGTCAGGCACGTTTGCATCGCACCCGGCTCGCGTTCAACGCCGTTGACCCTGGCTGCCGCAGAGAACCGTGCTTTTATTCATCACACCCATTTTGATGAACGCGGTCTCGGGCATCTGGCGCTGGGGCTGGCCAAAGCCAGTAATACCCCGGTGGCGGTTATTGTAACTTCCGGTACCGCGGTGGCTAACCTCTATCCGGCGCTGATTGAAGCCGGTCTGACCGGCGAAAAGCTGGTGCTGCTAACGGCGGATCGTCCCCCGGAGCTGATCGACTGTGGCGCAAACCAGGCCATTCGTCAGCCGGGTCTCTTCGCCTCACATCCCTCGGAAACGCTATCCCTGCCGCGTCCGACCCGGGATATTCCCGCCCGCTGGCTGGTCTCCACGGTGGATAACGCCATGGGCGCACTTCGCGCGGGGGCGCTGCACATTAACTGTCCGTTTGCCGAGCCGCTGTATGGCGAAATGGATGATACCGATCTTGCCTGGCACCAGGCGCTGGGTGACTGGTGGCAGAGCGATAAACCCTGGCTGCGCGCCCCCGCAGCGCTTTCAAGCCCTGAACAGCGCGACTGGTTCTTCTGGCGGCAAAAACGCGGCGTGGTGCTGGCGGGCAGAATGAGCGCGGCGGAAGGAAAAAAGGTGGCAGAGTGGGCGCAAACTCTGGGCTGGCCGCTGATTGGCGACGTACTCTCCCAGACCGGGCAGCCGCTGCCGTGTGCGGATCTGTGGCTGGGCAATGCGAAGGCCGTTACCGAACTGGAGCAGGCGCAGATTGTGGTCCAGCTGGGCGGCAGTCTGACGGGGAAACGGCTGCTGCAGTGGCAGGCAACCTGCACGCCGGAAGAGTACTGGCTGGTCGATCCGCGGGAAGGGCGGCTGGATCCGGCGCACCATTGCGGTCGTCGGCTGGTCTCGAATGTCGCCGACTGGCTGGAACTGCATCCGGCGGAAAAACGCGGCCCCTGGGCCACGGCGATCCCGGAACTCTCCCGCCAGGCCTGGCAGCTGACAGCGCAACACAGCGAGGCGTTTGGCGAGGCGCAGCTGGCGCACCGTATTCGCCACTATCTGCCCGAGCAGGGGCAGCTGTTTGTCGGCAACAGCCTGGTGGTGCGTCTGATTGATGCCTTTTCCCGCCTGCCGGCAGGCTATCCGGTGTTCAGTAACCGTGGCGCCAGCGGCATTGACGGGCTGCTCTCCACCGCAGCCGGGGTCCAGCGTGCCAACGCACGCCCGACGCTGGCGATTGTTGGCGATCTGTCGGCGTTGTACGATCTCAACGCGCTGGCCTTGTTACGTCAGGCTTCGGCGCCCTTTGTGCTGCTGGTGATCAACAATAACGGCGGGCAGATTTTCTCCCTGCTGCCGACGCCGCAGAGTGAGCGTGAGCGCTTCTATCTGATGCCGCAAAACGTGCAGTTTGAACACGCGGCAGCCATGTTCAGCCTCCGTTATCAGCGCCCTACAAGCTGGGGGGAGTTGGAGAGCGCCCTGAATACGGCGTGGAGCAAACCTCGCGCCACGCTTATCGAAGTGGTGGTTAACGACAGCGATGGCGCGCAGATGCTGCAAAACCTGCTGGCGCAGGTAAGCCATCTATGATCCTGCAAGGCACGCACTGCACCGGCGCGGCAGGAAAACCCTGGCTGGTTTTCCTGCACGGCTTTTCCGGCGATCGCCGTGAATGGCAGTTGCCCGAGGCGTGCCTGGGTGATTATCCCCGCTTATATCTTGATTTGCCGGGACACGGCGAATCGGCGCACGTTGCGGTGCACGATTTCAGCGACATGCATACATTGCTGAATCGCACCCTTCTTAGTTACAACATACTAAAGTACTGGCTGGTGGGGTACTCCCTCGGCGGCCGCATTGCGATGTATCACGCCTGCCAGCGCCCGAAAGGGCTACAGGGATTGATTGTTGAAGGGGCGCATCCGGGGTTGCGTGATGATGACGAACGGGCAAGGCGCCGCGCCTCTGATGCTCACTGGGCTGCGCGTTTTCGCCATGAACCCTTAGAGGCGGTGTTTGCAGACTGGTATCAACAGCCGGTCTTTGCCTCATTAACTGACGCGCAGCGTCGGGCGCTGGTTGCCCTGCGCAGCCGTAACAACGGCGCGACCCTGGCCGCCATGTTGCAGGCGACCTCCCTGGCTGAACAACCCGATTTAAGGGCTGCGCTCGCTGAGTGCGCAGTTCCCTTTTTCTATCTGTATGGCGAGCGGGACGACAAGTTCAGGGCGATTGCCCGGGAGCTTCCCGCGATCGGCCATCAAATTTCCCATGCCGGACATAACGCCCATCGGGAAAATCCCGTTGCGGTGGCCGAGCGTCTGGCTCAGATATTCCGTTTATCCATAAAGGACACTCTATGATCTACCCTGATGAAAACATGCTCTACGCACCGGTGGAATGGCAGGACTGCTCCGAAGGTTACACCGACATTCGTTACCACAAATCGGCGGACGGGATCGCCAAAATCACCATCAACCGTCCCGAGGTGCGTAACGCGTTTCGTCCGGTCACCGTTAAAGAGATGATCCAGGCGCTGGCAGATGCCCGTTACGACGACAATATCGGCGTGATTGTCCTTACCGGGGAAGGCGAAAAAGCGTTCTGTTCCGGGGGCGATCAGAAAGTGCGCGGCGACTACGGCGGATACCAGGATGACTCTGGCGTGCACCACCTGAACGTGCTCGACTTCCAGCGCCAGATCCGCACCTGTCCAAAACCGGTTGTTGCGATGGTGGCTGGCTACTCCATCGGTGGCGGTCACGTGCTGCACATGATGTGCGACCTGACAATCGCGGCAGAAAATGCCATCTTCGGCCAGACCGGCCCGAAAGTCGGCTCCTTCGACGGCGGCTGGGGTGCCTCCTACATGGCCCGTATCGTGGGTCAGAAAAAAGCACGCGAGATCTGGTTCCTGTGCCGTCAGTACAATGCCCAGGAAGCGCTGGATATGGGGCTGGTTAACACCGTGGTGCCGATTGCCGATCTGGAAAAAGAGACCGTGCGCTGGTGTCGTGAAATGCTGCAAAACAGCCCGATGGCGCTGCGCTGCCTGAAGGCGGCACTGAACGCCGACTGCGATGGTCAGGCCGGGCTGCAGGAGCTGGCGGGCAATGCCACCATGCTGTTCTACATGACCGAAGAGGGTCAGGAAGGGCGTAACGCGTTCAACGAGAAGCGCCAGCCGGACTTCAGCAAATACAAACGGAATCCGTAATGCGCAGCGTACAGATCTACCGCTGGCAGGTACCGATGGACGCGGGTGTGGTTCTGCGCGAACGGCGGTTAAAAACGCGCGACGGTCTGTTCGTTCATCTGCAGCAGGGCGATCGGCAAGGGTGGGGCGAAATCGCCCCCCTGCCGGGCTTCAGCCGCGAGTCGCTGGAGGAGGCGGAAGCCTCGCTGCGGGCCTGGTGCCTGGCCTGGCGCGACGGCGCAGATCCGCAGTTGCCCGGTCTGCCTGCGGTGGATTTTGGCATCAGCTGTGCGCTGGCCGAACTGGACGGTACGCTGCCGCAGAAAGCCGATTATCGCGCAGCCCCGCTCTGTACCGGGGATCCTGACGAACTCTTTGCCGTGCTCGCCGCCATGCCGGGCGAAAAAGTGGCGAAGATCAAAGTGGGGCTGTACGAAGCGGTGCGCGACGGCATGGTGGCGAATCTGCTGCTGGAGGCCATCCCGGATCTGCGTCTGCGCCTTGATGCCAACCGTGCCTGGACACCGTTGAAAGCGCAGCAGTTTGCGAAGTACGTTAACCCGGCGTATCGGGATCGTATCGCCTTTCTGGAGGAACCCTGTAAAACGCGCGCGGACTCGCTGGCGTTTGCCCGGGAGACAGGGATTGCCATCGCCTGGGATGAAAGCCTGCGCGAGGATGATTTTGCGTTTGTTGCCGAGCCGGGTGTCAGCGCCGTGGTGATCAAACCGACCCTGACCGGCAGCCTGGAGAAAGTGCGCCAGCAGGTCTCTGCGGCACAGGCGGCAGGCCTGACGGCGGTGATAAGCTCCTCCATTGAATCCAGTCTTGGGCTGACACAGCTGGCACGTATCGCAGCCTGGCTGACGCCAGACACTGTCCCCGGCCTGGACACGCTAAACCTGATGCAAGCTCAGCTTATCCGCTCCTGGCCTGACAGTACGCTGCCGCAACTCGACGTCGAGGCGCTGGAGCCGCTGCTATGAGTTTTACCGACTGGCCGTGGCGGCACTGGTGCGCGCGGCAGGCTGATAAACCTGCGCTACGCCTGAACGAAGAGACGCTCACCTGGCAACAGCTGTGCGATCGTGTAGATCGCCTGGCGACGGGTTTTCATCGTCAGGGCGTACAGGAAGGTGACGGCGTAATGCTGCTCGCCCACAATCATCCGCACACCCTGCTGGCGTGGCTGGCGCTGCTTCAGTGCGGGGCGCGCATTCTGCCCGTTAATCCTCAGCTGCCGCGTCCGCTGCTGGATGTCTTATTGCCGCAAATGACACTGCGTTTTGCGCTGGTGTTAACCAGCGTGTTCGACGGGCTGCCTGGACTGGCTTTACGCGATGACAAGGGGCACTACAGCGTTGCATGGCAACCAGAACGTCTGGCCTCCATGACGCTTACCTCCGGCTCGACCGGTTTACCCAAAGCGGCGGTGCATACCTGTTCGGCCCACCTTGCCAGCGCGCAGGGCGTTCTGGCCCTCATGCCGTTTAGCGGCAACGATGACTGGCTGCTTTCGCTGCCGCTTTTTCATGTCTCCGGGCAGGGCATTTTATGGCGCTGGCTGCATGCCGGGGCACGCCTGACCGTGCGTGAGAAACAGCCGCTGGAGCAGGCATTGCAGGGCTGTACTCACGCCTCGCTGGTACCAACTCAGCTGTGGCGCCTGATCAATGGCGAGCATCGCGTTGCTCTGAAAGCCGTCCTTCTCGGCGGGGCGGCCATTCCTGTAGCGCTGACGGAGAAGGCACGCGAGCAGGGCATTCGGACCTTCTGCGGTTACGGTCTGACTGAATTTGCCTCCACCGTCTGCGCCAAAGAGGCGGACGGAGAACCGGATGTCGGTGTCCCTTTGCCGGGGCGAGAGATACAGGTCGTCGAGGGGGAAGTCTGGATCAAGGCACGCAGCATGGCGGCGGGTTACTGGCGAGACGGCGCATTGCTCCCGCTGACCAATGCGCAGGGCTGGTTCGCCACCCGCGATCGCGGTGCGTTGTGCGACGGTCGGCTGACCATCCTGGGTCGGATGGATAATCTCTTTTTCAGCGGCGGGGAGGGGATCCAGCCGGAAGAGCTGGAGCGGGTGATCGGCACCCATCCTCAGGTAAACCAGGTGTATGTGGTTCCCTTCGATGATGTCGAGTTTGGTCAACGGCCGGTGGCGGTCGTCGAGTGCGAAGCGGGAACAGATATCGCCCAGCTACCCCACTGGGTGAGCGATAAGCTGGCGCGCTTTCAGCAGCCGGTGCACTGGCTCATGCTTCCGGCTGAACTGAAAAATGGCGGAATTAAAATCGCCCGCCGCGCCCTGCAACAGTGGGTTCATCAGTCGTTACGAGGTTGAATTGCGACTCTTCCCGGTGATCGGCTGCGGGTAAAGGGCAGGGCGCAGGCATTCATCCTGCGATAAAAACGGGAGCCCAGGCTCCTGTTTCGTTTTTAACTTCGCTGCCCTTCAACGCATTCGTGCCGTTAAACTGACGTCGCTGGCATCCTCAGGGTAACGCTTTTTCCGAATTTAACATTGTTAAAACCTGTAAGTATCAACTCGTTACAATCTAATTTTTTTATTATCTCGCCTCAGCGTTGATCGCAGGCCGACTCACGTTAAAATCTCGCGGTTTTGAATAATTCTAATCACATTGCGCGGGATCACGACAATGAAAAAAGTGGCATTACTGGGCTTAGGCCTGATGTTTGCGTCAGCAGCGGCAAACGCAATCTCTTTTAACGGCTCGGCGGGTAAGGACTATACCCACCTGGGCTTTGGCCTTGGCACCGAGACGTCCGGTCTGGCGATGACCGGTGGCTGGACCCATAACGACGATGATGGCGATGCCGCCAGCCTCGGTCTCGGTCTGAACGTTCCTCTCGGTCCATTCCTGGCCACCGTCGGCGGAAAAGGGATCTACACCAACCCAAACAACGGCGACGAAGGTTACGCCGCGGCGGTGGGCGGCGGTCTGCAGTGGAAGATTGGCGACAGCTTCGGCCTGTTTGGTGAGTACTATTACTCTCCAGACTCGCTCTCCAGCGGCATCAACAGCTATAAAGAAGCCAACGCCGGTGCGCGCTGGACCATCATGCGTCCAATCACTATTGAAGCCGGTTATCGTTATCTGAACCTGGCCGGTAAAGACGGCAATCGCGATAACGCCCTGGCCGATGGCCCGTATGTTGGCGTGAGCGCGGGCTTCTAATCTATTTCGGCGCAGTGCTCTGCTGCGCCAGTTTCTCTTTTCACCCATCACCATTGCGCTATAGTGTTTTGACCATAGAAGTGGGAGAACACAATGATTAACGTGGAAATGTTATCCACTGGCGACGAAGTGCTGCATGGGCAAATTATTGATACCAATGCGGCCTGGCTTGCCGATTTATTCTTTGAGCAGGGATTACCACTCACGCGCCGCAATACGGTGGGCGACAATCTTGAGTCACTGGTGAACATTCTGCGCGAGCGCAGCGAACAGGCTGACGTGCTGATTGTGAACGGCGGACTCGGCCCGACCAGCGACGATCTTAGTGCTCTGGCCGCCGCGACAGCGAAAGGCGAAGGGCTGGTGATGCATGAAGAGTGGCTGGCGCAGATGGAGCGCTTTTTCTCCGATCGTGGCCGCGTCATGGCCCCGAGCAACCGCAAACAGGCTGAGATCCCCGCCAGTGCCGAACTGGTTGATAACCCGGTTGGCACCGCCTGCGGGTTTGCCATTCAACTCAACCGCTGCCTGATGTTCTTCACGCCGGGCGTGCCGTCTGAATTTAAAGTGATGGTTGAGCAGCAGATCCTGCCGCGCCTTCGTCAGCGTTTTACCCTGCCGGAGCCGCCGCTGTGTCTGCGCCTGACCACTTTTGGCCGCTCTGAAAGCGATCTGGCCCAGAGTCTGGATCACCTGCAACTCCCGCCGGGCGTGTCGATGGGCTATCGCTCCTCGATGCCGATTATCGAGCTTAAGCTCACCGGCCCGGCAACAGAGAAAGCCGCCATGCTGGCGTTGTGGCCGGAAGTGCAGCTTGTCGCGGGTGAAAGCCTGATTTTTGAGGGCACCGACGGGCTGCCAGCGCAGATCGCCCGTGAGTTGCAGTCCCGCCAGTTGAGCGTGACCCTGAGCGAGCAGTTTACCGGTGGATTGCTGGCATTACAGCTTTCACGCGCCAGCGCGCCGCTGCTGGCCAGTGAAGTGGTGCCGTTCCAGCAGGAAACCCTGGCGCAGACCGCTCGCTGGGCATCAGAACGCAGAGTGAAACATTTTGCCGGACTGGCGCTGGCTATCGGTGGCGTGGATGACGAGCACCTTAACTTTGCGCTGGCAACGCCGGAAGGCACACACGCGCTGCGGGTGAAAATGAGTATCACCCGTCACAGTGTGGCGGTGCGTCAGGAGGTGTGCGCCATGATGGCGCTCAACATGCTGCGCCGCTGGCTGAACGGGAAAGAGGTCGCCAGCGAACACGGCTGGATTAACGTTGTTGAGTCGGTGTTTGTCGAGTGATGAATCTGCCGGGGCGGACACCCCGGCAACCTCTAGCCCAGTGCCTTTGCCAGTAAGGTAATGGGATGCTCGCAACGTTTGCGGGTGGACATCTCAATCTGCCATTTGCAGGTTTCGCAGTCCGTCACCACGATATCTGCGCCGCTCTCTTCAATCTGACGGAACAGCGGCGCGCCAATCGCCTGCGAGGTAGGGTAGTTTTCTCGCTTAAACCCGTAGGTGCCCGCGATGCCGCAACAGCGCGAATCCAGCACCGTCAACGTCAGCCCCGGTATCAGCCGTAGCAATTCCAGCGTATACAGCGACCAGCCCATTTTTTCCATATGACAGGGCGTGTGATAAACCACGTTCAATGGCAATGGTTTCAGTGGCAGGGTCTGTCCACTGTCCAGCTTGCGCCACAGGAAGCGAGTCGCCAGTTCAATATGGTCGCGCAGGTCGGTGTTCTCCACATCCAGAAGATGCGGATATTCATCCCGCAGCGTGAAGGTGCAGGTAGACGACGTGGCGAGCACCGGGATCCCTTTTCCGACAATGGCTTCGCGCAAGGCGGCGACATTGCTGATCGCCTGCTTGCGCGCTTTATCCGTGAAGCCGTTGGCAATTAGCGGCACACCGCAACACTTCTCTTTATTCAGTAGCTGTACGCCAGTGCCCATCGCATTCAGGACGTTGAGCAGATCTTTTCCCAACTGAGGGTGATTGTAATTCACGTAGCAGCCGTGGAAGAAAGCCACCTGATCGCTAAACTGCGCCTGTTCCGCCGCCACGGATTTGTACCAGCCGCGAAACGTCCCCTGAGAATATTTCGGCAGACTGCGACGGTGGTCGATTTTCAGGGTGGCGTCCAGCAACTGGCGTACCGGTTTCAGCGAGGTCGCAGCGTTCACCAGCGGGGCGAACGGCGTTGAAACCCTGCCCATCAGGTCGGTATGGCTGAGGATGGCATCACGCAACGTCGGTTTTTGGGTGCTATAACGCGCGCGGGCACGCTGAATGATATCGCCGATTTTGACATCTGACGGGCAAGCCACTTCGCAGCGCTTGCAGTTGATGCAGTATTTCAGTGCTTCATCGTACAGCGCGCCGTCCTTCAGGCGCAGGCGCTCCCCGTCTGGACCGGCCTGCTTCGGCCCCGGGTATTGCGGGTTTACGCCGCTGACCGGGCAGACCGTAGTGCAGACCGTGCATTTAATGCAGCTTTCAAAGCGGGTGTCGTTCATTGTTCGGCCTCCATGCTGTGGATAATCAGCCCGGCGACATGCAGTGCCGTTATCGCGCATACGCCGCCGCCGCAACCCTGGGCAATAGGATCGTAGCCACCCAGAATCGAGCCGATGGCGTAGAGATTTTCAACGGGTGTACCGGAGAGTTGTGGACGCAGACGTTCATCGACGATCACCCCGAACTGTTGCCAGGGCTGCGGCGTGAAGAAATCACTCTGGTACCAGTCTGCACGCGAGGCGCTTTGACGAACATCCAGCCCGAGGATGGCCTCGCGGATGCCTTCCCGGCTGCTCAACAAGCCGTTGCTGAAGAAACTGCCGCTGGCGAGCACCGTATGGCGGGCGCGCAACGGAATATCGCCGTGGTTACGGGTCCAGATTTCGCTTACCGCGTCCTGCGCCAGCGTGATTTTTTTGACCTCGTCGCCTGCCATCCATACGCCACCCTGGGCAATAAATTGCCGCTGGAGCTGGTTATGCAGACGAATGCCCGGCACCGAAGGAGGAAGCGTCGGCAGTAAACCCAGAGAGCAGGGCAAGCGATCGGACAGCCAGCACCAGAGGCGATTGTCCGTTAAGCCGAAACAGGCAGGCATAAACAGGGCATCGCAGGTTTCGCCGAGCGGCCGGAGTGCCTCATACAGTTGCGGCCATTTATCTTCATGATCCAGCAGGCGGGCAATATTCACCGCACGAAACTCGCTGGGGTTGTCACGCAGTACGTCGAGTTCAGGAAGGTCGATCTCATCGGCATCGACGTTAATCCCCCGCTGGCTCAGCGAGGCGGCGGCCAGGTGCGGCTGGAAATCAAGAAAACCGCTGATCCCGACCACCAGCACACGCTTCGCGTCGAAGGGGGCGACGGGGACCTCTTCCGGGCTGAGCCAGGCAGATCGCAGGGTGCCAAGCGGGGTCACACGCTGATGATTTTGCTGCGCGTTGCCCTGTAAGCCTGCGCCGCTGCGTGCCAGCAGCGTTTCCGCTTCCCTGGCGTAGCGTAAAACGTTTTCGACGCCCGTCAGGCGGTAGGGGTGCGCTGGCGGCAAATCGTCAAAGGTCATCGGCCCTAACAGATCCAGCGAGCCGGACGAGAAATGCAGCGCGCTCTGGCCCCGGGTAACGATGGCGCAGCGAAGCCCGTGCGTCGTGAGTTTGATGCCGCAGAGCAAACCCGCAAGGCCACCGCCGACAATCAGGGTATCAAATTTCATCCTGCGACTCCTTCTCCAGACCACAAAGCCCCTGGTAGACCCAGCGGGTAAACTCGCTTTCGCGCAGGGCATCGCCCCAGGCGACAGGCTGAATGCCTTTCCAGCGCTCGTTTAAAAATTCACTCAATTGGGTCAGTGACTGGCCTGAGGTAGTGACATGAAAGCGCTGTAACAGTCCTGCTGCCCGGCAGGCGCACAGTTCGCCCTGACAGGTTCCCATGCCGACGCGGGTACGGCGGCGTAAGTCCAGCAGATTGTTCACCGTCAGATTCTCCACGGCGTATTGAACTTCCCCGGCGGTCACCGCCTCACACTCGCACACCAGGCTGCGGCTAAGCCGCCCTCCGCCAAGCCATGCGGGTGTTCTGTCACCGTGGCGATAGAGGGCAGAGCCGCGCAGCGGGGCGGGGAGCGAGATGATTTTTTGCAGGTTTTTTTCGGTTGCTTCACGCGAGCCGGGCAGAGGCTTTTCCGCCGTGACGCACGCGTTGGTGTTGCCCAGTTTGCGGCACACGGCATCGGTGGTCCATTGCGCCATCAGGCGATAGGTCATCAGCTTGCCGCCGGTAATGGTGATAAAGCCCTCCATCCCGTCACGTTCGGCGTGATCGAGCAGCACAATGCCGCGGCTAACGTTACGTCCACTCGGATCGTCATCGCTGGCCACCAGCGGGCGAACGCCGGCATATGCCCGCAGAATACGGGTTTGTGCCATGACAGGTGCCAGTTTTTCACCTTCACGCAGCAGGGTATCCACCTCGTCAGCCGTCACCCGGTTGACATCAATTTCGCTGTAGTCAACGTGGGTTGAGGTGGTGCCAATCAATGAAATGGTATCCCCCGGCACCAGGATATCGGCATCAGAGGGTTTACGGCAGCGGTTAATGACGTGGTTGTTGATGCGGTGATCGAGGATCAGCAGGGAACCTTTTGCCGGAAACATACGAACGGAGAGGTCGGCATATTCCGCGATGCGCTGACCCCAGATCCCCGCCGCGTTCACCACGACGGCGGCAAACAGGTCGCTGTGTTCTTTGTATTGCGTATCAAATACCCGCACGCCGCGAACGGTGTTGCCTTCGCGGATCAGCCCGGTGACCTCATGCCCGGTCAGGATACGCGCGCCGTGCTCGCGGGCGTCCAGCATATTGGCGGCCGTCAGCCGGAAGGGATCCACCGTGCCGTCCGGGACCGTAACTGCGCCGATCAGGGCAGGGTTTACGGCGGGTTCTATACGGCGGGCCTGCGCAGGGTCAATCGCTTCAGCAGCGATCCCGGCTGCGGTACAGGCGGAAATAAAGGTTTGTTGAAACGAAAGATCATCTTCAGGCAGCGTAATAAACAGACCATTGGTTGGTTCAACGCAGTGACGGGCAATGCGCCTGAGGATCTGGTTTTCAGCAATACACTCCCGTGCGGATTCCGCATCCGTGACCGCATAGCGCGCGCCGCTGTGGAGCAGGCCGTGATTACGCCCGGTCGCCCCTGTCGCGATATCATGGCGTTCAAGAAGCGTCACGCTTAAGCCCCGCAGCGCACAGTCCCGGGCAATCCCCGCCCCGGTTGCGCCACCGCCAATGATTATCACATCGCTGTAACGAGGATCCTGAAGCATCATCGTCTTTCCTCTATGTTCGTTTTTCTATCATTTAGCCACATGAAAGTTGTGGTTTGTTTGATTTCGAACATAAACGCGCCTGATACGAAAATGAAACACGATTCCATGCGTCTTTATGCGCATTCTGTCATATTTCTGTAACAATTTGTGCGTTGATTCACAGTAACAATCGCTGTGATTTCTTAACATCCCCGCCTCTGGAATCAGGTGCGAGCCACCTGCTCACTTTCTCTAAGGCCACGGAGGCTGTCATGCTCAGTATCTTTAAACCTGCGCCGCATCAGGCGCGTCTGCCAGAGGCAGAAATAGATCCGCTTTATCGCCGCCTGCGCTGGCAAATCTTCCTGGGGATTTTCTTCGGGTATGCGGCTTATTACCTGGTGCGTAAGAACTTTGCGCTTGCCATGCCCTATCTGGTGGAGCAGGGCTTTTCGCGCGGCGATCTGGGGTTCGCGTTGTCAGGGATCTCCATTGCCTATGGTTTTTCCAAGTTCATCATGGGGTCGGTGTCGGATCGTTCGAATCCGCGCGTGTTCCTGCCTGCCGGGCTGATTCTGGCGGCAGCGGTGATGCTCTTTATGGGCTTCGTTCCCTGGGCGACCTCCAGTATTGCGGTCATGTTTGTGCTGCTGTTCCTCTGCGGCTGGTTCCAGGGGATGGGCTGGCCGCCGTGCGGACGCACCATGGTGCACTGGTGGTCGCAGAAAGAGCGTGGCGGCATCGTGTCGGTGTGGAACTGCGCGCATAACGTCGGCGGCGGTATTCCGCCACTGCTGTTCCTGCTCGGTATGGCCTGGTTCAACGACTGGAAAGCGGCGCTCTATATGCCTGCCTTTGGTGCCATCGTGGTGGCGATTATCGCTTTTGCCCTGATGCGTGATACACCGCAGTCCTGTGGCCTGCCGCCGATCGAAGAGTACAAAAACGACTACCCCGATGATTACAGCGAGCAGCACGAAGAAGAGCTGTCGGCAAAACAGATCTTCATGAAATATGTGCTGCCAAACAAACTGCTGTGGTACATCGCGGTGGCGAACGTGTTTGTTTATCTGCTGCGCTACGGCATTCTGGACTGGTCGCCAACCTATCTGAAAGAGGTGAAGCACTTCGCGCTGGATAAATCTTCCTGGGCCTACTTCCTGTATGAGTATGCAGGGATCCCGGGCACGCTTCTATGCGGCTGGATGTCGGACAAAGTCTTCCGGGGCAACCGTGGTGCGACAGGCGTCTTCTTTATGACTCTGGTGACCATTGCGACCATCGTTTACTGGCTCAACCCGCCGGGTAATCCATCCGTAGACATGGCGTGCATGATCGTCATCGGCTTCCTGATCTATGGCCCGGTAATGCTGATTGGCCTGCACGCCCTGGAGCTGGCACCGAAAAAAGCGGCAGGGACAGCGGCGGGCTTTACCGGTCTGTTTGGTTATCTGGGCGGTTCGGTCGCGGCCAGCGCCATTGTTGGCTATACCGTTGACTTCTTCGGCTGGGACGGCGGGTTTATGGTGATGATTGGCGGGAGCGTCCTGGCGGTACTGCTGCTGATTGTGGTCATGATCGGGGAAAAACGTCACCACGCTGAAGTGCTGGCACGTCGTCAATAAGGAGAGGGGCTTTGAAACTGACTCAATTAGCGACTGGCCTGCTGCTGGCGGGGCTGATGACCGGCTCCGCGCTGGCGGCCGATAAAATTGTTATCGCCCACCGTGGCGCGAGCGGTTATTTGCCGGAGCACACGCTTCCGGCAAAAGCGATGGCCTATGCACAGGGCGCTGACTATCTGGAGCAGGATCTGGTGATGACGAAGGACGACCAACTGGTTGTCCTGCATGATCATTATCTGGATCGCGTGACCGATGTGGCGGAACGTTTCCCGGACCGCGCCCGTAAAGATGGCCGTTATTACGCCATCGACTTTACGCTGGCGGAAATCCGTTCGCTGAAATTTACCGAAGGTTTTGAGATCGAAAACGGCAAGAAGGTGCAGGTCTATACGGGACGTTTCCCGATGGGCAAATCTGACTTCCGCATTCACACTTTCGAAGAGGAAATAGAGTTTGTTCAGGGGCTGAACCACTCCACCGGTAAAAACATCGGTATCTACCCGGAAATCAAAGCGCCGTGGTTCCACCATCAGGAAGGCAAAGATATTGCGGCGAAAACGCTGGCAGTGCTAAAGGAGTACGGCTACACCCGCAAAGAGGACAAGGTTTATCTCCAGTGTTTTGATGCCGCTGAACTGAAGCGCATCAAAACCGAGCTGGAGCCGAAGATGGGGATGGACCTCAATCTGGTGCAACTGATTGCCTATACCGACTGGAATGAAACCCAGGAGAAACAGCCTGACGGCAAGTGGATCAACTACAGCTACGACTGGATGTTTAAACCGGGAGCAATGCAGCAAATTGCGCAGTACGCGGACGGTATTGGGCCGGATTACCACATGCTGGTGGCGGACGGCTCAACGCCGGGTCACGTTAAGCTGACGGCGATGGTAAAAGACGCCCATGCCAGCAAGCTGCAGGTGCACCCGTACACGGTGCGTGCAGACCAGTTGCCGGACTATGCGACGGACGTGAATCAGCTTTACGACGTGCTGTATAACCAGGCGGGTGTGGACGGGTTGTTTACCGACTTCCCGGATAAGGCGGTCGAGTTTATTCAGCGGAAGTAGATTTGGTTGGTCGGGTAAGACGAAGACATCACCTTAACCCTCTCCCACGGGAGAGGGGATAAGGGCGCTTACATTTCGATTTCGATATCCCCTTTTGCCCGGCAGCAGCAGGGCAAAATTTCCCCTTCGTTAATGAAGGCCAGCGGCTCGGTGATCCAGTCGACCTGGCCTATCACCAGACGGCAGCGGCAGGAGCCGCAGTAACCTTCACGGCACTGGTATTCAACTTCAATCTGGTGAGATTCCAGCGCAACGAGCAGGGAAGGGTGCTCTTCCTGGCACAGGAGCTCTGTGCCAGAAAGACGAAGCGTCACGCGGCTCATCAGAGCTGGAAATCGCTCAAATCGTCAGTGTTGACTTCGGAGTCAATCTGACCGACGAGGTAGGAACTCACTTCCACTTCCTGCGGCGCCACCTGAACGTTATCGGAAACCAGCCAGGTGTTGATCCACGGGATCGGGTTGGAGCGGGTCTGGAACGGCAGATCGAGACCAACCGCCTGCATACGGATGTTGGTGATGTACTCCACGTACTGGCAGAGAATATCTTTGTTCAGGCCGATCATGGAGCCGCCCTGGAACAGGTATTCCGCCCACTCTTTCTCCTGCTGCGCCGCCTGAACAAACAGGTCGTAACTTTCCTGTTTGCACTCTTCAGCAATTTCGGCCATCTCGGGATCGTCCACGCCGCTGCGCAGCAAGTTCAGCATATGCTGGGTGCCGGTCAGGTGCAGGGCTTCATCGCGGGCGATCAGGCGGATGATTTTGGCGTTGCCTTCCATCAACTCGCGTTCTGCGAAGGCGAAGGAGCAGGCAAAACTGACGTAGAAGCGGATCGCTTCCAGCGCGTTCACGCTCATCAGGCACAGGTAGAGCTTTTTCTTCAGCTCACGCAGGTTCACGGTCACGGTTTTGCCGTTCACGGTGTGCGTGCCTTCACCCAGCAGATGCCAGTAGCTGGTCATCTCGATCAGGTCGTCATAGAAGTGAGAAATGCCTTCGGCGCGCTTCAGGATCTGATCGTTGGTGACGATATCATCGAACACAATCGCCGGATCGTTGACGATGTTACGAATGATATGGGTATAAGAGCGGGAGTGGATCGTCTCGGAGAACGCCCAGGTCTCAACCCAGGTTTCCAGCTCCGGGATAGAGATCAGCGGCAGCAGCGCCACGTTCGGGCTACGGCCCTGGATGGAGTCCAGCAGTGTCTGATACTTCAGGTTGCTGAGGAAGATGTGCTTTTCGTGTTCCGGCAGAGCCTGGAAATCGATACGGTCGCGGGAAACGTCAACCTCTTCCGGGCGCCAGAAGAAGGAGAGTTGCTTTTCAATCAGCTTTTCGAAGATGTCATATTTTTGCTGATCGTAGCGTGCCACGTTGACCGGCTGGCCGAAGAACATCGGCTCTTTGAGCTGGTCGTTTTTCGTCTGTGAAAAGGTGGTGTATGCCATGAGTGTGTCCTGTTGAGATTGTACTGCCCGGCGGGCCGGGCCTACAAAAACGTAGGCCGGGTAAGCGTAACGCTACCCGGCAAAATTACTTAGATCTTACATGCGCCGCTTTCGCAGCCATCATCCTGAATGGACGGGACCAGATCGTCCTGCGCATCTTCCGCACCGTCACGGGTGTTTTGATAGTACAGGGTTTTCACGCCAAATTTATAGGCGGTAAGCAGGTCTTTCAGCAGCTGCTGCATCGGTACTTTCCCTGACGGGAAGCGTGATGGATCGTAGTTGGTGTTCGCAGAGATCGACTGGTCGATAAACTTCTGCATGATGCCCACCAGTTGCAGGTAGCCGTCGTTGTTTGGCATTTCCCACAGCAGCTCGTAGTTGTTTTTCAGCAGCTCGTAGTCTGGCACCACCTGGCGCAGGATCCCGTCTTTCGACGCTTTGATGCTCACGTGACCGCGCGGCGGCTCGATGCCGTTGGTGGCGTTGGAGATCTGCGAGGAGGTCTCGGACGGCATCAGGGCAGAGAGCGTAGAGTTACGCAGGCCGTGGGTTTTAATCGACTCGCGCAGGCCTTCCCAGTTGAGGTGCAGCGGCTCGCTGACGATGCCGTCCAGATCTTTCTTGTAGGTGTCGATCGGCAGAATGCCTTTGGCGTAGGTGGTTTCGTTGAACCACGGGCAGGCGCCTTGTTCGATGGCCAGTTCGTTAGAGGCTTTCAGCAGGTAGTACTGAATGGCTTCGAAGGTCTGGTGCGTCAGGTTATTGGCGCTGCCGTCGGAGTAACGTTTGCCGTTTTTCGCCAGCCAGTAAGCGTAGTTGATCACGCCAATGCCGAGAGTACGACGACCCATTGCCCCGCGTTTTGCCGCCGGGATTGGGTAATCCTGGTAGTCCAGCAGCGCATCCAGCGCGCGAACCGCCAGCACTGCCAGCTCTTCCAGCTCGTCCAGGCTATTAATCGCACCCAGGTTGAACGCAGAGAGCGTACACAGGGCGATCTCGCCGTTTTCGTCGTTCACATCTTCCAGCGGTTTGGTCGGCAGGGCGATCTCCAGGCACAGGTTAGACTGGCGCACTGGTGCAACGACCGGATCGAACGGGCTGTGGGTGTTGCAGTGGTCAACGTTCTGGATGTAGATACGGCCCGTGGAAGCACGTTCCTGCATCATCAGGGAGAACAGTTCAACCGCTTTCACACGCTGCTTACGGATGCTGTCGTCGTTTTCATACTGAACGTACAGACGCTCGAACTCATCCTGATCGGCAAAGAAGGCGTCGTACAGGCCCGGGACGTCGGATGGGCTGAACAGGGTGATGTCGCCGCCTTTCAGCAGACGGGTGTACATCAGCTTGTTGATCTGAACGCCGTAATCCATGTGACGCACGCGGTTACCTTCCACGCCACGGTTGTTTTTCAGTACCAGCAGGCTTTCGACTTCCAGATGCCACATCGGGTAGAACAGGGTGGCTGCGCCACCGCGTACGCCGCCCTGAGAGCAGGATTTCACCGCAGTCTGGAAGTGTTTGTAGAACGGAATACAGCCGGTGTGGAACGCTTCACCGCCGCGAATCGGGCTGCCCAGCGCACGGATGCGACCGGCGTTAATACCGATACCGGCGCGTTGGGAAACGTATTTCACAATGGCGCTGGAGGTGGCGTTAATGGAGTCCAGGCTATCGCCACACTCGATCAGTACGCAGGAGCTGAACTGACGGGTAGGGGTGCGCACGCCGGACATGATCGGCGTCGGCAGAGAAATCTTGAAGGTGGAAACCGCATCGTAGAAACGCTTCACGTATTCCAGACGGGTAGCACGCGGATAGTTAGAGAACAGGCAGGCGGCCACCAGAATGTAGAGGAACTGGGCGCTCTCGTAGATTTCACCGGTCACACGGTTCTGGACCAGGTATTTCCCTTCCAGCTGCTTCACCGCGGCGTAGGAGAAGTTCATATCACGCCAGTGATCGATAAACCCGTCCATCTGCTTGAACTCTTCTTCCGTGTAGTCTTCCAGCAGATGCGTGTCGTATTTGCCCAGCTCTACCATCTTCACCACATGATCGAACAACGCTGGCGGCTCAAACTGGCCGTAGGCTTTTTTACGCAGGTGGAAAATGGCCAGACGGGCTGCGAGGTACTGATAATCCGGTGCTTCGCGGGAGATCAGATCCGCCGCGGCTTTGATAATGGTTTCGTGGATATCAGACGTTTTGATGCCGTCATAGAACTGGATATGGGAGCGCAGTTCCACCTGAGAAATGGATACGTTATTCAGTCCTTCTGCTGCCCAGTCGAGAACACGATGGATTTTGTCCAGATTGATACGCTCGGTAGCACCGTCGCGCTTTGTCACCAGCAGACTCTGATTCATGTGGGTTTTTACCTGTCCGTGAAAAAAGAAAATATCCCCCGCTTATCCACAGACCTCTGTGGATAAATACTACATATAGGGGTTTTACGATAAGGATAACGCAAGATGGTGAGTATTCTAGTAAGGATTCTTTTCAGTACAAGAGTTGATTTTGAGGTTAAATTGAGGTTGTGAAAGAGTAAAAAAGCGTAAGTCCTCGTACCGTAAGGCCTGGACGTGATGTCAATAATGTAGAAAAAAAAATGAAAAATTGATCGACTGCTGATTTCTTCAACGGGTGGTCAAAAATGCGCAACAAACTGCTGCGCATTCTTAGAAAAAGAGTAGATAACCTTAGTCTTTTTTGGCGGTGGTATGGAGCATGTAGTTAACGTCCACGCCTGGCGCCAGTTTGAACTTGTCGGTCAGAGGATTGTAATGCAGACCGGTCATGTGCTGCTCTTTCAGGGAGGTGCCATCGACCCAGCTCAATAACTCTGCCGGTTTGATGAATTTTTTCACATCGTGGGTGCCTTTTGGCACCATCCGCAGCACGTATTCTGCGCCGACCACGGCCATCAGCCACGCCTTGCCGTTGCGGTTGATGGTGGAGAAGAACACCTGGCCGCCCGGTTTAACGAGTTTTGCACAGGCTTTTACCACCGATTGCGGGTCGGGCACGTGCTCCAGCATCTCCATGCAGGTGACGACGTCATACTGTTGGGCAAACTTCGCGGCGTGTTCCTCAACCGTTTCCTGCACGTACTCCACCTGAATACCGCTTTCCAGCGCATGCAGTCGCGCCACCTGTAGCGGCTCGAAGCCCATATCCAGCCCGGTCACTGTAGCGCCTTCGCGCGCCATACTCTCTGCCAGGATACCGCCGCCGCAGCCTACATCGAGCACCTTTTTACCGAACAGGCCGCCGGAGCGTTCCGCGATATAGCCCAGGCGCAGGGGGTTAATGCGGTGCAGGGGTTTAAACTCACCTTCAAGATCCCACCAGCGCGAGGCGACGGCTTCGAATTTGGCGATCTCTTCATGGTCAACGTTGGGAGCCACCGGGGATTTTTCCGCATTCATGGACGCTTTTACTCCGTAATTTAAAGACGAGGAAGTATATCAGGATAACAAAGCAAATTAGTTTAAACCTAAGCGGGTGTGTTATAATTTCCGACCTTTGAATCCGGGATACAGTAGAGGGATAGCGGTTAGATGAGCGACCTTGCGAGAGAAATTACACCGGTTAACATCGAGGAAGAGCTGAAGAGCTCCTATCTGGATTATGCGATGTCGGTCATTGTTGGCCGTGCGCTGCCGGATGTCCGCGATGGACTTAAGCCGGTACACCGTCGCGTACTATACGCCATGAACGTATTGGGCAATGACTGGAATAAAGCCTACAAAAAATCTGCCCGTGTCGTTGGTGACGTAATCGGTAAATATCACCCGCATGGTGATACCGCCGTGTACGACACTATCGTCCGTATGGCGCAGCCATTCTCCTTGCGTTACATGCTGGTAGATGGTCAGGGTAACTTTGGTTCGGTCGATGGTGACTCCGCGGCGGCGATGCGTTATACGGAAATCCGTATGTCGAAAATCGCCCACGAGCTGATGGCCGACCTGGAAAAAGAGACCGTTGATTTCGTCGATAACTACGACGGCACCGAGCGCATTCCTGATGTGATGCCAACCAAGATCCCTAACCTGCTGGTAAACGGTGCGTCCGGTATCGCAGTAGGTATGGCGACTAACATTCCGCCGCACAACATCACGGAAGTGATCAACGGTTGCCTGGCCTATATCGACGATGAAGACATCAGCATTGAAGGGCTGATGGAACACATCCCCGGCCCGGACTTCCCGACCGCCGCCATCATTAATGGCCGTCGCGGCATTGAAGAAGCGTACCGTACCGGTCGCGGCAAGATCTATATTCGTGCCCGCGCAGAAGTCGAAGCCGACGCCAAAACCGGCCGTGAGACCATCATCGTCCACGAAATACCGTATCAGGTGAACAAAGCGCGCCTGATCGAGAAGATTGCCGAGCTGGTAAAAGAGAAACGCATTGAAGGTATCAGCGCGCTGCGTGATGAGTCTGACAAAGACGGCATGCGTATCGTGATTGAAATCAAACGTGACGCGGTAGGGGAAGTGGTACTGAACAACCTCTACTCCCTGACTCAGCTTCAGGTCTCCTTCGGGATCAACATGGTTGCGCTGCACCATGGTCAGCCGAAGATCATGAACCTGAAAGACATTCTGAGCGCGTTCGTGCGTCACCGCCGTGAAGTGGTGACTCGCCGTACCATTTTCGAACTGCGTAAAGCCCGCGATCGTGCGCACATCCTTGAAGCGCTGGCCGTTGCGCTGGCGAACATCGATCCGATCATCGAGTTAATTCGCCGTGCGCCAACCCCTGCGGAAGCGAAAGCGGCGTTAGTGGCTCAGCCATGGGCGCTGGGTAATGTCTCAGCAATGCTGGAACGTGCGGGCGATGACGCTGCGCGTCCAGAGTGGCTGGAACCTGAGTTCGGCGTGCGTGATGGCCAGTACTATCTGACCGAGCAGCAGGCTCAGGCGATTCTGGATCTGCGTCTGCAGAAACTGACCGGCCTTGAGCACGAAAAACTGCTCGACGAGTACAAAGAGCTGCTGGAACAGATTGCCGAGCTGCTGCATATCCTCGGCAGCGCCGATCGTCTGATGGAAGTGATCCGCGAAGAGCTGGCGCTGGTTCGCGATCAGTTCGGCGATGAGCGTCGCACTGAAATCACGGCCAATACCGCTGATATCAACATCGAAGACCTGATCAACCAGGAAGACGTTGTTGTGACCCTGTCTCACCAGGGCTACGTGAAGTACCAGCCGTTAACCGACTACGAAGCACAGCGTCGTGGCGGTAAGGGCAAGTCAGCGGCACGTATTAAAGAAGAAGACTTTATCGACCGCCTGCTGGTGGCCAACACCCACGACACCATCCTCTGCTTCTCAAGCCGGGGCCGTCTGTACTGGATGAAGGTCTATCAGCTGCCGGAAGCGAGCCGTGGCGCACGTGGACGTCCAATCGTCAACCTGCTGCCGCTGGAGCAGAACGAGCGTATCACCGCCATTCTGCCGGTTCGTGAGTACGCAGAAGGCGTGAACGTCTTTATGGCAACCGCCAGCGGTACGGTGAAGAAGACCGCCCTGACCGAGTTCAGCCGTCCACGTTCTGCCGGCATTATCGCCGTCAACCTGAACGAAGGCGACGAACTGATTGGTGTGGATCTGACCTCCGGTTCCGACGAAGTGATGCTGTTCTCTGCCGCCGGTAAAGTGGTGCGCTTCAAAGAGAGCGCAGTGCGCGCCATGGGTCGTACTGCGACCGGTGTTCGCGGCATCAAACTGGCGGGCGAAGACAGCGTTGTCTCCCTGATTGTTCCGCGCGGCGAAGGCGCAATCCTGACCGTTACGCAGAACGGCTACGGTAAACGTACCGCCCAGGACGAGTATCCAACCAAGTCCCGCGGCACCCAGGGCGTTATCTCGATCAAAGTGACTGAGCGTAACGGCTCCGTGGTTGGCGCGGTTCAGGTTGATGATACCGACCAGATCATGATGATCACCGATGCCGGTACGCTGGTGCGTACTCGCGTGTCCGAGATCAGCGTGGTAGGCCGTAACACCCAGGGCGTGATCCTCATCCGTACCGCGGAAGATGAGAACGTGGTGGGTCTGCAGCGCGTCGCTGAGCCAGTGGATGACGAAGAGCTCGACTCCATCGACGGCAGCGTAGCAGAAGGTGACGATGAGATCGCACCGGAAGCGGATACTGACGACGATGCAGCGGATGACGCTGAAGAGTAATGTCTCCTGACGATAAAGGGCCGGTCTCCGGCCCTTTTCTTTTGCCGGTACACGCAATTGCAGACAACCGAACATTGCGACTATGCGCGTTTACCGCTACCTTAAAGCCCATTCCTTTTGACCCTGATGGCGGAGCCTCGCCCCCTTGAAATACCTCGTCTCCTTTCGAACCACGCTGAAAGTTTCTCGCTATCTGTTCCGGGCGCTGGCGCTCCTGATTTGGGTGTTGATCGCCCTGTTTTCGGTGTTTTACATCGTCAATGCGCTGCACCAGAAGGAGTCGGAGATCCGCCAGGAGTTCAACCTTAGCTACGAACAGTCCCAGCGCTACATTCAGCGCACCGCAGACGTCATGAAGGAACTCAAGTACATCGCGGAGAACCGGCTGACGGCAGAAAACGGCGTACTGGCCACCCGCGGACGCGACAGTAAAACCGAGGTGCCCAACTTTGAGCCGCTGTTCCCCGATTCTGACTGTTCTGTTATGGGGCCGGCATGGCGGGGTTCGCTGGCGTCACTGGCCTGGTTTATGCGCTACTGGCGCGATAACTTCTCGGCAGCGTACGATCTGAACCGGGTCTTTCTGATTGGCAGCGAAAATCTCTGTATGGCCAATTTTGGCCTGCGTGACGTGCCGGTCGATCGCGAAAACGCCCTGAAAAGCCTGCGCGAACGGATCACCAAATACCGCAACGCACCGCAGGATGAGCGCGGCAACAACCTGTTCTGGATTGGCCAGGGGCCGCGTCCAGGGGTAGGTTACTTCTATGCCATGACGCCGGTCTATCTGGCAAACCGCCTGCAGGCGATGCTCGGCACTGAACAGACTATCCGCATGGAGAACTTTTTCACCCCCGGCAATCTGCCGATGGGCGTAACCATTCTCGATGAAAATGGCCACAGCCTTATCTCGCTGGCGGGGCCAGAAACACGTCTCAAGGTCGACCCTCGCTGGATGCAGGAGCGTTCATGGTTTGGCTATACCTCCGGTTTCCGCGATCTGGTGCTGAAAAAGAGCCTGCCGCCATCGTCCCTGAGCATCGTCTATTCCGTTCCGGTGGATCTGGTCCTGGAACGTATCCGCATGCTGATCCTCAACTCGGTGCTACTCAACGTGCTGGTGGGGATTGCGCTGTTTACCCTGGCGCGGATGTACGAGCGCAAAATATTTATCCCGGCGGAGATCGATGCTCAGCGCCTCGAGGAGCATGAGCAGTTCAACCGCAAGATTGTCGCCTCTGCGCCGGTGGGGATCTGTATTCTGCGCACCCTGGATGGGACTAACATCCTCAGTAACGAGCTGGCGCATAACTATCTCAATATGCTGACCCACGAGGATCGGCAGCGGCTGACGCAGATTATCTGCGGACAGCAGGTCAACTTTGTCGACGTGCTCACCAGCAACAACACCAATTTGCAGATTAGCTTTGTGCACTCGCGCTATCGCAACGAGAACGTCGCCATCTGCGTGCTGGTGGATGTCTCCGCGCGCGTCAAAATGGAAGAGTCGTTGCAGGATATGGCCCAGTCGGCTGAACAGGCCAGCCAGTCGAAATCGATGTTCCTTGCGACGGTCAGCCACGAGCTGCGCACCCCGCTGTACGGCATTATCGGTAACCTCGATCTGCTGCAGACCAAAGAGCTGCCCCGGGGCGTAGACCGTCTGGTGACGGCGATGAATAACTCCTCCAGCCTGCTGTTGAAAATCATCAGCGATATTCTCGACTTCTCCAAAATTGAGTCCGAGCAGCTGAAAATTGAGCCGCGCGAATTCTCACCGCGCGAGGTGATGAACCATATCAGTGCCAACTACCTGCCGCTGGTGGTACGTAAGCAGTTGGGGCTGTACTGCTTTATTGAGCCGGACGTGCCGGTATCGCTGCAGGGCGATCCGATGCGCCTGCAGCAGGTGATCTCCAACCTGCTCAGCAACGCCATTAAGTTTACCGACATGGGCTGCATTGTGATGCATGTCTCCAGGGCAGGGGACTATCTGAGCATTCGCGTGCGCGACACCGGGGTCGGTATTCCGGCCAAAGAGGTGGTCAAACTCTTCGATCCGTTCTTCCAGGTGGGGACCGGGGTTCAGCGCAACTTCCAGGGCACCGGTCTGGGGCTGGCGATCTGTGAAAAACTGATCAGCATGATGGATGGCGATATCTCGGTGGATACCGAACCCGGTATGGGTAGTCAGTTCACCATTCGCATTCCGCTGTATGCCGCGCAGTCTCCGGCCAACGTGCTGGTAGAGGGATTAAGTGATAAACGCTGTTGGTTAGCGGTCAATAATGCCTCGCTGTATGCCTATCTGGAATCCCTGCTGACGACACACGGTATTCGCGTGGCACGCTACACAGGCCAAACGCCGGATGCGGAAGACATGCTCATCACCGACGATGAACTGACGCAGCCGTGGCAGGGTAAAGCGGCGGTGATCTTCTGCCGTCGCCATATTGGCATTGCCCAGGAGCGTGCCCACGGTGAATGGGTAAACAGCGTGGCCTCGCCGCACGAACTGATTGCGCTGCTGGCGCGGATCTACCGTGTGGAGATGGAGACAGCCGACGGCACGACGGCGCTACCGTCACCGGAATCGGTGCAGTCGATGAATGAAGACATGATGATCCTGGTGGTGGATGACCATCCGATTAACCGCCGCCTGCTGGCTGACCAGCTTGGCTCGCTGGGCTATCAGTGCAAGACCGCGAACGATGGTGTGGATGCGCTGAATGTGCTGAGTAAAAACCATATCGACATCGTCCTGAGCGACGTGAACATGCCGAACATGGATGGCTATCGCCTGACCCAACGCATTCGCCAGCTGGGGCTGACGCTGCCGGTGGTGGGCGTCACCGCTAACGCCCTGGCGGAAGAGAAACAGCGCTGTCTGGAGTCGGGGATGGACAGCTGTCTTTCCAAGCCGGTAACGCTGGACGTGCTGAAACAGACGCTGTCGGTGTACGCGGAGCGGGTGAGGAAAACGCGAGTATAAAAAAAGCCCACTTGTGGTAATGCCAGTCAGTTAAGTCCGGCGGATTGTTCCGTTCAC
>NZ_DGIR01000025.1:0-63995 GCF_002386445.1 Pseudomonas sp. UBA4617
GGTGCTGAAGTTGGAGAGGGTCGGCCTGACCGACAACTTCTTCGAGCTGGGTGGTGATTCGATCGTATCCTTGCAACTGGTCAGCCGAGCGCGCAAGGCCGGGCTGGAGTTTACCCCCAGGGAGCTGTTCGAGCATCAGACCGTACAGCGCCTGGCCTTGGTCGCGCGGCAACACCGTAGCGCGCAGGATGGCGAGCCGCCTGCAGCGTCGGCAGCGGATGCGTTGGCGGCGCTGACCCAGGCACAACGGCAGCTACTGCCAGTCCCGGTGGAGCAGATCGCTGACCTCTATCCGCTTTCGCCAATGCAGCAGGGCATGCTGTTCCATACCCTGCAAGGGCCAGAAGCCGGCCTTTACATCAACCAGACCGCGGTCTCGGTGGCAGGGCTGGACATTGACCGCTTCGCCGATGCCTGGCGGCAGGTGATTGCCCGGCATGACATTCTGCGCACGGCATTCTGGTCCGACCCGCAACTGCACGAGCCGATGCAACTGGTACTGCGCGAAGTCGCCCTGCCGTTGCAGGTGCTCGATTGGCGGCAGCGAGACTGCGCGCCGGAGGCGCTCAAGGCATTGGCGGCAGAAGAAGCTGCCCGAGGCTTCCAGTTGACGAGTGCGCCGCTCATGCGCCTGACACTGGTGCGCCTGGAAGATGGGGACGTGCAGCTGATCTGGACGCGGCATCACATCCTGATGGACGGCTGGAGCGATTCGCGCCTGCTGGGCGAGGTGCTGCAGACCTATCACGGGCAGACGCCGGACCGCCCGGTGGTGCATTTCGGCAACTACATCCGCTGGCTTGGCGCGCAACCCCAGGAAAAACTCGAACGGTTCTGGAAGGCAACCCTCGGCGGCCTGGAAACCCCGACCTTGCTGGCTGGCACCGTAATGCCTCGCCCGGCGCCTGAGCTGGACGGCCATGCCGCGCTGTACCTGCGCTGGGACAGGCCCAGAACCCGACGCCTGCGTGAGCAGGCGCAAAGGCTGCGGGTGACCCCGAACACCCTGATCCAGGCGGCCTGGTTGCTGGTGTTGCAACGCTACACCGGGCAATCCACGGTGTGCTTCGGCGCGACGGTGGCAGGGCGTCCACCGAGCCTTGCGGGCGCCGATGAAATGCTGGGGTTGTTCATCAATACCTTGCCGGTGGTGCAGAGGCCCGAGCCGTGGCAACGGGTCGAGACGTGGTTGCAGCAGCTGCAGGCGTACAACGTCGAGATGCGCGACCATGAGCATGCAGCCCTTGCCAATGTCCAGCGCTGGGCCGGGCGCCCGGGCCAGGCGTTGTTCGACAGTATCGTCGTGTTCGAGAATTTCCCGGTCGATGAGCGCCTGGCGGAAAACAGTAGCGATTCCCTGCAGTTCGGTGATGTCAGTGCACGGGGCGTTACCAACTACGCCATGGACTTGTGCGTGGAGCTGGGCAACACCCTGGTGGTGGAGTTCATGTACCTGCGCAGCTGCTTCAGCGAGGCTGCCACCGAGGCATTGCGTGGCAGCTTCGAGCGTTTGTTGAATGCGCTGCTGGATGACCCGCAGGCTACGCTCGGTAGCCTGGACATGTTGACCCCGGCGCAGTTGCAACAGGCAGCCACGCGTAACCGCCTGGCCGGTAGCCCGCAGCGGCAGCCGCTGCTGGCCGAGCAGATTGCCCAGCATGCCATGGATTGCCCCGATGCCGTCGCGGTGGTCTGCGCAGGGCAGCAATTGACTTATCGCGAGCTGGAACAACAGGCCAATCGCCTGGCGCATCGGCTCATCGCCATGGGCGCGCGGCCAGAGGCCACCGTCGGCATCGCCCTGGAGCGTTCGGTCGATGTCATCGTGGCGTTCCTTGCCGTGATGAAGACCGGTGCGGCCTATGTCCCGCTGGACATCGATTACCCCCAGGAGCGCCTGCAATGGATCGTCGATGACGCAGGCATGCACGTGTTGATCACAACCCGCGAGCTCAGGCCGCGTTTCGCCCAGGTGCAGTGCTGTGTCGAGCTGGACACACAGGTACCCGACGGGTTGCCGCTGACGCCGCCGCAAGTGAACCTGCAGCGGGACAACCTGGCCTACCTCATCTATACCTCTGGCTCTACGGGCCAGCCCAAAGGGGTAGCGGTCAGCCACGAGCAGATTCGCATGCACTGCCAGGCAATTGCCTCGCTCTATGACATGGATCGAACCACCCGCGAACTGTTGTTCATGTCATTCGCCTTCGATGGTGCCCAGGAACGCTGGCTGTCGACCTTGTCATCCGGTGGTTGTCTGGTGGTGCGTGAAAACCGTCTGTGGACGGCAGAAGAAACCTGGCAGGTGTTGCACGAGCAGCGCATCGACATTGCCTGCTTCCCACCGGCCTACCTTCAGCAGCTGGCAGAATTCGCCGAAGGCCAGGACCGGGCCTCGCCCCCGGTGCGGGTGTACTGCTTTGGCGGGGACGCGGTACCCAATGCCCTGTTCGAGCAGGTCAAGCGCAGCTTGCGGCCGCAGTGGCTGACCAACGGCTATGGCCCGACCGAGACAGTGGTCACGCCGCTATTGTGGAAGGTCTCCCGCGAGCAGACATGCGAGGCGGTGTTCGCACCGATCGGCACGCGTGTCGGTGAGCGCACGCTGTACGTACTCGACCAGCATCTCAATCCGTTGCCTGACGGTGTCGCGGGCGAACTGTACATCGGCGGCGAAGGGGTGGCGCGCGGGTATCACCGGCGGCCATCCCTGACTGCCGAGCGTTTCGTCGCCGACCCCTCTGGCCACGGCTTGCGCCTGTATCGCACCGGTGACCGGGTGCGGCGCCGTAGCGATGGCGTGATCGACTTCATCGGGCGCATGGACAACCAGTTGAAGGTGCGCGGTTTCCGCATCGAGCCGGGCGAAATCGAAGCGCGCCTGCGTGACCTGAGCGAGGTGCGGGATGCCGTGGTGGTCGCACGCGAAACAGCCACAGGCAAACAGCTGATCGGCTACGTGGTTACCCGCGACAAGCACGGCTGCGCCCAGGCATTGCGTGAGGCCCTGGCTGCCGAATTGCCGGATTACATGGTGCCTGCGCAACTGGTGCTGATGCCGGCATTGCCGCTCACGCCAAACGGCAAGGTCGACCGCAAGGCGCTGCCTGCGCCTGAATTCGTTGGCCAGCGGGTGCAGGTTGCACCGCGCAATGCGATCGAGCGGGCGTTGGCGGACATCTGGCAGCAAGTGCTGGACGTGCCCAGCGTGGGGGTCGAAGACAACTTCTTCGAGCTGGGCGGCGATTCGCTGCGGGTGCTCAAGATGCTGTCCCAGGTCCGCGCCTGCGCGGCGTTGCCCATCGAACTGAAACTGCGCGATGTCATGGCCAGGCCGACCATCGCCGAGTTGTCTGGTTACGCCGACAACGAGGCCAGCCTGGATCCGCTGCTGCTGCTCAATAACCGTGTGGATGGGGCGACGCCGTTGTTCTGCCTGCACGCCGGCTTCGGTACGGTGTTCGACTACGAACCCTTGGCGCGCCGCCTGGACGGCCGCCGTGCGGTCTACGGCATTCAGTGTCGCATGCTGCTGGATCATGCCTGGGAGGATGATTCCCTTCAGGCAATGGCGATCGACTATGCCCAGTACATCCGCCAGAAACAGCCGCAGGGGCCTTACCAATTGCTCGGGTGGTCGCTTGGTGGCGCGCTTGCGGTGCTGGTGGCCCATGAACTGGAAAGCCAAGGGCAGCAGGTTTCGATGCTGAGCCTGGTGGACAGCTTTATCCCTCAGCCGGGCCAGGTGGCACCTGACGCTGATTGGCGTGACGATCTGCACGGCTTCCTGGGGGTGATGCTTGGCGCCGACAGACAGCGGCTGGTTGTGCCTGCGATAGCCGCCGATTGCGACAGCGACGGGTTGGCGCAGATCATCGACGCGGTGCGCACGACCCAGGCCGGGCAGTCAGCTTATGCCGAGATCGGCAGCGCGGAGCTGGCACACACTTTTGTCGTCGCGATGAAGCTCAAGGCACTGTCGCAGCAGATGGCCGCGTTGCCGGTTACTGTTGCAGAGGCTGTGTGCTGGTGGGCGGGTACCGGCAACTTCGCCGAGCGGCTTGCCGGGCCTGCCCGGCATGTCGCTGTAGATGCCGGGCATTACGACATTCTCAGGCATCCCGAAGTACTCGACGGTCTAACCGCTTTGCTGCAACGGCGGGACCTGGTCGGCGGCTGAAACTGGCCGCCCCGTTGCGGGGCGGCTGCCTGCATAAGGGCCCGTTGCCTACCCCTTGGGGTGGCAACGGGCTTTTTCATGACAGCGGCTCGTGCGGGAATGGGCAGGCAATGAAAAACGGCGCTCCCGTGTGGGAGGCGCCGTTGTGTCAGCCGGCTTGCGGCAAGTGTGGCGGGATTGTTGTCAGGTCAGAAGTCGTAGCGCAGGTTCAGCATGGTGTTGCGCGGGGCGCCGTAGTGGGCGTAGCTGCCAGCCATGCCTGCGTAGTATTTCTCATCGAACAGGTTGTTGACGTTGACGGTGGCCGACAGGTTGTCGTTGATCTGGTAGCGCGCCATCAGGCTGGCGACGGTATAGTCGTCCTGCGTGACCCGTGCACCCAGGCGGGCGTAGGTGAGCGACGAACTGGAGTTCCAGCTGGCACCGCCGCCAATGGTCAGCTTGTTCCAGTCACCCTGAAGACGGTAGGTGGTCCAGAGGCGGAAGGTGTCCATGGGCAATTGCGTGGTCAGGCGGTTGCCATCGGCGTCCTCGGTACGCGAGTGGCTATAGCCGGTCTGCAGGTTCCAGCCGGGCAATATCTCACCGGACAGTTCCAGGTCGATACCTTTGGTTTCCGCACCGTCGACAGCGCGGTAAGCCTGGGTCCGACCAGGTGTCAGATTATCGCCATCTTCTTCGGCAAGGTTGTCGCGCTGGATCAGATAGAGTGCCGCGTTGGCATTCAAGCGGCCATCATAGAATTCACCTTTCCAACCCAGCTCGTAGTTCTTGCCCACCACAGGTTCCAAGGTCTTGCCGGACACATCCTGGGCAGACTGCGGTTTGAAGATGTCGGTATAGCTGACGTAGACCGACTGCTCCGGGGTCAGGTCGTAGACGATCCCGGCATAGGGCGTGACCACGCCGTTCTCGCGCATCTTGGTGGTCGGGGCGCGGGCGGGCAGGATGCTGAGGTTATAGTCGTAGCTGTATTTCGACACCCGGGCGCCTAGGATGAAGTGCAGCTCGTCAGTGACGTTGAAGCGACCGGCCAGGTAGTAACCGCTCTGACGGATAGCGACGTTGTAATCCAGGAACGGGACGTAGCTGTCGTCCGCTGGCCGGGCCATCTGGTTGTCCCAGTTGTAATAATCGATGGTGGTAGACGGCGCATCGGCTTCGTCGTGCTGGTTCTCGTACTCCTGGAAGTTGTAGCCGACGATCAGCTCATGGCTTTGCCCGAGCAGTTCAAACGGGCCCTGGAGCGTCACATCGACGCCTTTCTGCGTCTGGGTCGCCTTGGCCTTGGCCGGGATGATCGGTATCGCACCGGTGGCCTGGTTGATATAGGCCACGTTGGTCGTGGTACGCAGGTAGGCGGAATCGGTATCGCGGTCGACGTCCATGTAGTTGGCGGCGATCTTGAACTGCCAGTCATTGGCCAGTGCCTGTTCCAGGCCGAAGGTGTAGTTGGTGGTTTCGATTTCGTCGTACATCCAGCGTGCGCCGGCGCTTTTCGAGCGGGAGAAATCGGTGGGTTGGCCATTGCTGAACAGCACCGGGACGCCCGGGGCACCATCGGCCCGGTACTTCTGATGGTCGATGCTGAAACGGCCGACGGTGGTGTCGGTCAGGTCTGCTTCGACCACCCCATAGACCAGGTCGCGTTTCTGGCTGTACCAGTCCATGAAGGTGTCGTTGTCTTGCTTGGCTGCAACGAAGCGGCCGCGAACGTTGCCGTTTTCCGTCAGCGGCCCGGAAACGTCCGCTTCGGCGCGGTAGTAGTCCCACGAGCCTAGCCCGGCCTGGATGTGCGACTTGAACTCGCGGGTTGGCCGCTTGCGGATCAGGTTCACCACGCCGCTCGGGTCACCCGCCCCGGTCATCAGGCCGGTGGCACCACGGATGATCTCGACATGATCGTAGAGCGCCATGTCCAGCAAGGTGCTGGGCATGTTGCGGGTCTGGTTTTCCTGGGTGGTGGTCACGCCATCGATCTGGTAGGTGTTGATCGCACTGCCACGCGAGTAGATGTTGAAACGCTCACCGCCGTCCTGGGACATGGTGATGCCTGGCGTCTGGTTGAGCACTTCGGTCATGGTCGCCAGGTGTTGGTCGTCCATGCGCTGGCGGGTGATCACGCTGATGGTCTGCGGCGTTTCGCGGATCGACAGGTTCATCTTGGTGGCGGTGTTGGTCACCCCGGTGGTGTACGACCCTGTACCTTCGGTAGTGGCCCCCAGGCCCGTACTATTGACGTTGGTCGCCGAAAGTTCGACCTGGCCGTCCTTTGCGCTTGAGCCTGCGGTGACGGTCACGGTGTTGCCGTCGATCTGGTAACGCAGCCCGCTGCCACCCAGCAGGATGCCCAGTGACGAAGCGAGGTCGTGTCGGCCATCGAGGGCCTTGGAACGCAAACCGCCGATGTCCTCCGGGCTGTACAGCAACTGGGTATCGGTCTGTCTGGCCAGCGTCTGCAATGCCGAGTTCATCGACTGCGCGGGAATGTCCAAGGTCCATTCCTGCGCCTGCACCTGGGCGGCCATGGCGGTGGACATGGCCAGGCCCAGGCCGACGCGTGTCAACGCACCCCGGGAACGAAACGAGTGACGGATCAGTAACGCTTTGGCAAGCGGGTCGAGCGGGCCGGGCAAGGTCTTGGACATCTATTGCGGTCTCGTTGGCAGAGGGGTTTTATCTATGTCAGCAATAGGACGCAGCACCTGGCAAAAACCGGAACGATTCTTATTGGCGATCTTTTCAGGCGCTGCTGCGCCAACCGCGTCACAACTTCACAAATCGCGTGCTACGCGAAAACCGAGGAAGTCGCCGCGGGTGGTCTTGAGGCGGTCATTGCGGTTGGCCGAGCGGGAGAAGATCGGCGGCTCGCCCCAGTCGTTGCCGCGCATGTGCGCGCGGATGCACTTGGGGTCCTGAACCCAGGCGCTGCCGTCGGCGGGGGCGCCTTCGTAGCTGTCGTGGTAACAGTCGGCGACCCATTCGTAGACATTGCCGTGCATGTCGTACAGGCCGAAGGCATTGGCCGGGTAGCTGCCCACCGGAGCGGTATAGGTGTAACCGTCCTTGGGGCCATAGGTATTGGCGTGCTTGCTGATCTCGTACTTGCCCGGTTCGTCGAAGGGGAACGGGAACGGGCCGGTAGAGCCGGCGCGGGCGGCGTATTCACGTTCGGCTTCGCTGACCATGCGGTACGCTTGGCCGGTGGTTTTCGCCAGCCAGCGGGCGTAGCCCTGCACTTCGTCGTAGTCCACGCATACCGCCGGTTGGCGTGGGCCTTGCGGGTAGCTGGGTTTGCTGGCTTCGCACCAGCGGCCGGGGCGGTCGTCGCCGCTCTTGATCGCGATGCCGGTGGCCTTGATGTAGGCGTCCAGTTCGCCGGCGGTAACCTGGTAGCGGCTCATGGCGAAGGGTTTGGCAAAGGTCACGGTATGCAGCGGCCCCTCGTCGGGCTGGCGACCGACTTCGTCGTCGGGGGCGCCCATCAGGTAGCTGCCGGCGGGCAGCACGACCATTTCCGGGCAGTCCTTGCAGTCTTTGAACACGTCGCCGGGTGTGGCGGCGTGGGCATGGGCGCTGACCAGCAGCAGGCAGGTGATCTGGGCTGGCCGGCAGAGCCAGGTGGAGACGTTCATCGGCGGTCCTCGGAACGGGTGAATGCGGGCTGCGTTTCGCATTCAGACGAGCCGGGGCGGTGAAAAATTAACCAGTGTCGCTCCTGCAACGGGATCGTGGGCGGCGGGGTAGTTGCCAGCCAGGAGACGCCGGGCTATAGTCCAGCCCATTGTCCTCTTCCCGAAGACCCGCTCATGCCAGCCAGCCCTGCCACCACCTGCTTTGCCATCGCGCCAGTCGCGGGCATGGTCGTGCGTGGCAGCCAGCAGCCGGTCATGAACAGTCTCTATCCACCACCACCTGTCAGTGGCGTCGTGGGCGGCGTAGCTCCGCCTCGCTGCGTGGTCGTGCTGGGCTGATCGGCTTCTGGCCGCAGCCCTTCGCACACGCAACCTACTGAACACGGTCGGCGACTTCCCACGCTGAAGCGTTCGTCGTCCGTCTGGCTTATTTGCCTTATATCAGGTGGCAATCCATGTCTGTCTTTAGCAAAACCTCGGTGGCCTCGGCGGCCACCACCTGCCTGTTCGTCCTGCTGTGGAGCAGCGGGGCGATCGTTTCCAAGCTGGGCCTGGCGCAGGCCAGCCCGTTCGCCTTCCTGCTGCTGCGCTCGGCGCTGGCCCTGGCCGGCGTGCTGCTGATCGGGCCGCTGCTGCGGCTGCGCTGGCCGCGCAGTCGCGGTGCCGTGCTGCGGGCCCTGGGCACCGGCTGCGTGCTGCTCGGCGCCTACCAGATCTTCTACCTGCTGGCGCTCGATACCCAGGTCACCCCGGGCATCATGGCCACGGTGATGGGGGTACAACCGATCCTGACCGTGGTGCTGATGGAGCGCCAGCGCTCGTGGAGCCGTCTGTTCGGCCTGGGGTTGGGGCTGGCGGGCCTGGTCATGGTGGTCTACCAGGGCATCAACCTGGGTGGGGTATCGCTGGCCGGTATGCTATTCGCCCTGCTGGCGCTGGCCTGCATGACCTTCGGCTCGATCCTGCAGAAGCGCATCACCGACAACCCGATGGGCACCCTGCCGCTGCAGTACCTGGCCGGCTTTGCCATGTGCGCACTGTTCGCGCCGCTACAGCCATTGCATGTGCAGTGGAGCGCCGGTTTCGTCGGTGCGCTGCTGTGGATGGGCCTGGTGGTCTCGCTGCTGGCGACCTTGTTGCTGTACCGGCTGATTGCCAAGGGCAACCTGGTCAATGTCACCAGCCTGTTCTACCTGGTGCCGGCCGTGACCGCGGTGATGGACCTGCTGATCTTCGGCAACCGCCTGGCACCGCTTGGCTTGCTGGGCATGGGGCTGATCGTGGTGGGCCTGCTGTTCGTGTTTCGCAAGCCTGCCGCGCGCCTGGCCGAGGCCTAGGCCCTAGCGGAATTCTTCGGCGATGGCGTGGCGCAGCACGCCCTCCTCGAAGTCCAGCAGGCCGGCGTCGCGCTGGGTGAGCAGGTAGTAGAGCAGGGTATCGAGCGAACGCTGTGGTGGGACCTCGAGCGCCAGCATCTTCACCGCCTGCTCGGTCTCGCAGTTGCAGCCGAAGTCTTGCAGTGCCGCGCGTACCTGGTCCAGGGTTTCCGGGGGCCTGACGATAACCCGGAACACCGAACTGCCGCCGCTGTGGCGCAGTTCGGCAAACCAGGTTTCGCCGGCTTCTTCACGGGTGGCGATCACGTCGCCCGGGGCAATGCCGTAGACGTGGAAGGGAATGTTGTCGACGGCATAGCCACCTTCCACGGCCTTGGCCCATAGCCCCTCGACCGAGGCCGGTGGGTAGCCGTTGGCGTCCTGTTCCAGGCGGAACAGGACCTTCTTGTATGCGCTGTTCACGGTCTGCTCCGCTTCACCTGCGCGTCGGGCGCAGTACCAGCCACAACGCTGCACCGATCAGCAGGCCGCCGTACAGGTGCGCCATCGACAGCGGTTCGTCCAGCAGCCACGCCCCCCACAAGACGCCGAACACGGGAATCAGGAAGGTCACGGTGCTGGCCTTGACCGGACCGATTTCTTCCAGCAGGCGGAAGTACAGGATGTAGGCGAATGCCGTACACAGCAAGCCCAGGCCCAGCAGCGACAGCCACACCTGCCAGCCGCCCCAGCTGGCCGGGGGCTGGCTGAGTGCGCTCCAGGCGAACAGCGGGCTGAGCATCAGGGTGGCGCCGAGCATGCTGCCCAGGGCCGACAGGCGGCTGTCCAGGCCGTTGACCCAGCGGCGAGCGAGAAAACCGGCAAAGCCGTAGCAGGTGGTGGCTGCCAGGCATGCCAGGGCGCCCTGCAGCAAGGCCAGGTCGAGGGCCACCGGGCCTGCGCCGCTGAGGATGCCGACGCCGAACAGGCCGAGGAAGATGCCGCACAGCTTGGCCAGGGTCATCGGCTCGCGGAAGAACAGCGTGCCGACCAGCACGCCCATCAGCGGCGTGGTGGCGTTGAAGATGGCCGAATAGCCGGCCGGTAACACCTGGGCGGCCACGGAATAGAAGGTGGCCGGAATGCCGGAGTTGATCATGCCCAGCACCAGGCAGGCGCCAAGCTTGCCCTGGAAATCCCAGCGCACCCGGGCGGCGGCGAGCAGCGCGACCAGACCCAGGCAGGCGATGGACACGCGAAAAAACGCGGTCGGCACCGTGCCAAGCTCCGGGGCGATGATGCGCATGAACAGGAAACTCGCCCCCCAGACGGCGGCAAGGGTCAGCAGGCGGGCTAGGGCGATGGGGCTCACGACGGTCTCCGGGGGCAGGGCAGGGCGCGAGTGTACGCCACGGGGCGGGGGGATTCTTGTGCTTTCTTGCGGTGTAAACCTTGGCTGGCCGACTAAGCTCTCTATCTCATCCCGCATCGAGGCCTCCGACATGCCCCAACCCTGGCCCGCCGTCGCAATCGCCCGGATGATCCTCGCCGGTTTCGACGACTACCGCGACCACTTCCGACGCATCACCCTTGGCGCCCGCAAGCGCTTCGAGCAGGCGCTGTGGCAGGAAATCCAGCGTGCCGCTGCTGCCCGCATCAACCTCTACGAAGAAAAGGTCGCCGAGGTCAATGGCTGGCTGCGAGAAGGGTTTGCTCAGGAGGTGCTGCTGGACGTGGCGCAATGGCCGCTGGTGAAGGACGCCTATATCCACCTGATCGACCCGCGCCTGGACGACGAGCTGGCCGAGACCTGGTACAACTCGCTGTTCTGCAGCCTGTTCAGCCACGACCTGATCAGCGACGGCTGCATGTTCATCCACACCACCCGGCCCTCGATGCGCGGTCGCGAACGTGCTGCGCAAACCCGCACCTATCGGCCTGACGATGGTTTGAAAGGCTTGCTGCGGGCGGTATTTGCCGCTTACCCGTTCGATGTGCCGTATGGCGACCTGGAGGGCGACCTGGCGCGCCTGGAGGAGCAGTTGCGCGACTGCCTGCCGGACTGGGTATGCAAGGACCCGGCCCTGGCCCTGGAGCTGTTCGTGCCAGTGCTGTACCGCAACAAGGGGGCATACCTGGTCGGCCGGTTATACAACAGCGACGAGCAGTGGCCGCTGGTGATTCCGCTGCTGCACCGCGAAGGGCACGGCATCGAGGCCGATGCGCTGATCACCGATGAGGCCGAGGTGTCGATCATCTTTTCCTTCACCCGCTCGTACTTCATGGTCGATGTGCCGGTGCCGGCGGAGTTCGTCAACTTCCTCAAGCGCATTCTGCCGGGCAAGCACACTGCCGAGCTGTACACCTCGATCGGGTTCTACAAGCACGGCAAGTCGGAGTTCTACCGGGCGCTGATCAACCACCTGGCCAGCAGCGACGACCGTTTCGTCATGGCCCCCGGGGTACGGGGCATGGTCATGAGCGTGTTCACCCTGCCGGGCTTCAACACCGTGTTCAAGATCATCAAGGACCGTTTTTCGCCATCGAAGACGGTCGATCGCGCCACGGTGATCGACAAGTACCGGTTGGTGAAAAGTGTCGACCGGGTGGGGCGTATGGCCGATACCCAGGAGTTCGCCGATTTTCGCTTCCCGCGCAGCAAGTTCGAGCCGGAGTGCCTGGCCGAGCTGCTGGAAGTGGCCCCCTCGACCGTGGCGCTGGAAGGCGACACGGTGCTGATTCGCCACTGCTGGACCGAGCGGCGCATGACGCCGCTGAATCTGTACCTGGAGCAGGCCAGCGAGGCCCAGGTGCTGGAGGCGCTGGAGGATTACGGCCTGGCCATCAAGCAACTGGCGGCGGCGAATATCTTCCCTGGCGACATGCTGCTGAAGAACTTCGGTGTTACCCGGCATGGCCGGGTGGTGTTCTACGACTATGACGAAATCAGCTTTCTGACCGAGGTGAATTTCCGCCAGATTCCGCCGCCGCGTTATCCGGAAGACGAGATGTCGGGCGAACCGTGGTATTCGATCGGGCCGCACGATGTATTCCCCGAAGAGTTTCCGCCGTTTCTGTTTGCCGATATCGGCCAGCGCCGGTTGTTCAGCCGCTTGCATGGGGAACTGTACGACGCGGATTACTGGAAGGGGCTGCAGGCGGCGATACGCGACGGCAAGGTGATCGATGTGTTTCCGTATCGGCGCAAGGGGCGGTGACTGTGCTTCATCAGGCCCGGCCTCTTCGCGGGTACGGCACAGGATTCGAAACCAGTGAGGTCCCTGTGGGAGCGGGTTTACCCGCGAAGAGGCCGGGCCTGCTTTTCACCGTCACCCCTTCAAGCACTTCAACTCAGTGAACTTCGTGCGCACCTGGCCCAGCCGCTCCAGCAGGAACCGCCGCTGCTGCGGGGTACTCTGTTGCACCAGGTCCACCAGCAGGCTACGGGCCTGCCGCTCGGTATTCTGAAATGCTGCGCGATACTCTGGCGTCCACAAGCTTTCCTTGCGTTGCAGCAAGGTTGCCAGGCGCGGTTCGAAGCTGGCGTCGTTACGCTGGTTCATTGCCAGCAGCAATTGCTGCTGCCAGTGCGCGCGGTTGGCGATCCATGCGCGGTTCTGGTCGCCCAGCGCCTCGGACCAGGCCTGCACGCGTTGCTTTTGCACCGGGGTCAGCTCGCCAAACCAGGGCGTGAGGCGTTTTTCCATGCGTTCGGCACGGCGCGCAATCTGTTTCGACAGCGGCGTATCGACATACTGTTTCTGCCGTTCGGCGATGTCGTCGCGGAAGGCTTCGCGCATTTCCGCCACCTGGGCATCACTCATGCCGCGCAGCAGTTCAGTGGCCGACGGGGTGATTTCCTCGGCCACCCGGCCAATCGCCTCGCGCGCTTCGCGGGTGCGTTGCTGCAGGGCCTGGTCAGTCACCTGGTCGTCGGCCACCATGTCGCGTATCCGGTCCAGCCAGTCGAGGTAGCCGGGCAACTGGGTCTGGCAATGCCAGGCCAGATGTTCACGCAGGCGTTCGTCGAGCATGGCCTTCTGCTCGCGGTTCATGTCCAGGTAGTCGTCCAGCGACCATGGCACCAGGCGGTCGAGGTTGCGGTAGGCCAGGTCGATGCGGCTGCAGGCGGCCACGGCCATGACGAAACCGATGGCGATGAGCAGGGCTCTGGACAGGCGTAGCGGCATGGGCTGTTCCTTGCTGAGGCTTGCCAGACGGTAGACGCAAGGGGCCGGCTGACGGTTCCACTGCATCAGCGGTCGGGCGGCACGCTGGCTTCAGGTGTAGAATAGCCGCCTTGTCTTGAGGATCATCGGAAATGGCTCTGCTTGGGCGTTACAACAGTTTGCAAATCGTGAAACACGTGGACTTCGGCCTGTACCTGGATGGCGGTGCCGACGGCGAGATCCTGCTGCCCGCGCGCTACATCCCGAAAAACGCCGAAACCGAAGTCGATGACTGGCTGAACGTGTTCATCTACCTGGACAGCGAAGACCAGCTGATCGCCACCACCGAAAAGCCCAAGGTGCAGGTCGGCGAATTCGCCAGCCTCAAGGTCAAGGACATCAACGGGGCCGGCATCTTCCTCGACTGGGGCCTGTCCAAGGACCTGCTGATGCCGTATTCGGAAGAGGCGCGGCCGTTGAAGGTCGGCGATTACTGCGTGGTTCACGTCTACCTCGACAAGCGCACCCGCCGCATCACCGCCACCTCGCGCCTGGACCGCTACCTCGACCGCACCCCGGCGGACTACCAGGTCGGCCAGCCGGTCGAGCTGCTGGTGGCCGGCGAAACGCCGATGGGCTTCAAGGCGATCATCAACAACCGCCACTGGGGCCTGATCCACAAGAACGAGGTGTTCAAGTTCCTGCGTGCGGGCATGCACGAAAAGGGTTTCATCAAGGAAGTGCGTCACGACGGCAAGATCGCCCTCAGCCTGCAACCGGTGGGCGCGGCCCTGGCCGACAACCTGCAGGAGCAGATCATGGCGCGCCTGGAGGCCGAAGGCGGGGTGCTGGGGGTATGTGACAAGAGCGACCCGGCGCTGATCAGCAAGCTGTTCAATGTCAGCAAGGGCAACTTCAAGAAGGCCATTGGCGGCCTGTTCAAGCAGGGCCGTATCGTCATCCATGACGATCGGATCGAGAAGGCCTGATCAGGCCTGCACGAAGGTACGGAAGTCCAGCTGCTCGCCACCCGGGCGGGTGTCGCGCAGCAGCGAATCGCGGTCGGCACTGAGCGCCAGGCTGATGGTCGAGCGGCGCTTGCCAGGGTTGCGCACTTCCATCTGCTCCTGGTGGGCGCGCAAGAAGCTGGTCGGCACCTTCAGGTGCTGCAGCTCGTCGCTTTCCGGGGTGTGCAGCAGCAGGTTGACCCAGTCGGGCTGGCCCTTGCGCAGCAGCGCCACCGGCACCTCGAACCACCACAGGTTGCGCTTGCGGTCGAGAATGGCGAACAGGGTATTGGCGCTGGTCAGCACCGGCCGGGCCAGTGCTTGGTTGCGCCTGGCGATGGCGGCGGGTTTATCGAGTTTCATGCAGGTTCCTGCGGGTTGACGCTATGAAGGCCTGCATTGTGAGGGGTGGCACCGGGCGCGGCAAGGTTTGCCGTCCGCCAGCCTGCCATGATGCCGCTTGGCTCATAGGTGGATGATCCGGTGAAACTCCTGGCGAAGGGCCAAGGTCCACCGACTGTCGACACGGTCCACGTGTCTCCAGTTACAGGAGTTTTTGCCATGAGCGGAACCAAAGACAAAGCAAAGGGGTTGGCCAACGAAGCGATCGGTAACGTCAAGCAGGGGGTTGGCAAAGCCACCAACAATGACAGGCTGCGGGCCGAGGGCGAGGCGCAGGAACTGAAAGGTGAGGGCCAACAGATCAAGGGCAATGTGAAGGATGCGGTGAAAAAGCCTTGATGTGAAATTCGAAGCGGCCTCTTCGCGCTCACCCGCGAAGAGGCTGTGACTGAGAGTAGGAAAATTCTTGCGGTATTGCCCGGAGCAGCACAGCGCCGACAGGGTCTATTAGACTTGTTCATTGAACCGATCAAGCGGCGAAAGGAGACGCTATGATTTTCCCCGACCTGCGCGGCCTGCCCCTGCACCGCGTGCTGGTACGTACCGTCAAGGAGTTCCTTGACGACGAGATGTCCACCTACGCCTCGGCACTGGCTTACCAGGCGCTGTTTTCGCTGTTCCCTTTCCTGCTGTTCCTCATAGCGCTGATCGGCTTCCTGCACCTGCCGGACTTCTTCTCCTGGCTGCGCCTGCAGTCGGAACTGGTGCTGCCACCTCAGGCACTCGAGCAGGTGAACCCGGTAATTGACCAGTTGCAACAGTCCAAGGGCGGGTTGTTGTCGGTCGGTATCGTGATTGCCCTGTGGACCGCCTCGGCCGGTGTGCGCCTGATGATGAGCGCGATGAACGCCGCCTACGATGTGCCGGAGGGGCGCCCTGCCTGGAAGCGTATACCGCTTTCCGTTTTCTACACGGTAGGCTTGGCCGGCATGCTGCTGGTGGCTGCGGCGCTGATGGTGCTGGGCCCGCAGGTCATGGAATGGATCGCCGCGCAGGTTGGCATGCAGGAGTTCATCGTCACCTTGTGGACCGTGTTGCGCTGGCCGGTGATCGTCATTCTGCTGATGGTCGCAGTGGCGGTGATCTACTACGTGATGCCGGATGTGAAACAAGAGTTTCGCTTCATCACGCCAGGCTCGGTACTGGCAGTGGTGGTATGGATCGTGGCGTCGCTGGGCTTTGCCTATTACGTGAAGACCTTTGCCGACTACAACGCCATGTACGGCAGCATTGGTGCAATCATCGTGCTGTTGCTGTATTTCTACATTTCCGCTGCCGTGTTGCTGCTGGGCGCGGAAATGAACGCCGTGATCGAGCATATGTCCAGCGAGGGCAAGAACCCGGGCGAAAAAGAAGCTGCCGAGCATAGACCCCACGCCACCATCAGCGTGCTCGGCCATGAACACCCGATACCGAGCGACCAGCAAACTTCCGAGCCGAACCCCCGATGATCCGCGACATCCTCAAGATGGGCGACGAGCGCCTGCTGCGCATCGCTCAGCCGGTACCGCAACAGCTGTTCGGCAGCGCCGAGCTGCAACAGCTGATCGACGACATGTTCGAAACCATGCATCACGTGGGCGGCGTGGGCCTGGCGGCACCGCAGGTCGGCATTGACCTGCAACTGGTGATCTTCGGCTTCGAGCGCAGCGAGCGTTATCCGGATGCCGAACCGGTGCCGCAGACCATTTTGCTCAACCCGGTGATCACGCCAACCTCCACCGAACTGGAGGACGGTTGGGAAGGTTGCCTTTCGGTACCTGGCTTGCGCGGCGTGGTGCCGCGCTTCAGGCACATCTGCTATTCCGGCCTCGATCCCCAGGGCAACCCGATCAACCGCTTTGCCGAAGGCTTCCATGCCCGGGTGGTGCAACACGAGTGTGATCACCTGATCGGCCGGCTATACCCGTCACGCATCCAGGACTTCTCCCGGTTCGGCTACACCGAGGTGCTGTTTCCGGGGCTGGACGCCAGCGACGACTGACCCCGCTGCAGCGCTACCAGGCGTTTGCTGCGCTGGTAGCGCTGCAGGCGGCCGGCCAGGGCTTCCGGCAAGTACCCGGCCGGGTCGAACCCCAGCCGCCGATAGAAGGCTGCAAGGTCCGGATGGCAGAACAGCCAGGTCGGCCCGGCGGCTCGCTCCAGCGCTGCCTCGACCAATCGTCCGGCTACCCCCTGGCTGCGCCGCTGTGGGTCGACGAACAACCCGGTCAGCCAGCAACCGTCGTCCACCGCGCTCAGGCTCAACCCGGCGATGATGCCCGGCGCCCGTGCCACCCACAGTTGCCCTTCACTCACCGCACGCATGCGCGAGCCGTGCTGGCGGTAGAAATGGTCCAACAGCCGGCGCTCGGCAGCCGCCAGTTGCGAAAACTGCAGATGTTGTGAAATGACGAGTCCTGCCCTGAAAGTTGGCCGAAAGCGCTGGCCTGACGCTTCGCGGCCCCTTTGTCGCAGATTGTTGCAAATCCGGCAAGGGTGAATATCCGACTGTGGGCTTCAACTATTCAAGGCCGGGAGTAGACTTTCACTCATCCCCCCTGGCAGTACGAAGCGGGATCGGTACTTCGTGCCATCTCCAACCTAGATGGCAACTTCTCCGCGCCGTTACGGCAATTGAAGTCGATCGATCAGCTTGAACGCTTGAAAGGCAGACTCACATGAAACCATTACTGATTCTTGCACTGGTCGGTATGTCCTCGTTCGCCTTCGCCGACGAGGCCAAACCCGTTGGCGGCGAGCCCGTGGCCAAGCAATACGACTACTCCATGAACCTGGATATCAAGCGGGTGATCAACCTGTCGACCATCCCCAACGTGTGCGAAGTGGTCCCGGCGACCATGACCTACGAGGACCATCAGGGGCAGGTGCATACCATCCAGTACCGCGCCATGGGTGAGGGTTGCCAGCAGGGCTGATCAGGCCTTGCCTGATGTCGGTGGCCCCTGCGGCGCTGTGCCCCGGGGCCAGCCGCGCATGGCTGTTCGAGCAATGCAAAATCCTGAATGAGTATCGAGGGTGGACCAGGTCTTCGAGCAAGCCGCTATGGCCTGAACCCGCGCTCTTCCCATCCGCTGCGCACTCATGGCACGCTCCACGCCGCTTTCTTTAGCCGCAGCCGAGCCTTGCATGCCTTTCTCCAATGGTTTTCTCCTCAGTCTTTCCCTGTGCCTGGATATTGGCATCGCCAATATCGCCATGATTACCCTGGCCATGCAGCGTGGTTTCCTCCAGGGCTTCTGGCTGGGCCTCGGCACTTGCGTCGGCGACCTGCTGTATGCCATTGCCGCACTGGCAGGAATGAGCGTGCTGTTGCAGTTTGAAACCGTGCGCTGGGCGCTGTGGCTGGGTGGCTCGGTGCTGCTGGTGTGGTTCGCGCTGAAAATGCTGCTCGCCGCATGGCGCGGCGGGCACATGGAAACGCGGGCCGAGGTAGTGCTGGAGTCGGGGTGGCGCGAATTCCTGCGCGGTATCTTTCTGGCCATGTCGTCGCCCAGCGCCATCCTGTGGTTCGCCGCGGTGGGAGGCGTGCTGATCTCCCGTTCCGGCGGCGGCGGCCCGCTGGAGGCCGGGCTGTTTCTCGGCGGATTCTTCGCGGCCGGGCTGGTGTGGTGCATCGGTTTGTGTGGCATTGCCAGCCATGGCGGGCGCTTGCTGGGTGACCGCCTGTTGACCTGGTCATACCTGCTGTCGGCGGCGATCTTCTGCTACTTCGCGGTGTATGTGATTGTGTCGGGGTATCGGGAGTTCGTTTAGGCAATTCGGGCCACTGCCGGTGCGAATGTCAGAAATACTGCGCGGCCTTGTCGATTCCTCCGCGCCCCGTTCGACCATGAGTGAAGGCACGCCGCTGGCGGCCACCATCCATGACCTGTCGGAGGAACCCCCGATGAGCACCGCAGCCGAAACCGAGATTCGCCAACTGATCGAGCGCTGGATGCAGGCCGTGCGCGACCGCGACATCCCCAACATCATTGCCCCTTATGCCGACGACATCGTTGCCTTCGATGCCATCCAGGCGCTGCAATTCAAAGGCAAGGCCAACTACCAGGCGCACTGGGAAATGTGCATGGGCTTGTGTACCGGCCCCATGGTCTTCGAACTCGCAGAACTTACCGTGCACGCTGCTGGTGACCTGGCCCTGGCCCACTGGCTGAACCGCTGTGGCCCGGCGGACAACGACAGCCAGTGCGGCTTCATGCGCGCCACCGTGGGCTATCGTCGTCATGGCGGGCAGTGGCAGGTCATCCACGAACACTGGTCGGCACCGTTCGACATGCAGACCCAGAAAGCGCTGTTCGATCTCAAACCCTGAACCGTTATCGCCAAACGTACGTTGCCAATGCGCTGGAGACGACCATGAAATACCTGTGCCTGGTGTATTGTGACGAGGGGCTGCTGCACAGCCTGCCCGACAGCCCGGAAGACACCGAATGCCTGGCGTACGCCGAGTCCATCCAGGGCTCCGGGCGAATGCTGGCGGCCGAAGCGCTGAAGTCGGTGCAGACTGCCACCACGGTACGCATGCGCAACGGCCAGATGAGCCTGACCGATGGCCCGTTTGCCGAGACCAAGGAGCAACTGGCTGGCTTCTATCTGGTGGAAGCCCGCGACTTGAACGAGGCGCTGAACATCGCCAAGGGCATCCCCGCCGCCCGGGTCGGCAGTGTCGAGGTGCGGCCAGTGCGTGAACTGCAACCCTGACAACAACGGAGAAGCCAGCATGAGCCTTGCACTGCCTGCGCAAGCGCAACACGAGTTGTCCATCAGCCGCCTGATCGACGCGCCACCGGCCAAGGTGTTCCGCGCCTGGACTGAACCCGAGTGGCTGACGCAGTGGTGGGGCCCGCACGGCATGACCACCCCGGAGTGCGAAATGCAGCTGTGGCCCGGCGGCCTGTTCCGCACGCTGATGCGTGCACCGGACGGCAGCGAGTACCCGAACCAGGGGGTGTTCCTGGAAATTGCCGCGCCGCGTCGGCTGGTGTTCACCGATGCCTTCGGCCCGGGCTGGGTGCCCTCGAACAAAGCCTTCATGACCGTGGTAGTCAGTTTTGACGAGGAGCAGGGCAAGACCCGCTACAGCGCCCGTGCCTGGCACTGGAGCGCCACCGACTGCCGTACCCATGAGGAGATGGGCTTCCACCAGGGCTGGGGAGAAAGCCTGGACCGGCTGGTGGAGGTGGTGACCCAGCGGATGCCTGACTGATGCTGGCCGTGGCGCAGGTGCGCGGCGAAGTCGAGGCGGTCTACCGGCATGAATCGCGCCGCATCCTGGCGACGCTGATCCGCCTGCTGGGGGATTTCGACCTGGCCGAGGAGGCCATGCACGATGCCTTTTTCATCGCGGTCGAGCGCTGGCAGCGCGACGGCATACCGGCCAACCCGCGGGCGTGGCTGGTCTCCACCGGGCGCTTCAAGGCCATCGATGCGCTGCGCCGGCGTGCCCGTTTCGACCGTTCCCAGGCAGACCTGAGCATGTTGCTCGAAGGCCAGGTCCAGGACCCCGGCGAAGAAGAACTGCTGGCGGACGATCGCCTGCGGCTGATCTTTACCTGCTGCCACCCGGCGTTGTCGGCCGATGCCCAGGTGCCACTGACCTTGCGCGAAGTCTGCGACCTGACCACCGAGCAGATCGCCCGTGCCTTTCTGCAAAGCCCGGCGACCATTGCCCAGCGCATCGTGCGTGCCAAGGCCAAGATCCGCGATGCCGGCATCCCCTATCAGGTGCCAGAGCTGAACGAGCTGCCCGAACGCCTGGGCAGCGTGCTGCGGGTGATCTATCTGGTGTTCAACGAAGGTTATTCGGCATCGTCAGGCGAGGCGCTGTTGCAGCAGGACCTGACTGACGAGGCCATTCGCCTGGCGCGGCTGCTGGTGCAGTTGTTGCCCGACCCGGAGGCGGTCGGCCTGTTGGCCCTGATGCTGCTGCAGGCGTCCCGGCAGCGGGCACGTACCGATGGCCAGGGCAACCTGGTGGTGCTGGAGCAGCAGGACCGCAGCCTGTGGGACCAACAGCGCATTGCCGAAGGCTGCGAACTGGTGCGCCAGGCCCTGCAAAGCCGGGGGTTCGGCGCCTATACCGTACAGGCGGCGATTGCGGCGGTGCATGCCGAAGCGGCCACGGCCGAGGCCACCGACTGGGCCGAGATCGTCGGGCTGTATGACGTGCTGCAGCGGCACTGGCCGTCGGCTGTGGTGGCCCTGAACCGGGCTGTGGCACTGGCGAAGCGCGACGGGCCGGAGGTCGGCCTGCGCGAAATCGAAGGGATTCTGGCGCGGGGGGAACTGCTGGATTACCACCTGGCACATGCGGCGCGGGCCGAGCTGCATTTTCAGCTGGGGCAAGTGGAGCAAGCGCGCGCGGCCTGGCGCCAGGCGCTGGCGCTGACCCGGCAGGAGCCGGAGCGCAGGCATATCGAGCGGCGGTTACAGGCGATCGAATGAGGTTTGCTGTACCGGCCTCTTCGCGGGTAAACCCGCTCCCACAAGGACCTCACAGCATTCAGCCTTGATGCGATCCTGTGGCAGCGGTTTTACCCGCGAAGAGGCCGGTACTGGCTACATCAGACTTCAGCTAGCGACAAAATTCGGCGGCGAAACCAGCTCGACGGTCTGCTGTTTGCGCGGCGCCAGGATCTCGGCTTCACCTTCGACCACCAGCTCATCGTTCTGGTTGTACACATTGGTGGCGATACGCACCTTGAACTTGGGCAGTTTCTCGAGAATTTCCAGGCGCACGGTCAGGCTGTCACCAATCTTCACCGGCTTCTGAAAGCTCATTTTCTGGCCCAGGTAGATGGTGCCAGGGCCAGGCAGGGTGCAGGCCACAGCGGCGCTGATCAGCGCGCCACTGAACATGCCGTGGGCAATGCGCTCGCGGAACATGCTCTTGGCGGCGAATTCGGCATCCAGGTGCACCGGGTTGTGGTCACCGGACATCGCGGCGAACAGCTGGATATCACGTTCTTCAACGGACTTCTGGTATTCGGCCTTCTGGCCGACTTCGAGGGCTTCGTAGGGCGTATTGGTGACCTGGGTCATCGGGGCTTCCTTAAAGGGCGGGCGAGGGCGCCTATCATTCGCTGCGGGCAGGCCGGCCAAGGGCCAGCGCCTGTTCGAGCCAGGCGAGAATATCGCCAGTGACCTCGTCTCGATTGAGCTCGTTGAGCACTTCATGCCGCGCCTCGGGGTAGAGGCGCAGCTGTACATGTCGATTGCCGGTCGCGCGCAGGGCGTCGGCCAGTCGGGTGAGACGCTTGCCGGCACTGACCGGATCACATTCACCCCCGATCACCAGCAGCGGCAGGTTCGGATCGATCTGCGCGAGGTTACCCGGCTGGCTGATCTGCGCCAAGCCTTGCAGCAAGTCGAGCCATAACTGGTTGCTGCAGCGGAAGCCGCACAACGGGTCGTTGACGTACAGGTCGACCTGCGTCGGGTCGCGGCTGAGCCAGTCGAATGCCGTGCGGTTGGGCTTGAAGGCCTTGTTGAACGAGCCGAACGACAACCATTCGATCAGCGCGCTCTTGCCCAGCGGCCCCTGGCGCCAGGCTTCCAGCCGGGCAATCAGCCGCGCCACACGGTACAGCATTGCCGGTTGGTAGTTGGAGCCACTGAGGATCGCCCCATGCAGGCTGCCGCTGTGGTGCAGCAGGTAGGCCTGGGCGATGTAGCTGCCCATGCTGTGGCCGAACAGGAATAACGGCGTGCCCGGGTACTGCTGGCCGATGTGCTGGGCCAGCAGCCCGAGATCATTGACCACGGCATCCCAGCCATGATGGCGGGCGAACAGGCCGAGACTGCCCAGTTCGGCGGTGCGCCCGTGGCCGCGCTGGTCGGCGGCGAACAGGGCGAAGCCAGCCTTGCTCAAAGCCTGGCCTAGAGGCTGGTAGCGCCCAGCATGCTCGGCCATGCCGTGGGCCAGCAGCACCACCGCCTTGACCGGCGAAGCCGGCAGCCATTGGTGCACGTACAGGCTGCAGTGCTCGCTGGCAGGCAGCCAGAAGGCGTCGTGAGGCATGGCGGGTCCTTGTGCGCACGGTTACCCGAACAGTGTATGCACAACCGGCCGGATTGCAGGAAGGGCACAAATAAGATTCACAATGTTAATGGCGGCACTTGGCGTATATGCCACCTTGGGCTTACCTGCTAACGTCGGTTCAACGCCTTTTCGCTTTCGGGCGGGCAGGTAAAAGGATGACAGGACACACAATGGGTCCCGGCAGAGGAACAATAATAAATGCAAGCCGAATTCTGGAACGACAAGCGCCCGGCGGGCGTGCCTTCCACCATTGACATCAATGCCTACGCCTCGGTCATCGAGGTGTTCGAGCGCTCCTGCAAGCGCTTTGCCGACCGCCCGGCCTTCAGCAACCTGGGCGTGACCCTGAGCTACGCGGACCTGGAGCGCCATTCGGCGGCCTTCGCCGCCTGGTTGCAGCAGCATACCGACCTCAAGCCGGGTGACCGCATCGCGGTGCAACTGCCCAACGTGCTGCAGTACCCGATCGCCGTGTTCGGCGCCCTGCGTGCGGGCCTGGTCGTGGTCAATACCAACCCGCTGTACACCGAACGCGAGATGCGCCACCAGTTCAAGGACAGCGGCGCGCGTGCGCTGGTGTACCTGAACATGTTCGGCAGGCGCGTGCAGGAAGTGCTGCCCGATACCGGCATCGAGTACCTGATCGAGGCGAAGATGGGTGACCTGTTGCCCGCTGCCAAGGGCTGGCTGGTCAACACCGTGGTCGACAAACTGAAGAAAATGGTTCCGGCCTACCGGCTGCCGCAGGCGGTGTCGTTCAAACAGGTGTTGCGCCAGGGCCGTGTGCTGTCAGCCAAGCCGGTGCCGCTGAGCCTGGGCGACATTGCCGTGCTGCAATACACCGGCGGCACCACAGGGCTGGCCAAGGGCGCCATGCTCACCCACGGCAACCTGGTGGCCAACATGCTGCAGGTGCTGGCCTGTTTCTCGCAGCACGGGCCGGACGGGCAGAAGCTGATCAGGGAAGGCCAGGAAGTGATGATCGCACCGCTGCCGCTGTACCACATCTATGCCTTTACCGCGAACTGCATGTGCATGATGGTAACCGGCAACCACAACGTGTTGATCACCAACCCGCGCGATATTTCCGGCTTCATCAAGGAACTGGGCAAGTGGCGGTTCACGGCCTTGCTGGGCCTGAACACCCTGTTCGTTGCACTGATGAACCACCCGGGCTTCCGCCAGCTCGACTTCTCGGCGCTGAAAGTCACCAACTCGGGCGGCACCGCGCTGGTCAAGGCCACTGCCGAGCGCTGGGAAAGCCTGACCGGCTGCCGCATCGTCGAAGGCTACGGCCTGACCGAAACCTCGCCGGTGGCCAGCACCAACCCCTACGGCCAGCTGGCGCGCCTGGGCACGGTGGGCATCCCGGTGGTGGGCACCGCCTTCAAGGTGATCGACGATGACGGCAACGAGCTGCCGCTGGGCGAGCGGGGCGAGCTTTGCATCAAGGGCCCACAGGTGATGAAGGGCTATTGGCAGCAGCCCGAGGCCACCGCGCAGGCCCTGGATGCAGACGGCTGGTTCAAGACCGGCGATATTGCGGTAATAGACCCCGACGGCTTCACCCGCATCGTCGACCGCAAGAAGGACATGATCATCGTCTCCGGGTTCAACGTGTACCCCAACGAGATCGAAGACGTGGTCATGGGCCACCCCAAGGTGGCCAACTGCGCAGCCATCGGCGTTCCGGACGAGCATTCCGGCGAGGCGGTGAAGTTGTTCGTGGTGCCGCGCGAGGGCGGGTTGAGCTTGGATGAACTGAAGGCGTACTGCAAGGCCAACTTCACTGGCTACAAGGTGCCCAAGCACATCGTGTTGCGCGACTCGTTGCCGATGACGCCGGTGGGCAAGATTCTGCGGCGGGAGTTGCGCGACATGGCCTGACCCGCGCTGGCTTGGTCGCGGGGGAACCCGCTGCCACAGGTACTGAACAGGCTCGAAGGGCTGTGAGGTCCTGTGGCAGCGGGCTACTCCGCGATTGCTGGAAAACCGCTCTAACAGGCTGCTTGCAGCCCGATCTGCGACATTTTGGATAAATACTCTAAAAATGACTTGTATTGTTCATTGAGTCATTTTTGTGACCGTAAGGCCTACTTTGGCCCCTAGGCGACCCCAGGTAAAGCTGTTACTCTCGGCCCGCTTTCAGATGATCCGGTTTGCAACGAGCCGTCATCCCATATCAATAATAAGCGCATCGACGCGTGAATCGAACTTCGCTGTTGCTGAAGGAGTGGGCTTCCATGATCGAACATTTTTGGAAGGATAAGTACCCAGCCGGGATTACGGCGGAAATCAATCCTGACGAATTCCCCAATATCCAGGCGGTACTCAAGCAATCCTGCCAACGCTTTGCCGACAAACCGGCCTTTAGCAACCTGGGCAAGACTATCACCTATGGCGAGCTCTATGCGCTGTCCGGGGCGTTTGCCGCCTGGCTGCAACAGCATACCGACCTCAAGCCGGGTGACCGCATTGCCGTGCAGTTGCCCAACGTCCTGCAATACCCGGTAGCGGTGTTCGGCGCCATGCGTGCCGGGCTGGTCGTGGTCAACACCAACCCGCTGTATACCGCGCGGGAGATGGAACACCAGTTCAACGACTCCGGGGCCAAGGCCCTGGTGTGTCTGGCCAACATGGCCCACCTGGCCGAGAAGGTGGTGCCCAAGACCCAGGTCAGGCATGTCATCGTCACCGAAGTGGCCGACCTGCTGCCGCCACTCAAGCGCCTGCTGATCAACAGCGTGATCAAGTACGTGAAGAAGATGGTGCCGGCCTACCACCTGCCGCATGCCGTACGCTTCAACGACGCACTGGCGCTGGGCAAGGGCCAGCCGGTGACCGAGGCCAACCCGCAAGCCAACGACGTGGCGGTGCTGCAGTACACCGGTGGTACCACCGGCGTGGCCAAGGGCGCGATGCTGACCCACCGCAACCTGGTGGCCAACATGCTGCAGTGCCGGGCGCTGATGGGCTCGAACCTGCACGAAGGCTGCGAAATCCTCATCACTCCGTTGCCGCTGTACCATATCTACGCCTTTACCTTCCACTGCATGGCAATGATGCTGATCGGTAACCACAACGTGCTGATCAGCAACCCGCGTGACCTGCCGGCGATGGTCAAGGAGCTGGGCAAGTGGAAGTTCAGCGGCTTCGTCGGCCTCAACACGCTGTTCGTTGCCCTGTGCAACAACGAGGCCTTCCGTGCCTTGGACTTCTCCGCGCTGAAGATCACCCTGTCCGGCGGCATGGCCCTGCAATTGAGCGTGGCCGAACGCTGGAAAGCCGTGACCGGCTGCGCCATCTGCGAAGGTTACGGCATGACCGAGACCAGCCCGGTGGCCGCAGTGAACCCCTCGGAAGCCAACCAGGTCGGCACCATCGGTATCCCGGTACCCTCGACCCTGTGCAAGGTGATCGATGACGCAGGCCACGAACTGCCGTTGGGCGAGGTGGGTGAGCTGTGCGTCAAGGGCCCGCAGGTGATGAAGGGGTACTGGCAGCGCGAGGACGCCACGGCCGAGATCCTCGACAGTGAGGGCTGGCTGAAGACCGGCGATATCGCGGTGATCCAGCCGGACGGCTACATGCGCATCGTCGACCGCAAGAAGGACATGATCCTGGTCTCGGGTTTCAACGTGTACCCCAACGAACTGGAAGATGTGCTGGCGGCCCTGCCGGGCGTATTGCAGTGCGCGGCCATCGGTGTGCCGGACGAGAAGTCGGGCGAGGTGATCAAGGTGTTCGTCGTGGTCAAGCCGGGCATGACCGTGACCAAGGAGCAGGTAATGGAGCACATGCGCGCCAACGTTACCGGCTACAAGGTACCGCGCCAGATCGAGTTCCGCGACGCGCTGCCGACGACCAACGTGGGCAAGATCCTGCGCCGTGAACTGCGTGACGAAGAGCTGACGAAGCAGGGCCTGAAGAAGATCGCCTGATCCTCTGAATCTTCGCTGGCTTTACCGGCCTTTTCGCGGGTAAACCCGCTCCCACAGGTTTGCGCAACTATCAAGGGTTGTGCAATACCTGTGGGAGCGGGTTTACCCGCGAATGCTTCAGCGCAGTTTTTCCAGCATCTGGTAGTACCACATCCCTGCCGCCAACAGCGGATTCCCCAGCAGGTCGCCCATCGGCACCCGCACATGCCGGCACTGGGCAAAGGTGTCGAACTTCTCCAGCGTCCCGGTCAACGCCTCGGCCATGATCTCGCCCATGATGTGGCTGGTGGCAATGCCGTGCCCCGAATAGCCCTGGCAATACCACACGTTGTCCGACAGCTTGCCCAGCTGCGGTATCCGGTTGACCACGATGCCCATCGCGCAACTCCACTGGAACTCGATCGGCACGCCCTTCAACGCCGGGAAGGTGCGTTCGATGCACGGGCGCAGTTCGCCCTCGATGTCGCGTGAGTCACGGCCGGAATAGTTCGCGCCACCGCCAAACAGCAGGCGCTTGTCGGCGGTCAGGCGGTAGTAGTCGAGGACGAAGCGGCAGTCGTAGACCGCCAGGTCCTGCGGGTTGATCTGCTCGGCCAGTTGCCCCAGCGGTGCGGTGGTGACGATGCCGCCCATGGCCGGGAAGATCTTGCCCTTGAGCTGGCGCTTCTCCAGCTTGTGATACACGTCGCCGGCCAGCATCACCTGACGCGCCTCGACCCGACCGTGGGCAGTGACCACGGCCGGGCGCGGGCCGTGGACGATGTCCAGCACCTCGGAGTTCTCGAAAATCAGCGCCCCCAGGCCATGGGCGGCGCGGGCTTCGCCCAGGCACAGGTTGAGCGGGTGCAGGTGCAGGTTGCGCAGGTTCTTCAGCGCGCCCAGGTACAGCGGGCTCTGCAGGTGTTCGGCCACGCCGTTGCGGTCCAGCAACTGCACCTGCTCGCCCATGCCGCGGCGCTGGGCCTCGGCCTCGAATGCGCAAAGCTCATTCATGTGCGAGGGCTTCATCGCGGCATGCAGGTGGCCGCGCTTGAGGTCGCAGTCGATGCCATAACGTGCCACGCGCTGTTCGATCAGCTGGTGCCCGCGCCAGCGCAGGTGCCAGATGAAATCGTCGACTTCGGCCCCCAGGCGGTTGCGCATTTGCGTGCGCATGGCTTCGTCGCCCGACAGGCTGCCGGTGACCTGGCCGCCATTGCGCCCGCTGGCACCCCAGCCAATGCGGTTGGTTTCGACGATGGCCACCTTCAGGCCGCGCTCGGCCAGTTCCACTGCCGTGGCCACGCCGGTGAAGCCACCGCCGATGATCGCCACGTCCACCTGCACCACGCCTTTGAGCTGCGGGTATTCGGTGTGGTCGTTGAGGGTGGCGCTGTAGTAGGACGGCGCGCGCTGCGCCGGGCCTTGGTTCAATGCTGCATTCATGGGTGTTCCTTGTTATACGGGGCTCAGGCCTGGTGCAGGTACCAGCGCCAGTCCTGTTCGCTGACTTCGGCCATGAACTGGCGGTACTCGGCGCGCTTGACCTTCAGGTACACGCCCAGAAACGGCTCGCCAAAGGCTTCGCGGGCCCAGTTGGAATGCTGCAGGGCGTCGAGCGCGGTCAGCCAGTCGGTAGGCAGGTGTTCGCTGGCCTGGGCATAGCCGTTGCCTTCTACCGGCGCCCCAGGGTCAAGCTGTTCGCGGATGCCGCGGTGGCTGGCGGCGAGGATCGCCGCCGCTGCCAGGTATGGGTTGGCGTCGGCGCCGCAGATCCGGTGCTCCACATGCCGGCTGTTGGCCGGGCCGCCCGGGACGCGCAGGCTCACGGTGCGGTTGTCCACGCCCCAGGTGGGCGCCAGCGGCGCGTAGCTGTTGGCCTGGAAGCGGCGGAACGAATTGGCATTGGGGCAGAACAGCAGCAGCGAGTCGCGCAAATGACGCAACATGCCGGCCACGGCCTGGCGCAGCAGCGGGGTGCCGGCCTTGTCGTCGCTGGCGAACAGGTTGTGGCCGGCGTCGTCGGCCAGGCTCAGGTGCATGTGCATGCCGGTGCCGGCCAGGTGCGCGAACGGCTTGGCCATGAAGCAGGCCTGCATGCCGTGAGCGTGAGCCACACCTTTTACCAGGCGTTTGTAGCGTACGGCCTGGTCCATCGCCTGCAGCGCGTCGCCGTGCTCGAGGGTGATCTCCACCTGGCCGGGGGCATATTCCGAGATCGCCGTGCGGGCCGGGATGCCCTGGGCCTTGCAGGCGGCGTAGAGGTCGGCGAGGAACGGCTCGATCTGCTCCAGTTCGCGCAGGCCATAGACCTGGGTGCTGCGTGGGCGGCCGCCATCGTTGTCCAGCGCCGGTTGCGGGCGGCCCAGGGCGTCACGCTGTTGGTCGAGCAGGTAGAACTCCAGTTCGCAGGCCATCACCGGGTGGTAGCCGTCGGCCTTCAGCGCATCGATGGTGCGCAGCAGCACATGCCGTGGGTCGGCGATACTGGCGGGCAGGCCTTCGCTGGGGTGCATGCTCACCTGTACTGCGGCAGTCGGCACCCGCCGCCAGGGCAGGCGCACCAGGCTGCCCGCCAAGGGGTAGGCGCGGCAGTCGATATCGCCCACGTCCCATACCAGGCCGGAGTTTTCCACATCGTCGCCGTTCAGGGTCAGGCCAAGTATGGTGCTGGGCAGCGGGCGGCCGCTCTGGTACACGGCCAGCAGCTCGTCGCGGTGCAGCAGCTTGCCGCGCGGTACGCCGTTGGCGTCGAGGATGAACAGTTCGAACAGCTCGATGTCGGGGTTGTCGGCCAGGAAACGCCTGGCCTGCTCTACGGGTGCAAAGTGCATGATGGATTCGCTCATGGGCGCACCGGGCCTGCGCTTGGGCAAGCGGCCCGGTTGAGTCAAACGGCCGGACGGGGTCCGGGTTCGGTCATCAAAGCGTGCGCGAGCAATCCGGTGGGCGGGCGTGACGGCAGTGCCACAGGGCCCAGAAGGCGAGGATGATGTGGACCAGCGGATTCTCACCGGCACGGCGCCGGGCCTTCGGCAGCGAAGGGCGGGGCGAGGGTGGGGCGATGGGCTGGACGGGAGTCATGCCTTGGATACTCACATGCGCGGTAAGGTTGATTAAAGCAGTGAATGGCAACCTTTACATCGCATCCGGCTAAACATTTGTGCCATTGCACCTGGCCTCTTCGCGGGTAAACCTGCGCCCACAGGATTGCATCAAGGCTGGGTGTTGTGCGGTCCCTGTGGGCGCGGGTTCACCCGCGAAGAGGCCGGCAGGCAGCAGACAACCGGCAAATCTGCGACAATCGCGCAACCTTCGAATGCCGATCATGCAAAAGCAGGCTCACCTGCATCACTAAAAAGCCCCATGACTGACCACGCCATCGACAAACTGCTGCAAAACCTCGACCACGCCATGATTGCCGACCGCCATCGCCTGCGCCGGCAATTGCACGAACTGCGCAAACGCCCCGATGAGGCGAAGCTGGCGCAGTGGGTGGAAAAGGTTCAGGCCTCCTGCGCCCAGGTCACCGCGCGCCAGCAGAGCGTGCCCACCGTGCGCTACGACGACAGCCTGCCGATCGCCGCCAAGCGTGACGAAATCAAGAAGGCCCTGGCCGAACACCAGGTGCTGGTGATTGCCGGCGAAACCGGCTCCGGCAAGACCACCCAGTTGCCGAAGATCTGCCTGGAGCTGGGCCGTGGCAGCCATGGCATGATCGCCCACACCCAGCCACGCCGGATCGCCGCGCGCAGTGTGGCCGCCCGGGTCGCCGAGGAACTGGGCACACCGCTGGGCGGGCTGGTCGGCTACCAGGTGCGCTTCGAGGACCAGAGCGATGCCAACACCCTGGTCAAGCTGATGACCGACGGCATCCTGCTGGCCGAAACCCAGCACGACCGCTTTCTCGAACGCTACGACACGATCATCGTCGACGAAGCCCACGAACGCAGCCTGAACATCGACTTCCTGCTCGGCTACCTGAAGACCCTGCTGCACCGCCGCCCTGACCTTAAGCTGATCATCACCTCGGCGACCATCGACCTCGAGCGCTTCTCCAGGCACTTCGACGGTGCGCCGATCATCGAGGTGTCCGGGCGCACTTTCCCGGTGGAAACCTGGTACCGCCCGCTGACCAGCGAGCAGGACGAAGAAGGCAACCAGATCGAGGACGACCTTACCGTCGACCAGGCCATCCTCGCCACCCTGGACGAGCTGGCGCAGCACGAGCGCAGCGTCGGCAAGGGGCCGGGCGACGTGCTGGTCTTCCTGCCGGGCGAGCGGGAGATCCGCGATGCTGCCGAGATCCTGCGCAAGGCGCAGTTGCGCCACACCGAAATCCTGCCGTTGTACGCGCGCCTGTCGCCGGCCGAGCAGCAGCGCATCTTCCAGCCGCACAGCGGGCGCCGCGTGGTGCTGGCCACCAACGTCGCGGAAACCTCGCTGACCGTGCCGGGTATCCGTTACGTGATCGACACCGGCACCGCCCGCATCAGCCGCTACAGCTACCGCGCCAAGGTCCAGCGCCTGCCGATCGAGGCCGTGTCGCAGGCCAGTGCCAACCAGCGCAAAGGCCGCTGTGGCCGGGTCGAGCCGGGCATCTGCGTACGCCTGTACAGCGAAGAGGACTTCAACAGCCGTCCGGCTTTCACCGACCCGGAAATCCTGCGCACCAACCTGGCGGCGGTGATCCTGCAGATGCTGCACCTGCGCCTGGGCGCGATCGATGCCTTCCCGTTCATCGAACCGCCGGATGGCAAGGCCATCAGCGATGGTTTCAACCTGCTGCAGGAGCTGTCGGCGGTCAACCGCGAGAACCAGCTGACCCCGATCGGCCGCCAGTTGGCGCGTCTGCCGATCGACCCGCGGCTGGGCCGCATGCTGCTCGAAGGCGCCCGCCTGGGCAGCCTGCAGGAAGTGCTGATCGTGACCAGTGCGCTGTCGGTGCAGGACCCACGTGAACGCCCACCGGAGCGCCAGCAGGCCGCCGACCAGGCGCACGCGCAATGGAAGGACGTGGATTCCGATTTCGCTGCGCTGGTCAACCTCTGGCGTGGCTTCGAAGAGCAGCGCCAGGCGCTGACCGCCAACCCGCTGCGCAACTGGTGCCGCAAGAACTTCCTCAATTACCTGCGCCTGCGCGAATGGCGCGATGCCCATCGCCAGCTGGCGCTGATCTGCCGCGACCTGCAGTTGACGGTGAACAAGGAACCGTCCGACTACCCGAAAATGCACAAGGCCATTCTCAGCGGGCTGCTCAGCCAGATCGGCCAGAAGACCGAAGAGGGCGACTACCAGGGGGCCCGCCAGCGACGCTTCTGGGTGCACCCGTCCTCGGGCCTGGGGCGCAAGCGCCCGCAGTGGGTGATGGCTGCCGAACTGGTCGAGACCACCAAGCTGTATGCGCGCATGGTGGCCAAGATCGAGCCGGACTGGATCGAGCCGCTGGCCGGTCACCTGGTCAAGAAGAACCACTTCGAACCGCACTGGGAGAAGAAGCGCGGGCAGGTGGTGGCCTATGAGCAGATCACCCTGTACGGCCTGATCCTGGTCGGCCGCCGCCCGGTGCATTTCGGCCCGATCGACCCGGTCACCTCGCGCGAGCTGTTCATCCGTGAAGGTCTGGTCGGCGGCCAGATCCAGTCGCGGGCCAAGTGCCTGGCGGCCAACAAGCGCCTGCTCGAGCAGCTCGACGAACTGGAGGCCAAGGCGCGCCGCCGCGACATCCTCGCCGACGAAGAAACCTTGTACGCCTTCTACGAAGCGCGCCTGCCGGCGGAAATCCACCAGACCGCGACGTTCGACAGCTGGTACCGCATGGGGAGTCAAAAGGACGCCAACCTGCTGATCATGCGCGAGGAAGACGTGCTGGCCCGCGAAGCCAGCGAAGTTACCGCCGCGCAGTACCCCGACAGCCTGCAGCTGGGTGACCTGCGCCTGCCGCTGAGCTACCACTTCGAGCCCGGCCATCCTCGTGATGGTGTGACCGTGCGGGTGCCTGCACCACTGCTGCCGAGCCTGCCGGGCGAGCGCCTGGAATGGCTGGTGCCGGGCCTGCTGGAAGCCAAGTGCGTGGCGTTGGTACGCAACCTGCCCAAGGCCTTGCGCAAGAACTTCGTGCCGGTGCCGGACTTCGTCAAGGCCTCGTTGGCGCGCATGACCTTCGGCCAGGGAGCGCTGCCGCAGGCCCTCGGCCAGGAGCTGCTGCGCATGACCGGTGTGCGGGTGCCCGACGAGGCCTGGGACGAGTCGGTCAACCTGGTCGAAGGCCACCTGCGCATGAGCATCGAAGTGGTCGATGGGCAGGGCAAGTTCCTCGGTGAAGGCCGCGACCTGGCCGAGCTGACCGCGCGCTTTGCCGCTGCCAGCCAGGCTGCGCTGGCCGTGCCGCGCGACGCCGGCAGCGAACAGCCGGTGCAGGCCAAGGCCTTCAGCGAAGTGAAACAGACTGCCCAGCAGAACATCGCTGGCCTGTCGATGACCGTGTACCCGGCGTTGGTGGAAGATAACGGCAGCGTGCGCGAAGGGCGTTTCTCGACCCAGGCCGAAGCCGAGTTTCAGCACCGCCGCGCCTTGCAACGCCTGTTGCTGCAGCAGTTGGCCGAACCGGCCAAGTTCCTGCGTGGCAAGCTGCCGGGGCTGACCGAACTGGGCCTGCTGTACCGCGAGCTGGGCCGCGTCGAGGCATTGGTCGAGGATATTCTTCTGGCCAGCCTGGACAGCTGCATTCTCGACGGCGAACAGCCGCTGCCGCGCGACGGTGCTGCATTGGCCGGGCTGGCGGAACGCAAGCGCGGCAGCTGGGCCGAACATGCCGAGCGCCTGGCCCGCCAGACCCTGGAAGTGCTGAAGCTGTGGCATGGCTTGCAGAAGCGCTTCAAGGGCAAGATCGACCTGAGCCAGGCGGTGGCGTTGAACGACATCAAGCAACAGCTGGGCAACCTGGTGTACCCGGGCTTCGTGCGCGAAACCCCCGCGGCCTGGTTCAGGGAACTGCCGCGCTACCTGAAGGCGGTGGAGCTGCGCCTGGAGAAGCTGGGCGGGCAGGTGCAGAAGGACCGGGTGTGGAGCGCCGAGCTGGGCAACCTGTGGGCGCAGTACAAGGCCCGTGCCGACAAGCATGCCCAGGAGGGCAAGCGCGACGAGCAACTGACCGTCTACCGCTGGTGGCTGGAAGAATATCGGGTCTCGCTGTTCGCCCAGCATTTGGGCACCAAAGTGCCGATTTCCGACAAACGCTTGAGTAAGCAATGGAGCCAGGTGGAGGGCTAAACTTCCCTGGTTGTGGCACTATTAGGGCAATTTGGGGTCGCCTTGCGACCCTTTGCGGGCAAGCCCGCTCCCACCGGCGCTGCGCACGAGGGAGCAGCTTTGTCTTTGAGTTGGCACTAAAGTGCCATTAACTTGCCATATTCCCAGCCAGCGCCGCGTGGCGCTGGCCTTTTACCAGAGGAACGACCGTGCATAACGTCGTGATCAGCGGCACCGGCCTGTACACCCCGGCCCAGAGCATCTCCAACGAAGAACTGGTAGCCTCCTTCAACACCTGGGCGCAGCAGTTCAACCAGGACAACGCCGCAGCCATCGAGCGCGGTGAGATCGAAGCGGCACCGTTGTCCGACGCAGCCTTCATCGAAAAGGCTTCGGGCATCAAGAGCCGCTTCGTCATGGACAAGGCCGGCATCCTCGACCCGCAGCGCATGAAGCCACGCCTGCCGGAGCGCTCCAACGACGAGCCGTCGGTACTCTGCGAAATGGCCGTGGCCGCGGCGCGCCAGGCCCTGCAGCGCGCCGGCCGCAGTGCCGCCGATGTCGACGGGGTGATCGTCGCCTGTTCCAACCTGCAGCGTCCGTACCCGGCCATCGCCATCGAAGTGCAACAGACATTGGGCATCCAGGGTTTTGCCTTCGACATGAACGTGGCCTGCTCGTCGGCCACCTTCGGCATCCAGACCGCTGCCAACAGCGTGGCCTTGGGCCAGGCCCGTGCGGTGCTGATGGTCAACCCGGAGGTGTGCACCGGGCACCTGAACTTCCGTGACCGCGACAGCCACTTCATTTTTGGCGATGCCGCCACCGCGGTGCTGCTCGAGCGTGCCGACAAGGCGACCTCGGCGCACCAGTTCGAGATTGTCAGCAGCAAGCTGTGGACCGAATTCTCCAACAACATCCGCAACAACTTCGGCTTCCTCAACCGCGCGGCGGAAGAGGGCGAAGGTGCAGCGGACAAGCTGTTCATCCAGGAAGGGCGCAAGGTGTTCCGCGAAGTGTGCCCGAAGGTGGCCGAACTGATCGGTGAGCACCTGCAGGAGAACGGGCTGCAGCCGAGCGATGTGAAACGCTTCTGGCTGCACCAGGCCAACCTCAGCATGAACCAGCTGATTGTCAAGAAACTGCTGGGGCGTGAAGTGGCAGAGGAAGATGCGCCGGTGATTCTCGACCGTTATGCCAACACCAGCTCGGCGGGCTCGGTAATTGCCTTCCACCTGTACCAGGACGACCTGGCCAAGGGGGCGCTGGGGGTGTTGAGCTCGTTTGGTGCGGGGTATTCGATCGGTAGCGTGATCCTGCGCAAGCGCTGATTGATCGTACCGCTGGTACCGGCCCTGTCGCTGGCTTGCCGGCGATGGGGCCGGGTGCATTGCTGCCAGGTGAAAAAAAGCGGGAAACGCCGGATGGGGTCGGCATTTCCCGCTTCAGAAGAAACCGCTTCAGGTGAAGCGCAACCGGTATCGCTTAGAACTTGGCTTCCAGGTCGACCTGCAGGGTATCGACATCGGCATCGCTGTTGGGCAATTGCGACAGGTCGGTCTTGGCCATCAGGTAGGCAGCGCCCAGCGAGAAGTTCTTGTCGATTTCATACCCGACCTTGAACTTGTGCCCGCGCGAACCAGTAAAACCGTTGCCAAAGTCCGAGTCGGTGAACAGGCTGACCACCGCGTTACGCTGCACGTCGCGGTAGTTGTAGTCCAGGCTCCAGGCGCCGACCTTGGTTTTCAGGCCCGCCAACCAGGCCTGGTCTTCGCCATCGGTGCTTTCGGTGTTCTTCACATATTGGCCGTAAGCGGACAGCGGGATGGCAAAGCCGGTGAAGTCCAGCTGGCCGAAGCCTTCCACCAGGTTGAACTCGTTGGTGGTGTTGCCGAACGACTGCAGGATGGTCGCTTCCTTGTCGTTGTCGTAGCCGTAGATGCTGGCACCAACGGTCAGCTTGAGCGCGTCTGCCGGGGCGAATTTGGCGCCCAACTGGCCGTGATAGACCTGTGCGTCATGCTTGTACTGCACACCGTCGCCATCGACGTTGTCCTTGAGCGTGTACTGGCCGGCGCTGGCGAACACTTCGGCCCCGCCCAGGTCGGTCTTGTAGGTAGCTGCCACGCCTTCCGGGTTGATGTCGCTATCCCAGATGATGTCACCCATGCTCACCCATGGCTGTGCCATCTTGCCGCCAATCAGGTGCAGGTTGGGTACGGCGGTCGGGTGCCAGTCGAGGTAGGCCTGGTCGACCCACAGCGACTTCTTGTCGAAGTAGTTGTCGAAGCTCTGGTTGGTCGAGCGGCGGTCGGCGCTGCTGCCGGTGGCGATACGGATGCCCGCGTCCACCTGTGGGTTGATTTCGCTGTAGAAGCCGACACGGGCACGCACGCGCTGGCGGTCCTGGTTGCCGCTGCTGCTGTTGGGGTTGTCGACGTTGACGTCTTCGTAACGCAGGCGAATGTCACCCTTGACCTGGGTCTTGGCAGCCCATGCCACTTTCTGTTCAAAGGAGCTCATCCGGTCGGACTGAGCTTTCTGAGCGGCCTTTTCCTTGGTTTCCTGAGCCAGGTCTGCCTGCAGTTCGTTGTACTGCGCCTGGTTGATCGAGCCGTTGGCGCGGAGCATTTCGAGCAGCTTGGCGTCGACAGCTGCACTGGCCGGAGTACTCAGAGCCAGCATCATGCCGGTGAGGCTCACTCCGGTAAGTGTAGAAACAAGACGCATAAGGTTCTCCCTGTTGAATAAGATGGGGGAGGCTCAGGCGCCCACCCCTGTATTGGCATGTCTTCGGAAAGGGCCTGAATAGACAGGTTCTGGGGTTCCGGAAAACAGGCGCAAGTATTGCGGGGGCGAATGACAGATTAATGTCGAATTAGTGGCACTGCGGTTAAGTAATTGAGAATAAAAGGTTCGCCGCCGCGTTGGTGAATTGAGTGGCGGGCCTTCCTTGGGGATACTGGGTACCTTGAAACAGCGAGTCGAAACCGTGACCAGCCTGTACAGCCTTGCTCATCTGCGTGACCTGCCGGCGGCTACCTGGGATGCCTTGGTGCCACCCGGCCAACCGTTCCTGCGCCATGCGTTTCTCAGTGCCATGGAGGACAGCGGCAGCGTCGCGCGCAACACCGGCTGGGCCGCCGAGCACCTGGTGCTGGAGCGTGGCGGGCAGGTGCGGGCGCTGTTGCCGGCGTACCGCAAGTGGCATTCGTTTGGCGAGTATGTGTTCGACCATGGTTGGGCCGATGCCTGTGAGCGGGCCGGCATCGCTTATTACCCCAAGCTGCTCGGTGCCGTGCCGTTCAGCCCGGTCAGCGGCCCGCGCCTGCTGGCCGCCGACCCTGCCGACGCCTTGCTGGTGCTGCAGGCGTTGCCGGAGTACCTGGGCAAGGGCGGGTTGTCCGGGGCACACATCAACTTCACCGACCCGCAGCTGGATGCGCAGATGGCCAGTGTGCCGGGCTGGATGGAGCGGCTGGGTTGCCAGTTCCACTGGCGCAATCATGGCTACCGCGACTTCCAGGACTTCCTCGACAGCCTCAGCTCACGCAAGCGCAAGCAGATGCGCAAGGAGCGTGAGCAGGTAGCCGGGCAGGGCATCGATTTTCGCTGGTACCACGGCGCGGAGCTGGACCAGGCGCAGTGGGACTTCGTCTACCGCTGCTACGCGAATACCTACGCGGTGCGCCGTCGGGCGCCTTACCTGACGCGTGAGTTCTTCAGCTTGCTGGCCGAGCGCATGCCCGAGGCACTGCGCGTGGTGATGGCACGGCAAGCCGGGAGGGACGTGGCGATGGCCTTGAGCCTGGTAGGCGGCGACAGCCTGTTCGGGCGTTACTGGGGCTGCCTGGAGGAGTTCGACCGGCTGCATTTCGAGACCTGTTTCTACCAGGGCATGGACTTTGCCATTGCCGAGGGCCTGCAGCGTTTCGACGCCGGGGCCCAGGGCGAGCACAAGCTGATACGCGGGTTCGAGCCGGTGGTGACGCGGTCGTGGCACTACCTGCTGCACCCGGGATTGCGCCGTGCGGTGGAAGATTTTCTGCAGCAGGAGCGGGAAGGTGTCCGGGCATATGCCGAGGAGGCGCGCGGCATGTTGCCCTACCGCCAGCGATAGGGCCATCACAGGCGTCAGTCGACCCCGACAAAGCCCCCGGTCTGGTGATGCCACAAGCGGGCATACAGCCCTTGCTGCTCAAGCAGTTCACTGTGGCTGCCACTCTCGACAATCCGCCCCTTGTCCAGCACCACCAGCCGGTCCATGCGCGCGATGGTCGACAGCCGGTGGGCAATGGCGATCACCGTCTTGCCCTGCATCAGGGTCTCCAGGCTTTCCTGGATGGCGGCCTCGACTTCCGAGTCCAGCGCCGAGGTCGCTTCGTCCATGATCAGGATCGGTGCATTCTTCAACAGCACCCGGGCAATGGCGATGCGCTGGCGCTGCCCGCCAGACAGCTTGACCCCGCGCTCGCCCACGTGGGCATCGAAGCCGGTGCGGCCCAGTGCATCCGACAGCTGCGGGATGAACTCGTCAGCCCGCGCCCGGCGCACCGCTTCGAGCAGCTCGGCCTCGCTGGCACCCGGGCGGCCGTACAGCAGGTTGTCGCGAATCGAACGGTGCAGCAGCGAGGTGTCCTGGGTGATCATGCCAATCTGCGCGCGCAGGCTGGCCTGGCTGACCTGGGCTATGTCCTGGCCGTCGATGAGGATGCGCCCGCCCTGCACGTCGTACAGCCGCAGCAGCAGGTTGACCAGGGTCGACTTGCCGGCCCCGGACGGGCCGATCAGGCCGATCTTCTCGCCCGGGCGAATGTCCAGGTTCAGCCCTTCGATCACGTTGGCCGCCTGGCCATAGTGGAAATCCACGTCATCGAAGCGTACCGCGCCGCGGCTGACCTTCAGCGCCGGTGCGTTGGGTGGGTCGGTGACGGTGACCGGCTGGGCAATGGTCTGCAGGCCGTCCTGGACCATGCCGATGTTCTCGAAGATGCCGTTGACCACCCACATGATCCAGCCCGACATGTTGACGATGCGGATCACCAGGCCGGTGGCCAGGGCGATGGCACCGACCGTGATCAGCGACTGGCTCCACAACCAAAGGGCCAGGCCTGTGGTGGTGACCACCAGCAGGCCGTTGAGGGTGGTGATGACCACGTCCATGCTGGTGACCACGCGCGCCGCCAGTTGGGTTTTCTCGGTCTGTTCGCTGATCGCCTCGCGGGCGTATTGCTGTTCGTAGTCGGTGTGGGCGAACAGCTTGAGGGTAGCGATGTTGGTGTAGCCATCGACGATACGGCCCATCAGCTTGGAGCGCGCGTCGGAGGAAATTACCGAGCGTTCCTTCACCCTGGGCACGAAGTAGAACAGCGCGGCGATATAGCCGACGATCCACAGCAGCAGTGGCAGCATCAGGCGCCAGTCGGCTTCGGCGAACAGCACCAGCGAGGTGATGGCGTAGATCAGCACATGCCACAGCGCATCCACTGCCTGCACGGCGGAGTCACGCAGCGAGTTGCCGGTCTGCATGATGCGCTGGGCGATACGCCCGGCGAAGTCACTCTGGAAGAAGTTCAGGCTCTGCTTGAGCACGTAGGTGTGGTTCTGCCAGCGGATCAGGCTGGTCATGCCCGGGGTTATGGTCTGGTGCACCAGCAGGTCGTGCAGGCCGAAGAACAACGGCCGCAGCAGCAGGATGACCACCAGCATCCAGATCAGCTCGCCACTGTGCTCACTGAAGAAGTTGGCATTGGGCGTGCCCTGGGCCAGGTCGATGATGCGGCTGAGGTAGCTGAACATCGCCACCTCGATCAGCGAGGCGAACAGGCCGACCACCAGCAGGGCCAGGAAGCTCGGCCAGACCTGGCGCAGGTAATACAGGTAGAACGGCCACACCCGCCTGGGTGGCGCTTCGCTGGGTGCTTCGCGAAAGATATCGATCAGTTGTTCGAAACGGCGGTACAGCATGGGTGACGACACTCCTGTTCCATCCGACCCCTGGCGGTTTCACGTCCCTGTGAAGCCTGCGGTCAGTCGATGCGTTTGGCCGACTTGATGAACACCGGGTCGGCCGGCACATCGCGCATGCCTTTCTTGATGGTGGTCGGCGAATTGACGATCTGGTCGACCACTTCCATGCCCTTGGTCACCTTGCCGAACACGGCATAGCCGGCGTCACGGCCCGGGTTGAGGAAGTCGTTGTCGGCAACGTTGATGAAGAACTGGCTGGTGGCCGAGTTCGGGTCCGAGGTACGCGCCATCGACAAGGTACCGCGGGTGTTCTGCAGGCCGTTGCTGGCTTCGTTCCTGATCGGGTCCTTGGTGGGTTTCTGCACCATCTGCTCGGTGAAGCCGCCGCCCTGGACCATGAAGCCCGGGATCACCCGGTGGAAGATGGTGTTGTTGTAGAAGCCGCTGTCGACATAGCTGAGGAAGTTCTTGGTACTGAGCGGCGCCTTCTCGGCATTCAGCTCGATTTCGACCTGGCCGAAGCTGGTGTCCAGCACTACGTGCGGGGTCTTGTCGGAGGCCATGACGCTGGTGGCAAAGGCGACCGAGCAGGCGGTGAGCAGAAGTTTTTTCAGCATGGGCTCAAAGATCCTTGAGAGGTGGAAGCGGCTGCAAGGAATTGCAGCAGGGTCTGGTTGAAGACCTCGGGTTGGTCGAGGGGCGTAGCGTGCCGGGAATCGTCGATGACCACCAGCCTGGCGTGGGGCATCAGGGCGACATAGCGTTGTTTCAGTTGTATCGGCGTGTAATCGTGGTCGGCGGCGATCACCAGGGTAGGACAGTGAATCTGCCCGATGCGTTCCTGCACGCCCCAGTCGACGATGGCGTCGAAACTCTTGAGGTAGGCGCGTTTGTCGTTGCGTGCCCAGCGTTTGGCCATTTCCTGGCGCAGTTCGGCCTGCTCGGGCTTGGGGAACAGCCGTTCGGCCAGGCCCTTGCCGACGGTTTCGACACTGAGCAGGTGCGCCAGGCCCCAGCGTTTCAACCACCAGATCCAGTCACTGCGGGTGCGGCGCTTGACCTCGGGGGCGCTGTTGACGATGCACAGGCTGCGCAGCCATTGTGGATGGTCGACGGCGAACTGGAAGCCGACCATGCCGCCCATGGACAGGCCGACGAAGTGCACCGGGCCGGTAGCCAGGTGTTCGAGCAGGGCCAGCAGGTCGGCACTGAAGGTGGCGATCTGGTAGCCGTCGCGGGGCTTGTCGGAGCGGCCATGGCCGCGGATGTCCATCAGGATGACCCGGTAGTGGCGGCTGAGCGCCGGCACCTGCATCTCCCAGTCCTGGCAACTGGAACCCAGGCCATGCAACAACACCAGCGGTTCGCCCTGGCCATACACCTCGTAATGCAGTGTGCATCCTTCGTGTTCGAAATAGGCCATGGGCGCGGTCCTCTCAGGCTTGTGCGGGGGCTGCGAAGGGCACGTCCAGTGGCGCGGTGTCGAAATTGCGCAGCAGGTCGATGAGGATCTGCGTCGCCGGGCCCAGGGTCTTCTCTTTGCTGGAGTAAAGGTAGAACAGTGGGTGACGGCTGCCACCCTGGTCCAGCGGCAACGGCTTGAGCACGCCTTCGCGCAGCTCGCGCTCGATCATGTGCCGGGGCAGCCAGGCGAAGCCCAGGCCACTGCTGACGAAGGTGGCGGCGGTGCCCAGGCTGCCGACCGTCCAGCGCTGCTCGGCACCCAGCCAGCCAACGTCGCGCGGCTGGGCGCGCCCGGAGTCGCGGATCACCACCTGCAACTGGCTTTCCAGGTCCTGGAAGGTGAGCTCGCGGCCCAGGCGGTGCAGGCTGTGTTCCGGGTGGGCGACGGCGACGAACTCCACCGCGCTCAGTTCGGCACCCAGATAGCCGCCGATGCTGTAGCTACTGATGGCCAGGTCGGCGATGCCTTCATGCATCACTTCCTCGACCCCGGACAGCACTTCTTCCCGCAGGCGCACCCGGCAGCCACGGCTCTGCGGCATGAACGCTGCCAGGGCGCGCACCAGGCGGGCGCTGGGGTAGGCGGCGTCGACCACCAGGCGCACCTCGGCCTCCCAGCCCTGTTCCATGTGGTGGGCGAGGTCTTCGAGCTGGCTGGCCTGCTTGACCAGGTGGCGCGAACGGCGCAGCAGCACACTGCCGGCCTCGGTGAGCACGGCCTTGCGGCCATCGATACGCAGCAGCGGCACGCCCAGCTGCTCCTGCATGCGCGCCACGGTGTAGCTGACCGACGACTGCGAACGGTGCAGCGCCTCGGCGGCCTGGGCAAACCCGCCGTGATCGACCACTGCCTGCAGGGTTCGCCACTGGTCAAGGGTTACGCGCGGCGCTTTCATCTTTCGCTCCTGTTGTCCTAAGCTGCGCTCTTTCAAGGAGAGCGGCCCATGAAGAAATGTTGTGCGGCAATACTGATGTGCCTGCCCCTCGGGGCCATGGCTTATCCCATCGATGTGGAAAAGGAACTGACCGGGGTCAAGCTCGACTACACCGCCTACGACACGGCTTACGACATTGGCGCCATCACCCTGAACAACTATGGGCAGGTGCCGGCAGCCTGCAAGGTCACCTTCCGCAATGGCCCGGAGGCACCGCGGGTGCGGCGGGTGAACGTACCGGCCGGTAAAAGCGTCGATGTCACCGCCAAGTTCAACCGGCAGATCATCAAGCTGCGGATCGCCTTGGACTGCAGCGCGGAATAAACTGATAAATCGATTGATTGAACCCACTTTTTACGCTTTTTTATCGATAGGTCAAGCCTTAATCTCACCTCCATCGAATCGCAACCCTTTTTGCCGATGGAGGCACCTCATGTCCCGCGTACTGATCATCGAAAGCAGCGCCCGCCAGCAGGATTCCGTTTCCCGCCAGCTGACCCGTGATTTCATCCAGCAGTGGCAGGCCGCCCACCCGGCCGACCAGATCAGCGTGCGCGACCTGGCGGTGAACCCGGTGCCGCACCTGGACGCCAACCTGCTGGGTGGCTGGATGAAGCCCGAAGAGCAGCGCAGCGCCGCCGAGCTGGAGGCCCTGGCCCGCTCCAACGAGCTCACCGATGAACTGCTCGCTGCCGACGTGCTGGTGATGGCTGCGCCGATGTACAACTTCGCCATCCCCAGTACGCTCAAGGCCTGGCTGGACCACGTGCTGCGTGCCGGCATCACCTTCAAGTACACCCCCACCGGCCCTCAGGGCTTGCTGACCGGCAAGCGTGCCATTGTCCTGACGGCACGTGGCGGTATCCACGCCGGCGCCAGCAGCGACCACCAGGAACCGTACCTGCGTCAGGTCATGGCCTTCATCGGCATTCACGATGTCGAGTTCATTCACGCCGAAGGCCTGAACATGAGTGGCGAGTTCCACGACAAAGGCGTGAACCAGGCCAAGGCCAGGCTGGCAGCGGTCGCCTGAGGCGCAACGAATTCCCAACCCTGACACCTGGTTTTGCTCCTTTGGGTGTACCTGCCCGGCCTGCATGGCCGGGTTTTTTTATGCCAGGAATTTTGTTGATGCCGGTGCCGGCCTATTCGCGGGTGGACCCGCTCCCACAGGAATATCACGACACTTGAGGCCTGTGGTTACACTGTGGGAGCGGGTTTACCCGCGAAGAGGCCGGCACAGCCCTTACATTCCTCATGGTTGAACTCATTTGCCGCAACCCGCTAAGGTCGCGCCCTTGATCCCCCGAGAGGCACCCATGGGCTACCTGATAATCGTCGCGCTGATCCAGGCGTTTTCCTTCAGCCTGATTGGCGAGTACCTGGCCGGGCACGTCGACAGCTACTTCGCCGTGCTCGCGCGCGTGGTGCTGGCTGGCCTGGTGTTCCTGCCACTGACCCGCTGGCGCCAGGTCGAACCGCGCTTCATGCGCTCGATGCTGCTGATCGGCGCGCTGCAGTACGGCATCACCTACGTCTGCCTGTACCTCAGCTTCCGCGTGCTTACCGTTCCGGAGGTGCTGCTGTTCACCATCCTCACGCCATTGCACGTGACCCTGATCGAAGATGCCATGAACCGCCGCTTCAACCCCTGGGCCCTGGTGGCGGCGCTGGTGGCGGTGGCCGGCGCTGCGGTGATCCGCTTCGATACCATCAGCGGCGAGTTCTTCATCGGTTTCCTGCTGCTGCAACTGGCCAACTTCACCTACGCTGCCGGCCAGGTACTCTATCGCCACCTGGTCGCACGCCACCCCAGCGACCTGCCGCACTACAAGCGCTTTGGCTACTTCTACCTGGGCGCGCTGATCGTGGTGTTGCCAGCGTTCCTGCTGTTCGGCAATACCCGGCACCTGCCGAGTACCGATGTGCAGTGGCTGGTGTTGCTGTTCCTGGGGCTGTGCCCGACGGCACTGGGCCTGTACTGGTGGAACAAGGGCGCCTGCCTGGTTTCCGGCGCGACGCTGGCGGTAATGAACAACCTGCATGTGCCGGTAGGCTTGCTGCTGAACCTGCTGATCTGGAACCAGCACGAGCCATTGGGCCGGCTGTTCCTCGGCGGGGCAGTGATTCTGGCGTCGGTGTGGATGAGCCGCCTGGGTAGCCTGCCGCTCTCAGGCAAGGCATGGCGCAGCTAGCTATTATTGCCAGAATGCCCGCGAACAGGCCTCAGAACTGATGGGCTATGCCCGCGACTTGTCCATCGACGGACTGATGGAAGACAAACCCCAGCTACTCTGGGCCTCGCACTACCTCTGCGCCTTGGCCAAGGCCCTGCTCGATGATGCCGAACTGGGCATGATGAAAAGCGCTGAAAACCGCAGTCCCGCCGTTCCACTCTGAGCGGCTGTGAAAACGGAAGGGGCTGCAAAGCAGCCCCGGCACTCTCAAACCTCGTTCATTTCCTCAAGCCGGTGCGGCGTCGGTTCAGGCACCGCACGCCCTGCCAGCCCCACCCGCATGTCATTGCCACTTGGCTGCTGATACAAGCTCAGCCCAAACTCCGGCAACACCGCCAACAGGTAATCGAAGATATCCCCCTGAATCCGCTCGTAATCCGCCCATACCGTGGTGGTGGTAAAGCAGTAGATCTCCAGCGGCACGCCCTCGGCGGTGGTCTGCATCTGCCGCACCATGCAGGTCATGTTCGGGTGCACGTTGGGGTGGTTCTTCAGGTAGGCCAGGGCAAAGGCGCGGAAGGTGCCGAGGTTGGTGAGCCTGCGGCGGTTGGCCGACAGCTCGGCCACTGGCCCCATGGCTTCGTTCCAGCGCTGCAGCTCCTGGCGCTTGGCGGCCAGGTAGTCGGCCAGCAGGTGCACCTGGCTCAGGCGCTGTTCCTCTTCGCGGGTGAGGAAGCGCACCCCGGCGGCATCGATGAACAGGCTGCGCTTGATGCGCCGGCCACCGGACTGCTGCATGCCACGGTAGTTGCGGAACGACTCGCTCATCAGGCGCCAGGTGGGGATGGAGACGATGGTCTTGTCGAAGTTCTGCACCTTCACCGTGTGCAGGGTAATGTCGACCACATCGCCATCGGCACCGACCTGCGGCATTTCGATCCAGTCACCCACGTGCAGCATGTCGTTGCTGGTCAGCTGCACGCTGGCGACGAACGACAGCAGGGTGTCCTTGTACACCAACAGCAGCACCGCCGACATCGCACCCAGGCCCGACAGCAGCAACAGCGGCGAGCGGTCGATCAGGGTGGCGACGATGACGATGGCGGCGAAGATCCACAGCATCATCTTGGCCAGTTGCACGTAGCCCTTGATCGAGCGGGTGCGGGCGTGTTCGGTGCGGGCGTAGATGTCGAGCAGGGCATCCAGCAGGCACGACAGCGCCAGGGTCAGGAACAGCAGGGTGAAGGCCAGGGCGACATTGCCGAGGAAGTGCTGGGCGGTATCGGACAGCTCCGGCACCAGTTTCAGGCCGAATTGCAGCACCAGCGACGGCGTGGTCTGCGCCAGGCGGTGGAAGACCTTGTTGTTGCGCAAGTCGTCCAGCCACCTCAGCGCCGGCTGGCGGGCCAGCAGGCGGGCGCCATGCAGCACCAGGAAGCGCGCCAGACGGCCGATGACCAGGGAGATCAGCAGCAGCACCGCCAGGCCAATGGCCGCGTGCAGCACCGGGTGTCGGTCAAGGGTGCCCCACAGGTCGAGGGAGTCACGCCAGATTCGTTGGATATCCATGGGCTTGCGTACAGTCTTGTTGCCAAACGAAGCGCCATTAGAGCGCGGATGGCGGTGAAGTTGCCAAAAGAAATTCGGCTAAGGCGGCAGAAAACGTTACCCTATGCAACTGAATTTCCGCACTTGCCTGAGGTTATCTCCGTGTTCTCCCAATTCGCCCTGCACGAACGCCTGCTTAAAGCCGTGGCCGAGCTTAACTTTGTCGAGCCAACCCCGGTGCAGGCCGCGGCCATCCCCCTGGCCCTGCAAGGGCGTGACCTGCGCGTGACCGCACAGACCGGCAGCGGCAAGACCGCAGCCTTCGTGCTGCCACTGCTCAACCGCCTGGTCGACTTGCGCGAGCGCCGTGTGGAGATCCGCGCGCTGATCCTGCTGCCGACCCGTGAACTGGCCCAGCAAACCCTCAAGCAGGTGCAACTGTTCGCGCAGTTCACCTACATCAAGGCCGGCCTGGTCACCGGTGGTGAAGACTTCAAGGAACAGGCCGCCATGCTGCGCAAGGTGCCGGACGTGCTGATCGGCACCCCGGGCCGCCTGCTTGAGCAGCTGAATGCCGGCAACCTCGACCTGTCCCATGTGCAGGTGCTGATCCTCGACGAAGCCGACCGCATGCTCGACATGGGCTTCGCCGAAGACATGGAGCGCCTGTGCAAGGAGTGCGAGAACCGCCAGCAAACCCTGCTGTTCTCGGCCACCACCGGCGGCGCGGCGCTGCGCGACATGATCGGCAAGGTGCTGAAAGACCCGGAACACCTGATGCTCAACAGCGTCTCGCAGCTGGCCGAAGGCACCCGCCAGCAGATCATCACCGCCGACCACGACCAGCACAAAGAGCAGATCGTGCAATGGCTGCTGGCCAACGAGACGTTCGACAAGGCGATCATCTTCACCAACACCCGCGCCCTGGCCGACCGCATCTACGGTCACCTGGTGGCCAAGGACGTCAAGGCCTTCGTGCTGCACGGCGAAAAGGACCAGAAGGACCGCAAGCTGGCCCTGGAGCGCTTCAAGCAGGGCAGCTCCAAGGTGCTGGTGGCCACCGACGTGGCCGCGCGTGGCCTGGATATCGACGGGCTGGACCTGGTCATCAACTTCGACATGCCGCGCAGCGGTGACGAGTACGTGCACCGCGTGGGCCGTACCGGCCGTGCCGGTGGCGAAGGCCTGGCAATCTCGCTGATCACCCACAACGACTGGAACCTGATGTCGAGCATCGAGCGCTACCTCAAGCAGCAGTTCGAGCGCCGGGTGATCAAGGAAGTGAAGGGCACCTACAGCGGGCCGAAGAAGGTCAAGGCCTCGGGCAAGGCGGCCGGCAGCAAGAAGAAAAAGGTCGAGAAGAAATCGGGTGACAAGAAAGCCGCAGCCAAGCGCAAGCCAACCGCCAAGCCGAAGGCCAATGCACCACTGACCAGCGCCGATGGCCTGGCGCCGTTGAAGAAGCGCAAGGCGGCGGCGGAGTAATCGGCGCCCCTCACAGGCTGATGCGTTCTTTGTAGGAGCGGCCTTGCGCCGCGAAAGGGCTGCGAAGCAGCCCCGAGATTTTCCACACTGACGCATCCATCCGGGGCCGCTTTGCGGCCCTTTCGCGGCGCAAGGCCGCTCCTACAGGGCGCACGCCGGCTGCAAGCGGTCAGTCAGCCTTCTTCTCTGCCGCTTTCAGCTCCTTGATCCGCTTGTCGATCAGCTGACACTTGTCGGGCAAGTCCTTGCTCGCCGTTCCCAGCTCCATTCCTTGCAGCTCGTCATTGATCTCCTTGGCCTTCTGCGGGTTCTGCTCGGTCAACTGGGTAACCAACCCGGCCAGCTCTTCTCGTTTCTGCGTCGCTTCCTCCGGTGTGCAGGCCCAGACGGGCAGGGCGCAGAACAGGGCCGTGGCGCAGGCAATGGGCAGCAGCGGTTTCATCCTTTATACCTCCGGCGGTGGTGATGCCCGGTGGAGGTGTGTGCCTGGCCGTTAGTTCAGCGGCTTCGACCGATGGCCATACCAGGGTTGATTGAGCCTTGGTCTGGTCGGTCACGTTGGTTCCGCTTCAAGCCGTAGTCCTTTTCCCAAAGAGTTCTGAAGCTATTGAAGAGCGATCGATTGCCCCCTAGCCTCGGCTTGAGTCAGGAGGCATCGTATGTCCATTCGCCTGGATTCCGATGTCCTCGCCTGATTCAAGGGGCAGGGTAGCGGCTACCAGACCCGGATCAATCAGTTGTTGCGCCAGTACATGCAGGCGCAGCAGCGCCAACGCTGAGATCTTTCGGAACGCTCGGCAGTCGCGACGGGTCCCACCCTGTGTACCCCTTCCGTCCACAGCAGGAGCCCGTAGCCATGAGCATCGCCTACGACTGGGACCTGATCGAACGCTTGCTGCACGAGGTGCAGAACGGCGCCGGTCACAGCTTCACGCCACGCCCTTATGCCGAGCAGCACGCTGCGGCCCTGGCCGCCAAGGGTGAGCCGGTGGGCGACCTGGACCACCTTAAGACCCGTGCCTGCGAATACGAAAAGCTGCTGTTCGAACGTGGCTACATCGGAAGCCGTCCTGAAGAGGATGGCGGCAACGGCGAGAACTTCGTGCTGACCGAACGCGGTTCGCGCCTGATGAGCCTGATCGACAGCAGCATCCCCGGCTTCGAGCACCCGCGCCAGGTGCTGGACGAGCAGGAGGATGCGCTGGACGAAAACACCTTCGAGCAGGTGTCGGCGAAGGCGCAGATTGCCTGAGGTCGTTTTGAGGCTGGCAAGGGCAGCCCAGTAAACCCGATAATCGGTAGCTTCCGAACGCTGCCGAGCCCTTGCCCATGCCCATGATTACCCCGAAGGCCTGCCTATGAGCGCGGTCCGCAAGCACCCTGACGCCTTTGCCTTCCAGGTAATGCTGGGGTTGTGCCTGATCTGGGGTTGCCAGCAGGTGCTGATCAAGACCGCCGCGGTCGACATCGCGCCGGTGATGCAGGCAGCCCTGCGCAACGGCATTGCCGCCGTGCTGGTGGGGCTGATGCTGTGCTGGCGCGGTGGCTGGAGCCAGCTGGGCAGCACCTGGCGTGCCGGGGTGCTGGCGGGTGGCTTGTTCGGCCTTGAGTTTCTGTTCATCGCCGAGGGCTTGAAGCTGACCTCGGCGGCGCACATGTCGGTGTTTCTCTATACCGCGCCGGTGTTTACCGCGCTGGGCCTGCACTTCAGGTTGCCCAGCGAGCGCCTGCGGCTGTTGCAATGGCTGGGGATTCTGCTGGCCTTCGGTGGCATCGGCATGGCATTCGCCGGTGGCATGTCGTTCGAGCAGATGGATGGTCGTACCCTGCTGGGGGATGCCTTCGGCGTGATTGCCGGCCTGGCCTGGGGGGCGACCACCGTGGTGGTGCGCTGCTCGCGGTTGTCGGAAGCGCCGGCAACCCTGACCCTGTTCTACCAGTTGGCCGTGGGCTTTGCCGGGCTGCTGCTGATTGCCCTGCTCAGCGGGCAGATCGGTGCGGTGGTGTTGACGCCGCTGGCTGTGGGCAGTGTGCTGTTCCAGGGTGTCGTGGTGTCGTTCATCAGTTACCTGACGTGGTTCTGGTTGCTGCGCAAATACCTGGCGTCGAACCTGGCGGTGTTCTCGTTCATCACCCCGCTGTTCGGGGTGACCTTTGGCGTGGTGCTGCTGGATGAGCCGTTGAGCATGAACTTCGTGATCGGGGCGTTGATGGTGCTGCTGGGGGTGATCCTGGTGAGTGCCGAGCCTTGGGTGAAGCAGCAATTGCGGCGGCTTGTGGGCTGATGTGCGGCCTGAGCCGCCTTGATTCAGGATGTAAGCTTGCCCTGACAGGGACTGCCTTGCTGTGCATTGCCAGCCAACCACACCAGCCCACCGGCCACCGCCAACCCACCCGCCGACAGCATCAGCGCGGGTTGCAGCCCGCCGCTGTAATGGCTGCTCAGCGCCGCCAGCAGCGGCCCGCTCAACTGCCCCAGGGCAAAGCACGCTGTCAGCAACCCGGCATTGCGCTGCGTGGCGTGTGGCGCCAGCTCTCGCGAACGTTGCATCACCAGCTGCATGCAAGCCAGGAATGGCGCGCCACATAGCACCACGCCCAAGGCCAGCCCGACACCCCCACCGATCAGGCAGGCCAGCACACCCAACCCTTGCAACCACAGAGTGGCGCTCAGCCAGGTAGAAGTACGCCCGCCGCGGCGCAGGCTCACCAGCAGTACACCCAGTGCCGCCGCCAGGCCGAACGCCGGCCAGAACAGGTCGGCCAGCCACTGCCCGAGAAACTGCTGACTGGCCATCTGCGACAGGAAGGTGGCCGGCAGGATGTAACCCACGCCGTACAGGGCATACACCAGCCCCAGGCGGCCGATACCGACATGCCGTTGCAGGCCCTGCTGCACAGACGGTGCTGGCGCTGCCTGCAGGGCCTGGGGTAGCCAGGGCCTGATCGCCAGCAGCATCAGCAGCGCCGCCACGGCATAGATCAGCCACAGCGCTGCCGAGCCCAGCCCCAGCCGATGTGCCAGCAGTGCCAGCAAGCCGGTCAGCGCGATACCCAGGCCGGGCCCGGCGAATACCAGCGCACCCAGGCGCCGGCGGTTATGGGCATTGGCCAGTTGCTGGCTGAGGCTGGTGATCATCACCAGCACCCAGGCACTGGCCACGCCCGTACCGAAGCGCAGCAGCAGGTGCCCCCAGAAGCCGTCGGTAGCCCACGACGCCAGGGTCAGTACCACGCACAGCCACAGCCCGCCCTGCAGGCGCAGGCGCACCTGGCCAGGCGAGCGGGCGAACATCGCATCGAGCGCGCCAAGGAAGTAGCCAAGGTAATTGGCCGCCGCCACCAGCCCGGCCGCCGTCAGGTCGAGCTGACCCTCGGCGATCAGTTGCGGCAGCTGCGGAGTCAGGGCGAAACGGCCAATGCCCATGGCCATCATCAGCGCGACGGCGCTGGCCAGCAGTTGAATGAGTGGTGACATCACAGGTCTCCTGCACGGTGTAAACGATGACCGGCAGGTTAGGGCGGTTTTCTTTTCAATAAAATTGAATAATGATGATCAAGTTGTTCTGTTTTGGAGAATGTCGTGGAGTTCAGTCAGCTGCGTATCTTCCAGGCCGTGGCCGTGGAGGGCTCGCTCACCCGTGCCGCAGAGCGGCTGCACCGTGTTCCGTCCAATCTGTCGACACGCTTGCGCCAGCTTGAAGAACACCTGGGCGTCGAACTGTTCCTGCGGGAACGCCAGCGCCTGCAGCTGTCGCCTGCGGGCAAGGTGCTGCTGGACTACGCCCAGCGCCTGTCAGCCTTGCGCGACGAGGCCCAGGCCGCCGTGCGCGGCGGCCAGCCAGCCGGGGATTTTGTGCTGGGAACCATGTACAGCACGGCGGCAACGCATTTGCCGGGGTTACTGGCGCGTTATCATCAGGCCTATCCAGCGGTGAACCTGCAGGTGCGGGCGGCGCCCAGTGGCGAGCTGCTGGAGGGCCTGCTCAGCCACAGCCTGGACGCCGCACTGGTGGATGGTCCTCCAAGCCTGGCCGGGCTGGATGGGGTGCCGTTGTGCGACGAGCAACTGGTGCTGATCACCAGCCCCGAGCACCCGCCAGTGCACACGGCCCGGGACGTGGCGGGCAAGGCGGTGTTCACCTTCCGCCAGGGCTGCTCGTACCGCATGCGCCTGGAGGCCTGGTATGCCCATGCCCATACGCCGATGGGCCGGGTGATGGAGATCGAGTCGTACCAAAGCATGCTGGCCTGCGTGATCGCGGGTGCGGGGGTGGCAATGATGGCCCAGTCGATGCTCGATAGCCTGCCCGGGCGTGACCGGGTACGAGTACACCGGTTGCAGGCGCCGTTCGATCAGGCGGTCACCTGGTTGATGTGGCGCCAGGGCATGCGCGGGGCAAATTTGCAGGCATGGATTGACCTGCAACAAAGCGAAACGATTAACCAGTCGTCGGAACGCGCCGTTACGGCTTGATCCGCGTCAAAATGGCCCGTATCTGTAGGTACAGAGGCATGCGTTATACAGAACATGGGACTATGATCTGTATGAAACATCTTAAGACTGAATTGCCGTGAGGCGGACCCGTCAAGGGGGCATTATGAATAAACCACTGTACAACTGGCTCCATGACCTGGCTGTCGCCTTGGGGCTGATCCCACCACCCTTGCAGCCGGTACCGATTCCGACTGATGAAGAGCAGCGCAAGCGCCAACCGCGTCGTCGCTGATACAGACAAAGGCCGCTGCACCTGTGCGGGTGCAGCGGCCTCCTTGTATCTGGTCCATTGTTGCCGCCTGTACCGACGATGGGCCGGTGCAGGCGGTCGATCAATCAGGCCAGCTTCACCGCCGCCACCGGTTTGCGCGACATCAGGCTTACCAGCACGAAGCTCACCAGGCCAACCACCAGGCTGTAGTAGATCGGTGTATTGGCCTCCAGGCCGTCCAGGAACATGAACAGCAACGCGGTGGCAAAGCCCAGCGACATGCTGGCGATAGCGCCGGCGGTGGTGGCGCGCTTCCAGTAGATCGCCCCGATCAGCGGGATCAGCATGCCGCCGACCAGCAGGTTGTAGGCCAGGGTCAGCGCGCTGATCACATCGTTCACCACCAGGGCGATGCCCAGCACCACCAGGCCGGTGAGCAGGGTGAACAGGCGGCTGACGGCCAGGCTCGATTGCTTGCCGCCACGCAGCTTGGGCAGCAGGTCTTCGGTCAGGGTGGTCGACGCGGCCAGCAGGCCGGCGCTGGCGGTGGACATCATGGCAGCCAGCGCTGCCGCCATCAGCAAGCCACGGATGCCATCGGGCAGGGTGGTCTTGATCATTTCGGCAAAGGCGTTGTTCGGGTTGGCCAGGTCGGGCATCAGCACATGCGCGGCCATGCCGATGGTGGCGCAGGCCAGGCCGTACAGCACGCAGTACACACCCGCAGTGGTGCCGGCACGCTGGCAGACCTTCTCGTCACGGGCAGTGAATACCCGCTGCCAGATGTCCTGGCCGATGAGGATGCCGAAGAAGTAGATCAGGAAGTAGGTGATGATAGTGTCCCAGCCAATGGTGGTCAGCTGGAAGCTGGCCGCCGGCAGCTTGGCCACCAGGGTGTCCCAGCCCCCGGCCTTGTACAGGCACACGGGCAGCAGGATGAACATCAGGCCGACAGTCTTGATCACGAACTGCACGATGTCGGTGAGGGTCAGCGACCACATGCCGCCGATGGTGGAGTACAGCACCACCACCCCGCCGCCGAGCAGCAGCGAAGCCCAGAACGGCAGGTCAAGCAACACTTGCAATACGGTGGCCATGGCCAGGGTGGAGGTCACCCCGATCATCAACGCGTAGGCCAGCATGATCACCGCACTGGCCTGGCGTGCGGTGGGGTTGTAGCGCTGTTCCAGTACCTGGGTCACGGTGAAGATACGCAGGCGCAGCAGGGGTTTGGCCAGGAACAGGTTGAGCGCGATGATGCCCAGGCCCAGGGCGGCACACAGCCAGAAGCCTGAGATGCCGTGCACATAGCCCAGGCGTACGGTGCCAACGGTGGAAGCGCCACCGAGCACGGTGGTGGCCATGGTGCCCATGTACAGTACCGGGCCGAGGTTGCGCCCGGCGACCAGGTAGTCTTCGTGGGTTTTCGCGCGGCGCATGCCATACCAGCCAAGGCCGAGCATGCCGGCGGTATAGATCATTACAACAATGATGTCCAAGGCCATTGGGGGTCTCCCGATTATCTTTATTATGGCGAGATCGACCACCCGGGCGGGTTCACGGCGCCCGGCGGTCCTGTCGTGTGTTGGCGGGCCTCAGTGGCCCTCCCTCATGGCTCCTGCCGGGGTGTAGCAAGTACTGCGGCCGCTCCAGCAAAGGCGCCGTGTATCCGGTCAGCGGCGCACTACGCCTGGCAGCACGCAGAGCATCTCGAACAGCAGGTTGGCACCGAGCAGCGAGGTGTTGCCGGTGGTGTCGTAAGGCGGGGAGACTTCGACCAGGTCACAGCCGATCAGGTCCAGGCCGTGGCAGCCGCGAATGATCTCCATCGCCTGGATGGTGGTCAAGCCGCCGATTTCCGGGGTGCCGGTGCCCGGCGCCCAGGCCGGGTCGATGCCATCGATGTCGAAGGACAGGTACACCGGGCCGCCGCCGACCTTTTCCCGCACTTCGGCCATCAGCGGTACCAGCGACTGGTGCCAGCATTCTTCGGCCTGGACCACGCGGAAGCCCTGGCGGCGGCTCCAGTTGAAGTCATCGGCGGTGTAACCCTGGGCGCGCAGGCCGATCTGCACCACACGCTCGCAGTCGAGCAGGCCTTCTTCCACGGCGCGGCGGAAGGTGGTGCCGTGGGCGATCTTCTCGCCGAACATGTGGTCGTTGACGTCGGCGTGGGCATCGATGTGCACCAGGCCGATCTTGCCGTGTTTCTTGTGCAGCGCGCGCAGGATCGGCAGGGTGATGGTGTGGTCGCCGCCCAGGGTCAGCGGGATGATGTTGTGTTCGAGAATCTCGTCATAGGCTTCTTCGATGATGCGCACGGCGTCCAGCAGGTTGAAGGTGTTGATCGCCACGTCACCGATGTCGGCCACCGACAGCGAGTCGAACGGGGCAGCCCCGGTGGCCATGTTGTACGGGCGGATCATGACCGATTCGGCGCGGATCTGCCGTGGTCCGAAGCGGGTGCCGGAGCGCAGCGAGGTGCCGATGTCCAGGGGCACGCCGATGAACGCAGCGTCCAGGCCTTGGGCACTTTGCAGGTGGGGAAGGCGAAGCATGGTGGCGATGCCGCCGAAACGCGGCATTTCGTTGCCGCCCAGTGGTTGGTGGAGAATCTTGTCCACGGTGGGCCTCATCAGTCGGTCGATTGTTCTGTTTGTTCGAACCTGTGCCGCCGCACGCCTGTTGGTTGACGGCGGGCAGGGACATTTCGGCCAAGTCTGCTGAAGGCGCTGCCGGGGAAAAATCGCTGCCGGCAAATACTTAGTTCAGGAATTTCTGAACTGAACGCGTGCGCAGCGGTTAGACTGCGCGCAAATACCGTTGTGGAACCGTTGCACCATGGCCTCGACCTTGCCCGACCTGAAACTGCTGCGCATCTTCGTCAGCGTGGTGCGCCACCAGGGTTTTGCCAACGCCCAGCGCGAGCTGAACCTGTCGACCTCGGCCATCAGTACCTACATGAGCCAGCTCGAAGGTGCCCTGGGCATCGTGCTGTGCCACCGTGGCCGTGGCGGCTTCAGCCTGACCAGCAAGGGCGAGCTGTTCCATCAGGAAACCCTGCGCCTGTTGGCCGAGCTGGACGGTTTCGAACAGTACGCCGCTGCCCTCAAGGGCGAGTTGCGCGGCACCCTCAACCTCGGCGTGATCGACTCCACGGTCGGTGACCGCGCCTTGCCGCTGGCCGAGGCCATCGGCGCCTATAGCCAGGAACATCCGGCGGTGCACCTGCACCTGTCGGTGTCCAGCCCTTACGAACTGCAACTGGGCGTGCAGGACAATCGCCTGGACCTGGCCATCGGGGCGTTTTCTTCGCGCATGAGCGGGCTGCTGTATCAGCCCCTGTACCGGGAACAGCACTGGTTGTATTGCAGTAGCCGCCACCCGCTGTATGGCGAGCGGCGTATCCCCGAGCAGGTGGTGACCCAGCAACGCATGGTCGGGCGCGGCTACTGGAGCCAGGCCGAGCTGGCCCGGCACGGCTTCAAGCACAGTGCGGCGACAGTGGAAAGCATGGAAGCGCAGCTGATCCTGATTCTTTCCGGGGCCTACATCGGCTACCTGCCCGAGCACTATGCCCAGGCCTGGGTCGACAAGGGCGACCTGCGCGTGCTGTCGCCTGCCACCTTCGGCTATCAGGCGCCGTTTTCCTTGATCATCCGCCGCGGGCGCAGCCGTGAACCGCTGATCCAGACCTTCCGCGACCTGTTGAAAAGCCAGCTCAACGTCGGCTGATGAACAAGGCGTGCACAACATTCCGTCGGGACGCCTTAAATTCCGGCAAATGCGGGCCGCCAAACTGATAGCGCTCTGCTACATATCAACTTGCGCTGATGATTTTTCCCCTAAATTATCCTGCAAGGATCGCCCAAGATGCGCATGAACTTGCCCGTCACCGAGCACGAAAGAACCTTCTCCAGCGATCAACGCCTGATATCCACCACCGACCTCAACAGCCGCATCACCTACTGTAACGATGCCTTCGTGGCAATCAGCGGTTTCACCTACGACGAGCTGGTCGGCCAACCGCATAACCTGGTGCGGCACCCGGACATGCCGCCGGCCGTGTTCGGCCATATGTGGGACACCATCAAGCAGGGCAAGCCGTGGATGGGCGTGGTCAAGAACCGGGCCAAGAACGGCGATTTCTACTGGGTCAGCGCCTATGTCACGGCCATTTACGAACAGGGCCGCATCAGTGGCTACGAGTCGGTGCGCTCGGTGCCCACGCGCGAGCAGATTCGCCGCGCCGAAGCGTTGTATGCACGCTTGCGCGCCGGCCGTGCGCCGGTGCCGTGGGTGGCCCGCCTGGGGCATGGCCTGGGCCACGGCTGGCCATTGATCGGGGCCGGCTTGCTGTCGGCGGCAGGCTACCTGTGGCTGCCGCCCTATGCGGCGTTGGGTGTACTGATGGCCAGCCTGCTGCTGGCCTGGTATCTGGTCGAGCTGCGCCAGAACCAGGCCATTCGCCGCACCTTGGCCGAACACCCCAAGGCCTTCACCAGCCCGCTGGTGGCACTGACCTACAGCGACAACCCAGGCCTGCAGGGCCAGCTTGACCTGGCCATCATCAGTGAAGAGGCGCGCCTGCAAACGGCCCTGACCCGCCTGGTCGATGCCGGGGTCGGGGTGAAATCGCGGGCAGCGCAGTCGGCTGGCCTGTCCGATGCCCAGGCGCAGATGCTCGACCGCCAGCGCAACGAGACCGATCAGTCCGCTACCGCCATCGCGCAGATGGCCGCCACCATCCAGCAAGTCACCCACAACGTGCAGAGCACGGCCCACGCCGCCGGCGATGCCGACCAGCTGGCGCAGCAGGGCAGTCAGCTGGCGTTGCAGAGCCTGAAGGCCATGGGCAGCATGAGCGATGCGGTGAATGACATCGGCCAGGCGGTCAATGCCCTGGCCGAGCAGACCCAGTCGATCGGCAGCGTGGTCGATGTGATCACTTCGATTGCCGAGCAGACCAACCTGCTGGCGCTGAACGCGGCCATCGAGGCTGCCCGCGCCGGCGAGCAGGGGCGCGGCTTTGCCGTGGTGGCGGATGAAGTGCGTTCGCTGGCCCAGCGCACCCGAGCCTCGACCGAGGAGATCCACCAGATCATCGCCTCGTTGCGCGCCGGGGCCGAGCGGGCGGTGAGCACTGCCAGCCGTGGCGAACAGATTTCCCGCGACAGCGTGCACAGTGTCGAGGCGGTGCAAGCGGCGCTGAGCGGGATTGCCCAGGCGGTCAGCCGAATCACCGGCATGAGCCAGCAGATGGCGACCGCGTCGGAGCAGCAGAGCCATGTGGCCGAGGATATCAACCAGCAGATCGTGAGGATCGCCCACCTGTGCGACGAGAGTGCCGGGCAGGCCAGGCAGGGCGCGGAAATCAGCCAGGACCTGGAGCGCATGGCCGAATACCTGCACAGCCTGGCGGAGCGCTTCAACCGCTGAGCTGGCCGGGGCCGCTTTGCCGGCCCCGGGTTTGTGGCAAACTGCTCCGGCCAAGGAGAACCCCATGCCCAGACCACGCTGCGAGCGCTGCCAGCGCCCGCTCGACCATTGCCTCTGCCCACTGATCCCGGCACTCGACAGCCGCACCCGCGTCATCCTGCTGCAGCACCCCAGTGAAACCACCCACGCGCTCAACACCGCCCGCCTGGCTGCCCTGGGCCTGACCAATGCCGAGTTGCGGGTCGGCGAGGTGTTCGAGGGCCTGGCCGCATTGCTGGCAACGCCCGGCTATCGGCCGGCCCTGTTGTTTCCGGGCGATCAGGCCCGGGTGCTGGCGCCTTACGAGCAGGCACACGACGAGCCCTTGCTGCTGATCGTGCCTGACGGTACCTGGCGCAAGGCGCGCAAGATGCTGTACCTGAACCCGCTGCTGGAGGCGTTGCCGAGGGTGACGCTGGGGGCTGTTGCGCCGTCGCGCTATCGGTTGCGCAAGGCGCCGGAGGCAGGGGCGTTGTCGACGATCGAGGCGGTGGTGGGGGCATTGAATGCACTGGAACAGCCAGCCAGCTTCGATGCGCTGCTGGCACCGTTCGAGGCATTGATCGAGGGGCAGATCAGGGCCATGGGTGTCGAGACATTCCAGCGTAACCACGGCACCGAGTGACGGCCGGGGCCGCAGAGCGGCGCCGGCAATCGCAAAACCGGTCAACGCATCTCAGGCAAACGCGCCTCGGTGCTCACTTCAGTAGCGGCCAGCGCCTCCGGCGGCAGCGAAATGCGCTGCTTGCTCAGCAGCTCACCCATGGTCGCCAGCACGCGGTAACGCGAGAATTCCTCGGTATAGCGCACCTCGGTGTAGCGGCGGTCGGCGTTGTACAGCTCGTTTTCACTGTCGAGCACGTCCAGCAGGGTACGCTGGCCCAGGCCGAACTGGTCCTGGTAGGCGGCACGCACGCGCTTGGTCGTTTCGGCGTATTCACGCGCGGTCGGCAGCTGCTTGCTGGCATTGTTCATGGCGTTCCACGCCAGGCTCAGGTTCTCGGTCAGCTCGCGCAGGGCGTTGTTGCGGATGTCCAGGGCCTGGTTGATCTTGTGTGCGTCAGACTGCAGGCGAGCCTTGTCGCTGCCGCCGCGGAACAGGTTGTAGTTCATCTCCACACCGGCCTGCCAGTCGTTGTTGTTGTGGCCTTTCTCGCCGCCGGTGTTGTTGTTGGCACCGGTGGCCAGGATGGCGTCGAAACGTGGGTAGAACGTCGACTTGGCCACTTCGTACTGCTTCTCGGCGGCGTTGACATCAGCCTGGGCCGACTTGATGTACGGGTTGTTCTGGCGCATGCCCTCGCGCGCTTCTTCAAGGTTGGCGGGCATTGCCACCTTGATCGACTGCGGGGCCTCCAGCTCGTCCGGCATGCGGCCGACCACGCTGAAGAAGTTGGCCTCGGCGTCGGCAAGGTCGACTTCAGCGGTGTCCAGGTTGTTTTCCGCCAGGGCGCGACGTGCGCGGGACTGGTCCAGGTCGGCGGTGCTGCCGACCCCGCGCTCGTTGCGCAGGCCGATCTGGTCGTTGACCCGCAGGTGGGCTTGCAGGTTGTTCTTGGCGAGCGTTACCAGTTCACGGCGCTTGAGCACCTCCAGGTACACCTCGACCGCACGCAGGGCAACATCCTGGGCAATGGCCTGGGTGTAGTAGGCGCGGGAGGTCGAGACCGCCTCGGTGCGGCCCACTTCGTTCGAGGTGTTGAAGCCGTCGAAGATCATCTGCCGCAGGCGCAGCTCGGACTGGGTGTAGTTGAGGGTTTCCTTGTTGTGGTTGCCCTCGGCACGCGTGCTGGTGTTGTCCGAACGCTGGCGGCCATAGCCAGCGACCAGGTCCACGGAAGGGTAGTAGCCACCACGCGCAAATTTCACGTCTTCATCGGCCGACAGCTTGCTGTTGCGGTTGGAGCTGACTTGCGGATGGTAGTCCACGGCGCTTTGGACCGCTTCGGTGATAGACATCGCCTGTACGTTGGCACTCGCCAGGGCCAACAACAGTGCACTGGTGATGGGGTTCAAAACGCGCATGGTACATCTCCCTGATCCTGGAATTTATCCTGCAGTCGCCAAAAAAATGACGAAAAGGTTATCGCATATAGTGTTGCAGGTTTTTAACGACACAGCTAAGTACATTCAACGCGATAGATAAGAAGATTTGTTCATATTAAATTGCCATGTAAGCGCTGAAAGGTCTAAAACCAAGACCTGCCTTCAAAGCAGATCGACGGACAACAGACCGCGAAAGCCAATGGATAGAAGGGTTTGTGCGGGTTCCAGAACGAATATGGATAAGCACACCTACAGCTAGGCCAAATTGATATTTGGCGACAAAAAAATGTCACTTGGGCTTGTGCAGGGTTTTCTGACTGAGGATATACAGACTCACCAGTACGGCGCTGGCCAGCATGAAAATGCGCGCCCAGAACAGGGGCACCAGGTAGCACGACAGGCCGATGCTGGCCCACATCAGGCCGATGGCGTAGAGCTTGCCCTTGAGGGGGATGCCTTCACCACTGAGGTAGTCGCGAATCCACGGCCCGAGTTTGGGGTGGTGGACCAGCCAGTGGTGAAAGCGCGGCGAGCTGCGGGCAAAGCAGGCCGCAGCCAGCAGCAGGAACGGGGTGGTGGGCAAGACCGGCAGGAAAATCCCCAGCACCCCCAGCGCAACGCTGAGCCAGCCAGTGGCCAGCAGCACGTAGCGCACAGGCGACTCAGTGGTGGCGAGGCTTGAGCAGCGCCGGTTTCTCGTCAGGAGCGTGCAGCAGCAGGAACAGCGCGGTCAGCGCTTCGGGGATCTGTACGATCATGTCGTCCTGCAGGTTGGCATTGCTGGCGATGTCGGCGAACTCCGGCTGCTCGTCGAACAGGCCCGAACCGACCATGATCGGCAGCAGCATCTCGCTGACCTCTTCTTCGGCGTTCTCGAACCAGGCCTCTTCACGCAGGAACACGCCTTCCATGAAGCCGATGCACCAGCCGCGCAGGTCGGAATCGTCCGGCTCGTCGGTCAGGTCGAGCTCGCATGGCAATTCGAACTCGTCGTCGCTGGCCAGCTGGCGGGCGATATGTGCCTTGAGCGCAACCAGGGTGGCTTCGATTTCGGTGCGCTGGGCGTCGCTGGCGTAATGCGGCTCTTCGGCGAACAGGGCGTCGATCCACTCGCGCTCCGGCACTTCCTCGGCGTTGATCGAGAGGGCGGTGAGGTAGCCGTGGGCGGCGACATAGTCCAGCGCTTCTTCGTGCAGCTCGTCGGCATCGAGGAAGGCTTGCAGGCGGGTCAGTTGCTCGGCGAAGGACATTACATGGCTACCTTGGGGAATAAACGATAACGAATTCTAGCACCTTGCGACGGCGGTGGGGGAAAGGCAACGTCTATCACCGGGTGCCCTGCGCAGGGCGGTGCTGCGGTATACTCCGCGATTTTTCACCCAGGCGCCGGTTTTGCCGGCGGCCTGGCAAAAACCGCTTACGCATTTGGCGTGTGCGGGGCGGGTTTTTCGTCCAGCCTGTGTCCAGGATGGTACGGCGATTTGTGGAGTTGCACATGCTCGAACAGGCTCAGCGCGTTCTCAAGGACGTCTTCGGCTACGACAGTTTCCGCGGGCGCCAGGCAGCGATCATCGACTGCGTGGCCAATGGCGGCGATGCCCTGGTGCTGATGCCCACCGGCGGCGGCAAGTCCTTGTGTTTCCAGGTGCCGGGGTTGTTGCGTCCGGGCCTGACGGTGGTGGTTTCGCCGCTGATCGCGCTGATGGATGATCAGGTTGCCACGCTCGATGAACTGGGCGTGCCGGCCGCCGCACTGAACTCCACGCTGACGCCCGAGCAGCAGCGTGAACTGGCCGGGCGCCTGCGGCGTGGCGAGGTGAAGATGCTGTACCTGGCGCCGGAGCGCCTGGTGCAGCCGCGCATGCTTGACTTCCTGCGTGACCTGGACATCGCCTTGTTCGCCATCGACGAAGCCCACTGCGTGTCGCAATGGGGGCATGACTTCCGCCCCGAGTACCTGCAACTGGGCCAGCTGGCCGAGCTGTTTCCGCATGTGCCGCGCATCGCCCTGACCGCCACCGCCGACATGCGCACCCGCGAAGAAATCGTCCAGCGCTTGCACCTGCAAGGTGCCGAGCGCTTCCTGTCGAGCTTCGACCGGCCCAACATCTTCTACCGCATCGTGCCCAAGGAGGCGCCGCGCAAGCAACTGATGGCGTTCCTCGGCGAGCGCCGTGGCAACGCCGGCATCGTCTATTGCCTGTCGCGCAAGAAAGTCGACGAAACCGCCGCCTTCCTCTGCGACCAGGGTTTCCCGGCGTTGCCCTATCACGCTGGCCTGCCTGCCGAGACGCGCGCGGCCAACCAGCACCGGTTCCTCAACGAGGAAGGGCTGATCATGGTCGCCACCATTGCCTTCGGCATGGGCATCGACAAGCCCAACGTGCGCTTCGTTGCCCACCTCGACCTGCCCAAGTCGCTGGAGGCGTACTACCAGGAGACCGGCCGGGCCGGGCGTGACGGCCTGCCGTCCGATGCCTGGATGGCCTACGGCCTGCAGGACATGGTGATGCTCAAGCAGATGCTGCAGAACTCCGAAGGTGACGAACGCCACAAGCGCATCGAGCAGCACAAGCTCGACGCCATGCTGGCGCTGTGCGAAGAAACCCGCTGCCGGCGCCAGGCGCTGCTGGCCTATTTCGACGAGGTGCTTGAACAGCCATGCGGGCACTGCGACAACTGTGTCGACCAGGTGCAGACCTGGGACGCCACCGAGCCGGCCCGCCAGGCGCTGTCGACGGTGTTCCGCACCGGCCAGCGCTACGGCGTTGGCCACCTGGTCGACGTACTGCTGGGCAAGGACACCGAGAAGGTACGCAATTTCGGCCACGAGAAACTCTCGGTGTTTGGCGTGGGCAAAGGTCTGGCCGAGGCCGAGTGGCGTTCGCTGTTCCGTCAGTTGGTGGCGCGTGGCCTGGTCGATATCGACCTGGAAGGCTATGGCGGCCTGCGCCTGTCCGACAGCTGCCGGCCGCTGCTGCGTGGCGAAGTGACCTTGCAGCTGCGCCGCGACTTCAAGCCGCAGACCAGCGCCAGGGCTGCGTCGTCCGGCGCTGGCAGCCCGGCCAGCCAGCTGGTGCGTGCCGAGGAGCGCGAACTGTGGGAGGCGCTGCGCACCTTGCGGCGCAAGCTGGCCGAGGAACACAGCGTGCCGCCCTACGTCATCTTCCCCGATTCGACCTTGCTGGAGATGTTGCGCAGCCAGCCGGTCAGCCTCAGCGACATGGCCCAGGTCAGCGGCGTGGGTGCGCGCAAGCTCGAGCGTTATGGGCAGGCCTTCCTCGAAGTGCTGAACAACAGCGGCGGCAGCGCCGAGGCGCCGAAAGTGGTGCTCGACCTGCGCCACGAGCTGGTCAGCCTGGCCCGTGCCGGCATGACCCCGGCGCAGATCGCCGGGCAGCTCAATTGCAGCGAGAAGAACGTCTATAGCCTGCTGGCCGAGGCGTTGGGCCGTCAGGAACTGAGCCTGGAGCAGGCGCTGGACCTGCCGGAAGACCTGTTGATGGAAGTGCAGGATGCCTTCCTCGACGGCGAGGGCGAGCTGCCACCGGTATCGGCCATCGCGCCGTTGTTCGGTGGCCGCGTGCCAGAAGGCGTGCTGTATTGCGTACGGGCGGCGCTGGCAGCCGAATTCGAGTTGTGACCGGCATCAGGCTTGGCGGCATCGCCGCCATCTGCTGACCTTGGTCATGTTTTTTGACGATAATTGGACATACACCAGAGCCCGAACCTTGCCTCGTGGGGCGGGTCATGGTTAGCTGCCTAATAATTAGATCTGTTCAATGAGTTGCCTATGCCCCTGACCGACAACCAACACCGCTTCGGCATGCAGCTGGCCCAGATGTCCCGCGGCTGGCGTGCCGAACTGGACCGCCGCCTGGCCGGGCTCAACCTGTCCCAGGCGCGCTGGCTGGTGTTGCTGCACCTGGCCCGTTTCGAAGACGCCCCGACCCAGCGCGAGCTGGCCCAGAGCGTGGGGGTCGAAGGCCCGACCCTGGCGCGCCTGCTCGACAGCCTGGAAGCGCAGGGGCTGGTGCGCCGGCAGGCGGTACTGGAAGACCGGCGGGCGAAGAAGATCGTGCTCTGCCCTCCGGCCAAGCCGCTGATCGACCAGATCGAGACCATTGCCAACCAGCTACGGGTGGAACTGTTCACCGGGGTGGACGAGGCCGACCTGCAGGTGTGCATGCGGGTGCATGCCAGGATCCTGGCCAACCTGGAGAAATCCTGAGGGACCTTGGGGCCGCTTTGCGGCCCTG
>NZ_DGIR01000025.1:64083-113837 GCF_002386445.1 Pseudomonas sp. UBA4617
TGGGGCCGCTTTGCGGCCCTGACGATTCAGAAGGTATGCCCCAGGTTCAGGTACACCGCCTGCTCATGCGCGCTGTTGGCGCCATAGGTGAAATTCAACGGCCCCAATGGCGTCTCCAGCCCCAGGAAAATGCTGGCGGCATTGATGTAGCCACTGTCGAAAGCGTTGTCGTTGTTCCACGCCCGCCCACGTTCCAGCGACCCGCCAAGGTACAACGGGAAGTCCAGCGGCAGGTAGGCCCGTGGTGTCAGGCGGCGATAATAGACCATGCGCATCAGGCTCATGTTCTGCCCTGACACCGAGTCCTGGCGGAACCCTGACAGTTCTCTTGCCCCTCCCAGGACGAAACTTGACGTGACCACTTCGGTGGCATCCAGCGTGCGCCCGTAGCGTCCCCCCAGCACCAGGGTGTTCGGCCCGCTGCTGATGGCTTTGTCCAGGTTGAACATCCACTGCCGGTAATCCTGGTCGGAGTCCAGCGACTTGTCGTAGTTGCGCAAGGTCAGGCCGATGTCCTCGCCGCGGTGCGGGAAGTACACGTTGTCGAGGGTGTCGAACGAGTATTTCAGCTCGTAGAAGCCTTCGTTGAAACTGACCTTGGGCAGGTCCTGCTCGCCGATGCGCACCTCGGCCTCGCCCCAGGCCTTGCCCACGCCCAGGCGCACTTCACCGTTGGTACCGATCTGCCGCCCTACGTTCAGGCCGAAGCCGTAACGCTCCAGGCGGTACTCGGCGACCGGATCGTTGTCCAGGGTCGCTTCGATGTTCTGCGAGTTGAAGTCCAGGTACGGCGCGATGAAATAGCGCGAACCCACGTCCAGCGGCTGGTAGAACTCGCTATAGAGCTCCTGCTGGTCGCCGATCTGGCCACGAGTCAGCCATTCGGCGCCGAGGCTGTTGATGCCGTTGACGCGGTAGCTGGCACCCAGGTTGAAGGCGCTGTCGCCGCGCAGGTCGTCCGACAGGTTGAGGCCCAGGCGCAGGTAGTCGGTACCACCGCGTCGGCCCCGGGCATTGATCACCAGGGTGTTGTCGTCGCCCTTGTGTACCACGCGATATTGCACCCGGTCGAAGTAGTCCAGGCCATACAGCGTGCCCATGTCGGTCTGCAGACGGTCCAGCTCCAGCGGCGCATCGATTGGCTGGCGGATGTACGACCGGATGACGTCGTCGCTGACCTTGGAGTCGTTCTCGATCCGGATTGCGGTAATCACCGGGGTACGCTGGCGCGGCGAGCGGGCCACTGCCAGGCTGCTATCGGCCCCGGGCTGGCGCAGGGTGGCGAGGCGAGCGTCGAGCAGGCGGGTAGCACGGTAGCCGGCCTCGATCATGTCCCCGGCGCGGCCGAAATCGGTGACACCGAAGGCGGCCAGCGGCGGCTGGATGAGGATGTCGTCGCGGTGCAGGCTGGCCAGTTGCTCGTCCGAGTTGCGCCGGGTCATCAGGGTGATCGACTGGTTGAGCACATCGACCACCGTGGCCAGTTGCTTGCGGTCACGCAGTGGGGTGCCGATGTCGACCACAATGGCCAGGTCCACGCCCATTTCGCGGGCCACGTCCACCGGAATGTTGTCGACCATGCCGCCGTCCACCAGCAGCCGGCCGTCCAGCTCGACTGGGGCGAACACCGCCGGGATCGACATGCTGGCACGGATCACCTGGGGCAGGTGGCCATGGCTGAACACCACTTTCTCGCCACTGGCGATGTCGGTGGCCACTGCCCGGAAAGGAATCGGCAGCCTGTCGAAGTCACGGGTGTCGGCGGTGTGCGCCAGCTTGCTTTCCAGCAGCAAGGACAGGTTCTGGCCCTGGATCACGCCCAGTGGCAGGCCCAGGCTGCCATCGTCGCGAAAGCTGAGTTTCTGCTTCACCAGGAAGTCGCGGTCGTCCTGCTTGCGCCGGAACGGCACGTCCTTGCGCGGTGGGGCATCGGACAGCGCCTGTTGCCAGTCGAGGGTGGTGGCAAGCTTTTCCAGCTCTTCGACACTGTAGCCCGAGGCGTACAGGCCGCCGATCACCGCGCCCATGCTGGTACCGGCGATGGCGTCGATGCGCACACCTTGTTGTTCAAGCGCCTTGAGCACACCAATGTGGGCCAGGCCGCGGGCCGCGCCGCCCGACAGCACCAGGCCAACCTTGGGCCTGGCCGCTTCGGTGGCAAAGGCCGTGAGCGAGGTGAGGGCAAGCAGGAAACAGAACAGCAAACGGCGCATCGTGAGTCTCAAACCATGGGCTAAAGACCGCTAGTATAAGCGGCCCCTCACCTGGAGACGTTTCACCATGGCCGACAGCAAACCTGAAATCGTGATCACCTACTGCACCCAGTGCCAGTGGCTGCTGCGTGCCGCCTGGCTGGCCCAGGAACTGCTCAGCACCTTTGCCGATGACCTCGGGCGGGTGGCACTGGAGCCGGGTACCGGGGGCATCTTCCGCATCACCTGCAATGGCGTGCAGGTCTGGGAGCGCAAGGCCGATGGCGGCTTCCCCGAGGCCAAGGTATTGAAGCAGCGGGTGCGTGACCAGATCGACCCGCAGCGTGACCTCGGGCACAACGACCGCTGATCAGGTGCCCTCGGCCGCAGGCCGTTGCCGGGGGGGCTGCTCGGCAGCCAGGCGGCTGGACAGCACGATGGCGAAGATGATCAGCGCGCCACCCAGCAGCATGCGCAGGGTCGGGGTTTCGGCGAACACCACCCAGGCCACCGCAATGCCGTAGACCGGCTCCATGCCGAACACCACGGCGGCGGTGCGCGCCTTGATCACGGCCAGGCTGGCAACGAACAGGCTGTGGGCAACGCCGGTGCAGAAGATGCCGAGCAGGGCGATCCACAGCCAGTCCCGGCTGGCTACTTCGCCCAGGCCTGGGGCGGCGAACGCTAGCAGGCACAGGCCCACCACCAGGTTCTGCCACAGCGCCGCCTGTACCGCCGGCAGGCGGCCGGAGCCGGCGCGGTTGGTAAGAGACAGCAAGGCGAACAGCAGCCCCGACAGCAGCGCCCAGAGCAGGCCACCGGTGGCCTGGCTGGCCAGGTCGAATGCCGGAGTGACCAGCATCAGCCCGATGCTCACCAGCAGCACCAGCATGGCTTCGTTGCGGCGGATCCGTTCGCGGAACAGCAGGCCCTCGAGAATCACGGTAAAAGCCGGGAAACTGGCAAAACCTAGGGTGGCAATGGCCACGCCGCCGACTTTCACGGCGACGAAAAAGCTCACCCAATGGCCGGTCAGCAGCATGCCGCCAAGCAGCAGGCGACGGACGTCCTGGCCGCTCAGGCGTTGCCAGCCCGGGCCGGTCAGGCTGGCGAACAGGGCCAGGGCGAGCACGGCGAAGGCGGCGCGGCCGAACACGATGATTGCCGGGCTGGCGCTGGCGGCCAGCTTGCCGAAGACGCCGGTCAGGCCGAAGAACAGCGCGCCAATGTGCAGGGCGCCGAGAGCGGTGCGGTGGTTCATGAGGGGTCCTTGCTGAAGATCTTTGCTGGCAGTAGCGGCCTCTTCGCGGGCTTGCCCGGAAGAGGACGGCACAGGCAAAGTGTAAAGGTTCAGGCCAGCACGTTCTGTCGCAAGACTAGTGTGCGTTGTCGCCAGCCTCTCGCCGCAAAGCCAAAGGCGTGCAGCCGAATGCCCGTAACATCGCCGCCGAAAACGCGCTCTGCGAGCTGTACCCCACCTGCGCCGCAATCTCCCCCATCGGCAGCAAGGTCTGCACTACCAGCCGCCGCGCCTTGAGCAAGCGTCGCTGGCGGATGTAGTCCATTGGCGTCATCCCGCACTCCGTAGTAAAGCGCGCGTGCAGGCGAGCACTGGACAACCCGGCGATGCGCGCCAGGTCGGCTACCTGCAACGGGTAAGCGGCATGCTCCTCGATATGCGCATCGAACGCCGCATACGGCAGCCGCTGGCAAGCACCGCTGCTGGCAGCCGCCATGGGGTTGAGGCTGGCCAGGAGCAGCGCGGCGCCTTGCCGGGCAATCAGCGGGTCGTGCACCGGGCTGGCCGCCAGCCAGTCCACCAGCTGTTGCTGGCGCTCGTTCAGGCCGAGGGCGGCGGGACGGTCCAGCAGCCTGCGGCTGGCATCGGCATGCTCACCCAGTTGCTCGCGCAACCATTGCTCCCCCGGCACATCCAGCACCAGGCAATCGCTGCCGTTATCGCTGGCGCAGATATGATGAGCGCCTGCCGGTACCACGACCAGCCCCTGGCGAGCGATCCCGGCGCCATGCCCCTGGACTTCGAACTCCAGGCGGCCGCGCAGGCCGAACACCAACTGCGGGTGTTCGTGGCTGTGGGCGATCAGGCTGTGGCGGTAATGGCGCAGCGAGAGGATCGGACCGGTCATGGGCAACGTCCTGGCGGGGCAGGCCCGCATTGTGCCTGATTCCCGACAGCCCATCACTCGTCACGGTTTTGCCATGGCTCTGTCATCCATGCCTGCCAGTCTCCAGCAAACTGCGCCGGAGCCTGCCCATGACCCATGCCGAACTGTCCCGTCCCTCGCGCAAGCAGCGCGTGCGAACCCTGTGGATCTCCGACGTGCACCTGGGTACCCGTGATTGCCAGGCCGAACATCTTGCGCAATTCCTCAAGGGCTACCAGGCCGACCGCATCTACCTGGTGGGCGATATCATCGATGGCTGGAAGCTGCGCAGCGGAATCTACTGGCCGCAGGCCCACACCAATGTGCTGCGCCGCTTGCTGACCATGAGCAAGCGCGGTACCGAAGTGATCTACGTCACCGGCAACCATGACGAATTCCTGCGCCGTTATTCCAGGCTGATGCTCGGCAATATCCAGCTGGTGGACGAGGCTGAGCACCTGACCGCCGATGGCCGTCGGCTGCTGGTGATCCATGGCGACCAGTTCGATGTGATTACCCGTTACCATCGCTGGCTGGCGTTTCTTGGCGATCGGGCCTACGAGTTCACCTTGCTGCTCAACCGCTGGCTCAACCGCTGGCGGGCCCGCTATGGATACGGCTACTGGTCACTGTCGGCATACCTCAAGCACAAGGTCAAAGGCGCGGTGAACTTCATCAGCGATTTCGAGGATGCCATTGCCCACGAGTGCACCCGCCGTGGTTTTCACGGCGTGGTGTGTGGGCATATCCACCATGCCGAGATTCGCCGGGTGGGTGAGGTGGAGTACCTCAACTGCGGGGATTGGGTGGAGTCGTGTACGGGGCTGATCGAGCATTGGGATGGCACGATCGAGCTGTACCGGTTGGCCGAGGCGCAGGCGCGGGAGGCCCGGCAGGCTGGGGCACTGCGGGAGCCGGCGTAATGCTTCAGGCGCGAAAATCTACAGGCTGATCTTGCCCAGCAGGATATCCCTGAACATCACGAAATCCCCGGCCAGGCTGTACAACGGGTGGGTAAAGGTGGCAGGCCGGTTCTTTTCGAAAAAGAAATGCCCGACCCAGGCGAAGCCGTAGCCGAACACCGGCAGGGCCAGCAGCAGGGCCCATTTGCCACTGCCGATGGTGTAGGCCAGCAGGGCAATCACCAGGCTGGTACCGACAAAGTGCAGGCGGCGGCAAGTGGAGTTGCTGTGCTCCCCCAGGTAGTACGGATAGAACTCGGCAAAACTGCGAAACTGCGCTGTGCGGTTCATGGCACTGCTCCGGCAGATACTTTTGGACAGGATGCGCGGCGTGGAGCCTGATTCGAGTCTAGAGTGACTGGCGAGGCCGTCCAGTGACAATGGGCGCCAATTGAGTATCCTTGGGGGCACCGCAGGAGCGGTCTGCACAGTCATGAGCGAAAGAACCACGTCAGCCAGCTGGGCAACTGGGATCGTGAAGGCACTCGAGCTGGAAGGGCTGGACTGCCGGGCCATGTTCAAGCAGCTGGGGCTGGACTTCACTGCCCTGGACGACCCCGATGCGCGCTTCCCGCAGGACGCCATGACCCGCCTGTGGCAACTGGCGGAGGAGCTGTCCGGCAACGAGGCCATTGGTCTGAACATGGCGCGGGTGGTGCGCCCGGCGTCGTTCCATGTGGCGGGTTATGCGTTGATGTCCAGCCGCACCCTGGCCGAGGGTTTCGAGCGCCTGGTACGCTACCAGCGCATCATCGCCGAAAGCTGCGACCTGAGCTTCGTCGCCGACCCCGAAGGGTATTCGCTGATCCTGACCGTGCACGGCGACCATCTGCCGCCGACCCGGCACAGTGCCGAAGCGTCGCTGGCCTGCGGGCTGGCATTGTGCTCATGGCTCAGCGGCCGACCGGTGCAGCCGCGCCGGGTGCTGCTGCAGGGGCCGCCACCCAAGCATGTCGAGCCTTACAAGGCGGCGTTTCATGCCCCGCTGGTGTTCGCTGCGGCGCACGATGCGCTGCTGTTCGAGCGGGCCGACATGGAGGCACCGTTGCCCACCGCCAATGAAGCCATGGCGGTGCTGCACGACCGGTTTGCCGGGGAATACCTGGCGCGTTTTTCCGAAACCCGGGTAACCCACCGGGTACGCCAGGTGCTGTGCCGCATTCTGCCGCAGGGCGAGCCCAAGCGCGAAACCCTGGCCCAGGCCCTGCACCTGTCGCAGCGCACCTTGCAGCGGCGGTTGCAGGAAGAAGGCACCAGTTTCCAGGCATTGCTCGACGACACCCGTCGCGAACTGGCCGAACAGTACCTGGCACAACCAGGCATGACCCTGCTGGAAACCGCCTACCTGCTGGGTTTCGCCGACCCCAGCAACTTCTACCGGGCGTTCCGCCGCTGGTTCGATACCACGCCCAGCGAGTACCGTGCCCGCCTGGGCGCTACGGCCGCGGGGCTCAGTGACGCCAGAACGCTGGCATACACAGCACTAGCACGGTGATGATCTCCAGGCGGCCGAGCAGCATGCCGCTGGAGAGGATCCACTTGGCCGCGTCCGGCAGGCTGGCATAGTTGCCTGACGGGCCGATCACCTCACCCAGGCCCGGGCCTACACCGGAGACCGTGCCGGCAGCACCGGTCAGGGCGGTCATCCAGTCTACGCCCAGCAGCGACAGCAACAGTGCCATCACGCAGATGGTGATGGCGAAGAAGAACGAGAAGGTCAGGATCGAGCGCACGATTTCTTCGTCAAGGCGGTGACCGTTGTACTTCTGCTTGATCACCGCGCGCGGGTGGATCAGCTGATTGAGGCTGGCCTTGAGCAGAATGTAGGCGACCTGGAAGCGGAAGATCTTGATGCCGCCGGCGGTCGAGCCGGAGCAGCCCCCGACGAAGCCCAGGTAGAAGAACAGCATCAACGAGAAGTTACCCCACAGGCTGTAGTCGCCCAGGGCGAAGCCGGTGGTGGTGACCACCGAGGTCACATTCAGGGCCACGTGGCGCAGGGCGTCGAGCCAGTGCATCTGGGTGGTGGCCCAGTACCAGGTGCCCAGCACCAGCCAGGTGACCAGCAGCATGCCGAGCAAGCCCTGTACCTGCTGGTCGCGAAGCAGCGCCTTGCGGTTGCCACGCAGGGTCGCGACATACAGCGTGAAGGGCAGGCTACCGAGGATCATCACCACCACCGCGACCCAGTGCACGGCGGGGATGTCCCATTTCGCCAGCGACTGGTCGGAGGTGGAAAACCCGCCGGTGGAAATTGCCGACATGGCGTGGTTGATGGCATCGAAGGGGCTCATCCCGGCCCACCAGAAGGCCAGCGCGCCGAGGATCGAAAAGCCGACGTACACCCCCACGATCGACTTGGCGACCATATGCGAGCGTGGCATGACTTTCTCGGAACGGTCGGACGATTCGGTCTGGAACAGGCGCATGCCACCGATGCGCAGCAGTGGCAGGATCGCTACCGCCATGCCGATGAAGCCGATGCCGCCAAGCCAGTGCAGCATCGAGCGCCACATCAGGATGCCCGGTGACATGCTGTCGAGCCCGCTGAGCACGGTAGCACCGGTGGCGGTGATGCCCGACATGCTCTCGAAGAAGGCGTCGGTGTAGCTGATGTGCTGGGTCAGCAGGAAGGGCAGGGCGGCGAACACGCACACCACCAGCCAGCTGCTGACCGTCAGCAGGTACATGTCGCGCGGGCGCAGGTGCACATGCTCGGGGCGGCCCTGGACCACCAGGGCCAGGCCGGCGAGGAAGGTGACCAGGCTAGACCAGAGGAACGACGGCATGTCACCGGTGCGTTCGAAGATCACCAGGGTCGCCATGGGCACGGCCATGCTGACAGCGAGGGTAATCAGGAAGATGCCGATGATGAAACCAATGATCCTTAAGGTCGGCAACGCCATGTGATCTGCTCTGACTCGAAACGGAAGGGCGCCATTCTACCTATGGGTCTGGTGATGTAAACGCTAGAATGGCGCCACATTCACCTGCCAGGAGGGTAGCCGATGGAGGCTCTCGACGCATTGCTCAACCGTGTTTCCGTGCCACGCCTGACTGACCCGGCCCCCAATGCCGCCCAGCGCGAGGCGCTGTTCCAGGCCGCGCTGCGTGCCCCGGACCACGGCCAGCTGCGGCCTTGGCGGTTCCTTACCATCGAAGGCCAGGGCCGCGAGAAACTGGGCGAGCTGTTCGCTGAAGCACTGCAGCACAAGGGCGATGCCAGCCAGGCTGCACTGGACAAGGCCCGCGCCATGCCGTTGCGGGCGCCGTTGCTGATCGTGGTGATTGCCCGCGTGCAGGACCATTTCAAGGTGCCTGGTTCCGAGCAGCGCCTGGCGGCGGGCTGTGCGGCGCATGGCATCCTGATTGCGGCGCATGCGCAAGGGATCGGGGCGGTATGGCGAACCGGTGACATGGCCTACGATGTCCATGTGCACAAGGGCCTGGGGCTGGCTGAGAACGAGGAGCTGATTGGCTACCTGTATGTCGGTACGCCACTGGCCGAGCCGCGTACGGCGCCGGTTCTGGACACCACTGATTTCGTCAGCGCCTGGGGCGAATAACCGCCGAGAATGCCGGGGCTGCGCAGTAGACCCGGCCATTTCAAGCCGGGACTGCTTCCCCAGGCAACTCCAGCCTGGCCACGAATCCGCCCTGTGGGTGGTTCTCCAGCACCAGGCTGCCGCCATGGCGCTCCGCCGCCTTGCGTGCAATCGCCAACCCCAGCCCATGCCCCGGCGCTTCCTGCCCCGGCGCGCGGAAGAATGGCTCACCGAGCTGTTGCAGATGCTCGGCCGCCGCCCCGGGCCCATGGTCGCGTACGCTCACCAGGATGCGGCCTTGCTCGCGCGCGGCGCTGATTTCGATCGGCTGGCCCACCGGGTTGAAGCGCAGCGCGTTGCGTAGCAGGTTGTCCACGGCGCGCTCGATCAGCGTTGGCCAACCTTGCAAGGTCAAGCCCGGCTGCGCCTCCAGGCGCACGTCCTGCTCCGGCGCACTGAGCTGTGCATCCTTGCGCACGCTGCCGAGCACGGCATTGAGGTCGACCGGCTCGGCATGGGCCTGTTCGGCATCGACCCGCGCCAGAGTGAGTATTTCGCTGATCAGGTCTTCCAGACGGTCGCATTCGCGAGTCAGCCGCGGCCACAGCGCCTCCCGCTGCCCAGGTTCGGCGCGCTCGGCCAGGGCCAGGGCGATGCGCAGCCTTGCCAGCGGTGAGCGCAGTTCATGGGACACGTCGCGCAACAACTGGCGCTGGCTGCCGATGGTGCTTTGCAGGCGTGCGCCCATCTTGTTGAAGTCCTTGGCCAGCACGCCGAACTCGTCGCGCCGCGCCGCCAGTTGCGCCAGGCTGTTCTGCTGGTAGGTGGTCTGGCCCAGGTCGTGCACGGCGCTGCGCAGGCGGCTGAGCGGGCGGGTGATTGACAGCGTTACCAACAGGCTGAACAGGGTCAGTACCACCAGTGCGATCCCCAGGGCGCTGAGCGGCCACAGCAGGCTTTCACGGTGCCAGGCAACCAGTGCCGGGTGGGGGATACGGTAGATCAGCAGGTAGGTCTCGCCTGTGTCGGGGCTGGTGTATTCCTCGGTCAGCCGGCGCCAGGGCAGGCGCCGCTGGTCGTTGTGCTGGCGTGCCTCCAAAGCTGCCGCACGGCGCGGGAAGGTGCCGGGCACGACGGCTTCGCCACTGTCGTCGAGCACTTGCACGTCGATCTTGAAGCGCTCTTTGCGTCGTTCCAGGAACTGCTGGGCCGAAGCCAGGCCTTCCTGCTCGTAGTGCCTGGCCCACTGGCTGGCCAAGGTATTGAGGCCCGGGTGGCGGCTCAGGATCCAGGCATCCTGGTTGAGCATGTGGCCCAGCAGGATCGACAGGCCCGCGACCAGGGCGATGGCCAGCCAGAAACTGGCCAGGACGCGCCAGAACAGTGAACGCAAGTGCACCTCCTAAACGGAAAAACCCGGCCCGCTCTGGGCGGGCCGGGCACAAGCTGTCAGCTTACTGGGCCTTGGTGCCTTTTTCAGCTTTCCAGGCCTGGAACTCCTGCCACTCGGCTTTACGGGCGGCGCGTTCCTTCTGCAACTCGTCGAACTGCTTCTGCTGCTCCGGCTTGAGCAGGGCACGGACCGCGCTGTCGGTCTTGTCGCGGCTGGCCTGCAGCTCGTCCTTCATGGCCTTCTGGTCGGCCGCTGGCAGCTTGGACAGGTAGCGCTCGGTGATCTCGCGGCGCTGCTTCATCTGTTCGCCCATCAGCTTGCCGATCTGCTGGCGCTGGTCACGGCTCAGGTCCAGCTGGTGGAACGGCGCGTCACCGCGATGATGCGGGCCGCCGTGGCGCGGGCCGTCTTCAGGCATGGCCAGGGCCACGGTCGGCAGGGCGGCGGCGAACATCAGGGCGATAAGGGTCTTGCGCATGGTGTCTCTCCTTTCATGGGCCGGTGTCTACCGGATGAACACAGTCTAGGGAGAGCACCGTCAAGCGCCGTCAGCGGAGGGTAAAGGCTCGGTAAAGAGGGTCAGAGGCAGTAGTAATAGCCGCGGCTGCGCAGGGCCACGATGCGCGGGCGGCCATCGGTGTGCGGGCCGATCTTCTTGCGCAGGTTGCTGACGTGCATGTCCAGGCTGCGGTCGTACAGGGTCAGTTTGCGGCCCAGGCCGATCTGCGCCAGTTCCTGCTTGTCCAGCGGCTCGCCCGGTTGGCGCAGCAGGGCTTCGAGAATGCGGCTCTCGGACAGGGTCAGGGTCATTTCGCGGCCATCGATGCTGGCCACGCCACGGGCAGGGCTGTAGACCAGGTCGCCCAGCTCCACCTGGCTGCTGGTGGCGGCAGGGTGGCTGCGGCGCAGCACGGCGCGCAGGCGGGCGGTGAGTTCACGTGGGTCGCACGGTTTGGCCAGGTAATCGTCGGCGCCCAGTTCCAGGCCGAGAATGCGGTCCAGCGGTTCGCCGCGGGCCGAAAGCATTACCACTGGCAGCTCGGCATGCTCGCTGCGCAACTGCTTGAGCAGCTCCAGGCCACTGCCATCGGGCAGCATCACATCCAGTACCACGGCCGCCGGGGCATGCGTGGCCAGGGCCTGGCGGGCGCTCTTGCCATCATGGCAGGCACGCACGGTGAACCCTTCCTGGGTCAGCCAGCTGCCAAGCAGTTCGCACAGTTCCTGGTCATCATCAATCAGTAACAGCTCGCTCATGACTCACTCAATTCAACCATTGACGGCGACTATTCGGCCCGCCAGTGGCAAAGATACCGCAGACTGATGGCAATCGTATAACTGCCGGCACCGCGCCAGCCTTCGCGAGCAAGCCCGCGAAAGATGCCGACGCGTATCAGGTCAAGGCAGCACTTGCTTGAATGGCTTGACCACAACCTTGTCGTATACGCCCGCTGCAATGTAAGGGTCGGCATCGGCCCAGGCCTGCGCCGCCGCCAGGGAAGCGAACTCGGCAACGATCAGGCTGCCGCTGAAACCCGCTTCGCCCGGGTCATTGCTATCGATGGCCGGGTGCGGGCCGGCCAGCACCACGCGGCCTTCGGCTTTCAGTTGCTGCAGGCGCTCGATGTGCGCCGGGCGGGCAGCCAGGCGTTTTTCCAGGGAGTTTGCGACGTCGCTGGCGATGATGGCGTAGAGCATGTCAATCCTTGGGTTTGGAGGTAGAAGGGTCGTCGTGCAGGTGGCGCGACAGGTACACACCTTGCGCCACCAGGAACATCACGGTCATGCCCAGGCTGCCGAACACCTTGAAGTCGACCCAGAAGTCCTGGAAGGTGAAGGCGACGAACAGGTTGGCCGCGCCGCAGAACAGGAAAAAGCCGATCCAGGCCAGGTTCAGGCGGGTCCAGATGAGGTCGGGCAGGCTCAGCGCATGGCCCATGATGCGCTTGATCAGCACCCGGTCGCCGATGAAGTGGCTGCCGGCGAAGCCCAGGGCGAACAGCCAGTTGACCACCGGCGCCTTCCACTTGAGGAAGGTTTCGCTGTGGAAGGTCAAGGTCAGGCCGCCGAACACCAGGCACGCCACCAAAGTCAGCCACTGGCCCTTCTCCAGCTTGCGCTGACGCAGGAACAGCGCGCCGTAGACCACCAGCGAGCTGATGATCAGCATGGCCGTGGCGCTGTAGATCCCGCCGAATTCGAAGCTGTGGCCGGCGACCTCCATGGGGCGCGGGTCGAGCTTGTAGACGATGAAGAACAGCAACAGCGGAATGAAATCGATGAATTGTTTCACAATGGCAGCCAGAATCGGGATGTGACGGCATAATAACAAACATCGATTCCAGCGAAAGCGCTCCTCCATGAATGTTGATCTGCACTGTCACAGCACGGCCTCCGACGGCGCCCTGTCGCCTTCGGCGCTGGTCGCCCGGGCCCATGAGCACGGGGTGCAAACGCTGGCACTGACCGACCATGACACCATCGAGGGCCTGCCCGAGGCGCGCCAGGCCTGCCGCGACAAGGGCATGCACTGGGTCAGCGGGGTGGAGCTGTCGTGCACCTGGGGCGGCGCGACCATCCATGTGCTGGGCTATGATTTCCCGCTCGACGCGCCGCCGCTGCTGGCGGCGATCGAAGCGCTGCACCGTGGCCGCTGGCTGCGCGCCGAAGAAATCGACAAACGGCTGGCGGCCAAGGGCATGCCCGGCGCCCTCGAAGGCGCCCGCGCCGTGCAGCACGAACTGGGCGACAGTGGCAACGCCCCGGCGCGCCCGCATTTTGCCGAATACCTGGTGCGTGCCGGGCACGTCAAGGACCGCGGCGAGGCGTTTCGCAAGTGGCTGGGCGCCGGCAAGCTGGGCGATGTCAAGCAGCATTGGCCGAGCCTCGATGAAACCGTTGCCACCCTGCGCCAGTCCAACGCTTGGGTGAGCCTGGCGCATCCCATGCACTACGACCTGACCCGCAGCAAGCGCAGAAGGCTGATTGCCGACTATATTCAGGCAGGCGGGCAGGCACTGGAGGTGGTCAACGGAATGATGCCGGCCGAGCAGGTGGGCACGATGTCCATCCTCACCCGTGAGTTCGGCCTGCTGGCAAGCGCTGGCAGTGACTTCCACGGCCCCGGCACCTGGGGCGAGATCGGTGCCTACCGGCCTTTGCCCGAGGACCTGCCACCTCTGTGGCGCCGATTCAGCCATGAACAGCCTTTGGCGGTATGAACAGGACGACTACGTGAGCCAATTTTTCCAGATTCATCCGGAGAACCCCCAGCCGCGGCTGATCCGCCAGGCGGTGGAGATCATCCGCAAGGGCGGCGTGGTGGTGTATCCGACCGACTCGGCCTACGCCCTGGGCTGCCAGATCGGCGACAAGGCGGCGATCGAACGGGTGCGACGCCTGCGCGGCCTGGACAAGACCCACAATTTCACCCTGATGTGCTGTGACATGTCGCAGTTGGGGCTGTATGCCAAGGTCGATACCGGCACCTTCCGCCTGCTCAAGGCGCATGTGCCGGGGCCTTATACCTTCATTCTCAATGGCACCCGCGAAGTACCGCGCCTGCTGCTGCACGAAAAGCGCCGCACCATCGGCCTGCGCGTGCCAGACCATGCCATTACCCTGGCCTTGCTCGCCGAGCTGGGCGAGCCGCTGATGAGCGTGAGCCTGATCCTGCCGGGCGACGACGAGCCGATGACCGACCCGTACGAGATTCGCGAGCGCCTGGAGCATCATGTCGACCTGGTGATCGACGGCGGTTTTGGCGACCTCAAGGCCTCGACCATCATCGACCTGTCCGGTGACGAGCCGGAGCTGATCCGCGAAGGCTGCGGCGACCCCACGCCATTCCTGGTCAACGCGTGAGCCAGGTCGAAACACCCGAGGCACCGCCCGAACTGGCCGAGGCGCCGCGGCAACTGCAGCTGGCGCTGGTCTATGGCGAAGCCCTGACCGAGCTGCCGCTGGACCTGTACATCCCGCCGGACGCGCTGGAGGTCATCCTCGAAGCTTTCGAAGGCCCGCTGGACCTGTTGCTGTACCTGATCCGCAAGCAGAACATCGACATCCTCGACATCCCGGTGGCGGAAATCACCCGCCAGTACATGGGTTATGTGGAGCTGATGAAGAGCGTGCGCCTGGAGCTGGCGGCCGAATACCTGGTGATGGCCGCCATGCTCGCCGAGATCAAGTCGCGCATGCTGCTGCCGCGCTCGGCCGATGTCGAGGAGGACGAGGGCGACCCACGCGCCGAACTGATCCGCCGCCTGCAGGAGTATGAGCGTTTCAAGGCTGCCGCCGAAGGCATCGATGGGTTGCCCCGGGTTGGCCGCGAGGTCGTGGTGCCACGCCTGGAGGCACCGCAGGCCAAGGTGCGCAAGCTGTTGCCCCAGGTCAGCCTGGAAGAGCTGCTGGTGTCCATGGCCGAGGTGATGCGCCGCAACGACTTGTTCGAGAGCCACCAGATCACCCGTGAGACCCTGTCCACCCGGGAACGCATGAGCCTGGTGCTGGAGCGCCTGAAGGGCGGCGGCTTCGTGCCGTTCGTCGAGCTGTTTGCTGCCGAGGAGGGCAAGCTGGGCGTGGTGGTGACCTTCATGGCGATCCTTGAGCTGGTGAAGGAATCGCTGGTCGAACTGGTGCAGAATGAACCCTTCGCCGCCATCCACGTGCGGCTTCGCCCGGCGCTTGTAGAAGAACCTGATGAACCTGAATGAACCCCGTGACCTGGCGTCGCTGATCGAGGCCTTCCTGCTGGCTTCGGGCAAGCCGCAATCGCTGGAACGCCTGTACGAGCTGTTCGAAGAGGCCGAACGGCCAGAGCCCAAGGTCTTCAAGCAGGCCCTGGAGCTGCTGGGCACATCGTGCACTGGCCGTGCCTTCGAACTCAAGGAAGTGGCCAGCGGCTACCGCCTGCAGATTCGCGAAGACTTTGCCCCCTGGGTCGGGCGCCTGTGGGAAGAGCGCCCGCAGCGCTATTCACGCGCGCTGCTGGAAACCTTGGCCTTGATCGCCTACCGCCAGCCGATCACCCGTGGCGAGATCGAGGATGTGCGTGGGGTGGCGGTGAACAGCAACATCATCAAGACCCTCATGGAGCGCGAGTGGGTTCGCGTGGTCGGTTACCGCGAGGTGCCCGGGCGGCCGGCGATGTTCGCCACCACCAAGGGCTTTCTCGATCATTTCAACCTGAAGAGCCTGGACGAACTGCCGGCCCTGGCCGAGCTGCGGGAAATGCAGCCCGAGCCGCTGCTCGACCCGGATGATGCGCCGGTACCGGCGCACCTGCAGGCGTTGGCCGATGCCAGCCTTGGCGCAGAAGAGCAAGTTGCCGAGCCGAAGGAGGAGACCAGTTTCCGTAGCCTGCTGGTGGAGCTGGATGCCATGGAAGAAGGGTTGAAGACCGACTTCGATGACTTGCGTGAAGAGGAGCCTGGGGCCTCGATGGAGGAAGAGGGCAAGGTGCAGCCCTGATTCTTCTGTTGCCTGCACCGGCCTATTCGCGGGTTCACCCGCGAAGAGGCCGGTACTGCCAACACATCACCATTAGGCAGATACTCCTGCCAACGCCTACAAAACCTTCTACGCTCCAGTGCGTTCCCGCGTCGAACCGCGTATGATGCGCGGCCTTTTGGCACGTTCGTCGCCAAGAACCTGTTTTCATTCCTACACCGGGAGGTGCCCAGATGAGTGAGCAAGACCTGCAAGATAGCCAACCTACCCCTCCGTCCGGCGAAAAGCTGCAGAAAGTGCTGGCGCGTATCGGCGTGGGCTCGCGGCGTGACGTCGAGGCCTGGATCAGCCAGGGCCGTATCAAGGTCAATGGCGTCGAGGCCACCCTTGGCCAGCGCGTCGACCTGCACGATGCCATTGCCGTGGACGGCAAGCTGATCAAGCGCGAAGAGGCCGCCGAGGCCATCCGCCGGGTGATCATGTACAACAAGCCCGATGGCGAGATCTGCACCCGTGACGACCCGGAAGGTCGCCCGACCGTGTTCGATCGCCTGCCACGGCCGAAGGAAGGCCGCTGGATCAACATTGGCCGGCTCGACATCAACACTACCGGCCTGCTGCTGTTCACCACCGATGGTGAGCTGGCCAACCGCCTGATGCACCCCTCCTACGAGATGGACCGTGAGTACGCGGTGCGTGTGCGCGGCGAAGTCGATGACGAGATGATCGAGCGCCTGAAGGCTGGCGTGATGCTGGAAGACGGCCCGGCCAAGTTCACCGACATCCAGAAGGCGCCGGGTGGCGAAGGCTTCAACCACTGGTACCACTGCGTGGTGATGGAAGGCCGTAACCGCGAGGTACGTCGCCTGTGGGAATCCCAGGGCATGGTGGTCAGCCGCCTGAAGCGCGTGCGGTTCGGCCCGGTGTTCCTCAATTCCGACCTGCCGATGGGCCGTTGGCGTGAAATGACCCAGGGCGAAATCGACATCCTCGCCGCTGAAGTGGGCCTGCAGCCAGTAGCGCTGCCTGCCATGAAACTCAAGGCCAAGGACAAGCTGGAGCGCTTGCAGCGCAAGTCGACCCGCCCGTTGGGCCGTGGCGAGCGCGTGCGCAGCCTGCGCCCGGCCCACGAAGGCGGCGCTGGCGAGGAACGCCCGGCGCGCCAGCCGCGTGAGGAAGCCCCGCGCAAGAGCAGCCGTGGCAGCACCGTTGCCGAGCGCCCGAGCGAGATGCGCAAGCGCCCGGGCAAGCCTGACGCTGACAAGCCGACCGGCCGTGGTCGTGGCAAGCCGCGTGGCTGATCGGCCTTTGCGGTAACGAGAACCAGCCTTCGGGCTGGTTTTTTTATGCCTGTGGGATTTGCGGCTGCTGCGATGGGCCGCAAAGAGGCCCAAGACATTGAACAAAAAGAATTTTTCGGACGACTGGCAAGTTCTCGAACCGCCGTGTAAAAAAATCTATACAGATACCGCCGAATCCAGCCCGGATTTCAGAATTTCCACGCCCCTGTAAACATTGCTTGCCGCCGCCACAATGCCCGAGCCTGCCTCCAGGCTCCGCTCACCCTTGCCCAAAACCCCGCCCCACGGTGTTATAGCCGTCATTGCCGTGTGCAAAAGCCGGTCCGCAGAGCCCGGCTGACAAAACAACAAATGGAGGCGCCATGTACGCCGATCACTCCGCCTTTGAAGGCCTACACCACAGGATCGCTGCGTTTTTTCCCAGGGAAACGATGCAGTGCGTTGACGCCTGCGCGTTTGCAGGGGTATACAGTGCGCCGCGTTTTACCTGTGACTCCTTTGCGTACCGCGCACTCCTGATCACCCCTGGTTGACCCGCTCCGGCGGCTGCAGAGTTCAGGAAACCCAAGGTAACCACCTTGCCCATTCCGCTGCGCCACGAGCGCGGTGGGTCCGATTCCGTCACAGATAAAAACAATGCAGGTGACTTCGTTCATGAGTGGACAAAACATGCATTCAGGCGAGCTCAAGCGGGGCCTGAAGAACCGCCACATCCAGCTGATTGCCCTGGGTGGTGCGATCGGTACCGGCCTGTTCCTCGGTTCGGCCGGGGTGATGAAATCCGCCGGCCCGTCGATGATCCTTGGCTACGCCATCTGCGGCTTCATCGCCTTCATGATCATGCGCCAACTGGGCGAAATGATCGTCGAAGAGCCGGTAGCCGGCTCGTTCAGCCATTTCGCCCACACCTACTGGGGCGGTTTCGCCGGCTTCCTGTCGGGCTGGAACTGCTGGGTGCTGTACATCCTGGTGGGCATGTCGGAGCTGTCGGCCGTCGGCAAATATGTCCACTACTGGTGGCCGGAGATCCCGACCTGGGTCACCGCGGCGGCGTTCTTCGTGCTGATCAACGCCATCAACCTGATGAACGTGAAGTTCTTCGGTGAAGCGGAATTCTGGTTCGCCATCATCAAGGTGGTGGCCATCGTCAGCATGATCGGCCTGGGTGCCTACCTGCTGACCAGCGGCAGCGGCGGCCCCGAGGCGACCGTGGCCAACCTGTGGTCGCATGGTGGCTTCTTCCCGAACGGTGTCAGCGGGCTGGTGATGGCCCTGGCGTTCATCATGTTCTCCTTCGGTGGCCTGGAAATGCTCGGCTTTACCGCTGCCGAGGCCGACAAGCCGAAGACCGTGATCCCCAAGGCGATCAACCAGGTCATCTACCGCATCCTGATCTTCTATGTGGGCGCCCTGGTGGTCCTGCTGTCGCTGACCCCGTGGGACAACCTGGTCGCCAGCATCGCTGCCTCGGGTGGCAGCTATGGCAGCAGCCCGTTCGTGCAGGTGTTCTCGCTGCTGGGCAGTGACGTGGCGGCGCACTTGCTGAACTTCGTGGTCCTGACTGCAGCATTGTCGGTGTACAACAGCGGCACCTACTGCAACGCCCGCATGCTGCTGGGCATGGCCGAGCAGGGCGATGCCCCGGCGTCGCTGGCCAAGGTCGACAAGCGTGGTGTGCCGGTGCGTTCGATTCTGGCGTCGGCCGCTGTGACCTTTTTCGCCGTGCTGCTCAACTACCTGATGCCGCAGAACGCCCTGGAGCTGCTGATGTCGCTGGTGGTGGCGACCCTGGTGATCAACTGGGCGATGATCAGCTACTCGCACCTGAAGTTCCGTCAACACCTCGACCGCACCGGCCAGAAGCCGCTGTTCAAGGCGCTGTGGTACCCCTATGGCAACTATGTCTGCCTGGCATTCGTGGTGCTGATCCTCGGCATCATGCTGATGATCCCGGATATCCAGGTATCGGTGTATGTGATGCCGCTGTGGGTGTTCGTCATGTTCGTGGTGTACATGGTCAAGCCGCGTCGCCGGATGAATACCGGTGTGGCTGCTGGTGGCATGGCCAAGTAGGCCGCCATGCAGTAGCCGGGAACCCGGAGCCAGGTGACTGGCTTCGGGTTTTTTCTTGCCTGTCCCGGCCGTGGCTTGCCGGCGACAGGGCCGAGGCAGAAGTCAGATCTGCTCCAGCAACCAGCTTCTGAATGCCCGCAACGATGGCAACGCCTCGTTCCGCGGCGGGTAGATCAGGTAATAACTGCGCTGGCTGGCAAACGCCTCGCCGGGGCTGTACAGCTCGCCCTTGGCCAACTCTTCTTCCACCAGGATGCGCGGCACCAGGCCGATGCCGATACCGGCCCGTACCGCCTGGATCAGGTGCGAGGTCAGCTCGAAGCTCGGCCCCAGGCGCATCGCCCGGTGCGCCAGGCCATGGTGGGAGAACCACTCGCCCCAGGCATGCGGGTTGTTGGCCACGTTCAGCAGCACCTCTTCACTGATCCGGGCCGGGCTCCAGCCCTGGCCATCCGCGCCAGCTTCCGGCGGCAGGATCACCACCAGTTGCTCGGCATGCAGGCGATGGCAGACCAGCCCCGGCAGGTCGTGGCTGGCCACGCCGATGGCGGCGTCGATCTCGCTGGTGTCGAAATTGATGGCTTCGATGCGTGAATGAATGTGCACCAGCATGCCCGGGTGGGCGCTGTAGAACGCGTGCAGCCGCGGCAGCAGCCACTTCGAGCCGAAGGTGGGCAGGGTGGCCAGGCGCAAGGTACCGACCCCCGACTGGTAGGCCAGTGCCTGCAGGGTGGCACTGCGAATGCGCCCCAGGGCCTCGCTGAGTTCCCGTTGGTACAGGCGCCCGACATCCGTGAGCTGCACCTGGCGCCCTTCACGGCGGAACAGGGTCAGCCCCAGCTGCTGTTCCAGTGCCTGTACCTGGCGGCTGACTGCGCTCTGGGTCAGCGACAGTTCGGCGGCGGCGCGGGTATAGCTTTCATGTCGGGCGGCAGCCTCGAAGGCCAGCAGCAGCGACATGGAGGGGGTCAGGTGGCGGTAATTCATTCATGGAAGTCATCGATAGCGGCAGGATTATCCGTTTGCCCCTGACGCGAAACTACAGGAACATTGGCCTATACGTCATCCCCGCATGCCTTCACTCATGCCGGAGCGACAGGAATCCCGTGAATTAGCCTATATCAAGAGGCCATCCTTCGATGATCGCCCAGCTGCCGACCGTTGCGCCGAGCGCCAATTACCCCGAATTCCTCGAAGCCCTGCGCAGCAGCGGCTTCCGTGGCCAGATAAGTGCCGACTACGCTACCCGCACGGTGCTGGCCACCGACAACTCGATCTACCAGCGCTTGCCGCAGGCCGCGGTGTTCCCGCTGGACGCCGACGACGTGGTGCGGGTCGCCACGCTGATGGGCGAGCCGCGTTTCCGCCAGGTCAAGCTGACCCCGCGCGGCGGCGGCACTGGCACCAATGGCCAGTCGCTGACCGACGGTATTGTCGTCGACCTGTCGCGGCACATGAACAAGATTCTCGAAATCAACGTCGAGGAGCGCTGGGTGCGGGTACAGGCCGGTACGGTCAAGGACCAGCTCAACGCCGCGCTCAAGCCGTATGGCCTGTTCTTCGCCCCCGAGCTGTCCACCTCCAACCGCGCCACCGTCGGTGGCATGATCAACACCGATGCCAGCGGCCAGGGCAGTTGCACCTATGGCAAGACCCGCGATCACGTCCTGGAGCTGCACAGCGTGCTGCTCGGTGGCGAACGCCTGCACAGCCTGCCGATCGACGATGCCGCACTGGAACAGGCCTGCGCCGCGCCCGGCCGGGTCGGCGAGGTGTACCGCATGGCGCGGGAGATCCAGGAAACCCAGGCAGACCTGATCGAAACCACGTTCCCCAAGCTCAACCGCTGCCTGACCGGCTACGACCTGGCGCACCTGCGCGACGAGCAGGGCCGTTTCAACCTCAACAGCGTGCTGTGCGGTGCCGAAGGTTCGTTGGGCTACGTGGTCGAAGCCAAGCTCAATGTGCTGCCGATCCCCAGGTACGCCGTGCTGGTCAACGTCCGCTACAGCAGTTTCATGGATGCCCTGCGCGACGCCAACGCGCTGATGGCGCACAAGCCGCTGTCGATCGAGACCGTCGACTCCAAGGTACTGATGCTGGCGATGAAGGATATCGTCTGGCACAGCGTCGCCGAATACTTCCCGGCCGACCCCGAGCGCCCGACCCTGGGCATCAACCTGGTGGAGTTCTGTGGCGACGAGCCGGCCGAGGTCAACGCCAGGGTGCAGGCGTTCATCCAGCACCTGCAGAGCGACACCGGTGTCGAACGCCTGGGCCACACCCTCGCCGAGGGCGCCGAGGCGGTGACCCGCGTCTATACCATGCGTAAACGTTCGGTGGGTTTGCTGGGCAACGTCGAAGGCGAAGTCCGCCCGCAGCCGTTCGTCGAGGACACTGCGGTACCGCCAGAACAACTGGCCGACTACATCGCCGACTTCCGCGCGCTGCTCGATGGCTACGGCCTGGCCTATGGCATGTTCGGTCACGTCGACGCCGGCGTGCTGCACGTGCGACCGGCGCTGGACATGAAGGACCCGGCCCAGGCGGCGCTGGTCAAGCCGATCTCCGATGCCGTGGCGGCGTTGACCCGAAGCTACGGCGGCCTGCTGTGGGGCGAACATGGCAAGGGCCTGCGGTCGGAGTACGTGCCGGAGTACTTCGGCGAGCTGTACCCGACGCTGCAGCGCCTGAAGGGCGCCTTCGACCCGCACAACCAGCTCAACCCGGGCAAGATCTGTACCCCGCCGGACAGTGCCGAGGGCCTGACCAAGGTCGATGGCGTGACCCTGCGCGGCGATCTCGACCGCACCATCGACGAGCGCGTGTGGCAGGACTTCGGCAGCGCCGTGCACTGCAACGGCAACGGCGCCTGCTACAACTATGACCCCAACGACGCCATGTGCCCGTCATGGAAGGCCACCCGCGAGCGCCAGCACTCGCCCAAGGGCCGCGCCTCGCTGATGCGTGAGTGGCTGCGCCTGCAGGGCCAGGCGAACATCGATGTGCTGGCTGCGGCGCGCAGTCGAGCGTCCTGGCTCAAGGGCCTGCCGGCACGCCTGCGCAACAACCGCGCACGCAGCCAGGGGCAGGCAGATTTCTCCCACGAAGTGTACGACGCCATGGCCGGCTGCCTGGCGTGCAAGTCGTGCGCCGGGCAGTGCCCGATCAAGGTCAACGTGCCAGATTTCCGCTCGCGCTTCCTCGAGCTTTACCACGGCCGCTACCAGCGCCCGCTGCGTGACTACCTGATCGGTTCGCTGGAGTTCACCATCCCGTACCTGGCCCACGCGCCGGGGTTGTACAACGCGGTGATGGGCTCGAAGTGGGTAAGCAGGTTGCTGGCCGACAAGGTGGGCATGGTCGACAGCCCGCTGCTCAGCCGCTTCAACTTCCAGGCCACCCTGGCCCGCTGCCGTGTCGGTGTGGCCAGTGTGCCGGCCCTGCGTGAGCTGACCCCGGCCCAGCGTGAGCGCAGCATCGTGCTGGTACAGGACGCCTTCACCCGCTACTTCGAGACGCCACTGCTGTCGGCCTTCATCGATCTGGCGCACCGCCTTGGCCATCGCGTGTTCCTGGCACCGTACAGCGCCAACGGCAAGCCGCTGCATGTGCAGGGCTTCCTCGGTGCGTTCGCCAAGGCGGCGATCCGCAATGCCAACCAGCTCAAGGCCCTGGCTGACTGCGGCGTACCGCTGGTGGGCCTGGACCCGGCGATGACCCTGGTGTACCGCCAGGAGTACCAGAAAGTCCCGGGCCTGGACGGTTGTCCGAAAGTTTTGTTGCCGCAGGAGTGGTTGATGGATGTGCTGCCGGAGCAGGCGCCGACTGCGCCGGGCCGCTTCCGCCTGATGGCGCACTGCACCGAGAAGACCAATGTGCCGGCCAGTACCCGGCAATGGGAACAGGTGTTCGCCCGCCTGGGGCTGAAGCTGGTGACCGAGGCCACTGGCTGCTGCGGGATGTCCGGTACCTACGGGCACGAGGCGCGTAACCAGGACACCTCGCGGACCATCTTCGAACAGAGCTGGGCGACCAAGCTGGACAACGAAGGCGAACCGCTGGCGACGGGTTATTCCTGCCGTAGCCAAGTCAAGCGCATGACCGAGCGGCAGCTGCGTCACCCGCTGGAGGTGGTGCTGCAGTACGCGCAGCGCTAGGTTTCAGGGCCTTGGGGGGCAAAGCGCCCCCCGGCTTGTTACCGATACTGCCTGCGATGCACCTGCCGGTACAGGTACAGGCTCAGCACCAACCCGCAAGCCGCCGCCGCCGCCGCAAACAGAAACATCGAAGCAAAGCCGAACCCCGCCGCCACCGCGCCCACCAGCGGCCCGGTCACCCCCAGCGACAAGTCGATGAACAGTGAATAGGCCCCCACCGCAGCCCCGCGGTTGGCCGCCGATACCTGGTTCACTGCCTCCACTCCCAGTGCCGGGAACACCAGCGAGAAACCGAACCCGCTCAGCGCGGCACCTGCCAGTGCCAATTCGGCATCGGGCGCCAGCCACAGCATCAGCAGCCCGAGGGTTTCCACGGACAGGCAGGCAATCGCTACGCGGAACCCGCCAATCCGGTTGATCAGGTTGCCGAACAGCAGCCGCGCGCTGATGAAGCTGGCGCCGAACAGGCTCAAGGTCAGCGCTGCATTGGCCCAGCCGCGGCTGGCGTAGTACAGGGTGATGAACGTAGCGATGGTGCCGAAGCCGATCGAGCCCAGGGCCAGCCCCGAACCGTGCGGGAACACTTTGCCCAGCACGCGCAGGAACGGCAGGCGCACGCCGCTGACGATGGGCGCGGCCTGCCGGGGCCAGGCCAGCAGCAGGCCGAGCGCACACAGCAGGATGATGCTCGCGCCCATGCTCCATAGCCCCAGGCCCTTGACCATCAACACCCCCAGCGGGGCGCCGATGGCCAGCGCGCCGTAGCTGGCGATGCCGTTCCAGGAGATGACCTTGGCGGTGTGTTCGGCACCGACCCGGCCGATACCCCAGCCGATCGACCCCGAACCCACCAGGCTTTCAGCGCTGCCCAGCACCAGGCGGCCGGCCAGCAGGCTGGCCAGGCTCAGCCAGGGCAGGTGGGTGAGAAAGGCGCAGGCCAGCATGAACACCCCGCTGAGGCCGCACCCGGCCAGGCCATACAGGACGGCTTTCTTGCTGCCATGGTTGTCGATGATGCGGCTGGCCGTGGGGCGGCTGAGCAGGGTGGCCAGGTATTGCACGCTGATCACCAGGCCCGCGACCACGGCGCCGAAGCCCAGGTCGTTGTGCACATAGCCGGGCAATACGGCCAGGGGGATGCCGATGTTCAGGTAGCCGATGAAGGTAAAGAGGACGATGGAGACGACTTGCAGGGTGACCGCAAGGGCGCGCGGTGAGTCGGGCATGGGGGCCTACGTGGGTTCTGGACGGTGTGAAAACGTGATGACGGGGGTAGCCCGCAGGTCAGCCGTTTTCACACAGTCGGGGTTGCGCGGTTAGTCCTGGTCAGCGCTGGATTGATCGTCACCATCCTGCTCGGCGGCAGCAGCCGGCTCGGCGTGAACGGTTACGGTTGGCTCTTCTGGGTTCAGGCTTGGGAAGGGAAGATTCGGGATTTCATGCATCTCGTCGTTCCTCGCAAGTGTGAGTGAAAAGTCTGCGCCAGGCGCGTTTGAAGCTGCGCAAAGCTGGGGCAGGATACACAAGTCTGGATGACAGTTTGGTTTTTTTGCCGGTCGCCGGTCGGTTTTGCGGGCGAACAGCGGACAGGGATGCCAACGAAAAGGGGCCGCTTCGTACCCCTTCGCGAGCACGCCCACTCCCGCCAGGGCCGCGGAAAATAGGACCCTGTGGGAGCGGGCGCGCCCGCGAAGGGGCGCGAAGCAGCCCCACTTTTCAGACGATTACTTGCGGCCTTCAGCCGTCTCCGCCACCTTGTCAGTGCGCGCGCACATGATGAAGTCGTTGCGGTGCAGGCCCTTGATCGAGTGGCTCCACCAGGTCACGGTGACCTTGCCCCACTCGGTCAGCAGGCCCGGGTGGTGGCCTTCGGCTTCGGCGATTTCGCCAATGGCATTGGTGAAGGCCAGGGCGTGCTTGAAGTTCTTGAACAGGAACACGCGCTCCAGCTCCATGTGGCCATCGCGTACTTCGATGTTCCAGTCCGGGATTTCGCGGATCAGCTCGGCCAACTCTTCGTCGGTGACTTTCGGCGCGTCGGCGCGGCAGGCTTCGCAATGGGCTTGGTTCAAGGCATTCATGTAGTGTTTTCCGGTTCGAGTTGTTGTCGGCAAGGTCGCTCAGGCGGCGACCTTGGGTGGAAACTTCGGTGCGTGCAGGCCCAGCTGCATGGCGTGGTGAACCATGCCCATGATGTCTTCATGGGCCAGGTCGAACAGGCGCTTCATGTTCGGCAGCACGAAATACAGCGGCTGCAGGATGTCTATGCGGTAGGGGGTACGCATGGCTTCGACCGGGTCGAAGGCCTGATGCTCTGGCTCGCCAGACAGACTGTAGACGGTTTCCTTTGGTGACGAGAGGATGCCACCGCCATAGATCTTGCGGCCCTGGGCGGTTTCAATGAGGCCGAATTCGATGGTCATCCAGTACAGGCGTGCCAGGTAAACGCGCTGTTCCTTGGTCGCGGCCAGGCCGAGCTTGCCGTAGGTGTGGGTGAATTCGGCGAACCAGGGGTTGGTCAGCAGCGGGCAGTGGCCGAAGATCTCGTGGAAGATGTCGGGTTCCTGCAGATAGTCCAGTTCTTCCGGGGTGCGGATGAACGTGGCGACCGGGAAGCGCTTGCTGGCCAGCAGTTCGAAGAAGGTCTGGAAGGGGATCAGCGCCGGCACCCGGGCCACCTGCCAGCCCGTGGTGGCGCCCAGCACCTTGTTGATCTCGCCCAATTGCGGAATCCGCTCATGCGGCAGCTTGAGCTGGTCGATGCCGTCCAGGTATTCCTGGCATGCGCGACCTTCGATCACTTTCAGCTGGCGGGTGATCAAGGTGTTCCATACCGCATGCTCTTGCTGCGGGTAGTCGATAAAACCGTGCGCATCGGGCTCGCGTGCCACGTATTGCGTCTGTTTCATGTGGCTCTCCTGGTGAGGGCTTTTCTTGTTATGTGCAGGACATGCTTTAAGGGATATCCCTTCACCGGCAGCTTTGCACGGGGGTAGTACTGGGGCGGGCCAGGGTTCTTGCACCACTTTCGTAACGAATATTTTACAAAGCGCGGCGAGTGTCGGAAAATCCGAGGCATCTGGCTGATCATATTGTGGACTTTGTCAGCTTTTCTTTACGAATTTTCTTTGCCGTGTCGAAATAAACCGGTCCTCGAGAGGCCTCATGCGTATCAAAGTGCATTGTCAGAACCGTATTGGCATCCTGCGCGACATCCTCAACCTGTTGGTGGAATACGGCATCAACGTGTTGCGCGGCGAGGTGGGCGGTGACCACGGCAACGCCATCTACCTGCATTGCCCGAACCTGATCAACCTGCAATTCCAGGCGCTGCGGCCCAAGTTCGAGGCCATCGCCGGGGTGTTCGGCGTCAAGCGCGTGGGGCTGATGCCCAGCGAGCGCCGTCACATGGAGCTGAATGCGCTGCTGGGGGCGCTGGATTTCCCGGTGCTGTCGATCGACATGGGCGGCAGTATCGTCGCCGCCAACCGCTCGGCAGCCCAGTTGCTGGGGGTGCGGGTGGATGAGGTGCCGGGCATGCCGCTGGCGCGCTATGTGGAAGATTTCGACCTGCCGGAGCTGGTACGGGCCAACAAGTCGCGCATCAACGGCCTGCGCATCAAGGTCAAGGGTGATGTGTTCCTGGCCGATATCGCGCCGCTGCAGTCCGAGCACGACGACAGCGAGGCGCTGGCCGGTGCAGTGCTGACTCTGCACCGCGCCGACCGCATCGGCGAGCGAATCTACAACGTGCGCAAGCAGGAGTTGCGCGGTTTCGACAGCATCTTCCAGAGCTCGCGGGTCATGGCCGCCGTGGTGCGCGAGGCGCGGCGCATGGCACCGCTGGATGCGCCGTTGCTGATCGAGGGGGAAACGGGTACCGGCAAGGAGCTGCTGGCGCGTGCCTGCCACCTGGCCAGCCCGCGCGGACAGTCGCCGCTGATGGCGCTGAACTGCGCCGGGTTACCCGAGTCGATGGCCGAGACCGAGTTGTTCGGTTATGGCCCTGGGGCCTTCGAAGGCGCGCGGGCCGAGGGCAAGCTGGGGCTGCTGGAACTGACCGCCGGTGGCACGCTGTTCCTTGACGGGGTAGGGGAGATGAGCCCGCGCCTGCAGGTGAAGCTGCTGCGCTTTCTGCAGGACGGCTGCTTCCGCCGCGTAGGCAGTGATGAAGAGGTATACCTGGACGTGCGGGTGATCTGCGCGACCCAGGTGGATTTGTCCGAATTGTGCGCGCGTGGCGAGTTTCGTCAGGACCTGTACCACCGGCTCAATGTGTTGTCGCTGCACATTCCGCCCCTGCGTGAATGCATGGATGGCCTGGAAGGCCTGGTGCAGCACTTTCTCGACCAGGCCAGCCGGCAGATTGGCTGTGCCATGCCGCGCCTGGCGCCGGCGGCGATGGACAAACTTGCCCAGTACCATTGGCCGGGCAATGTAAGGCAACTGGAAAATGTATTGTTCCAGGCAGTTTCGTTATGCGATGGCGGCGTGGTCAAGAGCGAACATATCCGCTTGCCGGATTATGGTGCGCGGCAACCGCTGGGTGACTTTTCCCTGGATGGGGATCTTTCGCAAATTGTCGGGCGCTTTGAGAAAGCGGTGCTGGAAAGTTTGATGGGGGAGTTTCCCAGTAGTCGCGCTTTAGGTAAAAGACTGGGTGTTTCGCATACGACTATTGCCAACAAGTTGCGGGATTATTCGTTGGGCAAGTCAGCGGATTAAATCGTCGTTAGTTATAATCTGTTAATCAGGCGGTGGCTGCTACGCGGGTAAACCCGCTCCCACAGGTACAGCGCTGGACTCAAGGCAGGCGCTGTACTTGTGGAAGCGGGTCTACCCGCGAATGGGGCCCGTAGGGCCCCTGATTCAATGGTCTCAGCCGTTCGAGCAGCCGTTCCCCATCACGCGGTATTCGAGAATGTGCTTCTGGCCCTTGGAGTCTTCATAGGTCATGCGGGCAGGCACGACTTCGCACACATTGGGCACTTCGCTCATGGAAATGACGCGGGCAATGTCCAGGTGCTGCGAATAGTTGTACTGTTCAACCGGAATCTGCTCGGCCTCTTTCGCTTCGTCGGCCATTGCCGCGCCGCAAAGACTGCCAAGTACCAATACCAGTAAAGCTTTCATTTTCCATTTACCTGTCTAAGGTCGAGAGGGGGCGCGCGGCGCTTGTGGCGCCGCGGGTATTGCTGGTTCAACTATCGATAAGACGGGGATTAACGTTTGCCTTCGTGGGGGCTGTTACCAGTTGTTAATCGCCTTGCCGTTGCTGGCGAGATGAATTCTAGGGCTGTGCCCAAGGCCGAAACAGTGGGGCTTTTGATAAAGTCTTTTGACAGAATCTGTAACAATCGTCTGCCAAGCGTTGCAGTTCTTTCTCTGTCGCACCGGTAAGGCGCGTGCCAGAGCGCTTGTGCTGTACGCACGTACCAAATTACTACCATCGTCGAATGGCTTTTGTTGCTCTGGTACAGTTACAAACGGTCCCATACAAAAACAACTATTACACCGAGGTAACACAGATGAGTGCGGCTCCACTGTATCCCGTTCGTCCCGAGGTCGCGGCCACAACCCTGACCGACGAGGCCACCTACAAGGCCATGTACCAGCAGTCGGTGATCAACCCGGACGGCTTCTGGCGCGAGCAGGCCCAGCGCATTGACTGGATCAAGCCGTTCACCAAGGTCAAGCAGACCTCCTTCGACGATCACCATGTCGACATCAAGTGGTTTGCCGATGGCACTCTGAACGTTTCCTCCAACTGCCTGGATCGCCACCTCGAAGAGCGCGGTGACCAGCTGGCCATCATCTGGGAAGGCGACGATCCTTCCGAGCACCGCAACATCACCTACCGCGAACTGCACGAGCAGGTCTGCAAGTTTGCCAACGCCCTGCGTGGCCAGGATGTGCACCGCGGTGACGTGGTCACCATCTATATGCCGATGATCCCGGAAGCCGTGGTTGCCATGCTGGCCTGCGCCCGTATCGGTGCGATCCACTCGGTGGTGTTCGGTGGCTTCTCGCCTGAAGCGTTGGCCGGGCGGATCATCGACTGCAAGTCCAAGGTGGTGATCACCGCCGACGAAGGCGTGCGCGGCGGCCGCCGTACCCCGCTCAAGGCCAACGTCGATCTGGCGCTGACCAACCCGGAAACCAACAGCGTGCAGAAGATCATCGTGTGCAAGCGCACCGGTGGCGACATTGCCTGGCACCAGCATCGCGACATCTGGTACGAAGACCTGATGAAAGTGGCTTCCAGCCACTGCGCGCCGAAGGAGATGGGGGCTGAGGAAGCGCTGTTCATCCTTTACACCTCCGGCTCCACCGGCAAGCCGAAGGGCGTGCTGCATACCACCGGTGGTTACCTGGTATATGCCGCGCTGACCCATGAGCGGGTGTTCGACTACCGTCCGGGCGAGGTCTATTGGTGCACCGCCGACGTGGGGTGGGTCACCGGCCACAGCTATATCGTCTACGGCCCGCTGGCCAACGGTGCCACCACGCTGCTGTTCGAGGGCGTGCCGAACTACCCGGACATCACCCGCGTGTCGAAGATCATCGACAAGCACAAGGTCAATATCCTGTACACCGCGCCAACTGCCATCCGCGCGATGATGGCCGAAGGCGAGGCTGCGGTGGCCGGGGCCGACGGCTCGAGCCTGCGTCTGCTGGGCTCTGTCGGCGAGCCGATCAACCCGGAAGCCTGGAACTGGTACTACAAGGCGGTGGGCAAGGAACGCTGCCCGATCGTCGATACCTGGTGGCAGACCGAGACCGGCGGCATTCTGATCAGCCCGCTGCCAGGTGCTACCGGCCTCAAGCCGGGTTCGGCAACCCGTCCGTTCTTCGGCGTGGTGCCGGCACTGGTGGACAACCTGGGCAACCTGATCGAAGGTGCTGCCGAAGGCAACCTGGTGATTCTCGATTCCTGGCCGGGCCAGTCGCGTTCGCTGTACGGCGACCACGACCGTTTCGTCGACACCTATTTCAAGACCTTCCGTGGCATGTACTTCACCGGCGACGGCGCGCGCCGCGACGAAGATGGCTACTACTGGATCACCGGCCGCGTGGATGACGTGCTCAACGTGTCCGGCCACCGCATGGGGACCGCCGAAATCGAAAGCGCCATGGTGGCCCATTCGAAAGTGGCCGAGGCAGCGGTGGTGGGCGTGCCGCACGACATCAAGGGGCAAGGCATCTATGTGTATGTCACCCTCAATGCCGGCATCGAGCCCAGCGAGCAGTTGCGCCTGGAGCTGAAGAATTGGGTGCGCAAGGAAATCGGCCCGATCGCCTCGCCGGACGTGATCCAGTGGGCGCCGGGGCTGCCGAAGACCCGTTCGGGCAAGATCATGCGGCGTATCCTGCGCAAGATTGCCACGGGCGAATACGGCGCGCTGGGTGACATCTCGACCCTGGCCGACCCGGGGGTGGTGCAGCATCTGATCGATACCCACAAGGCGATGAGCCTGGCTTCGGCCTGATAGCTGCGGGTATTCGGAAAGCTGAATACTCGTACGCCGTTCGACCAAAACCCCGCACGGGCAACCGGCGGGGTTTTTGCTTTACTGTTACCCGACATTCATCGGTAACTGTTCTGTCACCGTTGACACACGGCTTCGGGGCGCCAGGAAACAATTCCGCTTCGTTTCGGTGCATTTCACCGGCAATTTTTCCAACGCAGCACGCTACGCTTGCCGTACTTCAAGGCTTTGCCAATAATAGGCCCGGGAATTGCTAGGTCTATAGGTTCTATTTCTTGCGCTTTTGCATATTTTGCACTGGCTGTCAACATTGCCTGCAGCGGTTTCAGGCGCTTCTGTAAGTAGTTGTCGCTTTGAAGAAATATCGACTACCGGGCTGTCGCTAGAATGCCACTCACACGCTCGTGGTCTGCGACCTTGGTCGATACCCTGCGCGGCTCGCGTTGTACCCATTCGCATTCGGGCAGCCGTTCCCTGCCTTGTATTGCCCCGTACCGATGGAGTTACCTGATGAAGAAGCTCGCACTGCTTGGCGCCCTGGCGCTGTCCGTGTTTTCCCTGGTGTCGCAGGCCGATGAAAAACCGCTGAAAATCGGCATCGAGGCCGCCTACCCGCCATTTGCCTTCAAGCAGCCTGATGGCAGCCTTGCCGGTTTCGACTACGACATCGGCAACGCCCTGTGCGAAGAGATGAAGGCCAAGTGCACCTGGGTCGAGCAGGAATTCGATGGCCTGATCCCGGCGCTGAAAGTGCGCAAGATCGACGCCATCCTGTCGTCCATGTCGATCACCGAAGACCGCAAGAAGTCGGTGGACTTCACCAAGCGCTATTACCTGACCCCGGCGCGTCTGGCCATGAAGGAAGGCACCACCGTCAGCGACAGCCTCGACGAGCTCAAGGGCAAGAAGATCGGCGTGCAGCGCGGCTCGATCCATGACCGCTTCGCCAAGGAAGTGCTGGCTGCCAAGGGTGCCACCGTGGTTCCTTACGGTACCCAGAACGAAATCTACCTGGACGTGGCTGCCGGCCGCCTCGATGGTACCGTGGCTGACGCCACCCTGCTGGAGGACGGTTTCCTGAAGACCGACGCTGGCAAGGGCTTCGCCTTCGTCGGCCCGTCGTTCACCGACGTGAAGTACTTCGGTGACGGCGTCGGCATTGCCGTGCGTAAAGGTGACGACGCCAACCGCGAGCGCATCAACAAGGCCATCGACGCCATCCGCGCCAATGGCAAGTACAAAGAAATCGAGAAGAAGTACTTCAACTTCGATATCTACGGTCCAGACTCGAACTAAGAAATCGGGTTTCACCTGTGCAATGGTGCAAACAGCAGAGGCTCTGAGGTTTGCACCATTTTTCATTCTCTAGGTCGAGGACCTCATCATGTTGAAAGGCTACGGGGCAGTCATCCTCGACGGGGCGTGGCTGACGCTGCAGCTCGCCCTGTCGTCGATGGCCCTGGCCATCGTGCTCGGCCTGATCGGTGTGGCGCTGCGCTTGTCGCCGGTGCGCTGGCTGGCCTGGCTGGGCGATCTCTACTCCACGGTGATTCGTGGCATTCCGGACCTGGTCCTGATCCTGCTGATCTTCTACGGCGGGCAGGACATCATCAACCGGGTGGCGCCGCTGCTCGGTTACGAAGACTACATCGACCTGAACCCGTTGATCGCGGGTATCGGTACCCTGGGCTTCATTTTCGGCGCGTACCTGTCAGAGACCTTCCGTGGCGCGTTCCTGGGTATTCCCAAGGGCCAGGCCGAAGCGGGCGTGGCCTATGGCATGAGCAGTCGTCAGGTGTTCTTCCGCATCCAGGTGCCACAGATGATTCGCCTGGCGATCCCGGGCTTCACCAACAACTGGCTGGTGCTGACCAAGGCTACCGCGCTGATCTCGGTGGTCGGTCTGCAGGACATGATGTTCAAGGCCAAGCAGGCGGCTGATGCCACCCGCGAGCCTTTCACCTTCTTCCTCGCGGTGGCGGCGCTGTACCTGGTGCTGACCAGTGTCTCGTTGCTGGCCCTGAAGTATCTCGAACGCCGCTATTCGGTAGGCGTCAAGGTGGCTGAACTATGATCTTCGACTACAACGTCGTCTGGGAGGCCTTGCCGATGTACCTCGGCGGCCTGCTGACCACGCTCAAGCTGCTGGCCATTTCGCTGTTCTTCGGCCTGCTGGCGGCCATCCCGCTGGGCCTGATGCGGGTGTCCAGGCAGCCGGCAGTCAACCTGGTCGCCTGGCTCTACACCTATGTGATCCGCGGCACGCCGATGCTGGTGCAGCTGTTCCTGATCTACTACGGCCTGGCGCAGTTCGAGGCGGTACGCGAAAGCGTCCTGTGGCCGCTGCTGTCCAGCGCCACGTTCTGTGCCTGCCTGGCGTTCGGCATCAACACCAGCGCCTACACCGCCGAAATCATCGCCGGCAGCCTCAAGGCCACGCCGCATGGCGAGATCGAGGCGGCCAAGGCCATGGGCATGTCGCGCATGAAGATGTACCGGCGCATCCTGCTGCCGTCGGCCTTGCGCCGGGCGCTGCCGCAGTACAGCAACGAAGTGATCATGATGCTGCAGACTACCAGCCTGGCGTCGATCGTTACCCTGATCGACATCACCGGTGCTGCGCGCACGGTCAATGCCCAGTATTACCTGCCTTTCGAGGCCTATATCACGGCGGGCGTGTTCTACCTGTGCCTGACCTTCATCCTGGTGCGCCTGTTCAAGATGGCCGAACGCCGCTGGCTCGGCTACCTGGCGCCGCGCAAGCACTGACCGCTTTGTGAGAATCGACAGCATGTACAAACTCGAAGTCCAAGACCTGCACAAGCGCTACGGCAGTCATGAAGTGCTCAAGGGCGTGTCCCTGTCGGCCAAGGCAGGCGATGTCATCAGCATCATCGGCTCCAGCGGCTCGGGCAAGTCGACCTTCCTGCGCTGCATCAACCTGCTGGAGCAGCCGCATGCCGGCAAGATCCTGCTCAACAACGAAGAACTCAAGCTGGTGCCGGGCAAGGACGGTGCGCTCAAGGCCGCCGACCAGCGTCAGTTGCAGCGCATGCGCTCGCGCCTGTCGATGGTGTTCCAGCATTTCAACCTGTGGTCGCACATGACCGCGCTGGAGAACATCATCGAAGCGCCGGTGCACGTGCTGGGGGTGAACCGCAAGGAAGCCCTGGAAAAGGCCGAGCACTACCTGGCCAAGGTCGGTGTCGCGCATCGCAAGGACGCCTTCCCGGGGCACATGTCCGGCGGCGAGCAGCAGCGCGTGGCCATTGCCCGGGCGCTGGCGATGGAGCCGGAAGTGATGCTGTTCGATGAGCCGACTTCGGCACTCGACCCGGAGCTGGTGGGCGATGTGCTCAAGGTCATGCAGGCGCTGGCCCAGGAAGGCCGGACCATGGTGGTGGTAACCCATGAAATGGGCTTTGCCCGCGAGGTGTCGAACCAGCTGGTGTTCCTGCACAAGGGGCTGGTCGAAGAAACCGGCTGCCCTCGCCAGGTGCTGGCCAATCCGCAGTCGGAGCGCCTCAAGCAGTTCCTCTCCGGCAGCCTGAAGTAAAAGCTGCATTTTTGCACCATAGTAGGGCATGCTGCGCGGCGAGCGCAGCCTGACCCGGCGCACAGACTCGAACGACCTCAGGTTTCGGACCGCACCCTATGACCACCCAGCGAATCGGTTTTCTCATCTGGCCCAATACCAGGCCCTTGACCCTGGCGCTGGCCGAGGAGGTGTTGCAGGTGGCGCAGCGGGTGCACCCGGAGGTGGTCTACGAGCTGCTGTTCCTGCAGGCGGAGCCGGCGCAGGAGGGCAGTTGGCGCCTGCCGGGCGAGCCGTGGAACGGCCGCCTTGACGGTTGCCAGAAGCTGTTCCTGGTGGCTGACGAGCCGCCGGCGGTGGTGGCAGGGCCCCTGGTGGCGGCGCTCAAGCAACTGGCGCGTAGCGGCTGCATGATCGGTGGGCTGTCGGCCGGGGTCTATCCCCTGGCGATGCTGGGCCTGCTCGATGGCTACCGGGCGGCGGTGCATTGGCGTTGGCAGGATGATTTCGCCGAGCGTTTCCCCAAGGTCATCGCCACCAGCCATCTGTTCGACTGGGATCGTGATCGCCTGACCGCCTGTGGCGGCATGGCGGTGACCGACCTGCTGCTGGCGGTGCTGGCGCGTGATCACGGTGCCGAGCTGGCCGGGGCGGTGTCGGAGGAGCTGGTGGTCGAGCGCATCCGCGAGGGGGGAGAGCGCCAGCGCATTCCGTTGCAGAATCGCCTGGGCTCCAGCCACCCAAAGCTGACCCAGGCGGTGCTGCTGATGGAAGCGAATATCGAAGAGCCGCTGACCACCGACGAAATTGCCCAGCATGTGTGCGTGTCACGTCGGCAGCTGGAGCGCATCTTCAAGCAGTACCTCAACCGCGTGCCGAGCCAGTACTACCTGGAGCTGCGGCTGAACAAGGCGCGGCAGATGCTGATGCAGACCAGCAAGTCGATCATTCAGATCGGCCTGTCTTGCGGCTTTTCTTCCGGGCCGCATTTTTCCAGTGCGTATCGTAATTTCTTCGGGGCAACACCGCGCGAAGACCGTAACCAGCGACGCAACAGCAGCCCGTTCGAGCTGAGCTCGGCGCCTGCCGAAAAAGGCTGATCTCTCCTCCGTCTGTATCGGCCTCTTCGCACGTAGAACCGCTCCCACAGGATCTCCACCGGCCTTGAGAACCGTGCATACCTGTGGGAGCGGGTTTACCCGCGAAGAGGTCGGTACAGGCGCCATCCCTTCTTATGTGAACAGCCGTTCACCCAGCACCCTCTCTCCCGTACACTGCGCTATTGCGACAATGTTTGTCGCATTGCCGAAAACCTTGTGCAAACAGGGTTTTGCGCTGTAACAAGTTGTCGCTTGGCCGCAAGGACAGGCGCGGTTCAGTCCTTACAATCCCCCCATCGCTCGCCACTTCCAGGCCAGCGTTCCTCATCAGGAGACTCAGATGTCCGTTGAGCAAGCCCCGGTGCAACGTGCCGATTTCGACCAGGTCATGGTCCCCAACTATTCCCCGGCGGCCTTCATTCCTGTGCGAGGCGAGGGTTCCCGTGTCTGGGACCAGTCGGGTCGCGAGCTGATCGACTTTGCCGGTGGCATCGCGGTCAACGCCCTGGGCCACTGCCACCCGGCACTGGTCAAGGCCCTGACCGAGCAGGCCAACACCCTCTGGCACGTATCCAACGTATTCACCAACGAGCCGGCCCTGCGCCTGGCCCACAAGCTGGTGGATGCCACGTTTGCCGACCGTGCGTTCTTCTGCAACTCCGGCGCCGAGTCCAACGAGGCGGCCTTCAAGCTGGCCCGGCGCGTTGCCCATGACCGCTTCGGCCCGGAAAAGCACGAAATCATTGCCACCGTGAACAGCTTCCATGGCCGTACCCTGTTTACCGTCAGCGTCGGTGGCCAGCCGAAGTATTCCGACGGCTTCGGCCCGAAGATCACCGGTATCAGCCATGTGCCCTACAACGACCTGGAAGCGCTGAAAGCACAGATTTCCGACAAGACCTGCGCCGTGGTTATCGAGCCGATCCAGGGCGAGAGCGGCGTAGTGCCGGCCGACAAGGCCTACCTGGAAGGCGCACGCAAACTGTGTGACGAGCACAATGCCCTGCTGATCTTCGACGAAGTGCAGACTGGCGTGGGCCGTACCGGTTCGCTGTATGCCTACCAGCACTACGGTGTGACTCCGGACATCCTGACCAGCGCCAAGAGCCTGGGCGGTGGCTTCCCGATCGGCGCCATGCTGACCACCACCGAGCTGGCCAAGCACCTGGCCGTCGGCACCCACGGCACCACCTATGGCGGCAACCCGCTGGGTTGCGCGGTTGCCTGCGCGGTGCTGGACGTGGTCAACACCCCGGAAACCCTGGCTGGCATCAAGGCCAAGCACGAGCGCTTCAAGGTACGCCTGGAGCAGATCGGCCAGAAGTACCAGCTGTTCACCCAGGTGCGTGGCGTCGGTCTGCTGCTGGGCTGTGTGCTGGCTGAAGTCTGGAAAGGCAAGGCCAAGGACGTGCTTAACGCCGCCGAGAAGGAAGGCGTGATGGTGCTGCAGGCCGGCCCGGATGTGGTCCGCTTTGCCCCAAGCCTGGTGGTTGAAGACGCCGATATCGATGAAGGCCTGGACCGCTTCGAGCGCGCCGTGGCCACCCTGACCCAGGGCTGAGCAGTCTGGGGTCCCATCGCCGGCAGCGATGACTGAGCGGGCCGGCGATACCCGATTCCCGTGCAGGTGCCGGTGCACCTGCCGTTCTTCCGTGCCGCCATGAGCGGCCCGTATTCCAAAGGAGTGACACCATGCTGGTGATGCGCCCCGCGCAAATGGCTGATCTGAACGAAGTGCAGCGCATGGCTGCAGACAGCCCCATTGGTGTCACCTCGCTGCCGGACGACACTGCTCGCCTGGGCGACAAGATTGCCGCTTCCGAGACTTCCTTCGCCGCCGAGGTCAGCTTCAACGGTGAAGAAAGCTACTTCTTCGTCCTTGAAGACAGCGAAACCGGCAAGCTGGCAGGCTGCTCGGCGATCGTTGCTTCGGCCGGCTACTCCGAGCCGTTCTACAGCTTTCGTAACGAAACCTTCGTGCACGCTTCACGCGAGCTGAAGATCCACAACAAGATCCACGTGCTGTCGTTGTGCCACGACCTGACCGGCAACAGCCTTCTGACCAGCTTCTATGTACTGCCGGAGCTGGTGAACAGTGGTTGGGCCGAGCTCAATTCGCGTGGCCGCCTGTTGTTCATGGCCTCGCACCCGGAGCGTTTCGCCGAGTCGGTGGTGACCGAGATCGTCGGCTACAGCGACGAGCAGGGTGAGTCGCCGTTCTGGGATGCCATCGGCCGCAATTTCTTCGACCTCAACTACGCCGACGCCGAGCGCCTGTGCGGCCTGAAAAGCCGTACCTTCCTCGCCGAGCTGATGCCGCACTACCCGATCTACGTGCCGCTGCTGCCTGACCTGGCGCAGGAGGCGATGGGCCAGGTGCATCCGCGGGCGCAGATCACCTTCGACATCCTCATGCGCGAAGGCTTCGAAACCGAACACTACATCGACATCTTCGATGGCGGCCCAACCCTGCATGCGCGTACTTCGGGCATCCGTTCGATCGCCCAGAGCCGGGTGGTGCCGGTGAAGCTTGAGGACGCCCCGGTCAAGGGCGGGCGCCCATATTTGGTGTGCAACGGCCAGCTGCAGGACTACCGCGCGGTGCTGCTGGACCTGGACTGGGTGCCCGGGAAACCGGTCAGCCTGAGCCTGGCTGCCGCCGATGCGCTGGGGGTGGGTGAGGGGGCCAGCGTGCGTCTGGTCGCGGTCTGAGGTCTGGCAACAGACGTTTGCGGATTGATGCGTTAGCAGAGTTTCGCGCCGGCCGCCGCCGTCGCGCAAGGAGATAGCATGATCGTTCGTCCTGTACGCAGCAGCGATTTGCCTGCGTTGATCGAATTGGCACGCAGCACCGGAACCACCGGGCTGACCACGCTGCCGGCCAACGAAGAGCGCCTGGGGCATCGCGTTGGCTGGGCGGAAAAAAGCTTCCGTGGTGAAGCCGAGCGCGCCGACACCGACTACCTGTTCGTGCTGGAAAACGACGAAGGTCTGGTGGTGGGCATCAGTGCCATTGCCGGTGCCGTCGGCCTGCGTGAGCCCTGGTACAACTACCGGGTCGGGCTGACCGTCAGCGCCTCGCAGGAGCTGAAGATCTACCGCGAAATCCCCACCCTGTTCCTGGCCAACGACCTGACCGGCAATTCCGAGTTGTGCTCGCTGTTCCTGCGCAGTGACTACCGCTCGGGCCTGAACGGCCGCCTGCTGTCGCGGGCGCGCATGCTGTTCATGGCCGAGTTCCCCGAACTGTTCGGCAAGAAGATCATCGCCGAAATGCGCGGCATGTCCGACGAGCAGGGCCGTTCGCCATTCTGGGAAAGCCTGGGCCGGCACTTCTTCAAGATGGAGTTCAGCCAGGCCGACTACCTCACCGGTGTGGGCAACAAGTCGTTCATCGCCGAGCTGATGCCCAAGTTCCCGCTGTACACCTGCTTCCTGTCCGAGGCGGCCCGCAACGTGATCGGTCGCGTGCACAAGGACACCGAGCCGGCGCTGGCCATGCTCAAGCAGGAAGGTTTCAACTACCAGGGCTACGTCGACATTTTCGACGCCGGCCCTGCTATCGAATGCGATACCGACAAGATCCGCGCCGTGCGCGAAAGCCAGACCCTGGTGCTGGCCGTGGGCACACCGGGCGATGACGCCACCCCTTACATCATTCACAACCGCAAGCGCGACGACTGCCGCATCACGGCTGCACCTGCGCGGTTGGCCGCCGGTACCCTGGTGGTCGACCCCTTGACGGCCAAGCGCCTGCGCATGGGTGCTGGCGACAATGTGCGCGCGGTGCCGCTGTCGGCAAGCCGGGAGGCCAAATAAATGACCACGCATTACATCGCCGGCAACTGGCAGGCCGGCCAGGGCGATACCCTGCAGTCGCTCAACCCGGTAACGCAATCCGTCATCTGGCAAGGGCAGGGGGCTGACGCCAGCCAGGTAGACGCCGCCGTGCAGGCCGCTCGTCAGGCTTTCCCGGGCTGGGCGCAGCTGAGCCTGGAGGCACGTATCGACGTGCTGGAAAAGTTTGCCGAGCAACTCAAGACCCATGCCGAAGCGCTGGCCCAGTGCATCGGCGAGGAAACCGGCAAGCCGCTGTGGGAGTCGGCCACCGAAGTCACCAGCATGATCAACAAGGTGGCGATTTCGGTGCAGAGCTACCGCGAGCGCACCGGCGAAAAGAGCGGCCCGCTGGCCGATGCAACGGCGGTGCTGCGGCACAAGCCTCACGGTGTGGTGGCGGTGTTCGGCCCGTACAACTTCCCCGGCCACTTGCCCAACGGCCATATCGTGCCGGCACTGCTGGCAGGTAACTGCGTGGTGTTCAAGCCCAGCGAGCTGACCCCCAAAGTCGCCGAGCTGACTGTCAACTGCTGGATTGCCGCCGGCTTGCCGCCGGGTGTGCTGAACCTGGTGCAGGGCGCGCGTGAAACCGGCGTGGCGCTGGCCGCCAACCCTGGTATCGACGGCCTGTTCTTCACTGGCTCCAGCCGTACCGGCAACCTGCTGCACCAGCAGTTCGCTGGCCGCCCGGACAAGATCCTGGCCCTGGAAATGGGTGGCAACAACCCGCTGCTGGTGGACGAGGTCAAGGACCTTGACGCTGCGGTGTACACCATTATCCAGTCGGCATTCATTTCCGCCGGCCAGCGCTGCACCTGCGCCCGCCGCCTGCTGGTGCCGCAAGGCGCCTGGGGTGATAGGTTGATCGCGCGCCTGGTCGAGGTGTGCAAGACCATCACGGTGGGTGCGTTCGACCAGCAGCCAGCGCCGTTCATGGGCTCGGTCATTTCGCTGCAGGCGGCGCGAGCGTTGCTTGCGGCCCAGGCCGAGCTGGTTGCCAAGGGTGCCGTGCAACTGCTGGAAATGACCCAGCCGCAGGCCGATGCCGCACTGCTGACCCCGGGTATTCTCGACGTCAGTGCCGTCAGCGAGCGGCCGGACGAAGAATTCTTCGGCCCGTTGCTGCAGGTGATTCGCTACGCCGACTTCGATGCCGCCATCGAGGAAGCCAACAACACCCAGTACGGCCTGGCCGCCGGGCTGCTGTCCGACTCGCGCGCCCGCTACCAGTACTTCTGGCTGCGCAGCCGCGCCGGCATCGTCAACTGGAACAAACAGCTGACCGGCGCCGCCAGCAGCGCGCCGTTCGGTGGTGTCGGCGCCAGTGGCAACCATCGCGCCAGTGCCTATTACGCCGCTGACTACTGCGCTTACCCCGTGGCTTCGCTGGAGACCGCCAGCCTTGCCTTGCCGGCGACCCTGACGCCGGGCGTCACCCTATAACTACAGGTCACGGAGCCTAGCCGATGAAATCCTATGAAGTGAATTTTGATGGCCTGGTGGGGCCTACCCACAACTATGGCGGCCTGTCCTACGGTAACGTGGCTTCGCAGAGCAACAGCCAGCAGGGGTCCAACCCGCGCGAAGCTGCACGCCAGGGCCTGGCGAAGATGCAAGCGCTGGCTGACATGGGTTTCAAGCAGGGCGTACTGGCGCCGCAGGAGCGCCCGGATGTGGCCGCGCTGCGCCGCCTGGGCTTCAGCGGCAGCGATGCCGAGGTGATCCAGCGGGCTGCCAGGGAGGCCATGCCGTTGCTGGTGGCCAGCTGCTCGGCCTCGAGCATGTGGGTAGCCAACGCCGCCACGGTCAGCCCCAGTGCCGACACGGCCGATGGCCGCGTGCACTTCACCGCCGCCAACCTCAATTGCAAGTACCACCGCAGCATCGAGCACCCGACCACCAGCCGCGTGCTGGGGGCCATGTTCAGTGATGAACAGTATTTTGCCCACCATGCGGCGCTGCCTGCCGTGGCTCAGTTCGGCGACGAAGGCGCGGCCAACCACACGCGCTTTTGCCGTAGCTACGGCGAGGCTGGCGTGGAGTTCTTCGTCTATGGCCGCAGTGCTTTCGACAGCCGCTACCCGGCACCACAGAAATACCCGGCCCGGCAAACCCTGGAAGCCTCGCAGGCGGTGGCCAGGCTGCATGGCCTGAGCGAGGGTGGCGTGGTCTACGCTCAACAGAACCCGGCAGTGATCGACCAGGGCGTGTTCCACAACGACGTGATTTCGGTGGGCAACGGCGAGGTACTGTTCTACCACGAGGACGCTTTCCTCAACACCGACACGGTACTTGGCCAACTGCGAGCTAAACTGGCCAGCAAGGGTGGCAACTTCCAGGCCATCTGCGTGCCGCGGGCAGCGGTTACCGTAGAGGACGCGGTGCGTTCCTACCTGTTCAACAGCCAGCTGCTCAGCCGCGAGGATGGTTCCATGCTGCTGGTGGTGCCGGAAGAGTGCCGCAACAACGAGCGGGTCTGGGCCTACCTGGGCCAGCTCACCAGCCAGGGCGGCCCGGTGAAGGAGGTCAAGGTGTTCGACCTCAAGCAGAGCATGCAGAACGGTGGTGGCCCGGCTTGCCTGCGTTTGCGTGTGGCGTTGAAGGAATCGGAACTGGCAGCGGTCAACCAAGGCGTTATCATGACCGCCCCGCTGTACGACACCCTGGTGCAGTGGGTCGACAAGCATTACCGCGATCGCCTCGGCGAGGCGGACCTGGCCGACCCGCAGCTGTTGCTGGAATGCCGTACGGCACTGGACGAACTGACCCAGATCCTGAAGTTGGGCTCGGTGTATCCGTTCCAACGCCAACCTTGAAGAGAGACTTTGCAATGACCGACGCCCTGCGCCTGATCCTCGAAGATGAAGACGGCACCCAGCTGGAGACCTCCTGCACCCGCTTTGCCGTGGTCTGGCAAGGCAAGGAAGTGTGGATTCAGCAGGATGGCCGTGGCCAGCTGCTGATCGGCGTGGATGTCGAGGAAGACGACACCGAGTACGCCAACCTGTTGCTGCGGCCGATGGCCACCAACCTGGTCAGCCTGCAACTGGAAATGGAGCCGGCGGAGCTTGGCGAAGACGACGATCACGTCCATGGCCCCGACTGCGGCCACCACCACTAAGGAAGTCCCTATGCTCGCCCTTGGCAAATTGCTTGATCTGACCCTCGCCGATCACGAACCGGCCGAGAAGACCCAAGTGACTCCCAAGGGCGTGCGTTTGCGCTGGCTAGGGGAGGGCGCGCTGGAAGTGCGCCCGGCCGAAAGCGACGATTGCGGGCTCGACTTGCTGTTGTCCGCCGGTATCCACGGCAACGAAACGGCGCCGATCGAGTTGCTCGAGCGCCTGCTGCATGGCGTGGCCAACGGCAAGATCATACCCCGGGCACGGGTACTGTTCCTGTTCGGTAATCCTGCGGCTATCCGCAAGGGTGAGCGTTTCATCGAGCAGGACATCAACCGCCTGTTCAACGGCCGCCACGAGCTGTCCAGTGGCTTCGAGGCCTTGCGTGCCGCCGAGCTGGAACAGTTCGCCCGGGTGTTTTTCAGCATGCCGGGGCGCAGCCGTCTGCATTACGACCTGCATACGGCCATTCGCGGCTCGAAGATCGAGCAGTTCGCCCTGTACCCCTACAAGGAGGGGCGCAAGCATTCCCGTCGCGAGCTGGCGCGCCTGGCGGCAGCGGGCATGCAGGCAGTGCTGCTGCAGAGCAAGTCCTCCATCACCTTCAGTGCCTTTACCTATGAGCAACTGGAAGCCGAAGCCTTTACCCTGGAGTTGGGCAAGGCCCGCCCGTTCGGCAAGAACGAGCAGGTCAATCTCGACAAGCTGGAGCAGCGGCTGATCCAGATCATCGAAGCAACCGAGCCCGACGATGAAGGCTCGCTGGAGGGGCTGCAGCTGTTCAGCGTCGCCCGCGAGATCATCAAGCACAGTGACAGTTTCCGCCTGCACCTGCCAGCGGACATCGAGAACTTCTCCGAGCTGGGCAAGGGTTACCTGCTGGCCGAAGACCTGGCCGAGACGCGCTGGGTGGTCGAGGAGGAGGGGGCACGCATCATCTTCCCCAACCCTGGGGTGAAGAATGGCTTGCGCGCCGGGATTCTCATTGTGCCGGCTTCGGGGCAGTGGCTGGGCTGAAGGGTGGTTCGGGCAAATGGCACGTGTTCAGGCGCAGCCTATGGGCTCGCTCAGTAGTGCGTGCGCACTGGCAGGCCCAGCTCCATTCGCAGCGCGTTTTCGTTGAAGGGTGATGGGTTGGTGTCGGTCGGCGCCGTTTCGGGGTTTTTGTCGAAATCGTAAAGAATGCCGCTCGGCAGGCCAATGGCTTGCAAGTGTGCATTGTCGACCTGGATCCGCCTGCGATCGATAGTCCTGATCGAAGTCTGGCCAGCTACCGTCGTACCATTGAAGGCGCTGTACGCCTCGCACAAGCAACGGTAAAAGTCGAGCAGCGGCAAATTGTCGCTGTCCGAGCGAGTCAGGTTGAATGCCAGGTACCCGCCCTCGGCAGGCAAGCCGGACACCCATTCCAGGTTGCTGTTCTGTCGTAGGTAATGGTCCCTGTCGGTCGGGTCTGAAATGTGGACGTCAAAATGGCTGGCCTGCTGTGTCTCGGTAACGTTTATCCATGACCGTTTCGCCAGCTGGGTCAGGAGTTGCCGGCCGCAATGCGTGTGGCATAGAAATACCAGGTGGTTGTGGACGGCCTGTTTGAAGGTATCGCTGCCTTGTATGTCGAGCGTGTTGCTGGCGAGTGCGTCGAGCGGGGCGGTGAGTGGCTGCTCGAAACGGGCGTCACCCGTCTGGTTGCGGGCATAGACGACTGATTCGTGTGGGTCATCGACCAGGATATGGCCGTTGATACGGCGGCTCGCGGCGCCGCTCTTGATGAATGTCAGCCCCTCGCCCACGTTGATCAGTGCATCGCCACTGCCGGTGAAAACCTCGGTGATGCCGCCACCGGTCGTGATGCGCGCAGTGCCATCTGCGGCCTGAATGATGACCGGCATTTTTACTTCCTCCGCCACACGGACGTTGGCCTCACCCTTTGCAGTTCTGATGATGAGGGTTTGTCTTTGCGTAGGCGCGAGGATGAACGTCTTGTTGCCGACTTTGGCTTTCAGGTGGCAATCGTAGAGGGAAATGTCGATATCGACCGCCGAGGTATGGCTCTGAATCACCATGTGGTGCTTGCCGGGAATCTGGCCTTGATCGAACCATATCTGTTCCAGAAGGACGTCTATTTTGTCGTCCCGGTATTCGTAGAATCGATGGACGGCTTTGCCATCCTCGGATGTGTCTGCCCACTGTTGAAAACCGCTGGTCCTGCCAGAAATGAAATAGATAGGGTTGGGATGCATGAGAAGGCTCGCTGGTTGTTAATGGGGGGGCGACAGTTGTCGCTGCGGCCAAAGTAAAAGGTTGGGCAGGCGAGGGGCGGTAGTTATCTAGGGGCAAGAGGGGCGAGAAGGGGCGTTGTGACCAGGCGCTGAACCGTATAGCCTCCATTTTGATGTTCGAAATGACGATTTCATGCCGATTGACCGTTTCGGGCGTATAAACACACTGCATCCGCCGTTCAGGCTGGATATAATGGCGCCCTTTGCCGTCGTTTCGTCGATTCGACGTATCAGCCCAAACGGCCGCCGTTTCCGTGGAAGAACCTATGAAAAGCGCAGAAATCCGTGAAGCCTTCCTTCGCTTCTTCGAAGAGCAGGGACATACCCGAGTCGCCTCCAGTTCGCTGATCCCGAACAACGACCCGACTCTGCTGTTCACCAATGCCGGCATGAACCAGTTCAAGGACTGCTTCCTCGGTGCGGAGAAGCGTGCCTACACCCGTGCCGTCAGCAGCCAGAAGTGCGTGCGCGCCGGTGGCAAGCACAACGACCTGGAAAACGTCGGTTACACCGCGCGTCACCATACCTTCTTCGAGATGCTGGGCAATTTCAGCTTCGGCGACTATTTCAAGCGCGACGCCATCACCTTCGCCTGGACCTTCCTGACCTCGGAAAAGTGGCTGAACCTGCCCAAGGAGAAGCTCTGGGTAACGGTCTACGCCACTGACGATGAAGCCTACGACATCTGGACCAAGGAAGTCGGCGTACCAGCCGAGCGCATGGTGCGTATCGGCGACAACAAAGGCGCCCCATACGCCTCCGACAACTTCTGGACCATGGGCGACACCGGCCCTTGCGGCCCGTGCACCGAGATCTTCTACGACCACGGCCCGGACATCTGGGGCGGCCCACCCGGCTCGCCGGAAGAAGACGGCGACCGCTACATCGAGATCTGGAACAACGTCTTCATGCAGTTCAACCGCACTGCCGATGGCGTGCTGCACCCGCTGCCAGCGCCGTCGGTAGACACCGGCATGGGCCTGGAGCGGATCAGCGCGGTGCTGCAGCACGTGCATTCGAACTACGAGATCGACCTGTTCCAGAACCTGCTGTCTGCCGCGGCCAAGGCCATCGGTTGCAGCAATGACGGCCAGGCTTCGCTGAAAGTGGTGGCCGACCACATCCGTTCGTGCGGCTTCCTGATCGCCGACGGCGTGCTGCCGTCCAACGAAGGTCGCGGCTACGTGCTGCGCCGCATCATTCGCCGCGCCTGCCGCCACGGCAACAAGCTGGGTGCCAAGGGCAGCTTCTTCTACCAGATCGTGGCCGCGCTGGTCGGCGAAATGGGCGAAGCGTTCCCGGAACTGCAGAGCCAGCAGGCGCACATCGAGCGCGTGCTCAAGGCCGAAGAAGAGCAGTTCGCCAAGACCCTGGAACAGGGCCTGCGCATCCTCGAGCAGGACCTGGCGCAGTTGCAGGGCGACGTGGTGCCGGGTGACGTGGTGTTCAAACTGTACGACACCTATGGCTTCCCGATGGACCTGACTGCCGACATCGCCCGCGAGCGCGAACTGACCATCGACGAAGCCGGCTTCGAGCGCGAAATGGACGCCCAGCGTGAGCGTGCCCGCTCGGCCAGCGCCTTCGGCATGGACTACAACAGCCTGGTCAAGGTCGACACCGCCACCGAATTCCTTGGCTACGACGCTACCGAAGGCCAGGGCAAGGTCATCGCCCTGTACAAGGACGGCCAGGCTGTCGACCAGCTGGGTGAAGGCGAGCAGGGCGTGGTCGTGCTCGACCGCACGCCGTTCTACGCCGAGTCCGGCGGCCAGGTGGGCGACACCGGCTACCTGCAGGCCGGCGCTGCACGATTCGACGTGCGCGACACCACCAAGACCGGCGGCGCCTTCCTGCACCACGGCGTGGTCGCCAGCGGTGCATTGCTGATCGGTTCGTCGGTCGAGGCCAAGGTCGATGCCGAGGTGCAGCATGCCACCTCGCTGAACCACTCGGCCACCCACCTGCTGCACGAAGCGCTGCGCCAGGTGCTGGGCGAGCACGTACAGCAAAAGGGCTCGCTGGTCGACAGCCAGCGCCTGCGTTTCGACTTCAGCCACTTCGAGGCGGTGAAACCGGAGCAGATCAAGGCCCTGGAAGACATCGTCAACCGCGAAGTGCGCAAGAACACTGCGGTGGAAACCGAACTGACCGACATCGAAACCGCCAAGGCCAAGGGTGCCATGGCGCTGTTCGGCGAGAAGTACGGCGACACCGTGCGTGTGCTGAGCATGGGCGGCGATTTCTCGGTGGAGCTGTGCGGCGGTATTCACGCCAAGCGCACCGGTGACATCAGCCTGTTCAAGATTATCAGCGAAGGTGGTGTGGCTTCTGGCGTGCGCCGCATCGAAGCGGTAACCGGCGCTGCGGCGCTGGCCTACCTGAACGCTGCCGAAGAGCAGGTCAAGGAAGCCGCGCAACTGGTGAAAGGCAACCGTGACAACCTGATCGACAAGCTGTCGGCTGTGCTCGAGCGCAACCGCCAGCTGGAGAAGCAGCTGGAACAGCTGCAGGCCAAGGCCGCCAGCGCCGCCGGGGATGATCTCTCCAACGCGGCCGTTGAGGTCAAGGGCGCCAAGGTGCTCGCCGCCCGCCTGGATGGGCAGGATGGCAAGGCCTTGCTGGCGCTGGTCGATCAACTGAAGAACAAGCTCGGCCACGCAGTGATCCTGCTGGGCAGCGAGCATGAGGGCAAGGTCGTGCTGGTGGCCGGTGTGACCAAGGACCTCTCCAGCCAACTCAAGGCTGGCGATCTGATGAAACAAGCCGCTGCGGCGGTGGGTGGCAAGGGCGGTGGCCGTCCGGACATGGCTCAGGGTGGTGGCGTCGACGTCGCTGCGCTGGACCGGGCCCTGGCGCTGGCCGTGCCATTCGCAGAGCAGGGACTTTGAGATGGGGCGGCCAGTGGTCTAGTCGCTGGCCGCTCCATGTTGGATTGTTTTTTGGGGCCCTGTATGGGCTGAGGCACCATTGAAATGGCGTTGATCGTACAGAAATTTGGCGGCACCTCTGTCGGTTCCATCGAGCGGATCGAGCAGGTAGCCGATAAGGTCAAGAAACACCGTGAGGCGGGCGACGACCTGGTGGTTGTGTTGTCGGCCATGAGCGGTGAAACCAATCGCCTGATCGACCTGGCCAAGCAGATCAGCGATCAGCCGGTTCCGCGCGAGCTGGACGTGATCGTGTCGACCGGTGAGCAGGTCACCATTGCCCTGCTGGCCATGGCCCTGATCAAGCGCGGTGTGCCAGCGGTGTCCTACACCGGCAACCAGGTGCGCATCCTCACCGACAGTGCGCACAACAAGGCGCGCATCCTGCAGATCGACGACCAGAAGATCCGTGCCGACCTCAAGCAAGGCCGCGTGGTCGTGGTAGCGGGCTTCCAGGGCGTCGACGAGCACGGCAACATCACCACCCTGGGCCGTGGCGGCTCCGACACCACCGGCGTGGCCCTGGCGGCGGCGCTGAAGGCCGACGAGTGCCAGATCTACACCGACGTCGACGGCGTCTACACCACTGATCCGCGCGTCGTGCCACAGGCCCGACGCCTGGAGAAGATCACCTTCGAAGAGATGCTGGAAATGGCCAGCCTCGGTTCCAAGGTGCTGCAGATCCGCTCGGTGGAGTTCGCCGGCAAATACAACGTTCCGCTGCGCGTGCTGCACAGCTTCAAGGAGGGTCCGGGTACCCTCATTACCATTGATGAAGAGGAATCCATGGAACAGCCGATCATTTCCGGTATCGCCTTCAACCGTGATGAAGCCAAGCTGACCATTCGCGGCGTGCCGGACACCCCGGGCGTGGCTTTCAAGATCCTCGGCCCGATCAGCGCCTCGAACATCGAGGTCGACATGATCGTGCAGAACGTTGCTCACGATAACACCACCGACTTCACCTTCACCGTGCACCGCAACGAGTACGAGAAGGCGCAGAGCGTGCTGGAAAACACCGCGCGCGAAATCGGCGCCCGTGAAGTGATTGGCGACACCAAGATCGCCAAGGTCTCGATCGTTGGCGTCGGCATGCGTTCGCACGCCGGTGTGGCCAGCCGCATGTTCGAAGCCCTGGCCAAGGAGGGGATCAACATCCAGATGATCTCCACCTCCGAGATCAAGGTTTCGGTCGTGATCGAAGAGAAGTACCTGGAGCTGGCCGTACGCGCGCTGCACACCGCGTTCGAGCTCGACGCTCCGGTACGACAGAGCGAGTAAAACGCTGCCTGGAAGGGCGCGGCTTGCCGCGCCCTTCGCGTTTCTGCTTGCCACGCAGGCCCTTTCCTGGCCTGCGGGGCAAGCAACCGAGGCCCGAGCCATCGTCCACGGCCGGCCGCGACACCCAAGACTGTTACCCCTGTATGTTTCGCGTAAGGAGAAAGCTATGTTGATTCTGACTCGTCGGTGCGCCGAGAGCCTGATCATTGGAGACGGCGAGATCACCGTGACGGTGCTCGGTGTCAAAGGTAACCAGGTGCGTATTGGCGTCAGCGCCCCTAAAGAAGTGGCCGTTCACCGCGAGGAAATCTACCTGCGGATCAAGAAAGAGAAGGACGAGGAGCCAAGCCTTTAATTTTTTTGAAGTTTTTTTCAAAAAAAGGGTTGCAAACGAGGAAGGCTGTGTTTAATATTCGCCTCGTGTTGCGGTGAGGTGGCCGAGTGGCCGAAGGCGCTCCCCTGCTAAGGGAGTATACCTCATAAGGGTATCGGGGGTTCGAATCCCCCCTTCACCGCCATTATTCGCTTAGGGCGCTGTAATCGGCAAGAACGCTAAGTAGTTGATTTTAAACGAAAAAGTTCTTGCAATAATGTTTCAGCGACCTATAATGCGCGGCAAGACACGGACTCATAGCTCAGCTGGATAGAGTACTCGGCTACGAACCGAGCGGTCGGAGGTTCGAATCCTCCTGAGTCCGCCACTTTTGAAGTGGCTTTGTTTGCAAGGCTGCTTCAATCACCAGTGGTAACCTGGTCTAAAAATACCAACCACGGACTCATAGCTCAGCTGGATAGAGTACTCGGCTACGAACCGAGCGGTCGGAGGTTCGAATCCTCCTGAGTCCGCCACTTTTGAAGTGGCTTTGTTTGAAAGGCTGCTTCAGTCACCAGTGGTAACCTGGTCTAAAAATACCACCACGGACTCATAGCTCAGC
>NZ_DGIR01000021.1 GCF_002386445.1 Pseudomonas sp. UBA4617
GGCTGGCCAGGAGCCGAGGCGCCCTTGCGGTCAGCTTCTTCCTGGGCAATGGCAGCATCGGTGGCACGCTGCTCCGGGCTCCGTCGGTCACTGAATACCAATAGCATGTAGCGGCTGCGGTTGAGCGCGGCCGTGGGGATGGCGCGCACGATGGCAAACGGCTGGCCGGAATCGTGGATCACTTCATTGACCGTGGCGACCGGGTAGCCGGCCGGGAAACGTTGGCCCATGCCGGAACTGACCAACAGGTCGCCTTCCTTGATATCGGCGGTGTCGGCCACATGACGCAACTCCAGGCGCTCCGGGTTACCGGTGCCGCTGGCAATCGCGCGCAGGCCGTTGCGGTTGACCTGCACCGGGATACTGTGGGTGGTATCGGTCAGCAACAGCACCCGCGAAGTGTAGGGCATCAACTCGACCACCTGGCCCATCAGGCCGCGCGCATCGAGCACCGGCTGGCCAAGGAACACGCCATCACGCTCGCCCTTGTTGATCAGGATGCGGTGGGTGAAGGGGTTGGGGTCGACCCCGATCAGCTCGGCCACTTCGACCTTTTCGTTGACCAGCGCCGACGAGTTGAGCAGCTCGCGCAAGCGCACGTTCTGCTCGGTCAGGGCCGCCAGCTTCTGCAGGCGCCCCTGCAGCAGCAGGGCTTCGGTCTTGAGCTTTTCGTTTTCCGCGATCAGTTCGGTGCGGCTGCCGAACTGGCCGGCCACACCTTGCCAGGCACGCTGCGGCAGGTCGGTGATCCAGTACGATTCCATGAGTACCAGACCCATCTGGCTGCGTACCGGCTTGAGCACGTCGAAGCGCGCGTCGACAACCATCAGCGCGACCGAAAGCACCACCAGGACGAGCAGGCGAACACCCAGCGAAGGGCCCTTGGAGAAAAGCGGTTTAATGGGCCGTTCCTCGTGGACGACTCAGGAGGTCATTGGACATGGGACAACGCACCAGCCTGGTTGCGGGTTGATGGATACGGCGCCCCACAAGGGCGCCAGCCCAGCACATACAGGTAGCACTGCGCGTGCTACCTGTAAACCGGGCGCTCGTGAACAGCGAGCGGAATCACTCGCTGGAGAGCAAGTCCATCGCGTGCTTGTCCATCATTTCCAGGGCGCGACCGCCGCCACGGGCAACACAGGTCAGCGGATCCTCGGCGACGATTACCGGCAGGCCGGTTTCCTGGGCCAGCAGTTTGTCCAGGTCACGCAGCAGCGCGCCGCCACCGGTCAGCACCAGGCCACGCTCGGCGATGTCCGAGGCCAGCTCCGGCGGCGATTGCTCCAGGGCGCTCTTGACCGCCTGGACGATGGTCGCCAGGGATTCCTGCAGTGCTTCGAGCACTTCGCTGGAATTCAGGGTAAAGGCACGCGGGACGCCTTCGGCCAGGTTGCGGCCACGGACATCGACCTCGCGCACTTCGCCGCCCGGGTAGGCGGTACCGATTTCCTGCTTGATGCGCTCGGCGGTGGATTCGCCGATCAGGCTGCCGTAGTTGCGGCGCACATAGGTGACGATGGCTTCGTCGAAGCGGTCGCCGCCAACGCGGACGGATTCGGCATAGACCACGCCGTTCAGCGAGATCAGCGCGATTTCGGTGGTACCGCCACCGATGTCGACGACCATCGAACCGCGCGCTTCTTCAACCGGCAGCCCGGCACCGATGGCGGCGGCCATCGGTTCTTCGATCAGGAACACTTCACGCGCACCGGCACCCAGGGCCGACTCGCGAATGGCGCGGCGCTCTACCTGGGTCGACTTGCACGGCACACAGATCAGCACGCGCGGGCTCGGCTGCAGGAAGCTGTTCTCGTGAACCTTGTTGATGAAATACTGCAACATTTTTTCACAAACGCTGAAGTCGGCGATGACGCCATCCTTCATCGGACGAATGGCAGCAATGTTGCCAGGCGTACGGCCCAGCATGCGCTTGGCTTCGGTACCGACGGCGACGACGCTTTTCTGGTTGCCATGGGTACGGATGGCAACAACCGAGGGCTCATTCAGGACGATACCGCGCTCACGCACGTAAATAAGGGTGTTGGCAGTACCCAGGTCGATGGACAGATCGCTGGAAAACATGCCACGCAGTTTCTTGAACATGGGAAAGTGACCCTGGGGAAAGCGTGGGTAAAAAAGTGCGGCAAACTCTAACAATGGCAGGGATTTTGGGCAAGGAGCCAATATGTTAAATTGGCTGTTTTTCCGAGCAAGCCAGCAGATGATCGCGGCCGATAGACCGTCAGAAAGCTGACATGTTCCTCACTGCGGACCCAAATTCCGTTCTTTGTTTCCCCTGGAGATCCCCATGGCGCTTGAACGCTGCGACGTGGAAAAGATCGCCCATCTGGCCCGCCTGGGGCTAGATGATGGCGAACTGCCACGAATTACCGACGCCCTCAACAGCATTCTCGGGCTGGTCGACCAGATGCAAGCGGTCGATACCACAGGTATCGAGCCCCTCGCCCACCCCCTGGAGGCCAGCCAGCGCCTGCGCCCCGACCAGGTCACCGAGAGCAACCAGCGCGACGCCTACCAGGCCATCGCGCCATCGACCGAGAGCGGTCTGTACCTGGTACCCAAAGTCATCGAGTAAGGGATAGAGCCTGCCATGCATCAACTGACCCTGGCCGAGATCGCCCGCGGACTCGCCGACAAGTCGTTTTCCTCCGAAGAGCTGACCGGCGCCCTGCTGGCGCGCATCAAGCAGCTCGACCCACAGATCAACAGCTTCATCAGCGTCACCGAAGACCTGGCCCTGGGCCAGGCGCGTGCTGCCGACGCCCGTCGCGCCGCCGGCGACACCGGTGCGCTGCTGGGTGCACCGATCGCCCACAAGGACCTGTTCTGCACCAACGGCGTACGCACCAGCTGCGGCTCGAAGATGCTCGACAACTTCAAGGCACCGTATGATGCCACCGTGGTCGCCAAGCTGGCCGAAGCCGGCATGGTTACCCTGGGCAAGACCAACATGGACGAGTTCGCCATGGGTTCGGCCAACGAGTCCAGCCACTACGGCGCGGTGAAGAACCCGTGGAACCTCGAGCACGTCCCCGGCGGCTCGTCGGGCGGTTCGGCCGCAGCCGTGGCCGCGCGCCTGCTGCCAGCCACTACCGGCACCGACACCGGCGGTTCGATCCGCCAGCCGGCGGCGCTGACCAACCTTACCGGCCTCAAGCCAACCTACGGTCGCGTATCGCGCTGGGGCATGATCGCCTACGCCTCCAGCCTCGACCAGGGCGGCCCGCTGGCACGCACCGCCGAAGACTGCGCCCTGCTGTTGCAAGGCATGGCCGGCTTCGATGCCAAGGATTCCACCAGCATCGAGGAGCCGGTGCCGGACTACAGCGCCAGCCTCAACGCCTCGCTGCAGGGCCTGCGCATCGGCCTGCCGAAGGAGTACTTCGGTGCCGGCCTCGACCCGCGCATCGCCGATCTGGTCCAGGCCAGCGTCAAGGAACTGGAAAAGCTCGGCGCGGTGGTCAGGGAAATCAGCCTGCCGAACATGCAGCACGCCATTCCGGCCTACTACGTGATCGCCCCGGCTGAAGCCTCGTCCAACCTGTCGCGTTTCGACGGCGTGCGCTTCGGTTACCGCTGCGAAAACCCGAAAGACCTGACCGACCTGTACAAGCGCTCCCGGGGCGAAGGCTTCGGTATGGAAGTGCAGCGCCGCATCATGGTCGGTACCTATGCCCTGTCGGCTGGCTACTACGACGCCTATTACGTGAAAGCGCAGCAGATCCGCCGCCTGATCAAGAACGACTTCATGGCCGCATTCAACGACGTCGACCTGATCCTCGGCCCGACCACGCCAAACCCGGCCTGGAAGCTCGGCGCCAAGGGCAGCGACCCGGTCGCCGCCTATCTGGAAGACGTCTACACCATCACCGCCAACCTGGCAGGCCTGCCGGGCCTGTCGATGCCAGCCGGCTTCGTCGATGGCCTGCCGGTCGGCGTGCAACTGCTGGCGCCGTACTTCCAGGAAGGCCGCCTGCTCAATGTCGCGCACCGCTACCAGCAAGTGACCGACTGGCACACCCGCGCCCCCAACGGCTTCTGAGGAATTCACACATGCAATGGGAAGTTGTGATCGGGCTGGAAATCCACACTCAGCTCGCCACCCAGTCGAAGATCTTCTCCGGCAGCGCCACCACCTTCGGTTCCGAGCCGAACACCCAGGCCAGCCTGGTTGACCTGGGCATGCCCGGCGTACTGCCGGTGCTGAACCAGGAAGCCGTGCGCATGGCGTGCATGTTCGGCCTGGCCATCGACGCCGAGATCGGCAAGCGCAACGTGTTCGCGCGCAAGAACTACTTCTACCCCGACCTGCCCAAGGGCTACCAGATCAGCCAGATGGACCTGCCCATCGTCGGCAAGGGCCACCTCGACATCGCCCTGGAAGACGGCACCATCAAGCGCATCGGGGTAACCCGTGCGCATCTGGAGGAAGACGCCGGCAAGAGCCTGCACGAAGACTTCAGCGGCTCCACCGGCATCGACCTCAACCGTGCCGGCACCCCGCTGCTGGAGATCGTTTCCGAGCCGGACATGCGCAGCGCCAAGGAAGCCGTGGCCTACGTCAAGGCTATCCACGCGCTCGTGCGTTACCTGGGCATCTGTGACGGCAACATGGCCGAAGGCTCGCTGCGTTGCGACTGCAACGTATCGATCCGACCGAAAGGCCAGACCGAATTCGGCACCCGCTGCGAGATCAAGAACGTCAACTCGTTCCGCTTCATCGAGCGCGCGATCAACAGCGAGATCCAGCGCCAGATCGACCTGATCGAGGACGGCGGCAAGGTAGTTCAGGAAACCCGCCTGTACGACCCGAACAAGGACGAGACCCGCTCCATGCGCAGCAAGGAGGAAGCCAACGACTACCGTTACTTCCCGGACCCGGACCTGCTGCCGGTGGTGATCGAGGACAGCTTCCTGGAAACCGTCCGCGCCGGCCTGCCAGAGCTGCCGACGCAAAAGGTCGAGCGCTTCCAGAAGCAGTACGGCCTGTCGGCCTATGACGCCAACGTGCTGGCATCCAGCCGCGAACAGGCGGACTACTTCGAAGAAGTAGTGAAGATTGGTGGCGACGCCAAGCTGGCTGCCAACTGGGTTATGGTCGAACTGGGCAGCCTGCTGAACAAGCTGGGCATCGAGATCGACCAGGCACCGGTCAGCGCCGCGCAGCTGGGTGGCATGCTGTTGCGTATCCGCGACAATACCATCAGCGGCAAGATCGCCAAGACCGTGTTCGAAGCCATGGCCGCCGGTGAAGGTGATGCCGACAGCATCATCGACAGCAAAGGCCTGAAGCAGGTCACCGATACCGGTGCAATCGACAAGATGCTCGACGAGATGCTGGCGGCCAACGCCGAGCAGGTCGAACAGTACCGCGCCGCCGACGAGGCCAAGCGTGGCAAGATGTTCGGCTTCTTCGTCGGCCAGGCGATGAAAGCTTCCAAAGGCAAGGCCAACCCCGGGCAGGTGAACCAATTGCTCAAGGCCAAGCTCGAAGGGTGATTTGAAAATGCGGCGAGGGCTCCGCCCTCGATCGCCGGCAAGCCAGCTCCCACAAGCTACAGCACCGCCCTCAACGGCCGTGGGTCCCTGTGGGAGCTGGCTTGCCGGTGATGGGCCGCACAGCGGCCCCAAATGCAACAGCGGAGCATCTGACTTGCTAAAACGATCCCTGAGCACCCTCGCCCTCTATTCCCTGCTGGCCGGCTGCGCCAGCCATGACATCGACCCGCGCGGCTATGACCAGACCGGCACCGCCTCCTACTACGGCTCGCGCCACCACGGCAAACGCACCGCCAGCGGCGAACCTTTCAACCAGAATGGCCTGACTGCCGCCCACCGCAGCCTGCCCTTCGGCACCCGCGTACTGGTTACCAACACAACCAACCAGCGCAGCGTGGTGGTGCGAATCAACGACCGTGGGCCGCATACCCGGGGCCGCCTCATCGACCTGTCACGCGCCGCGGCGGAAAAAATCGGCATGGTCCGTAGCGGAACCGCGCGGGTGCGCGTACAAGGGCTTAACGACTGACGCGACAGGAGTCCGACCATTTTCGACCTGGCCACCCTTGCTACCTTCAGCCTTCTGCAACTGGGCATTGCCCTGCTGTTGCTGGTGGCTGGCGCCGAACTGCTGGTACGCGCAGCCTTGCGCCTGGCCCAGCGCCTGCACGTACGCCCACTGATCATCGGCCTGAGCCTGGTAGCCTTCGGCAGTACCGCGCCGCAACTGACGGTTAGCCTGCAGGCCGCCTACCAGGGAGCACCGGATGTAGCGGTGGGCAGCGTAATCGGCAGCAACATCTTCAACGTGCTGGTCATTCTCGGCCTGGCCGCGCTGATCATTCCGCTGCGCGTCTCGCGGCAACTGGTACGCCTTGACATTCCATTGATGATCGCAGCCAGCGGGCTGGTCTACGGGCTATCCGCCAACGGCCACCTGGGCCGGACCGAAGGCGCATTGCTGCTGGTCGGCCTGGCCGCTTACCTGGCAACGCTTTGGCATCAGTCCCGTCACTACGCGCGCACCTACCCTGCCCCGGCCACCGTCGTCGCCAGCGTCGGGCGCTTCTGCTCAGGCACGCTGTTGCAGGTACTGGCAGGCCTGGGCCTGCTGAGCCTGGCCGGCCACCTGCTGCTGGAAGCCGCCGTGGAAGTGGCTACCGACCTCGGCCTGTCCGAGCGCATCATCGGCCTGACCGTGGTCGCTATCTGCACCTCGTTGCCGGAACTGGCCGCCGCGCTGATCGCCGCCCTGCGAGGAGAACGGGAAATCGCCGTGGGTACGGTGATCGGCAGCAACCTGTTCAACCTGCTGGCCGTACTGGGCCTTACCGCACTGGTCACCCCCGAACCGCTGTCGATTTCACCCAACGCCCTGGCCTTCGACCTGCCGGTGATGCTCGGCGTTGCCGCGCTGAGCCTGCCGGTGTTCTATTCCGGTTACCGCATCACCCGCGCCGAGGGCATGGTGTTCCTCTGCCTGTACCTGGCCTATGGGCTGCATGTAGCGGCGTTTACCATGGGCCTGCCGCTGGCCGGTCGCCTGGAACGGTTGATGTACTACGTGCTGCCGGTGCTCGCCGTGGTGTTGCTGTTTACCACCGTGCGTGCCTGGCGCCGCCAACACTGAGGAAAACAACATGGCTGACAACAACAAGACCGGCGAGCAGATTCGCCGCCAGGTAATGGGCGATGCGTTCGTTGACCGCGCCCTGGGCAATGCCACTGACTTTACCCGGCCACTACAGGAGTTCGTCAACGAACATGCATGGGGCAGCGTGTGGGCGCGCGACGGCTTGCCGCTGAAGACGCGCAGCCTGATTACCCTGGCCACGCTCACGGCACTCAAATGCCCGCAAGAACTCAAGGGACATGTACGCGGGGCGTTGAACAACGGTTGTACGGTGGAGGAGATTCGCGAAGCGCTGCTGCATTGCGCAGTGTATGCGGGGGTACCGGCGGCCATCGACGCGTTCCGGGCCGCGCAGGAAGTGATCGACAGCGATCAAGGCTGAAAGCTGCAGGAGCGGCCTTGTATCGCGAAGGGCGCTCCTGCAAGGGCCGGCCGCGTCAGTTGGCCTGGCGAGCCTTCTTCAGCTTGAAGGCCACCCACAGCGCGGCGATCCACGCCGGGATCAGCATCACCGAAATGCGAATCGGCGGGGTCAGGTACATCACCACCAGGATCAGTACGATGAACGCCAGGCACAGGTAGTTGGTCAACGGGTGCCCCCAGCTCTTGTAGAACGGGATGATCCCGGCCGCCAGCTTGGCCTTGCGGAACTTCAGGTGAGTAATGCTGATGCTCGCCCAGTTGATCACCAGCGCCGATACCGCCAGCGCCATCAGCAGGCCGAACGCCTCGCCCGGCATCAGGTAATTGATCACCACACACAGCCCGGTAGCCAGCGCCGACACGCCCAGCGCGGTCAGCGGCACACCACTGCGGCTGACCTTCAACAACTGCCGTGGCGCGTCGCCCTGGCTGGCCAGGCCGAACAGCATGCGACTGTTGGCGTAGACACAGCTGTTGTACACAGACAGCGCGGCCGTCAGCACCACGATGTTGAGGATGGTCGCCACCAGGTCACTGTCCAGTTCGTGGAAGATCATCACGAACGGGCTACCGCCCTGCACCACCTTCTGCCACGGGTACAGCGACAGCAGCACCGCCAGGGCGCCGATGTAGAAGATGAGGATACGGTACACCACCTGGTTGGTGGCTTTGGGGATGCTCTGGCGCGGGTTGTCGGCCTCGGCAGCAGTGATGCCCACCAGCTCCAGGCCACCGAACGAGAACATGATTACCGCCAGCGCCATTACCAGGCCGGTGACGCCATTGGGGAAGAAGCCGCCGTACTGCCACAGGTTGGCCACGCTGGCATCCGGGCCGCCATGGCCACTGGTCAGCAGCCAGGCACCGAAACCGATCATGCTGACAATTGCGACCACCTTGACCAGGGCGAACCAGAATTCCATCTCGCCATAGACCTTCACCTGGGTCAGGTTGATCAGGTTGATCACCACGAAGAAGATCGCTGCCGTGGCCCAGGTGGGGAAGCCCGGCCACCAGTACTGCACATAGATGCCCACTGCGGTGAGCTCGGCCATGCCGACCAGCACGTACACCACCCAGTAGTTCCAGCCCGAGACGAAACCGGCGAACTCGCTCCAGTACTGGTGCGCGAAGTGGCTGAAACTGCCGGCCACCGGCTCTTCCACCACCATTTCGCCCAGCTGGCGCATGATCAGGAAGGCCATCAGGCCGGCAATGGCATAACCCAGCAGCACGGAGGGACCGGCCAGCTGGATGGTTTGGGCGATGCCCAGGAACAACCCGGTGCCGATAGCCCCGCCCAGCGCAATCAGCTGGATATGGCGATTCTTCAGCCCGCGCTGCAACCGCTCGGGCGTGCTCTGGTCTTGCATGAAGTGTCCTTTAGCTCAGTGAGGCAGTGTTGTTGTGTTATTTGCAGTGAAGGATCTAGATCCATCCGCCCCACTGCAAGATGAAAATGCCTATGTTGGTGGTGATCGCCGCCATCAGTGTGGTAACCACGATGATCGATGCGGCGAGCTCATGGTTGCCGTTGGCTGCCCGTGCCATGACGTAGCTGGCAGCTGCGGTCGGGCTAGCGATGTACAGGAACAGGATGCCCAGTTCGGCCCCGCGGAAGCCGCAGAACCAGGCACCCAGGGTGCCGACCAGCGGCAGCCAGACCATTTTCACCAGGCTGGCATCCATGGCCAGCCTGCCGCTGTCGCGCAGCGCCGCCAGCGACAGGGTGCCACCGATGCAGATCAGCGCCAGCGGCAAGGTCATTTGCGCCAGATAGTCGCCCGAAGTGAGCAGCCAGTTGGGCAGCGGCACCTGAGCGTAGGCCATCGGCGTGGCCACCAGCACACTGATGATCAACGGGTTGCTGAAGATGCTCTTGCAGATGCTCCACGGATCGGACTTCAGGTGCGGGCTGTACACCGCCAGCACCACCGCCGACAGCGAGTTGTACAGGAGGATCACCAGGCCGGCGAGCACCGCCCCCAGGGAAATGCCATAGTCGCCGTAAAGGCTGGCGGCCAGGGCCAGGCCGATCACACCATTGTTGCCCCGGAAGGCGCCCTGGGTGTAGATGCCCCGGTCCGCCTCGGGGCAGCGCCAGATGGCCAGGCCCCAGGCGATGGCGAAACCGACCAGAGTGGCGGCGATGAAATACAGCAGAACCCCAGGCTTGACCGCAGCGCCCAGGTCGGCGTGGTAGATGCCGAGGAACAGTAGCGCCGGCATGCACACGTTGAACACCAGCTGCGAAGCAACGCGGTTGAAATTGTCATCGATCAGACGGATGCGTTTGAGCAGCACACCCATGAACAGCATGGCGAATACCGGTGCCGTGATGTTCAGCGTCTGGATAAGAAGGGCGAGCATGCGCAAGCGATCCTGGAGGAGTTGCCGTTAGGCGGCTAATGATACGCCAACGCGTCAGGAATTGCGGGGATCGAGGGGGCTTTATCAATAAGTTTCTGCCAATACCGGCCTCCGCAGATAACCCGCTCCCACAGTGGCTGCGCAGGTCTCGAGAGTCCCGTGAATACCTTCAGGAGCGGGTTTACCCGCGAAGAGGCCGGTACCGAAGCAGGCAGTCAGCGCCGGACGGGGCGCTTCTGCAGTTTGCGCTGCAAGGTCCGGCGGTGCATGCCCAGCGCCCGCGCAGTGGCCGAGATATTGCCCTCGTGCTCGTTCAGCACACGCTGGATGTGCTCCCACTGCAGGCGGTCGACCGACATCGGGTTTTCCGGCACCAGGGTATCCAGGTCAGTGTGCTCCGACAGTAACGCCGCCAGCACATCATCGGCATCGGCCGGTTTGCACAGGTAGTTGCAGGCGCCACGCTTGACCGCTTCCACGGCGGTGGCAATGCTCGAGTAGCCGGTCAGTATCACCACACGCATTTCCGGGTCCAGCTCCAGCAGCTTGGGCAGCAGCACCAGACCGGAGTCGCCATCCATCTTGAGGTCCAGCGTGGCATAGTCCGGCAAATCCTGCTGGGCCAGCAGCAACCCTTCCTCGGCAGAGCTGGCAGTGCTCACACGAAAACCGCGGCGGCTCATGGCACGGGCCATGACCCGGGTGAAGGTGGCATCGTCGTCCACCAGCAACAGGTGCGGGAGCTCTTCGCTTTCGACCTGGTTTTCTTCGCTCATCATTCATCTCCTCGCTTGCCACGGGGCAGGCGCAGTTCGGTCAGGGTGCCACCCTGTTCATGACTATAGAGTTTCACCGAGCCGCCCGCACGGGTCACGCTGGCCTTGCTCAGGAACAGGCCGAGGCCGAAGCCTTTGCCCTTGGTGGTAATGAAGGGTTTGCCGATGGCTTCGGCAATGGCCGGCGGCACGCCGGGGCCATGGTCGCGGATACTGATGACGATGTCATGGGCGTCCCAGTCCAGGCGCACTTCAAGGTCATCGGGGCAGGCATCGGCGGCGTTGTTCAGCAGGTTCAGCAGCGCCTGGGTCAGGTCAGGTGGCGGGGTCAGGCGCGGTACCTGGCCGTCGCGCAGGCGCTGGAAGCGGTAGCTGGCCTCCGGACGCATCAGGTGCCAGCGGTTGAGCGCTTCGTCGAGCCAGGCGGTCACCTCCTGTTCCACCACCGCCAGGCGCCGATTGGCCTCGGCAGCACGCACCAGCTGTTGCAGGGTTTCCTTGCACAGCTTGACCTGGTCCTGAAGGATCTGCAGGTCTTCCTGCAGCAGCGGGTCGGCGTGGTCCTGGCGCATCTCGTTGAGCAACACGCTCATGGTCGCCAACGGCGTGCCCAGCTCATGGGCCGCGCCGGCGGCCTGGGTGGCCACGGCCAGCAGTTGTTCGTCGCGCAGGCTTTCCTCGCGCCGCTCGGAGCGCAACTGCTCCTGGCGGCGCAACTCTTCGGCCATGCGTGCGGCAAAGAAGGTGATCACAGCAGCGGCCAGGGCGATGCTCAGCCACATGCCGTAAACCTGCATCTTGTCCCGCGCCATCGGCAAGCCTTCGAGCGGGTAGAACTGCACCAGCAGCAGGCTGTAGGCGGTCAGCGCAATGCCGGAGAGAATCAGTGAATACAGCCACGGCAAGGTCACCGCAGCAATCGCCAGCGGCACCAGGTAATACGAGACGAACGGGTTGGTCGAACCGCCGGAGTAGTACAGCAAGGCACTGTGGATCAGCAGGTCACAGGCCAGCTGCAGGGCATACTCAAGCTCGGTGACCGGCAGCGACAGGCGCAGGCGCAGGGCCGTGAAGGCACACAACAGCGAGGACAAGGCCAAGGTGCCGGCCAGCGACAGCCAGGGCAGCGGCAGCAGTTCGGTCCAGTAGGCGACGCCCACGGAGCCAGCCTGGGCAGCCAGGACCAGGACCCGAATGACGGTCAGGCGCCAGAGGTTCTGGCGGGTAGCGGACAGCGGTTGTACGGCGGCGAGCATGAGCTCTCCTGATGAGTGCTCCAGAAAATCGGCTGGAGTATACCGAAGCCTGGCGCCGCGCTGCAGTGATGCGGCAAAGCGCCACACTTTGTCACAAGTCCATGATGGCACTTTTGAACCCACTACACTGTTGCCGGTCTGAAGGCCCATGCGTGGAATGGATGGCCAGAGCCCACGCCTTTTATTGCCAAGGAGTATCCCATGCAAAACCCTCGTCGCGGCGCCGCGCTGATCCTGTCCTGCGGCCTGCTCGCCAGCCTGCCGGCATTGGCTGCCGATGAACCGCGCTACAACCAGGTATCGCTGCGTGCCGAAGTCAGCAAGGAAGTGGCGCGTGACCTGATGGTCGTGACCCTGTACAGCGAAGCGCAGAACAGCGACCCCGGCAAGCTGGCCCAGCAGATCACCGAGACCATGAACAAGGCGGTGCAGCAGTCGCGTCAGGTCAAGGACGTGAAGATCAGCCAGGGTAGCCGCAACAGCTACCCGGTGTATGACAACAAGGGCCAGAAGATCACCGGCTGGCGCGAGCGTGCCGAGCTGCGTCTGGAAAGCGCCAACTTCCCGGCCCTGTCGCAACTGACTGCCGACCTGCTGCAAGAGCTGAAGATGGGCGGCATGGACTTCTCCATCGCCCCGGCCACGCGCAAGGCCAGCGAGGATGCACTGCTCAAGGATGCAGTGGATGCATTCAAGGCACGTGCACAACTGGCGACCGAGGCGCTGGGCGGCAAAGGCTACAAGGTGGTCAGCCTGAACCTCAACAGCAGTGGTTACCCGCGCCCATACCTGCGCAGTGCACCAATGGCAATGAAGGCGATGGGGGCTGATGAGGCGGCACCGGCACCAGATATCGAGGCCGGTACCAGTGAAGTCAGCATGAATGCCGATGGCCTGATCGAGGTACAGATGCCTTGATCCGTTCGAGGGAGCGGTAAGCCCGCTCCCTCGAAGGCCGCGTCAGTTTCACGCGTTTCAGAACATTCCTACGCACCAATAGGGTGCCCCGTACAGCTTCTCCCGCCCCGAAACATCCCGTAAAAAGCCATCATTTTGCCCTCGCAAACGTTCAACTTGCGGAAAAGTTATACCAATGCGACATCCATGTACGGTCGTACCACTTTTCTGGCGTCAATGAACACTTGCCATATTGCAATGGGTATACCCCCTGCATAAGTATCCGCAGGTCGGCTCACGAGGCCACCTCAAATCGAAAAATGACAACAATGAGGCCACCATGCTCAAACACGCAGTCATTCCGTTCCTGCTGGGTGCAGGCTTGCTCTCCGGGGCACCGTCGGCCCTCGCCGCGTCCAACCTGGTGTTCTGCTCCGAAGGCAGCCCGGCCGGCTTCGACCCGGGGCAATACACCACAGGGACCGATTTCGACGCCTCTGCCGAGACCGTGTTCAACCGCCTGACCCAGTTCGAACGCGGCGGCACCGCCGTCATCCCGGGCCTGGCGACCGAGTGGGAAGTATCCGACGACGGCAAGACCTACACCTTCCACCTGCGCGAAGGGGTCAAGTTCCACAGTACCGACTACTTCAAGCCCACCCGCGCATTCAACGCCGACGACGTGCTGTTCACCTTCAACCGCATGCTCGACAAGGACCACCCGTTCCGCAAGGCCTACCCCACCGAGTTCCCGTACTTCACCGACATGGGCATGGACAAGAACATTGCCAAAGTGGAGAAGCTCGACGAACACACGGTGAGGTTCACCCTCAACGAGGTCGACGCCGCCTTCATCCAGAACCTGGCCATGAGCTTCGCCTCGATCCAGTCCGCCGAATACGCCGACCAACTGCTCAAGGACGGCAAGGCTGCCGATATCAACCAGAAACCGATCGGCACCGGCCCGTTCGTGTTCAGCAAGTACCAGAAGGACGCGCAGATCCGCTTCAAGGGCAACAAGGACTACTGGCAACCTGATGAGGTGAAGATCGACAACCTGATCTTCGCCATTACCACCGACGCCTCGGTGCGCATGCAGAAGCTGAAGAAGAACGAGTGCCAGGTGACCCTGTTCCCGCGCCCGGCAGACATCCAGCCGCTGAAGCAGGACCCTAAGCTGCAGATGCCGGACCAGGCCGGTTTCAACCTCGGCTACATCGCCTATAACGTGATGGACAAGATCAAGGGCAGCAACGAAGCCAACCCGCTGGCCCAGCTGAAAGTCCGTCAGGCGCTGGACATGGCCGTGGACAAGAAGAAGATCATCGAGTCGGTCTACCAGGGCGCAGGCCAACTGGCAGTCAACGGCATGCCGCCAACCCAGTGGTCCTATGACGACAGCATCAAGGACGCCCCGTACGACCCGGAAAAGGCCAGGCAGCTGCTCAAGGAAGCCGGCATCAAGGAAGGTACCGAGATCTCCCTGTGGGCCATGCCGGTACAGCGCCCATACAACCCCAATGCCAAGCTGATGGCAGAAATGCTGCAATCGGACTGGGCCAAGGTGGGCATCAAGGCGAAGATCGTCAGCTACGAATGGGGTGAATACATCAAACGCTCCAAGGGTGGCGAGCAGGGCGCCATGCTGATCGGCTGGAGCGGTGACAACGGTGACCCGGACAACTGGCTGGGCACCCTGTACGGCTGCGATGCCATGAACGGCAACAACTTCTCCAAGTGGTGCTACAAGCCCTACGATGACCTGATCAAGCAGGCCAAGGCCACTTCCGACCAGGCCAAGCGCACCGAGCTGTACCAGCAGGCACAGCGCATGCTCAAGGAACAGGTGCCGATCACCCCGATCGCCCACTCCACGGTATACCAGCCCATGAGCGCCAAGGTGAAGGACTTCAAGATCAGCCCGTTCGGACTGAACTCCTTCTACGGCGTCAGCGTGGACAAATAGGCTAGCCACGGCACCCGCTGAGCGGCGGGTGCCCCACCAGCTCCACCACCCCTTCATGCCGTCCCGCCGCTACGCGTGGCGGGGTCGGCGAACTGTTGCCGCCATTCGTACCGAGAGGCGGCGCCAACAGACGTAAAAGGACTTGCCATGCGCCCTGTCACTCGTCTTCCCACCCTGCTTGCTCTGGGCCTGATCAGCCAGGCCCCTGCCGTGCTGGCCAACAACCTGGTGTTCTGCTCCGAAGGCAGCCCCGCCGGCTTCGACACCGCGCAATACACCAGCGCAACCGACAACGACGCCGCCGAACCCATCTACAACCGCCTGGTCGAGTTCGAGCGTGGTGGCACCGCCGTACAACCAGCCCTGGCGACACGCTGGGAGGTGTCCGACGATGGCCTGCGTTACACCTTCCACCTGCGCGAGGGGGTGAAATTTCACAGCAACAAGGCCTTTACCCCCAGCCGCGACTTCAACGCCGACGACGTGCTGTTCACCTTCAACCGCATGCTCGACAAGGGCCACCCGTTCCGCCAGGCCTACCCGACCGAGTTCCCCTATTTCGTCAGCATGGGCCTGGACAAGAACATCGCCCGTGTCGAGAAGACCGGCGCCATGACCGTCGTCTTCACCTTGAACAAGGTCGATGCTGCCTTCATCCAGAACCTGGCCATGAGCTTTGCCTCGATTCTTTCCGCCGAATACGCCGAGCAGTTGCTAGCCAGCGGACGCGCCAGCGACATCAACCAGCAACCGATCGGCACCGGGCCGTTCACGTTCCAGCGCTACCAGAAGGACTCGCAGATTCGCTACAAGGGCAACCAGGCTTACTGGGCACCAGAGGAGGTGAAGATCGACAATCTGGTGTTCTCGATCAACACCGACCCTTCGGTGCGCATCCAGAAGCTGCGCCGCAACGAATGCCAGGTCACCCTGCACCCGCGCCCGGCCGACCTGCCTGCGCTGAAGGCCGACAGCAAGCTGCAGGTACTGCAGCAACCGGGCTTCAACCTCGGCTATATCGCCTACAACACCCAGCATCCGCCGTTCGACCGCCTGGAAGTGCGCCAGGCGATGGACATGGCGGTGAACAAACAGGCGATCCTCCAGGCGGTGTACCAGGATTCCGGCCAACTGGCCGTCAACGCCATGCCGCCGACCCAGTGGTCCTATGACAGCAGCATCAAGGATGCGCCCTACGACCCGGACAAAGCCCGCCAGCTGCTGCAGCAGGCCGGCGTGAAGCCCGGTAGCGAAATCACCCTGTGGGCCATGCCGGTGCAGCGCCCGTACAACCCCAACGCCAAGCTGATGGCAGAAATGCTCCAGGCCGACTGGAGCAAGCTCGGCTTCAAGGTGCGCATCGTCAGCTACGAATGGGGTGAGTACCTCAAACGCATGAAAAGCGGCGAGCACGATATCGCCCTGATCGGCTGGACCGGCGACAACGGCGACCCGGACAACTGGTTGGGCACCCTTTACAACTGCGACGCGATCGGCAGCAACAACTATTCGCTGTGGTGCGACCCGCAGTACGACCGCCTGGTCAAGCAGGCCAAGCAGGTCACCGACCGCACCCAACGCACGGCGCTGTACCAGCAGGCCCAGCAACGCCTCAAGCAACAGGTCCCGATTACCCCGGTGGCGCATTCCACGGTGAACCAGCCGCTCAGCGTCAAGGTTTCCGAGTTCAAGGTCAGCCCGTTCGGGCGCAATGATTTCTCCGGCGTGAGTGTTGATTGATTTCCAGCCTGCAGCGGTTCTCGCTCGCCCCGCCCGTTCCCATAGGGTCAGCAAAGGTTTCGGCGTCTGCGCCGTAGCTGTGGGAGCTGGCTTGCCGGCGATAGGGCCAGCAGCACAACGCCCCGATTCAGCCCGGCGACCCCGGGCAACCCCGGCAACACCGCAGCAAGAGCCCCGGCCCACAAAGCCAGGGAATAACTAGAAGAACAGAAAGGGAGCTTTTACCTTGAGACTATTCACCTTGACCGCACTGGCGTTATCCATCAGTGCCTTATCCACCGTGACCCAGGCCGACCCGCAAAGCCAGGACTATGTGCCCGTCACCCTCAAAGGCAGCAGCGAGCAGGAGCAGGCCAGCGGCTTCATCGACGGCCAGAGCCTGTCCGGCAGCACTCGCAACTGGTACGCGCGCGAACGCGCCACGCGCGCCCCGCTCTGGAAGTACTACAAGAGCGACGGCACCCGCCACGACACCCACAGCCGTGACAACTGGGTGCAGGGCACCATCCTCAACTACAGCTCCGGCTTCACCCAGGGCACCGTCGGCTTTGCCGTCGAGGCTGCCGGCTACAACGCCATCGCCCTGGAACAGGGCCGTGCCGCAATCGCCGGGCCGAACAACCGCACCCTGACCCACAGCGACGGCGACCCGGTCGGCCAGTGGAGCAAGATGGGCCTGGCCAACATCAAGGCACGCGTGTCCAACACCACCCTGACCGTTGGCCGTCAATCGGTGGACACACCGATGATCGCCTACATCGGCAACCGCGCCCTGCCCTCGAGCTTCCAGGGTGCATTCCTGCACAGCGCCGAATTCGACAACCTGAGCTTCGACCTGGGCACCTTCGACCGCGTCTCGCCACGCACCGAGCAGAGCCTCAGCAAGTTCCGCAGCGAGTACAGCGCCACTGGCGTTGAAACCGACCGCGCCAGCACCGCCGGCATCAACTACCAGCCGTTCAAGAGCCTGACCACCAGTCTGTATGCCACCAAGGTCGACGACTTCTGGAACCAGTACTACTTCGGCGCCAACCATGTGCTCGGCGACAGTGCAGTGCTGAGCCTGAGCACCGGCCTGAACTACTACAAGACCGTCGACGCCGGCGGCCAGAAGATGGGCGAAATCGACAACGACACCTACAGCCTGTCGTTCGGCCTGACCCACCAGGCCCACACCGTCAGTGCCTCGTGGCAGCAGGTCAACGGTAACGAGTACTTCGACTACCTGCACGAAACCAACGGCATCTACCTGGCCAACTCGCTGCTGTCGGACTTCAACGGCCCCAACGAGAAATCGCTGCAACTTTCCTACGTGCTGAACATGGCGCCGTACGGTGTGCCGGGCTTGAAGTTCAATCTGTACAACGCCCGCGGCTGGGGTATCGATGGTACCCACTACCGCGGTACCGCCTACGACGTGAACGGCCTGGATGGCGAAACCCACTACGAGTGGGGCTTCGGCACCAGCTACGCAGTACAGAGCGGGCCGCTGAAAGACACCAGCATCCGCGCCACCTACACCGCGCACCGCGCCAGCAAGGCCCAGGGCGATGGCAGTCTGGATGAGTTCCGGGTGGTTACCACCATTCCATTCAACATTCTCTGATCGCCAGCGCCACGGCCTGCTTTGCTGCGGGCCGTGGCGGCTACGCTGGAATCAATGCAAGCAGGGAGTTTCAACCCATGCAGAGAGCTTTCATGAAATCGCGGCCACTGCGCCTGGCCCTGGCCGCACTGCTTCTGGGCAGTGCCACGCAACTGGCGGCCAAACCATTGGTGGTGTGCACCGAAGCCAGCCCGGAAGGGTTCGACATCGTCCAGTACACCACTGCGGTCACCGCCGATGCCTCGGCCGAGACGGTGTTCAACCGTCTGGTCGATTTCAAGCCTGGCACCACCGATATCCAGCCGGCCCTGGCTGAGCGCTGGGACATCTCCGCCGACGGCCTGACCTACACCTTCCATCTGCGTCAAGGGGTGAAGTTCCACACCACCGACTACTTCAAGCCGACCCGCGACTTCAACGCCGATGACGTGCTGTGGAGCCTCAATCGCCAGCTCGACCCGAACCATCCCTGGCACCGCAAGACCAGCGTTGGCTACCCGTACTTCGAAAGCATGGGGTTCAAGGAACTGCTCAAGTCGGTAAGCAAGGTTGGTGAGCACACCGTAGTGATTACCCTCACCCGACCGGAAGCGCCATTTCTGCGCGACATGGCCATGGGCTTTACCTCGATCTACTCCGCCGAATACGGCGACCAGTTGCTCAAGGCTGGCAACACCGCCGAGCTGAACAGCAAGCCGATCGGCACCGGCCCGTTCATCTTCCAGCGCTACAACAAGGACGCCCAGGTCCGCTTCAAGCCCAACCCGCAGTATTTCCGCGGCAAGCCGCCGGCCGATGCGCTGGTGTTCGCCATCGCCACCGACAGCAACGTGCGCCTGCAGAAACTGCGCGCCAACGAGTGCCAGGTGGCGCTCTATCCCAAGCCCGACGATGTGCCGTCGATCAAGCAGGACCCGAAACTCAAGGTCGAGGAAATCGAGGCCCTGGTCACCGGCTACATCTCGATGAACACCGAACACAAATACCTGAGCGACGTGCGTGTGCGCAAAGCCATCAACATGGCCTTCGACCGCCAGACCCACGTCGACCAGCTGTTCGGCAAGGGCAATGCGCTGGTAGGCGTGAACCCTTACCCGCCGACCATGATCGGCTACAACAACGAGAACAGGAACCCGCCCCGCGACCTGGCCAAGGCGCGCGAACTGCTCAAGGAAGCTGGGGTACCACCCGGCACGGTGCTCACGCTGTTCACCCGCAACGGCGGTGGCCCGACCAACCCCAACCCGCGCCTGTCGGCCGAGATGCTGCAGGCCGACCTCAAGCAGATCGGCCTCAAGCTGGATATCCGCATCATGGAATGGGCCGAAATGCTGCGCCGGGCGAAAAAGGGCGAAGCCGACCTGGTGTCCACTGGCTGGGCTGGTGACAACGGCGACCCGGACAACTTCCTCAGCCCACTGCTCAGTTGCGATGCCGTGAAAAGCGGCGAGAACTATGCGCGCTGGTGCAACCCTAAGTTCCAGGAGCTGATCAGCCGCGCCCGCGAAGTGATCGACAACGACGAGCGTGCAAGGCTCTATAACGAGGCATTGAAGGTGTACGATGACGAACAACCCTGGATCAGCATGGCTCATCCGAAGATGTTCACCGCCATGCGTGACAACGTGGAGGGCTACGTGATCAACCCTCTGACCAACAACAACTTCGCCACTACCAAGGTGAAGTAGAACAACAACGACCGCCGGCCGCCCACACGGGGCCCGGCGGCCCCGCCGTAACGGGCTGATAGCCCCACGGCCTGATGAGGTAACCCCGACAATGTTGAGTTTTATTGCCCGGCGCCTGGGCCTGTTGATACCGACGTTCTTCGGCATCACCTTGCTGACCTTCGCGCTCATACGCCTGATCCCCGGCGACCCGGTGGAAGTGATGATGGGCGAGCGCAGGGTCGACCCCGAAATGCATGCCCAGGCCATGGAGCGTCTGGGGCTGAACAAACCGCTGCCGGCCCAGTACCTGGACTACGTTGGCAAGCTGGCCCAGGGCGACCTGGGTGAGTCGTTGCGCACCCGCGAGAGCGTGTGGCACGAGTTCCTCACGCTGTTCCCGGCCACCCTCGAACTGGCCTTTGCCGCCCTGCTGTTTGCCGGCATCGTCGGCCTGCTGGCCGGCGTGATCGCTGCGCTCAAGCGCGGATCGCTGTTCGACCACGGGGTGATGGGCATTTCCCTGGCCGGTTACTCGATGCCGATCTTCTGGTGGGGCCTGATTCTGATCATGTTCTTCTCGGTAAGCCTGGGCTGGACCCCGGTATCCGGGCGCATCGACCTGCTCTACGACATCGAGCCGAAAACCGGCTTCATGCTCATCGACACCCTGCTCAGCGACGAGGAAGGGGCGTTCAAGGATGCTGTGATGCACCTGATCCTGCCAGCCATCGTGCTCGGTACCATCCCGCTGGCGGTAATCGCCCGCATGACCCGTTCGTCGATGCTCGAAGTGCTGCGCGAGGACTACATCCGCACCGCCCGCGCCAAAGGCCTGTCGCCCGCCCGCGTGGTGTTCGTGCATGGCCTGCGCAATGCCTTGATCCCGGTGCTGACCGTGTTCGGCCTGCAGGTCGGCACGCTGCTGGCCGGTGCGGTGCTGACCGAAACCATCTTTTCCTGGCCGGGCATCGGCAAATGGCTGATCGAAGCCATCGGTGCCCGTGACTACCCCGTGGTCCAGAACGGCATCCTGTTGATCGCCTGCCTGGTGATCCTGGTCAACTTCGTCGTGGACATCCTCTACGGCCTGGCCAACCCACGCATCCGTCATCAGCGCTGAGGCCTTCGCCATGACTAGCCCGATTCCGAAATCCGTCACACCGGCCAGTCCGGTGGACCAGAGCCTGCTCTACCCTTCGCCGTACAAAGAATTCTGGCACGCCTTCGCGCGCAACAAAGGCGCGGTGATGGGCCTGGCCTTAATGTGCCTGGTGGTGTTCTGCGCGCTGTTCGCACCGTGGGTCGCCCCGCACGACCCGAGCGAGCAGTACCGCGACTTCCTGCTGACCCCGCCGGTGTGGCTGGAAGGTGGCAGCTGGCAGTTCATCCTCGGCACCGACGAACTGGGCCGCGACCTGCTTTCGCGGCTGATCCAGGGCGCGCGGTTGTCTCTGCTGATCGGCCTGTCGTCGGTGGTGATGTCGTTGATCCCGGGGATCCTGCTGGGCCTGCTGGCCGGTTTCTTCCCGCAATTGCTCGGCCCGTCGATCATGCGCCTGATGGACGTGATGCTGGCCCTGCCCTCGCTGCTGCTGGCGGTGGCCATCGTCGCCATCCTCGGCCCAGGCCTGATCAATACGGTGATCGCCATCGCCATCGTTTCATTGCCATCGTATGTGCGCCTGACCCGCGCCGCCGTGATGGGCGAGCTGAACCGCGACTACGTCACTGCCGCGCGCCTGGCCGGTGCCGGCCTGCCACGGCTGATGTTCGTCACCGTGCTGCCCAACTGCATGGCGCCCTTGATCGTGCAGGCCACCCTGAGTTTCTCTTCGGCCATTCTCGACGCCGCCGCCCTGGGCTTCCTCGGCCTCGGCGTGCAACCACCGACCCCCGAATGGGGCACCATGCTGGCGTCGGCCCGTGACTACATCGAGCGCGCCTGGTGGGTGGTGAGCCTGCCCGGCCTGACCATTCTGCTCAGTGTCCTGGCAATCAACCTGATGGGCGACGGCCTGCGCGATGCGCTGGACCCGAAACTCAAGAACGCCGCCTGAGGAGAACGCCATGTCACTGTTGCAGATCAACAACCTGAACGTGCGCTTCGGCGACGCCAGTGCGGTACCGGTAGTCGATGGCCTGGACCTGACGGTGGAAGCCGGTGAAATCCTGGCCATCGTTGGCGAGTCCGGCTCGGGCAAGTCGGTCACGATGATGGCCCTGATGGGCCTGGTCGACGCCCCCGGGCGCATCACCGCCGACGCGCTGACCTTCGATGGCACCGACATGCTCAAGCTCAGCGGGCGCCAGCGGCGCAAGGTGGTGGGCAAGGACATCGCCATGGTCTTCCAGGACCCGATGACCGCGCTCAACCCCAGCTATACCGTGGGCTACCAGATCGAGGAAGTGCTGCGTCAGCACTTGGGCCTGAAGGGCAAGGCGGCACGCCAGCGTGCCTTGGAGCTGTTGAAGAAGGTCGAGATCCCGGCGGCGGAAAGCCGCCTGGATGCCTACCCGCATCAATTATCCGGCGGCATGAGCCAGCGTGTGGCGATCGCCATGGCCATCGCTGGCGAGCCCAAGCTGCTGATCGCCGACGAACCGACTACGGCGCTGGATGTGACCATTCAGGCGCAGATCATGGAGCTGCTGGTCAACCTGCAGAAGGAGCGCAACATGGCGCTCATCCTGATCACCCATGACCTCGCCGTGGTGGCCGAAACCGCCAGGCGGGTGTGCGTGATGTACGCCGGCCAGGCCGTGGAAGTCGGCCAGGTGCCAGAGCTGTTCGACCTGCCCGCCCATCCCTACAGCGAAGCGCTGCTGGCGGCGATTCCCGAGCACAGCCTCGGTGCCGAGCGCCTGGCCACCCTGCCCGGCATCGTCCCAGGGCGCTACGACCGCCCGGCAGGTTGCCTGCTGTCGCCGCGCTGCCCGTATGTGCAGGACAACTGCCGGCACCAGCGCCCGCCCCTCGATCCCCAGGCCAATAGCCTGGCACGTTGCTTCTACCCGCTGAACCAGGAGGTGGCGTAATGGCCGTCGTTCTTTCCGCCCGGGAGCTTACCCGGCATTACGAAGTCTCCCGCGGGCTGTTCAAGGGCCATGCCCTGGTGCGTGCACTGAATGGCGTGTCGTTCGAGCTGGAGGCTGGCAAGACCCTGGCCGTGGTGGGCGAATCCGGCTGTGGCAAGTCGACCCTGGCCCGCGCGCTGACCCTGATCGAAGAGCCGTCGTCCGGCTCGCTGCAGATCGCCGGTACCGAGGTGAAAGGCGCCAGCAAAACCGAACGCAAGCAACTGCGCCGCGACGTGCAGATGGTGTTCCAGAGCCCCTACGCCTCGCTCAATCCACGGCAGAAGATCGGCGACCAGCTGGCCGAGCCGCTGCTGATCAACACCTCGCTGAGCAAGGCCGAGCGGCGTGAAAAGGTGCAGAAGATGATGGAACAGGTCGGCCTGCGCCCTGAACATTACCAGCGCTACCCGCACATGTTCTCGGGTGGACAGCGTCAGCGTATCGCCCTGGCCCGGGCGATGATGCTACAACCCAAGGTACTGGTCGCGGACGAACCTACTTCGGCACTGGACGTGTCGATCCAGGCTCAGGTGCTCAATCTGTTCATGGATTTGCAGAAGGAGTTCAACACCGCCTACGTGTTCATCTCGCACAACCTGGCGGTGGTGCGACACGTCGCGGATCAGGTGTTGGTGATGTACCTGGGCCGACCGGCGGAAATGGGGCCGAAAGAGGACATCTACGAGAGGCCGCTGCATCCGTATACCCAGGCGCTGCTCTCGGCGACGCCGGCAATCCATCCTGATCCCCTGAAACCGAAGATCCGCATCGCCGGAGAGCTGCCCAACCCGCTCAATCCACCCGATGGCTGCGCCTTTCACAAACGCTGCCCGTATGCGACCGAGCGCTGTGCCAAGGAAGTGCCGGCGTTCAGGCAGGTGGGTACGCGGCAGGTGGCTTGTCACTATGCCGAGCAATTTCTCTAGATCGGCATGAAATCCATCGCGGATAAACCCGCCCCTGCATCGCTACCGTTGTAGGGGCGGATTTATCCGCGATGGGCCGCAAAGCGGCCCCGAAAACCTCAATGCATGAAAAACCAGATCAGAATGATCACCGGAATCGGAACCCCGATCATCCACAGCAATATCGAGCGCATGGCTTTTCTCCTTGTTCAATGGTGAACAAACCGGTGCACCCTCCATGCCATCGGCCACAGAAAGCCAAGCTGCGATAAATCAATGCCTTGCCTGCGCAGCCGCTTGCCAGAACCATGCAATATGCCGGATCGACGCCCTTGCACCTGGGTGTTCTGCAATGCACTATCGGCCTCATGACCGCCACCACCCTCCCCGACGGACCCGAGCAGACTCCGCTCACCGCCGACACCGTGCTGCGCTACCACCTGTGCTGGAAGCACCGGGACCTCGACGGCGTCATCGCGCTCTACCATCCCGACATCCAATACCACGACTTCTTCCAGAACCGCGTGCTCGGCTACCACGACCTTCGCGACTATGTGCGCGCCTGCCTGCCCCATGAGGCCGGCGAGGATATCGTCCATAACGACCGCATCCGCGTCGACGGCTGTACCGCGTTCATCCAGTACCAGGTCACGGTCCAGGGCGGTGACGGCCTGGTGGCGTTCCAGTCCAGCGAGGCGATTACCGTCAAGGACAGCCTGATCTGGCGGGTCAATGAATACGCTACCCTGGTCCGCCAGAACGGCACAGGCCACACCCAGTCCGGCCCGCGCCCGGCAACCAGCCGCCTGGGGCTGTCGCCGAGGCAGCTGTCGACCATGGCCCAGGACCTGGAGCACTATTTCCAGCGCCAGCGCCCGTACCTGGACCCGGAACTGGACTTGCAGCAAGTGGCCGACGCCAGCGGCTACAGCCGCAACCAGATTTCCTACCTGCTCAACCAGGTGCTCGGGAAAAGCTTCTACCGCTACGTCAACCAGGCCCGCCTGCAACACCTGATGGCCAGCCTGGGCGACAACAGTGTCGAGGCGACGATCGACGACCTGGCGTTCAACGCCGGTTTCAACTCGTTGTCGGCGTTCTACAAGTGCTTCCGTGAACACACCGGGCTTACGCCCAAGGCCTACCTGAAGCAAATTTCCCTGCGTGCACGCACGTAAGACAGCCATCGCCCGCCCCCACTAGGATCGCCCACAGACCTTGACGGATGTGGAGCCGAAGCCGATGCAACCCCTGCGCACGCTCAGCCTGTGGATGGACCAGCTCGACGAGCCGCTGTGCGCCCGACCGGCCCTGCGCGAAGACCTGACAGCGGATGTGTGCATCATCGGCGCCGGCTACACCGGCCTGTGGACGGCCTATTACCTCAAGCGCCAGGCACCGCAGCTGGACATCGCGGTGATCGACGCCAATATCGCCGGCTTCGGTGCCTCGGGGCGCAATGGCGGCTGGTTGATGGGCAACCTGCTTGGAGAAGACCGCCTGCTGGCCACCCTGTCACCGCAACAGCGCCGGGCCAGCATCGACCTGCTGCACGGCATCCCCGAGGAAGTGCACCGCGTGTTGCAACGTGAAGGCATCGACTGCGACTACCGCAAGGGCGGTGTGCTGTACTGCGCCGCGCGCTACCCGGAACAGGAGCGCAGCCTGCGCGCTCACCTTGACGACCTGTACCGCCAGGGCATGACCGAGGATGACTATCGCTGGCTACGCCCTGAACAGCTCGAGGCCCAACTACGGGTAAACAACGCCTACGGTGCCATCTACAGCCCGCACACCGCGACCATCCAGCCGGCCAGGCTGGTGCGTGGCCTGGCTCGGGCCGTGGAAGCGCTGGGCGTGCCGATCTACGAAAACACCCCGGCCATCGACTGGCTACCTGGCGAGGTGCGTACCCCGCTGGCACGCGTGCGCTGCCAATGGACAGTGCCTGCCGTGGAAGGCTACGCGACCAACCTGCCGCCGCTGGGCAAACACCAGTTGCCGGTGCAAAGCCTGCTGGTGGCCACCGAGCCGTTGCCGGAAGCCACCTGGGCACAGATCGGCCTGAGCCAGGGCCAGGCCTTCAGCGAAAGCAGCCGGCAGGTCACCTACGGCCAGCGCACCGCCGACAACCGGCTGGTGTTCGGTGCCCGTGGCGGTTACCGCTTTGGGGGGCGCCTGCGTGAGGACTTCAACCTGGACGAACACGAAGTGGAACTGCGCCGCTACCTGTTCAGCGAACTGTTCCCGCAACTGCAGCACGTACGCATTACCCACACCTGGGGTGGCAACCTGGGCATGGCGCGGCGCTTTCGCCCGCACATGCTCTGCGACCGCCAGCGTGGCATCGCCCTGGCCGGTGGCTACGGTGGCGAGGGCGTCGGCGCCAGCAACCTTGGCGGGCGCACCCTGGCGGCACTGATCCTCAATCAGCACAACGAATTGACCGGGCAACCTTGGGTGCTCGACAACCGCCCGCTGTCGAGCCTGGCCAGTTGGCCCCCCGAGCCCTGCCGCTGGCTGGGCTACAACGCGATCATCCACAGCTTCGTCCACGAGGACCGCACCCTCGCCAACCCCGCTAGCGCGCCCTGGAGACGGCGCCTGGCCGGCTCGCTGGCGGACTTCATGGAAGGCTTCATGCACTGATTTCCCATCACCCGACACAGGATCAAGCGGTCATGAGCATCACCCAGTTCAAGAACACCGACACCGCCGTGCTCGACAGTTCCAGCCCGGTCGCGGTCCCCCTCGGCGCCCCCGTGGCAGTGACCTCGGCCACCTGTGTGGCACGCAGCGACGGCGTCGAGACCGGCATCTGGGAGTGCTCCCCCGGGCGCTGGCGTCGGCAGATCGTGCAGCAGGAATTCTGCCATTTCATCAAGGGCCGCTGCACTTTCACCCCCGACGACGGCGAGCCGCTGCATATAGAAGCCGGAGACGCACTGATGCTACCGGCCAACAGCACCGGCACCTGGGACATCCAGGAGACGGTGCGCAAGACCTACGTCCTTATCTTCTGATCCGCTGATCGCCTGCCTTCGATAACAACAGACAAAGCAAGGTAAACCCGACATGCGCACGCACCTTCTCGCCCCTCTGATGCTGGCCGCCAGCGTGGCCAGCGCCGCCGAAACGGTGAAGATCTACAACTGGTCCAGCTATGTCGCCCCCGACACGCTGAAAAACTTCCAGCAGGCCAGTGGCATCGTACCTACCTATGACGTGTACGACAGCAATGAAACCCTCGATGGCAAGTTGATGACCGGCAACTCCGGCTATGACGTGGTGTTCCCTTCAAACCACTTCATGGCGCGGCAGATCCAGGGCAAGGCCCTCAAGCGCCTGGACAAGTCGCAACTGCCCGGCTGGCACAACCTCAACCCGGTGCTGCTGAAGGCACTGGAAGTCAACGACCCGGGCAACCAGTACGGCTTCCCGTACCTGTGGGGCAGTACCGGCATCGGCTACAACATCGACAAGGTCAAGGCCGTGCTTGGCGACAACGCGCCGGTGGATTCGTGGGACCTGATCTTCAAGCCCGAGTATATGAGCAAGCTGAAAAGTTGCGGCGTCGCGGTGCTGGACAACGGCCCCGAATTGCTGCCGATCGCCCTGCACTACCTCGGCCTGCCGCACCACAGCCAGAACCCGGCAGATTACGACAAGGCCAAGGCGCTGCTGATGCAGGTGCGCCCGTACATCAGCTACTTCCACTCATCGAAGTACACCGGTGACCTGGCCAACGGCGACATCTGCGTGGTGGTGGGATTCTCGGGGGATGTGCTGCAGGCGAAGAACCGTGCCGAAGAGGCGAACAACGGGGTGAAGGTGGGGTATTCGATACCCAGGGAAGGGGCGCCGATGTGGTTCGACATGGTGGCCATGCCGGCCGATGCGCCGGACGAGAAGGCTGCGTATGCCTACATGAACTACCTGCTGCAGCCGGAGGTGATGGCCAACATCAGCAATCACGTGCAGTACGCCAACGGCAACCTCGAGGCCGACGCACTGGTGAACCCGGCGCTTAAAAGCAACACGATGATCTACCCGAGCGACGACGTGATGGGCAAGCTCTACGCGCTGGAGGCGATGCCGCCGAGGATCGACCGCATTCGCACGCGGATCTGGACCAGTATCAAGGCCGGGAACTGATTTCTGGCGTTACACGATCACTGTGGGAGCGGGTTCACCCGCGAATGCGTCGGTAGATGCAACACCGCATTCGCGGGTGAACCCGCTCCCACAGGGCTCCGGTGAGGGCTTGCAAAATCAGTGATGCTCGCGGGTAGCGCGGAACTTGATGTCCGGCCAGCGCTCTTCCATCAGCGACAGGTTGACCCGGGTCGGTGCCAGGTAGGTCAGGTGCCCGCCGCCGTCGATGGCCAGGTTCTCCATGGCCTTGTTCTGGAATTCCTCGAGCTTCTTCTTGTCATCGCAGGTGATCCAGCGGGCCGACCATACGGTGATCGGCTCGTAGGCACACTCGACCTTGTACTCTTCCTTCAGTCGGCTGGCGACCACGTCGAACTGCAGCACGCCGACCGCACCAAGAATGATGTCGTTGCTGCGCTCGGGGAAGAACACCTGGGTCGCCCCCTCTTCGGCCAACTGCTGCAGGCCCTGGCGCAGCTGCTTGGATTTCAGCGGGTCCTTCAGGCGCACCCGGCGGAACAGTTCCGGGGCGAAGTGCGGGATACCGGTGAAACCCAGCGCCTCGCCTTCGGTGAAGGTGTCACCGATCTGGATGGTGCCGTGGTTGTGCAGGCCGATGATGTCGCCGGCGTAGGCCTCTTCCAGTTGCTCACGCTCGGAGGAGAAGAAGGTCAGTGCATCGCCGATGCGCAGGTCCTTGTTGATCCGCACGTGGCGCATTTTCATGCCCTTCTCGTACTTCCCCGAACAGATGCGCATGAAGGCAATGCGGTCGCGGTGTTTCGGGTCCATGTTCGCCTGGATCTTGAATACGAAGCCGCTGAACTTCTCTTCCACCGGCTCCACGGTGCGCTCGTGGGCGACCCGGCTCAGCGGGCGCGGTGCCCAGTCGACCACCGCGTCAAGCACATGGTCGACACCGAAGTTGCCCAACGCGGTACCGAAGAACACCGGGGTCAGCTGGCCATTGATGAACTCGTCCTGGTTGAACTCGTGGCAGGCACCCTGCACCAGCTCCAACTGCTCGACGAACGCATCGTACTGGTCGCCGAGGTGGGCGCGGGCTTCGTCCGAGTCCAGCTTCTGGATGATCTTGGCTTCGGTACGCTCGTGGCCGTGGCCCGGGGTATAGACCACGATGTAGTCGCCGGTCAGGTGATACACGCCCTTGAAGTCGCGGTAGCAACCGATCGGCCAGGTGATTGGCGCGGCCTTGATCTTCAGTACTGCTTCGATCTCGTCGAGCAGTTCGATCGGGTCACGGATGTCGCGGTCGAGCTTGTTGATGAAGCTGACGATCGGCGTGTCGCGCAGGCGGCATACATCCATCAGGGCAATGGTACGCGGCTCTACACCTTTACCGCCGTCGAGCACCATCAACGCCGAGTCCACCGCGGTCAGGGTGCGGTAGGTGTCTTCCGAGAAGTCTTCGTGGCCGGGGGTGTCGAGCAGGTTGATCATGTGCTCGCGGTACGGGAACTGCATCACCGAGGTGGTGATGGAGATACCGCGCTGCTTCTCCATCTCCATCCAGTCGGAAGTGGCATGGCGGTCGGACTTGCGCGACTTCACGGTACCGGCGACGGCAATGGCCTTGCCCATCAGCAGGAGCTTCTCGGTGATGGTGGTCTTACCGGCGTCGGGGTGGGAAATGATTGCGAAAGTGCGGCGCTTCGCGACTTCGGCGGCCTGGTTGGTCATGGGAAATCGCCTGACTGGGGGATTAAAAAGGGGCGATATCATACCTGATGTTGGGCCAGTACCAAAACCTACTGAAGCGGCGGTGCCTTGCTCCGGTCTCTTCGCGGGTAAACCCGCTCCGACAGGTATCACACCGTCTTTGAACCCTGTGCAGGGCCTGTGGGAGCGGGTTTTCCCGCAAAAGGGCCTGTCCAGACGCCACAAGTTCGCCAGGCAATCGCTTTATCACGACAAATAGCCCAAGAGCAGTTATTTCAACGCCTACAGCGCACTAACCCGCTGCTTTTTCTCGTCAATTTTCCAGGCAGGCAGTGATTAACGCTGGCCAAATGCCGCTTCAGATGGGAACCTTTACGCTCATGGAGACGTCCATTCCCCTGCAACCCGCTTCGCTTGGGGGGGTTGTTTCATCAGCATTTCGAGCCCGACGGGGTTCGGCTCATGGCCTGAGCGCAGCCTTCGGCTGCCTCACGCTGCTACTCGCGAACACACCACCCGCCGCCAGGACTGGCCGGCTATCAAGAAGTGTGCTCGCCGACAACACAAGGAGTCCGCCTGTGGCTAAACGCTACGGAAAAGGGCTGTTGGGATGGGCCACCGTGCTCGTCATCCTGGCCCTGCTGGTCCACTGGATCGGCATCGACACGATCGCCCGTTATCGCGACGATCTTGGGTTCTACCTGCAAGCGCACCTGGTACTGGTGCTGGCCTCGATGGCGGCGGCGCTGGCCGTGGGCATCCCCGCCGGCATTGCCTTGAGTCGACCGCAACGGGTCGACAAGGCCGAGCGCTTCATGCAGTTGTTCAACGTGGGCAATACCATCCCTCCCCTGGCCGTTCTGGCCATCGCGCTCAGTATCCTGGGCATCGGCGCCGGGCCTGCGATCTTCGCCCTGTTTCTCGCCTCGCTCCTGCCCATCGTGCGCAACACCTACGAGGGCCTGAAAAACGTCCCCGCCGCGCTCAAGGAAGCCGCCACCGGCATCGGCATGACCCCGCGCCAGCAGCTCTGGCAGGTTGAGCTACCCAATGCCGTGCCGATCATCGTCGGCGGTGTGCGCGTGGCCCTGGCGCTGAACGTGGGCACCGCACCACTGGCCTTCCTGATCGGCGCCAACAGCCTGGGCAGCCTGATCTTCCCCGGCATCGCCCTGAACAACCAGCCACAGCTGCTGCTGGGTGCCGCCTGCACCGCGCTGCTGGCACTGGTGCTGGATGCCGCAGTGAGCTTCGCCAGCAAGCGCTGGCTGGAACGTGGCCTGGCCGGATAAACGAGAGGGAACCGATGAACAAGAAAATCGCCTTGCTGCTGGGCGCGGCCCTGCTGTTCGCAGGATTTGCCCAGGCAGCGGAAAAACCGCTGATCCGCATCGGCGCGCGGGTCTTCACCGAACAGACCGTACTCGCCGAGATCACTGCGCAATACCTGCGCGCCAATGGCTTCGACGTGCGTGTCACCAGTGGCCTGGGCAGCAACATCGCGCGCCAGGCCCAGGAGACCGGCCAGCTCGACCTGATGTGGGAGTACACCGGTGTGTCGCTGGTGTCGTACAACCACGTCGATCAACGCATGCCCAGTGCGGCCGCCACCTATGCCAAGGTCAAGGAACTGGATGCGCAGAAGGGCCTGATCTGGCTGACCCCGTCGAAATTCAGCAACACCTACGCGCTTGGCCTGCCCAGGCAGGTTGCCGAGGCCTATCCGCAGGTCAATTCGATCAGCGATCTCAACCAGGTACTGCGCAACGAGCGCGACAGCCATCACCTGGTGGCACTGGACACCGAGTTTGCCAACCGCCCGGATGGCCTGGTGGGCTTGAAGGCTATGTACGACCTGCAAGTGAACCGCGCCAATATCCGCCAGATGGACGCCGGACTGGTCTACACCGCCATGCACAACAACCAGGTGTTCGCCGGCCTGGTGTACACCACCGACGGCCGCCTGAATGCGTTCAAGCTCAAACTGCTGGAAGACGACAAGCACTACTTCCCCGACTACACCGCCGCCCCCGTGGTGCGCAAGGCCGTGCTCGACGCCAACCCGCAACTGGCCAGCCTGCTCAAGCCACTGGCCGAGCAGCTGGACGATGAAACCATGCGCCAGCTCAACGCCAAGGTCGATGTCGAGCACCAGAACCCGACCGCCGTAGCGGCAGCCTTTCTGCGCGAGCAGCCACTGAACAGCGAGGGGCAGCCATGAACCTGATCGATACTTTCAGTCACCTGGACTGGGCCCAGGTGCTGCAGCTGACCTGGCAGCACATCATGCTGGTGGGCGTTGCCGTCGGCCTTGCCATCCTCGTCGGCGTGCCGCTGGGCATCCTGATGACCCGCTTCCCCGCCGTCGCCGGCCCGGTGCAAGCCAGCGCCACGGTGCTGCTGACCATCCCCTCGATCGCCCTGTTCGGCCTGCTGCTGCCGTTCTACTCGAAGTTCGGCCAGGGCCTGGGGCCGCTGCCGGCGATCACCGCCGTGTTCCTCTACTCACTGCTGCCAATCCTGCGCAACACCTACCTCGCCCTGACCAACGTCGAACCCGGTATCCGCGAGGCCGCGCGCGGCATCGGCATGACCTTCGGCCAGCGCCTGCGCATGGTCGAGCTGCCGATCGCGGTGCCGGTGATCCTCGCCGGCGTGCGCACCGCCGTGGTGATGAACATCGGCGTCATGACCATTGCCGCCACCATCGGCGCTGGCGGGCTGGGGGTGCTCATCCTTACCTCCATCAGCCGCAGCGACATGTCGATGCTGCTGGTCGGCGCCGTACTGGTCAGCCTGCTGGCGATCGTCGCCGACCTGCTTCTGCAAACCCTGCAACGTGCCCTGACTCCAGAAGGACTGCGCCCATGATCGAACTGAAGAACCTCAGCAAAACCTTCAACGTCAACGGCAAGGACGTCAAAGCCGTCGACTCGGTAAGCCTCACCGTCAACGAAGGCGAGATCTGCGTGTTCCTCGGCCCCTCGGGCTGCGGCAAAAGCACCACGCTGAAAATGATCAACCGCCTGATCACGCCCACCTCTGGCCAGGTGTTCATCAATGGCGAGGACACCACCGGGCTGGACGAAGTGACGCTGCGCCGGCACATCGGCTACGTGATCCAGCAGATCGGCCTGTTCCCGAACATGACCATAGAGGAGAACATCACCGTGGTACCGCGCCTGCTCGGCTGGGACAGGCACAAGTGCCACGAACGCGCCCGCGAGCTGATGCACATGATCAAGCTGGAGCCCAAGCAGTACCTGCAACGCTACCCGCGCGAGCTGTCCGGCGGCCAGCAGCAGCGTATCGGCGTGATCCGTGCCTTGGCTGCCGAAGCGCCGGTGTTGTTGATGGACGAGCCGTTCGGGGCAGTCGACCCGATCAACCGCGAGATGATCCAGAACGAATTCTTCGAAATGCAGCGGGCCCTGAACAAGACCGTGATCATGGTCAGCCACGATATCGACGAAGCGATCAAGCTGGGTGACAAGATCGCCATCTTCCGCGCCGGCAAGCTGTTGCAACTGGACCACCCGGATACTTTGCTGGCCCATCCTGCGGATGAATTCGTGAGCAATTTCGTCGGCCAGGACAGCACCCTCAAGCGCCTGCTGCTGGTGCGTGCCGAGGATGCGGCGGACAACGCGCCGTCGGTGAGCCCGGAGACGCCAGTGGGCGAGGCGCTGGAACTGCTCGACGAGCACGACCGCCGCTATGTGGTGGTGACTGACGGGCAGAACAAGGCGCTGGGCTATGTGCGCCGGCGCGACATGCATCGCCAGCAGGGCAGCTGTGGCGACTTCCTGCGCCCCTTCAATGCCACGGCGTCACATGACGAGCACCTGCGTATCCTGTTGTCGCGGATGTACGAGTACAACCGGGCATGGCTGCCGGTGCTGGATGCCGGGCAGGTGTTCCTGGGCGAGGTGACCCAGGAGTCGATTGCGGCTTATCTGAGTTCGGGGCGGTCTCGCGGGGCCAAGACCAGCATTGTCTCGCCGGCAGAGGCGCTAACCTCTTGAAAAGGGGGCGCTTTGCGCCCCCGGCAATTGCCGATCAGAACCCTACACTGGCCTGCACGTAGAAGGTCCGCGGCTCCCCCACATAGAGGCCGGCATTGTTGTCACTGGAGCGGGTGAAGTACTGCTTGTCGAACAGGTTCTTCACCCCCGCCGCCAGCTTCAGGTTGGACAGCTCCGGCCCGAACTCGTAGCCGCCACGGGCATGCCAGGTCACATAACCCGGAATGTCGCCATACTGCCCATCGGCACTCGGCTCGGTAATGTAGTCACCATTGAAGCTGCCATCGGCATTGATCCCGGTACCCGGCGCGCGCTGCCTGGATTGGGCGTAGGCATCCAGGTTCCAGGTCCAGTGGTTGATTGCGTAACGCACCCCGGCCGTGGCCACCTGGCGTGAATAGAACGGCAGGTCACGGCCTTTGAACCCGGGAATTTCCCCTTCATAAGTCGCACGGGTATAGGTGTAGCCTCCGCTCACCGACAGCCCGTCCAGGCGCGGGTCCAGCCCGGCCAGGTCATAGCGCACCGAGGCCTCGATACCCTGGTGCTTGGTCGCCCCAAGGTTGGTCCAGCCCACGTCGTTGCTGATGTACTGCAGCTCATCATCGAAGTCGATGTAGAACGCCGTCAGCTCACCGGCAAAACCGCCATTGTCATAGCGCGTACCGATTTCGTAGGTCTTGGCCTTTTCCGGCTCCAGGCCATTGGCCGTGCTGTTGCCGGTACCGCCCTGGCCCAGCTGGAAGTACTGCAGGCTGCCGAACGAGGTCTCGTAGTTGGCGAACAGCTTCCACGCATCGGAGAGGTGATACATCACGCTCAGCGCCGGCAGGGGCTCGTTGCTGGTGATGCTGCGGTTCTTCTCCGGTACCGGCTTGCCGTTGGCACCGAGCACCGGGCGGTCGCGCCAGTCGGTATTGATGTGCTCGAAGCGCAGGCCGGGGGTAATGGTCCAGTTGCCCACGTCGATCTTGTCGTCGACGTAGTAGGCGCTGGCCTCGGTCCCGCCGCTGCGGTCCTGGAACACATGGCCGTCGGAGCCTGGCACCGGGGTCGGCACGTTGTCGACCAGGCCCAGGCGGGTCGACTGTTCGCGCATCGCTTCCTTCAGGTAACGATAACCCACGCTGACTTCGTGGGTGGTGGGCCCGGCGAAGAAGATACGCGACAGCCGCGGCTCGATGGCGAAGGTGTGGTAGTTGCGCGGGTACGACGACAGGGTCTTCATGTCACGCGCGGCAATGGCACTGCCGCGGAAGCTGTCGGTGTAGTAGGTCTGCACTTCGAACTGGGTGGCGTCGTCGAGCTGACGCTGCCACTTGAACGACACATCCTTGCGCCGGCCGGCGAAGTAGTCATAGTCGCGCAGCGACTGGTACGGGTTGCTGTCGTACTGGGCCTGGGTCAGGCCGCCGGGCATGTCGGCACGGCCATCGTAGTAGTGGAAGTTGAGCCAGAACTCGTCAACTTCGGTGGGTGCCCAGTGCGTCTTGAGGATGACATCATCGATGTCGTTGCCATTGTTGCTTTCGCGGTAGCCGTTGCCATTCACCCCGGTGTACAACAGCGCCACGCCCATGCCGTTGTCCGCCGTGCCACCGACGAAGGCCGACTCGGTGTGCTTCCAGCCGCCATGCTGGGAAGTTTCCAGGGTTGTGGACAGCTCTGCCGAGGCTTTCTCCGGGATTGCCCGGGTCACGAAGTTGATCACCCCGCCGACGTTCTGCGGGCCATAACGCACGGAGCCGGCACCACGCACCACATCGATACTGTCGAGGTTGCCCGAGGAAATCGGGGCCATCGACAGCTGCGGTTGGCCATACGGTGCGAAAGCGGCCGGAATGCCATCGATCAGTACCGTGGAGCGCGGCGACAGGCGCGAAGTCAGGCCGCGTACCCCAACGTTCAGCGACAGGTCGCTGCCACCGGTGCCATTGGAGTCCTGCACCTGTACCCCCGGGATGCCGCGCAGCACATCGCGCACGTTCATCGCACCCTTCTCCACCATTGCTTCGCGGCGCACCACGGTACGAGCGCCAGGGTGGTTCTGTACCACGCTCTGCTGGGCATCGCCCAGCCAGTCACCGACCACCTTGATATCGGTGGGCGCCAGCTCCAGGCTGCCGGTGGTGAGGGTGCCATCGGCCTGGGCCGGCTTGACCACAACGGTGCCCTGGGACATTTCGTAAGTGAGGCCGCTGCCTTGCAGCAACTGCTGCAGCGCCTCCTCGGGCGCCAGTTGGCCGACCACCGCCGGCGCCTGCTTGCCGGCTACCAGCTCGGGGCTGAAGAACAGTTGCAGGTTGGTCTGCTGACCCAGCTGGTTCAGCGCCGAAGCCAACGGTTGCGCCTGGATCTGAATGGTGTTGCCAGTTTCTGCGGCCTGGCTGCCGACGGCCACGGCAGTGACCGCCAGGGTCAGTGCCAGGGCGCGCAAGCGTGGAAAGGGCTTGTTATTGTTCACGTCGTCGAAACTTCCTGGGATACGGATAAACGCCAACCGCATGCAAATGGAAATGCTTGGCAGTTGCAGCTGGCGGGGAAGACGAACGAGCGGAAAAAAACCTGAATCTATTTCGCGATTATTTCGCTGGAGCCATCGGCATTGGTCTTGATGGCCACCGGCAGGATGCCTGGCAAGGCGCGCAACAAGGCGTCGGTGTCGTCAGTGCGGAACGTGCTGGACAGGCGCAACTGGGCTACCTTGCCCGGGGCGACCCGCAGCGGCTGGCTGCGGTAGCGCGAAACTTCCGCCACCACCTCGGCCAAGGTGACATTGTCGAACACCAGCTTGCCCTGGCGCCAGGCGGTCAGCGCGGCGGCATTCACCGCATAGGGTGCGGCGACCTGGCCTTGCGCGTCGATGTGCGAACCCTGGCCAGCCGCAAGTTGCGCCAGCGACGCCCCCTTGCCCTGCACCCGCACCGAGCCTTGCTCCACCGCCACCCTTGTACTGGCCGAGTCCAGGCGGACGTCGAAGCGGGTACCGGTGACGGTCACGCTGCCTTGGGCGGTGTCGACCACGAATGGCCTGGCACTGTCGTGGGCGACGCTGAACATCACCTCGCCCGTGATCAGTTGCACATGACGCTGGCCCGCACTGAATGCGACCCGCACCTGCGTGCTGCCGTTGAGTTCAAGGTGCGAACCATCCGGCAATTCGACCTGGCGGCGTTCATTGAAGGCAGTCTTCAGGTCGCCTTGGTGGTTCAGTTGCTGATACTGCCAGCCGCCCCAGCCCAGCCCCACCGCCACTGCGCCCAGCGTGGCAGCCAAAGCCACGCGCACAAAGCGTCGCCGTGGCAGCTGCGGTACCGGGGCCGGCCGGGCCAGCGCTTCCAGGCGCTGGCGGGGGATGAAATCGGCCGCCTGCCACAGGCGGGCGAGTTGCTCGTACTCTTCACGGTGCCGCCTGTCGGCCTCCAGCCAGGCCCGCAACTGCGCCTGCAGCGCGGCATCCCGAGGCGCATCCTGCACGCGGGCGAACCATGCAGCCGCCTGCTCGCGGACGGTTTCGCTAGCGTGCTGTTCCATCGAAAAGGTCTCCTGACTCATCATGCCGACACATCCAGGTGCTCACGCAGATGCCGGAGCGTGCGAATCATATACTTTTCGACCATGTTCTTGCTCAACCCCATGCGCGCGGCGATTTCCGCCTGGGTGCGGCCTTCCAGCTTCTGCCAGATGAACACCTGGCGGCAGTTCAGCGGTAGCTCGGCCAACGCCCGCTCGACGCTGTCGGCCAGTTCCAGGGCGTGCACGTAGGCTTCGGGGTCGCCACTGCCGGCCGGGCTCTCGTCGAAGGCTTCCAGCTCCAGGGCCTGGCGACGGTCCTCGCGACGGAAACCATCCACGGCAATGTTGCGTGCGGTCTGGTGCAGGTAGGCGCGAGGCTGTTCGACCTGCTGGCCCGGGCTTTCCAGGACCCGGACGAAGGCATCGTGGGCGAGGTCCTCGGCCTGCTGACGACTGCGCAGCTTGCGCGTCCAGGTGCCGATCAGCTCGTGGTAATGGTCGAGAAAACCTTTGGGTCCGGACACGGTCGATGGTCATCAGGAGGCGGACAAGGGTGCGAATAGTAATGTTTCGCATCAAAACCGGCAAATCCGTCAGTCGGTAACAAAAAATTTATCGGCTTTTTCAGGTACGGGCGTGCCACGGCTTTGTGGCCATAAATATGAACACCCCAGGCCCCTTCATGGGCACGCCCGCTGCCGCAGGAATCACGCGATGCCTGTGGCAGCGGGCATACCCGCAAACAGGCTAACGCGGCCTATTCCACAATTTTTTACGCTTCAAACATGCAGGGGAACATCAGCCGGTCATACGAGTCGGTTATTCAAATGGCTGGTCGTCGATCCGCGTCGATCACGCCCGGATTGCCTGTTGATTCTGCATTCTTCACACCCTAAAGTGCGCGCCGAACGTCCATGCTGGAAACGATCCATCCGGCTCAAGTACTGAGTAGGCGAACCAAAGTGGGGATACGGAGGACGTTCAGTTTGCAGCCACTTAATCTTTCAGTTTGCCCATGGAGTCCCTGAGCATGTCGATCCAGGTCGAAGACTATTTCGCGCGTGACACTTTCCAGAAAATGAAGGCGTTCGCCGACAAGCAGGAAACCCCGTTCGTACTCATCGATACCCAGATGATCAGCCAGGCCTATGACGACCTGCGCGCCGGTTTCGAGTTCGCCAAGGTGTACTACGCGGTCAAGGCCAACCCGGCCGTCGAGATCATCGATCTGCTCAAGGATAAAGGTTCGAGCTTCGACATCGCCTCGATCTACGAGTTGGACAAGGTCATGGGCCGCGGTGTCAGCGCCGACCGCATCAGCTACGGCAACACCATCAAGAAGTCCAAGGACATCCGCTACTTCTACGAGAAGGGCGTGCGCCTGTATGCCACCGACTCGGAAGCCGACCTGCGCAACATCGCCAAGGCCGCGCCGGGCTCGAAAGTGTACGTGCGCATCCTTACCGAAGGCTCCACCACTGCCGACTGGCCGCTGTCGCGCAAGTTCGGTTGCCAGACCGACATGGCCATGGATCTGCTGATCCTCGCCCGCGACCTGGGCCTGGTGCCGTATGGCATCTCCTTCCACGTGGGCTCGCAGCAGCGCGACATCAGCGTGTGGGACGCCGCCATCGCCAAGGTCAAGGTGATCTTCGAACGCCTGAAGGAAGAAGACGGCATCGAGCTGAAACTGATCAACATGGGTGGCGGCTTCCCGGCCAACTACATCACCCGTACCAACAGCCTGGAAACCTACGCCGAAGAGATCATCCGCTTCCTCAAGGAAGACTTCGGTGACGACCTGCCGGAAATCATCCTCGAACCGGGCCGTTCGCTGATCGCCAACGCCGGGATCCTGGTCAGCGAAGTGGTGCTGGTGGCACGCAAGTCGCGCACCGCCGTCGAGCGCTGGATCTACACCGACGTGGGCAAGTTCTCCGGCCTGATCGAAACCATGGACGAGTCCATCAAGTTCCCGATCTGGACCGAGAAGAAAGGCGAAACCGAAGAAGTGGTCATCGCCGGCCCGACCTGCGATAGCGCCGACATCATGTACGAGCACTACAAGTACGGCCTGCCGCTGAACCTGGCAATCGGCGACCGCCTGTACTGGCTGTCGACCGGCGCCTATACCACCAGCTACAGCGCCGTGGAATTCAACGGCTTCCCGCCGCTGAAGGCTTACTACCTGTAATGCACAACGGGGCCGCGAGGCCCCGTTTTCATTTGTGCGTTCCTGCGCCGGCGCCAGAGCCAGCACAGCCAAACCTCAGCTCCCGCGCCGTTCGATCTCTTCGGCATAGCGCGCCGCAAAGGCCATCAGCACCGGCCCAGCGCCCTGCAAGGTCGCCAGCGCACTGCGCAGGAAGTTCATGTTCCCCTCGACCCGAGCCTGCTCCAGCCAACGCCCGGCCTCGACCATCTGCCCGCGTTCGACCAGCACCAGGCCCAGGCTGAACATGCCGCGGAAATCCCCCGCCTCGGCTGAACGCCGATACCAGCGCACCGCCCGCGCCGGGCTGGGCGCGGTGGCAATGCCCTGTTCAAGATAACGCCCGTACAGGTTCATCGACTTGGCGTGCCCAAGCTGCGCCGCCTTTTCGTAACACATCAGGGCCTGCGCCTGGTTGGCCGCTACGCCACGACCAGTGGCCAACAGGTTGCCCAGGTTGTAGAGCCCCCAGTCCAGCCCCGCATCGGCTGCCCGGGCATAGTGGATGGCAGCCAGCGGAAGGTCTACGCTGCCGCCCCAGCCATGCTCCAGGCACCGCCCCAGCATGTTGTGCGCCATCGCGCTACCGCCTTGGGCAGCGATGCCGAACCAGCGCCGGGCCACGCTGGCATCCGCTTCGATACCCCGACCGTCGAGCAGGATCTGCCCCAACAGCAACTGGGCCTCGACCACACCCTGCCCCGCTGCCGCCAGGATCGCTTGTGCAGCCTTGCCGGGGCTTGCTTCGAGCATCGCCTGCAAGCCAGCCACATCCACCACTTCCTCACGTCGCAACGGGTAGGACACGTTTCAGACCTCCGCCCAGCGGCGCAGCAGGTTGTGGTAGGTGCCGGTCAGTTGCAGCAAGGCAGGATGCTCCGGGACATCGGCAGTCAGTTGCTGGATGGCAGTGTCCATCTCGAACAGCAAGGCGCGCTGGCTGTCCTCGCGGACCAGGCTCTGGGTCCAGAAGAACGCGGCGAAGCGCTGGCCACGGGTGACCGGGTTGACCTTGTGCAGGCTGGTACCCGGGTACAACACCAGGTCACCGGCGGCCAACTTGACCTGCTGCTCGCCAAAGGTGTCCTGGATCACCAGTTCGCCACCGTCGTAGCTGCCCGGGTCGCTGAGGAACAAGGTCGAGGACAGGTCGGTGCGTACCCGCTCCGGGCTGCCCTTGGGCTGGCGCAGGGCATTATCGATGTGGAAGCCGAAGTTGCCGCCCTCGCGGTAGCAGTTGATCAGCGGCGGGAACACCTTGTGCGGCAAAGCCGCCGACATGAAACGCGGGTTTTTCCACAGGCGCTCGATCAGCGCACTGCCGATCTCCTTGGCCAAAGGGTGGCCTTCCGGCAGCTGCAGGTTGTGCTTGGCCTTGGCCGACTGGTAGCCAGCGGTGATCTTGCCATCGGCCCAGTCGGCCTGTTCCAGCGCCTCGCGGATACGGGCCAGTTCATCGGCGTCGAACAGGCCGGGGATGTGAAGCAGCATGGCGGCAGCACCGTTGGGAAAAGAACAGGCAACAATGATATTGATTCCCTTTTGCGCTTCACAAGCCCCATGCGCTACCCAAGACGCTTCATGCGGATGAAACCGTAAAGGTAAATTGTAAAGTTTGTAAATTATTCGCGAATGGTAACTGCTCTCAATTGAGAGTCCAAATTGCTTACATTAAGATCCGCGGCCTTGATACCTTGGGGAAGGTCCTTAGCAATGCGCCAATCCGTACCATCTGCAGTGAGCTCACCACGCCTGATCGCCTCCGCCATCGGCATTGCCCTCAGCGCCTCGACGGCCTACGCCGCCGACCCGGCCGCCAGCAACGCGATCACCCTGGACGCCACCAGCGTCAATGGCAAGGCCGAACAGGCCAGCACCGACTACAAGGTCGAGAAGGCCTCCTCGCAGAAGTACACCGCGCCGTTGGTAGACACCCCACGCTCAGTCACCGTGATCCCGCAACAAGTGATCAAGGACACCAGCGCGCTGACTCTGCAGGATGCCCTGCGCACCGTGCCGGGCATCACCTTCGGTGCCGGCGAAGGCGGCAACCCGCAAGGTGACCGCCCGTTCATCCGCGGTTTCGATGCGCAGGGCGACACCTACCTGGACGGCGTGCGTGATACCGGCGCGCAAACCCGCGAAATCTTCGCCATCGAATCGGTGGAAGTGGCCAAGGGCCCGAATTCGGCCATCGGTGGCCGCGGCGCCGCGGGCGGCACCATCAACCTGGTAAGCAAGCGCGCGCACCTGGGCAACTCGCTGGACGGCGCCTGGACCTGGGGCAGCGACCAGACCCAGCGCTACACCTTCGACGGCAACTACCAGTTCAGCGACAGCGTTGCCGGACGCCTGAACCTGATGACCCACGAGAGCAACGTCGCCGGCCGCGACAAGGTCAACTACGACCGTTGGGGTATCGCCCCGTCGCTGGCCTTCGGCCTGGGCACGCCGACCCGCATCAACCTCGACTATTACCACCTGCAAAGCGACGACCTGCCGGATTCGGGCATCCCATACACCATCCCGACCGGCGGCAGCGCTGCACGGACCTCGGCACACCCGAGCAAGCCCTACGATGGCGGCGATAGCGACAATTTCTATGGCCTGACCGGCCGCGATTTCCGCAAGAGCCGCGTGGATATCGCCACCTTCGCCATCGAGCACGACCTGACCGACTCGCTGACCATCAAGAACACCCTGCGCCACGGCAACAGCATGCAGGACTACATCCTGACCCAGCCTGACGACAGCAAGGGCAACGTCAACAACGGCAGTGTCTGGCGCCGTGCCAACACCCGCGTGGGCAACACCGCTACCACCACCAATCAGACCGACCTGTTCGGCGAGTTCTACCTGGGTGGCATGAAGAACAGCTTCTCGACTGGTATCGAGCTAAGCCGTGAAGAGAGCAAACGTTCGAGCTACAACGTCGATACCGATACCGTCCCCGGCGGCGCCGCCAACACCAACTGCACTCCAGGCATGATCGGCGCGAGCAGCGGCTACAACTGCACTTCGCTGGGCAACCCGAACCCGGATGACCCGTGGAACGGCAGCATCACGCGCAACTACGCCGGTACCGACACCAAGAGCAACACCCGCGCCCTCTACGTGTTCGATACCCTCGAATTGTCGCCGCAGTGGCTGCTGAACATGGGCCTGCGCTACGACCACTTCGATACCCAGTACCGCGCCTACGACGCCTCTGGCGCTACCGTGGTCAACGCCAAGGGCATTGCCTCCAAAGGCAAGGACACCAGCGAGTTCGTCACCGGCCAGCTGGGCCTGGTCTGGAAGCCGGCCGACAACGGCAGCATCTACGTGTCCTACGCCACCTCCGCTACCCCACCCGGTGCGATGCTGGGCGAAGGCATGGAGGCCAACCCGCTGGGCAACACCACCGACCGCGCCGGCAACCTGTTGAGCAGCGACATGGAGCCGGAAGAAACCACCAACTACGAGATCGGCACCAAGTGGGACCTGCTTGACCAGCGCCTGTCGCTGACCGCCGCGCTGTTCCGCACCGAGAAGGAAAACGCCCGCGTGCAGGTGGACACCACCACCTACGAGAACGTCGGCGAAACCCGCGTGCAGGGCATCGAACTGTCAGCCAGCGGCAAGCTCACCGACAAATGGCAGGTGTTCGCCGGCTACACCTACATGGAAGCCCGCCAGGTCGACGGCGGACCGCTGGGCAAGGCCAATGACGGCAACCAGTTGCCGAACACGCCGAACAACAGCGCCAGCCTCTGGACCACCTACGCCATCACCCCGAAGCTGACCGTCGGTGGCGGTGCATTCTACGTGGATGAGGTGTACGGCAGCGTGGCCAACACCACCATGGTCGACAGCTATGTGCGCTACGACGCCATGGCTGCCTACAAGCTGACCAAGAACGTCGATCTGCAACTGAACGTGCAGAACCTCACCAACGAGGTGTATTACGACAAGGCCTTCTCCACCCACTTCGCCAACCAGGCGGCCGGGCGAACTGCATTGTTGACCACCAGCGTCCACTTCTGACCAAACGCCGCCGAGCCCCGTTCATTCCCGTGAGCGGGGCTTTTGCGTATCAGGGCATAATGCCCGCCGCCCCGGTAGTTGCTGCATACAAGGTGATCATGTGGTGAAGAAAACGCTGTTTCAATTGCACTGGTTCTTTGGCATCACCGCTGGCCTGGTGCTGGCCTTGATGGGTATCACCGGGGCGCTTTACTCGTTTCAGGAGGAACTGCTGCGCGCCGTCAATGCCGATGTTCTCAAGGTAGCAGTGCGCGCCGAAGGCGTGCTGCCGCCGGCCGAGCTGGTACGGCGGGTCGAGGCCCAGCAACAGGACAAAGTGGCAATGCTGTGGGTTGACGTGCGCGACGGCAATGCCGCACGAATCTTCTTCACGCCCCCACCGGGCGAGCGCCGTGGCCAGCTGCGCTATGCCGATCCCTACACCGGTGAACTCAAGGGTGAAGCAACCGGCCAAGCCTTCTTCAACCTCATGCTCAACCTGCACCGTTTTCTGGCCATGGGCGACACTGGCCGGCAGATCACCGGTGCCTGCACCTTGATGCTGGTGTTCTTCTGCCTCTCCGGCCTGTACCTGCGCTGGCCGCGCAAGGCGCTGGACTGGCGCGCCTGGCTGACCTTCGACTGGGCCAAGACGGGCCGCGCGTTCAACTGGGACCTGCATGCCGTGGCCGGGACCTGGTGCCTGCTGTTCTACCTGCTGTTCGCCCTGACCGGGCTGTTCTGGTCTTACGAGTGGTACCGCAACGGCCTGAACAAGCTGCTGGCAGATACTCCGGCCGCCGCTCAGCAGCAAAAGCGCGGCGAAGGCCGTGGCCGCCATGGGCCACAGAAAATCGACAAAAACGCCCCGCCACTGGTGGTCGACTACGACGCGATCTGGGCCAACCTCAAGGATAACGCCGGCCCGGGCCTGGCCATGTACAACCTGCGCCTGCCACCGGTGGGCGGCCAGCCGGCCAATCTGTTCTACCTGCTGGACAACGCCGACCACCCCCGCGCCTTCAATACCCTGGTGCTGGACCCGGCCACCGGCCAGGTGAAAAAACATGACCGCTACACCGACAAATCCTTCAAGGCCCAGCTGCTGCAGAGCGTCTATGCCCTGCATGTCGGCGAGTACTTCGGCCTGCCGGGGCGCATCATCGTCACCCTTGCCAGCCTGACCATGCCGCTGTTCTTCATCACCGGCTGGCTGCTGTACCTCGACCGTCGCCGCAAGAAGCGCCAGGTGCGCGCGGCCCGTGGCAAAGTCCTCGACAGCCATGGCAGTGGTGACAGCTGGCTGATCGGTTTTGCCAGCCAGAGCGGCCTGGCCGAGCAGCTTGCCTGGCAGAGCGCCGGTCAGTTGCAGGCTGCCGGCCTGCCGGTACAGGTACGCGCCCTGGCCGAACTGAGTGAAAGCGACCTGCGCCAGGCCCGTCGTGCGCTGTTCGTGGTCAGTACCTTCGGTGATGGCGAAGCCCCCGACAGCGCCCGCGTCTTCGAACGCAAGGTGCTTGGCCAGCCGTGGGCGCTGGATAACCTCAGCTATGCCCTGCTTGCCCTGGGCGATCGCCAATACCCGCACTTCTGCGGCTTTGCCCGGCGCCTGCAGGCCTGGCTGGGTGAGCGCGGAGCCAGCAGTGCATTCAGCTCGGTGGAAGTGGACAATGCCGACCAGGCCGCCCTGCTGCAGTGGCAACAGGAACTGGCGCAACTGACTGGCGCCCGTCCGGTGGCCGCCTGGCAGCCGCCAAGCTTTGGCAACTGGTCACTGGTTCGCCGCGAACTGCTCAACCCGGGCAGTCAGGGCCAACCGGTGTACCTGCTCGGCCTGCAGCCGCAACACCCCGCCAGCTGGGAAGCCGGCGACCTGGTGGAAATCCTGCCGCTCAATGGCCAGCCTCGGATCGACGCCTTCCTCACTGGCATGGCACTGGCCCCCGGGACCAAGGTGCAGGTGAACGGCCTGACCGAAACCCTCGCCCAGGCCTTGGCCGGTCGGCAGTTGCCGGCCCGGCGCGAGCACCTGATCGGCTTGCAGCCGCAAGCGCTGGTCGATGCGCTGGTGCCGATCGGCAGCCGCGAGTATTCGATCGCCTCGATCGCCAGCGATGGCCTGCTGGAGTTGATCGTGCGCCAGGAGCGCCACGCCGATGGCCACTTGGGCCTGGGCTCCGGCTGGCTGACCGAGTACTTGCCGCTGAACGGCATGCTGAGCCTGCGGGTGCGGCGTAACAGCAGCTTCCACCTGCCGGAAACGGCGGCACCGCTGGTACTGATCGGTAACGGCACCGGCCTGGCCGGCCTGCGCAGCCTGATGCGCGCGCGGGTGAGTGCAGGTGAGCAACGCAACTGGCTGCTGTTTGGCGAACGCAACCGGGCGTACGACCTGTTGTGTGGCGAGGAACTGCAAGGCTGGCTGGCAAGCGGCGACCTGGCGCGCCTGGACCTGGCGTTTTCGCGGGACCAGGCCGAGAAGGTGTATGTGCAGGATGTGTTGTTGCAGCAGGCCGATGAGTTCAAGCGCTGGGTGCAGGACGGGGCTTGTGTGTATGTGTGCGGCAGCCTGCAGGGTATGGCGGCAGGTGTCGACGCGGCGCTCAACGGCATCCTGGGCGAAGCAGTCGTGCAGCAACTGATCGAGGATGGGCGCTATCGGCGGGATGTGTACTGATCGGAAACTGATGTAACCAGCACCGGCCTCTTTGCGGGTAAACCCGCTCCCACAGGGTCCTCACAGATCTTGAATACTGTGCGGTACCTGTGGGAGCGGGTTTACCCGCGAAGGGGCCGGTACCGACTGTCAGTGCAGCTCGAAGGTGTCAGCATCCAGGTTGGCCGGGAACTTGGCCCGGTATGCCGCCAGTTCCGCTGCGCTCAATACGACGGTGAACACCCCGTCCGCCTCCCCCGCACTGAGCAGGCTCTCGCCCTGGAAGTCCAGCACCTGGCTGTCGCCCGAATAGGCAAAGCCCTTGCCATCGGTGCCCACCCGATTCACCGCCGCCACATAGCACAGGTTCTCGATACCCCGGGCCGGCAACAGGCGGTTCCAGTGCTGGCGGCGCGCAGCCGGCCAGTTGGCGGTATACAGCAGCAGGTCGGTGTCCTGGGCATCGCGGCTCCACACCGGGAAGCGCAGGTCGTAGCAGATCAGCGGGCGGATCCGCCAGCCTTTGAGCTCGAACTGTACCTGGCGCTCGCCCGGGGTGTAATGCTTGTGCTCACCGGCCATGCGGAACAGGTGGCGCTTGTCGTAGTGCAGGATCTCGCCATCCGGTCGTGCCCACAGCAGGCGGTTACGGTGGCTGCCATCGGCGGCCTGGATGATCACGCTGCCGGTGACAACTGCGTTGCACTTCTTCGCCTGCGCCTTCAACCATTTGTAGGTCGGGCCGTTCTCAGGCTCGCACAGGCTCTGCGACTGCATAGAGAAACCGGTAGTAAACATTTCCGGCAGAATCACCAGGTCCACCTCGCCTACCTGGGCCAGCAGCTCCTCGAAGTGTGCATGGTTGGCCTCACGGTCATGCCAGACCAGGGTGGTTTGCACCAGGGCGACTTTCAGGTTGGGCAGTGTGCTCAGATCGCGCATAGTCTTTCCGCTGCCTGACGCAGCGTCTCCTCTCGTTTGGCAAAGCACAGGCGGACCAGGCGTTGCGCGGGGATGGGCTGCTGGTAGAACACTGACACCGGGATGCTCGCCACACCGTGCTCACGGGTCAGCCACAGTGCCATGTCGACATCGTTCAGGTCCGGGCGGATCTGCGAGTAGTCCACCAGCTGGAAATAGGTGCCCGCCGTGCGGGTGAAACGAAACCGCGAAGTGTCGAGCAAACCGCAGAACAGGTCGCGCTTGGCCTGGTAGAAGCCCGGCAATTCATCGATATGCTCGGGATGCTCGGCCATGAAGTCAGCCAGCGCGCACTGCAACGGCGTCACCCCGCAGAAGTTGACGTACTGGTGCACCTTGCGCAGCTCAGCGCTCAGCGCCGGCGGTGCAATCACATAACCGGTCTTCCAGCCGGTAACGTGATAGGTCTTGCCGAACGAGCTGACCACGAAAGCGCGCGAGTACAGCTGCTCATGGGCCAGTACGCTGGCATGGCGCACACCGTCATACACCAGATGCTCGTACACTTCGTCGCTGATCAGGTAGATATCGCGGTCGGCGATAAGCTGCGCCAGCTGGTCCAGGTCTGCACGGCTGATCAGCGCACCGCTGGGGTTGTGCGGCGAGTTGAGAATGACCATGCGCGTGCGCGGGCTGAGCGCGTCGGCAAACTGCTGCCAGTCGATACGGAAGTCACCATCGCTCAGACGCACATGCACGCAACGGCCACCGGCCAGTTCAACGGACGGCTCGTAGCTGTCGTAGCTCGGGTCGAAGACGATCACCTCGTCGCCCACGTGGACCAGCGCCTGGATGGCACAGAAAATCGCCTCGGTGGCACCGGGCGTGATGGTCACTTCCTGGTCGGCATCCACCTGTGCACCGTATAGCCGCGCGACCTTGGCCGCCACCTGCTGGCGCAAGACCGGCAGGCCGGTCATCGGTGAGTACTGGTTATGTCCGGCAGCCACATGCCGGCCCACCGCATCGAGCAGCGCCTGCGGGCCATTGAAGTCGGGGAAGCCCTGCGACAGGTTGAGCGCGCCGGTCTGCGCGGCGAGCTGGGACATGCTGGTGAAGATGGTCGTGCCGACGTTCGGCAGTTTGCTGCGGATCATGAAGCCCTCTTTCCTGGGGTGTATCCGGCACGGGGTGGAGTCCGAGCATAGCGGATCGAGCGGTCAGGAAAAAGGTTGAAACGATGGGGGCATTGCGCTGGATCAAAGGCCCCTTTGCCGGTGATCCCGCCCCCACAGGTTCTCGACAGACTCGATCACTGCGCAGTACCTGTGGGAGCGGGCCTACCCGCGAAGAAGCTGACGCGGAATCAGCGTTTCTTGTCGCGACGCTTCTTCTCGGCCTTCTTGTGGTGCGACATCAGGCGGCGTTTCTTGTTGACCTGACGGTCGGTGAGGGTGTTCTTCTTGCCCTCGTACGGGTTCTCACCGCCCTTGTATTCGATGCGAATCGGCGTCCCGACCAGTTTCAGTACACGGCGGTAGGTGTTTTCCAGGTAACGCGAGTACGACTTCGGAATCTTGTCGGTCTGGTTGCCGTGGATCACGATCAGCGGCGGGTTGGCACCACCAAGGTGGGCATAGCGCAGCTTGATGCGGCGGCCATTGACCAGCGGCGGCTGGTGCTCGCTCACGGCATCCTCGAGGATCTGCGTCAGGCGGCTGGTCGGCCAACGGGTCACGGCCGACTTGAACGCAGCCTGTACCGACTTGTACAGGTGGCCCACGCCGGTACCGTGCAAGGCGGAGATGAAGTGGATGTCGGCGAAGTCGACGAAGAACAGCCGGCGCTCCAGCTCGGTCTTCACGTAGTCGCGTTCGCCCGGCTCCATGCCGTCCCACTTGTTCAGGGCGATGACGATGGCGCGGCCGGCTTCCAGGGCGAAACCCAGCAGGTTCAGGTCGTGGTCCACCACGCCTTCGCGGGCGTCCATGACGAAGATCACCACGTTGGCGTCCTTGATCGCCTGCAGCGTCTTCACCACCGAGAACTTCTCGACTTCCTCGTGGATCTTGCCGCGCTTGCGCACGCCGGCGGTGTCGATGAAGGTGTACTTCTCGTCGTCGCGCTCGAACGGGATGTAGATGCTGTCGCGGGTGGTGCCCGGCTGGTCGTACACCACCACGCGCTCTTCGCCGAGCATGCGGTTGACCAGGGTCGACTTGCCCACGTTGGGGCGGCCGATGATGGCGATCTTGATGCCGTCCTTCTCGCTCGGGCCAGGGATGCGCACCGCTTCTTCGCCTTCGGCGACTTCCGCGTCCAGCGCTTCCTCGACCTGGTCGCGCGGCAGGTGGCCGAGCACGGCCTCCATCAACGCATTGATGCCGCGGCCCTGGGAGCCCGCCACCGGAATGGCATTGCCCATGCCCAGCGGCGAGAACTCGGCGCGGGCAACGTCGGCATCGATGTTGTCGATCTTGTTGGCAACCAGGATCGCTTCCTTGTTCCGCTTGCGCAGGTGCTCGGCGATCATCTGGTCAGCGGCGGTCATGCCAGCACGGGCGTCAACCAGGAACAGCACATAATCGGCTTCTTCGATGGCCATGAGCGACTGCTCGGCCATTTTCTCGTCCATGCCCACTTCGTCACCGGTGATACCGCCGGTGTCGATCAGGATGAAGGAACGACCCTGCCAGGTGGCATCACCGTACTGGCGGTCACGGGTCAGGCCCGACAGGTCACCGACGATGGCATCGCGGGTCTTGGTCAGGCGGTTGAACATGGTGGATTTGCCGACGTTCGGGCGGCCCACCAGGGCGATTACGGGAACCATTCGGCTCTCCACTCTTGAATTCTTGAAAATGCAAAGGCCGCTGCAAGGCAGCGGCCGGAGTTCGGGCGGCGTGTCCTACGCCGCGGCTTGAAGCCCGCCAAGGCTTCAAGCATAGCTTCAGCGGATGGTCAGTGCCTCGAGCTTGCCGCTGTTGCCAAAGACGTAGATGGTGTCGCCGACCACAAGTGGACGGGCACGCAGGCCATCGCTGTCGATACGCTCACGGCCGACGAAGCGGCCATCGACCTGGCTCAGCAGGTGCAGGTAGCCCTCGAAGTCACCCACCGCCACGTAGCTGGAGAACACTTCCGGCGCGGTCAGCTGGCGACGCGCCATGGTGTCGTTGCTCCACAGCGCGCTGGAAGAGCGTTCATCGACGCTTTCGACAGTGCCGGAAGCTTCGCTGACGTAGACGTTGCCAAAGCCCTGGGCGACACCCACGTAACTGGAGGCATCGCGCTGCCACAGCACGCGGCCGCTTTCCAGGTCCAGGCCCGCGACGCGGCCCTGGTAGGTGCTGACGTACAGGGTACCACCCGACAGCAGCAGGCCGCCGTCGATGTCGACCACACGGTCCAGCTCGGAACGACCCTGCGGAATCGCCACACGGCTTTCCCACACCGGTACACCGTTGTTGATGTCCACCGCCACCACCTTGCCGGTGGACAGGCCGGCGACGGCCAGGCGGTTGGTGACGATCGGCGCACCGGTACCACGCAGGGTCAGCACAGCCGGGCTGTTCTCGTAGATCCAGCGGCGGTCACCGGTGGCGGCATCCAGGCCGATCAGGCGATCGTCCTGGGTCTGCACCACCACCACGTCACCGTTGCTGGCCGGCGGGGCCAGCACTTCGCTGGTCACGCGGGAGCGCCAGCGTTCCTCGCCAGTGCTGGAATCCAGGGCAATCACTTCACCCTTGAGGGTACCCAGCATGACCAGGCCATAGCCGACGCCGACAGCACCGGAAACCGGCAGCTCGAGGTCCTTCTTCCACACCACGTCTCCGGTGATGCGGTCGAGGGCGAAGACTTCACCGTTGACGTCGGAAGCATAGATACGGTCGTTTTCGATCGCCGGCACCAGGGTATTGTAGGTTTCACCCTGGCCGTCGCCGATCGAACGGCTCCACTGCTTCTTCAGCACCACTTCCTCGGTGAACTTGGTCAGCTCGGCCGGGGGCAGTTCCTTCTTGCTGTTGCTGCTGCAACCTGCGGCCAGGACGGCCAGGGTCAGCACTGCTGCATGTTTCCAACCGATCACTTACGCGTCCCCTTTGGCCAAGTCATCCAGCTTCAATTGCAGGCCACCGACCGCCGCCTCATCGGACAACGCAGCCTTGGCTTTCTCGTAAGCGCTATGCGCATCGTCGGCACGCCCCAGTTGCACCAGCAAGTCACCTTTCAACTCTTCACGGCTGGCCAGGAAGGCCTGCTCGGCGTCGCCGTCAAGCAGCTTGAGCGCGTCCTCGGCCTTGTTCTGGGCCGCCAGCACGCGTGCCAGGCGCTGCCGCGCAATTTCGCCCAGGGTGGCATCGGCCGGCTTGTCCAGCACGCTTTTCAGCTCGGCAGCGGCGTCGTCGAGCTTGCCGCTCTCGACCGCGACCTTGGCCACGAACAGGCTGCCATACTGGGCGTAGGCGGTACCACCGAACTCGCTCTTGAGCTTGCCGGCCAGTTCCGCGACCTTGGTCGCGTCAGGCTGGCCAGTGGGCGTCAGGCTGGTTTCCAGCAAGGCCTGGTACAGCTGCGAGGCACCTTGCGACTGATTGTTCTGGTACTTGTGCCAGGTATTCCAGCCCAATACCACCACGCCAGCCAGCAGGGCACCGGTCAGCAGCGGCTTGCCGTTGCGGTTCCACCAGTCCTTGACCCCTGCCAGTTCATCATCGGTACTCGACACCCCAATACTCCTTTTCGCCTATTCGCTTGTTGAACCGCGTTACGCCTGCGCGATCGCGGTTTCCAGGTGCTCAGCCAGAGCATCCCAGGCAATGTTCTGTTGTTCGCCCTGACCACGCAGGGGCTTGAAGCCGATCTCTTGCTTGGCCAGTTCGTCATCACCGAGGATCAGCGCGAACAGCGCGCCGCTCTTGTCGGCTTTCTTGAACTGGCTCTTGAAGCTGCCACCACCGGCGTTGACCGCCAGGCGCAGGCCCGGCATGCGGTCACGCAGGCCCTCGGACAAGCGCAGGCCAGCCAGTTCGGCCTGTTCGCCGAAGGCGCACAGGTAGACGTCGATCTGTCGGCTGATGGACTCGGGCACCTTGCCCAGGGTTTCCAGCAGCAGGATCAGGCGCTCGATACCCATGGCGAAACCGACGCCCGGAGTCGGCTTGCCGCCCATCTGCTCGACCAGGCCGTCGTAGCGGCCACCGGCGCAGACCGTGCCCTGGGCGCCGAGCTTGTCGGTAACCCACTCGAACACGGTCTTGCTGTAGTAGTCCAGCCCGCGCACCAGCTTGGTATTGATCACGAACGGGATACCGGCAGCGTCCAGGCGGGCCTTGAGGCCCTCGAAGTGCACGCGCGATTCTTCGTCGAGGTAGTCTTCCAGCTTCGGCGCACCGACCAGCACCGCCTGGGTGTTCTGGTCCTTGCTGTCGAGGATGCGCAGTGGGTTGCTCTTCAGCCGGCGCTGGCTGTCTTCATCCAGCTGCTCCAAGCGTGCCGAGAGGAACTCGACCAGCGCATCCCGGTAGCGCGCACGGGCTTCGCTGGTGCCCAGGCTGTTGAGTTCCAGCTTGACCGCGTCCTGGATGCCCAGCAGGCCCCACAGACGCCAGGTCAGCATGATCAGCTCGGCATCGATGTCCGGGCCGTCCAGGTTGAACACTTCCACGCCAATCTGGTGGAACTGGCGGTAGCGGCCTTTCTGCGGGCGCTCGTGGCGGAACATCTGGCCGATGTACCACAGCTTCTGGACCTGGCCGTTGCCAGTGATGCCATGCTCGAGCACGGCACGCACGCAGGCGGCCGTGCCTTCCGGACGCAGGGTCAGCGAGTCGCCGTTGCGGTCCTCGAAGGTGTACATCTCTTTTTCGACGATGTCGGTCACTTCGCCGATCGAGCGCTTGAACAGCTCGGTGAACTCGACGATCGGCGTGCGGATCTGGCTATACCCGTAGGTATCCAGCAGGCCGGCCACGGTGCCTTCGAAGTAGCGCCACAGCGGCGACTGTTCAGGCAGGATGTCGTTCATGCCACGGATGGCTTGCAGCGATTTGCTCACGAAAAGTCCTTACGAATTCGGGTGTCAGCCACGGACGATCAGCGCCGCGTCGGCTTCGGCCTTCTCGGCCGCTTTCTGGCGGATGAGCTTCTCCAGCTCGTCGACCAGGTTGTCGTTGGTCAGCTTCTGCGCCGGCTTGCCGTCGATATAGACCAGGTTCGGCGTACCGCCGGTCAGCCCGACATGGGACTCCTTGGCCTCGCCCGGGCCATTGACCACGCAACCGATGACCGCTACGTCCAGCGGTACCAGCAGGTCTTCCAGGCGCCCTTCCAGCTCGTTCATGGTCTTGACCACATCGAAGTTCTGCCGCGAGCAGCTCGGGCAGGCGATGAAGTTGATGCCACGCGAACGCAGGTGCAGCGACTTGAGGATGTCGTAGCCAACCTTCACTTCTTCGACCGGGTCGGCCGCCAACGAGATACGGATGGTATCGCCAATGCCTTCGGCCAGCAGCATACCGAGGCCGACAGCGGATTTCACCGTCCCCGAGCGCAGGCCGCCGGCCTCGGTGATGCCCAGGTGCAGCGGCTGCACGATCTGCCTGGCCAGCAGACGGTAGGCTTCGACGGCCATGAACACGTCGGAAGCCTTGACGCTGACCTTGAAGTCCTGGAAATCCAGGCGGTCGAGGTGCTCGACATGGCGCAGCGCCGACTCGACCAGCGCCGCCGGGGTCGGTTCGCCATACTTCTTCTGCAGGTCCTTCTCCAGGGAGCCGGCGTTGACGCCGATACGGATCGGGATGCCACGGTCGCGGGCGGCATCGACCACTGCGCGCACGCGGTCTTCACGGCCGATGTTGCCTGGGTTGATACGCAGGCAGTCGACGCCCAGTTCGGCTACACGCAGGGCGATCTTGTAGTCGAAGTGAATATCGGCAACCAGCGGCACGCTGACTTGCTGCTTGATGCGGCCGAACGCCTCGGCGGCGTCCATGTCCGGCACCGAGACCCGCACGATGTCCACGCCGGCATCGACCAGGCGCTGGATCTGCGCCACGGTGGCGGCCACATCGTTGGTGTCGGTATTGGTCATGCTCTGCACCGCGATAGGCGCATCACCACCCACCGGCACATTGCCGACCCAGATTTTGCGGGATTCGCGACGTTTGATCGGAGATTCGCCGTGCATGACTTACTGTCCCAACTTCAGGCGAGCGGTTTCGCCACTGGTGAACGGGGCAACATCGACGGCCTGGCCGTTGTAGCTGACCTGGGCGCCACGGGCAAAGCCCAGGCGTACCGCGAACGGCGGCTTGCCGGTCAGCTCGAGGTTGTCCCCCTTGCGCTTGATGGCGCTGAACAGCACCTTGCCATTACCGTCGCTGACCTGGGTCCAGCAATCGGCGCTGAACTGGATGGCCACCTTGGCGCTGCCGGCCGGCACTTCGGCGGGCACGGCTGGCGAGGCTGGCTCGGCGGCGGCTACGGCCGGCGCAGGAGCGACCGGTGCAGCCGCCGGGGGCACAGCGACCGGTGCTACCGGCGCAGGCGTGACTACCGGTGCGCTGGCTGCTGCCTGCACTGGAGCCTGCTGCGCGGGCGCCGCGGTGGGTGCTGTGGCAGCGGCTGATGCCGAGTTTGCCGGAGCCTGTTCGGCGACGGCATCGGGCTGCCCGGCGGCGCCTTGCTCCAGCGGCAGCGGCGCGGTTTCGGGCTGCTGGCCGGCCGAAACGGCCTGGTCTTCTGGCTCATCGAGCGGGTGAATCTGGGTGGTACCGTCGGCGCTTTCGACTTCGACGTGTTCCAGTGCGATCTTGGCCAGGTCCTTGCCACGCAGGCTGCCCTGGTCCTGCCACCAGACGAAACCACCACCGACCACCGCCACCAGCAGCAGCAGACTGACGCCACGCAGGATGTTGTGCGACAGACGCACGGGCTCTTCGATACGGCCCAGCGAGTGCACGTCGCTGCCTTTGGCGTGGGTGCCGGTGTAGCGGTCGAAGGCATCCACCAGGGCGGCCTGGTCCAGGTCCATCAGCTTGGCATAGGCGCGGATGTAGCCACGGGCGAAAGTATGCCCGGGCAGCTTGTCGAAGGCGCCGGTTTCCACGTGGTTCAACGAGCTGACAGTGAGGTTGAGCTTGCGGGCCACCTCGGCTTGTGACCAGTCCCGGTTCTCACGGGCCTGACGCAAAAGCTCACCGGGGTTCTGGCCAGGCGCTACGGCTACTTCGGGATGCGCGGCTTTCATCGTTGCTCCGACAGGTATTGCTGATATTCCGGCGTACCGGGATAAAGTCGTTGTAATTGCTGGCCCAGCTCGGCCAGTTTGCCCTGCTCGTCGAACACCCTGGCAAGGCGGCTGCCCAGCAGCAGGCTACGGGCATCGTGTTCGCTCAGTTGGCTGAAACGATCGTAGTAGTCCCGGGCCGGCACATAATGCCTGTTTTCGTAGGACAACTCAGCCATTTCCAGCAACGCTTTCGGTTGCCGCTGGTTGAGTTGCAAAGCTTTCAGCAAATAGGCGTGCGCCTGGTCGCGGCGTTCGAGCTTGAGGGCAGTCAGGCCCAGGTTCTCGTAAACCCGTGAACGCTCAGGATACAGGGTATCGGCGCTGGCCAGGCGAAACATCTGCTCAGCCTCGGCGAATCGTCCCTGAGCATAAAGGAAACTGCCGTAATTGTTGCGAATTCGCGTGTCGCCGCTGCGCAGCTGCAGTGCCCTGCGGTAATGGCCTTCGGCCGTTTCCGGCTCGCCCTCGGCCTGCAGTACCAGGGCCAGGGCGGCGTGCGCATCGGCATCATCCTCGTCCAGGGCCAAGGCCTTGCCCAGCGGCGCCTTGGCCTGCTCGGTCAAACCTTGTTGCAAATAACCCAGGCCTAGCTGCACATAAGCCCGCCCCGCCTCCGCCCTGCCCTGGCGGCTGGCCAGCGGATCGCCCGCGCCGCCTGACACGCAGCCGGCCAGCAGCGAAAGCGCAAGGATCGACAGCGCGGCGCGCAGGCTCATGGGCAAGGTCCGGTCAGTGCTGCGCAGCACTGTCTGGCAGGTCGGCATCCGCAGACAGCTGGCGCACAGCGATGTAGCGTTCGCTGCGGCGGGTGCGGTCGTTGACCTGGCCAACCAGCTGGCCGCAGGCAGCATCGATGTCGTCACCACGGGTAGTACGGGTAGTGACATTGAAGCCGCCATGGTGCAACAGATCCTGGAATCGGCGAATGGCGTTGTTGCTTGGCCGCTCGTAGCCCGAATGCGGGAACGGGTTGAACGGGATCAGGTTGATCTTGCACGGCACGTCGCGCAGCAGTTCGATCATTTGCGCTGCATGCTCGGGCTGGTCGTTGACGTCCTTGAGCAAAGTGTACTCGATGGTCAGCACGCGCTTGCCGCCCAGGGTGGACATATAGCCCATGCACGATTCCAGCAGCATCTTCAGCGGGTACTTCTTGTTGATCGGTACCAGCTTGTTGCGCAGTTCGTCGTTCGGCGCGTGCAGCGACAGGGCCAGCGACACATCGATGTGCTTGGCCAGCTCGTCGATCATCGGCACGACGCCCGAAGTCGAGAGGGTGACGCGACGCTTGGAAATGCCATAGCCCAGATCTTCCATCATGATCTTCATGGCGGCGATGACATTGTCGAAATTCAGCAGGGGTTCGCCCATGCCCATCATGACCACGTTGGTAATGGCGCGGTCGATCTTGGCCGGAACGGTCCCGAAGGATTTGTTGGCAAGCCATACCTGGCCGATCACTTCGGCGGCGGTGAGGTTGCTGTTGAAGCCTTGCTTGCCGGTGGAGCAGAAGCTGCAGTCCAGGGCGCAGCCGGCTTGCGACGAGACACACAGGGTGCCGCGGTCGTCGGTGGGGATGTAGACGGTTTCGACGCAGCTGCCGGAAGCAACGCGCACCACCCACTTGCGGGTACCGTCGGCGGAAATGTCTTCACTGACCACTTCCGGGCCCCGAATCTCGGCAACGGCCTCGAGCTTTTCGCGCAAGGCCTTGCCGACATTGGTCATGGCGGCGAAATCGTCGACGCCATAGTGGTGAATCCATTTCATGACCTGACCGGCACGAAAACGCTTCTCTCCGATCGACTCGAAGAATTTTTCCATTTCCTGCAGGGTCAGGCCCAACAGGTTGATCTTGCCAGTCATGTCACTCATGGAATCACCCAAGACCTGCTTCGCTTAGCGAATGCGGTCGCACAGCTCGGTAGCGGAGAAGAAGTAAGCGATTTCGCGGGCAGCCGAAGCTTCCGAGTCAGAACCGTGAACGGCGTTCTCGTCGATGGAAACGGCGAAGTCAGCACGGATGGTGCCGGCAGCAGCTTCTTTCGGGTTGGTGGCGCCCATCAGCTCGCGGTTGGCCAGAACGGCGTTTTCACCTTCCAGAACCTGGACGATGACCGGGCCGGAAGTCATGAAGGCAACCAGGTCAGCGAAGAAGCCGCGCTCTTTGTGCTCGGCGTAGAAGCCTTCGGCTTCGGCCTTGGACAGCTGCTTCATTTTCGAAGCGACGACGCGCAGGCCGGCTTTCTCGAAACGAGTGGTGATCTCGCCGATGACGTTCTTGGCGACAGCGTCAGGCTTGATGATGGAGAAAGTACGTTGAACAGCCATGGAAAACTCCAGAAAAATGAGTGTTGCGAAAAATTAAACCCGCGAATTATACGCGGGTTCCAGGGGATTGCCTAACCTGCAGGACGCGTTCAGTCGGCTTCTTCGATCCAGGCCGCCTGGATGGCCTCGAGCACTTTCTCACCGCCGCGTGACGGATCGTCGCTGAATTCTGGCAAGGCCAGCACCCAGCGGTGCAAATCGACGAAATTCACATAACGAGGATCGACGTCCGGCTTGCTTTCTGCAAGCTGGATGGCGATCTCAAGTACATCAATCCATTTCAGGCTCATGGAACAAACCTCAGTGCGGCGCTTCGGCGGCGTGGTTGAGCGAATATTTGGGGATCTCGATGACCAGGTCCTGGTCAGCGACGACCACCTGGCAGCCGAGGCGCGATTGCGCCTCCAGGCCCCAGGCCTTGTCCAGCATGTCCTCTTCCAGCTCGTCGGCCTCTTCCAGCGAGTCGAAGCCCTTGCGCACGATGCAGTGGCATGTGGTGCAGGCCTTGACGCCGCCGCAGGCGCTTTCCATCTCGATGTGATGGTCGTGGGCCAGCTCCAGGATGTTGGTCCCGGGCTCGACCTCCACAGTCAGCCCTTCTGGGCAGAACTTCTCGTGCGGCAGGAATGTCACCAGCGGCATCGGTTACTCCTCGATCTCATTCAGGTTGCGCCCGGCCAGTGCGGCTTTGACCGTCGAATCAAGGCGACGGGCGGCAAATGCGTCGGTCACCTGCGACAGACGCTTGGTCTGTTGCTCGATGGCTGCGCCATCGGTGCCGGCCAGCAAATCACGTAGTTCTTGCATCTGGAATTCGATGGCTTCGCGCTCGTCACTGCTGAGCAGGCGTTCGCCATCGGCGTCCAGGGCGCCCTGTACCGCTTCGAGCAGGCGTTCGCCATCCACCTGGTGCTCGCGCAACTGGCGGGCTTGCTTGTCCGAACCTGCGTGTTCGAAGGAGTCCTTGAGCATCCGGGCAATTTCGCCGTCGGTCAGGCCGTAGGACGGTTTGACCTGGATGCTGGCTTCCACGCCCGAACCCAGCTCGCGGGCAGCGACACTGAGCAGGCCGTCGGCATCGACCTGGAAGGTGACGCGGATCTTTGCCGCACCGGCGACCATGGCCGGAATGCCGCGCAGTTCGAAACGCGCCAGCGAGCGGCAGTCGCTGATCAGCTCGCGCTCACCTTGCAGCACGTGGATCATCATGGCCGTCTGGCCGTCCTTGTAGGTGGTGAACTCCTGGGCACGCGCCACCGGAATGGTGGTGTTGCGCGGGATCACCTTCTCCATCAGCCCGCCCATGGTCTCGAGGCCAAGCGACAGCGGGATAACATCGAGCAGCAGCAACTCGCCACCCTCGCGGCGGTTCCCGGCCAGGGTATCGGCCTGGATCGCGGCACCGATGGCCACCACCTGGTCAGGATCGATCGAGGTCAGCGGGGTGCGCCCGAACAAGCCGCCCACAGCTTCGCGCACACGCGGCACGCGGGTCGAGCCACCGACCATGACCACGGCGCTGACTTCTTCCAGCTCGATGCCGCTGTCACGCACGGCGCGGCGGCAGGCCTTGAGGCTGCGGGCAACCAGCGGTTCGATCATGGCTTCGAAACCGGCACGGCTGAGTTCGCCCTGCCAGGCGCCATGGCTGACGCTGACCACGTCGGCGTCGGTCAGGGCTTCCTTGGCGGCACAGGCGGTTTGCAGCAGTGCGCGCTGGGTGGCCGGGTCTAGGTCGGACGACAGGCCGGCCTGCTCGATGATCCAGCCGGCAATCGCGTGGTCGAAGTCGTCACCACCCAGGGCGGTGTCGCCACCGGTGGCCAGTACTTCGAACACGCCGGCGGTCAGGCGCAGGATGGAGATATCGAAGGTGCCGCCCCCCAGGTCATAGATGGCCACCACGCCTTCGGCATTCTGGTCCAAGCCATAGGCCACGGCGGCTGCGGTCGGCTCGTTGAGCAGGCGCAGCACGTTCAGGCCGGCCAGGCGCGCAGCGTCCTTGGTGGCCTGGCGCTGGGCGTCGTCGAAATAGGCAGGCACAGTGATCACCGCCCCGACCAGCTCGCCGCCCAGAGTGGCTTCGGCACGCTCGCGCAGCACCTTGAGAATATCGGCGGACACTTCAACCGGGCTCTTCGGCCCCTGCACGGTATCGATGAACGGCATGTGCGATTCACCGCCGACGAAGCGGTACGGCAGCTGCTCGCCCAATTGCTTGACGTCGGCCAGGCCACGCCCCATCAGACGCTTGACCGACAGCACGGTATTCAATGGGTCGAGGGAAGCGGCGTCACGCGCAGCCTGCCCCACCTCGTTGCGCCCGTCGAGGTAGCGCACCGCGGACGGCAGAATGACGTTGCCCTGCGCATCGGGCAGGGGCTCGCTACGGCCGCTGCGCAGTGCGGCGACCAGGGAGTTGGTGGTACCCAGGTCGATCCCCACCGCCAGGCGGCGCTGATGCGGTTGAGGGCTTTGACCGGGTTCGGCAATCTGCAGTAGGGCCATGCTTATCTGAATACCTTAGGTGCCATCACGGGCAGCACCGGGTTAGTCGTCGAGGCGCTCTTCCAGTTGGCGCACTTCTTGGGCGAGCTTGTCGAGGAACTGCATGCGGCGCATCAGGCGCTCGGCCTTGTCGCGCTCGCCCGGGGCGTCCCAACAGGCGGCAAAGTCCTCGTTCAGCGTGTCCTGGGCGACCTTCAGGCGCTTCTTGAACACAGCTACACCGTCAAGGTCGGCTTCGTCCTGCAGCTCTTCGAGCTCCTCGCGCCACTGCATCTGCTGCAACAGGAAGTCCGGGTCGTGGACCGTGACTTCCTGTGGCACTTCGTGACCGCTGATGGCCAGCAGGTAGCGGGCGCGACGCGGCGCACTGCGCAGGGTCTGGTAGGCGTCGTTAAGGGCTGCGGACTTTTCCAGCGCTACGCGTTGCTCACGCTCGGAGGCATCGGCAAAGCGGTCGGGATGGACCTCACGGGCCAGCTCGCGATAGCGAGTGGCCAGCTTTTCGAGATCCAGACGGAAGCCTGGCTGGAGGTCAAACAATGCGAAATGACAAGGAGTACCCACAGCCAGCCTCAAACGTTGAAGCTTTCGCCGCAGCCACACTCACCGCGCACGTTGGGGTTGTTGAACTTGAAGCCTTCGTTCAACCCTTCCTTGACGAAGTCCAGCTCGGTGCCGTCGAGGTAGACCAGGCTCTTGGGATCGATGATCACCTTGACGCCATGGTTCTCGAACACCTGGTCTTCCTCCGCCAGTTCGTCGACGAACTCCAGCACGTAGGCCAGGCCCGAGCAACCGGTGGTGCGCACGCCCAGGCGAATGCCTTCACCCTTGCCGCGCCCTTCCAGGGAACGCCGCACGTGGTTGGCGGCGGCTTCTGTCATGCTGATAGCCATCTGGACTCCTTACCTCGCAACAGGCGACTTAGATCAAGCCTTTCTTCTGCTTGTAATCGCGTACCGCTGCCTTGATGGCATCTTCGGCGAGTACCGAGCAGTGGATCTTGACCGGCGGCAACGCCAGTTCTTCGGCCAGCTGGGTGTTCTTGATGGTTTCGGCTTCGTCCAGGGTCTTGCCCTTCATCCACTCGGTGGCGAGGGAGCTGGAAGCGATGGCCGAACCGCAGCCGTAGGTCTTGAACTTGGCGTCTTCGATCACGCCCTGCTCGTTGACCTTGATCTGCAGGCGCATCACGTCACCGCAGGCCGGGGCGCCGACCATGCCGGTGCCAACGTCCGGGTCTTCGGCATTCATCTTGCCGACGTTGCGCGGGTTTTCGTAGTGGTCGATGACCTTTTCACTGTATGCCATGGTGCAATTCCTTCCTCATCAGGGAGCCGCTCTTGCCGGCGACTGCTTAGTGGGCGGCCCACTCGATCTTGGAGATGTCAACGCCGTCTTTGTACATGTCCCACAGCGGCGACAGCTCACGCAGTTTGTTCACTGCCTCGCAGACTTTCTGCGCGGCGTAGTCGACTTCTTCTTCAGTGGTGAAACGGCCGAAGGAGAAGCGGATCGAGCTGTGCGCCAGCTCGTCGTTGCGGCCCAGGGCGCGCAATACGTAGGACGGTTCGAGCGACGCGGAGGTGCACGCCGAACCGGACGATACGGCGATGTCCTTCAGCGACATCAGCAGCGATTCGCCTTCGACGTAGTTGAAGCTCAGGTTCAGGTTATGCGGCACGCGGGCGGTCTGGCTGCCGTTGACGTACAGCTCTTCAAGGTTGGAAACCTGCTTGAAGAAGCGCTCGCTCAGGGCCTTGATGCGTACGTTTTCCGCGGCCATTTCCTGCTTGGCGATGGCGAAGGCTTCGCCCATGCCGACGATCTGGTGGGTCGGCAGGGTGCCCGAACGCATGCCCCGCTCATGGCCACCGCCGTGAATGATGGCTTCCAGGCGTACCCGCGGCTTGCGGCTGACGTACAGCGCGCCAATACCCTTGGGACCGTAGACCTTGTGCGCCGAGAACGACATCAGGTCGACTTTCAGCTTTTGCAGGTCGATTTCGACCTTGCCGGCCGACTGGGCGGCGTCGACGTGGAACAGAACGCCACGCGAGCGGGTCAGTTCGCCGATGGCGGCGATATCGTTGATCGAGCCGACTTCGTTGTTCACGTGCATCAGCGAGACCAGGATGGTGTCGTCACGCAGCGCTGCCTCTACCATGGCCGGGGTGACGATGCCGTCTTCGCCCGGCTCCAGGTAGGTGACTTCGAAACCTTCACGCTCCAGCTGGCGGGCGGTGTCCAGGACTGCCTTGTGCTCGATCTTGGAGGTGATGATGTGCTTGCCCTTGGTCTGATAGAAGTGCGCGACTCCTTTCAGCGCGAGGTTGTCGGACTCGGTGGCACCGCTGGTCCAGACGATTTCGCGCGGATCGGCATTGATCAGTTCGGCAACCTGACGGCGGCCGTTTTCGACCGCTTCCTCGGCCTTCCAGCCGAAGACGTGGGAGCGGGAAGCCGGGTTACCGAAGTTTCCGTCGACCAGCAGGCACTCGGCCATTTTCTGGGCCACGCGTGGATCGACCGGAGTGGTCGCGGAGTAATCGAGGTAGATCGGCAACTTCATTTGTCTCTCCTATCAGGCGGTGGCGTCGCTCGTCGTCCCAGCGGGATCAATCGACGGCGGACGTCTCAATCTTGTCCAGCTGGGCGACTCGGCCTGCGACACGACGCAGGTCCTGGCGCTGGGCGACTTCCTGCACCTCGCGGCGCATGACGAGGTCGGCCAGGCTGATGCCGCTGAGGAATTCATGGATCTGCTGGCTGAGGTCGCACCACAGGTGGTGGGTCAGGCAGGTATCACCGGCATGGCAGTCCCCGAGGCCCTGGCAGCGCGTGGCATCGACCGATTCGTTGACCGCATCGATGACCTGGGCTACCTGGATGGTTTCCATGCCCCGCGACAGCTGGTAGCCACCGCCTGGACCGCGCACGCTGGAAACCAAGCTGCTGCGGCGCAGCTTGGCGAACAGCTGTTCCAGATAAGAAAGGGAAATGCCCTGGCGCTCGGAAATATCGGCCAAAGACACCGGCCCATGCTGCGCGTGCAACGCCAGGTCGAGCATGGCGGTCACGGCGTATCGGCCTTTGGTAGTCAGTCGCATGGCTATTGGGTACCACGGGAGTTTCGGGATGTGTGCGAGTATGCGATTCCCGAGCATTTAAGTCAACTATTAGACCTACTGCTTTAGTCGGGTTTGCATCTGGGAGGCGGGCGCGAGTGTAGCAGACCAGGGGCGCCAGCACACGCCCCGTATGTCATTGCACCGCGGACACGGCGCAATCAATGCGTCTGAGTGTCGCGCTGGGCCACCTGAGCGACATCCTTGAAGTCATCTTCCGGCAGCGCGGGCAGCTCCTTGGCGCAATAGTCGCTGCCCATCTTGGTCAGGGCCCCGCACATCCCCTCAAGCCGCTCGTCGACCGCTTGCAGGTGATCGAGCATCTGGCCGATAGCACGGGCCACCGGATCGGGCATGTCGCCGCTGACACCGTAGGCATCGAAACCGATTTTCTCGGCCATGGCCTTGCGCTTGGCCTCCACTTCAGTGTCTTCGCTCTTGACGATGATCCGCCCCGGGATACCCACCGCCGTGGCGCCCGCCGGCACCGCCTTGGTCACCACTGCATTGGAGCCGATCTTGGCCCCGGCGCCGACGGTGAACGGGCCCAGCACCTTGGCCCCCGCCCCTACGACCACGCCGTTTTCCAGGGTGGGGTGGCGCTTGCCCTTGTTCCAGCTTGTGCCGCCCAAAGTCACCCCCTGATACAAGGTGACATCATCGCCGATCTCGGCGGTTTCACCAATGACGATGCCCATGCCGTGGTCAATGAAGAAGCGTCGGCCGATGGTGGCGCCGGGATGAATCTCGATGCCGGTCAGCCAACGCCCGAAATTCGACACCAGGCGCGCCAGCCATTTGAAATCACGCTTCCACAGGGCATGGCCCAGGCGGTGCAGCCAGATGGCGTGCATGCCGGGGTAGCAGGTCAGTACCTCGAAGGCGTTGCGCGCAGCCGGGTCACGGTGGAATACGCTTTGAATATCTTCACGCAGGCGTTCGAACATCTGTCAGTCCTTCCGTTTATGCGGCTCGCCCCGAACCACCTTCTGGGTCTCGGTGAGGATGCCGCGCAAAATGCTCATTTCCGAACGCTCGACCGCGACCCGCCCGTACAGCCGGCGCAGGCGCGGCATCAGGTGCTTGGGCTTCTCGGGGTCGAGGAAGCCGATACCGACCAGGGTCTTCTCCAGGTGGTCGTAGAACAGCTCCATTTCGTCCATGGTCGCCAGTTCGCTGGCGTCAACCTTGTCGACCTTGCCCGCTACCTCACCGGCCGCCAGCCAGGCCATGCGCACCTCGTAGGCGAGCACCTGGACGGCGGCAGCCAGGTTCAGCGAGCTGAAGTCGGGGTTGGAGGGAATGTGCACGTGGAAGTGACATCGCTGCAGTTCTTCGTTGGTGAGGCCGGCGTGCTCGCGCCCGAACACCAGGGCGATCTCCTCGCCACCATTGGCATGTTCCACCGCCTTGGCCCCGCATTCACGCGGGCCGATCAGCGGCCAGGGAATGCTCCGTTCGCGGGCGCTGGTGCCCATCACCAGGTTGCAGCCGACCAGCGCCTGCTCCAGGCTGTCGACCACCTGGGCGTTGTCCAGCACATCGTCGGCCCCCGAGGCTCGGGCGCTTGCATCCACGGCGGGAAATTCTTTCGGCTGCACCAGCACCAGACGCGACAAGCCCATGTTTTTCATGGCACGCGCAGCGCCGCCGATGTTGCCGGGGTGGCTGGTATTGACCAGAACAACACGAATATTTTGCAGCAAGGTGTCGTGCTCACAGATGCAGGAATCAGGGCTTTCGATCTTACAGAACCGACAGACGTAACGCCACGAAAGCAAATGTCACACTTCTGCCGCCAAAGATTTCTGCTAGAATGATCGGCTTTCTTCTTTAACATCTCCAGGTGACCCGCCCATGCAGCCTATGCTGAATATCGCCCTGCGCGCCGCTCGCAGCGCCAGTGAACTGATTTTCCGCTCCATCGAACGCCTGGATAGCATCAAGGTCGATGAGAAAGAGGCCAAGGACTACGTTTCCGAAGTCGATCGCGCCGCCGAGCAAAGCATCGTCAACGCCCTGCGCAAGGCCTACCCGAACCACTCCATCCAGGGCGAGGAAACCGGCCTGCACGCGGGCAGCGGCGAAGAAGGCAAGGACTACCTGTGGGTCATCGACCCACTGGACGGCACCACCAACTTCCTGCGTGGCATCCCGCACTTCGCGGTCAGCATCGCCTGCAAATACCGTGGCCGCCTTGAGCACGCCGTGATCGTCGACCCGGTTCGCCAGGAAGAATTCACCGCCAGCCGTGGCCGTGGCGCCCAGCTCAATGGCCGTCGCCTGCGCGTCAGCTCGCGCACCAGCCTGGAAGGCGCCCTGCTGGGCACCGGCTTCCCGTTCCGTGACAGCCAGATGGCCGAGCTGGACAACTACCTGGGCATGTTCCGCGCACTGACTGGCCAGACTGCCGGCATCCGCCGCGCCGGCTCCGCCAGCCTGGACCTGGCCTACGTGGCTGCAGGCCGTTTCGATGCCTTCTGGGAATCGGGCCTGTCCGAATGGGACATGGCAGCCGGCGTGCTGCTGATCCAGGAAGCGGGCGGCCTGGTCAGCGATTTCAACGGTAGCCATGACTTCCTCGAGAAAGGCCATATCGTTGCTGGCAACATCAAGTGCTTCAAGGCGGTGCTGACTGCCATCCAGCCGCACCTGCCAGAGAGCATGAAGCGCTAAGCGCGGATTGCAGGCAAAAAAAAGCACCCCTCGGGGTGCTTTTTTTGCCTGTCGAAGCCATGCGCAATCTGCTTCTTGTGGGAGCGGCCTTGCGCCGCGAAAGGGCTGCAAAGCAGCCCCGACGATCTCTAATGGTTCACAGCCCCCGGGGCCGCCACGCGCCCCTTTCGCGACGCAAGGCCGCCCCCCACATCTAGAACAGGCCGCATGCGCCTTACTGCGCGGCTTCGCTGAGGATCAGCTTGCCATTCTTGTCCACGGGAATGGTCGAACCGGGTTCGTGATCCATCTTCACCTGGCCTACCTGGTCGCCGATGGTGTACTTGACGTTGTAGCCCACCACCTTCTCGCTGATGTCATTGACCGTGTTGCAGCGGGTTTGCGTAGTGGTGTAGGTATCACGCTCCTGCATGCCTTCCTGCACCTTGTTACCGGCATAACCGCCACCGACCGCACCGGCCACAGTGGCAATCTTCTTGCCAGTACCACCGCCGATCTGGTTACCCAACAGACCGCCGGCAAGGGCGCCTACCACAGTACCGGCGATCTGGTGCTGGTCCTTGACTGGCGCCTGACGCGTCACGGTGACGTCCTTGCAGACCTCACGCGGGGTTTTAACCTGTTGTTTGATCGGTTGCACGTCGGTGACCTGGGCATATTCAGGCCCCTTGTTGACCAAGCTGTAGGTCGCGACAGCACCTCCGGCAGTCACACCGACAGCACCCAGTACCGCACCTACCAGCATTGATTTGTTCACATGAACCTCCTGATCATACCGGCGGGTCCGACCCGCCTTCTCCCAGCCTTGGAGTAAAAAAAAAGGCGCAAGTTCAGTACTTGCGCCTTTCGGGCCGCCAGGCGGCATGCAGCATGCCTTATGGACGGTCGTCCACACCGTCGCTCTTGGCCGGCGGGATCAGGTCCTCACTGCTCAGGTTCAGCCAGATCAGCACCACGTTGGCGATGTAGATCGACGAATAGGTACCGGCCATGACACCGATGAACAGTGCCAGCGAGAAGCCGAACAGGTTGTCACCACCGAAGAACAGCAATGCGGCGATGGCCAGCAAGGTCGAAACCGAGGTGGCGATGGTACGCAGCAGGGTCTGCGTGGTGGAAACGTTGATGTTCTCGATCAGCGAGGCCTTGCGCATGACGCGGAAGTTCTCGCGCACCCGGTCGAACACGACGATGGTGTCGTTCAACGAGTAACCGATGATCGCCAGCACCGCAGCCAGCACGGTCAGGTCGAAGGTGATCTGGAAGAACGACAGGATACCCAGGGTCACCACCACGTCGTGGATCAACGAGACAATCGCGCCCACGGCGAACTTCCACTGGAAGCGGAAGGCCAGGTAGATGAGGATGCCGCCCAGGGCCAGGAGCATGCCCATGCCACCCTGGTCGCGCAGCTCTTCACCCACTTGCGGGCCGACGAACTCGACCCGCTTGACCGTGGCAGGGTTGTCGCCGCCGGCCTTCTGCAAGGCTTCGGCCACTTTGTTGCCCAACTGCGGGTCATCGCCCGGCATGCGCACCAACAGGTCGGTGGTGGCGCCGAAGCTTTGCACCACCGCCTCGTGGAAGCCGGAGCTGACCAGCTCGCTACGCACCGCCTGGAGATCGGCGGGTCGCTCGTAGGTCAGCTCGATCAGCGTACCACCGGTGAAGTCGAGGCCGAAGTTCAGGCCCTTCTGCCACCAGCTGAACAGCGCCAGCACGGTGAGGAGCACGGTGATGGCGAACGCGACATTGCGCACGCCCATGAAATTGATGGTTTTCATCGCAGCTCCCTCAAACCCACAGCTTCTTGATGTCACGCCCGCCGCAGGTCAGGTTGACCATTGCGCGAGTCACCATGACGGCGGTGAACATCGAGGTGAAAATCCCGAGGGACATGGTGACCGCAAAGCCCTTGACCGGGCCGGTACCCATGGCGAACAGGATGCCACCGACCAGCAGGCTGGTCAGGTTGGCGTCGATGATCGCGGTGTAGGCGCGGTTGAAGCCTTCATGGATGGCGCGTTGTACCGACATGCCAGCTTTCAGCTCTTCGCGGATACGCGAGAAGATCAGCACGTTGGCGTCCACCGCCATCCCCATGGTCAGCACGATACCGGCGATACCGGGCAGGGTCAGGGTGGCGCCCAGCAGCGACATCAGCGCCAGCAGCAGGACCATGTTGCCCGCCAGGGCGACGGTGGCGATCACACCGAAGCCGCGGTAGATGGCGATGATGAACAGCGAGACGAACAGCATGCCCCACAGCGACGCATCGATGCCCTTGGTGATGTTATCGGCACCCAGGCTTGGACCGATGGTACGCTCTTCAGCGAAGTACATCGGAGCGGCCAGGCCACCGGCACGCAGCAGCAGGGCCAGTTCGGACGATTCGCCCTGGCCGTTCAGGCCGGTGATGCGGAACTGGCTGCCCAGCGGCGACTGGATGGTCGCCAGGCTGATGATCTTCTTTTCTTCCTGGAAGCTCTGGACGGCAACGTCCTTCTCGACGCCATCGACGGTCTGCTTGACGTAGCGGGTGACCGGCTTCTGCTCGATGAAAATCACCGCCATGCTGCGGCCGACATTGCTGCGGGTAGCACGGCTCATGAGCTCGCCACCGTGGCCATCAAGGCGGATGTTCACCTGCGGGCGGCCGTGCTCGTCGAAACTGGCCTGGGCGTCGGTAACCTGGTCACCGGTGATGATCAGGCCGCGCTCGACCGCGGCGGAACGCCCGCCTTCACGGAACTCGAACACTTCGGTAGTGGCCCTGGAGGCACCCGGTTCGGCACCGAAGCGGAACTCCAGGTTGGCGGTCTTGCCGAGGATGCGCTTGGCTTCGGCAGTGTCCTGCACGCCTGGCAGCTCTACCACGATGCGGTTGGCGCCCTGGCGCTGTACCAGCGGCTCGGCCACGCCCAGCTCGTTGACCCGGTTGCGCACGGTAGTGAGGTTCTGCTTGATCGAGTATTCGCGGATCTCGGCGACTTTCGCCTGGGTCAGCGCCAGACGCAGCACGGCGAGCTCGTTGCGCTCGGTGGTGGTCAGGTCGAAATCATTGAAATTCTTGCGAATCAGGGCACGCGCCTGCTCGCGGGTGGCATCGTCGGCGAAGCCCAGCATGATGCCGCCATCCTGCTGAGGCAGGCTGCGGTAGCGGACGCGCTCTTTGCGCAGCAAGGTCTTGACCTCGCCTTCGTAGACTTTCATGCGCGCGCTCATGGCCTTGTCCATGTCCACTTCCAGCAGGAAGTGCACACCACCGGACAGGTCCAGGCCCAGCTTCATCGGGCTGGCGCCCAGGTTGCGCAGCCATTGCGGGGTCGTCTGGGCCAGGTTCAGCGCCACGACATAGTCATCGCCGAGTGCCTTGCGCACGACATCCTTGGCTGGCAGCTGATCTTCCTGATTGGTCAGGCGGATCAGCCCGCTGCCCTTTTCACCCAGGCTCGCGCCCTTGACGGCGATCTTGGCATCGACCAGCGCCTTGCTGACGCGGTCGAGGTCGGCCTGGCTCACGTGCAGCGCCGAGCTGGCACCACTGATCTGTACCGCCGGATCATCCGGGTAGAGGTTGGGAGCGGAATAAATAAAACCGATCGCCAGTACCAGCACGATCAGTGCGTATTTCCACAGAGGGTATTTGTTCAGCATCACGCCGCCCGTTCAAGACGCGGGGCGCTTTGCGCGCCCCGACTGGAAAATATGAAACCGGTAACTCAGATAGCCTTGAGCGTACCTTTTGGCAGGGTGGCCGCAATGGCACCCTTCTGGAACTTCAGCTCGACGCTGTCGGAAACTTCCAGGACCACGAAATCATCGGAAACCTTGACGATCTTGCCGGCGATGCCGCCGTTGGTGACAACTTCGTCACCTTTCTGCAAGTTGCTCAGCAGGTTCTTCTGCTCTTTGGCACGCTTGGCCTGCGGGCGCCAGATCATCAGGTAGAAGATGACCAGGAAACCGACCAGGAAAATCCACTCGAAGCCGGTACCGGCTGGGCCGGCGGCGGGTGCTGCGGCGTCCGCGTATGCGGCGGGGATCAAGAAGCTCATTGGGCACTCCTAATGTAATGTTCTAATAATGGATGCGGACAGTCAGTCCAAGGGCGGTACGGGAAGCCCGCGCTTGGCGTAGAAGGCGTCGACAAAGGCGGCCAATTTACCCTGTTGAATAGCCTCGCGTAAACCGGCCATCAAGCGCTGGTAATGGCGCAAGTTGTGGATGGTATTCAGCATGCTACTCAGCATTTCGCCGCACTTGTCCAGGTGGTGGAGATAGGCGCGGGAGAAGTTGCTGCAGGTATAGCAGTCACAGGTCGGATCCAGCGGCGAATCATCGTGGCGATGGAACGCGTTGCGGATCTTGATTACCCCGGTATCGACGAACAGATGACCGTTGCGCGCGTTACGCGTGGGCATCACGCAGTCGAACATGTCGACGCCGCGGCGCACACCCTCAACGAGATCCTCCGGTTTGCCTACCCCCATAAGGTAACGAGGTTTGTCAGCCGGCATCTGGCCCGGCAGGTAATCCAGCACCTTGATCATTTCGTGCTTGGGTTCGCCGACCGACAGGCCACCGATGGCCAGGCCGTCGAAACCGATGTTTTCCAGGCCTTCCAGCGAGCGCATGCGCAGGTCCTGGTACATGCCGCCCTGGACGATACCGAACAGCGCCGCGGTGTTGTCGGCATGGGCATTCTTCGAGCGCTGGGCCCAGCGCAGCGACAGCTCCATGGAAGCGCGCGCCACATCATGCTCGGCCGGGTAAGGGGTGCACTCGTCGAAGATCATCACCACATCCGAGCCCAGGTCGCGCTGCACCTGCATCGACTCTTCCGGGCCCATGAATACCTTGGCGCCATCGACCGGCGAGGCGAAGGTCACGCCCTCCTCCTTGATCTTGCGCATGGCGCCCAGGCTGAACACCTGGAAGCCCCCGGAGTCGGTGAGGATCGGGCCTTTCCACTGCATGAAGTCGTGCAGGCCGTTGTGCTTCTTGATCACCTCGGTGCCCGGACGCAGCCACAGGTGGAAGGTGTTGCCCAGGATCATCTCGGCGCCGATGGCCTCGATATCGCGCGGCAGCATGCCCTTGACCGTGCCATAGGTGCCGACCGGCATGAAAGCCGGGGTCTCCACGGTGCCACGTGGGAAGGTGATGCGGCCACGACGGGCCTTGCCGTCGGTGGCCAGCAGTTCGAAGGACATTCGACAGGTGCGACTCATGCTTGATCCTCGGGCCCGCGTGGCGCCGGATTGCGGGTGATGAACATGGCATCACCGTAACTGAAGAAGCGGTACCCCTGCGCCACCGCCGCCGCATAGGCGGCCATGGTCTCGGGGTAGCCGGCAAAGGCCGAGACCAGCATCAGCAGCGTGGACTCCGGCAAGTGGAAGTTGGTGACCAGGGCGTCGACCACATGGAACGGCCGGCCCGGGTAGATGAAGATGTCGGTATCGCCGCTGAAGGCCTTGAGCACGCCGTCGCGCGCCGCGCTTTCCAGCGAACGCACGCTGGTGGTGCCGACCGCGATTACGCGACCGCCACGGGCGCGGCAGGCGTCGATGGCATCCACCACATCCTGGCTCACTTCAAGCCACTCTTTATGCATGTGGTGGTCTTCGATCTTGTCGACCCGCACCGGCTGGAAGGTGCCAGCGCCCACGTGCAGGGTGACGAAGGCGCGCTCGACGCCCTTGGCGGCGATCTTCTCCAGCAGCGCCTCGTCGAAGTGCAGGCCCGCCGTGGGCGCGGCGACCGCGCCGGCGCGCTCGGCGTACACGGTCTGGTAGCGCTCGCGGTCGGCGCCCTCGTCCGGGCGGTCGATATAGGGCGGTAGCGGCATGTGGCCGACGCGGTCGAGCAACGGCAGCACCTCTTCGCTGAAGCGCAGCTCGAACAGCGTGTCGTGGCGCGCGACCATTTCCGCCTCGCCACCGCCATCAATGAGGATCACCGCGCCTTCTTTCGGCGCCTTGCTGGCACGCACATGGGCCAGCACCCGGTGGCTGTCGAGCACGCGCTCGACCAACACTTCCAGCTTGCCGCCGGAAGCCTTCTGGCCGAACAGGCGCGCCGGGATCACCCGGGTGTTGTTGAACACCACCAGGTCGCCCGGGCGCAGGTATTCGAGCAGGTCGGGGAATTGCCGGTGCGCCAGCGCACCGGTTGGCCCATCGAGCACCAGCAGACGGCTGCCATGGCGCTCGGCCAACGGGTGGCGGGCGATCAGGGAATCAGGGAGTTCGAAGGAAAAATCGGCGACGCGCATGATGATGTTCGGTTCGGCAGGGCCGGGAAGTTTAGCCCAATGTGTGAAAATTGACCATGAAAGCCGATTGACCGACCAGCGGAGCCTCTCTATACTGCGCGCCACAAGCCCTGATGGCGGAATTGGTAGACGCGGCGGATTCAAAATCCGTTTTCGAAAGGAGTGGGAGTTCGAGTCTCCCTCGGGGCACCATCACATCGTTCCAAGCGGTCCCTCCAGACCCGGAACACCAGAGAAACCGGCCACTGAGCCGGTTTTTTTGTGCCTGCCCGAACCGTTTTCAATCAGCCCAACGGTCCAGCTGCCCCTGGGCACGCCTGCTGAAGATGGTCAACAACTCGCTCAAGGTATGCGGTGAGGGTTCGGCAGCGCGGGTCACGGCATACAAGGTGATCGGCAATGCCGGGGCCAGCGGACGAATCGTGGTCGCCCCAGGCGCTGCGCCAAGCGCGGTGAAGGGGTCGATGACCGCCAGCCCGGCGCCGGATTCGACCATCGCCCTGGCCAGCGAATAGGTCTGCACCGCGATGCTCACCCGGGGCGGCGGCTCGACTGCCTTGAGGTAGCTGTCGAGGCGGGCCGACAGCGGGTCGGCGCTGGACAGCCCGATCAAGGGCGCACCGGCCAAGGCCGTCAACGGCAGCGGCTTGCCTTCCTCTTCCAGCGGCCAATAACCTGCCGGCGCCAACGCCACCAGCACCCCGCTGGCCAGCGCCTGGGCCTTCAGCGCCGGGTGATCGGGCTGTTGCAGGGTCAGGGCGACATCGATCTCGCGCATCAGTAGGTTCTGCACCAGTTCGCGGCTGTGGGCGCTGGACAGCTCACAGGCGATGTCCGGATAACGCTGGATCCACTCATGAATGGCCGGCGGCAACAGTGACAGGGCCAGTGCCGGTGTGGCACCGATGCGCAGGCTGTGGCCCGGCTCGCGACGCAGGCTTTGTGCCAGGCGGCGCACCCCTTGCAGGCTCTCCGTGACCTTGTCCACTTCACGCTCCAGTTCCAGCGCTTCGGGGGTCGGCTGCAGTTTGCCACGCACCCGCAAAAACAGTGGGAAACCCAGTTGCTGCTCGGCGTGCTGCAGCACCTTGGTCACGGCAGGCTGGGAAACGTGCAGCAACTGCGCAGCACCGCTGACCGAGCCGGTCTGGCGGATGGCCTGGAAAATCTCGATATGGCGAAGGCGCATGGTCAGTCCATAACCTTTGTTTATGGCTCAGCGATCTTTATTCATTTTCCGCCACCTGTCACCTGGCCATAACCTCAGGCTCGTTCCAATAACGACCAAGGACTGACATGGCTCGGCAGGTATGCATCATCGGCGGTGGCGTCATTGGCCTGGCAACCGCTTACGCACTGGTTCGCGACGGCTTCGACGTGACGCTGATCGAGGCGCGCGATACGTTGGGCAGCGAAACCAGCTTCGCCAACGGCGGCCAACTGTCCTATCGCTACGTGGCGCCGCTGGCCGACGCCGGCGTGCCATTGCAGGCCATTGGCTGGATGCTGCGCGGCGACTCCCCGCTCAGGCTGCGCCCGCGCTTCGACCCGGCACAGTGGCGCTGGATGGCCTCGTTCCTCGGGGCTTGCCGCGCCTCGGTCAATCGCGCCAACGCAGGCCATCTGTTGCGCCTGGCGCTGTTGAGCCAGTCGACCTTGCAAGCCTGGCGTGAGGAGGATGGCCTGGAGGGGTTCCACTGGCGGCGCAACGGCAAGCTGGTCACCTTCCGCCAGGCCGGCAGCTTCGAACATGCACGCAAAAGCCTGGCCGCGCCCCAGCAGCAACAGGTGTTGTCGCACGCCGACTGCGCCCGCCTGGACCCGGCGCTGGCAGAAGCCCCCTTTGTCGGCGCCATCTATACCCCGGATGAAGAGGTAGGTGACTGCCATGCTTTCTGCCAGCAACTGGCGGCGCGCCTGCAGGCGTCGGGACGTTGCCAGTTCCGCCTGGGCCAGGCCGTGTCCGGCATCCGCCATGCGCATGGCGTGGTCAATGCGGTCGAACTGGGCGATGAAGTGCTGCCGGTCGAGCAACTGGTGGTCGCCGCCGGCCATCGCAGTGCGTTGCTGGCACTGCCGGGTGTCGACCTGCCGCTGTATCCGCTCAAGGGTTATAGCCTGACAGTCCCGATCGGCGCCGAGCACCGGGCGCCGGACCTGAGCATCACCGATTACGACCGCAAGATCGTCTACGCGCGGATCGGCGAGCAGTTGCGGGTGGCGGCGATGGTCGACATCGTCGGTTTCGACCCGTCGCTAGACCCCAAGCGCCTGGCCCTGCTCAAACGCCAGGCCCGCGAGACCTTCGCCAACGCCGGTAATTATGACTACGCCGTCGAATGGGCCGGTATGCGTCCGGCCACACCTAGCGGCGTGCCGCTGCTGGGCGCAACGGCGTATCGCAACCTGTGGCTGAACCTTGGTCATGGTGCGCTGGGCTTTACCCTGGCCTGCGCCAGTGCTCGCCTGCTGAGTGAACTGATCGGCCAACGCCGCCCCTCCATTGACCTGCAGGGTTTCACACCCCGTGCGGCGTGATCCCCTACCCCTTGAAGGACTACCCTATGACCATTGACCGCATCCAGCCCAATCCACGCCTGTCCGCCGCCGTGACCTACGGCAACCTGGTGTTTCTTTCCGGCCAGGTGCCGGGTGACGCCACCGATGCCGCTGGCCAGACTCGCCAGGTACTGGAAAAAATCGACGCACTGCTGGCCGAGGCAGGCAGCGACAAAGACCATTTGCTCAGCGCGACCATTTACCTGAAGGACATCGGCAGGGATTTCGATGCGATGAATGACGTCTGGTCTGCCTGGCTGTCACCTGGCCAGGCGCCCAGCCGCACCACTTTGCAGGCCGAACTGGCGCGCCCGCAGGTGCTGGTGGAAATATCCGTGATTGCGGCACGTCGCTGACCCCTTACCCACAACGGAGAACAACAATGCAAAAAATCACGTTGATCGGCTGTACCCTCGCCCTGTTGCTGGGCACCCAGGCCCATGCTGACGAAGCAGCGCTGGGGCCTACCCTGAGCAAGATCGCCAAAGCCAACAGCATTACCCTGGGCTATCGCGATGCGTCAGTGCCATTTTCCTACGTGGGCGATCACTCGGGCCAACCGATGGGCTATTCGGTAGACCTGGCGAGCAAGATCGTCGAGCGGGTGCAGCAGAAGCTGGCAATGCCCCAGCTCAAGGTGAAGTACAACCTGGTGACATCGCAAACCCGTATTCCGCTGGTGCAGAACGGTACCGTCGACCTTGAGTGCGGTTCGACCGGCGTCACCGCAGAGCGACAGAAGCAGGTGGCGTTTTCCTACGGGTTCATTTATGTCAAAGGCCAGTTGCTGACGGCCAAGGACAGCGGGATCAAGCGCTTCGCCGACTTGCGTGGCAAGAATGTGGTGACCACCGCCGGCACCACCAACGAGCGCTACCTGAAAAGCTACAACATCGATCACAAGATGGACATGTACGTGATCAGCGCCAAGGACCATGGCGAAGCCTTCCAGATGTTGCAGTCCGGACGGGCGGCGGCGTTCTACATGGACGATGCGCTGCTCTACGGCGAACGCGCCAAGGCGCGCGACCCGCACAACTGGGTGGTAGTCGGAGAAGAGCAGTCGCGGGAAATCTACAGCTGCATGGTGCGCAAGGATGACCCGCAGTTCCTCGCCCTGGTGAATGCATCGCTAGGCGAGCTGTATAGCTCAGGCGAAATCAACGGGATCTACCAACGCTGGTTCCAGCAGCCGATTCCGCCTAAAGGCTTGAACCTCGAATTCCCGATGACCAGCGAACTCAAGGCCATCTTTGCCAAGCCGGTAAGCGATCCGGTGCAATAGCTGCAGCCCGGCGTCCACCCTCGGTGAACATCCGAGAGCGGCAGTGAACAACGTGTGTCACTGCCACAGGTCGCTATTGCGAAGCGTCAGCGCCGCAGTAGCGACTTCCGATCAGCCAGCACACAAGGACTCGCCATGCCCCTGACCCACCGCCCGGTACGGCCCGACGACATCCCCGCAATCTGCAGCTTCCCGCAAAGCCCGGCCGAACTGTTCTATATGTTCCCCAAAGCCACCTATCCCCTGACCCCTGCGCAATTGAGCGATGCCATCGCCCAACGCAGCGGCTCCACGGTGGTGGAAGGCAACGGCACGGTGCTGGCCTTCGCCAACTTCTACAAGGCCGAACACGGCGGCGTGTGCGCCCTGGGCAACGTGGTCGTGGCCCCCACCGCGCGCGGCCAGGGCGTAGCGCAGTACCTGGTGACAGCCATGCTCGAACTGGCTCGTCAACAGTTCGCAGCACGGGAGGTGTGGGTGTCGTGCTTCAACCACAACACTGCGGGCCTGTTGCTCTATCCACAGCTGGGCTTCGTACCGTTCGGCATCGAGGAGCGGCAGGCGTGGGAGGGGTCGCGAGTGGCGTTGGTGCAGATGAAACAGGTGTTGATTCAGCCCGGCTGAGCCAGCGAGGCCGCGTTGGGGCTGGACCGTATAATCAAAAATCCCTTGCAACAATCACCCACCGAACCTTCGCCCTGCCTCGACGTCGGATCCTGCATCTGCCCATTTTCGAGGTACCCCGCGTGAAAGAGATCATCGTCCGCAAGTACCGTCTGGCCGTGAAGACCATCGGTTATATCGGCTGGTCGCTGTTCTGGCTGCTGATCTGGGATGTGCTGGTCACCATCGACTTCATGCTGTTCTTCAACAGCAAGTTCACCCTGCCGCTGATCCCGCTGACCTTGCTGGGTTCTGCGTTGGTAGTGCTGGTCAGTTTTCGCAACAGCAGCGCCTACAACCGCTGGTGGGAGGCTCGCACGTTGTGGGGGGCGCTGGTCAACAATTCGCGCAGCTTCGCCCGGCAGACCCTGACCTTGATCGACGACCCGGATGGCGCGCTCAACCCAGTCAAGGCCAGCCTGCTGCGCCGGCATATCGCCTATGTGAACTGCCTGGCGGCGCACCTGAAGGGCGAGAGCTGCCCGGATGAGCTGATGGCCTTCATCCCGCCCGCAGAGTTCGAACGGCGCAACCGCTCGAACAACTTCGCCAACGACATCCTCAGCGGCTCGGCGGCCCTGCTGGCGCGAGAATACCAGGCCGGCAGGCTGGACAGCATCCGTCTGGCGCGGCTGGAGTCGACGCTGGTAGACCTGTCCAACGCCCAGGGGGGCATGGAACGGATCGCCAACACCCCGCTCCCCTACCCCTATGTGTATTTCCCGCGGCTGTTCATTACCCTGTTCTGCCTGATCGTGCCGGTGGGCCTGGTGGAGTCGCTGGGTTGGTTCACGCCACTGGCGTCCACGGTGGTGGGGTTCATGCTGCTGGCGATCGAGCGGATCGGCACGGACCTGCAGAGCCCGTTCCGCTTCAGTGAGCACCAGATCCAGATGGACAGCATCTGCGAGACGATCGAACGCAACCTGGAGTCGATGCAGCGGGAAGCGCAATGCGCCGAAGCGGTGGGTGCCTGAATGATTGATACCAGACACGCATCTGTCTTGCTCGGGATCCAAAAAACCTTGCCTGATCCTTGCAAAAGCGGCTTCAGCCGCGCACACCCGAGCCGGTGCCAGCCTGGATGCAGGCGCAACGCGCCCCGGCTACCGATCAGGCGCGCACGTAGCGCTGGCGCAGCACATCACTCAAGGCATCCACCAGCAATACCAGCACCAGCATGCCCATGATCACCGTGCTGGCCTGGGCCTCCTGGAACAGGCTCAAGGTGGTGTAGAGCATCTGCCCCAGGCCACCCGCCCCGACGAACCCCAGCACACTGGCCATGCGGATGTTGTTCTCCCAGCGGTACAAGCTGTAGGCCAGCAACTGCGGCCACAGGTTGGGCAAGGTGCCGAAACAGAACGCTGCCAGCTGGCTGCCACCCTGCAGGCGGATGGCCGTCGCCGGCTCTGGTGGCGCGTTCTCCAGGGCCTCGGCAAACAGCCGCCCCAGCACCCCGGCGGTATGCAGCGCCAGGGCCAGGGTACCGGCATTGGGCCCCAGCCCAGCTGCCAGCACCGTCAGCGCGGCCCACACCAGTTCCGGAATGGCCCGCAGGGCATTGAGCAGCAACCGCGCACAGCCCTGCAGCGGCCAACCGAAGCGGCCCGCGGCCGGTAGCGCCAGCGCCAGGCCCAACAACATGGCCAACAAAGTGCCCAGCCCCGACATGGCCAAGGTTTCCAACGCGCCATGCGCGACCGCGCGCAAATGCCCGGCAGACAGGTCCGGCTGCAGAAAACGCCCGGCGTATTCCGCCATCTGCCCCAGCCCGCCATTGCCGAACAGCGCTTGCCAGTCCAGCTCAAGGTACGCGAACGAGGCCACCACCGCGGCGATCATGGCCCCGAGCAGCAGCAGGTTGATCGCCCGGTTCATGCCAGCCTCCAGCGCAACAAGCGGCTGAACAGGTCGGCCAGCATCACCAGCAGCAGGAACGTCAGCAGCATGCTCGCCACTTCCGCTCCCGCGAACATGCGCATCGACAGGTCGATCTGCTGCCCTAGCCCACCGGCACCGACGAAGCCCATCACCACCGAGGCCCTTACCGCACACTCCCAGCGATACACGGTATACGACACCACTTCCGATGCAGCGCTGGGCAGGATGCCGTAGAGAAATGCCGCCAACCTGCCACTGCCCGCCTGCAGCAGCGCATGGGCCGGGCGCTGGTCGACCGACTCGAAGATTTCGGCGTAGACCTTGCCGAGCATGCCGCTGTAGGTAATGGCGATAGCCAGCACACCGGCGGTCGGCCCCAGCCCGACAGCCCGCACGAACAACAACGCCCAGACGATTTCCGGCACGCTGCGCAGGAATATCAGCAGCCAGCGCACCGGCAGGCGCAGCATGCGTGACCACAGCCCCGCACGACCACCACGCGAGGCCGCGCGCAACGACAGGGCCCGGCTGGCCAGCAGCCCGGCAGGGACCGCCAGCAACAAGGCCAACGCCATTCCGGCGGTGGCCACGGCCAGGGTCTGCAAGGTGGCTTCAGACAGCAACGCCAGGAAATCTGCAGTGTGAGCCGGCGGCCAGAAGGCGCTGGTAAAACTGGCGATCTGCTGGCGGTTCTGCGCCTGTAGCAGTACCCCGGGGTTGAGCTCGCTCAGTTGCACGCCCGGCCACAACACCAGAACCGCCAGCAGGGCCAGCAGCAACCTCGGCAGCAAGGCCGGGTCGCGCTCGTCAGCCTTCAGCATCGCGGAATCTGCACGGTCAGCGTCGGCCCCTGAGGCGGCGTCGGCACCAGCTGTTCATTGGCATACAGCGCATCGAGCAACTGCTCGGTCACCGCTTGCGCCGGGCAGTCGAACACCACCTGCCCTTCGCGAATGCCAATCACTCGCGGAAAGTGCGCCAGCGCCAGTTCCACCGCGTGCAGGCTGGCCACCAGGGTCACGCCATTGGCCTGGGCGTGACGGTTGAGCAAGGCCAGGCTGTGGTCAGCCAGCACTGGGTCCATGGCCGACACCGGCTCATCGGTCAACAACACTTGCGGCTGCTGGTACAACGCCCGGGCAATGCCCACACGCTGCAACTGGCCGCCGGACAATTGCCCACACTGCACGAACAGTTTGTCGGCCAGCCCCAACTCGGCCAGGGCCTGGCGCGCGCCAGGCACATCGCTGGGGTACAACAGGTTGAGCAAGCCTCGCAGCACGCCCCACTGCCCCAGGCGGCCGGCCAGCACCGCCGTCACCACGCGCTGGCGCAGCGGCAACGGCGGGGCCTGATGCACCAGGCCGACCCGCGCACGCAGGCGCTGCCGCGCCCTGGCAGACAACGCCCAGGGCTGTTCGCCCAGTAGCTCCAGGCGCCCGCTGCTGGGCTGGAGCGCCGTGGCCATCAGGTGCAGCAAGCTGGACTTGCCGGCCCCCGACGGCCCGATGATGGCGACGCGTTCGCCCTGGCAGATGCGCAGGTTCACCGCTTCAAGCGCACGCACCTGGCCATGGCACAGGCCGGCGCCGTACAGCTGGATAGCCACTTCGCCGGAGACCGTCACTTGAGCAGGCCGGCCTCGCGTGCAGCCTGCTCGGTGCCCACGTAGTTCTCAGGCTTGGTCTCGATGAAGCGGCTGGCCGCCTGCAGGTCGAGAATGGCCTTGTGCTCCGGGTTGGCCGGGTCGAGGTCGAGGAATGCCTTCCTGATCTTTTCCTTCAGCGCCGGATCCATGTTGCCGCGCACGGTCCAGTTGTAGTCGAAGTAGGTCGGGGTGGTAGCGAACACCCTCACCTTGGCGGTGTCGACCTTGCCGGCATCGACCAGCTTCTGCCAGACACTGGCATTGAGCACGCCGCCATCGACCTTGCCGGCTTGCACCCAGGCCACGGTCGCATCGTGGGCGCCGGAATAGGCCACTCGGCTGAAGTAGTTCTCAGGCTTGATGCCGTCCTGCTTGAGCATGAAGTAACGCGGCATCAGGCTGCCCGAGGTGGACGAGATGGAGCCGAAGGCAAACGACTTGCCCTTGAGGTCGGCCAGGCTTTTCACGTCGGGGTTGGCGGTGATGAACTTGGAGGTGAACTGGGCATCCTGCTCACGCTGCACCAGCGGCGTGGCGGTCGGGTCCTTCAAGTGTACCTGGACGAAGGTGAACCCACCCAGCCAGGCCAGGTCCAGGCGATCGGAGGCCAGCGACTCCACCACTGCCGGGTAGTCGGCGACCGGCACGAACTTCACTTCCATGCCCAGCTGCCTGGCCAGGTATTCGCCCAATGGCTTGAACTTGCGCTGCAGTTCGGTCGGCGCTTCGTCGGGAATGGCACTGACCCGCAGGGTTTCAGCAGCCTGGGCGACTACGGCACAGCAGGACAGCACGAGGCCGGCGGCGAGCGCCAGGGGGCGTTTGAGCATGGGTGTTCTCCGGTTCAATAGCGGGGAAAGGCCGGCCTTTGAGCCGACCACGTGGATTATAAGAGGCGCAGGCACAAAGGCCAGCTTTGCTACAATCGCGCAATAATTTGACCTGCCGAGGTACACATGAGCGAGCCGATTCGCCTGACCCAGTACAGCCATGGTGCCGGCTGTGGCTGCAAGATCTCCCCCAAGGTGCTGGATGTGATCCTCGCCGAAAGCGGCGCCCAGGCACTGGACCCGAAGCTGTGGGTCGGCAATGCCTCGCGTGACGACGCTGCCGTGTATGCGCTGGACGATGAGCGTGGCGTGGTCTCGACCACCGACTTCTTCATGCCGATCGTCGATGACCCCTACGACTTCGGCCGCATCGCCGCCACCAACGCCATCAGCGATATCTATGCCATGGGCGGCGACCCGCTGATGGCCATTGCCATCCTCGGCTGGCCGGTCAATGTGCTGCCGCCGGAAGTAGCCCGCGAAGTGATCCGCGGCGGCCGTGCGGTGTGCGCCGAAGCCGGTATCCCGCTGGCCGGCGGCCACTCCATCGACGCCCCCGAACCGATCTTCGGCCTTGCTGTCACCGGCGTGGTGAACAAGCGCCACCTCAAGCGCAACGACACCGCCAGCGCAGGCTGCCGCCTGTACCTGACCAAGCCGCTGGGCATCGGCATCCTCACCACCGCCGAGAAAAAGGCCAAGCTGCGCCCACAGGACCAGGGCCTGGCCCGCGACTGGATGTGCACCCTCAACACCCCTGGCAGCCGCTTCGGCAAGCTCGACGGGGTCAAGGCAATGACCGACGTCACCGGCTTTGGCCTGCTCGGCCACCTGGTGGAGCTGGCCGAAGGCAGTGGCCTTACCGCGCACCTGGACTACACAAAAGTGCCACGGCTGCCGAGTGTCGAACACTACCTGGCCGAGGGCTGCATCCCTGGCGGTACCCTGCGCAACTTCGACAGCTACGGGCACAAGATCGGCGCCCTCACTGACGACCAGAAACACCTGCTGTGCGACCCACAAACCAGCGGCGGCCTGCTGGTGGCGGTCGCCCCTGACGGGGAAGCCGAGTTCCTCGCCGAAGCCGACAGGCTGGGCCTGCAATTGGCAGCGATCGGCCAGTTGGTCGAGCGACAGAGCCACGCGGTCGAGGTGATCTGATGCGCCCCGACTGCACCGACTTCCGCCAGCTGTTCCTCGATGACGTGCCGATGATGGACATGCGCGCGCCCATCGAATTTGCCAAGGGCGCCTTCCCCGGCGCCGTCAACCTGCCGCTGATGACCGATCAGGAACGCCAGAAGGTCGGTACCTGCTACAAGCAGCAGGGCCAGGCCGCCGCCATCGCCCTGGGCCACCAGCTGGTCAGTGGCGCCACCAGACAGGCGCGCCTGGAGGCCTGGGCGGCATTTGCCCAGGCTCACCCGGAGAGTTACCTGTATTGCTTCCGTGGTGGCTTGCGCTCGCAGATCGTGCAGGGCTGGCTGCGTGATGAAGCAGGCATCCAGTACCCGCGGGTCAAAGGTGGCTACAAAGCCATGCGTTCCTTCCTGCTGGAAACCACTCAGCAGGCCGTGAAGCAATGTGATTTCGTGCTGATTGGCGGCCTGACCGGTACCGGCAAGACTGACGTGCTGCACCAGCTGGGCAATGTGCTCGACCTGGAAGGCCACGCCAACCATCGCGGCTCCAGCTTCGGCAAGCGCGCCACCGCACAGCCGGCACAGATCGACTTCGAGAACCAGCTGGCCATCGATGTACTGAAGAAACGTGCCCGCGGCATCGAGCAGTTCGTATTGGAAGATGAAGGCCGCATTGTCGGCAGCTGCACGGTACCGCTGGAGCTATACCAGGGCATGCAGCAGTACCCACTGGTGTGGCTGGAAGATACGTTCGCCAACCGCGTGGAGCGCATCCTGCGTGATTACGTGATCAACCTGAGCGCCGAGTTCGTCAGCGTGCATGGCGAAGAAGACGGCCGCCGGTTGTTCGCCGAGCGTCTGCTGCAGAGCATGGCGAACATCTACAAGCGCTTGGGCGGCGAACGCTATCAGCGCCTGTCGGACATCCTGCGGCAGGCCCTTGAGGAGCAGCAGCGCAGCGGTGCGGTGGACTTGCATCGAGGCTGGATCGAAGGCCTGCTGAACGAGTACTACGACCCGATGTACGCCTACCAGCGCGCAGCCAAGGCAGAGCGTATCGAGTTTGCCGGAGATGCCGTGGAAGTACGCGAGTACCTAAAGGCCCGGGCGCTACGCACACCGCACAAGTAGAAGCCGGGGAGCCTTGCGCCCCATCACCGGCAAACCCGCTCCCACCTGGCGCCCACACAGTCCCTGTGGAAGCGGGTTCACCCGCGAAGAGGCCTCGGTCGGCTACTCACTGCCCGGGGCTGAGCAACCGCTCCAGCTCCGCGGCGCGGTCACGGGTCATGTCCATCAGGCATGTACCACCTTGCAGTGCCGCCATGGTTCCGCCACTGGCCTGCACATGGAACTGGCAATTGCCATCGCGGTAAGCCAGCCACGTGCGCTGCACATCCCGCAGGCTCTTCTGCTGCCCGGCATCGAGCTTGCCCATCAGTTGCTTGTACACCCGGTTCAGGCGTTGGTCCTGCACATGCGTTTCGGTCTTGATGCAGTCACTCATGGCCACGGTGCTGGAGGCCTTGTCCATGCATTGGCCATAGGCCGCCGTGTAGTCATCGGCCATTGCCGATGACAGCGAGCAGGCCAATGCCAGACCTGCCAGGTAATGCTTGATCATGCAAACTCTCCTTGTGGGATTTCAAAGCGTCTGCGGCTGCTCCGGCGGCATCAGCACCCTGCCCGGCTCAAAGCGCAACGTCGGCATCTGCGTCGCGGCATAGAGCACCACGCCCAACGCCGCAACCAGCACCACGTCTAGCCAGCTCCAGCCCGGCATATCGGCGGCACTGCGCGCCTTCCAGCAATACCAGGCCTGTCCCAGGCAAAAGACCATGATCGCCGCCAGCCACAGGTAGAACCCGGCACCAAAGCCGGTACGCTCATGAAACGCGTAGCTCTGGTTGTCCGGCAAGCGGTCAATTCCGAAACTGCTGGCAGCCAGGTACAGCGCAACCAGCCCAGCCAGGAACGCCAGCCGGCGGAACCGTCGATGGGCCAGGATCGCCAGCCCCAGCAATGGGTTGGCGAACCACTGATACATCCCGAAAGGCAGGCCCCATGGCCCGTACAAGAGCATCTGCAAGGCCGGCATGTGACGCTCGCCACTCATCAGCGCGCCATCGAAGAACAGTGCGAGCACGTACAGCAGCAAGCTGGCGCTCAGGTAGAAAACGGGCAAGGGGCATACCTGGGGAAAGGAACAGGCTGCGACCATAACCCAGGCCCTGCCGCGCTTCCAAACCTTCGATGAGATGTCATGCGGTCAGGCAACCGGCGGCTCCAGTAGCAGGCCATAGATACCGGAATCGGACAGCTCGCCAGCCACGCACCAGCGCGCGCGCAGGGTACCCTCGAGCACGAAGCCCTGGCGTTCGAGGGTACGTGCCGACCCTTGATTACGCGGGTCGATTTCGCCTTCCAGGCGGCGCATGTGCAGGGTGTTGGCGAGGTAGTCGATGAAGCAGGTCAGCGCCTCGTCCATGTAGCCTCGGCCCTGCACTGCGCTGGCCAGGCAATAACCGATCTCGCCACGACGCGAGACATCGTCGATGTTGAACAGTTGGACCATGCCGATCAGTTCACCGTTGTCGCGCCGGTACATGCCCAGCTTGAGCTGGTCACCGTTGGCATAGGCTTCGCGATCTGCGGCCAGGGCGCTTTCAGCTTCGGCCAGGTCTTGCCAGGGGGCATGATGCCAATAACGCATGACTTCGGGGTCGGCCATGATCGCCAGCCATTGCGCGGCATCGGCATGACGCATCGGGCGCAATTGCAGGCGTGGGCTTTCAAGGCAGAGGTCACTGGGGAAACTGCGAGGTGGGGTCACGCCGGATCTCCTGTCCATGGCTGGGGAAATGACAGTTTAACGTCAAGCACAGGGTCCAGGCATCCGGGGCCGGCACAGGCTGGCGGTCAGGCCACCTCGGCCCCATCATCCGGCCAGTGCGGCTCGTTGGCCCCCGGCGGGGTCAGCGGTGGCAGCCCATACGCGGCCCGCGCATCGTCGCAGCTGGGGTTATGTACCCCACCCACCCACGACGCTTCGAACTCGCGGCAGGGGCTGGAGCGGTTGGCGTAGATGGTACACGCCACCTGCTGGCCGATCTCGCCCTGCAGGCTGATACAGCGGCATGGCTTGGCGTCGGTGCCGATCATGGCAACACGGGTGGGATTGATCTGAACCACCAGGTCGTCCGGTACCAGGCCGCCTGAAGACTGGCATTCGCCCCAGAAGAAGGACACACGGAAGTACCCGCAGCAGGCGCCGCAGTCAAGGCAAGGGTTATATTCGGACATGATGGCACGGAGGGAAGGTTGTTGTTATCGGGGCTGGCCCGCGGCGCCATTTTCAATCCAAGCCGGGGCTGCTGGATAGGGGGGCAATGCAAAAATATTTGCCGCTGATCCGGCGGCCTGCCAAAGGCGACCGGCAGCGCTGCCGATCGCCCGTTTTTGTCAGCAGATGGCCTTGTAGGTCGCGGCATCCACGCGCTGCAGAGCAAGCCCTGCGCTCGGGTCATAATCACTGCCCTGCACTTTGCTGAAGTAGGTGCGCGCTTCGCCACAGTGCACCAGGCGGTCGTTCGGCTCACCCTCGGTGAGTACGGTGTAGGACTTGCTGCGCATGGCCTGATATTGGCTGTCCGCTGCCGCCATCACCTGGTGATATTTCATCAGCTGGCTGTCGTCCAGTGCCAGGCGCTTGTCGAGCTGCGCACCCCAGCGGGTCAGGCACACCTCGGCGAAATGACGAACGATCAGCCCCGGTTCCACCAGCACCTCGCCGGCACCGGCGCCGTCCACCGAAGCGTTGCCGACGAGCGTGGCGTGGCGGCCTGGCATGGGGTAGATGCTGATCTGCGTCCCGCTTGCGACCGAAGGGATCACACAGGCAAAACCTTTGGAGCGCTCATCCCGCGAGTAGAAACCTACGTATTCTCTGACGTTATCCGCCAACGTCACGCGCTCGGCCTGGACATTGCCGACCCCGGGCACCGGATCGATGGCGAAGATGTTCACGGGTATGTCGCGCAACACCGGATCCTGAGCCATGGCATTGGCCAACATGTGGCAGCTTATCCCTCCCCTGCTCCAGCCAACCAGATTGACTTGAGTCGGAATGCGCGGCTTGCGAAACATGCTGATGATCTGTTCCTGCAGCTCCTGGGGCGTCGGATGGCGGTCACCATAGTCGTAGGTGCGCCAGAACCAGGAAGCGGAGGAAGAAGGGTCCGGAACAGGTACCCCGGCATCTTTCAGGCGCTGGTACTCTTGCTCGCTCAGCTTGGTACGTTGCCAGTTGCTTTCGCCTTTGATCACCTGCAGCACATGTTTGACGTTCTCTTCCCAGCCATGCCCAAACAGCTGGCCGGTCCAGTTGAAATAACCGCCGGGCTCGACGAACAGGTTGTCATCCTGAAGGTTGCCGCTGCCGGGGCCATCCACGGCGATCCAATGGGCGAACTCGCGGCCTTGGTCGTTGCTGGCCAAGGTAGATACCAGCTCGCCGTTCCAGAAATTGGGGTTGGCGTGGTCGAAGCGGTGGGAGCCGGTGCCGCAGAAATAGGCGGTGAAAACACTCATGGGCAGTCTCTGTAGTGAGAAATGAGTGCTGAAAATAAGTTGGCATACTGACGGAACGCAGGCGGAAAGCTCACCTCTGCTGCGGAATCGGGGCTGCTGTGCAGCCCCAACAGTGATTACCTGCGGGCCAGGCCATCGGCCCGGAACATCTGCCGTATCCCGCGGATCGCCTGGCGGATGCGGTCCTGGTTCTCGATCAGGGCAAAGCGTACGTGGTCATCACCGTAGTCACCGAAGCCGATCCCCGGCGACACACACACCTTGGCCTCGGCCAGCAGCTTCTTGGAAAACTCCAGCGAACCCAGGTGCGCATACTCCGCTGGAATCTTCGCCCACACGTACATCGAGGCCTTGGGGTTCTCGACCATCCAACCCAGCTCGTGCAAGCCTTTCACCAACAGGTTGCGGCGCTGACGGTATTGCTCGGCAATGTCGCGCACACATTGCTGGTCACCCTCCAGCGCAGCGATGGCGGCTACCTGCAGCGGGGTGAAGGTGCCGTAGTCGTGGTAGCTCTTGATCCGCGCCAGGGCACTGACCAGCTCGGGGTTGCCGACCATGAAGCCGATCCGCCAGCCGGCCATGTTGTAGCTCTTGGACAGGGTGAAGAACTCCACCGCGATGTCCTTGGCCCCCGGCACCTGCATGATCGACGGCGCTTTCCAGCCGTCGTAGACGATGTCGGCATAGGCCAGGTCATGCACTACCAGTACCCCATACTGCTTGGCCAGGGCCACCACGCGCTCGAAGAAATCCAACTCCACGCACTGCGCGGTGGGGTTGGACGGGAAGCCAAGGATCATCATCTTCGGCTTGGGGATCGACTCGCGAATGGCCCGTTCGAGTTCATTGAAGAAGTCCACCCCCGGCACCAGCGGCACCGAACGCACCTGAGCCCCAGCGATCACCGCACCATAGATGTGGATCGGGTAGCTGGGGTTGGGCACCAGCACCGTATCGCCCTGGTCGAGCGTGGCCAGCATCAGGTGCGCCAGGCCTTCTTTCGAGCCGATGGTGACGATGGCTTCGCTTTCCGGGTCGATGGCGACCTCGTAGCGTTCCTTGTACCAGTTGGAAATGGCCCGGCGCAGACGCGGGATACCGCGAGAGGTGGAATAGCCGTGGGTGTCTTCGCGCTGGGCGACCTGCACCAGCTTCTCGACAATGTGCGACGGCGTGGCGCCATCGGGGTTGCCCATGCTCAGGTCGATGATGTCCTCGCCACGGCGGCGGGCCGCCATCTTGAGCTCGGCGGTGATGTTGAAGACGTAAGGGGGGAGACGATCGATGCGCGCAAAGCGGCGCGGCGAACCTGGGTTGGCCATGGCTTCCTCTGAGTACGTAAGCGCCCGGAACCGTCCGAGCGACGTTGGCCGATGTGGCGGCCTGAAACAGAAGATAGTCCCGAATGAGCGATTCTGTAAAGGATAATTTCCTGTTTTTACCGACATTTTCAGATCTATTGTTCGAAAACGTGGTGATTATTGTTGCCAGGCCTGTCCCTATCGCCGACGAGCCAGCGACGGGGCCCGATACAGGCATAAAAAAACCCCGGCACCATGCCCGGGGTTTTCGTGAAACAGGCAGCAGTCTCAGCGTGCGTAAGTCATCAGCACGTCCGCAGCGGTCTGGCTGTCCACCCCCATCATCACGCTAAGCGCGGTGACGGTGAGGATGGAGAAGCCGAACACCTTGCGCGCCCACTTGCTGTCGTCCTCGGCCTTGTAGCCACCCCAGGCCATGTACAGCCAGTACAGGCCCATGGCGGCTGCCACGGCCAGGTAGCCGAGGCCGGCGTAACCGCCGAGGGTAAGCATCAGGGTGGCGAGAACGAAGGCCAGTACGTACAGCACGATCTGCTTCTTCGCCGCCAGAACACCGCGCGCCACCGGCAGGACCGGAATGTTGGCTGCGCTGTAATCCTTGAAGCGGAAGATCGCGATGGCAAAGCTGTGCGGCATCTGCCACAGGCTGAACATCACCAGCAGGGTGACCGCAGCCAGGTCGAAGCTGTTGCTCACGGCGCAGTAGCCGATCACTGGAGGCATGGCACCCGACAGGCTGCCGACCAGGGTGCCGTGCACCGATTTACGCTTCAGCCACAGGCTGTAGAAACCGACGTAGACGATGAAGCCGACCAGCGCGCAGAACGCCGACAGCGGGTTGGCCTGGACATACAGCAGGCTGAAACCCGCCACCCCGAGCAGGGTGGCGTAGATCAGCGCGAGGGGCAGCGGCATGCCGCCCTGGACCATGACGCGGTTCTTGGTGCGCTCCATTTTCTGGTCGATGTCGCGGTCGATGCAGTTGTTGAACACGCAACCGGAGGCGACGACCAGGGAGGTTCCCACTACTACCGCCAGGAACAGGGCGAAATCCACATGGCCCTTCGCGGCAAGGAAGAAACCGCCTGCCACGGAAAGCACGTTACCGAAAATGATCCCCGGTTTGGTGATTTGGATAAAGTGCTTAACGGACATGCAGTCTTACCTCACTTGGCCAACATTTCGAGGTGGATGCTGAACATGATCCACAGCGACAGGCCGACAAGCAGAGCGATCACCAAAGTGGTGAACAGGAACGTCGATACGTTGTTGCGTTGCTCTTTCGAGCGGTCCATGTGCAGGAAGTACACGAGGTGTACCACTACCTGGATCACGGCCATGGCAACAATGATCAGAACGGTCAGGTTCTTCGGCAGGCTTGGCGACATGGCCAGGCCGAACGGGATCGCGGTCAGGATGATCGACAGGATGAAGCCGATCATGTACGACTTGACGCTGCCGTGGTTACCTTCGTGATGAGTGTCGTGTGCGTTAGCCATTACAGAACTCCCAGCAGGTAGACGACGGTGAATACGCAGATCCAGACCACGTCCAGGAAGTGCCAGAACAGGCTCAGGCAGCTCATGCGGGTCTTGGCGGTCGGCGTGATGCCGTGCTTGTTGATCTGGTACATCATGACTGCCATCCAGATCAGGCCGGCGGTCACGTGCAGGCCGTGGGTACCTACCAGGGCGAAGAAGCCCGACAGGAAACCACTGCGGTTCGGGCCGAAGCCTTCGCCGATCAGGTGATGGAATTCATAGATTTCCATCGCGATGAAGGCTGCACCGAACAGGAAGGTCACAGCCAACCAGCCCAGTACGCCAGCTTTCTTGCCATCGAACATCTTCAGCATGGCGAAGCCGAAGGTGATCGAGGACAGCAGCAGGAACAGCGTTTCAACAGCTACGAAATCGAGCTGGAAGATGTCATGACCCGACGGGCCGCCGGCAAAACTGCCGGACAGCACCGCGTAGGTGGCGAAGAGCGACGCAAACAGGATGCAGTCGGTCATCAGGTACAGCCAGAAACCCAGTACGGTCATCTGGCCCGAGTCGTGGTGGTGGTCGTCATGCCCATGGTCGTGACCATGAGCAGCACCGTGCATTACTTGACTGGACATTGATTACACCCGCTCAAACGATTCGACACGTGCGCCGGCAGGCAGAGCACCTGCTTTGGCCAGCGCTTTCATGCGCTCGCCTTCGATGCGCGCCACTTCTTCGGCCGGAACCATGTAGCCCTGGTCGTCACGCGCCGCGTGGCGAACGAAGACAGCGATGGTTGCAACCAGGCTCGCGCCAACCAGCCACCAGATGTGCCAGATGAAGGCGAAGCCGAAGACGGTCAGGAACAGGCCCATGAACAAACCGGTGGAGGTATTGCTCGGCATGTGGATCGCTTCGTACTTGGCCGCTGGCTTGTAGGCAACACCGGCTTCCTTGGCTTCGTGCCAGGCGTCCAGGCCAACCTTCTCAGGCATGTGGGCGAAGTTGTAGAACGGAGGTGGCGACGAAGTCGACCATTCCAGGGTACGGCCGCCCCATGGGTCGCCGGTCACGTCCAGGTTCTGGTTGCGGTCGCGAACCGATACGTACAGCTGGATCAGCTGGCAGGCGATACCGAACAGGATCAGCACGGCGCCGACCACGGCTACGTACAGGTAGGGTTCCCACAGCGGGTTGTCGGAGTGGTTCAGACGACGGGTCATGCCCATGAAGCCCAGGGCGTACAGCGGCATGAACGCTACGTAGAAGCCCGAGATCCAGAACCAGAAGGCAGCTTTGCCCCACTTCTCGTTCAGGGTGAAACCGAAGGCTTTCGGGAACCAGTAGGCGAAGCCGGCGATGTAGCCGAATACCGCACCACCGATGATCACGTTGTGGAAGTGGGCAATCACGAACAGGCTGTTGTGCAGGACGAAGTCAGCACCCGGAACAGCCAGCAGAACGCCAGTCATGCCACCGATGGAGAAGGTGATCATGAAGCCCAGGGTCCACATGATCGGCGCGGTGAAGCGCAGACGGCCCTGGTAGATGGTGAACAGCCAGTTGAACAGCTTCACACCGGTCGGAATGGAGATCAGCATCGTCGCCAGGCCGAAGAAGGTGTTGACGCTGGCGCCGGCACCCATGGTGAAGAAGTGGTGCAGCCATACAGCGAAGCCCAGCACGGCGATGGCGCCCGATGCATAGATCATCGAGTGGTGGCCGAACAGACGCTTGCCGGAGAAGGTCGAGGTGACTTCCGAGAACACACCGAAGGCCGGCAGGATCAGGATGTAAACCTCAGGGTGACCCCAGGCCCAGAACAGGTTGACGTACATCATCGGGTTCCCACCAAGCTCGTTGGTGAAGATGTGGAAGTCCAGATAACGGTCAACAGTCAGCAGGGCGAGTGCAGCGGTCAGGATCGGGAAGGAAGCAACGATCAGCACGTTGGCCCAGGTGCAGGTCCAGGTGAAGATCGGCATGTCCATCAGCTTCATGCCAGGTGCGCGCATCTTCATCACGGTGACGAGGAAGTTCACACCGGTAAGCGTCGTACCCAGGCCTGATAGCTGTAGCGCCCAGATGTAGTAGTCGACACCCACCCCAGGGCTGTACTGAATGCCCGCGAGCGGCGGGTAGGCAACCCAGCCGGTCTTGGCGAATTCACCAACGCCCAGCGAGATGTTGACCAGCAGCACGCCTGCCAGCAGCAGGTAGAAGCTCAGCGAGTTCAGGAACGGGAAGGCAACGTCACGTGCACCGATCTGCAGAGGAACCGCCAGGTTCATCAGGCCGGTGAAGAACGGCATCGCCATGAAGATGATCATGATCACACCGTGAGCGGTGAAGATCTGGTCATAGTGTTCAGGCGGCAGGTAGCCTTCGGAGCCACCGGTAGCGGCAGCCAGCTGGGTACGCATCATGATGGCGTCGGCGAAGCCGCGCAGCAGCATGACCATCGCGACGATGATGTACATCACCCCGATCTTCTTGTGGTCGACAGTCGTCAACCACTCGGTCCACAAGTAGGTCCACTTGCGGAAGTAGGTGATAGCACCGACGACAGCGATACCACCGAGCGCAATCATGGCAAGTGTCACCATGACTATCGGCTCGTGATAGGGTATCGCCTCCAGGCTTAGTTTACCGAACATCTCTTACTCCTCTGCACCGGCAGCTGGTTGCATACTCGATTCCACACCCTTGGTAGTGGCCAGATCTTTGCTGCCTGCTTCTTCGTGGCTCGGACGACCGCGGTTCATGCCTTCGTACTTGTCGACGATCAGCTGGAACTGGTCAGGCGAAGCCTCGCTGTACAGCGCGACCGGGTTGTTTTCGCTTGGTTTGGCCAAGGCGTCGTATTCGGCCTTGTCCAGCTTCTTCGGCGACTGCTTGACCTCGGCGACCCACTTGTCGAAGTCTTCCTGGGAGGTGGCAGTAGCCTTGAATTTCATGCCGGTGAAGCCAGCACCGCTATAGTTGGCGCTGATACCGTCGAACTCGCCGTTTTCGTTGGCGATCAGGTGCAGCTTGGTGGTCATGCCGGCCATGGCGTAGATCTGGCCGCCCAGGCCCGGGATGAAGAACGAGTTCATCACGGCGTCGGAAGTGACGCGGAAATTGACCGGGGTGTTAGCCGGGAAGACGATCTTGTTGACCGTGGCAATGCCCTGCTCCGGGTAGATGAACAGCCATTTCCAGTCCAGCGCGACCACGTCGATCTGCACCGGCTTCACATCGGAATCCAGCGGACGATACGGGTCCAGCTTGTGGGTGGAGTGGTAGGTGAAGTAGCCCAGGGCGATGATGATCAGGATCGGGATGATCCACACCGCGGCTTCGATCTTGGTCGAGTGCGACCAGTCGGGGGTGTAGGTGGCGGCCTTGTTGGAAGCACGGTACTTCCAGGCGAAAACCACGGTCATGATGATGACCGGAATCACCACCAGCAGCATCAGACCGGTAGCGATGAGGATCAGGTTCTTTTGCTCAATGCCGACCTGGCCCTTCGGGTCGAGCAGGGTCCAGTTGCACCCACTGAGTAAAAGCATGCCTAAAAAGGGCAATATGCCAAACAGTCTGGGGTAACGCTTTTTACTCATCTCACGACCTCTAGATCAGCTTGCTTCAATGCAATTTGTGTTTTGGTAGCCAACACTTCGTCCTGCCAAGTGCGGCATTTCGCGCCCGTACTCGCTCCTGCCCGGGTCCGACTGCAGGGCCTTGGCGTCAAGCGGGTTAGCGGTGCTTATGGTTTCGTAGGCAACAGGCCTGTACTTCAGACCAAGTCCATTTGGTGCGGGAAAACGCGGAGGGGGGTCCGCCCGGTATCGCCGTTTGGCGAAACTTGACGAAGTCAGCAAAAAGGAGCGCTGGGGCTTCCTTCAATCCTGCGACTCGCAAGCAGTGCCGAACGGAAATTGGGGGCGATTGTAGATAGGTCGCCAACCCTTGACTATGACTTATTGAGCAACAGTCTTTTACAGGATCTGCAACAATACAGCTCGAAAATTCAACTTCGCGACAGTTTGTCGCACCCCGCTTGCTAGCCCTCGAAGCCGCATTCTGCAAGGCCTGGAGGTTGATCTGGATCAAGCGGGGAGCAACATTTCGCTCTTCTCACGCGGCGCAAAAGAACCTTTGCAGCTCGGTACTTTTGTCTAAGCCTGGCGTCGGTTGCGGTAGATACCGAGCGGAACCAGAACTGCTGTCAGGACGAACGCCAGCAGTGCCCATTGTGCCAGCGACAAGCCGAGGATCGGTGGATACGGCGTACTGCAGAAACCGTCGACCTGGAATACCAGCGGCCAGAGCTTGGCCAGCGGCAGGTCGTCGACGATCGGCTGCAGGGTATCGATGCCACAACTGACCATGGGGTTGGCGAGTATATACACATGGTTGCCGGCCGCAACGATTCCACCAATTGCGCTGAGCACCACCAGCGCCTCGAAGAAGGTCAGGCTGCGGCGCCCGGGCATCGCCGCCGCGATGAAGGCGAACAGGGCAATGAACAACAAAGCATAACGCTGCAGGATGCACAGAGGGCACGGCGCCTCGCCGAGCACGATCTGCATGTAGAGAGCGCCGCCGATCAGCGAAATGCAGATCAGACCCAACAGCACCAGGAAGCGCCGTTCCCGATTAAGGCGCGATGTTTGTTCGTTCATTGCCGGTTCCTTCGATGGATAGTCGCAGCGTGGTCCGCCTGCCTGGGCGCAAGTCTACACGCAGAGCAAGGCCTGTGAGCGTGCCGAGGAAGCGGCGTGATAGCGCGGCGCGGGGCTATCCGGTGTGGCTGAGACCGGCCGCAGCGACGTCGGTTCAACGTCGGGCGGCAAAAAGCGGCTGCCCAGGTGCCGCGCAGGGCCAGGCCCCTCGACACCCGGGAGTGAAGGATACCGTGATTAAAGGAGAATTAAAGATGAAAACTGTACAGCGGTTTTCACCTCTCCTTATAAAGGCATTAAGGTGATGCGTGCCCAGCCGCTGGCAAGCCAGCCCCCAGGCAGCGAATGCAATCGACCGTTTCGTTCTCGATTACCCACGGGCGGGAGCAACTGCGAGGGAGCTGGCTTGCCAGCGGCTGGGATGAATTCTTGTTACAAGCCTGTACCGGCTCTTTCACGGGTAGACCCGCGAAGAGTCCGGTACAGGCGTCACATCACTCCAGCGCAGCCGCCGGCCCGAAGAACTCGTAGCGGCTCTGCTGCTCCGGTACCCCCAGGCCTTTCAACTGGCGCTTGATCGCCGCCATGAAGCTCTTCGGCCCGAGGAAATAGGCGTCCACGTCACGCTCGCGCGGCAGCCATTCGGCCAACAGCTCTTCACTGAGCAAACCAACGGCATCGGCCGCAGCAGCCCCTTGCGGCTCGGCATAGCAATAGAAGCGCTTGAGCTGTGGATGACGCGCAGCCAAGCCGTCTACCCAGTCACGGAAGGCATGTACGCCACCGTTACGCGCACAATGGATGAAACGCACCTCGCGCCGGGTCTGCAGGGCCGCCTGCAGCATAGCCAGGGTCGGGGTGATGCCTACACCCCCGCTGATCAGAACCAGCGGCTTGTCGCTGGCAGCCAGGGTGAAATCGCCGGCCGGCGGGAACAACTGCAGGGTATCCCCAACCGCCAGCTGGTCGTGGAGGTAGTTGGAGACCTTGCCGCCCGCCTCGCGCTTGACGCTGATGCGATATTCCTTGCCGTCGCAGAGTGCCGACAGCGAATAGTTGCGGCGCTGCTCGGCGCCGTCGATGTCCAGCTTCAGGCCGATGTACTGGCCAGGTTCGGCCTTGAGTACCGGCTTGCCATCCACCGGCGCAAAGTAGAACGAGACGATCTCGCTGCTTTCCTGCTCACGGCGTACCAGGCGGAATTCCCGGGTACCGCGCCAGCCACCTTCGGCTTGTTCCTTCTGTTTGTAGAGGTTCTCTTCCGCGCCAATCAGGATGTCGGCCAGCTGGCCATAGGCCGCGCCCCAAGCCTCGATGACAGCGGGGGTGGCGATGTCCTTGCCCAGCACCTCTTCGATGGCGCGCAGCAGGCAACTGCCGACGATCGGGTAGTGCTCCGGCAGAATCTGCAAGGCGACGTGCTTGTTGATGATCTGACCGACCAGGCCGCCCAGCTGCTCCAGCTGGTCGATATGGCGGGCATACATCAGCACGCCGTTGGCCAGGGCGCGTGGCTGATCCCCGCTGGCCTGGTGGGCCTGGTTGAACAGCGGGCGCACCTGCGGGTACTCGCTGAGCATCATTTGGTAGAAGTGGGTGGTCAGCGCTTCGCCGCCGCTTTCCAGCAGGGGGACGGTGGCCTTGATGATTGCACGTTGTTCGGCATTGAGCATTGCAGCAACTCCTGAGCCTGTGGCTTCGAATGACTGCCATGGCTATTACAGCAATCGTGCCAGGTTCTAACCTCAGTAAAATCAAGGGCTTGACAGTGATCATGTCAAAACGACCCGGCGCAGCGTATAGTCATATCGACCTATAGGAGTCCATATGACTGCAAAGCCGTTGCTCACCACCCTTCTGCCCTTGGTCAGCGACCTGTCCCGCGACCTGCCGGACCAGGAACGTTACCGGCGCCTGTTGCAGGCCATGCGTGGACTTCTGCCGTGCGACGCCGCCGCGCTGCTGCGTCTGGATGGCGAGTGGCTGGTGCCGCTGGCGGTGGACGGCCTGAGCGCGGATACCCTCGGCCGGCGATTCCGGGTCAGCGAGCATCCGCGCTTCCAGGTCCTGCTCAGCCGCCCGGAACCCACCCGCTTCGCCAGTGACTCCGAACTGCCCGACCCTTATGACGGCCTGGTCAACGCCGCCGATGCCAACCTGGAAGTTCATGACTGCATGGGCTGCCCGCTGATGGTCGATGAGCGCCCCTGGGGCCTGGTCACGCTCGACGCCCTTACCCCAGGGCAATTCCAGAGCCTGGAACTGGATGCCCTGCAGGCCTTTGCCAGCCTGGCCGCTGCCACGGTCACCGTGGCCGAGCGTATCGAACACCTGGCCCTGCGCGCCGAAGACGAGCACCACCGTGCCGAGATCTACCGCCAGGCCAGCGGCCAGGACAGGGAACTGATAGGCCAGAGCCCGGCCCATAAGCGCCTGGTAGAAGAAATTCGCCTGGTCGGGGGCAGCGACCTGACCGTGCTGATCACCGGTGAGACCGGTGTCGGCAAGGAGCTGGTGGCGCAGGCCCTGCACCGGGCCAGCAACCGCGCCGAAAAGCCGCTGATCAGCCTCAACTGCGCCGCACTGCCCGATACGCTGGTGGAAAGCGAACTGTTCGGCCATGTACGCGGCGCTTTCACTGGCGCCCACGGCGAGCGCCGCGGCAAGTTCGAGCTGGCCAACGGCGGCACACTATTCCTCGATGAAGTGGGTGAACTGCCGCTGGCAGTACAGGCCAAGTTGCTGCGGGTATTGCAGAGTGGCCAGCTGCAGCGCCTTGGCTCGGACCGCGAACACCGGGTGGACGTGCGCCTGATCGCCGCCACCAACCGCGACCTGGCGGCAGAGGTGCGCAGCGGCAACTTCCGCGCCGACTTCTACCACCGCCTGAGTGTCTACCCGCTGCATGTACCACCGCTTCGCGAAAGAGGCCGCGACGTGCTGCTGTTGGCCGGCTACTTCCTCGAACAGAACCGTTCGCGCCTGGGCCTGAACAGCCTGCGCCTGAGCAGCGGCGCCCAGGCGGCACTACTGGCCTACGACTGGCCGGGCAACGTGCGGGAACTGGAACACCTGATCGGTCGCTCTGCGCTCAAGGCGCTGGGCCAGCACGCCGACCGGCCACGCATTCTCACCCTTGAAGCCATGGACCTGGACCTGCGCGCAACGGTAACGCCCACCACGCTCGCCTCCCCTGCCGCGCCAATGCAGGAAGCGGCGCTGCCCGAGGGCGGCCTGCGCGAAGCCGTCGACCTGTACCAGCGCCAACTGATCGAAGCCTGCCTGCAACGGCACCAGCACAACTGGGCGGCTGCCGCCCGGGAACTTGGCCTGGACCGGGCCAACCTCAGCCGTCTGGCCCGCCGCCTGGGGTTACGCTGACGGGGTGTCGCTAAAGCCCGAACAGATCAGGCCGATAACCGGTTACCCCTGTTCCCGACGAAGGTCACCATGGCCACGCAAAATGCCCGCGCGGACTCGCTGTCCCTGCTGCTGTTCACGCTGCGCAGCGGCAAGTTGATGGCAATCAACCTGCTCAAGGTCAGCGAGATCATCCCTTGCCCACCGCTGACCAAGCTGCCCGAGTCGCACCCCCACGTAAAAGGCGTGGCGACCCTGCGCGGCAACCCGCTGTCGGTCATCGACCTGTCCCGCGCCATCGGCGAACGGCCACTGGCCGACCCGGACGGTGGCTGCCTGATCGTCACCGAGATCAGCCGTTCGCGCCAGGGCCTGCATGTGCAGGCGGTCAGCCGCATCGTGCATTGCCTGAGCACCGACATCAAACCGCCGCCCTACGGCTCGGGCAACCGCTCGTTCATCACCGGTGTAACCCGGGTCGACAATACCCTGGTACAGGTGCTGGATATCGAAAAAGTCATCCACGCCATTGCCCCGCCGGCACCCGAGCCCCCCCAAAGCCCCCTGAGCGAAGAAGACGTCAGCCTGTTGGCTGCCGCCAACATCCTGGTTGTAGACGACAGCCAGGTGGCCCTGCAACAGTCGGTGCACACCCTGCGTAACCTCGGCATGGAATGCCACACCGCGCGCAGTGCCAGGGACGCCATCAATGTCCTGCTGGAGCTGCAGGGCACCGCACAGGAGATCAACATCATCGTCTCCGATATCGAAATGTCCGAGATGGACGGCTACGCGTTCACCCGCACCCTGCGCGAGACCCCGGACTTCCAGCACCTCTATATCCTGCTGCATACCTCGCTCGACAGCACCATGAGCGCCGAGAAGGCCAGGCTGGCCGGGGCCAATGCAATCCTCACCAAGTTCTCCTCCCCGGAACTGACCGATTGCCTGGTAGTGGCAGCGCGTACCGTGGTGTTCGCCGAGCGCTGACAAATCCTGCGACAAACTCCCCGGCTTGTCATAGGGGTTGAGATGGGCATAATCGCGCCTCTCGCAAGCCACTTGCCGGAGTCGTCCATGAAGTTCTTCAGCGCTATCCTGATCACCTGTGCCCTGTTCAGCGCTATCGCCCAAGCCTCCAGCAGCCAGGCCTGGAACGAGCAGCGCCAGCAGATGCTCAAGGCCTGCCTGGCCGCCAGCCAGTTCAAGGACGCCCACGTTCGCAGCAAGCCTGCCGAGTTCGATGACCAGGTCGGCATGAGTGCCCTGCTGATCGAGGGCGTCTACCCACAGCAACACATGCAGCAGCGTACCGGCACCGAACTGTGCCTGTACGACCGCCGCCAGCAACGGGCTTTCGTCAGCGAATGGAGCCCGGAGGTCAAGTGACCGACAGCCTGCGTTTCGCCTGCACCGGCTGCGGCAAGTGCTGCACCGGCCACCACGTGCCGTTGACCCTGGCCGAAGCCCGTCACTGGGCGGCGGATGTCGGCCAGGTGGTGGTCCTGATCGAAGCTTTCGTGACCGATGGCCCTGGCATGCCGCTGGAGCAGCGTGAGCATGTGATGCGCCGTTCCCATCCCGTGCGCTGCGGCACCGGCGAGGTACGCGTCGCGGTGACCTTTGCCGCGTTCAACCCCGGGCGCTGCCGCAACCTCGACGACAATGACCGGTGCACCATCTATGACCGCCGCCCGCTGGTCTGCCGCATTTATCCGGTAGAGATCAACCCGCATATCCCGCTGCGGCCTGCAAGCAAGGACTGTCCGCCGCAAGCCTGGCAGCAGGGGCCTGAGCTGATTCACGGCACGCAACTGCTCGATGCCGGGTTGCAGGCACTGGTGCACGCCTCGCGTGAGGCCGACAGAAACGACATCGCGGCCAAGGTGCAGGTATGCCAGGCGCTAGGTATGACTACCAGTGCGCTCAAAGGCAATGGCTTTACGGCTTACCTGCCCGACATGGGCGCGTTTGCCGCCGCCCTGGCGCAACTGCCGGAAGATGACGGGGCAGCTTGGGTCCTGCATGTGGAGGACCAAGCGCTAGGGTCGAGCTTGCAGGGGTACGGCTTGCACATAACTCAACAAGCCTCGCTGTACTACGCCTTCATCGGCTTCTGAACAAGCCGTCCCGCCTAGCACGGGGGTTCACGGCGAATGGCGATTGCTTTGCTGTGCAATCATTACCTTTTGCGCAACAGTGCTTATCGCACTTCGCTCTGTTTCAAGTGTATTGAAAGGGCTAACTTTAGCCCTGTCCTCATTAGCACTTGCACTGCAAGAAGGTAGTTTCAAATGTCCAACAGTAAGGGTATTGCCAGCGTCTTCGTCCTGTCTTCCCTGTTGTTGTCGCCGCTGGCCATGGCCGAAGAATCCCAGGCTTTCATCACCCGTAATGCCGAGTTGGCCGCCGTTCATCAGGAAGCTCGCAACGCCATCGCCGCGCAGCAGTCCGATAGCACCAAAGACGCAAACCAGACAGCTTCCAAAGTTTCTGTCGACACCAATGCCGACAGCTGAGCGAGCGCAGTTACTGCTCCCGATTTCCCTTGGCTACGCCATGGGCACCACCGGTGCCGATATGTTAGCCTTTTAAAGCCGCTGCCGATCAGCGGCTTTTTTTATGTGCTTCAACTATCAGCCCGGCTGTAACCTTTACCTATAAAAACACGCACATTCGAAAATAAAAACTGCCCCACCGCCCGACCCAAGGAGCTAGTACCGGTGCCTTCCGCGTTTCGTTTTACCCCGCTGTTCATTGCGTTGACTGCAACGATCCCTTTCGCCACCCAGGCAGATGAAGACAAGGCTGATGGCTTCATCGAAGGGTCGTCCCTCAACCTGCACTTTCGTAATGCCTATTTCAATCGCGATAACCACAACGCCAGCGTGCGTGACACCCGCGAGTGGGGTCAGGGCGCGGTGGCGCGCTTCGAGTCGGGCTACACCCCGGGCGTGCTTGGCGTTGGCCTGGATGCCCATGCGATGCTGGGCCTGAAGCTCGATGGCGGTGGCGGCCACGCCGGCACCAGCATCCTGCCCGAGCACATCAAGGACGACGGCGAGCTGGGCGCAGCCCCGCATTCGTTCTCCACTGCTGGGGCCGCGCTCAAGCTCAAGGCGTTCGACACCGAGTTCAAGGCGGGTGACCTGTTCCTCACCAACCCGGTAATTGCCGGGGGCGAAAGCCGCATGCTGCCGCAGACCTTCCGTGGCGTGAGCCTGACCAATACCAGCATCGACGGGTTGCTGCTCGAAGGCGGCCAGGTGAGCTTCACCAAGCCTTACAACCAGAGCGGCCACCGCCGCATCGACACCTACTACGGCGCGCTGGACGAGCACGACAAGAGCAAGCACCTGAACTGGGCCGGCGTGTCGTGGAGCGGCACCCCGAACATCACCACCAACCTGTATGCCGCCGAGCTGAAGGACATCTGGAACCAGTACTACGCTGACTTCGACTACACCTACGTGGTCAACGACCTGGTCAGCCTGAACCCGGGCATCCACTTCTACCACACCCAGGAAACCGGCCAGGCGCTACTGGGCAAGATCGACAACAATACCTACAGCGTGCACTTCACCGTCAACGCCGGGTACCACAGCGTCACCGCCGCCTACCAGCGGGTCAATGGCGACACGCCGTTCGACTACATCAACCTTGGTGACAGCATCTACCTGGACAACTCGCGCATGTACTCGGACTTCAACGCGCCGAACGAGCGCTCATGGAAGCTGCAGTACAACTATGATTTCGCCGGCATGGGTGTGCCAGGCCTGACCAGTTCGCTTTCATATTCGCGCGGTGAGGCCGATCTGACCAAGGCTACCCAGGACACCAGCCACTACGACTACTACCGTGCCGACGGCGAGAACGCGATGCACTGGGAGCGTGACCTGGATGTGAAGTACGTGTTCCAGGAGGGCGACCTCAAGGACTTGTCGGTCCTGGTACGCTATGCCGTGCACCGTGGCAGCCAGGGTTATGCCTCGATCGACAGCAACAGCGATAACGATGAATTGCGAGTGATCGTCGATTACCCGTTGAATGTGTTCTGATTCGAAACCGCCAGCGAGGGCCTTGCCCTCGGTTCGCCGACGCGGTGGATGGCACCGGCTTCGCCATAGATCGCGGCTGAAGCCGCTCCTACAGCTACCGCGTCAACTCGAAGCCGGCACAAAACCTCGAGCGGATTTATCCGCGAGGCAGGCGGCGCGGTAGCTGTAGAAGCTGGCTTGGCGGCGATGGGCTGCGCAGAATCGCTTGCGTGATTCCGTCGGACAAATCTTGTTCGACAATCCTCACTTCCCTAGAATGGCGCCGCCGCGAATGGCCCTGCCCACGCAGTAGCGAGCATGATCCCCCGACCCCCGCGTTTCGCACTCTACAGGTCACACCCCGAGCTGTTCCTCAACCTGGGCAGTTGCCTCGCCGTGCTCGCCATTGTAGCCATCGTCAGCTACTTGCTGGCCCGTGAGCGCGACAGCGTCGAGCTGTCGGCGATCCGCTCGTCCAGCAACATCGTCGAGCTGATCGAAAGCGACATCCTGCGCAACGCCGAGCTTTACGACCAGTCCTTGCAGGGGCTGATCTGGGCGGTCGGGCGCAAGGAGCTGGCGCAGATACCCGGCCCACTGCGCCAACGCCTCCTGTTCAATGAAGCCTTTGTCGACCGTAAGCGCGGGGATGTGCTGTGGCTGGACAAACAGGGCAACGTGGTAGGCGACTCCACCAGCAGTGTGCCGCGCAAAGCCAACTTCGGCGACACCGGGGTATTCCAGGCGCACCAGCGCAATGCCAACCTCGGCTTGCTGGTGGGCCCACCGTTCAAGGCCCTGCTCGGCGATCTGGACTGGTGCATCAGTTTCAGCAGGCGCATCTCCGGGCCCAATGGCGAGTTCGCCGGGGTGGCCGCGGGCGCGTTACGCCTGTCGTACTTCAGCGAGCTGTTTCGCCGCCTGGATATAGGCGACGACAGCAGCATCAACCTGCTCAACACGGACGGCCAACTGCTCGCGCGCCAGCCATCGCGCAAACAGGATCCGCTGATCGGCAGCAACTACGCCGACCGACCCAATTTCAAACGTATCCTCAACGAACAGAGCGGCAGCTTCACCGCCCGCTCCGGCAGCAGCGCAAAGCTGCGCATCTATACCTTTGCGCGCGTCCACCAGTTGCCATTGATCGTGCTGGTTGCGCATTCGGCCGATGAAGTGTTCCAGTCATGGCGCCGCACTGCGATCATGGTCAGTGTCGCCACCGGGCTGCTGTGCGTGGGCATCCTCTGGCTGACTTTGTTGCTGGGCCGCGAATTGCGCCGCCGACAAGAAGCTGAACAAGGCCTGGAAACCCTGGCCGCCACCGATAGCCTGACCGGCCTGGCCAACCGCCGCCGCCTCGACCAGGTGTTGCGCCAGGAGTGGACGCGCGCGCAGCGTAGCCGCAAGCCATTGGCAGTGTTGATGGTGGATGTGGACCATTTCAAGGCATTTAACCAGCGTCATGGCCACGCTGGTGGCGACCATGCCTTGCGCGAGGTGGCAAAAACCATCGAGGCATGCATCCGCCGCCCCGCCGACCTGGCGGCACGCTATGGCGGTGAGGAATTCCAGGTGGTGCTGCCGGAAACCGATCTCGCCGGCGCGCAGCTGCTGGCCGAGCGCATACGCGCCAGTGTCGAGGCGCTGGCGCCGTTTGCCGATGACGCCCGCTCGGTCACGGTAAGCATCGGCATCGGCCTGTCAGACACCCAGCACGACCTGGCAAGGGTGCTGGGTGCTGCAGATGAGGCGCTCTACCGGGCCAAGGCCAAGGGCCGCAACCGGGTAGAGGGGCCGGCCGATTAGGACCGGGCGCGAGCAGCGTCGCGCAGCGCCTTGACCTGATCATGGTTGCGCTGCACGCCCTGCAGCTGCTTCTCCACCAGGTTGTAGGTCTGGTCGCTGGCGGTGCGGCCCAGCTTGACCAGTTTTTCGCGGGCATCCTTGTAGGCCTTGAGCGCATAGTCCTCACCACGCTCGACCTCGTTCAGCACGGCTTCTTCGCTCTTGCCGGTGAGCATGGACTTGAAGTTGACCCAACCACGGTGCAGGTCACCGCTCAGGCTGGTCGAGGTTTCCGGGTCACCGCCCAGGCGGCGCACCTCGCTCTGCAGCTCGGCTGCGGCGTTGCCACATTCGCCAGCGCGCTGTACGAAGAAGGCCTTCAGTTCCGGGTTCTTGACATCATCGGCCGATTCGCGAAAACCCTTTTCGCCGTCCTTGCTGTACTCGATGAGGTCGTTCAGTACATCGATCACATCTTTGTTCGGGTTGCTCATGGCAAAACTCCTTGGCAGGTGATAGTCCACAAGACAGGAGCAGCGATCGTGCCAACCCGTTTCAAAACAGGAAACCTAAGAATATCAATCAGTTAGGCGAACCACCGTGACGCCGGCAAGCGGCGTTCTGCATGATTGCCGCTTGGGCATTCGTGCAGATTGCAGTATGGTCGGCGCTCCCTATGGCCAGGTGTGCCGATGATGAAGCCGGAAACCCTCGAACTGCTGGTGACCCGCAGCATGCCGTTTGGCAAATATCAGGGCCGGGTCATCGCCGACCTGCCGGGCGACTACCTGGCGTGGTTCGCGCGCAAAGGGTTCCCGTCGGGGGAGCTGGGCGGGTTGTTGGCGCTGATGCACGAGATCGACCATAACGGGCTGGGCGATCTGCTGGTGCCGTTGCGGCAGAAACATCGGCGCTAGCCGGCACAGACTCCTCGCCGGGTAAACCCGCAAAGAGCCTGTGCGGCCAACCCAGACCTCTAGCCTTTCGCCGGTGCTACCGCCAGCTCTACCCCTTCGCTCTTCTTGATCAGTGCATACACCACTGCGGTCAGCAGGCTCCCAGCCACGATTGCCAGCAAGTACAGCGCCGCATGGTTGATCGCATTCGGGATCAGCAACACGAACAGGCCGCCATGGGGTGCCATCAGCTTGCAACCGAAGTACATCGACAAGGCCCCGGTCAGCGCGCCACCGGCGATGCTGGCGGGGATGACCCGCAGCGGGTCCTTGGCGGCAAACGGGATTGCCCCTTCGGAAATGAAGCACAGGCCCAGCGCCAGGGCTGCCTTGCCCGCCTCGCGCTCGCTCTGGGCGAACTTGCGGCGCGCCAGCAAGGTGGCAATACCCAGGCCGATCGGCGGCACCATGCCCGCGGCCATGGTCGCCGCCATCGGCGCGTAGCTCGACGAAGCCAGCAGCCCCACCGAAAAGGCATAGGCGGCCTTGTTGATCGGCCCGCCCAGGTCGACGCACATCATGCCGCCCAGCAACAAGCCCAGCAGGATGGCGTTGGTGGTACCCATGCTGTCGAGGAAGTGGGTCAGGCCTTCGAGCATCGCCGCCACCGGCTGGCCAACCACATAGATCATCACCAGGCCGGTGAACAGGCTGGCCAGCAACGGGATGATCAGGATCGGCTTGAGTGCCTCCAGGCTGCTGGGCAGGCGTGCCCAGCGGGCAATGGCCTTGGCGCTGTAACCGGCGAGGAAGCCGGCGATGATGCCGCCGATGAAGCCAGCACCCAGGGTGCTGGCCAGCAGCCCGCCGATCATGCCAGGTGCCAGCCCGGGGCGGTCAGCGATCGACCAGGCGATGTAGCCCGCCAGCAGTGGCACCATCAGCTTGAATGCAGCCTCGCCACCGATCTGCATCAGCGCCGCCGGCAGCGTACCCGGCTGCTTGTAGGCTTCGATACCGAACACGAACGACAGCGCTATCAGCAGCCCGCCCGCCACCACCATTGGCAGCATGAACGACACACCGGTAAGCAGGTGCTTGTATACCCCGGTTTTCTCGCCCTTGGTCGGGCCAGCCGCCGCTGCGGCATCGGCGCTGTTTTCCACCTTGGCTTCGGTCAGGGCCTTGTCCAGGGTGGTACGAGCCTGCTTGAGGGCAATGCCGGTGCCGCAACGGTAGATACGCTTGCCAGCGAAACGCGCGGTGGGCACTTCAATGTCGGCAGCCAGCAACACCACATCGGCAGCGGCGATGGCTTCGGCCGACAGAGGGTTGCGCGCACCCACCGAGCCCTGGGTCTCTACGGTGAGCTGGTAGCCCAGTTGCTGCGCAGCCTGTTGCAGCGCCTCTGCGGCCATGAAGGTATGCGCAACACCAGTCGGGCAGGCGGTGACCGCTACGATGCGTACCCCCGTACTGGTGACTTCGGCCGGGCTGTCTGCCACGCACGCCAGCAGCTGGGCGTTGACCGCCGCTTCATCAAGGAAGCCCTCGCGATCGGTCAGGGCCTGGGACGGCGTACTCTGGTAGACGCGCTTGCCGACGAAACGGGACAGGTCGACCGGCCCGGTGCTGATCACCAGTACCCAGTCAGCCTCGGCGATCTGCGCGGCGCTCAGTTGCCGCTCAGGGTGCTCGACGTCCTGCACCTCGACGCTGGTGCTCCAGCCGCGCCGCTGGGCCGCGGCGGATAGCAGACGCGCGCTCAGCACGCTCGACACCTGGCCATTGGGGCAGGCGGTGACAATGGCAATGTTCATCGGCAACCCTCTTGTTGTTCTGTCAGTTGCACAGCGGCTTCCAGGCGCGCCAGTTGCACCCGGTCGCGGATGCCGAAACCCACCTGGGTCACCGCCTGGGCGGCGATGGCGGTAGCACGGCTCAAGGTCTGTGCCGGGGCTTCGCCCTGCAGCAGGCCATGGACCATGCCGGCCACCAGCGAGTCCCCCGCCCCTACCGTGCTGGCTACCCGCACCTTGGGCGGGCAGGCATGCATGTCGAGGTCGCGGCTGAACCAGCTGACGCCCTGTTCGCCGGCCGACACCACCACGTGTTCGATGCCATTGGCCAGCAGGCGCGCGGCAGCGGCACGCTGCTGTTGCGGGTTCTCCACCGCCAGGCCCAGCACTTCGCCCAGCTCTTCGGTATTCGGCTTGACCAGCCACGGAGCGCTCTGCAAGCCAGCCCGCAGGGCTTCGCCACTGCTGTCCAGCGCGACCTTCAGTCCCAGGGCTTTGAGTCGCTCAAGCAATTGGCGGAACCACTCGGCACTGATGCCGCGCGGCAGGCTGCCCGCCACCACTACCGCGTCATGCCCGGCAGCGACCTGCTCCAGCAGGCGCAACAAGGCGCTGCGTGCGGCCTCGTCCACCTCCGGGCCCTGGCCGTTGATGTCGGTGACGCGGCCATCAGCCTCGACCAGCTTGATGTTGCTGCGGGTTTCGCCGGGCACGCGAACAAAGCAGTCGGCAAAGCCACGCCACTGGATCAGCGTTTCGAATGGCTGCAGGTTATCGCTGCCGAGGAAACCGCCTACCGTGACGCTGTGCCCCAGGTCGGCCAGTACCTGGGCAACGTTCAGCCCCTTGCCCGCGGCGTGACTGTGCTGCACCTGGCTGCGGTTGACCTGCCCCGGGCGCAAGGTATCCAGCCCGATGGTGATATCCAGCGCCGGGTTCAGGGTAAGAGTAAGGATCTTGGCCATTCAGTAACGCTCCACCAGCGCGCGAACCGCTGCGGCGCTGTCCTGTTGCAGGGCCTCGCGCGCCAGGGCGCGGGCCGTCTGGTGATCGGCCTGGCGGACCAGGGCCTTGACTTCGGCAATGCTGCGCGCCGCGACGCTGAGCTCGTCCACGTCCAGGCCGAGCAGCACGGCGACCGCCTGCGGGTCAGCTGCCAATTCGCCGCACACCCCTACCCATTTGCCATGGGCATGGGCTGCGCGCACGGTCATGTCGATCAGGCTGAGCACTGCCGGGTGCAGACCGTCGGCCTGGGCCGAGAGGCTGGGGTGGCCACGGTCGATGGCCAGGGTGTACTGGGTCAGGTCATTGGTGCCGATGCTGAAGAAGTCGACTTCGCGCGCCAGTTGCGGGGCCAGCAGGGCCGCCGAAGGCACCTCGACCATGATGCCCAGTTGCAGGTCGGCCACCGGGATCTCCGCCCGCAGGCGCTCGACCATGGCCCGCGCTTCGCGCCACTCGTGCACCTGGCCAACCATCGGGAACATGATGCGCAGCGGGCGCTGGTCGGCAGCCCGCAGCAAGGCGCGTAGCTGGTCCTCCATCACCTGCGGGCGCTGCAAGGTCAGGCGTACCCCGCGCACGCCGAGGAACGGGTTTTCCTCGGCGGCGATCGGCCAGTACGGCAGTGGCTTGTCGCCGCCGACATCGAGGGTACGCACCACCAGCGGGCGGCCGTCGAGGCCGTCGAGCACGCGTCGGTATTCCGCCTCCTGGGTGGCCACGTCCGGCGCCTGTGGGTGAGCCATGAAGATCAGCTCGGTGCGCAGCAGGCCCACGCCTTCGGCGCCCTGCTCTACCACCTTGGCGATGCCGCTGCTTTCGCCGATGTTGGCGAACACTTCGATGGCATGTCCATCGCGGGTGACTGCCGGCTCGAAGCGGTTGGCCCAGGCAGCCTGCAAGCGTTGCTCGCGCAGGTCACGCTCGGCCAGGGCACGTTGCAGTTCGTCTGTCGGCGGTGCCACGCTGACCACCCCGCGCTGGCCATCGAGCAGCAACGGCGTACCGGCCTCCAGCAGCAACATTGCCGCGCCAGCGCCAACCACTGCCGGAATGCCCAGGGCCCGCGCGACAATGGCGCTGTGGGCGGTGGCGCCGCCCTGCGCAGTGACGATACCAGCCACACGACTCGGGTCGAGCCGGGCGACATCGGACGGGCCGACTTCGGTCATCACCAGGACATACGGTTGTTCCGGTTCAGGCTGCGCCTGCACCCCACACAGTTGCGCCAGCACACGGCGGCCGACGTCGCGCAGGTCGGCGGCACGTTCGGCCAGCAAGGCGTCATGCAACGATTCCTGCTGACGCGCCGCCGCCTCGATTACCGCCATCCATGCCGCCGCGGCGCTTTCGCCCTGGGCCAGGCGCTGCTCGACGTCATCGCTCAGGGCCGGGTCGGCGAGCATTTCCTGGTGGGTCACGAAGATCTCGCCAATGGCCTTGTCACTGCGTTGGACCAGGGCCTGCAGTTCGCTATTTACAGTCGCCAGCGCTTCGCGCAGCTTCTGCCGCTCCTGGACCAGTGACTCGCCGCGCAGCGGGTAGTCGAACTCGCGCTCGACACACAGGTGCGCCGGGCCACTGGCAATGCCCGGGGCAGCACCCACGCCCTGGACACGGCTACCGGCCGGCGGCGCCTGCAGCACTTCGGCGGCAGTACCAGGGGCAGGCGCGTCAGCCTGCGGCAGCGGCTCCACTTCCTCGCCCAAACCTTGTTCGATGGCAGCCAGCAGCACCGGCAAGGCATCGGCGGCGATGCCTGGCTCGGCCAGCAGTTCCAGCGCCTGGCCACGGCGGGCACCGAGGCTGAGCAGCTTGCTCAGGCTCTTCACCGACACTGCCGGCTGCGCGCTGTCGACCAGGCGCACGCGGATCTCGCCCTCGAAGCCTTTGGCCAGTTGCGCCAGCACCTTGGCCGGGCGGGCATGCAAGCCATGCGGGTTGGCCAGCACGATACGCGCGCTGGGCCAGTCCGCCGGCGCCTCACCGCCCAGCACTTCCAGCACCGCACGGCTACTGGTGGCCTGGTAGAGCGTCTGCCCGCGGCCTTCGATCAGCACTTCACAGAGGCGTTCGAGCAAGGCCTGGTGGGCAGCGCCAAGGCTGGCCAGGCAGAACAGGCCGTTGAGCGGCTGGTCGCGGTAGCGCAGTGGCTGCTGCGGGGTGATGAAGGCCAGGCCCGGCTGGCGCACCAGGCGCTCGCTGTGCAACCACCACAGGCCCTCGCCCAGCGGGAGTGCTTCGGCCTGCTGCAGCACTGCGGCAAACCCGCTGTCGACGCACCCGGCCCGCTGCAGCAGGCGGGCGCCGCGCCAGGCCAGCTCGTCGAAGTCCTCCGCAGGCAGGTTCAGGCCGACCAGTTGCGCATCCAGCGCCAGCTCCTGGGGCGCACCTTGCAACAGCTTGAGCAAGGCCTCGGCATTACCGGCGCGGCGCAGCGCTTCGGCCAGGTCGGTCTCACCCAGGGCGCGGGTCAGCAGTTGCAACAGGCGCAGGTGCTCGTCGGAGCGGGCGGCAATGCCGATGGCCAGGTAGACCATCTGCCCATCACCCCAGTCCACACCTTCGGGAAACTGCAGCAGGCGCACGCCGGTGGCGTACACCAGGTCACGCGTCTGCGGAGTGCCGTGCGGGATGGCAATGCCCTGGCCAAGAAAGGTGGAGCCTTGTGCCTCACGGGCCTGCAGCCCTTGCAGGTATCCCTCGGCGACCAGGCCGTCAGCGACCAGCCGGTCGGCCAGCAGGCACAATGCCTCGGCCTTGTTGGCGGCCTTCTGGCCCATGGCTATCTGCTCCTTGGCGAGCTCGAGCATGACCTTCTCCTTTTGCAGTTCCCGGTCGGGTACTGGAGTATTGTTGTGAAATTCACAGGAACGGCCAGTTCGACAGCCTTGCACGGGTGGCAGCCGAGGCAGGAAATTCGGCGGCTGAAACGTTTAACCTGACCAGGCGGCCACGTTACTCGATAATCTGCCGGGGAAAAAGCCCCATCCTGTCGGACAATTGCGACAATGGTCGTCTGCGCGTGGCGCCGCTGCCGGGTCAAACTACCCGGTCAGGCTTCACTGCCAGCCCCGGTAATAACAAGGAAAATTCGGTGAAACTCAGCGATATCGCCCGTCTGGCCGGTGTGTCCGTGACCACCGCCAGCTACGTCATCAATGGCAAGGCCGAACAACAGCGCATCAGCAACAGCACCGTCGAGCGGGTACGTGCGGTGGTCGAGGCCCATGGCTTCACCCCCAACCCGCAGGCCGCTGGCTTGCGCAGCCGGCACACCCGTACCCTGGGTTTCATTCTCCCCGATCTGGAGAACCCCAGCTACGCCCGCATCGCCAAGCAGCTCGAACAAGGCGCCCGTGCCCGTGGCTACCAGTTGCTGATCGCCAGCAGCGATGACCAGCCCGACAGCGAACGCCAGCTGCAACAGCTGTTCCGTGCACGCCGTTGCGATGCACTGTTCGTCGCCAGCTGCCTGCCGGCGGGAGACGACAGCTACCGCGAGCTGCAGGAAAAAGGCTTGCCGGTGATCGCCATCGACCGCCGCCTGGACCCGGCGCACTTCTGCTCGGTCATCAGCGACGACCGCGATGCCAGCCGCCAGCTGGCCGCCAGCCTGCTCGCCACCGGCCCGCGCAGCATCGCCCTGATCGGCGCCCGCCCGGAGCTGTCGGTCAGCCAGGCCCGTGCCGGCGGCTTCGACGAAGCCCTGCAAGGTTATGCCGGCGAAGTTCGCCGCTACCAGGGCGAAGCATTCAGCCGTGAATGCGGCCAGCGCCTGATGCAGCAACTGATCGACGAACTTGGTGGCCTCCCGGACGCCCTGGTGACCACCTCCTACGTGCTGCTGCAAGGGGTATTCGACACCCTGCAGGCGCGCCCGGCCGACTCCCGCCAGCTGCAGTTGGGTACCTTTGGCGACAACCAGTTGCTCGACTTCCTGCCACTGCCGGTGAACGCCATGGCCCAACAGCATGGCCTGATTGCCGCCACCGCCCTGGAACTGGCACTGGCCGCGATCGAGGAAAAACGTTACGAACCTGGCGTGCACGCGGTCGGTCGAACCTTCAAGCAACGCATCACAGCGGCCTGAACATGCGCCTCATCGACACCCACACCCACCTCGACTTTCCGGATTTCGACGCCGACCGCCCGCGTCTGTTGGCCAATGCGGCGGCGCGCGGGGTGGAGCGGATGGTGGTGCTGGGGGTGTACCAGGCGAATTTCCAACGGGTATGGGAGCTGGCCTGCAGCGACCAGCGCGTGTTCGCGGCACTGGGCCTGCACCCGGTCTACCTCGACCAACATCGCCCGGAGCACCTGGCGCAATTACGCGCGTGGCTGGAACGCCTGCGCGGCCACCCTCGCCTGTGTGCCGTAGGCGAGTTTGGCCTGGATTATTACGTTGAACAGCTGGACAAGGCGCGCCAGCAGGACCTGTTCGAAGCGCAACTGCAAATGGCCTGCGACTTCGAGCTGCCTGCCCTGCTGCACGTACGCCGCAGCCACGCCCAAGTCATTGCCACGCTCAAGCGCTACAAGCCTGCACGGGCGGGGGTGATTCATGCCTTTGCCGGTAGTTACGAAGAGGCCCGCGAATACATCAAGCTGGGCTTCCGGCTTGGGCTGGGCGGAGCAGCTACCTGGCCCCAGGCGCTGCGGCTGCGCAAGACCCTGGCGCGCTTACCGCTGGACAGCGTGGTGCTGGAGACCGATGCGCCGGGCATGGCACCGGTGATGTACCCGGGAGAACGCAACAGCCCGGAGCACCTGCCGGAGATTGCCACGGTGCTGGCAGAGATAATGGGGGTGGGCGTCGGTGAGCTGGCGCAAGCCAGCAGCCGCAATGCGTACGAGGTATTTGGCTGGTAGCAGCTGAATCGCCTCTGTCGCAGGGTTTCCACACGCCCACAAAAGCGACGCGCCTGGTTTCAGGCCAGTACCGTCCAAAGCGCAAACCCGGCGTACCACAGCACCGCACAGCGCAGCAGCAATTCCCACAGGCTGTCCAACCGCCCCAGCCCACGCTGATCGTCTTCTTCCCCAGGAATGTCATCGGCAATGCGGCCCACCCGAGCCACCAGGTGCGCGGCGCTGATATGCCAATTCAGCAATTCATGCAGCATCACCCGCGTCACCGCGACGAAATTGCCCACCAAGGCAAAGCTCAATGCCAATACCCGCACCGGCAGCCAGTCCATGACATGCCGTAGTTGCTCGGCACGCGCCTTCAGCGCCGGCTGCCTGCCGTGCTCGCCACACAGCGCCAGCAGGCGGTAGGCCAGCGCTGCCCCCGGGCCGAGCACGAAGTACCAGAAGATCACCGCGAAAAAGCCCTGGTACACCTGCCACAACAGGTTGCCCTGAACGCTCACCAGCAGGCTGCGTGAATCATCGGCGGCCAGCCCCAGGTCACGCTCTGCCACGTGCAACGCGGCCTGGTCATCCCCCCTGCGCCAGGCGTCGCGGAACGGCCCCAGCGATGCCTTGGCGTCGCCGCGGCCCAGGCTGTATATCAGCACCAGCAGGTGCACTGGCAAAGCCAGCAGGCCATAGGCCACAGGGTCCAGCACGTGCAGCAGCAACACCAGCAATGCGACCGGGGCCAGCACCAGAATGGCCAGTGTCCACCACGGGTGTACCTTGCCGCTACGCTCCAGGCGCACCAGCTCGGCAATGAAGAACCCGTCACGTTGTACCTGATGACGCAAGGCCGAGAACTTTTCGACCCATAGCGCCAGCAACAACACCAGAAAACTCATGCCTTGTCCTCATTGTGCAGCAGCGCTGCGCGGTAACGCGGCCAGTCGAAAGCCGGGCCAGGGTCGCTCTTGCGCTGCGGGGCAATGTCGCAATGGCCCTGGATGCGGTCCAGGTCGATGGCCGGCCACGCGCGGCGGATATGCCGGGTAAGTTGCTCCAGCACCGCGTACTGGGCATCGGTGTAGGGCAGGTCGTCGGTGCCCTCCAGCTCGATACCGATGGAGAAGTCGTTGCAGCCCTCGCGCCCGTCGAAGCACGACACGCCGGCATGCCAGGCACGCTCGAGCAATGACACGAACTGGGTCACCGCGCCATCGCGCTCGACGAACAGGTGCGCCGACACGGTCAGGTGGTTGATGCTGGCGAAATAGGGGTGCTCGTCAGGATCCAGGCGGTTCTGGAAGAACTGCTGAACCTTGCCGGTACCGAAACAGGCCGGGGGTAAGCTGATGTTGTGGATCACCAGCAGGGAAATCGATTCGCCTTCGGGGCGGGCATTGAAGTTCGGCGAGGGGCAGTGGGTGATTCCGTTTCCGTGGAACCAGCCAGTGGCACGGTCCAATTGCATGAGGCGAATCCTGAAAGTGCCGTGAACAGAGCACCAGTATGCCCTGTGGCCAAGGCCGTTTGCATGTGAATGATTGTAATGTTTACGCCTACACGCCCCGTGGTTGCCGCAGCTCGTCGAGCACTGCCTCCAGCGCACGTTCGAACAGCAAGCCGTCATCCAGTACCCGCACCTCGCCCCGGTGCAATGCCTGGGCCAGGCTGGCGGCGTTCCACTCCCGCACTTTCATGCCGGTGCGGTTGGAAAACACCAGCCTGTCGCTACTGTCGACGCGCGCCACCAGCTTGCACCGCAGCGGCTCATCCTCGTCGAGCACCTCGACCCAGGTACCGATGCGCAGGCGCTGCACCTGGCGCAACGCAGCGGCCTGGGCATGGGCAACGTGCAACGGGGCGCAGGCGGGTTCCTCGGCAATGGCCAGCACGATGTCCTCGGCCACCAGCACTTCGCTCAGGCGCTGCCCCTCACTACCAGGCTGACCTTCGGTACCTGCGCAGGCCCGCAGGTGCAACTGCTCCAGTTGCAGGAAGAACTCACGGGTCGCAGCCGAGTCAAGAGCCACGCTGGCCAGGCCATCGCGCAATGCCTTGAGCAGGCCCGGCACCTTTTGCAGCAAGGCTTGTGGCGCCTGCGGCGGGGTGATGCTGGCCAGCAGGGTGTCCATGGTCTGCAACGCGTCCCGCCAGGCCTGGGAAGCGGCGCCCTGCTTGAGCCAGGCCAGCAACAGTACCTGGCTCCACGACTGCACCAGCATCTGCACCACCACCTGCGGCCACACCTGGCCACGCAGGCGCTGATTGAGCGCTTGCTGCACCTGGTGCCTGGCCTGCCGGGCACGGACACGGCCTTCTTCCGCATCGCGGGTGCGTTGTTCGAGCAGCTCGTTGCGCCGACGCTCGTCCTGGTTGAAGGCCAGGAAGTCTTCGAGCAACTCGGCGAACAGGCTGGTATCTTCGGCAAAATCATTGAGCAGACGCTGGATGGTCCGCTCCACCCGCAGGTGCAGGCTGTCGCGCAGGCTGGTGCCGGGGCATTCCCAGCCAATGGCTGCGCCGGCGATCTCGTTGAGCAGGCGCCGGGCCGGATGACTGGCCCGGCTGAACAACCCCTTGTCCAGCAGGGCGACTTTCAGCAGCGGAATATGCAGGCGGGCGATCAACGCGCGCAGGCTGGCTGGCAGGTTGTCGTCGTTGCGGATGAACGCGAAAAGCCGCCCTACCAGGTTGATCATGTCCTCGTCGGCCACCTCGATGCGCCGACGGGTGCCGCTGCGCACGCTGACCCGCAGCAACAACTGTTCAAGCTGCTGGCCGAGCTCGAAGTCTTCATCTTCGTGGGTAGCCGGCACGTAATGCTGCAAATGCGACAGCAGGCGCAGCAAGTCGGCGGTGCTGATCGGCTGCGCCGTGGCCACGGCCTGCAGGCGAGGCGCGAACTGCCCGCGCAGCGGCGCCAGCAGGGTTTGCAGCGAGGCAAATAAAGCCTGCCCTGCCGCGTCCGGACCGACTGCCTGCCCCAGCTTCGCCACCCCGCGTCGAGCCCGCATGCGCCGGTCTTCGGCGCGCCGGCGCGGGGCCGGCGGCAGCTCGGGCAGCACGCCCGCAGCCGCCAGCAACTGGTTGGCTTCGCCATAGATGATATCGGCATCGCGCAGTACGTAGCGCTCGAACAGTTTGAGCAGCACCAGTTTCACCCGCAGGCCGACCCCCAGGTTACGTCCTGCCTCGAGGAAGTAGCCACACAACGCGGCAGGCCCCAGCGGGTTGTGCTGCTCGTACAGGGGGCGGTCGAGCAATGCCTGCAAGCGCAAGCCCAATTGCTGCAGGGCGATGCCGTCACGCGACAGCACCCGCGCAACCATGCCTTCGATGGCGGCGGTGCGCTCTGCCTGGGCCTTGCTGCGCAAGTCGCCGGGCTCCGCCAGGCGTGCCAGCGGGTCGACCTGGCCCATACGCGCATAGGCATCGTAGAAGGTGTCGAGAAAGCCACGTTCGATGCTCTTGCGTTTCAGGCGCAGGTCGCGCATGGCCTCGAAATAGAGGTTCTGGTCACCGCGGTCGAACGCCTTGTCGGCCATCTCGAAAAGGGTATCGTCAGCGTTGTCGAACAGGTCCTGCAGCCCTTGGCGCAATTGCAAGGCCGCCTTGTCGCGTACCTGCAGCAGCAATACCGGAAGGCAAGGCAGAGGCGTACGCCCCCCTCGATCGATGGCTGCCGCCAAGGGCACCACCTTGCCTTCTTTTTGCATCCCGGACTCCTTGCAGGGTGTCTCGCCCGAAGGGGCTGGAGATCGTCAAAGCCATGACGCCAAATACTGGTCGCCATTATCGGCAAAAATCCAAATCGCTGCCAGCGCAGTTTCACTCGCTGGCTAATGACCCTTGTTTGCCCCACTTGCTCAATGCGACCGACCAAAGGTCGCTGCCAGGGCGGCTGTACACGCAAGCCCCCTGCCCTATAATCGCGGGCATCTAGCTTGTGGAGCCGACCATGCCGAACCTACGCCTCGCCGACCTGACCGCTGAAATCGAAGCCAACGTGCGTCGCGCACTGTTGGAAGACATCGGCAGTGGCGATATAACCGCGCAGCTGATCCCGGCCGAGCGCCTGGCCAAGGCGACCATCATCACCCGTGAAGACTGCGTGATTGCCGGCACTGCCTGGGTCGATGCGGTGTTTCGCCAGCTCGACCCGCGCGTGGCGGTGCACTGGCAGGTGGCCGACGGGGAACGCGCCACGGCCAACCAGGCCTTGTTCCACCTGGAAGGCCCGGCACGCTCGCTGCTCAGCGGTGAACGCAGTGCGCTGAATTTCCTGCAGTTGCTGTCGGGGGTGGCCACCCGTGCACGCTTCCTCGCCGACCTGGTGCAAGGCACCCAGGTACGCCTGCTGGATACCCGCAAGACCTTGCCCGGCCTGCGCCTGGCGCAGAAGTACGCAGTGACCTGTGGAGGCTGCGACAACCACCGCATCGGCTTGTACGACGCCTTCCTGCTCAAGGAAAACCACATCGCAGCCAGTGGCGGCGTGGCCGAGGCAGTGGCAGCCGCGCACCGCATTGCACCGGGCAAACCGGTGGAGATCGAAGTGGAAAGCCTGGACGAACTGCGCCAGGCCTTGGCCGCCGGTGCGGATATCATCATGCTCGACGAGCTTGATCTGGAGGAAATGCGCGAAGCGGTGCGCATTACCGCCGGCAAGGCCAAGCTCGAGGCCAGCGGCGGGGTCAATGAGCAGACTTTGCGCGTGATTGCCGAGACCGGGGTGGACTACATCTCGATTGGCGCCATGACCAAGGATGTGAAGGCCGTGGACCTGTCGATGCGACTGAGCCTCTAATCGAATTGCAGGCATAAGAAAACCGGCCTCTGGCCGGTTCCTTTATGCGACATCTGGGCGCAGCCATGCTGTTGGAATGGCCTTGTGTCGCGATGGGCCGCAAAGCGGCCCCTGCATTTGCGGATCAGAACGAGGCGTTGGCCAGGCCATCCAGGTAACGCTCGACGTCCAGCGCCGCCATGCAACCGGCACCGGCCGAGGTGATGGCCTGGCGGTAAACGTGGTCGGCCACGTCACCGGCAGCGAACACGCCCTCGACGTTGGTGGCGGTGGCATTGCCTTCACGGCCACCGTTGACCACCAGGTAGCCGTCCTTCAGGGTCAGCTGGCCTTCGAACAGCGAGGTGTTCGGGGTGTGGCCGATAGCGATGAACACGCCGTCGACCTTGATTTCGTCGCTGCTGCCGTCGTTGTTCTTCAGGCGCGCACCGGTCACCCCCATGTTGTCCCCCAGGACTTCATCCAGGGTGGCGTTGAGCTTGAGCTCGATCTTGCCTTCGGCGACACGTGCGTGCAGCTTGTCGACCAGGATCTTCTCGGCGCGGAAGGTATCGCGACGGTGCACCAGGGTCACCTTGCTGGCGATGTTGGCCAGGTACAGCGCCTCTTCAACGGCAGTATTGCCGCCGCCGACCACGGCAACCGGCTTGTTGCGGTAGAAGAAACCGTCACAGGTGGCGCAGGCCGACACACCTTTGCCCATGAACGCTTCTTCGGATGGCAGGCCCAGGTAGCGGGCGCTGGCACCGGTGGCGATGATCAGTGCATCGCAGGTGTACTTGCCGCTGTCGCCCTGCAGGGTGAAGGGTTTGTTGGCCAGGTCGACAGCGTTGATGTGGTCGAAAACGATTTCGGTTTCGAAACGTTCGGCGTGCTCCTGCATGCGCTGCATCAGTGCCGGGCCGGTCAGGCCATGGGGGTCGCCCGGCCAGTTGTCGACTTCGGTGGTGGTGGTCAGCTGGCCGCCGGCCTGCATGCCGGTGATCAGCAGCGGCTTGAGGTTGGCCCGGGCGGCGTACACCGCGGCGCTGTAGCCGGCAGGGCCGGAACCGAGAATGATGACGCGCGAATGACGTACTTCAGACATGTCGAACTCCTGTCGAGCGGGCCGCATGGGCCGGCGTGTGCGCCGGCTGGGCCAGCTGGAATTTAAAAAGGACCCACGCAGCACTTGGGGAAGGCTACAACGCGCAGGCCCGAAAAGCGGAAAGTTGAACGCACTGTAGCGAGGTGGCAAAGATTAAGGAAATATCCTTAGACAATCCACCTCATAGGCATCGCCTATTCAGGGATTTGTTCGTATAGCTTGGCTGGTCTATTTGTTACGCGCCGTTTCCCGACCGCTGCCCGCCTTTCGTCGGCGCGGCAAACTCGGTAAGGTCAGCGCGTTTTCCTTCTCTGCGGAGTCTCCCGATGCAAGCCCCTGTCCTGTCCGGCCCCCAGTACCTGCGCGAAGGCCTGAAACTGGTGCTGAGTCCCAACCTGCGGTTGTTCGTGCTGTTGCCGCTGGCGGTCAACTTGCTGCTGTTCGGTGGCCTGATCTACTTCGCCGGCCACCAGTTCAGCCTGTGGGTGGATGCCCTGATGCCCACCCTGCCGAACTGGCTGAGTTTCCTTACCTATATCCTCTGGCCGCTGTTCGTCGCCCTGGTGGTACTGATGGTGTTCTTCACCTTCACCCTGGTCGCCAACATCATTGCCGCGCCGTTCAATGGCTTCCTGGCGGAAAAAGTCGAGGTGGTGCTGCGTGGCCAGGACAACTTCCCGGCCTTCAGTTGGGGTGAGCTGGTAGCCATGGTGCCACGCACCTTCGGCCGCGAAATGCGCAAGCTGGGCTACTTCCTGCCGCGAGCCATCGGCCTGTTCATCCTGTCGCTGGTCCCGGTGGTCAACGTGGTGGCGGCGCCGCTGTGGCTGATCTTCGGGGTCTGGATGATGGCGATCCAGTACATCGACTACCCGGCGGACAACAACAAGATGAGCTGGCAGGACATGCTCGCCTGGCTGCGCAGCAAGCGCTGGCAGTCCCTGGGCTTTGGCGGAATAACCTACCTGGCGCTGATGATTCCGCTGGTCAACGTGCTGATGATGCCGGCAGCGGTGGCCGGCGCCACGTTGTTCTGGGTGCGGGAGCGCAACTGATCGCGATGTAACACCGCCCTGTGGGAACGGCTTCACCCGCTCCCACAGGCTTCACTGCCCCAACCGGCTGGAGAACTGCCCCACCACGTCCACCACCCGCTTCGCTCCTTCCTGAATCTCGACAATCACCCCGCCGGTTTCATCAGCCAGCGCCGGCCCCTGCTCGGCCTGGCGCTTGCTGGTGTCGATGATGGCCACCGCCGCCTGGGCCAGCTGCTCGTTCTGCTGCACCACCCGGGCGATTTCCTCGGTGGCGGTGCTGGTACGCGAGGCCAGCTGGCGCACTTCATCGGCAACCACGGCGAAGCCACGGCCCTGCTCGCCAGCGCGGGCCGCCTCGATGGCCGCGTTGAGCGCCAGCAGGTTGGTCTGCCCGGCAATGTCGCTGATGGTCTTGATGATCGAGCCGATCACCCGCGACTGGGTGTCCAGCGCCTGGATGCCTTCGGCCGCTTCTTGCATCGAGGCTTCCAGGCCGCGCATCACGCTGACGGTCTGGGTGACCACTTCGGTAGCCTTGCGTGCACTGGCGTCGGTGCCTACCGAGGTGTTGAAGGCCACATCCGCCGCCTCGGCCACCGCCATCTCCTGGTTGACCTGGTCGGTAATCACGGTGGCGAACTTGACCACTTTGTAAAGCACGTCGTGGGCGTCGAAGATCGGGTTGTACGAGGCTTCCAGCCAGACAACCCGCCCGTGGGCATCGATACGCTTGAAGCGATCGGCAATGTACTCGCCACGGCGCAGCTTTTCCCAGAAAGCCTGGTAGGCCGGCGAATTGACCTCCTCCGGCTCGCAGAACATCCGGTGATGCTTGCCACGGATCTGCTCCAGGCGATAGCCGACGGTGGCCAGGAATCGTTCGTTGGCCGTGAGGATGGTGCCATCGAGGTCGAATTCGATCACCGCGGTCGAGCGCATCAGCGCCTTGATCAGGCTTTCATGCTCGCGGGAGGTTTCGATGGTGCGGGTAAGGTCGCTGGAGTGCAGCGTGAAATACTTGATACGCCCCTCGCTGTTCCTGACCGGCTGCAGGATCGACCGCAACCAGGCTTCCTGGCCATTGCCACGCAGCAGACGGAAGGCGCCGTGGAGGTGTTCACCGCGGCTGATTGCACCTTTCATGCGCTGGTAGAAATCCAGTGACTTCACTTGTGCCGGGACAATCTCTTCGATGTTGCGGCCAAGCAGTTGATCGGCACGGTAAAGCATTTCTCTTTCGAAGTTGCCGTTGACCATCTCGATCCGCCCCTGGGGGTCGAGTTGCAGCACCAGCATTTCGTTGTCGAGACTACTCTTGACCTGTTCGATGGACATCAGGTCTTCGCGCAGCTGGCGGATTTCTTGCTTGAGCTTGTTGTTGAACATCACCGCTCTCCCGGAGCGCATCAGGTCGTCATATGCTTCTTCATCGGCTGCCCGTGGGACCTTCTTGAGCGCCTTGAAAGGAATATTTCACAAAGCGAAAGGCGTCAGCGAGCAAGCGTCATCCGGACGTCACGCAGCGGTCACATCGGCGCAATCTGGCAGGTGGAAACTTTTGTCATGAATACACCCGCCCTACGCATTACCTTGGTCAGCGAAACCTTCCCACCGGAAATCAACGGCGTGGCCAACACCCTTGGCCGCCTCAGCGAGGGGCTGCGCCAGCGCGGCCACAAGGTCGAGGTGGTGCGCCCGCGCCAGGCCGGTGAAGGGCCGCTGTACAACGACCCGGAGCTGATGCTGTGCCGTGGCTGGCCGCTGCCTGGCTACCCTGGCTTGCAGTGGGGCGAAGTATCGATGCACAAACTGTTACGGCATTGGCGCCGGCAGCGCCCGGACGTGCTGTACATCGCCACTGAAGGGCCACTGGGGCTCAGCGCCCTGCGCGCCGCGCGCCGTCTGGGGGTGGCAGTGGTGAGTGGCTTTCATACCAATTTCCCACAGTATTCCGGCCAGTACGGGCTGGGCCTGCTGGCGCGCTTGCTTACCCATTACCTGCGCTGGTTCCATCGGCGTACAGCCACCACCCTGGTCCCCAGCCTCAGCCAGCGCCTGGAGCTTGAACGCCGTGGTTTCGAACGCCTGGAACTGCTGGCAAGGGGGGTCGATGCCTGCCTGTTCAACCCGGCGCGGCGTAGCCAGGCATTGCGCGACAGCTGGGGACTTGCCCCGGACGATATCGCCGTGCTGCATGTCGGTCGGTTGGCAGTGGAAAAGAACCTGGGCTTGCTGCGCCCCTGCCTGGACTCCCTGCAGAAGGCTTATCCACACAAACGCCTGCGCCTGATACTGGTGGGCGATGGCCCGCAACGTACCGCCCTCCGCCAGCAGTTGCCCGAGGCCGTGTTCTGCGGCGCCCAGCGCGGCGAGCTGCTGGCCGAGCACTACGCCAGCGGTGACTTGTTCCTGTTCCCGAGCCTGACCGAGACCTTTGGCAACGTGGTGCTCGAAGCCATGGCCTCGGGGCTGGCGGTGGTCGCCTATGACGAGGCGGCCGCAGCGCAGCATATTCGCCATGGCCACAGCGGTGCACTGGCCATGCCCGGGGACCAGGCGGCATTCGTCGATGCCGCCTGCTGGCTGCTGGAAGAAGCGGAAACCTTGCGCCGGGTGCGCCTGAATGCACGGCAGCATGCCAGCCGCCAGGGCTGGCCGGCGATTGTCGAGCAATTCGAGGGTTACCTGTATAGCGCCTGCCAGCAAACCGGCCCGGCACCTGGACAAACAGAAGCAGCCACGCTCAGGGTCAAGCCCGGCTCAACAGCACCTCGCAGCTGAACGATCAACGGATGCGTGCGCCCGTTCCCGACCAGCCAGCTCGACTCGTGATCACATGATGCCCAGGGCAGGTGCGGGTTGCCGGCGATGGGCCGCAAAGCGGCCCTGAGCTGGTCAGGCAAGCGCTTTTTCGATGGCCTGCACCACTGCCGGATCATCCGGTGCGGTGCGCGGCGAGAAGCGCGCCAGCACCCGCCCGTCCTTGCCCACCAGGAACTTCTCGAAGTTCCAGGTAATGTCGCCGGGGAACTCGGCACCCTCCCCCGCCAGCAGGCGATACAGCGAATGGCGGTGCGGCCCGTTGACTTCCAACTTGGCCCCCAGCGGGAAACTCACCCCATAGTTGAGGCTGCAGAACTCCTGGATTTCCTTTTCACTGCCCGGCTCCTGCCCGGCAAACTGGTTGCATGGCAGGCCAAGCACATTGAAGCCTTTGTCCTTGTAGTCCTGGTAGAGGTTTTCCAGGGCTTTGTACTGCGGCGTGAGGCCACACTTGGAAGCAACGTTGACCACCAGCACCACTTGGCCCTTGAAGGGGGCGAGAGGCAGCTCCCCGCCGTTCAGCGCGTCCAGTTTCAGGTCGTGAAATGCACTCATGATGAATCCCTCTCAGGTTGCCGGTTGCCGCACAGGCGAATTGCGCCCACTAAAAAGGCGCCCGTCCAAGCCGCCCACCTCCCGAAGGAAGGCAAGTCGGCTTGCCCGAGCGCCTGGCGACTTTCTGAGCTTAGCGCAGAAAATCAGTGGTGATGGCCACCTTCACCGTGGATGTGCCGGTGAGCGATTTCTTCGTCGCTGGCGTCACGCACGTTGACGACCTTGACCTGGAAGGTCAGGCGCTGGCCGGCCAGCGGGTGGTTGCCGTCAACGGTGATGTCGTCGCCGTCGATGTCGCGGATGGTGACGATCTGCATCTGGCCATCCGGCGCCGAAGCGTGGAACTGCATGCCCACTTCCAGCTCGTCGACACCCTCGAACAGGCTGCGGTTCAGGGTGCTGACCAGCTCGGCCAGGTATTCGCCGTAGGCATCTTCCGGCTCGACGGAAACGTTCAGCTCGTCACCGGCCTGCTTGCCTTCCAGAGCTTTTTCCAGGCCCGGGATGATGTTGCCGGCACCGTGCAGGTAAACCAGCGGCGCGCCACCGGCGGAGCTGTCGATGGTCTCCCCGGCGTCGTTGGTCAGGGTATAGTCGATGGAGACAGCCTTGTTGGCGGCGATCAGCATGGGGCAAGACCTTTTGCAAAAGAATGTAGAGCGGACAAGTGTAACCAAGCCATCGTCCGATTGCGACCGCACTGCGGACGAGCAGCGGCCCATCAGTCGGATCACCGGCTTCCACCAGGACGAGGAAGGCCACTGGGTGGCCGAACTGTCCTGCGGCCATACCCAGCATCTGCGCCACCAGCCGCCGTGGCAGGCACGCCCCTGGGTGCTGGACCCGGCCCAGCGCGCGCAGCGCATCGGCCAGCCTTTCACGTGTGGCTGGTGCGCACAGGGGGCCGATAGCGCTACCCTTGGCCGTTGATTTCTTGCACCGCTTATTTCGAGAAGCACGCATGCAGACATTTTTCATTGCGCCGACCGACTTCGGTGTCGGCCTCACCTCCATCAGCCTCGGCCTGGTACGTACCTTGGAACGCGCCGGCCTGAAGGTTGGCTTCTTCAAGCCGATCGCCCAGCCCCACCCCGGTGATACCGGCCCCGAACGCTCCACCGAACTGGTCGCCCGTACCCACGGCATCAAGCCACCGGTACCGCTGAGCCTGGCCCACGTCGAGCGCATGCTCGGCGAAGGCCAGCTGGACGAACTGCTCGAGGAAATCATCCGCCTGTACCAGCAAGCCTGCATCGGCAACGACGTGGTAGTGGTCGAAGGCATGGTGCCAACGCGCCACGCCAGTTATGCGGCGCGGGTCAACCTGCACCTGGCGAAGAGCCTGGATGCCGAGGTGATCCTGGTCTCGGCACCGGAAAACGAAGTACTCAGCGAGCTGTCTGGCCGGGTCGAACTGCAGGCGCAGCTGTTCGGCGGCCCGCGTGATCCGAAAGTGCTCGGGGTGATCCTCAACAAGGTGCGCACCGACGAAAGCATGGCGGAGTTTTCCGCGCGCCTGCGCGAGCACTCGCCGCTGCTGCGCGGCGACGACTTCCGCCTGCTCGGTTGCATCCCCTACCAAGCGGAACTGAACGCCCCGCGCACCCGCGACGTGGCCGACCTGCTCGGCGCCCAGGTACTCAACGCCGGTGACTACGAGCAGCGGCGCATGAGCAAGATCATCATCTGCGCACGCACCGTGGCCAATACGGTGCCGCTGCTGACTTCGGGCACGCTGGTGGTCACCCCGGGCGACCGCGACGACATCATCCTCGCCGTCAGCCTCGCGGCGATCAACGGCGTACCGCTGGCCGGCCTGCTGCTGACCAGCGACAGCAAGCCTGACGCACGCATCCTGGGCCTGTGCCGTGGCGCCCTGCAGGCAGGCCTGCCGATCCTGTCGGTCAGTACCGGTTCGTACGACACCGCCAACCAACTCAACTCGCTGAACCGGGAAATCCCGGTGGACGACCGCGAGCGCGCCGAGTTCATCACCGATTTCGTCGCCAGCCACCTCGACGCGGCCTGGTTGCACCAGCGTTGCGGTACTCCGCGCGAACTACGCCTGTCACCGGCCGTGTTCCGCTACCAGTTGATCCAGCGGGCGCAGCAGGCCAACAAGCGTATCGTCCTGCCGGAAGGCGCCGAGCCGCTGCTGGTACAGGCTGCGGCCATCTGCCAGGCCCGTGGCATCGCCCGCTGCGTGCTGCTGGCCAAGCCCGAGGACGTCGACGCCGTGGCACGTGCCCAGGGCATCACCTTGCCGCCAGGCCTGGAAATCCTCGACCCGGAGCTGATCCGCGGGCGCTATGTGGAACCGATGGTCGAACTGCGCAAGAGCAAGAACCTCAATGCGCCGATGGCCGAGCAGCAACTGGAAGACCCGGTGGTGATCGGCACCATGATGCTGGCGCTGGACGAAGTGGATGGGCTGGTCTCGGGCCTGGTGCATTCGACTGCCAACACCATCCGCCCGGCCCTGCAGCTGATCAAGACCGCACCCGGTTCGAGCCTGGTGTCGTCGGTGTTCTTCATGTTGTTCCCGGAACAGGTGCTGGTGTACGGCGACTGCGTGATGAACCCGCACCCGAGCGCTGCCGAACTGGCCGAAATCGCCCGGCAGAGCGCCGACTCGGCGCAGGCATTCGGCATCGCACCGCGGGTGGCGATGATCAGTTACTCAAGCGATTCGGCCAGCGACGAGGAAGTCGAGAAAGTGCGCGAAGCGACCCGCCTGGCGCAGGCTGCGACAGAGGCGCTGCTGATCGATGGGCCGTTGCAGTATGACGCCGCAGCCAACCCGGCGATTGCCCGGCAGCTGGCGCCAGACAGCCCGGTGGCCGGGCGTGCCACGGTGTTCGTGTTCCCCGACCTGAATACCGGCAACACCACGCACAAGGCGGTGCAGCGCAGCACCGACGGCGTCAGCCTGGGGCCCATGCTGCAGGGGCTGCGCAAGCCAGTGAACGACTTGCCGCGCGGGGCGCAGGTAGACGATATCGTGCATACCATCGCCCTTACGGCGATCCAGGCCAGCGTGACGGGTTAGAAACCGGGGCTGCTTTGCAGCCCCAGGTATCGGTCAGGGATACTGCTGAACCTGGCCCTGCTGGTCATACTGCTGACCCGGAATCGGCTTCAGGTTCACTTCCACCCGACGGTTCTGTGCACGCCCGTTGGCATCGGCGTTGCTGGCGATCGGCTGATCCGGGCCCATGCCGCGTACCGAAATTCGCGAGGCGTCCACGCCCTGCGAGGTCAGGTAGGTGCTGACCGCCTGCGCGCGACGCTGGGACAGGTCCATGTTGTGCTGGCGGCTGCCGGTGCTGTCGGTGAAGCCGACCACTTCGATGGTGTTCTGGTTGAACTGCTTGAACGAGCTGGCCAGGTTGTTCAGCGGCGAATAGAAGCTTGGCGCGATGTTGGCCGAGTCGGTGGCGAAGGTGATGTTGCCCGGCATGATCAGCTTGATCTGGTCACCCTGGCGCTGCACTTCCACACCGGTGTTGGCCATTTGCGCGCGCAGCTCGGCTTCCTGCTTGTCGGCGTAGTAGCCATAACCGGCTGCAGCGGCACCCACGGCGGCGGCGCCGATCAGCGCACCCTTGCCCCGGTTGTTGTGGTCGATGGCGGCACCGGCAATGGCACCGGCCAGCGCGCCCAGGCCGCCGTATTTGGCAGTCTTGCTCATCCCTGTGGAGCCCTGCGCCTGGCCCTGGCTGTCATAAGGGTTCTGACCGGCACAGCCAGTCATCAGGGCAGCGGCGGTTGCGACGATAATCAGACGACGCATGGTGAACATGGACAAGCTCCTACTGAATTCATGAATGCGACAGACCGCGAACGGATCTATGCCAGCCTTGGATCGCACAGGCAACGAAAAATTCCGTGAAAGTGCCTTCATGTGCCATTACGCACGTACGAAGGGGTTCTCACGCATCTCATCGCCCAGCCGGGTATCGGGCCCATGGCCCGTCACCACAATGGCTTCTTCATCCAGCCGGTATAGCCGCTCCTTGATCGAACGCACGATAGCCCGCTGGTCGCCGCCCCACAAATCGGTGCGGCCGATGCCACGGCGGAACAGGGTATCACCGGCAATCAGCAGCTTGGCGTCGGCAAACCAGAAACTCATCGAGCCCGGTGTGTGGCCGGGCGTATGCAGGGCTACGCCACAACCGCAGGCCAGCTCTTCGTCGTCACCCAGCCAGCGGTCGGGCGCAGGGACCGGGGTGTAGGGTACGCCGAACATCTGGCATTGCATTTCCAGGTTGTCCCACAGCACCTGGTCGTCCTTGTGCAGGTGCAGGGTCGCGCCGGTCAGCTCCTTGAGCTTGCCGGACGCCAGGAAGTGATCGAAGTGCGCGTGGGTATGAATGATGCTCACCAGCGCCAGGCCATGGACCTGCAGGCGGGCAAGAATCTTCTCCGGATCACCACCCGGGTCGACGACGATGGCCTTCTTGCTCAGCGGGTCGCCAATCAGGGTGCAATTACATTGCAAGGGGCCTACAGGGAAGGTTTCGCGAATAAGCGCTGACGATGGATTGTGCATGGGAATAGGGGGACCGGTTAGTCGAAGAGCGTTTGCACGCGTGCGAGTGCGTCGAGCATGACAAATCCGCAAGAAGTTCGCACTGCAATCCTGCCAGTTCACGGCAGGAACAGTTTGAACAGCCCCCCTCCAAGCGCTCCGCCATTGGAGATCTCTATGCGCCCGCGCACCCCGCCACTTTCATGCAGCGCCGCGATGCGCGCGGCAAAATAAAGGCCAAGGCCGGTGCTGCCGCTGTTCGAATCGATGCCCTGGCTGAACTCTTCCTGGCGTTCGAGCATGCGCTGTGGATAGCCCGGGCCGTCATCGTTGACACAAATGGCCAGCTGGTTGTCGGCTTCCTCGATGGTAATCAGCAAGGCATGCGCGGCGAAGCGGGTGGCGTTGGTGATGACGTTGGCGACCACCGAGGCCACCAGTTCGCGGTCGAAGAAGCCCAGTGGGTTATCAGTGTCGATGCGCCAGGTGGCGAGGATGTCCTTGTGCCTGAGCACTTCCTCGTGGGCCGCCAGCTGGGCTTCGATGAAGTCGTCCAGCTCGTGGTAGTCCGGGCACACCGGCAGCTGGTTGACACCCAGCTTGTACAACCCCAACAGCTGCACCAGCATGCCGTTGAGGTGGCGAAACTCATGCTCCATCACGCCCTGCTCGGCCCCCCCGCGCAGTTCCTCGGGCAAGCGCTCCACCCACTGGTTGTGGGACTGGATAAGCGCCGACAGGGAATTCTTCAGGTCGTGCACGGTGGAGGCGATCACCGTGGAAAAATCCAGCCCCTGGTTGTCTTGATTCATGCGCCGAACACCCGGATATGCAATTTGCGGTAACGGTCGTAACGGTTGTCGCTGACAGGGATACCGGCCACGCTGGTCAGGGCGTCGCGACACTCCTGCATGATTGCCGGCTGCGGGTTGTCACCGCCGATGCGCAGCAGCGCCTGGGCGGTATTCAGGGCGATGCTGATGTTCTTAGGCTGCAACCCCAGCGCCTTGCGGAACAGCTGCAGTGCCTCGCCGAGCTGCCCGCCCTGGTAACTGCGCACGCCCTGACGGTTGAGGGTGACCGCTTCGGTAATGGCGTTGAGCACGCTCGGGTCGTCGGTCAGCTTGCCCACCTTCTCCATCACCTTGGGATCATCGCCGTAACTTTCCACGCAGCCCCTCAGCACACCGATGGCGGCAGCTTCCTGACCCATGGCCTGCAATTGCGCGGCGACGGTGAGGGCCGAATCGACCGAGAAGAACTGGTTCATCTTGTCCAGGCGCTGGATCGCCTGCTCGGTCAGCTTGGCCGCCGTTTCCGGGTCCCCGGCCTGCTGCAGGCTGGCGGCCTTCATCATCCGCGCGCGCACTTGCAACCCTTGGTCTTCCGGATTTTCCTTGGCCACCTCGCTGAGCGTGGCGTTGATCTCGACCCGGGTGCGCGCATCCAGGCCAAAACCGGCATTCTTGCTCATCAGCGCCTGCACCAGGCCAAGATTGTTCTCAGGGTCCTTGTAGCGTGAGCTCTGGCCCTGGTTGACGGCATGGCGAAACGCTTTCGAGGCACTTTCGAAGTCTTCGTTTTCCAACGCCAGCTTGCCCAGCGTCGACTGACGGCGTACCGACAACGGCGACAGCCGCACGGCTTCTTCCAGCATGTTCTGCGCACGCTTGGTTTCGCCCTGGGCCACCAGCACCTCGGCCATGCCATCGTACAGGCCCGGCATGATCGGGAAGGCCTTGAGTGCCTGCTCGTACACGCCCTGGGCCTGGGCGTTCTGGCCACGCTTGTGCATCAGGCTGCCCAGTGCCGCGTACACCCATGGCTGTGGGCGGCTGGCGAGAATGGCCTTGAGGAACTTCTCCAGCTCCTCGAAGCGGCTGAGATTGCGCAAGGCATCGGCCCGATACCGCAGGCACAGCGGCGCCAGGCGTGGGTCGCGCTTGCACAGCTCGGCGCAGGCCGCCAGCACTTCGCCCGGCCGATTGCGGTCCAGGGCCTGCAGGATCGGCTTCAGCAGGTTCTTGCGCTGGTACAGCTTCTCGACGCGCTGGGCCAGGCCAACCCGGTTGAACGGCTTGGTCAGGTAGGCATCGGGCTCGTGCTCGATGGCGCTGAGGACAATGGCCTGGCTGCTCTCGGCCGTGACCATGATGAATATGCACTCATGGCTGATGTGCTTGTCGAGGATCAAGTCTTCGAGCACCTGCTGGCCGTTCTTCTTGCCGTCGCCCAGGTGGAAGTCCTGCAGAATCACGTCATAGCGCTTCTGCGCGCACATACGCAACGCTTGCTCGCCGCTGTCGGCGGTGTCCACGTCACGCACACCCAGCTCGCGCAGCATGGAACGGGTCGACGTGCGAAAGTCGGTAAAGTCGTCGACGATCAGAAAGCTCTTTTGCCCGTACTGCAGCATCAACACGACCTGCCTTGGAATAATTGAAAAATCGCGCGAAGCGATGCCACCGCTAGCTGTATCGGCAGCTGGCCGGGAAAGATGAGGATAGAGCATTGGCTGCCGGTAACCCGGGCCCTTGATCATGACTTTAGCGGGCAATACCCGGCGCAGCCAGTGTCAGGCCAGCAGCCCCAGCGATTTGGCCTTGGCCACTGCCTGGGTGCGCCGCTCTACCCCAAGCTTGCTGTTGATATGACTGGCGTGGGTCTTCACCGTGTGCAGGGAAATGAACAACCGCTCGCTGATCTGCTGGTTGGAACATCCCTGGGCAATCAGTTCGAGCACTGCCAATTCGCGGCTGCTCAGCGTTTCACTGCCGGCGTTCCCGGCGTTGGGCATCGGCGGCAGGCGCTTGAGCAACTCGGCCTGCACCGGGCTGGCGGCAGTTGCCTGCAACTGTTCGTGAAGCCATTGCGGATGTTGCTCCAGCAGTGGCTGGAACGGTTGCAGTACGCCGCCTTGGGCGGCTTCCAGCAGCCTGGGCAGCAACTGTGCGGCCTGCCCTTCGCGGCCCTCGTCCAGCAGCAAGGCAAGCCACTGGCACAGGGCATTGACGGTCAGCAGCCTGCCGCCACTGGCCTGGCCGCGCTCGACCAGGCCGGCCAGGCGTTGCTCCGCTTCGTCGCGACGCGACTGGGTACGGTCCAGCGACGCTTGTTGCAAGGCAATGTGCAACGGCAGCAACGGGTGGAACTCAGGCGCCGCCGCCGGCTGCTCGCCGCCATAGGTCTGGCCCAGCCGCAGCAGCCAGGACTCGGCCAGGTCCATGCGCCCCTGGGCAAGCCACAGCTCGCATTTGACCAGGGTGATCATGGCCAGGTAGTAGACCGGTGGTACATCCCAGATATGCATCAGCCGCTCGGCTTCGGCCAGTTCGGCAAAGGCTTCGGCAAACTGCCCTTCGCGGCCATCCAGCGTCGCAATCACGCAATGACCGATGAGCACGCTGATATCACGGCAGGCGCGCGCCTCGCCCAGCCCCGCACGCAAACGTGCACGGCCCTGGGCCGGCTGCAAGCGCGAGACCAGCAGGTAGCCTTCGTACAGGGTCAGGCGCGCACGCACGGCATACAGGCGCTGCGCCGAGAGCCCTTGCAGGCGTTGCAGCCCCTGGCGCACTTCGTCCAGCGCGCGCAGCACCTCGCCACGGGCGTGCAGCACCCGTGCGCGGTCGTAGTAAGCCAGGGCCTCGAACAACGGGTTGCCGACACGCTGCGCCAGCTCCAGTGCCTCGCGGTTCCAGCCACGGGCCCGCCAGAAATCACCATCGGCGATCGCCAGGTTGGACAACGTCGACAGGCACACCAGGCGCTGGCCATAACGCTTGCTCGGCAAGCTCTGCAGCGCTTCGCCGCAATAGGCCAGGGTGCGCTCGCGGTCGCCACGGCCACGGGCGATCACGCCGCTGAGCGCCAGCCACTGCGCCAGCATGGACTTCTGCGCGGTCGCCGAAGGCGCGGGCAGGAAGCGGCTGAGGAAACTCGCCAGTTCCTCTGCAGCGTCCAGCTGGCAGGCCAGGCCCAACGCCCAGCTGTACAGCACGATCAACCGCGGTGTGCTGATCAGCAGGCTGTCGGGCAGGTCCATCTTCCAGCGCAGCAACATGCCGACGTTCTGTTCGGCCAGCAATTGCTCCTCGGACAGGCTCTGCACCAGGTTGGCGGCGACATCGAGGTGGCCGGCCCGCAGCGCCTGCTCTACCGCCTCGTCCAGCAGGCCCTGGCTCTCGAACCAGCGGCAGGCGCGCAACTGCAGCCCTGCCAGCGGCTCGCTGGCCTGCCGGCTGCGCAACAGGTCGGAGAACAGGTGATGGTAGCGAAACCAGTGGCCATGTTCGTCCAGCGGCACCAGGAACACCTGGTGCGCCTGCAGGAAACGCAGGATCGCGGCACTGTCCTGGCGGCCACGCACGGCATCGCACAGCGGGGCACAGAAGCGCTCCTGGCAGGCCGTGTCGTACAGGAACGCCTGCACGTCGGCGGGCAGCATGTCGATGACTTCTTCCAGCAGGTAGTCGCGGATCAGGCCCTCGCCGCCATGCAGCGCCTGGGGCAGGGCCTGCTCGTCAGACGACTCGCTGGCCGCCAGCTGCCAGAAGCGCAACCCGGCCACCCAGCCGTCGCTGCGCTGGATCAGGTTGTCCAGGGCCTGGCCACGCAGGCCGGTGGGCTGGCGACCGATCACCGCCAGGGACTCTTCGGGGGTAAGGCGCAGGTCCTGCTCACTGAGCTCGACCAGTTGCCGCGACAGGCGCAGGCGCGCCAGGTGCCAGTCCGGACGCTGGCGGCTGGTAACCAGCAGCACCAGCCCGGGCGGCAGGTGATTGAGGAAGAACTGCAGGCAGCGGTCGAGCACCGGCCCCTGGGCCAGGTGATAGTCATCCAGCACCAGCAACAGCGGCGTATCGGCCTGCAGGTACAGCGCCAGCTCGTCGAGCAAGCCATCGAGCCATTCCTCGAAGGCGAACGGCTGGTGGCGCTGGCGCATCTTCAGCAGGCCCATGGCCTGGCCGCCCAACGCCGGGCAGTACTGCTGCAGGCCTTCGAGCAGGCGCTCAAGGAAGCGGCCAGGGTCGGCATCGCGTTGGCTCAGGCCCAGCCACAGGCTACGCCAGTGCTCGGGTAGTGCTTCGCAGAATTCGATGGCCAGCGAGCTTTTGCCAAACCCCGCAGGCGCGTTCACCAGCAGCAGCCGCCCACCGAGGCCGGCTTGCAGCCGCTGACACAGGCGCAGGCGCGGTACATGGCCGTCCGGCAAGGGTGGGCGGAAGAAACGCCCGTCCAGCAGGCCCAGGGCCTGGCTGGCGAATCCATGCGTACGGGACAGATCTGTCATGGCCGGCTCGTTCTGTTTGGAAGACTACGGCGGTATGGATGCTTGCGAGACTAGCCGGTAACGCTGCGCATTTGAAGATGATGGGCGCAGTTGCCCCGGAAAAGACTACGACAAAAAGCAACAACGCTGATGGACAGCGGCTGGAGCGGGGGTTTGGTGAGGTATTCAGCAGGTTTATCAGGCCGCAAGTGCCAATGGAAACGCCCCGGACAAGCCGGGGCGTTTCACGGTAGCGCAATACTTAGCGGATACCCGACTGGCGCAATGCCGCTGGCTGGAAGTCCGCCTTGCTGGCGCTGAAGCCGAAGTCGTAGGCGCGTTTCTCTTCGTTCTTCATGCCCAGGGCCAGGTAACGGCCCGACTGCAGGTCGTAGATGGCCTCCAGGGTGTACCAAGGCACATCCACGTTGTAGTACGGCTGGGCATGGGCCTCGGATACCCGCCACAGCTGGCCACGGCCGTCGTACTGGTCGATCACCGCAGCCTGCCAGGTGTCTTCATCGATGTAGAAGTCACGCTTGGCGTAGATGTGCCGCTGGCCCGGCTTCAACGTCGCAACCACGTGCCACACGCGGCGCAACTCGTAACGGGCCAGGTCCTGGTTGATGTGCCCGGCCTTGATGATGTCGGTGTACTTGAGCTTGGGGTCATCCAGCTTGAAGGCGTTGGAAGCGATGTACAGCTCCTTCTTGCCTTCGAGCTTCCAGTCATAGCGGTCTGGGGCGCCATTGAACATGTCCAGGTTATCCGACGTGCGCAGGCCGTCGGCGGCGGTACCCGGGCCATCATACGATACCTGCGGCGCCTGCCGCACACGGCGCTGGCCAGCGTTGTAGATCCACGCCTTGCGCGGTTCCTTCACCTGGTCGAGGGTTTCGTGCACCAGCAGCACGGTCCCGGCCAGGCGTGCAGGCGCGGTCACTTCCTGCTTGAAATAGAACAGGATATTGCCCGGGTTGTTCGGGTCGTAGTCCTTCATCCTTTCGCGGAAGACGAATTGGTCGGAGAAGTACACCGGGTTGAACGAGCCATTCTGCTGCGGCGTGGCCTGGGTCACCAGGCGGCTGACGCTGCCACCGCGGTAACGGGTGATATGGTTCCAGATCACTTCCAGGCCGCTTTTCGGGATAGGGAACGGCACGGCGGTGCGGAAGTTGCTCAAGCCGTTGCCGCCTTCGACCAAGGTGGTCTTGGTGGCGTTTTCCTTGATGGCGGCGAACACGTCAGCCGGTACCGTGGAACCACGATGGGTCTTGTATACCGGGATCTTGAAGGTGTCCGGGTAGCGCTTGAGCATCGCCAGCTGGCCCGGCGAAAGCTTGTCCTTGTACTGGTCGGCATTCTGCGCGGTGATGGTGAACAGCGGCTTTTCACTGCCGTACGGGTCGGACAGGAAGCCCCTGCCGTCGGCGCTGCCGGCGCTCTTCGACAACGGCTCCCATGGGCCGATCGAACCGTCGGCGTTGCCGGCCTTTTCGGCGCCCATCGGGGTCAGGGTGCTACCCAGCTTGGCCGCCTCGTCGGCGGATACCGCAGCCATGACGCTGGTCGCCAGCAGGGACAGGCCCAGTACACCGGCCTGCAGCAGACTTCTGGTCTTGTTCATGTCGTGTCGTCCTGGATCTGTGTGCTTAGAAGTTCACGCCGAAGCTGAGCGCGACGAAGTCACGGTCATCCACGGTGGTGTACTCGCCATCGAAGAAGTTGGTGTACGACAGGCTTGCCGTGTAGGTGTTCTGGTACTCGGCGTCGAGGCCCAGGCTGACCGCCTTGCGGCCTTCCTCGAAGTTGGCGCCAGGGCCCGGCGAGTAGCCGGAAACGTCATGCGACCAGGCCACGCTGGGTTTCAGGTTGACCCCGGCGAAAACGTCGTTGTAGTCCCAGATGACCCGAGCGCGGTAACCCCAGGAAGTACTGGTGGTAAAGCCATCGTTCTCGCAGTTGCGAGACAGGTTGGCGGTAGAGGCTCCAGCGCCTGCGCCCGCGATGGTGCTGGCATTGAGCGCCTGGCAAGTATCGGCACCACCGGTGGATGGCAGCGGGCCGGGGCCGAATACAGGGTCACGACCGTATCGGGTATCGTGCGCGCTCTCCAGGCCGCCGACATGAGTGACCCCCAACTCACCGACCACAGTCATGCGGCTGGCGCCCATCACCTGGTCGAAGAAATGCGTCAGGGTGGTCTGGAACTGCGTGATTTCCTTACGGCGGTAGCCGTGCAAGTCCTGCCCTGGCGTACCGCTCAGCAGCGATGCATTGCTCAAGGCGCCGCCAATCGGACGCACCCCGGCAAACAGGATATCCGTGGTATTGAGCTGCACGGGTGCGTTGGGGCGGTAGCTGAGTTCGCCGCTCCAGGCGGTCCCGGTGGGCAGGGTGGTGGAGAAGCTCAAGCCATAAAGGCGAATATCTTCGGGATACTCGACGAAGTACTCGGAATTGCCAGCCACGATCAGCGGTGCCAGCGCACGCAGCGGTGCAGGCAGGGCGCTCAACCCGCCAAACACGGAAGGCGGAGCACCTGTCGCGCTGAAGATCGGCGCACGGCTGTGATAGTTCATGAAATAAGCGCCGAACTCAGTATCCAGCGGCTCGAACATGTAACGCATCGCTACGCCGAACTGGCCGCTGTCGCGTGCATCACGATCAGCACCACGGCGTACCATCACCCCCTCTTCGTTGATATTCACGCCCCGGCTGGCCAGGAACTGCTGCGCCGCGCCCGGCACCGTGCGGCTGCTGTTGAGCACGCGCAGGTTGTCGGTACAACCGTCGGCAATGATGTCCGGCTGGGAGAAGAAGGTGCCGCAGTTGTCGACGACCGTCTGGTCCCATTCGATCTGGTAGAACGCCTCGGCCGACAGGTTGTCGGTGAGGCTCTGCGAAATGTAGAACATGTTGACCGGGATCAGGCCTTCCTTGATCTCGGCTCCCGGACGGCGGAACGCCGACACGTCGATCGGGTTGATCGAGTTGATGCCGCCACCGATGAAGGTACTTTCACCCCAGCTCACGACCTGCTTGCCCAGGCGTACCGAGCCCGGCTGATCGCCGATGGAATAGTTGTGGTAGACGAAGGCGTCGAGCAGCTCGGCGCCGGACGACTTGGCGCCTTCCTTGCGGTTGGAGTCGCTGATGTCCTTGAACTCCCGTCCTTCGTCCTTCAGCTCGAAGTCGTACCAGTACTTGCCACGGACGAACACACCGGTGTCGCCGTACTTGAGTTCCAGGTCATGGATACCCTTGAAGATCTTGGAGAAGGTTTCGCCCTTCTTGAAGTTCAGGTGGCCATCGTCCGATGTCTGCGACAGGCCCTTGCCGCCGTTGTTCACCCCGATCAGGTTCTTGTTGGGATTGGCTGTCGACCAGCTGGCGCCGATGGAGAGCGACGAGTCGAACTGGCCTTCGATTTCACCAATGTTGAAGCTGACAGCGAAAGCAGGACTTGCGAGCGTGGAAGCAAGGCTGACGGCCAGGGGCAACTTGGCCCGGCGCCAGAACAGGTTTGCAGATTTCATCGACGCTACTCCATGTACTTTTTTTGTTATGGCAGTGAGTCCTTTCAAGAACGGCCCGAGCGACCGGATGCAGGCTTGCGCCCGCGACGACATGGCTTGCGCATGCCGCCAACCCCCATTCCTGAAAATCCCCTGGCCCCGACTATAGCCAGCAAGGCACAGGCGCTTGATCCCTCTAAAGTGTGATTTGCGCTCCGTGCTGCCAACGCGCTGCAATCTGGTATCGGTAGCGGGCTGACAGTGCTAAAGGATGGCGTATTTCCGCCATTTGGCAAGGACCTGACCGCTCTAGGATGCGGGCCGGGTGCTGCGCACCGCGACCCGCAGGGCGGTTACAGCGTGGAAAGGAACGCGCTGTTGCTGGCCTGCCACTGCACGATGTCCTGGCGGATACGTTTCTTGTCGAGCTTGCCGACACTGGTCTTGGGAATTTCAGTAACAACGGCGATCTGGCTGGGAATCGCCCATTTGTTGATATGGCCTTGCTCGACGAACGGCTTGAGGTGCTCCTTGAGCGTCCTGGCGTCGATGGCCTGGCCGTCACGCACCACCAGCAGGGCAAACGGCCGCTCGCCCCACTGTGGGTCGGCCACCCCGACCACCGCCACTTCGCGCACCGCCGGGTGGCGGCTGATCAGGTCTTCGAGGTCGAGTGAAGATACCCATTCGCCGCCGGTCTTGATCACGTCCTTGATCCGGTCGCGGATGTCGATGTAACCCATGCCGTCCAGCGTGGCGACGTCACCGGTGTGCAGCCAGCCCCCCTGCCACAGCTCCTCGCTCTTTTCCGGCTCCTTGAAATAGCCCAGGGTCAGCCACGGCGCACGCAGCACCAGCTCGCCCTGGGTTTCGCCATCGGCGGGCAGGAAGTTGCCATTGCCATCGACAATCGCCGCCTCGACCAGCGGTACCGGCACGCCAGCCTTGATGCGGTAGGTGACGCGCTCATCCTCGCTGCCGGCCTGCAACTCGTCGTTCAGGTGCGCGGCGGAGATCAGCGGGCAGGTTTCCGACATGCCATACGCCGCGGTCAGCTGGATGCCGCGAGCCAGGGCAGCCTGATACAGCGAACGGTTGAGCGCGCTACCGCCGATGATGATTTTCCAGCCGCCAAAGTCCTGCCCTTGCGCGGTCGGGCAGTTGAGCAGCATCTGCAGGATGGTCGGCACGCAATGGGAGAACGTGACCTTCTCCTCACGCCACAGCCTGACCAGCATCTCCGGTTCGTAGCGGCCGGGGTACACCTGCTTCATGCCGAGCATGGTCGCGGCGTAAGGGATGCCCCAGGCATGCACGTGGAACATCGGGGTGATCGGCATGTACACGTCATTGCTGCCCAGCAGGCGCACGCTGTCGATGCTGCCGGTCACCGACGCTTCGGCCAGGGTATGCAGCACCAGTTGCCGGTGAGTGAAGTAGACACCCTTGGGGTTGCCGGTGGTACCCGTGGTGTAGAAAGTAGTGGCCACCGAATTTTCGTCGAAATCGGGGAAGTCGTAGCGCGGGCTGGCGGCGGCCAGCAATTGCTCATACTCGCCGACCAGGCCAGGCAGCTCGGCGGTCTTGTCCGGGCCATCGGTCAGCAGCAAGGTCTTGTCGACAGTGGTCAACTGCCCGGCAATCGACTGGTACAGGCCGACGAAGTCGCTGTTGACCAGCACCAAGCGGTCTTCGGCGTGGTTCATGGTGTAAAGAATCTGCTCTGGCGACAGGCGCACGTTGATGGTATGCACCACCGCACCGATCATCGGGATGGCGAACATGCATTCCAGGTAGCGGTGACTGTCCCAGTCCATCACGGCCACGGTGTCACCCGCCTTCACGCCGGCTTCGGTGAGCACGTTGGCCAGGCGCGCGATGCGTTCGTTGAGCTGCGGGTAGGTCAGCCGCAACTGGTCGCGGTAGACGATTTCGCGGGTCTTTTCATAGCGGCTGCCGGACATCAGCAGGCGTTTGATCAGCAGCGGGTAGGCGTAGGCGCCCTCGGTGGGCTTGATGATGCGGGTCTGCAACATGGGTATCCCTTTTCGGAAAAGGCGGGCCGGACAACTCTGGCAATTACTGTAGTCCGCCAATGTGACGGCCAAATCAGCCGAAGGAATGATTTGCGCGCCAAAGGTATGAGTGGAGGCGTTGACGGGCGGTAACCGCGGGCTAGACACTGCGCCGACAGCTTCAGGACTTGTCCCCGGATCTACAACCCTTCCGCGGCCAGAACACCGATACCCATGCCCTGCAACGGAGAGCCCCATGCCCAGCCCGCGACGTGCCGTGTTTCTCGATCACCAGTCCCTGGACCTGGGTGATCTCGACCTCTCGCCCTTGAAGCAGCAATTCGACGAATTCGAGCTCTACGCCGCCACTCGCCCGGAGCAGGTTGCCGAGCGGCTGCAGGGTGCGGTGGCGGTGATCAGCAACAAGGTCATGCTCGACGCTGCAACGCTGGGCGCCAACCCGCAGTTGAAGCTGATCCTGGTCGCCGCCACCGGCACCAACAATGTCGACCTGGCGGCAGCGCGCGCCCAGGGTGTCACCGTGTGCAACTGCCAAGGCTACGGCACACCGTCCGTGGCCCAGCACACCCTCGCCCTGCTGCTGGCCCTGGCCACTCGCCTGTGCGACTACAACCAGGCGGTAGCCGACGGCCGGTGGGCCAAGGCCAGCCAGTTCTGCCTGCTGGACTTCCCTATCGTCGAACTCGAAGGCAAGACCTTGGGCCTGCTCGGCCACGGCGAACTGGGCGGCGCGGTGGCGCGGCTGGCCGAAGCCTTTGGCATGCGCGTGCTGAGCGGGCAGATCCCCGGCCGCCCGCAACGGCCAGACCGGCTGCCGCTGGACGAACTGCTGCCGCAAGTCGACGCCCTGACCCTGCATTGCCCGCTGAACGAATACACCCGGCACATGCTCGGTGCGCGCGAACTGGCGCTGCTCAAGCCCGGCGCACTGGTGGTCAACACCGCTCGCGGCGGCCTGATCGACGAGCAGGCGCTGGCCGACGCACTGCGCAGCGGCCACCTGGGTGGCGCCGCCACCGACGTGTTGAGCGCAGAGCCGCCGGTCAATGGCAACCCGCTGCTTGAACCCGGTATTCCGCGCCTGGTCATCACCCCGCACAGTGCCTGGGGTGCGGTGGAATCGCGCCAGCGCATCGTCGGCCAGCTGAGCGAAAACGCCCAGGCTTTCTTCGCCGGGCAGCCGCGCCGCGTGGTCAGCTGAGCGCGGCGCCCGGCTCTGCTACACTGCGCCACTTTTTCCGGAGGCATCGTCCATGGACCCGCGCAGTGAAGTGTTGCTCCGCCAGGCAGAGCTGTTCCAAGGGTCGCTGCTGATTGCCGGCGCCCCCGCCGACGACCTGCTCGGCCAGTTGCCCCAGGCCCAGGCCTGGACCTGGCATGCGGGCGATCAGGGCATGCTGCAGAGCCGTTACATCGGCCGCAGTCACTACGGGGTCGAACCCCCGGACGTGGCCTTCGACCGTGCGGTGCTGTTCCTGCCCAAGTCCCGCGAACTGGCTGGCTACCTGCTCAATGCACTGGCGTCGCGCCTGGCCGGCCGTGAACTGTACCTGGTAGGCGAAAAGCGCGGTGGCATCGAAGGCGCTGCCAAACAGTTGCAGGCCTTCGGCAAGCCACGCAAGCTCGACAGCGCCCGCCATTGCCAGCTTTGGCAAGTGACCATCGCGCAGGTGCCACAGTTAACCCCCCTGGCAAACCTGGCCGAACGCTTCGAGCTGGCCCTCGAAGACGGCCCGCTGCAGGTGGTCAGCCTGCCCGGCGTGTTCAGCCATGGCCGCCTCGATCGCGGTACCGCCCTGCTGCTCAAGCACCTCGACGGCCTGCCGAGCGGGCATGTGCTGGACTTCGGCTGCGGTGCCGGGGTGCTCGGCGCTACGGTCAAACGCCGTTATCCACAAAGCCGGGTAACCCTGCTGGACGTGGATGCCTTCGCGGTGGCTGCCAGCCGGCTGACCTTGGCCGCCAACGGCCTGGAAGGTGAAGTGATCAGCGGTGACGGCATTGACGCTGCCCCTACCGAACTGAGCCTGATTCTGAGCAACCCGCCGTTCCACACAGGGGTTCATACCAATTACCAGGCATCGGAGAACTTGCTGACAAGATCGGCGAAGCATCTGCGAAAAGGCGGCGAAATGCGCCTGGTTGCCAACAGTTTCCTGCGTTACCAGCCGCTGATCGAAGGCGCGCTGGGCAACTGCCAGGTGTGCGACGAGGCCGATGGCTTCCGCATCTACCGGGCAACACGCGGATAAAAACAGCGCTTGCCGAAAGCGTTTTGCCTAGGCAGAATCCGCACCGTCCTAGGGGAGTAGTCTCCCGCGAGCGCCCAGCTCGCCCGGTACGCGTCAACATACTTGGTCCACAGACCATGGCGCGTGCGACCCACCATGCAGCCTGCATGGCGAGATCCGCGTAGACGGATCCAGGGTTTGACAAGACCTATGACACGCACACCTTACCCGGGGCGGGGAGGCTGTACGTGTCATAGCCGTGTCGACCCGCCCCCGTAGGAATACTGATGCTGGAATCTCTGCTGGTCCCCACCGCAATCGTTGCGCTCGCCGAAATTGGCGACAAGACGCAACTGCTCGCGCTCATTCTCGCTGCCCGCTTCCGCAAGCCGTGGCCGATCATCGCCGGCATCATCGCCGCGACCCTGGCCAACCATGCTGCGGCCGGTGCCGTGGGGGCATGGGTCGGCAGCTTCTTCAGCGATTCGGCATTGCACTGGGTCCTGGCCGCCAGCTTTACCGCCACCGCGCTGTGGACCCTGGTACCGGACAAGATGGATGACGACGAGAGCCCGGCACGCCGCTTCGGGCCGTTCCTGACGACGTTGATTGCCTTCTTCCTGGCGGAAATCGGTGACAAGACCCAGGTCGCCACGGTGATGCTGGCGGCTCAGTATCCGCACCTGATCATGGTCATCATCGGCACCACCCTGGGCATGCTGATTGCCAACGTGCCGGTGGTGCTGGCAGGTAACTTCGCAGCGGACAAACTGCCGCTGACGCTGATTCGTCGCCTCGCCGCGACGGCGTTCTTCGTGCTGGCGATCGTGGCCGTCTACTCGGCGATGAAGGCCAGTGGCTGGGTCGGATAATCAGGAAGACGGGGCCGCGAAGCGGCCCCATGACAGTCATTACTTTTTGGCAGCCTGATACAGCGGCATGACCTTCGGAATCGCCGCCTGCAACGAAGCGATACGGCTCGCCGACGCCGGGTGGGTGCTCATGAACTCAGGCGGTGCACCTTCGGAAGCCTTGGTCATCTTGTTCCACAGGGTGATTGCGGCGTTCGGGTCGTAACCGGCACGCGCCGAGAGTTCCAGGCCAATCAGGTCGGCCTCGTTCTCGTTGGCCCGGCTGTTAGGCAGGGTCATGGCATAGTTCACCACGGTGTCGGCCAGGGCCATGCTGCTCTGGCCCAGGCCGAAGATGGCGCCAGCACCCTGGCGGGCCATCTCGACGCCATATGCCTTGGACATCGCTTCGCGGCTGTGTTCACGCAAGGCGTGGGCGATCTCGTGGCCGACCACCGCGGCGATTTCCGCATCGGTGAGCTGAAGCTGGTCGATCAGCCCGGTGTAGACGATGATCTTGCCACCCGGGCCGCAGTTGGCGTTGAGTTCGTCACTCTTGATCACATTGACCTGCCAGTCCCACTGCGCGGCATCCGGGCGGAACTTGGGGGTCTGGGCGATCAGGCGGTTGGCGATGGCCTGCACACGCTTGGCATCGGCGCTGGACTTGTCGAGCACGCCTTTGCTGGATGCCTCGCCGAGGGTCTGCTGGTACGACTGGGCATACATCTTGTTGACTTCATCGGCCGAAAGCATGCTGAACATGTATTGCTGGCGTTCGACGCCGACAGCACCGCCGCTGGTGGTATTCACCGCCTGGCAGCCGGCCAGCAGGATGCCAGCACTCAAGAGGCTGACGACAAAAGACTTACGCATGAAAACACTCCCTTTCCTACATGCGCCGTATCCTAGGCTGACTGGCCTGTGGGCCGCCATAGCCGTAGAGAAGATTTTCACTGAAGCCTCGATACGCCGGTTCAGGCAGGCCATCAGGCCGGGGTCAGGCACTCTGGTGCATCCAGCTTCGGGTCATTGACGAAGTTGGCCAACGCCCGCTCACGCAACTGTGCCGACGGGCTGGCCAGCAGCTCGTGCAGGCGCGTCAGAGGCGTGTCCGGGTCAAGCCAGGCCGCCTGCCCTGCTTCATCCAGAATCAACGGCCGACGCTGGTTCATGGCCGCCTGGGTCACCACCGCACAACTCAGCCACACTTGGTCCTGCACGGGGTAAGCCTCCCATATGGCGGCGAAGTATAGCGACGCGCCCTCCCCTGGGGTCAACCAGTACGGGCGCTTGCGTACACTGCCACGCCATTCGTAGAAACCGTTGGCCGGCATCAGGCAGCGCCGCTGGCGGAACGCATCGCGAAACATCGGCTGTTCGGCCAGGGTCTCGGCGCGGGCATGGGCCGGGGTACGGGACAGGTCGGTGAGCCAGGCCGGGGTCAGCCCCCAGCGCGCCTTGGCCAATTGCAACTGGCCGTCCAGCTGCCGCTGGATCAGTACCGAAGCCCCTGGCGAGATGTTCCATTGGGCTGGCTGCCCGGCAGGAAAGCCCGGTAGGCAGGCCAGCGCCTGGGGCCAGCGAAACAGCGCGTAACGTCCACACATGGGCGAATTCAGAACCTAACAGATCAAGGTACCGGGAAAACTCTCCGGTTCGTCGCCAACCAGTGGCTGGGCGTCATTGTACGCATCGATCAGCTGTCGTGCGTATTCGGCCTGCTCATCAGCCACGGCCAGCCCCAGCAGGCCTTGCAGCGGCAACTCGCCGGCGGCACCGACCAGGTCGCGGCCGACCACGTGTACTTCAACGCCTTCGCTGGCAAGCATGCCCGCCAGCATTTCCGCCTCGAGCAGGCTTTCCGGTTCGTAGATTCGCTGCATCAGGCGTCATCCTCGCGGCGGACTTCGAGCATCCATTCGTCGCCATGGACCTGCAGAATGAACACCACAGGCTGGCAGCACACCTGGCAATCCTCGGTATAGACCTGGTCGCCAGCCGACAGATCGACGGTGGTCTCCACCCGTTCGCCACAATACGGGCAATCATAGAAGTCGGTTTCCAGCATCGCGGCCTCCGCAGTGACTTATGCGTATAATTGCCGGTCTGTTTACAGGGCCTGTGTGCGTCCGAGCCGTTTTTCGGAGCCCGTCCCTACATTATTACCCTAGCCGTTTCCAACAAGAGAGCATGATGGGCGAATTCGATGCCATCCGACCGTACGACGACGCTGAGGTCCCTGCCGTTCTGGCACGCCTGCTCAGCGACCCGGCATTCCTCGATATCCTCACCCACTTCCGCTTCCCGCGTGCGGCCGGCGCCCTGGGCTGGTTGCTCAAGCCGCTGATCGCACGCCGCCTGCGCAAGGAATTCGCCGGCGTCAGCTGTGTCTCGACCTTGCAGGACAAAGTCGAATACTACGTCGACCAGACCATCGACCGCGCCACCGACGGCGTCACCTATTCGGGCGTGGAGCAGCTCAAGGCCGGTACCGCCTACCTGTTCCTGGCCAACCACCGCGACATCGTCATGGACCCGGCCTTCGTCAACTACGCGGTTTACCACGCCGGCCTGCCCACGCCGCGCATCGCCATTGGTGACAACCTGCTACAGAAACCCTTCGTCAGCGACATGATGCGCCTGAACAAGAGCTTCATCGTGCACCGGTCGCTCAGCGGGCGTCGCGAGAAGCTGGCCGCCTACCAGTTGCTTTCGGCGTACATCAACCACTCGATCCGCAACGACGTGACATCGATCTGGATCGCCCAGGCCGAAGGCCGCGCCAAGGACGGTGACGACCGCACCGACTCGGCGATTCTCAAGATGTTCCACATGAGCCGCAAGGACGAACCGTTCGGCGCGGTGATCCAGAGCCTGAACCTGACGCCGGTGTCGATCAGCTATGAATACGACCCGTGCGACCAGGCCAAGGCCCGCGAGCTGTATATCCGCGCCACCACCGGCACCTACAAGAAGGCGCCAGGTGAGGATGACAACAGCATCGCCAAGGGCATTACCGGCTACAAAGGCAGGGTGCATATCAACTTCGCCCCTCCGGTGACCGAGTACTACGAAGACACCAAGCAGCTGGCGGCGGAAATCGACCGTCAGATCCTCGGCGGCTACCGGCTGTTCCCGGTCCACTACCTGGCGTATGCGATGTGGGAAGGCAAGGATGAGTCCTTGCAGGTACCGAGCGCCGATAACGTATTCCCGGCCGATGAGCTGGCCCGGGCCAGAGAGGAATGGCAACGCCGCCTGGATGCCTGCCCTGAAGAGCAGCGGCCGTACCTGGTGTTGCAGTATGCCACGCCGGTGCGTAACCAGTACCAGGTCAGGCAGCAGGCACCGGTCGCCTGATGGCATCGGGGCTGCTTCGCAGCCCCGGTTTGTCAGACCCAGGTACTGAACCAGGACAGCAGCAACGCCATCGCCAGGCAGGAAAAGCCGAGAATGTAGAAATAGCGCGGCACCCGAAGGTCGAACGCGTCCACTACCCCCTCGCCCATTGCCATGTACTCGCGGGTCTCGGCCTCGCGCCGCCGCGCACCGTGCAGCAGCAGCCCGCCCGGGCAGGTCAGCAGCAGCGCCAGCAGATTGATCAGTTTGGCCGGGTGGGCGGCCAGGAACCCCCAGAGCACTTGCAAGGACATCACGCAACCTCGGTGTGAGCGACGAGGCCCGCATTCTACCCAAGTCAAGCCCTGACACCCGGCCCGGGCGACAAAGTGTCATTAAATTTCATCTGTCATGTGCTCGTCATCTGAACAGGCCACCCTGTCGGCCTTTCAATGACCCGGAGCTAGTTCATGCTGCACGCCGAAAACCAGGACCGTCTTTACCTCGTTGCCCAAAGCGACGAACAGCAGGCGCTGATCGATGGTCTTGCCATCAACGTGCAAGACCGCCAGTGGCTGGTGTATTGCGCGCTGGGTGGGCATGTGCATGACGGTTTACCGGATATCGATACCCATACCGGCCTCAGCGTGCTGGATTTCCAGATAGAAGCGGCATAAGCCTGGACCGAACTGCTCGCGGGTTCACCCGCAAGGCAGCTACAGCCAACAAAAAACCCGCTGCCTGAAGCACAGGCAGCGGGTTTTCTTCATGCCAGTAAAAGGTTTACTGCCCCAGCACCTGCCCGATGCTCGGGTCCTTGAACAGGCGGGTCAGGGCATCGCTCAGCACATCGCCCACCAGCTGGTTGTTGGTTTCCTGGTTCGGTGCCATGCCGAAACGCTGGTCCAGCGAAGCGCCGTAACGCCCACTGTAGGTACGGCCGCCGTTGGCAACGTCGGCACGGAAGGTAGCGCCGATGGTCGCCTCGGTGACGTACAGCTTGTCTTTCGGCGACTGGTACTTCAACTCGGCCAGGGTCACGGTCAGCTTCGGCGCGTTATAGGCGTTCGGCGTCGGGGTGAAGCCGAGCAGGCGCACAGCGGCTTCGGCCTGGGCCTGCAGCTTGGGCACGATGTCGTTACCGCTGACGCTGATGGTGCTGGTTTCAGGGTACATGCCACCACGAGTGCCCAGGGACGGCGACGCCCGGCCGTCAACGACCCGGACCACCACCGGCTGGCCATGGCCGACCGGGGCGAGCTGGGCCTTGAGCGTGGGTTGCGGGCTGAGTTGTTGCGGGCTGTGGGCACAACCGGCCAGGCTGAGACTGGCCACGGCGATCAAACCGAACAACAGACGTTGCAACATGCGCGTTACTCCAGAATATACGGCGAAGGCCCACAGTATACCTAGCGACCCACCGACCAGTCATCGGTCCGGACCGGTTGTCACAATGGTTTCATCGCCGCGCCCTTATTCTTGCGCCAAGCCCCAACGCACAGGACCCGCTGCCATGGCCCCGCTCTGGACCCTGCTCTTCCCACGCCCGCGCCACAACGCCTATGCGCGCCTCGATGCCGAAGGCAAATGCCTGGCCTTCAAGCAATGCAGCCAGGCCCCCAGCGGCAGCGGCTGGGTCCGGATCGGGGAAATCCAGCTTGCCTGGCTGGGCCGCGAGCTGCCCGCCAGTGCCAGGGTTTGCGCACGCGCAAGCCGCCGCTGGCACCAGCGCATCCTCGCGGCCTGACAAACGCTGCAATAAAAACCACGAATGGCGACATTTCTGCGCGCGACCTCGCTATAATCTCCCCCCGATTATAAGGACGTCTCCTGATCGGGCCCCGCATCGCCGATTGACCCCGGCAACTTCACCGCTTCGCCCACAGAGAGCCTTCCACTCAGGTCTTGCATCGGCTGTCGTGCCTGCTTTTCCGGCCCTTCACACTGCATGAACCTGCGGGTTGCCATCGCGCAGTCCCTTTTGAGGTTCACGTCTCCAAAAGAGCGTGAAAAAACGGTTTTCACAACTTCACAAGAGTGTGGCGAGCAAATGAACAGTCTGGCATGTGCAAAAGCGGCAGATGTGTCCCGAACAGCCCTGAACAGGCGGCAAATGCGCTCATCCCGGATGAGTATCTGAGCCGTTCCATAACGCACGCACGACACCTTGACCATAAGTCGAATTGCCGCACCCGTGGCAAACGGCGTTCAATAGCCGAACCCGAAGACTGATTGGCGGTGCCCGCGGAAGTTGCAAGAACTGCGAGAAGTCGGACATGGCGATCCTGGCGACCCCAGGTCCTATGCTGTCAATTAGGTAGCTGTAGATTGTGGAGACGCGTTAAATGGCGCAGAACGAATCGGTTGATGTGGTACTGGTTGGCGCGGGCATCATGAGTGCCACCCTGGCCGTACTGCTCAAGGAGCTCGACCCGGCCCTGAAACTCGAGGTGGTCGAGGCGATGGACTCCGGAGCCGCGGAAAGCTCCAACCCCTGGAACAACGCAGGTACCGGCCACGCCGGCCTATGCGAGCTTAACTACACGCCGCAGGCCGCCGATGGCAGCATCGACATCAAGAAGGCCGTGCACATCAACACCCAGTTCGAGGTTTCGCGCCAGTTCTGGGCCTACCTGAGCAAGAAGGGCAACTTCGGCTCGGCGCGTGCTTTCATCAACCCTGTGCCGCACCTGAGCTATGTCGAGGGTGACAAGGGTATTGCCTTCCTCAGGAAGCGCTTCGAACTGCTCAAGCAGCACCATGCCTTCGCCGACATGGAATACACCGAAGACAAGGCGGTGATGAAGGACTGGATGCCGCTGATGATGCCAGGCCGCCCGGCCGACCAGCGCATCGCCGCCACCCGCGTAATCAAGGGCACCGACGTCAACTTCGGCGCGCTGACCAACAAGCTGCTGAAGCTGCTGGGCGACGCCGAGCACGCCCAGGTCAAGTACAGCAAGAAGGTCGTCGGCCTGCGCCGTAATGGCAGCGGCTGGACCGTGAGCATCAAGGACGTGAACAGCGGCGGCAGCCGCGAAGTGGACGCCCGCTTCGTCTTCCTCGGTGCCGGTGGCGCTGCCCTGCCGCTGCTGCAGATGTCCGGCATTCCGGAAAGCAAGGGCTTCGGCGGCTTCCCGGTCAGCGGCCAGTGGCTGCGTTGCGACAACCCGGAAATCGTCAAGCAGCACCAGGCCAAGGTCTACAGCCAGGCCGCGGTCGGTGCCCCGCCGATGTCGGTACCGCACTTGGACACCCGCGTGGTCGACGGCAAGAAATCGCTGCTGTTCGGGCCGTACGCCGGCTTCACCACCAAGTTCCTCAAGCACGGTTCGCTGATGGACCTGCCGCTGTCGGTGCGCATGGGCAATATCGGCCCGATGCTGGCCGTGGCCCGCGACAACATGGACCTGACCAAGTACCTGGTCAGTGAAGTGATGCAGTCGATGGAGCAGCGCCTGGAAGCCCTGCGGCGCTTCTACCCGCAGGCCAAGGCCGAAGACTGGCGCCTGGAAGTGGCCGGGCAGCGTGTGCAGATCATCAAGAAAGACCCGAAGAAAGGTGGCGTGCTGCAGTTCGGTACCGAGCTGGTCTCGGCCCAGGACGGTAGCCTGGCGGCACTGCTCGGCGCATCGCCGGGTGCTTCGGTGACCGTGTCGATCATGCTGGAACTGATCGAGCGCTGCTTCCCCGAGCAGGCCAAAGGTGCCTGGGCTGCCAAGCTCAAGGAAATCTTCCCGGCTCGCGAGAAGACCCTGGCGACCGACGCAGCCCTGTACCACAAGATCAGTGCCGACAACGACGTGGCGCTGGACCTGGTGGAAAGCAGCCCGGCGGCCAAGCATTACGCTTGATTGCAGCGGTAACAAAAAACGCCCCTCGGGGCGTTTTTTGTTACCTGGATCTTATCAGCCGCGAGCGTTGGCGATGATCTCGATGTATTCAGCCGCATTGCGTTGGTCGGCAATCTGCTCGACGAAGGTCTTGCCATGCTCGTCCTTGCCATCCAGGTCCAGGCCCGCTTCGACGAAGAAGCCGACAAAGCGCGCGAAGTCGTCGACGCGCAGGCCCCGGTAGGCCTTGACCAGCTTGTGCAGCGAAGGTGAGGTCACCCCGTCGGCCGGCTCGAATTGAAGGAACGTCTTGATGTAGTCGTCGCTGATCTCGTCGCCGATTACCTGTTTCTTGTCTTTACGCATTGCCGACTCCAACTGGACCATCACGGGATTTCGAAGGCCGGCAGTGTACCCCCCTCAGCCCGCGCGCCTCAACGCGTACGTACGGTGCCGGTGTGCAGGTCGGCCCAGATGTGGCCGTTGCCGTAGGTGAGGAACTGCACATACAGCGTTTCATTGCGCAGCAGGTCCATGATCACCCGGTAGTCGCTGACCGGGTAATTCAGGCTCAGGGTACGGGTTTTCTCGTCGTACACGGGTTTTTTCAGGCTCTTGGCCGCTTCCCCGTCGAAGGTCAGCAACACCTGGGCGATGGTCGCGCCCTTGTTCAACGGCTTGCCCTTGAGGCGCACCTGCAACGAGGAAGTGATCGGGATCGGCTGCTGGTCGGACTGGCGCTGGGCGCCGACGACCACCGAATAATCGGTCACCTGCAGCAATTACTGGCCGGTTGGCGCTTCCTGGCGCAGGGACTGATCGTCAGGTGGCAGGAACTGGCTGTGCAGTGGTGCGGCGGCAAGTGGCAGGCTGACCGCCAGCAGCATGGGAAGAAACGCACGCATGTGAGGCTCCTTGTATGAAGGAGCACTCTAGCATGCCGGGTGTGGGCTGTAGCGGCCCGGTCGCTGGCAAGCCATGGGCGATTCCGGCGTGAGCTGGCTTGCCGGCAACCGGGCCAGGGCAGGTACATCAAGCGAACTGCGCGACCATCCAGGCCTGGTAACCGGCAGCTCCCTCTTCACCCTCGCGCGGTGCCCAGTGCGCGTGCTCGCCTTCGCCCACCGGACGGTACGGCCCGGCCTTGCATTCGAACAGGATGCTGTCCGGTTCCAGCACTACCAGCCCGTGGTAGATGCCTGGCGCCAGATCCACCCCGAGGCAGTCACCGCCCGCCTGCAGCACCCGCTTGTCGGTCACCACGCCTTGTTCATCGAACAGCAGCAGGCCGAAGCGTCCCTTGAGGGCCAGCAGCGTTTCCGCCTTGTCGGCGCTGAGGTGGCGGTGTGGCGGGATGTAGGTACCCGGCTGCAGGCCGACAGCCATGCGGTGGCAGGGTTCTTCCATCTCATGGAAGGTGTGGTGCTGCCGCTGCCTCGGGCTGGCGGCAGCCTGCGCGGCCAGCCCGGCGAACAGCGATTGGTCGATGAACGCAGGCTGGCGCATGGTCACAGCCCCTTGACGGCGAAAATGCCGTTGGCGTTGCGCCAGTAGCCTTTGTAGTCCATGCCGTAGCCGAAGATGTAGCGGTCGACGCAGGGCAGGCCCACGTAGTCGGCCTTGAGGTCCGGGCTGGCCTTGCGGTCATGGTCCTTGTCGATCAGTACTGCGGTGTGCACCGAACGCGCGCCGGCATGCTTGCAGAACTCGATGATGGCGCCAAGGGTGTGACCTTCATCGAGGATGTCATCGACGATCAAGACGTCACGGTCGATGAACGACACTTCCGGTTTGGCCTTCCAGAACAACTCGCCGCCGCTGGTCTGGTTGCGGTAGCGGGTGGCGTGCAGGTAGCTGGCCTCCAGCGGGAAATGCAAGTGGGTCAGCAGTTTGCCGGAGAAGATCAGGCCGCCGTTCATCACGCAGAATACCACCGGGTTCTTGTCGTGCAGGTCGTTGCAGATCTGCGCGCCGACTTTGGCGATGGCCGCTTCGACTTCGGCTTCGGTGTACAGGCAGTCAGCTTCACGCATGACTTGACGGATATGCTCGAGATCGGCGGACATGGCGCTCTCCGGGTGGCATTTTGGAAAAGCGGGCAAAGGTACGCATCCGCTCGTCACAGATCAAGCATTTATGGACTAACGTCCAAATGACCAGACGACAGCACAGGCTGAATAGATTAATCTAGCGCGGTTTTTTTGCCCGCCTTTCGGAGCCCCCTATGCCCACTCGTGAGATCCGCCATCCGCTGATCCGCCACAAGCTCGGCCTGATGCGCCGTGCCGATATCAGCACCAAGAATTTTCGCGAACTCGCCCAGGAAGTCGGCGCGCTCCTGACTTACGAAGCGACCCAGGACCTGCCGCTGGAAAGCTACGAGATCGACGGCTGGTGTGGCAAGGTGCAAGTTGAAAAGATCGCTGGCAAGAAGATTACCGTGGTGCCGATCCTGCGCGCCGGCATCGGCATGCTCGACGGTGTGCTCAGCCTGATCCCGGGGGCCAAGGTCAGCGCGGTCGGTGTTGCGCGCAACGAAGAAACCCTCGAAGCCCACACCTACCTGGAAAAGCTCGCGCCGGACATCAACCAGCGCCTGGCCCTGATCATCGACCCGATGCTGGCCACCGGCGGTTCGATGGTCGCCACCATCGACCTGCTGAAGAAGGCTGGCTGCAAAGAGATCCGTGCCATGGTCCTGGTGGCCGCGCCAGAAGGCATCGAAGTGGTGGAAAAAGCCCACCCGGACGTACAGATCTACACCGCGTCGATCGACCAGCACCTGAACGAACACGGCTACATCGTGCCAGGCCTGGGCGATGCCGGTGACAAGATCTTCGGCACCAAGCAAAAGGACGCCTGACCATGCAGGACGGCTTCAACGACCCGCTCTGGCGCCAGGTCGTTTCGGGCGCGCAGATGCTCTTCGTGGCATTCGGCGCGCTGGTGCTGATGCCGCTGATCACCGGCCTCGACCCGAACGTCGCGCTGTTCACCGCCGGCATCGGCACCTTGCTGTTCCAGTTGGTCACCGGCCGCCAGGTCCCGGTGTTCCTGGCCTCGAGCTTCGCCTTCATCACCCCGATCATCCTCGCCAAGGGCCAGTTCGGCCTGGCCGAGACCATGGGCGGCGTGATGGCCGCAGGCTTCGTCTACACCTTCATGGGCCTGATGGTGAAAATCAAAGGCACCGGTTTCATCGACCGCATGCTGCCGCCGGTGGTAATCGGCCCGGTGATCATCTCCATCGGCCTGGCCATGGCACCGATCGCCGCCAACATGGCGATGGGCAAGGCCGGGGACGGCAGCGTGCTGCTGCCGTACAAGACCGCCATGCTGATCTCCATGCCCGCGCTGCTGACCACGCTGATCGTCGCCGTGTTCGGCAAGGGCATCTTCCGCCTGGTGCCGATCATTGCCGGGGTGCTGGTCGGCTTTGCCCTGTCGTTCGCCTTTGGCGTGGTCGACACTGGCAAAATCGCCGCTGCCCCGTGGCTTGAGCTACCCAACTTCACCGCGCCGGCATTCAACTGGCAGGCCATCCTGTTCATCGTCCCGGTCGCCCTGGCACCGGCGATCGAGCACATCGGCGGGGTGATTGCGGTCGGCAGCGTGACCGGCCGCGACTACCTGAAGAAGCCCGGCCTGCACCGCACCCTGCTGGGTGACGGCCTGGCCACCACCGCCGCCGGCCTGTTCGGTGGTCCGCCCAACACCACCTACGCCGAAGTGACCGGCGCGGTGATGCTGACCAAGAACTACAACCCGAAAATCATGACCTGGGCGGCGATCTTCGCCATTACCCTGGCCTTCATCGGCAAGTTCGGCGCGCTGCTTCAGAGCATTCCGGTACCGGTGATGGGCGGCATCCTGTGCCTGCTGTTTGGCTCGATCGCAGCGGTGGGCATGAATACCATGATCCGTCACAAGATCGACCTGGCCGAAGCGCGCAACCTGGTGATCGTTTCGGTCACCCTGGTGTTCGGTATCGGCGGCGTGCTCATCGGCAGCGGCGACGGCCCGGATGACTGGGGCCTGAAAGGCATCGCCCTGTGCGCCATCGTGGCTATCGCCCTGAACCTGATTCTGCCGGGGAATGATGGCTGGAAGCACAAGAATCGGGACGATCAGCCTTGACCTGATCTGGCCTCTTCGCGGCTCCACCCGTGAAGAGGCCAGATCAGACGCCCTGAGAATCAGGCCTTTTCGCACATATCAGCCAGCACCCTCACCCACTCCGGATGATCATTCAGGCACGGCACCAGCACCAGTTCCTGCCCCCCTGCCTCGACAAACTGCTCACGGCCACGCATGCCGATCTCTTCCAGCGTTTCGATGCAATCGGCGACGAACGCCGGGCACATCACCAGCAGCTTCTTCACCCCGGCCCTGGCCAGCTCGTCCAGGCGTGTCTCGGTATAGGGTTCGATCCACTTGTCCCGGCCCAACCGCGACTGGAACGAGACAGACCATTTGCCATCGGCAATGCCCATTTTCCGCGCAAAAGCGTTGGCCGTGGCCAGGCATTGCCCACGGTAGCAGACCGCCCGCACTTCGGCGGGCGCACCGTGACAGCAATCGGCAGCACGCAGGTCGTGCTTGCTACCTTTGGGGAACAACTTCTTCAGGTGTCGCTCCGGCAGGCCGTGGAAGCTGAGCAGCACGTGGTCATAAGACTGCTCCAGGTAGGGACGGGCGCTGGCGGCCAGCGCCTCGATATAGTCCGGGTGCGCATAAAACGGCTGCAGCACGCGCATCTGCAACGCAAGCCGCTGCTCAGCGATGGTCTGCCTTGCCTGCTCCACTACCGTGGTTACCGTGCTGTCGGCGAACTGTGGGTAAAGCGGTGCCAAGGTCACCTTGCGCACGCCTTGTTGCGCCAGCCGCCCCAGCACTTCAGGCAACGCCGGCTGGCCATAGCGCATGGCAATTTCCACCGGGCCATGCGGCCAGTGCCCCACCATCGCCGCCTGCAGACGCCGGGTCAGCACCACCAATGGCGAACCCTCGTCCCACCAGATAGAGGCATAGGCATGCGCCGACTGCTCCGGGCGCTTGATCAGGATCAGCGACACCAGCAGGCGCCGCAGCGGCCATGGCAGGTCGACCACATACGGGTCCATGAGAAACTGGTCGAGGTAACGGCGCACATCGGCCACCGAAGTGGAGGCAGGGGAACCCAGGTTGACCAGCAGCAGGGCGTGATCGGTCATGCAGCGTCCTATGTCAGAGTTGGCCGGACAGGTTGTCCAGGGCCGATTGCAGATCGTTGAAGCGGAAGATGAAGCCTGCCGCCAGCAAGCGTACCGGGCGGGCGCGCTGGCCGCCGAGCAGCAGGACCGACAGCTCGCCCAGGCCGGCCTTGAGCAGCAGTGCCGGCATTGGCAGCAACGCCGGGCGGTGCAAGGTGCGGCCCAGGCGCGTGGCGAATTCGCGGTTGCGCACGGGCTCCGGGGCGCAGGCATTATAAGGACCGCTGGCGTCCTTGTGCTGCAAGAGAAAATCAATCAGGGCGACCTGGTCGTCTATATGGATCCATGGCATCCACTGGCGCCCGTTGCCCAAAGGCCCGCCCAGCCCCAACTTGAAGGGCGTGCGCAGGCGCGACAAAAAGCCACCATCAGCGGCCAGGACCAGCCCGGTGCGTACCAGTACCACGCGAATGCCCTGGGCCTGGGAACGCAGCGCGGTTTCTTCCCAGGCAATACACAACTGGCTGGCGAAATCTTCCCGCACCGGTGGTGAACCCTCGCTCAACTCGCGTTCGCCACCATCCCCGTACCAGCCTACCGCCGAACCGGAAATCAGCACTTCCGGGCGCTGCTCACGGGTGCCCAGCCAGCTCAGCAACTGCTCGGTAAGGGTGACGCGGCTGGCCCACAACAGGTTGCGCCTGGCCGCCGTCCAGGGCCGGTCTGCAATCGGAGCACCGGCCAGGTTGACCACCGCATCCAGCCGCTCGTCTGCCTCCAGTTGCTCCAGCCGGGCGATACCGCGCACACCGGCCCCGCAGATTGCCGGCACCTGTTCAGGTCGCCGGCTCCACACCGTCAGTCGATGCCCCTGGCCAAGCCAGTACCGGCACAGGTGCCGGCCGATCAACCCGGTGCCGCCTGTCAGCAATATATGCATGGCTGTGTCCTCGCAGAATGCGGCGGTGGTCTATTTTTAACGACAAGGCACTTTTTTGACCCGACGCTCTCGGATAAACATAGGCCAAGCTGCCCGCCAAAGCGGCATAACCTTATACAGTATTTATGCATTGTACAGGTTTGTTTGACAGCGTAGTCTGCTTACAGCACGGTTTAAAGAGGCCATCATGACAGTACCAATCGCCATCATCGGGGCCGGTATCGCCGGCCTGTCTGCCGCCCAGGCCTTGCAGAAGGCCGGGCAATCCGTGCACTTGTTCGACAAAGGCCATGGCAGTGGCGGGCGCATGGCCAGCAAGCGCAGCGAAGCGGGCGCGCTGGATCTCGGTGCCCAGTACTTCACCGCCCGTGACCGGCGCTTTGTCGAGCAGGTACAGCAATGGGTCGCCGCCGGCTGGGCCGAGCAATGGAAGCCGCAGCTGTACAACTATCGCGATGGTCAACTCAGCCCCTCGCCGGACGAACAGACGCGCTGGGTGGGCGTGCCGCGCATGAGCGCCATTACCCGCGGCCTGCTCAAGGATGTGACGGTCAACTTTGGCTGCCGCATCGCCGAGGTGTTCCGCGGCAAGCAGTACTGGCACCTGCAGGATACCGAAGGCTGCAGTCATGGCCCCTTCAGCCGCGTGGTCATCGCCGTGCCGGCTCCACAGGCCACGCCACTGCTGGCTGCTACCCCGAAGCTCGCCGCAGTGGCAGCGGGGGTGCAGATGGAACCCACCTGGGCCGTGGCCGTGGCTTTCCAGCCTTCCCTCGACACGCCTATGCAAGGCTGCTTCGTGCAGGACAACCCGCTCGACTGGGTGGCCCGCAACCGTAGCAAACCAGGCCGTGACGAGCAGCTCGACACCTGGGTGCTGCACGCCACCTCGACTTGGAGCCGACAACATATCGACCTGCCCAAGGAAGAGGTGATCGAGCAGCTGTGGGGCGAATTCGCCGAGCTTGTCGGCTGCGTGGTGCCGGCGCCGACCTTTGCCTTGGCCCACCGCTGGCTGTACGCCCGCCCAACCAGCAACCACGAGTGGGGGGCGTTGGCCGATGCCGACCAGGGTTTGTATGCCTGTGGCGACTGGTGCCTGTCCGGGCGTGTCGAGGGCGCCTGGCTGAGTGGCCAGGAAGCCGCACGGCGGCTGCTTGAACACCTTGAGTGACGAAGCTATACAAAAATACTAGTTTGCATAACGGCTCGGCTGTGCTGGAATAAACCTGTACAAGATTCTTTTCTCGTACAGGTTTATGGAGACAGCCATGCACGACCCCTCCACTCATCGCAAGCCGCGCATTGCCATCAGCGCCTGCCTGATCGGCCAAAGCGTGCGCTACAACGGCGGCCATAAGGCTTCCGACCTGTGTCGCACGCAGCTCGAGGAACACTTCGACTGGTTGCCTGTATGCCCGGAGGTGGCCATTGGCCTCGGCACACCGCGCGACCCCATTCGCCTGGTCGGCGACCCCGAGCGACCGGAAGTGGTCGGTACCCGCAACGCCGACATCTACCTGACCGGGCCGCTGCGCAGCTACGGTGAGCAAATGGCTGCGGAACTCGATGAAATTTGTGGCTACATCTTCATGCAAAAGTCGCCGTCCTGCGGACTGGAGCGGGTCAAGGTGTACCAGGACAATGGCCGCCCGGCCATCAATAGCGGGCGTGGCGCGTATGCCCAGGCGTTTTGCGCACAGCGCCCGGACCTGCCCGTTGAAGAGGAAGGCCGCCTGCATGATGCCGTGCTGCGCGAGAACTTCGTCAGCCGGGTGTATGCCTATGCCGACTGGCAGCGTTTGCTGGCCGAGGGCCTGAGCCGCGGAGCGCTGGTGCAGTTCCATTCGCGCTACAAGTACCTGCTGATGGCCAACAATCCCCAGGCCTACCGCACCCTGGGGCGCCTGCTTGGCAGCATGCGCCGCGAAGACGACCCGCAAAGCATAGGCCCCCGCTACTTCAGCCAGCTGATGCAGGCGCTGCGCCGCTGCGCCAGCCGCGGCACACATGGCAATGTACTGCGGCACCTGAGTGGCTACTTCAAGGACGCCCTGACGCCACAGGACAAGGCCGAACTGCAGGCCATCATCGGCCAGTACCAGCAAGGCATGGTACCGCTGGTCGTGCCACTGACCTTGCTCAAGCACCATTTGCGCAAGCACCCCGATCCGTATCTGCTGCAACAGACCTACCTGCAGCCGCACCCAGAGAGCCTGGGGCTGCGCAATGCTGTCTGAGATCCTCCTGCCCATCGGCGAGCTTGCCCGCCGTACTGGCGTCAACCCGGTTACCTTGCGGGCCTGGGAGCGGCGTTACGGTTTGCTCAAGCCCCAGCGCACGGCCAAGGGGCACCGCCTGTACCCACTGGCCCAGGTCGAACGGGTGGAGGCGATCCTCGCCTGGCTGCAACGTGGCGCATCGGTCAGCCAGGTCGGCGAGCTTCTCGACAAGCCCACCGCCACGCCGCCCAAAGGGGATTGGCAAGCCCGGCAGTTCCAGCTGGTCGATGCCATCGCCAATCTTTCACAACGTGCGCTCGACCAGCAGCTCAACCAGGCCATGGCGCTATACCCGGCGGTTACCCTGTGTGAACAACTGCTGCTACCGCTGCTCGACATTCTTGAACTGCGCTGGCGCAACTACTTCAATGCCGGGCTGGAGCAGATTTTCTTCAACACATGGTTGCGCAGCAAGCTCGGCGCCCGGGTCTATCACGACAACCAGTTGTTGCCAGGCCCGGCGGTGTTGCTGGCCGATGACTACCAGCGCGACTTCAACCCCGAATTGTGGTTATGCGCCTGGTTGCTGACCAACAATGGTATTGCGGTCGAAGTGCTGGAGCATCCCATCGGCGCTGCACAGCTCAGTCATGCCGCCACTTCCCTCAAGGTGCGCGCGGTCATCCTGCACCTTGGCCCGCGCATCGATGCAAAGGCGCTGCAACGCATGCTGCGCAGCTTGCCAGTTCCCGCCCTGCTGGGCGGCTCGACACTGGCCATGCACGAAGTGCCGCTGGCCAACCTCGACCATCGCGCCCTCTCCTTCTTCGACACCCCACACGCAGCCCTGCGCTTGCTTCAGGGCACTGACAGGCCGCCTTCAGGACCGGACTCATCATGCACTTGACCTGGCTGCGCAGTGACCTGCGCATCGACGACAACACCGCACTCAGTGCCGCCACTGAACGTGGCCCGACCATCGCCCTGTGGCTGGTCAGCCCCGGGCAGTGGCGAGCCCACGACGACGCCGCCTGCAAGGTCGATTTCTGGCTGCGTAACCTGCGTGACCTGAGGCAGTCGCTGGCGCGGCTGAACATCCCCTTGCTGATCCGCACGATCGACACCTGGGACCAGGCGCCACAGGCCGTGCTCGAGGTATGCCGCCAGCATCGGGTGCACAGCGTGCACTGGAACGAAGAATACGGCCTCAACGAGCAGCGCCGCGACGACGCCACCCGCGCGCTGCTGGAACGATCAGGCATCCATGCCAACAGCCATCTCGACCAGTTGTTTTTTCGTCCCGGCACCATCCTCACCCGCAGTGGCGACTACTTCCAGGTTTTCAGCCAGTTCAAGAAGAGCTGCCTGGAGCACCTGCACCGCGGCCTGCCGGCCCTGGCCCGGCGGGTGCAGCGCCAGGCACCGCTACAGGTTGCCAGCGACCCCATACCCGAGCAGCTGGATGGCTTCGAAAAGCCGGGCCGCGCCCTGCGCGAACACTGGCCGGCCGGTGAGGCCGAGGCACAGGCGCGGCTGGCCCGCTTTGTTGACGAAACCATCGACGATTACCAGCAACTGCGCGACCTGCCCGCCAAGCCCGGCACCAGCCAGCTTTCCCCTTACCTGGCCGCTGGAGTGATCTCGCCGCGCCAATGCCTGCACGCTGCCCTGGCCAGCAACCGGGGCGAATTCGACACTGGCAGCAGCGGCGTGCAGACCTGGATCAACGAACTGCTCTGGCGCGAATTCTACAAACACATCCTGACCGGTTATCCACAGGTCTCGCGCCACCGTGCCTTCCGCGCCCAGACTGAGGCCTTGCCCTGGCGCGACGCGCCGGCCGATCTCGAAGCCTGGGCACAGGGACGCACCGGCTACCCGATCATCGACGCCGCGATGCGCCAGTTGCTGCACACCGGGTGGATGCACAACCGCCTGCGCATGATCGTGGCCATGTTCCTCAGCAAGAACCTGTTGATCGACTGGCGCAAGGGCGAACGGCACTTCATGCGTCACCTGATCGATGGCGACCTCGCCGCCAACAACGGCGGTTGGCAGTGGAGCGCGTCCACCGGCACCGACGCCGTACCCTATTTCCGCCTGTTCAACCCGGTTTCGCAGTCGCAGCGTTTCGACCCTGAGGGGCGCTTCATTCGCCACTGGTTGCCGGAGTTGCAGGGCCTGGGTGAAAAATCCATTCATTTACCCGTGAAGAATGCCGATCTTTTTGCTAAACATTCGTATCACAGTCCGATTGTCGATCTCGACAGTAGTCGCCAGCGTGTACTGGAAGCATTCAGAAGCCTCCCACACCGGCAGGATCAGAGGGCAGTATCGTGAACAACGCGCGTCGTATCTGGGTAACGGGTGCCGACAATGGACTAGGGTTGGCGTTAGTGGAAAGCTTGCTTGGTCAAGGACACCGGGTAGCGGCAAGCGGCAAGCATGGCGAGGTACTGGATGCCCTGGCGGCACGCTATGGACACCGACTGCTGCGTCTGCCCTGGCAGTTGCATGAAGAACAGCAGGCGGCGCAGGCCGGCGAGATGCTTTGCCATGCCTGGTGCGCGCTGGATGGCCTGATCCTCAATGCGGGGACCTGCGACTACCTGCCGGCTGACGTGGCCGACAGCCAGCTGTTCGAAGCGATCGTCACCAGCAACCAGTTGGCCGGCGAACATTGCCTGGCCCAGGCCTTGCCCTTGCTGGCCAACGGCGACTCCCCGCAGGTAATGGCGGTTTTCAATCGTTATTCTGCGCTGCAGTTGTATGCGCCGACGCAGCCGAGCGCAGGCTGGAACAACATGCCGAAGTGGCTGCGCGAGCGGCGCCAGGCGTTGCAGGCTCAGGGGGTCGCGCTGACCGTGGTGGGCCCACAGTCGCTCAAGGCACCCGTGATCTCGGCGCAGGCAATACCGGAGGCCTGGACACCGCAGAGCGCGGCAGAAGAGCTGTTACGGCGGTGGCCGCAGAATGCACCGGAGCTGGTGCTGGAAGCTCTGGACCCGGCCAGCCTGTGGCCGCTGCCTACAAGACGATGAATCTGCATGCGGGCAGCGGCCACAGGGCCGCTATCGCTGACTCACAGCGCCATGCGGTAATGCAGGCTGTAGCTTTCCACACCGTCGTTCGGTTGTTTGATGCCGGCGTTGGAATAGTGGATCGCCCGCACTCCGATCTCATGCCCACCGGCAAAACGCAAACCAAAGCCGATACGGTCTTCGAACTGGAACGACGAGCCTAGCTGGTTGTCTTCCAGCTCGGTGCTGGAGAACGCCGCCACGCCGATCCCCGCCTCGATGTAGGGCTTCACCGAGTCACCGGCAAACTCATAGACGAATACCGGCGCGAACGAGAGGCTGTGGTTACTGGCGGTCTCGTCACCGTCCCAATAGCTGTAGGCCCCATCCCAGTACCCGGTCAGGCGACCGACACTGGTTTGCCACCAGCTCGCCTCCCAGTTCGATTGCAGCCCCAGCCGGTAGACCATGGTCGAGTCGCCGGTCTGCCCCACCGAAAACGAAACGTCGGCGGCCTGCGCCGATAGTGCTTGCCCCAAGGTCACGACGGCAGCCGCCGCCAAGCACAGCAGTTTCTTCATGAGAAACATCCTTCTTCCTGATGCTGTTGTTAGTGTCCGCCTCATTTCAGGCAAACGGTAGAAAGCGGCATTGGTACGATAGTTCAGCTCGATTTCACGTTTTTTTCACAACGCAAAGCTTTGCACACTGTCGGGCTTATGCCACAGCAAAGGTAGGATTTTTCTCATCAACTGCGGATCAGCGCTGGTCCAGAAGCGGGTGGCGCCGGCTGGCCCTTCGGCTAGCAAGTCATGGGCGCCCAACAAGCGCTGCAGTTGACGGGCGACCGCGGCGCCAGTGTCGATGATCGCCACGTCAGCTGGTACCAGGTCGGCCAGCAGGGGGCGCAGGAAGGGATAATGGGTGCAGCCGAGGATCAGGGTATCGCAGCCCGCCGCCAGCAAAGGCTGCACGTAGCCTTGCAACAACTGGCGCAATGCCGGGCTGGCCAGGTCGCCTGCTTCGATCCGCTCTACCAGCCCGGGGCAAGGCTGCGTCACGACCTGAACGTCGCTGGCAAAACGGTCGAGCAAGGCGGCGAACTTGGCACTCTGCAGGGTACCGGTGGTCGCCAGCACACCGACCACCCCCGAGCGCGTGGCAGCCGCAGCGGGCTTCACCGCCGGCTCCATGCCAACCAGCGGCCATGTCGGGTAAAGTTCGCGCAAATCGGCCACCGCCGCCACCGTCGCCGTGTTGCAAGCCAGTACCATGGCCTTGGCGCCTTGTTCATGAAAGAACCCGGCAATTCGCCGGCAGCGCTCGCGGATGTAGTCCGGGGTCTTTTCGCCATACGGCACGTGACCGCAATCGGCCACGTACAGTAGCGTCTCGCCAGGCAGCAGGCGCTGGATCTCGGCGAGCACCGACAAGCCACCGACCCCCGAATCCATCACGCCGATCGGCGCCGAGCGCTCAGCCATCGCGCTTGCCGCACACTGCACAGGCGGGATCACGCTTGACCCGCAATTCACGGATACGGGTGCCGAGGGCATCGATCAGCAGCAGGCGCCCGACCAGCGGCTCGCCAAAGCCGGCCAGCAGCTTCATGGCCTCCAACGCTTGCAGGCTGCCCACCAGGCCAACGAGGGGCCCAATCACGCCGGCTTCGCTGCACGTCAGTTCGGCTTCGCTACCATGGCCGTACAGGCAGTGGTAGCAAGGACTGTAGTCGCGCCGTGGGTCGAATACGGAAAGCTGCCCTTCCAGGCGGATCGCGGCACCGCTGACCAGCGGCTTGACCGCCGCGACACAGGCGGCATTGACCGCCTCGCGGGTGCTGAAGTTGTCCGAGCAATCCAGCACCAGGTCGACTGCCGCCACGGCAGCGGCCAGCGAGTCCTCGTCCAGGGCCTGGCGATGGGCGACCAGGCTGATTTCCGGGTTGATCGCCTGCAAGCGCTGCAGGGCCGAATCGACCTTGCTCATGCCGACGCTGGCATTGTCATGAATCACCTGGCGTTGCAGGTTGGTCAGGTCGACGGTATCGAAGTCGGCCAGGTGCAGCTCGCCCACACCGGCAGCGGCCAGGTACAAGGCGACCGGCGACCCCAGGCCACCGAGCCCGACGATCAGCGCCTTGCTCTGCTTGAGGCGCAACTGGCCGTCGATGTCGATCTGGGCCAGCAATACCTGCCGGCTGTAACGCAGCAGTTCCTGATCACTCAGCATGGCAGGCGTCCCAGGGTAATGCGTTCATGGCCGCCCAGGTCAGTGCGACTGGCGACCTCGATGAAGCCTTGTTCAGCCAGCAAGGCGCGGACCGCCGCTGCCTGATCATAGCCGTGTTCCAGCAACAGCCAGCCGCCTGCGACCAGGTGCGCGGGGGCTTGGGCAGCGATGACACGCAGGTCGTCCAGGCCATCGACGCCGGCCACCAGTGCGCTGCTGGGCTCGAAGCGGACGTCGCCGGCGACCAGGTGCGGGTCGGCGGCGGCGATGTAGGGCGGGTTGCTGACGATCAGGTCGAAACGCTCGCCGGCAAGGTTGTCGAACCAGTGGCTGACCCGCACCTGGACATTTGCCAGGCCCAGGCGCTGGCGGTTGCGCTCGGCCAGGGCAGCGGCCTCCTCCACCCGGTCGACTGCGGTTACCTGCCAGGCCGGGCGATCGCTGGCCAGGGCCAGGGCAATCGCGCCGGTACCAGTGCCCAGGTCAAGGACCCTGGCCGGCGTGGCGGGTTGCAGTTCAAGGGCGGTCTCGACCAGCAGCTCGGTATCCGGCCGCGGAATCAGGGTGTGGGGGGCCACCTCCAGGTCGAGCGTCCAGAAGCCCTGCTGCCCGAGGATGTAGGCGACCGGTTCGCCGTCGCGGCGGCGCTGCAGGTAACTGGCATAGGTCTCGGCATCTTCGCTGCTGACGATCCGCTCGGGCCAGGTGTGCAGGTAGCTGCGCGACTTGCCGATGGCTGCTGCCAGCAACAGCTCGGCATCCAGCCGCTCGGTGGGCGACTCTGGCAACTGCGCGTTGCGCAGCAGGCTGGCGATGATGGTCATCAGTCCCCCAGCGCGGCCAGCTGATCGGCCTGGTATTCGGCCAGCAGCGGTTCGATGACGGCCTCCACGCCACCGGCGAGGATGTCGTCCAGCGAGTACAGGGTCAGGTTGATACGGTGGTCGGTGACCCGGCCCTGTGGATAATTGTATGTGCGGATACGCTCGGAACGGTCGCCCGAACCGACCAGCAGCTTACGCTCGGTAGCGATGGCGTTCTGCGCGGCGCTGGTCTGCATGTCGTTGAGCTTGGCCGACAGCCAGGACATGGCGCGGGCACGGTTCTTGTGCTGCGAACGCTCTTCCTGGCACTCGACCACGATGCCGGTCGGCAAGTGAGTGATGCGGATCGCCGAGTCGGTCTTGTTGACGTGCTGGCCGCCGGCACCGGACGCACGGTAGGTGTCCACGCGCAGGTCGGCCGGGTTGATTTCGATGGCAGCCTGTTCGTCCGGCTCGGGCAGTACCGCCACGGTGCATGCGGAGGTGTGGATACGGCCCTGGGATTCGGTCTCCGGCACCCGCTGTACGCGGTGCGCACCAGACTCGAACTTGAGCTTGCCGTACACGCTGTCACCCTCGACGCGGGCGATGATTTCCTTGTAACCGCCGTGCTCGCCTTCGTTCTCGGAGAGGATTTCCAGACGCCAGCCGCGTTTTTCGGCGTAGCGCGAATACATACGGAACAGGTCGCCGGAAAAAATCGCCGCCTCGTCGCCACCGGTGCCGGCGCGGATTTCGAGGAATACGTTGCGGCCGTCGTTGGGGTCCTTGGGCAGCAGCATGCGTTGCAGCTGCGCCTCCAGCGTCAGCAGTTGCTCCTTGGCTTCACGCACTTCTTCCACGGCCATTTCGCGCAGGTCCGGGTCACTGTCCTTGAGCAGCGCCTGGGCGCCTTCGAGGTCGTCCTGGACTTTGCGCCACTCTTTATATGCAGCGTAGACCGGCTCGACTTCGGCGTATTCACGGGAATAGGCGCGGAAGCGCGTCTGGTCGGAAATGACCTCGGCATCACCGAGCAATGCGGTGAGTTCTTCGAAGCGGTCCTGGAGGATTTCCAGTTTGTTCAGCAGCGACGCTTTCATTGCGGGGATTTGTCCGTCGAGCCCTCGTTGAGGGCAAAGAGTTCCTGGGCCATGGCCAGCGCATCGAGGCGGCCCTCGGCCGAGAGCCTTTTCAGTTGCACGCTGGGCGCATGCAGGAGTTTGTTGGTCAGCCCCCGGGCCAGCTGGGCCAGCACATCCTCGGGGTTGCCGCCGTTGGCCAGCAGGCGCAGGGCCTTTTGCAGTTCTTCGTCGCGCAGGCGCTCGCTTTGCTGGCGGTAGGCCTTGAGCACGTCCACTGCGGCCAGCTCGCGCAGGCGCAGCATGAAATCTTCCGCCCCGACGGCCACCAGCTCTTCGGCGGCCTGGGCTGCGCCCTGGCGGCTCTTGAGGTTTTCCGCCACCACGTCGTGCAGGTCATCGACAGTGTACAGGTAGACATCGTCCAGCTCACCGACTTCGGTTTCGATGTCGCGTGGCACGGCGATGTCGACCATGAAGATCGGTTTGTGCCGGCGCTGCTTCAGCGCGCTTTCTACAGCGCCCTTGCCGAGGATCGGCAGCTGGCTGGCGGTGGAGCTGATGACGATGTCGCTGTTGGCCAGCTCCTGGGGGATGTCGGCCAGCAGCACGGCATGCGCGCCGAACTGTTCGGCGAGGATGCTGGCCCGCTCCAGGGTCCGGTTGGCGACGACGATGCGGCGCACGCCCTGCTCGTGCAGGTGGCGGGCCACCAGGGTGATGGTTTCACCGGCACCGATCAGCAGCGCCTGGCTGCGGCCCAGGTCGCTGAAGATCTGCTTGGCCAGGCTGACCGCGGCGAACGCCACCGACACCGGGTTTTCGCCAATGGCGGTGTCGGTACGCACCTGCTTGGCGGCGCTGAAGGTGGCCTGGAACAGGCGCCCGAGCAGCGGGCCGACGGTACCGGCTTCGCGCGCCACGGCATAGGCGGACTTCATCTGACCGAGGATCTGCGGCTCGCCGAGCACCAGCGAATCCAGGCCCGAGGCCACGCGCATCATGTGCTTCACCGCCTCGTGTTCTTCGTGCACGTAGGCGCTGGCGCGCAGCTCGTCCAGGCTGAGCCGGTGATAGTCGGCCAGCCATTGCAGCACGGCATCGGCGGACAGCTGGTCCTGCTCTATGTAGAGCTCGCTACGGTTGCAGGTCGACAGGATTGCCGCTTCGCGGCTGGAGGTCAGCCGGCAGAGCTGCTGCAGGGCGTCTACCAGCTGCTCTGGGGTAAACGCCACGCGCTCGCGTACGTCTACCGAGGCAGTCTTATGGTTGATACCAAGTGCAAGAAAGGCCATGCAAGGTCGCTGGTTGTGACGGGAAGCCGATAATTGTCCTCTTTCACAGGTTTCAGGACAACCACCGTTCGCTATTGCGCTCATCGCAGGGGCATGTCGTTGGCGTTGGGGGAACCGGTGGTGTATACCGATGGAGTTGCGCTGGCGCGGAAATCGAACGCCACCACACCATTCAAGAAATGCACACGGCACAGCCACGCCCGCTCCCGGAACCCTTCCCCCCCTCAAAGGTCGCAGTTAACCAGCCACGGCACGGGTGGGTTTGCCCCCGCGCTTGTGTCATCATGCTCCGACCGCCGGTGAGTCTTTCTAAAGCCTTTTATGAACAAACCATACGCATTGCTGCTTGCCTTCGCCCTGCTCCAGGGCTGCCAGAGCCTGGCTCCACAAAAGGCCGAGCCTCCCGTTGCCGAGGCTGCCAAGCGCGAGGCGGAGAAGCCCGTGGTGTATGGCTCGTTCAAGCAGGAAACGCTCTATAGCCTGCTGGTGGCGGAACTGGCCGGGCAACGCAACCGCTTCGACATCGCTCTGGCCAACTACGCCGACCAGGCCGAGAAGACCCAGGACCCGGGCGTCTCCGAACGCGCCTATCGGATTGCCGAATACCTCGGTGCCGACGAGCCGGCCCTGGACAGCGCGCTGATCTGGGCCAAGAACGCCCCGGAGAATCTCGACGCCCAACGCGCCGCCGCCATCCAGCTGGCACGTGCCGGCCGCTATGACGACTCCATGAACTATATGGAGAAGGTGCTGCAAGGCCAGGGGGACACCCACTTCGACTTCCTCGCCCTGTCCGCCGCCGAAACCGACCAGAGCACCCGCGATGGCCTGATGCAGAGCTTCGACCGCCTGCTGGTCAAATATCCGGACAACAGCCAGCTGGTGTTCGGCAAGGCGTTGCTGCTGAACCAGGACGGCAAGGCCCAGGAAGCCCTCGACCTGCTCGAAGCGCACCCGGCGCAGAATGGCGAAATCGCCCCGATCCTGTTGCGCTCCCGCTTGCTCCAGGCCTTGAACCGCGGCCCGGAAGCGCTGCCACTGCTGCGCGGGGCGATCCGCGACAACCCAGATGACAAACGCCTGCGCCTGACCTACGCACGGACCCTGGTCGAACAGGACCGTATTGCTGATGCCAAGGGCGAATTCCTCAGCCTGGTCCAGCAATACCCCGACGACGACGAACTGCGCTATTCACTGGCCCTGGTATGTCTGGAAAACAAAGACTGGGATGAAGCCGAGGGCTACCTGCAGGAGCTGATCGAGCGCGACAGCAATGTCGACGCCGCGCACCTGAACCTGGGCCGCATCCGCGAGGAACGCCACGACCCAGCCGGCGCCCTGCGTGAATACGCCCTGGTCGGCCCCGGCCCCGACTACCTGCCGGCGCAGCTGCGCCAGGCTGACATACTGGTTGCCAACGGCCGCGGCAGCGAAGCCTCGCGCCTGCTCGCCGAAGCCCGCGAAGCGCAGCCGGACTACGCCATCCAGCTGTACCTGATCGAGTCGGAAAGCTACAGCAACAACAACAAGGACGCCCAGGCCAGCCAGGTCCTGCAGCAGGCCATCCAGCGCTACCCGGACGACCTCAACCTGCTGTACACCCGCGCCATGCTGGCGGAAAAACGCGACGACCTGCCGCAGATGGAAAAGGATCTGCGCGCGATCATCGCCCGCGAACCGGAAAATGCCATGGCGCTGAATGCCCTGGGCTATACCCTGGCAGACCGCACCACCCGCTACAGCGAAGCCAAGGCGCTGATCGACAAGGCCCACCAGTTGACCCCGGATGACCCGGCGATACTCGACAGCCTGGGCTGGGTCAATTATCGCCTGGGCAACCTGGACGAGGCCGAGTCGTACCTGCGCCGGGCATTCGCCAGCTTCCCCGACCATGAAGTGGCCGCCCACCTGGGCGAAGTGCTGTGGGCCAACGGCAAGCGCCGCGAAGCCCGCCAGGTCTGGGCCAAGGGCTTCGCCGCCCAGGCCGACAGCCCCATCCTGCGCAAGACCCTCCTGCGCCTGACCGGATCCGAGACTCTTTAACGCCATGTTCCTGCGCCATTGCATCACCTTCACCCTGATCGCCCTGCTGGCCGGCTGTGCCGGCTTCGGTAGCCGCGAGGCCCTGGAGGGCCACGGCAACCCGCAGCAGTGGCGCGCCCATAAAGAGCAGTTGAGCAGCCTCGATGGCTGGCAGATCAACGGCAAGGTCGGCATCCGCGCCCCGCGTGATTCCGGCAGCGGCACGCTGTTCTGGCTGCAACGCCAGGACTACTACGACATCCGCCTGGCCGGCCCGCTGGGCCGTGGCGCCGCACGCCTGACCGGCCGCCCCGGCGGCGTGGTGCTGGAAGTGGCCAATCAGGGCCGCTACGAGGCCAGCAGTCCCGAGGCCTTGCTGGAAGAGCAACTGGGCTGGCAACTGCCGGTCTCGCACCTGGTCTGGTGGGTGCGCGGCCTGCCTGCCCCCGACAGCAAGAGCAAACTGACCCTGGATGGCGACAGCCGCCTGGCCAGCCTTGACCAGGACGGCTGGCAGGTGCAGTACCTGAGCTACACCGAACAGAACGGCTACTGGCTGCCCGAACGCCTGAAGCTGCATGGCAAGGACCTCGACGTTACCCTGGTGGTCAAGGACTGGCAGCCGCGCCAGCTGGGGCACTGATCCATGCACACGCTGACCCTGCCCGCCCCGGCCAAGCTCAACCTGTGGCTGCATATCATCGGCCGCCGCGCTGACGGCTATCACGAACTGGAAACCGTGTTCCAGTTTCTCGACCACGGCGACGAGCTGAGTTTCACCGTGCGAGACGATGGCGTGATTCGCCTGCACACCGAAATCGAGGCCGTACCGCACGACAGCAACCTGATCGTGCGTGCCGCACGTATGCTGCAGGCGCAATCCGGCACGACGCTGGGCGCCGACATCTGGCTGACCAAGGTACTGCCCATGGGCGGTGGCATCGGTGGTGGCAGCTCGGACGCCGCCACCACCCTGCTGGCCCTCGCCCACCTGTGGCAACTGGGCTGGGACGAAGACCGCCTGGCCGCCCTGGGCCTGAGCCTGGGTGCCGATGTACCGGTGTTCGTGCGCGGCCACGCGGCCTTCGCTCAAGGCGTGGGCGAACAACTGACCCCGGTCGACCCGAGCGAGCCGTGGTATGTCGTGCTGGTGCCGCAAGTGTCTGTCAGCACAGCAGAAATTTTTTCACATCCGCAGTTGACACGTGATTCACTGCCCCTTAAGATGCGCCCCGTTCCCGAGGGAAACAGTCGAAATGACTGCCAACCGGTGGTAGAGCAGAGTTACCCGGAAGTTCGCAATGCGTTGAATTCTTTGGGCAAATTCACTGAAGCTCGGCTAACCGGAACTGGAAGTTGTGTGTTTGGGGCCTTCCCAAGCAAAGCCGAAGCTGATAAAGTTCTGGCCCTTCTTTCAGCGACCCAAACAGGGTTTGTGGCGAAAGGAAGCAATATTTCGATGTTGCATCGCAAGCTGCAAAGTCTGATCAAGAAGTCGAGCGCATAAGCGTTCGCAGCAACAGATACAGGGGCGTCGCCAAGCGGTAAGGCAGCAGGTTTTGATCCTGCCATGCGTTGGTTCGAATCCAGCCGCCCCTGCCATTTTCCTTATACTCATCCAGGTTACCCTCAGCCTCCAGGTACTGCGCGTGTCCAAGATGATGGTCTTTACGGGGAATGCCAACCCCGATCTGGCTCGGCGTGTAGTACGTCAGCTGCATATCCCTCTCGGTGACGTCTCTGTCGGTAAATTCTCCGACGGCGAGATCAGCACTGAGATCAATGAAAACGTTCGTGGTAAAGACGTTTTCATTATTCAGCCGACCTGTGCCCCGACCAACGATAACCTGATGGAACTGGTAGTGATGGCCGACGCCTTCCGCCGCTCCTCAGCATCCCGAATCACCGCCGTGATTCCTTACTTCGGATACGCCCGCCAGGACCGCCGTCCGCGTTCGGCACGTGTAGCCATCAGCGCCAAAGTCGTCGCTGACATGCTCACTGTCGTCGGTATCGACCGTGTACTCACCGTCGACCTGCACGCTGACCAGATCCAGGGTTTCTTCGATATCCCGGTCGACAACATCTACGGCTCGCCCGTGCTGGTCGACGATATCGAAGACCAGCGTTTCGAGAACCTGATGATCGTCTCCCCGGACATCGGTGGTGTCGTGCGCGCACGTGCCGTCGCCAAGTCCCTGGGCGTCGACCTGGGTATCATCGACAAGCGCCGCGAGAAGGCTAACCACTCCGAGGTCATGCACATCATCGGCGACGTCGAAGGGCGCACCTGCATCCTGGTAGACGACATGGTCGACACCGCCGGCACCCTGTGCCACGCGGCCAAAGCCCTGAAAGAACACGGCGCTGCCAAGGTTTACGCCTACTGCACGCACCCTGTCCTGTCGGGCCGCGCGATCGAGAACATCGAGAAGTCGGTACTGGACGAGCTGGTGGTGACCAACACCGTTCCGCTGTCCGCCGCTGCTCAAGCCTGTGACCGTATCCGCCAGCTGGATATCGCACCGGTTGTCGCTGAAGCGGTACGCCGCATCAGCAACGAAGAATCGATCAGCGCGATGTTCCGCTAAGCGGAACACACGCTGACGAAAAGCGCCCCGCCCCAACACTGGTTGTTGGGGCGGGGCTTTTTTGCCATCCCCGTTGGCGCTGGTCGCAAACGCCCTCGGGGGGCTATTTTGGAGAAACAAAATGACCGAATTCACTCTGAACGCCCAAGCGCGTACTGACCTGGGGAAAGGTGCGAGCCGCCGCCTGCGTCACTCCGCGAACATCCCAGCCGTTGTCTACGGTGGTAACCAGGACGCTCAGTCCCTGACCATCCTGGCCAAGGAAATCACCAAGCTGTTCGAAAACGAGGCTGCCTTCAGCCACGTTCTGGAACTGAACGTCGACGGCACCAAGCAGAACGTCGTGGTCAAGGCCCTGCAGCGTCACCCGGCCAAAGGCTTCATCATGCACGCCGACTTCGTTCGCGTCGTTGCTGGCCAGAAACTGACCGCCAAGGTACCGGTTCACTTCATCAACGAAGAAGCCCCGGTCAAGAAAGGCGGCGAGATCTCCCACGTAGAGGCCGAGATCGAAGTTTCCTGCGAAGCCAAGGACCTGCCTGAGTTCATCGAAGTCGACCTGGCCAACGCTGAAATCGGCACCATCATCCACCTGTCGGACCTGAAAGCTCCGAAAGGCGTAGAGTTCGTCGCTCTGGCCCACGGTGATGACAAAGCTGTTGCCAACGTTCACGCTCCACGCGTTGCTCCAGAAGCAGAAGGCGCTGCCGAGTAATCCACTCGCGCGCCGGCGTTGATCGGGTTACAGTGCCGCGCCCTGTAACCCACCAACTCCAAGGAAGAGCCCCTGACGTGACCGCCATCCAGTTGATCGTCGGCCTGGGTAACCCCGGCCCCGAATACGAACAGACCCGGCATAACGCAGGGGCTCTTTTCGTTGAACGCATTGCCAGCGCCCAGCGCGTCTCGTTGACCGCTGACCGCAAGTATTTCGGCCTGACGGCCAAGTTCAGCCATCAGGGCAACGACGTTCGCTTGCTCATCCCCACCACCTACATGAACCGCAGCGGCCAGGCCGTGGCGGCCTTGGCCAATTTCTTCCGCATCAAGCCGGAAGCGATCCTGGTGGCGCATGACGAACTCGACCTGCCTCCGGGCGTCGCCAAGCTCAAGCGCGGCGGTGGCCATGGTGGGCACAACGGCCTGCGCGACATCATCGCGCAGCTCGGCAACCAGAACGACTTCCACCGCCTGCGGCTTGGCATCGGCCACCCGGGTGACGCCAAACTGGTCTCCAACTTCGTCCTGGGCCGCGCGCCGCGCGCCGAGCAGGAGAAGCTCGACGCCAGCATCGATTTTGCCCTCGGCGTGCTGCCGGACGTGCTTGCCGGCGACTTCGCCAAGGCGATGCGCGAGCTGCACAGCCAGAAGGCCTGATTTCCTTTAGAGAGGGGAATACCCATGGGTTTCAATTGCGGCATCGTCGGCCTGCCCAACGTCGGCAAGTCCACCCTGTTCAACGCCCTGACCAAGTCTGGCATCGCGGCGGAGAACTTCCCTTTCTGCACCATCGAGCCAAACAGCGGTATCGTGCCGATGCCCGATGCGCGTCTGAATGCGCTGGCTGAAATCGTCAAGCCCAACCGCATCCTGCCAACCACCATGGAATTCGTCGACATCGCCGGCCTGGTGGCCGGTGCGTCGAAGGGCGAAGGCCTGGGCAACAAGTTCCTCGCCAACATCCGCGAGACCGACGCCATTGCCCACGTGGTGCGCTGCTTCGAAGACGAGAACGTGATCCACGTTTCCAACAGCGTCGACCCCAAGCGTGACATCGAGATCATCGACCTCGAGCTGATCTTCGCCGACCTCGACAGCTGCGAGAAGCAGCTACAGAAGGTTGCCCGTAACGCCAAGGGCGGCGACAAGGACGCCCTGGCGCAGAAGGCCATTCTCGAACAGCTGATCCCGCACTTCACCGAAGGCAAGCCAGCGCGCAGCCTGATGAAGAACATGAGCGCCGAAGACAAGGCGGTCATTCGCGGCTTCCATCTGCTGACCAGCAAGCCGGTGATGTACATCGCCAACGTGGCCGAAGACGGCTTCGAGAACAATCCGCACCTGGACGTGGTCAAGGCCATCGCCGAGGAAGAAGGCGCGGTCGTGGTACCGGTGTGCAACAAGATCGAAGCGGAAATCGCCGAGCTGGAAGACGGTGAAGAGAAGGACATGTTCCTCGAGGCCCTGGGCCTGGAAGAGCCTGGCCTGAACCGTGTGATCCGCGCCGGTTACGAACTGCTGAACCTGCAAACCTACTTCACTGCCGGCGTGCAGGAAGTACGCGCCTGGACCGTGCGCGTCGGTGCCACCGCACCGCAGGCGGCCGGGGTTATCCACACCGACTTCGAAAAGGGTTTCATCCGCGCTGAAGTGGTGGCCTATGACGACTTCATCCAGTTCAAGGGTGAAAGCGGTGCCAAGGAAGCCGGTAAATGGCGCCTGGAAGGCAAGGACTACATCGTCAAGGACGGCGACGTGATGCACTTCCGCTTCAACGTCTAAGCGGCAGTTTGCAGTACTGACAAACCCCTTGAGGCCCATGGTTTCAAGGGGTTTTGTTTTGTGCGGCGCCCCTGCTTTCCATAGCCTCTGGCATCAGTGCCAGGTGATCTCCCCCGCCTCCCGGGTCAGGACCAGCTCAGCCAACGCCCGCCCCATCTGCACGTTATGCACGCTGTTGACCAGCATGCCAATACCCGGCTCGCCTGCATTGCCGCAAGTGTATTCCTCGAGGGCGTCTTCGAATCAGGGTGGCAGCCGAACGCGGGGTGAGAGACCGGCGAACATCGGAATTCCGGCCAGGCCGAAGCCTGCCCACGAACGGCTGCCATAACACGGCACGATGTACTGCCGGGCTCTCACACCCGGTCGCCAAAGCACGTCGACTCGGGGAAATTAGCCCTCATGTTCTACATCGACAACAGCGAAACGGCAGCGCAGCGCGTAGGGTAATTACCAAGTTAAGTTGAACGGAAGCATTTAGTTTCAGGTTAGGAATTGTCTTACTTCTATCGCCACGTAGATTCAAAAATCGCTGGTCAGAGCCATCGCGCCCAGCAGCAGGCAAATGCTCACCACGGTGGTCAGCTGCAATCGCATCGGCAGGTACCAGCCTGGCATGACCTGCAGCAACTTCCGATCTTGCCAATAATGAACAGCAAAACCGCCAAGCAACAGCAGACAACCCAGGGAAGCAGGCAGCAAAGTGCTGACCCAACCGAGCAGAGCCGGCACGACGCTCCACATGAGCCGTTCGCGACGCTGCTCGGCGGGTAACTCCGGCAGGGACATCGCGAAGCCCCAGTGCAAGGCGCCGACGAAACTCAAAATGACGGCCCCATAGTTCACCAGCATCATCGCCGACAATGATCGGTACTCGGGAGAAAAGACCACCAGCAGCATCAAGCCAACGAACGGCAGCAAGCCGCCATAACCGAGGATGGCAAAGCGCCTTGGCAATAACGTGCCAGACCCGCTCATCTGAACGCCTGTCATTTGCTTCGACCAATCAGTTGGAGAAATTCCTGGCGCGTCGTCGCCGAGTCGCGGAACATACCCAGCATCACGGAGGAAACCATCACCGAGTTCTGCTTTTCGACACCTCTCATCATCATGCACATATGCTTTGCTTCGATGACCACAGCCACCCCTGCCGCATCGGTGATGTCTTGTATGGCACAGGCAATTTGCCGGGTGAGGTTTTCCTGAATCTGCAGGCGGCGGGCGAATACATCGACCACGCGCGCGACCTTCGACAACCCCAGCACCCTGCCAGTAGGCAGGTAGGCAACATGAGCCTTGCCGATAAAGGGCAGCATGTGGTGCTCGCACAGTGAATAAAGCTCGATATCGCGCACGACGATCATCTCGTCGTTCCGGGACTCGAACAGCGCACCGTTGATGACCTCTTCGAGATTCAGACTGTAGCCGTTACACAAGTACTGCATGGCCTTGGCCGCACGCTGAGGCGTGTCCAACAGCCCTTCTCGCTGCGGGTCTTCACCTATTTCGAGGAGAATTTCGCGATAGTACTCAGCTAACGACTGGGACATTTGGACTCCTCACCGCTGCGGCGCTGACCGCAAAAATTGTACAAGATTGAATTTATGTACAGGTTTTGTACAATCTAGCCGAAAGCCAGCAAGATGCAATGCCTGCTCCGGCTTCAGGCACAAAATGTCGCCAGCGGCATTTACTGGCCTGGAGGCAGCAACGAACTGCAACGTCCAGGTGGTCAAAGGGGCCAGACCAGATGAACAGATTCAATCCCCGCAAGCTGGGTTCGTCCAAGTGGACGGCGTGTCAGCCTGTGAACCGTGAGAAGCACTTTCTGGTGACGGAGCTGATTTGCGACGAAGACGGTACGCCTCTGCAGATTGAACTGGAGGCCGTCCACAGCCAGCGCAAGCAGGTGCTCGACTGGCGAGAACTCAGGGATAGCCAACGCTGGAAATTCGGCTGGTGTTGAACAGCCCGGGCGCCATCCGAGGTAAAGGCAAATGGCGGCAAGCAGGAAGCAGCCTGGTGCTGTCGCGACACGGCAGCGTTTGCCAGCAGGCAAAAAAAACAGCATCTAAGCTGTGATTCAGCACTGTTCCCTCGGAGCGCACCATGGCGGAAAAGCACCGCTTCGACTGGCAACGCTGGTTACCCGGCCTGGTCACCCTGCTCCACTATCAACCCGCCTGGTTGCCCAAGGACATCGCCGCCGGCCTGGTACTCACCACCATGCTGGTACCGGTGGGCATCGCCTACGCCGAGGCCTCTGGAGTACCAGGCATCTACGGCTTGTACGCCACCATCATCCCGCTACTGGCCTATGCCCTGTTCGGCCCCAGCCGCATCCTGGTACTGGGCCCGGACTCGGCGCTGGCCGCACCGATCCTGGCGGTGGTGGTGCAGTACGCCGCCAGCGACCCGCAGCGGGCCATCGCCATCGCCAGCCTGATGGCCCTGGTCGCCGGGGCCTTCTGCGTGATCGCCGGGCTGTTGCGCCTGGGCTTCATCACCGAACTGCTGTCCAAGCCGATCCGCTATGGCTACATGAACGGCATTGCCCTCACCGTATTGATCAGCCAGTTGCCCAAGCTGTTCGGCATCAAGGTCGATAGCCAGGGGCCGCTGCGCGACCTTTGGCAGCTGGGTGAAGCACTGCTTGCCGGCCAAGGGCACTGGCCCAGTTTCATTGTCGGTGCCGGCAGCCTGTTGCTGATCATGCTGCTCAAACCCTTCAAGCGCCTGCCAGGGATCCTGATCGCCGTGGTCCTGGCAACGCTGGCAGTGAGCCTGCTAGACCTTGAGCTGATGGGCGTCAAGGTACTCGGCCAACTGCCCCAAGGCTTGCCCAGTTTGGTGTTCCCCTGGGTCTCCGACATCGACATGGTCGAAGTGGTACTGGGCGGCATTGCCGTGGCGCTGGTGTCCTTCGCCGATACCAGCGTGCTGTCGCGCTCCTATGCCGCGCGCATGAAGATGCCGGTCAACCCGAACCAGGAAATGTTCGGCCTGGGCGTGGCCAACCTGGCCTCCGGGCTGTTCCAGGGCATCCCCATCAGCAGCAGTTCGTCACGTACCCCCGTGGCCGAAGTGGCCGGCTCGCAGACCCAGCTCACCGGCATCATCGGTGCGCTGGCGGTGACCCTGTTGCTGCTGGTAGCGCCCAACCTGCTGCAATACCTGCCCAACAGCGCCCTGGCAGCGGTGGTGATAGCAGCCGCACTGGGATTGTTCGAGTTCGCCGACCTCAAGCGCATCTTCCGCATGCAACAGTGGGAGTTCTGGTTGTCCATCACCTGCTTTGTCGGGGTCGCAGTGTTCGGTGCGATCCCTGGTATCGGCATTGCCGTGGTGATATCGGTGATCGAGTTCCTGTGGGACGGCTGGCGGCCGCACCATGCGGTACTGGGTCGAGTGGATGGCACCCGCGGGTACCATGACGTGCAGCGTTATCCACAGGCCCGGCGCATCCCGGGGCTGGTGCTGCTGCGTTGGGATGCGCCGTTGTTCTTTGCCAATGCCGAGCAGTTCCAGAGCACGGTGATGGCGGCGCTGGCCGCATCGCCTACCCCGGTGCAACGGCTGGTGATCGCGGCAGAACCGGTGACCAGCATTGATGTCACCTCGGCGGACATGCTCGCCGAGCTGGACCGGACGCTGGAGGCGCGCGGGGTGGAGTTGCAGTTTGCCGAGATGAAGGACCCGGTGAAGGACAAGATGCGGCAGTTCGAGTTGTTCGAGAACATGGGGGAGTCGGCATTTCATCCCACTGTCGGTGCGGCGGTGGATGCCTACCTGGAAGAGAGTGGGGTTGACTGGAAGCCCTAGGGTTTCCTGGGCTGCCCTCTTCGCGGGTAAACCCGCTCGCACAAGGATTGCGTGATCCCATAGGCGACACGATACCTGTGGGAGCGGGTTCACCCGCGAAGAACGCCACGCCGTAGCCGAAGCCGGTCGATCCAGATGAGCATGGCACTGGCATACACCGACACCGCCACAAACAGCGCCATGCGCACGGCAAAGGCGCGGTAGACATCCTGCCCACCGGCACTGTCCTGCACCGACTGCCCCAGCAAGATCAGCATGGTCATCAGGCAGCTCAGCCAATAGGCCGGGCCCTGCCGGTTCGGCACGGCCTGGTACATCCGCCGCCCTTGCCAAAGTGCGAACAGAAGCACCCACAGGAAGAACATCCACAGGTGCACGAACAGGCTCAGCGCCCCCCATATCAGGATCGCCAACAAGCCGGCCAGCAAGGTCGAGCCGATCAGCTCCCGGCTGGCATGCCGCGCGCGGGTCTCGCCAGCCTGCTGCCCCAGGCTCACCGCCTTCATGATCAGCGGCATGTACTGGTCCGGGGCGATCAGCGCCAGCAGGAACGCTGGCATCACGATCAGCGTGGCACGCAGCGCCACCCAGCTTACCTGCTCACTGCCCAGCAACGGCGGCGCTGGTTGCGCCGGAGCATCGGCTGGTTCGGGAAACAGCACATGGGCCAAGGCCGTGCCCAGTACCGCCAGCAGCATGCCCTTGGCCAATGCTTCGACCACCGACAAGGCCAGGGTAAAGTCGCTGGTACCGGCGGCAGCGATCATGGTCAGGCCGATCACCAGCAGGTTCGCCAGCAAGCCGTTGCCGCCCTTCAGGGCGTAGCGCAAGGTCAGGAAAACGCCCACGCCCACCAGCAACACTCCACTCACCGGCGCATGGCGCAGCAGCGGAATCAGCAACAGCCCGCTGCCGCAACTGAGCAACACAAGTAATGCCAGGGCCGGTGCCGCACGCAGCGGCAAGGGCTGGCTGCGCATGGCCAGCAACAGTACCGCAAACACCGGCGCCAGGATCGGCACTGGCAGGCCGATGCCGAAACTCAACGCCAGGCTCAGCGCCACGCCCCAGGCCAGGCGCAGCGCGCGCAGGCGGCGCAACTCAATAGGCATACGACAGCCAGCTCATCAGCCACATGAACAAGCGGGCCAGCAGGTTCAACGGGTTACCTTCGCTGGGCAGGGCCATGACTTCGGCCTGTCCGCCAACCCGCAGCCCGCTCTTGTCCTGCAACTGGTCACGCTCGAGTTCGACGATGACCGGGAAGCGTTGCGCCGAACGCAGCCACTCGCGGCTGTTCTGCACGGTCGGCAGCGTGCCCGGCGGGGTGCTCTGGCCCACGCTCACACCGTAGCCGATGCTGCGAACGTGGCCCTTCAATACCGTGCCCGGCAGTGCGTCGAGCACCACCAGCACCGGAGTGTCGGGGCGCAGGCGGCCGAGATTGTTCTCGGTCATGTCGGCAGTTATCCACACGTCATGGATGGCGATCAGGGTCAGCATCGGGCTGCCGGCGCCGACATAGTGGCCGACGTCGGTACGCAGGTCAGTGATCAAGCCGTTCGCATCGGCACGCACCACCGTGCGTGCCAGGTCCAGGCGGGCCTTTTCCACATTCGCCGCGGCACTGCGCAACTGGGCGTTGTCATCCTGCGCCCCACCCTGCTGCTCCCGCGCCCGCTCCACTTCGGCACGGGCTGCCGCCACCTGGCTGACAGCCTGGTCGCGAGTGGCCTGGGCGCTTTCCAGGCGGCGCACCGATACCGTACCCGGGTCTTCGTCGATCAGGCGCTTGAGCCGTTCGGCGTCCTGCCGCGCCTTGCGCTCGTTGGCCTGCGCCGCGACCAACGCCGCCTGTGCCGAATCGATGCCAGCCGTGTGCGCGCCGATCTGCCGGCGCACCGCGTCCAGGTCGGCCTCGGCACGCGCCAGGGCAATGCGGTACTGCTCCTGGTCCAGCTCGAACAGCACATCGCCCCGGCGCACTTCCTGGTTGTTGCCCACCGCCACGCGCTTCACCTGGCCGGCCACCTCGGCACTGACCGGTATCACATAGGCCTGCAGGCGGGCCTGCTGGGTGTAGGGCGTGAAGCGGTCGGCCAGCAGGTACCAGAGCAGGCTCACGGCAATCAGCAGCAATATCCAGCGCATGCCGCGATCGGGGGCGGCCGGGGGCGGCGTCGGCGCAGCGTCACTCATTTCGTTTCACCTTGTGCATGTGCGCTGGGGGCCGGCTCGTCGAGCAGCTCGCCCCAGTCGGTCCGTTGCTGCATCTGCCGGCGCGTGGCCGGGTCGATCGGCGCGCGGCTGGCGTCCCAACCGCCACCCAGGGCCTTGTACAAGGTCACCAGGCTGCTCACGGCATTGCCGCGGCTGACCAGGTAACCGTCCTGTTGCTGCAACAGCAGTTGCTGGGCGTCGAGCACGCGCTGGAAGTCGGCAAAACCTTCACGGTATTGCGAGCTGGCCAGGCTAAACGAGCGTTGTGCGGCCTGCGAGGCCTGCTCGCGAATGCGCGCGCTCTGCAGCGAGCGCACCAGCCCGCTGGCAGCATCGTCCGCCTCGCGCGCGGCTTCGCGCACACCCTGGTGGTAGCGCTCGATGAGCTGCTGCAAGCGAGCATCCTCCACACGCACGGCGTTCTTGCGCCGGCCGTAGTCGAACGGGCTCCAGATCAGGCTGGGCCCGGCGGCCAGGTCGAAGGTGTCAGGCAGGTGACTGGTCGTGACGAAGCTCCAAGCAATGCTGCCCAGCAGGCTCAGCTGGGGATACAGATCGGCCTCGGCCACCCCGACCAATGCCGATTGTGCGGCCACTGCCTGCTCGGCGGCGCGGATGTCCGGGCGGCGCTGCAGCAGGTTGGCGGGTACGTCCTGCAGTACGGCACGGTCCGGCAACGGCAACTGGCCGTGGCCTGCGTCCAGCTGCGGCAACGGCCCGGGTGGCCGGCCGAGCAGCGCACATAGCACGTTGCGCAGGGCATTGAGCTGGTTGTGGAACTCGGGGATGGTGGCCTGGGTGGCCAGGTATTGGGTACGCGCCTGTTGCCAGTCGAGTTCGTCGTTTTCACCATGGCGGAACAGCCGTTCGGTAATTTCCAGGCTGCGCGCCTGACGCCGGGCGTTTTCTTCGGCGATATCCAGCCGCGCCTCGACAGTGCGCAGGGCAAAGTAGGTGTCAGCCACTTGCGCCCGCAACAGCAGCATGGCATCGGCATAATTGGCCTGGGAGGCGAAGTAGGCAGCATCGGCACTCTCGATGGCGCGGCTGAAGCGCCCCCAGAAGTCGATTTCCCAGCCGATGTCGAAGCCTGCGCTGGATTGCCAGAACACCGAATCGCGGGCGTTGGCGCTGCCGGACTGGTCCTGCTTCAGGTACAGGCTCTGGGCACGCAGTTGCTGCAGCTGTGGATAACGCCCGGTCTGCACGATAGCCAGCTGGGCGCGCGCCTCGACGATGCGCAGGCCGGCCACGCGCAGGTTGGCGTTGTTGGCGTCGGCCTCGGCAATCAGGGCGTCCAGTGCCGGGTCGGCGAACACCGCCCACCACTGGCGCAGGTCGGGCGCGGTGCCCTGCTGGCCGGCCTGCTTCAGCAAGGGACTATCCCACTTGTGCAGCCAGGGGTCCTGCAGCGGCTGGAAATCCGGGCCGACCTGGCTGCAGCCGGCCAACACGGCAACCAGGCTCAGGGCACAACCGCAGGCGCGTCCGGGCATGGCGAACCCAGCTTCAGGCGGTCGGCTCGGCGGGGTTTTCCGGCACCTGCAGCGCCACCCACTGCCAGAACAGAACATAGGTGACACCAAGGATTACCGGGCCGATGAACAGGCCGATGATGCCTTTGACCACCATGCCACCGAGCGCACCGATCAGTACCACCGGCATCGGCACATCCACCCCGCGCCCCAGCAGCAACGGCTTGAGCACGTTGTCGGCCAGCCCGGCGACGAAGGTGTAGATGGCGAACACGATGGTCGCCACGGTGAAGCCTTCGGCATTGAAGACATAGATGATCACCGGCAGGGTGATCAGCGTGGCTGGTGCCTGGGCAATCCCCAGCATGAGAATGACGATGGCCAGCATCCCGGCACCTGGCACCCCTTTGACAACGAAGCCGACACCGATCAGCAACATCTGGATGAAGGCAATGCCGATCACGCCCTGGGCCACGGCACGAATGGTGGCGGTGCACAGTTTGGCCAGCGGCTTGCCGCGCTCCTCGCCCGATACCCGCATTGCGATGCGCTGCGCGGCGATTTCGCCACGGTCACCGAAGGCCATGATGATGCCCGAGACGATGATCGCTGCGATGAACAGCAGGAACGCGCCCCCGGCACTGGCAGCAGCCCCCAGCACCGTGCGCCCGGCGCCCTTGAGTTGCGGCATCCACTGGTTCAGCACACCGGCCATGTTTTCCGAAGCCGCCAGCCACAGGGCATGGACTTTCGGCCCGATCATTGGCCAGGTCGCCACCGATTCAGGCGGTGGCGGCACGCTCCAGGCGCCGCTCTTGAGCAAGGTCACCAGGCTGTCCACCGATTCGCCGATCGACATCACCACCAGGTAGATCGGTACCAGCAGCACGACCAGTACCAGCACCACGACCAGGGTCGCCGACAGCCCGTCCTTGAGGCCCGTGCGGCGCTGGATACGGCAATACAGCGGATACAGGGTCACCGCCAGGATCACCGACCACAGCATCAGTTCCAGGAATGGCTGAAACGTCTGGAAGGCAAACATCACCAAGGCGGCTATCAGGCCAGCCTTGATGAGCACATCGAGCAAGCCCCGCGACAGGCCGCTGTCCAGCTTGATACCCGCTTGCATGCTTCACCTCCGAACTTCAGCCAAGCCGTGTGGCGCGATTCACTTGCCCGTTCCAGGGCTTGCCCGGGCGGGGCTGTCGTCAGCCAGTCGCCGCGCCAGGGCCAGCATTATCAAAGGCACCACTGCCATCGACAGGGTGATGGCCAGTACCAACAGGTCGTGCACCTGCTGCGCCAGCACCTGATGCGCCAGCGCCAACTTGAACACCACGAAGGCAAATTCGCCGCCAGAGGCCAGCACCACGCCAAGGCACAGCGCCTGCGCCTGGTCGAGGCCACCGGCCGTACGCCCCAGGCCATACAGCAGCGGCAGCTTGATGGCCACCAGTAACAGCGTCAGCCCCAGCACCAGCAGCGGCAGGTCGAACAGCAGGCGCAGGTCGGCGCTCATGCCAACGCCGACGAAGAACAGCCCCAGCAGCAGGCCCTTGAGCGGCTCGATCTGGGCCTCCAGTTCATGCCGGAAAGGCGACTCGGCCATCAGCACGCCGGCGAGAAAGGCTCCCAGGGCCATCGACACGCCCACATGCTCCATCACCCAGGCCGTGCCCAGCACTACCAGCAAGGCAGTAGCGGTCGACAACTCCGGCAGGCCGGAGCCGACCGTCCACTTGAATACCGGGCTCAACAGATAGCGGCCAAAGACGATCAATGTGCCAAGGCCTACCGCCACCGCCAGCAGCGGCCAGGCGCCTTCATCGGCAGTGCTGACGTTGCCACCGAGCAGCGGTACCACGGCGATCAATGGAATGGCAGCGATATCCTGGAACAGCAGGATGGCCACGGCCAGGCGCCCGTGTGGCTTGCCAAGGTCCTTGCGCTCGGCCAGCACCTGCAGGCCGAAGGCCGTCGACGACAACGCCAACCCGAGGCCGAGCACGATGGCGGCGGCCTGCGACTGGCCGAACGCGAAATACGCCACCATGCCCAGCGCGACGGCGGTCAGCCCGACCTGCAGCGAACCAACGCCAAACAACGCCCGGCGCATGGTCCACAGGCGCTGTGGTGACAGCTCCAGGCCAATGACGAACAACAGCATGACCACGCCCATTTCCGATAACCGCGCCACGTTCTCGGGGTTGTCGAGCAGCCCGAGCACGGAGGGGCCGATGAGGATGCCGGCCAGCAGATAGCCCGGCACTGCACCCATTTTCAGACGCTGAGCCAGCGGTACCAGAAGCACCACGGCCAGCAGGAACACCACCGTCGCCTGTAGCAGGCTGCCGTCATGTGGCATAGGTTTGCACCCTTGCTGCTCCCCGCAGGGGAGGGATCAGAAACGCTCTTCGACCACTTTGAACGGGTAGGCAACGGCCTTGTACTTGCCGATCTTGCCGCGCTTGGGCAGCTTCACCGTCTGCTCCTGGGTGATGTCCTTGTAGGGGATGCGGCCGAGCATGTGGCTGATGATGTTCAGTCGGGCGCGCCGCTTGTCGTTGGAGTGGGCCATGAACCAGGGCGCCCAGGCGCTGTCCGACGCGGCAAACATCTCATCACGGGCCTGGGTGTAGTCATCCCAGCGGGTGTAGGACTTGAGGTCCATGGGCGACAGCTTCCACAGCTTGCGGCCGTCATTGATGCGGTCCTGCAGACGCCGGGTCTGCTCTTCGGCGCTGACCTCCAGCCAGTACTTGATGAGGATGATGCCCGACTCGACCATGACCTTCTCGAACAGCGGTACGCCAGCGAGAAAGCGGTCGGCCTGTTCGCTCGAGCAGAAGCCCATCACCCGTTCGACCCCGGCACGGTTGTACCAGCTGCGATCGAAGATCACCACTTCACCTGCGGCCGGCAGATGACCGACATAGCGCTGCAGGTACATCTGGGTTTTTTCCCGCTCGGTCGGTGCCGGCAACGCCACCACCCGGAAGACCCGCGGGCTGACGCGCTCGGTGATGGCCTTGATGGTGCCGCCCTTGCCAGCGCCGTCGCGGCCTTCGAAGACAATGCAGACCTTCAGGCCCTTGGCCACCACCCACTCCTGCAGTTTCACCAGCTCCACATGCAGGCGCTTGAGTTGCTTCTCGTATGCCTTGCTGCTTAGCTTTTCCGGTTGTTCAAGGGTGGTTTTATTCCTGGACGGCTTCGGCATGGCGCGCTCCTGGGGCGGTTGAGGTGTCAGTATGGTCGATCCATGGCGATTTGCCGCTTCGCTTGTTGTGACCCCAGGTTTTGCGCCTAGCCGATTGATCTGGTGGGCGTTCGGCTGACTGCAAGAGCGGGTTACCCGCTCGCACAGGGAACGGTGTAGCCGCGAGGCGGGTTTACTCGGCCAGCTTGTTGTAGCTGGTCATCAGGTTGCGGTAGTCCGGAATATGGTTGGAGAACAGGGTGCCCAGGCCTTCGATGTCGTTGCGCCAGTCGCGATGCAGCTCGCAGGCCACGCCGAACCAGGTCATCAACTGCGCCCCGGCTGCCTCCATGCGCCGCCAGGCCGAGTCACGGGTCAGTTCGTTGAAGGTCCCGGAGGCGTCGGTGACGACGAACACCTCGAAGCCCTCCTCCAGCGCCGACAGTGCCGGAAAGGCCACACACACTTCGGTGACAACACCAGCGATCAGCAACTGCTTCTTGCCGGTGGCCTTGACCGCATTGACGAAGTCCTCGTTGTCCCACGCATTGATGTTGCCGGGGCGGGCAATGTACGGGGCGTCGGGGAACTGTTCTTTCAGTTCAGGCACCAGCGGGCCGTTGGGGCCGGTTTCGAAACTGGTGGTGAGAATGGTCGGCAGCTTGAAGTACTTGGCCAGGTCTGACAGGGCCAGCACATTGTTCTTGAAGCGGTCGGGGTCGATGTCCCTCACCAGCGAGAGCAGGCCGGTCTGGTGATCGACCAGCAGCACAGCGGTGTTGTTCTTGTCCAGACGCTTGTATTGGAAGGCCATGACGGGTCTCCTTGCTTCGGCAGGTTGGGACTATCAGCGTAGGCAAGGTTCAGCCGCAGGGAATACCGCCAGTCGGTTGCCCGGGGCCGGTGGCACGGGGCGCTGCGCGCACGGCTTGCGAAACGACCAGCGCCGCCACGCCAGCCGCCGACGCATGAATAACTGAAGTGGATCCAGGAGCGGGGCAAGCAACCTATTTCGCAACCCGCCGATACCGATGTTTGGGACTGCGAGGAGACTCAGGGTCGGTCAGCGTCACCGTCAACGGTGGTGTGGGTAATCGCTCATTGCCTGCAGCCCGTTGGAATCAGGCGTCACCTTAATCCCCTGCGCGCGCGAGGCTAAAGGTAACGCAGCCATCACTTCACGAATTCCTGAACTGATTATTTGCCGATAGCGATTTTTCCGCCCGCCGAGCGCCACCAGAATCGCTTCACCATAATCACAAGAACCGTGAGGCCACTTCCGTGGACCAGACACTCCAGGTACGCCAAGCCGCCGCCGAACTCGTTGCCGCGTTCGCCAGCAACGATACCGCCCGTTATTTCGCCTGCTTCAGCGAAGACGCCACCTTCCTGTTCCACACCTTGCCGCAGCCCCTGCTGACACGCCGTGCCTATGAAGAACTGTGGGCGCAGTGGCAGGCCGAGGGCTTTGCCGTGCTCGCCTGTGAATCAGGCAATGCCCAGATCAGCCTGCAAGGCGAGGTGGCGATCTTCATGCATGACGTTGCCACGCACATCCGCAGTGCCGGCGAAGAGCACCAGCTGAGCGAACGCGAGACCATCGTCTTCCGCCGCCACGGTGAACAATGGCTGGCGTGCCACGAGCACCTGTCGGTCGTGTCTGCGAGCTGATCTTCATTCTTCCTGCGGCCTTGCCGCCCTGCCATCGCACCCACAAGAAGGCCCGCGCACCGCGCCGGCCCACAACAACCGCGCTGGAGCATCACCATGAGCCACTCGACCGCTATCGAGACCAACGGCGTCGAACAGATCCCTGAAGATCAACGCGACGCTTCCCCGCTGGACCTGTTCCGCCTGATCTTCGGCGGTGCCAATACCTTTGCCACGGCGGTGCTGGGCAGCTTCCCGGTACTGTTCGGGCTGTCGTTCCAGGCCGGGGTGTGGGCGATCCTGCTTGGCGTCGGCGTTGGCGCCCTGATCCTTGCACCAATGGGCCTGTTCGGCGCACTCAACGGCACCAACAACGCGGTGTCGTCGGGCGCGCATTTTGGCGTGCACGGGCGCATCGTCGGCTCGTTCCTGTCGCTGCTCACCGCGGTGGCGTTCTTCTCGCTGTCGGTATGGAGCTCCGGGGACGCCCTGGTGGGCGGTGCCAAGCGCCTGGCCGGCCTGCCGGAAACCGACCTCACCCTGGGCCTGGCCTACGGCCTGTTCGCGGTACTGGTGCTGGTGGTGTGCATCTTCGGCTTCCGCTTCATGCTGTGGGTCAACAAGGTGGCCGTGTGGGCTTCGAGCCTGCTGTTCCTGCTCGGCATCGTCGCCTTTGCCGGGCCGTTCGACGCCGGTTACGCCGGCAGCGTCAACCTCGGCCAGGCGGGCTTCTGGGCGGCATTCATCGGTGCGGCGATCCTGGCCATGAGCAACCCGGTGTCGTTCGGCGCGTTCCTCGGTGACTGGTCGCGCTACATCCCGCGAGAAACGCCCAAGGCGCGCATCATGCTGGCGGTGATCGCGGCCCAGGCCGCGACGCTGATCCCGTTCCTGTTCGGCCTGTGCACGGCCACGCTGGTGGCGACCCAGGCCCCCGACTATATCGCCGCCAACAACTACGTCGGTGGCCTGCTGGCAGTGGCGCCAAGCTGGTTCTTCCTGCCGGTGTGCCTGATTGCCGTGATTGGCGGCATGTCCACCGGCACCACCGCGCTGTATGGCACCGGCCTGGACATGTCCAGCGTGTTCCCGCGCCTGCTCAGCCGTGCCGGCGCCACCCTGCTGATCGGGTTGCTGGCGATCGGCTTCATCTTCATCGGCCGCTTCACCTTCAACCTGGTGCAGAGCGTGTCGACCTTCGCCGTGCTGATCATCACCTGCACCAGCCCATGGATGGTGATCATGATCCTCGGCCTGGTCACCCGCCGCGGCTTCTACCATGCCGACGACCTGCAGGTGTTCACCCGCGGCCAGCGTGGCGGCCATTACTGGTTCCTGCATGGCTGGAACTGGCGCGGCATGGGCGCGTGGATCCCCAGCGCGGCAGTCGGCCTGTGCTTTGTCAACCTGCCGGGGCAGTTCGTCGGCCCACTGGGTGACCTGGCGGGTGGCATCGACCTGAGCCTGCCGGTCACCTTGGGCCTGGCCGGCGTGCTGTACCTGGTACTGCTCAACCTGTTCCCCGAACCTGCTGGCGTGTATGGCCCCCAGGGCCCGCGTTGGGTGCGTTGCAAAAGCGCCGCGCATACGCCGGTAACCACTGCCGAAATGGCCTGACTGGAAACCGACCATGACCACTTCCCACTATATCGCCGGCCGCTGGGTCGAAGGCCAGGGTAGCGACTGCATCAGCGTCAACGACCCTGCGCTGGGGCAACCGTTCGCCGAACTGATGGCAGCCAGCGCAGCCCAGGTCGACCAGGCCGTGGCTGCCGCCCGTGGTGCCCTACCCGCCTGGAAAGCCACCGGCGCCAGCGAGCGCGCTGGCTACCTGCGCGGCTTTGCCGAGCAACTGGGCCAGCGCCGCGAAGCGTTGATCAGCGTGCAGATGCGCAACAACGGCAAGCCACGCCACGAGGCGGAAATCGACCTGGATGATGCCATTGCCACGTTCAACTACTATGCCGAGCTGGCCGCGCAACTGCCGTCGAAAAACCGTGAGGTCCCCCTGGCTGCCCCAGGTTTCACTGCGCGAACCCGCCTGGAGCCGGTGGGGGTGGTCGGCCTGATCGTGCCGTGGAACTTCCCCTTGGTGACCAGCGCCTGGAAGCTCGCGCCGGCTTTGGCAGCGGGCTGCACGGTGGTGCTCAAGCCCTCGGAAGTAACCCCGCTGGTCGAACAGGCCTACGGCCAGATCGCCGATGCCCTGGGCCTGCCCGCCGGGGTGCTGAACATCGTCAATGGCAAGGCCGAGACCGGTGCCGCGCTGAGCACCCACACTGGCCTGGACAAGCTGTCCTTCACCGGCAGCAACAGCGTCGGCAGCCAGGTGATGCGCAGCGCTGCGACGCAATGCCGGCCGGTGACGCTGGAGCTGGGCGGCAAGTCGGCGATCGTGGTGTTCGATGATTGCGATGCCGACCAGGCGGTGGAATGGATCGTCGCCGGCATCACCTGGAACGCCGGGCAGATGTGTTCGGCCACGTCGCGGCTGCTGGTGCAGGAAGGCATTGCCGATGCGCTGTTGCCACGCTTGCAGGCGGCCCTGGAAAGCCTGCGGGTGGGCAACCCGCTGAGCGAAGAGGTCGACATGGGCCCACTGACCAGCCAGGCGCAGTGGCTGAAGGTGGCCAGCTACTTTGCCACGGCGCGGGAAGAAGGTTTGCAGTGCCTGGCCGGTGGCCGGGCACTGGACCGGGACGGCTGGTTCGTCAGCCCGACGTTGTATGCCGATGTGCCGAAAGACAGCCGCTTGTGGACCGAGGAGATTTTTGGCCCGGTGCTGTGCGCACGTCGCTTCGCTACCGAGGAGCAGGCGATTGCCGAAGCCAACGACAGCCGTTTCGGGCTGGTGGCGACAGTGTGCTCTGCCGACCTGGCGCGCGCCGAGCGGGTGGCCGATGCACTTGAGGTTGGCCATGTGTGGATCAACTCGGTGCAGGCGGTGTTCGTCGAGACCTCCTGGGGCGGCACCAAGGGCAGCGGGATCGGCCGCGAGCTCGGGCCGTGGGGGTTGTCGGCGTACCAGTCGGTCAAGCATGTAACGCGGTGCCTGGGCTGATAGCGCAAGGGGCCGTCATGCGGCCCATTCGCCGGCAAGCCAGCTTGTGTCTTGGTGCGGCCCCAGGCATCAGGATCTTACCCGCGAAGAAGACACCGCGGTGGATGGCACGGGCTTCGCCCGTGTTCGCGGGCAAGCCCGCTCCCACAGGGACCGCGCCAGCTTTTAGAAATTGAGCAAGACCGTTGCTTCTACCCCGACCGTATTTGCCTCAAGCCATGCGCTATGTCTGGGAGAGCTGGCTTGCCGGCGATTCGCTCCCACAGGAACGGCGCCGCCAGTGATTGCTGTGCAGTACCTTTGGGAGCGGCCTTGCGCCGCGATGGGCTGCACAGCAGCCCTCGGCATTCACGCCGTTGCGTCAGCCGACCGCGCGCTTTCTTGCAGCAGTACCATGCTCTGCGGCGAAGACAGGGGAATGCCCTCGTCACGCAAGCGCCCAAGGATGGTAAACAGCAGATCGCTGCGGGTACCCGACACCTGCCGCGGCCCCGCCACGTAACCACTCACGCCAATCACCATGCCACTGCTGGTCAGATCCTTGAACGACACGGAGGTGGCCGGTGCGTCGAGAATCGCCTCATGCTCCTGGTACGCCGCCAACAACAGCTCACGCACGCGGTTGGCATCGGTTTCCAGCGGCAAGGTCAGGGTGATGCCGACCACCCCCAGCGCATTGCCCATGGTCACGTTGCGCACGTTCTGGGAAATGAACTGCGAGTTGGGCACGATCACCGTCGAACGGTCGGACATCTGGATTTCTGTAGCACGCACGTTGATGCGGCGAATGTCGCCTTCGACACCGGCCAGGCTGACCCAGTCACCAACCTTCACCGGGCGCTCGGTCAGCAGGATCAGGCCGGAGATGAAGTTCTGCACGATCTGCTGCAGGCCGAAACCGATACCCACCGACAGGGCACTGACTACCCAGGTCAGGCTGGTGAGGTTGATGCGCAAGGTCGACATCACCAGCATGGCCAGGAAGATGAAGCCCAGGTAACCCACCAGGGTGACCAACGAGGCACGCATGCCGGCGTCCATGTCGGTTTCCGGTAGCAGGCGCTCACTCAGCCAGCGCTTGACCACGCGGATGGCGAACAGGCCACCAAAGAAAATCACCAGCGCCAGCAGGATGTCCTGGGGCACGATATTCAGGTTGCCGAGCAGCTTGCCGCCGGTGCCGTCCCAGTCAGCCAGGCTCAACAGCAGCTCGCTGGGGCTGGTGCCCGACGGCATCAGCGCCAGTAGCAGCGCCAGGAACAGCACCACGGTGCGGCCGATACCGGCAAGGATGGTGCTGGCCTGGGCCTGGTGACGCGGCGCCAGGCCCAAGGTCGAGGCCAGCGCCAGGCCGCCAGGCTGGCGCGGCGACAACAGGGTTTCGCACAGGTCGCCAAAGAAGGTGGTCAGCAGGTAGGCACAGGTGATGACCAGGCTGACCCACAGCAACTTGCCGGTAAGGAAGTAGGCGAGTGTCAGGTAGCCGGCAAGCAGCGCCAGCAGGATCAGCGTCAGCCAGATCACCATCACGAACGGAATCAGCCCGGCCAGGCCTTTCGGGCGCTCCAGGTCATGCTTGCGCAGGGTCCGGCGGTAACGCAGTAGCGCACCGGCGAAGGTGAACGCCACCACCAGCGCGGTCAGGCCGTTGACGGCCACGGTCAATGCCAGGCTGGCGCCGATCACACTATTGATGCGCTCCATGGTCATCATGACCATCAGCGCCAGCGCCAGGACCTTGGGGAACCAGCCCAGCGCGCTGGCCACTTCGTCATGGATCGGCGGCAGGCGCCAGGACGGGCGCTGCAGCATCAGCATGGCGCGGCCCAGGCCGGTGATGAAGGCGCTGAACACTACCAGGGCGAGCACATGGTTGGCCAGGCTGGCGATATCGGAGCCCAGTTCGGCGCTGCTCTCCAGCCCCCAGCGCAGCAGCGAGACCGACCCGGCGATGGTACCCAGGGTCGCCAGGCTGACGCCAAGCGCCAACGAACTGCGACGCAGGCGGCCTTCGGGCAGCCAGTTGACCATGGCGCTGGCCAACAGGCGCTCGAATACGCGGCGCACCAAGGTCCAGACCAGGATGGCGGCAACCAGGCTGGTGATGAACAGCCAGCGGTGCTCGGCGCTGAAGGCGCTGCCAATGGCGTCGGCCGCCTCGGCACGCAGGTCATGCAGGCGCGCCAAATCGTCCTGGGTAGGACGAATGATGCTCTGCCAGAAGGCCGGGCTGAGTGGCGACGCCGCGCGGCTGGTGATCTGCGAGTTGAACTTGCTGCGGCGCAGGTTGACGATCTGCGTGGACAGGTCGCGAGCCGACTGGGTCAGCTTGATGGCCTGGTCCTGCTGCGCCACCAGCGCCTTTTTCTCAGCTTCCAGCTCTTTGCGCTGCTGGGTCAGGGCTGCCGCCTCGTCCGGCTGGCGCGGGCCGATGACCTTGAGCTGGTCGTCGAGTTTTTCCACGTCCGCAGTGCGCAGGGCACTCAACGCATCGGCCTGGCGTTGAACCTGTACGGCGCCCAGACGTAGTTGCGACAGTAGATCGTCGTTGGCTTCACTGGTAACGCCCTGGCGGATCTGGTCCAGGCGCTCGCTCAGTTGTTCGATGCTGGCGTTTTCATCCAGCTCCGGCGCTTCGGCGACTGCCAGGTTGGATAACGGCGTGGCCGGGGCCGACCAGGCGGGGCTGGCAACCAGCAGCAGAAAAGCCATCAGGACCATCAGTCCTGGGCAGTGACGGGCAAGGCTGACACGCCTCATCGAATATTCCTCTTGCAATTCGATTTGGCGGGGGATTCTACGCGGCTTCACGCGATCAGGAGAGTGCCGTTTCTCGCTTGAGCAGTTGCGCTTTGCGCGCCACTCCCCAGCGGTAGCCGCTGAGGTCGCCGTCGCGGCGCACCACCCGATGACAAGGAATTGCCACGGCGATGCGGTTGGCCGCGCAGGCCATGGCCACCGCGCGTACCGCCTTGGGCGCACCGATGCGCTCGGCGATCTCGGTGTAGCTGACCCGGCTGCCGGCCGGTATCTCGCGCAGAGCCTGCCATACCCGCTCCTGGAAGGCGGTGCCCTGCACATCCAGGGGCAGGGCCAGGCCCAATGACGGCGCTTCGACGAAGCCCACCACTTCGGCAACCAGCTGTTCGTAGGCGCTATCGCCGCCGATCAGCCGGGCCTTGGGGAACTGGTCCTGCAGCTCGCGCAACAAGGTTTCGGGGTCGTCGCCCAGCAGGATCGCACAGATGCCCTTGTCGCTCTGGGCCACCAGGATCGCGCCCAGTGAACACTGGCCAAGGGCGAAATGAATGCTCGCCCCGGCACCGCCAGCGCGGTACTGCCGCGGGTGCATGCCCAGGCGCTGCTCGGCGCTTTCGTAGAAGCGGCTGTTGGAGTTGTACCCGGCGTCGTAGATGGCCTCGGTGACCGAGCGTTGGCCGTCCGCCAGGTGCGCACGCAGGCGCCGAGCGCGGAAAGCCGTGGCGTAGGCCTTGGGGGTGAGGCCGGTTTCGGCCTTGAACAGCCGGTGCAGGTGGAACGGGCTGATGGCCAGCTCGGTGCTGAGCTGGTCCAGGCTGGGCGCGGAGTCGCAGGCTTCGATAAGGCGGCAGGCGCGGGTGACCAGCTGGCTGTGGCGAGTGGGGGTGGCCGTCGCGGTGCAGCGCTTGCAGGCGCGGTAACCGGCCGCTTCGGCAGCGGTCGGGGTGTCGTAGAACGCGACATTGCTGCGCTTGGCCAGGCGTGACTTGCAGCCGGGCTGGCAATAGATGCCGGTGGTGCGCACGGCGTAGACGAAGTGGCCGCTGGCACTGATGTCACGGGCTTCTACAGCTTGCCAGCGTTGTTCGGGGGTGGTGTAGCGGTTCATCGGTCAGTGTCCAGATAAGTTGTTGCCTGTGCAGGCCCTGCAAGGCTTCAGGCCCGCCACAGGTACCAAGCTGCCACGGTGCGGTACGGTCGCCAGCCGCCCCCCAGCGAGCGCATCTGCGCCGGCGTCGGCGCCTTGTCCAGCCCCTTCAGCCGGCGGTATCCCTCACGCACGCCAAAATCGTCAACCGGTAGTACATCCGAACGCGCCAGGCTGTAGATCAGCAACATTTCCACGGTCCACCGCCCTACCCCGCGCAGCGCCACCAGGCGCTCGACCAACGCCTCGTCGGCCATGGCCATGGCTTCTTCCCGGGTCGGCACCAGGCCCTCGAGCCGGCCCCGGGCGATGCCCTGAAGCGTGGCCATCTTGCTTGCCGAAAAACCGCAGGCGCGCATCGTTTCCGGGGCAACCGCCAACAATTGCTCCGGCCCCGGGAACGCGTTGTCCGGGAACAGTGCCAGCAACCGCCCGAGAATGGCTTCGGCGGCACGCGCATGCAACTGCTGGTAGGCAATCGCCCGCACCAGCACTTCATAGGGTTCACGCCCCGGCGTGGCCTGGTGCAGGCAAGGCCCGGTCGCAGCGATGTGCCGCGCCCAGTCCGGGTCGAGCGCCGCCAGATAAGCGGTGGCCTCACGGCAGGCATCAGGCGAAAGGTCGGCGAGGATCATGACACCTCCATCAGGTCGAGTGCAGGTCCAGCTTAGCGCAGCCGCGCCATGGGCAAACGCCGGTTCTTGCGCGGTAATTGCTCGCATAACGTTGCTCAGCGGCATCGTCCCGCATAGAATTGAGAACCATTCACAATCGCATGCACACGGGACCGGCCCTTCACTACGATGCAGACCAACGACATGCTCCAGCCCGCCGAGGTCGCTGTGCTCTATCAGGCCCACCATTCCTGGCTTCGCAGCTGGCTGCGCAGCCGGGTCGGTTGCCGCGAACAGGCCGCCGACCTGGCCCAGGATACCTTCGTGCGGTTGTTGCGGGCGCGTCAGGTGTCGCCACTGAAGGAGCCGCGTGCCTATCTCAGCAGCATCGCCCGAGGCCTGATGATCGATCAGTTTCGCCGCCGCGCGCTGGAACGGGCCTTCCAGGAAAGCCTGGCGCACCTGCCGGAAGCCGACGTGCCCAGCGAAGAAGATCGACTGCTCATACTCGATACCCTGGCACGCCTCGACCAAGCCTTGCATCAGCTCAAACCGCGTGCCCGGCAGGCATTCCTGCTGGCCCAGCTCGACGGGTTGAGCATCGTGCGGATTGCCCAACGGCTGAATGTGTCGCGGGCCACGGTCGAGCGCGATCTGGCCAAGGCCCTGGGCGCCTGCTACCGGTTGCGCTATGCCGACGCCTGACAGCAGGCCCGCGCAGGCGCATGTCGACCAGGCGATCGATTGGCTGGTGAAGCTGCGCTTCGACCGCCCCAGTCCGCGTCTGGAGCAGCAGTTCCAGCAATGGTTGGCCAGCCATCCGCATAATCCCCTGGCCTGGCAACGGGTCAGCCGCCTCGGCGACGAGCTCGCCGGGCTGCCCAACGACCTGAGCCGACGCACCCTGGATACCTGCCAGCGGCAGCACGGCAGCCGTCGCGACCACCTCAAGCTATTGGCCGTGCTGGCCGTGGGCGGCAGCCTGGGCTGGGCCGCGCGCGAACCGTTGGGCCTGCCTCAGCTGCTGGCCGACAGCAGTACCGCCACCGGCGAACGCCGCCAACTGCAAGGCAACGACGGCAGCCGCATCCAGCTCAACACCGCCAGCGCCATCGACCTGCATTACGAGGCTGGGCAACGCCGGCTGCAACTGCTGCGCGGCGAGGCGAGCCTGGACAGCAACCCCAACGACAACCGCCCATTCCGCATCGACACTCGCGTCGGCCCAATGACTACCCTCGATGGCCAACTGCTGCTGCGCGAGAACGACCATGGCCTGTTGCTGGCAGTGCGTCGGGGCGCTATCACGTTGTTCCCCGCCTCTGCTTCGCCACGCCGGGTGCTGCCTGGCGAAACCTTGCAGGTGTGGCCCAGCGGCAGCTGCCAGGCGGTGACGCTGCGCAGCGACCCGTGGGGCTGGACCGACGGCGTACTCAGCGTGCAACAAATGCCGTTGGGCGAGTTCATCGCCGAACTGGCGCGCTACCGCCCGGGCCTGCTGCGCTGCGCCCCCGAGGTTGCCGGGCTGGCTGTTTCCGGCACCTACCAGCTGAACGACACCGGGCAGATCCTGCAGTTGCTCACCCGCAGCCTGCCGGTGCGGGTCGATTACCACACGCGCTATTGGGTAAGCATCGGCGCGGCCTGAACAACCTCAGTCGGCCAATGCGCGCAAACGCCCTGCGCGCCGATACGACTGCCGGGCAAAGCACACGAACAAGCCGGCCATCAGTGCCAGTGCCATTGGCAGTCCATGCGGCGCCACGTCCATCGCTGCGCCGCTCAGCAGCGGCCCGACCAGGCTGCCGACGCCCCACAGCAAGCCCACGCTGGCGTTGGCGGTAACCAGGTCCTGCCCCTTGAAGCGCTGCCCGATCAACACCAGCGCCAAGGTATAGATGCCACCGGCCACGGCACCCAGCAGCACCAGCAGCGGCCAGAGCAGCCAGGTCAGGTTCAGCAGCCAGGGCAAGCCGATACCGATCGTCATCGCCACCAGCCCGCAGGCCAGGTGCAGCCCGGTACGCTCGACCCGGTCGGCCAACCAGCCCAGCGGTAGCTGGAACAGCATGTCGCCAGCAAACACCACTGTCACCATCAGCGCCGCCACGCCCACGGCGAAGCCATGGCTGCTGGCATAGACCGGCAGCAGCGACAGCACCACCGCATCGAAGAACGAGAAGAACAGCACCGCTACGCACAACGCCGGCGCGACACGGAAGAAACCGGCCAGACCGAAGCTTTTCTCGCCTTCTTCATGTTCGACATGGTCGTTGGGCACGGTCAGCGCGATGCACAGCAATGCCAGGCCATAGCAAGCAGTGACCACGGCGATGATCCAGGGGCTGTCGGCGCCCAGCACGGCCAGCATGGCCGGGCCGAGCACCTGGAAGCCAGTGAAGCTGGTAGCGTACAGGGCCATGATCTTGCCGCGGTTATGTTCCACGCATAGCTCGTTGACCCATGATTCGCCGAGGATGATGGCGATACCCATGCCCAGCCCCAGGCCCAGGCGTAGCAGCGCCAGCAGCCAGAGGGAGCCGAACGCCGATTCGAGCAGGGCGATGCTGATCGTGCACAAGCTGAAGCACAGCAGATAGAGGGTGCGCCGGGTGAAATGGCGACAGCAGAAATCGACCAGAAACGCCGAGAGCATCATGCCCGCAGCCGGGATGGCCGAGAGGATGCCGATCTCCAGCGTGCTCGCCCCCGCTTCATGCAGGCGCAACGACACCAGTGGCAGGCTGGCCCCCAGGCTGAAGCCCACCACCGAGACGGCGAACAACAGGCCCGCCAGCAAACGCATGTTCATGTACCACTCCTTGCAAACCGAAAAGACGTGCAGACACAGGCGCGCACGCCAGGGCGGCGCGCGACGCGAAAGCGCAGATCAGGTCAGGCGAGGTGTGGCGAGAAGGTGAAGGCAAACAGCACGCTGCGGCGACGCTTGAGCACGGTGTCACGCGGCCACGCACGGCGCAGGGCCTGGAGGGCAGGCTGGCGGGCGTGTGGCAGGGACTGGGTACGGCGCATTGCGGTGGCTACTACGCAGGTGATTGGGGAAAAGAGGCGGCACTCTAGGCCAAGGGGGCCAGGTCGTCAATCGTCGGGGCGGCTGCGCGCCCCGCCGATATCAGCGCTTGCCGGTACTCGGCAAGAACACCGCCAACACTCCGAACAGTGGCAGGAACGAGCACAGCCCATACACATATTCGATGCCGCGCAGGTCCGCCACATACCCCAGCAGTGCTGCGCCAATGCCGCCGAAACCGAACATCAACCCGAAGAAGATCCCGGCAATCATGCCGACGCTGCCCGGTACCAGCTCCTGCGCATAGACCACGATGGCGGAAAACGCCGAAGCCAGGATGAAACCGATCACCACGCTCAGTACCGTGGTCCAGAACAGGTCGGCATAAGGCAGTGCCAGGGTGAATGGCGCCGCGCCCAGGATCGAGAACCAGATCACCGCCTTGCGCCCGATGCGGTCGCCGATCGGCCCGCCAAAGAACGTGCCCGCCGCCACTGCACCGAGGAACAGGAACAGGTGCAGCTGCGAGCTGGCCACCGACACCTGGAACTTCTCGATCAGGTAGAAAGTGAAGTAGCTGGTGAAGCTGGCCATGTAGAAGTACTTGGAGAACACCAGCAAGCCCAGCACGATCAACGCTGCGACCACCCGCGTGCGGGAAATGCCGTGGGTTGCCTGTACCGCCTTGCGCGCCTTGGCCTGGTTGAGGTGTTCCTTGTACCAGCTGCGCAGCATCAAGGTTACGCACAGGAAGAACAGCGCGGCCAGGCCGAACCAGGCGACGTGGCTCTGGCCGAACGGAATGACGATGGCTGCTGCCAGCAGCGGGCCCAGTGCCGAACCGGTGTTGCCACCCACCTGAAAAGTCGACTGGGCCAGGCCGAAACGGCCACCCGAAGCCAGGCGGGCGATGCGTGAAGTCTCGGGGTGGAACGTCGAGGAGCCGATGCCTACCAGCGCCGAAGCCAGCAGGATCATGGGGAAGCTGCCGACGAAAGCCAGCATCACGATACCGACCAAGGTGCACAGCGTGCCGAGCGGCAACAGGTTGGGTGCGGGCCGGCGGTCGGTGAAGAAGCCAACCCAGGGCTGCAGCAACGAGGCAGTGATCTGGAAGGTCAGGGTAATCATGCCGATCTGGGCGAAACTCAGGTCATAGTTGGCCTTGAGCATCGGGTAGATCGCCGGCAGCACCGACTGGATCAGGTCATTGATCAGGTGCGCCAGCGCGCAGAAACCGATGATGCGCATCACCAGCGGCGTGGCTTGGCTCGCCGCCGCCGTGGTGGATGCTGTGGGGGCGCTACTGGTGGCCATGTCCCTGAGTCTCCGTCCGCAGTTTGGGATCCGATTATCAGGAAATAGATAGCTACCTAGCTACCTTTTTTACCACCCAGTCGCGCTTTTCTGCAAACATCCCCGCCAGCGTTGGGCGAAATGCCCACTGTCGCGGCAGCGTGATCCCATCAGGCCAGGCAGAAACCCAGCCTGACCGCTAAGTTTTTGAAAGCGTGCAAATTTTTTTTGAAATGAGTGTTGACAGGGGGGCCGTTCAAGAGAATAATGCGCGCCATCGGCTACATAGCTCAGTTGGTTAGAGCATAGCATTCATAATGCTGGGGTCCGGGGTTCAAGTCCCTGTGTAGCCACCAAACAAAGACGAAGGGCTTACCGCAAGGTAAGCCCTTTTTCTTTGCCTGCAGAAAACCCGTCCGCCCTCACTTCACCCCGGCGAACGCCACGGCCAGGCCCAGGCCGATCAGCGCGACGCCGATCATCCGGTCGACCAGTTGCTGCCTTGCCAGCATCGCCTTGCGCAGTACCGCATTGGAAAAGAACACCGCCACCAGGCTGAACCAGGCCCAGTGGGCGACTGACATGAACCCACCATAGGCGAAGTCCAGTGCCAGCGAGCTGCCCGGCTGAACCACCTGGGTATAGGCGCTGATCACGAACAGCATGGTCTTCGGGTTGAGGGCGTTGGTCAGGAAACCGGTCCGCAGTGCAACCAGCAAGCCCGCCTGGCCCACCTCCCCGCCCACACTTGCCTGGCTGTTGCGGGTCAGCAGCCGGTAACCCAAGTAGACCAGGTAACCCGCACCGAGCACTTTCATGGCCAGGAACAATGTCGGGCTATGGCTGATGATGAGGGCAATCCCCAGCACCGTGTACAGCACATGCACCTGCACGCCCAGTGCAATGCCCACGGCGGCAGCCAGCCCGGCCTTGCGGCCCTGTGCATAACTGCTGCGGGTGACCATGGCGAAATCCGCGCCGGGGCTGATGACAGCCAGCAGGGTGAACAGGGCGATGGCGATGAGTTCGGTCATGAGGGGCTCTCGATAGACGATGGAAATGCACACATACGCTGATTATCGAGCGCTTCTGCACTCGGCAAAATCGATTTATCGTGAGGTAAATCTGCTAGTTTTTCTCACTGATGACATGAACCTGTGCCGGCGTCTTCGCCGCTGCAGGCAAACAGGGACGCCATGAAACTGCCGCTGCTGAACGCCTTCCGCTACTTCGACATCGCCGCCCGCAGCGAAAGCTTCGTGCGCGCCGCCGAGCACCTGCATGTCACCCATGGCGCGGTCAGCCGCCAGGTGCGCCTGCTTGAGGAAAGCCTTGGCGTGGAACTGTTCGAGCGCCGTAACCGGGCCATTTTCCTGACCGCGGCAGGGCGCACCTTGCACAGCACCACCCAGGCGATTTTCGAGCAGCTCGAAGGCACCGTGCAGCGCCTGCAACAACAAGGCCGCGACAATGTGCTGGTGCTGTCCTGCGAGCCCACCATCGCCATGCGCTGGCTGATCCCGCGCCTGCCGCGCTTCCATGCCGTCCACCCCGACCTGCAGTTGCACCTGGTGGCTGCCGGGGGACCGCTGGACTTCACCCGCAGCGGTGTCGACCTGGCCATCCGCCGCGACGACTTCCATTGGGGCAACCTGCTGCACAGCGTGAAGATCTGTGACGAATGGATCGGCCCGGTGGGCCACCCCGCCGCCTGCGCAAGTCTCGACGGCCAGCGCCTGCTGCACAGCAGCACCCGCCCGGCTGCCTGGCCCACCTGGCTGCGCCTGAGCGGGCAGCAGGCCCGGCATGCCGAGCGCAGCGACTACGAGCACTTCTACCTGTCGATCCAGGCCGCCAGCGCTGGCCTCGGCCTGGCCATGGCTTCGGCCCTGATGGTGCTCGACGAACTCGACAACAGGCAGCTGCAAGCCCCCTTCGGCTTTGTGCGCGACGGTTCGGCCTACCACCTGCTCAGCCCTCGCCCCCTGCAAGACGCTGGCAAGCGCCAGCGCTTCGCCGCATGGGTGATCGAGGAATGCCAGAGCTGCCTGGTTCAGCTGGGCCTGGCGCAGAACGACGAACCCGAACGGCCGTCATCACCCCAGGTACGATAGCCTGCGGTATCGATGTGAATGCGCCCGCTCGGGTAGCGCCCAAGCCCCATGTTCCAGGCCGGGCCGGATTGCTGCCAGAAACGGCATAGCGGGTTGGGGTCGGCCCACGCCGGCAGCAGGATATCCACCGCAAAGGCGCGAGTATGAGCGCTACCCAGGGCACCACCTGCACAACGGTTCAGGCCCGGGTCACGGTAGGCCGATACCACCTCGAACTGGCGCAGGATGCCTTGTTGGTCGAGCACCTTGAGCAGCGACAGCGTGGCACGCACCGCCGGCCAGTTGCTCACTGGCGGCACCGCAAAAGGCGAAGCCCGGCACAGCCGCCAGTCCGAAGCCGAACGCAGCAACTGGTGGATAGGCACCACGCCATACAGGCGGGCATCCACCAGCATCTGACGAAATGGCCGGGTCTGATGGTCCCCGGCCCATTGTGCGAACATCCACAGATCACGCTCATCAGCGTGCGCCGCAGCACCCAGCATGCCCAGCGCCAGCAGAAGCCATCTTGCCCCTTTCATCCCTGCTCCCCCTGCCCCAGTATGTGCACGCTGCCAAACACGGCGGCGCACGACAAGGAGTTAAGCATGCACAAGATTGCCTTACCGGGCCTCGTCGCCCTCGCCTTCAGCGGCCTGGCCGCGGCCGACGCACGCATCGACCTGGGCGACGCGCAGCGCGTCACCCGCCTGTTCGCCTTCCCCAACAACTGCCACGTCATCTGTTATCGCGACTGGACCCTGGAACAGACCGTCGAGCATTACCTGACCCAGAGCGTGCGGCGCGATGGCCATGCCGATGCCCAGGTGAAGGTGAGCCGCGACAACGACCGCCTGCAGGCGACCATCACCGGTGTACCCGCCAGCTATGCCAAGCCCCTGCGCAAGCTGCTCGACACCGGCGAACTGGCCTACCAGGGCGCCACACAACTGAACAAGGACGGCAAATGGTCCTACGACTGGTACCTGTTCCTGCCACTGGGCATGGCCCTGCAGAACCGCCGCAGCATCGAGCTGCTGCACTTCCCGCCGGACTACTCGCTGACCCAGGCCCAGGACTACCTGCGCTCCAATACCACCGACCGCTGGGCCGAGCTGCTGACCTTCAACGGTGTCGACGCCAGCCAGACCCCGGCCTACCAGACCATCATCGATATCGCCCCCATCGCCGCGCCGGCCAGCGCCGGTGAAACACTGAAGGACACCTACAGCTACTTCAAGGACTACCAGGTGCGCATGGTCAGCGAGATGACCCTGCAGAACCCCGCCAAACCCCTGCCGATGGTTGCCTTCGGCGCGCCGGTACGCAGCTGGATCCAGCAGCAATATGGCGCGCAGCTGAATGTACTGGGCCTGGTCACGATCAGCCCGCAAGCCGGGGCCAAGGTGCCGGTGCTGGGTGCCAACCACCCCAGTGCCATCTGGTACGCAGCGGACAAGGACAGCCACGGTGGCAACCAGGACGCCGCCGATGCCGCCGGCTTGAAAATGATGGGTCAGGACCTGACAGCGGCCTGCTGGCAGGCGGGGATGGGGCGCAATCAACGGGCCGATGCCAAGCTGACGCTGGATGCTTGCGCGACCAAGTGGCAGGTAACGCAGAAAAAGCAGACTTGTGAACTGTTCTTCCGTACGGTGCGCAAGTACACGCCGGAGCAGGCGGCAGCAAAATGCAACACCGCCAGCGTGACCCGCAGCCTGCGCGAGCTGGACAAGCCGGTCGAGATTCAGCCGCAGGGCTTGTGACCGGCACACCGTTCATTCGCGGGCACGCTCGCTCCCGGGGTGAACCACAGGCCTCAGGCCTTGCACCCCATTCGCAGGAGCGGGCATGCCCGCGAAGGGGCCCGTGCAGGCCTGCTCAATCTTCGAGCAGGGTACAGGCCATCACCAGCGCATCCTCACGGCCGCCGGCGATCGGGTAATAGTCGCGACGGCGGCCAATCTCGTTGAAGCCATAGCGCTCGTACAGGCGATAGGCCGACTGGTTGCTGGCACGCACCTCCAGGAAGCACTCACGACCGTTGAGCTGGTAAGCCCGGGCCATCAGGTGCTCAAGCAGCCGCAGGCCCAGGCCGCGCCCCTGGTTTTCCGGCTTGACCGTGATATTGAGCAGGTGCGCCTCATCGATGATCACGTTGATCACGCCATGCCCCACTTGCTGCTGGCCGTCGAACATCAGCCAGACTTCATAGGATTTGAGTGCATCCTGAAAGATCCCACGGGTCCAGGGATGACTGAACGCGGCATATTCGATTTTAAGTACGGCATCCAGATCCGCCTCGGTCATCCGGCGGAAGCTGATCGAGTCACTCATTCAACGCTCTTCCAGCGCGCCATCAGCTGGCGCATGGCTTTCCAGACGTCCGCCTTGCGCTGCGGCTCGTCCATCAACAGTTCAAGGCCCGGCAAGGCCCAGGCGTCCCCCAGGCCGTCGAGCGTCAGGGTTTGGTAATAGGCGTTGCTGTCGGCATTGGCGGCAAAGCGCAGCGCCGGCAGGCCGACCAGCCACAGGCAGGCGCATGGGGCGTCTTCCAGGCGTGCCTGGACAAAGCCCCGGACAAAATCGCCGGCGGCTTCCGGGCCCTGGTCGAGGTTGCCGCGCACCAGCAGTGGCCAGCGCACCGGTTCGCCGATGATCTGCGGGGCATCGGGCAGGCCGGCGGCGCGCAGCATGTCCTTGAGCAGCAGGTAGGACGGATCGCGGCTCTGGAACGGCTGGCCGGTGGCCAATTCCACCAGCAGCAAGCAGCTGCCGGCACGCAGCAGCTGCAGCGAGAAGCGCGGGGGCGGCACGGGTGCCGGGCGGGTAGCTGCGACCGGCCCCTCGGCCTCGGCGGCCTGGGCAGCCGGCTTGGTCGCACTGGCCGGGCGCGGTATTTCGATTTTCGGGCGCTCGCCAGCACGCGCCTGTGGGGTGACGGGCACGTCGTTGGCGGCGGGGGCGGGCCTGGCTTCGACACCGAGGTCTTCGACCGGTGCCACCGGCAGCAGCAACTCGGGCCGCGACGGTGCGGCGAACGGCAGTTCGGCGCGCGGCAGCCAGTGCACCACTTGCATGGCGGAAAGGTAGGCGCGGCGACGGGGTTCGGTGAGCAAGGTGCGGGGTCCCGAGGGGTGAAGACAATTGGCCATTCTAACGGGTATGCCTTGGATTTTGCAGCGCCTATCAGACCGAGCGCCGCGTGGACGGTGATCGATCTCGCCCCCCCTGAAAACAATGTCGTACACCTACACATCACAAGGCTATCCCCTTCATTACAGACCAAGGGGTGAAAACCTCCCCCCAGGATGCAGTACAATCGCCCCCTTTTTCTTGGCAACGAGTCGAAGCCAATGATCGAACCCAAGCGCGTCCTGCGCGCCCTAGCCGAACACTGGGCCCTGATCGAGCCGCTGTGCGAGCGTTTCGACCAGGGCACCCTGAGCCTGGTCGAACTGCGCCAGCATGTCGCCCGTCAGCAGGTCGAGAGCACCCCGCAGGACATCACCCAGCTGCTCGACGTGTGGATCCGCCTGGACATTCTGGTCCCGGTGGCCAAGAGCCCGAACCGTTTCGAGCTCAACGCGCAGATCCACGACTTCCTCGCTTACCTGCGCCGCGAACACCGGCTGGGCCTGTGCCTGGAGATCGAAGCCTACCTGCGCCACCTCGAGCGCCTGGCCGGGCATATCCAGGATGCCTTCGACAACCGCGACAGCGACGACCTGGCGCGCCAGCTGCGCCTGCTCGACATGCGCGTGCGCGATGTGCTGAAAAAACTCGACAATGACGAGCAGGCGCTGGTGGCCGTGGCCGAACGGGCCAAGACCAGCAACCGCCAGATCCCGCTGCGCCAGCGTTATGCCGAAGTACTCGCCACCTGGGACGAATACGTCGAGCCGATGATCCAGCTGGTCAACGCCGACGGCGCCTTCGAGCAAGGCGTGCGCAAGGTCGAGACGGTGCTGTTGAAACTGCTCGGCGAACAGGCGCGCCTGGGTCACCTGGTCGACGACGACATGTTGCTGCGCACCCATGCGCGCATCCTGGAAATGCAGACCAGCGCCCAGCTGACCCTGCGCCACGCCCGCGAACTGCTGCTGCCGCTGCGTGAAGAGGCCCGCCGCCACAACGCCGTGACCCGTGGCGCCGCGCTGGCCCTGTCGGTGATCCGGCGCAAGGGCATCGACGCCGTGCCGCAAGCCGCGATGCCGCTGTTCACCCGCCCGCAAAGCACCTTCCTCGGCAGTGCCAGCCAGGTTGAAGCCTACGTCTACGCCCTGGCGCGCTTCGAGCCCAAGCCGGCGCGCTTCCCCAAGGCCCACAAGACCCAGTCCGGCGCCCTGCCCCGTGCACCGCGCACGGTAAAGGAAATGGCCGAACGCTGCGAACAGGCCCTGCCGCTGCCCGACCTGATGGTCTGGCTGCTGGAGCAGGAACCGGAAAGCGCCACCGACGAGCTGCTGTATTGGTTCTCGCGCCTGTCGCGGGAAAAGCGCTTCAAGCGCGAACGCCTCGACCGCCGCGAGTACACCACCCAGGAACACCTGGTCAGCCTGCGCTCGTTCGCCCTGACCTCCAGCCGCGAAGACGCCACTGCGTCTACCGAAACCAACGCGAGCCCAGCCCATGCATCTTGATCTTTCCGAACTGTCCCAGCTCGCACCGATCTTCCGCGAGCTGTTCAAAGGCTTCCACGTCAGCCGCCGCGACCCCGAGCTATACGCCCAGCTGTCCAATTTCCAGGACCAGTACCGCACCCTGTTCAAGGCCCTGGGCTTCGAACTGGTGTGCGACACCCGAGGCTTCCACTACTTCGTGCCGGACATGAGCGCCGCGCAGGTCAACAAGACCGCGCAGCGCCTGTCGCTGTTCACCTTCATCCTGGTCGAGCACCTGGCCGACCAGGGCCGCGACCCAATGGCCGTGCTCGACGGCGGCAGCATCGGCCGCGATGAACTGCCATCGCTGCTGGACAAGTACCGCGACCTGTTCCTGCAGGCCGAAGTGCAGACCGTGGACGAGCTGGAAGAAAAAATCCTGCGGCGCATGACCCAGCTCGGTTTCGCCTTCGAGGAAGGCGGGATCTACCGCTTCCTGCCGCCGATGCACCGCTTCCTCGACGTTTGCCTGGCTGTGCAGCAGGACCGCGACCTGGCGGCCACCTTGCACAGCGACCTGCCGCTGCCGACCCCGGTGCTGGTCGAGGAAGAAAGCCCCGAAGAACTCAACCGCACCGACGACCCGCTCGACCTCAGCCCCTTCGAGGGCGAGGAAAGCGAAGAGGAAGCCCTGGCCCGGGCGATCCGCGAAGAGCAACAGGAGATTGACGCATGAGCCAGGAACGCTACGGCATCCGCCGCTTCGCACTGCTCAACACCGCCGGCTACAGCCTTGGCCTGTTCCCGCTGGAACAGCCGCTGTCGGTCTACGGTGCCAACAACCTGGGTAAATCGGCGTCGATCAACGCCCTGCAGTTCCCGATCCTGGCACGCATGTCGGACATGAGCTTCGGCAAGTACAGCCTGGAGCAGTCGCGCCGCTTCTACTTCGCCAGCGACACCTCGTACATTCTCTGCGAGCTGAGCCTGCCCCACGGCCCGCACGTGATCGGCGTGGTCGGGCGTGGTCCGGGCGGCGGTTTCGGCCACCAGTTCTTCGCCTACAAAGGCGAACTGGACCTGGCCCACTACCAGAAGAACGACACCTGCCTGCGCCAGAAAGAGCTGTTCACCAACCTCGAGCGCCTGGGCATCAAGGCCTATGAAGTGAAGCCGGACGAGTTGCGCCGGCTGCTGGTCGGCGGCCATACCTCGGTGCCGCTGGACCTGACCATGATCCCGCTGCGCTCGACCAGCGAGCAAAGCCTGAAAACCTTCCGCGCACTGTTCATCAACCTGCTGCACATGCGCGAGATCACTGCCGCCAAGCTCAAGCAGCTGTTCCTCGACGCCTTCGAGCACAGCCTGCGCTCCGGCAGTGTCGACTACATCGCCGCGTGCGAAGAGGCCTTCCGCGACGTGCGCCGCATGGAACAGGACTACAACGCCCTGGTCGCCGCCGGCCCACTGGTCGAGGCGCTGGCCGGTGGTGTGGCGCAGCGTGACATCCTGCGCGGCAAGCTGCACCGCATTTCGCCGGTGCTCGACACCCTGCTGGCGACCTGGCAGGAATACGCCATGGCGCGCAAGGAAGAACTGGTGATCCAGGCCGAGCACTATCGTGGCGAGCAGGACCGCCTGCAGAACGACCAGCGCGGCGGCACCCAGGAACTGATGCGCCTGGAGCGGGAAATCACCGGCATCCAGCGCTGGCTGGGCGAGCTGTCGGTGCTCAAGCACCGCTTTGCCCTGGTCGATGACGTCAAGGTCCTCGAACAGCAGTTGCTGGCGGCCAAGGACGCCCACGACGAACTGGCCGGCGCCCTGGCCCAGTCCCGGCAGTTCAGCGCCGAGGACCTGGACGAACGCGTACGCGACCTGGAAAAGCGCCTGAAGCAGGTACGCCAGCAGCTCGACCACGCCGACAACAACAGCTACGCCCGCCTGCGCGAAGAGTTCTCGCAACAGGACGTCGACCGCCTGATGCGCCTGTTCAACGGGGCACTGTTCAGCCTGCCGCTGGGCGACCGGGGTATCGAGCTGGATGACAGCGACTTGTGGGTAAAATCGCTGGAAGCGGTGCTCGACGGCTTCAAGGGCGAGCGTTTCGAGGCGCCCGGCCTGTCCATCGACCTGTCGCACATCGACCCGCCGGCGCTACAGGCCCTGGCCGACCGCGCCGCGCTGCGCGACCAGAAGGAGCGCCTGGAAAAAGAGCTCAAGCAGCTCAAGACCCAGCAAGCCGTAGCCGCTGACCGCTCCGCATCCAAGGCCCAGACCGAAACCCTGTACCAGGAGGTGCTGGACGCGCAGAAAGCGCTGGAAGACTTCCGTCGCAGCGAAACCCTGGCCGCCGAAGAGCCCGAGAAACTGGAACAGCTGGCACAGCTGGAAGCCGCCCAGGACGAACTCAAGCGCTCCAGCGATGCCTTCACCGAACGCGTCCAGCAGCTGTCGGCCAAGCTGCAGCTGGTTGGCCGCCAGATCGGCGACCTCGAGGCCAAGCAGCGCACGCTGGAAGACGCCCTGCGCCGTCGCCAGCTGTTGCCGGCCGACCTGCCCTACGGCACGCCGTACATGGAGGCCATCGACGATTCGATGGACAACCTGCTGCCGCTGCTCAACGACTACCAGGACAGCTGGCAGAGCTTGCAGCGGGTGGACAACCAGATCGAGGCGCTGTACGCCCAGGTGCGCCTGAAAGGCGTGGCCAAGTTCGATAGCGAAGACGACATGGAACGCCGCCTGCAGCTGCTGGTGAATGCCTACGCGCACCGCACCGACGAGGCCCTGACCCTGGCCAAGGCCCGCCGTGCCGCGGTCACCGACATCGCCCGGACGTTGCGCAACATCCGTAGCGACTACGACAGCCTCGAACATCAGCTGGCCCTGTTCAACCGCGAGATCAACCGCCGCCAGGTATCCAACCTGGAGAGCTTCCGCGTGGTGCTGGCGCCGAACAAGGAAGCGCTCAAGCACATCGACCAGATCATCCACAGCGCCGGCCAGTACGAAGAGGGCGAAACCCTGTCGGTGTTCGACCTGACCCAGAGCGCCGAGCAGGACAACAAGAACGAAGAGGCCAAGGAGTACCTGGCACGGCTGGTGGCGGCCAACCACAACCAGCTGGGCCTGAAGGACCTGTTCGAGCTGGCGTTCGAGATCACCAAGGTCAACGGCCAGCCGGTGATCCATGCCGACATCGACGGCGCGGCATCCAACGGCACCACCATGACCATCAAGGCGCTGACCAACATGTACCTGTTGCTGCACCTGATGGACCGTGACCTGGCCGGGCGCATCCGCCTGCCGTACTACCTGGACGAAGCGGCGGACATCGACGAACGCAACCAGGCTGCGCTGCTGGAGACCAGCCTGCAGCTGGGTTTCGTGCCGATTCTGGCGAGCGTGAAGCCGCAGGTGTCGGCGCGCGTGGCAATCGACCTGGAAGGTGGCAGCGGGCCGAACGGCATCTACATTGACGAGGCAGACTGGAAGTACATCAGCCGTCGGGATGAGGTGAAGGCGGTTGTGCGCGAGGATCAGGCCGAGGAGTTGGCCTGACAGGAAGCATTGGGCCGCTTTGCGGCCCATTCGCGGGTAAACCGCTCCCACAGGTGTTGTGCAAGCCTCAAGGGCAGTACAGTACCTGTGGGGGCGGGTTTACCCGCGAATGGAGGCCAAAGGCCTCCGGCGATCTAGCAGGTTGTCAGTGAGCCCAAGGCAGGATCGGTATCGCCGTCACCGCATTCTGCGGGCTGCCTTCGATCATGCGGTCGCTGTACACCAGGTACACCAAGGTATTGCGCTTCTTGTCCAGGAAGCGCACCACCTGCATGGTCTTGAACACCAGCGAGGTGCGCTCCTTGAACACTTCCTCGCCATCCTTCAGCTCACCCTTGAAGTTGATCGGCCCCACCTGACGGCAGGCAATCGACGCCTCGGCCCGGTCTTCCGCCAGCCCCAGCCCGCCCTTCACGCCGCCGGTCTTGGCCCGCGACAGGTAACAGGTCACACCCTCGACCTTGGGGTCGTCGAACGCCTCGACGACAATCCGGTCGTTCGGCCCGAGGAACTTGAACACGGTCGACACCTGGCCGATTTCCTCGGCTCCGGCCAGCATCGGCAAGGCCAATGCCGCCACGGCAATCATCCTTTTCAGCACGTACGCTCCCTCAGACCAGAACCAGGTTGTCGCGGTGCACCAGCTCGGGCTCCGCGATGTAGCCGAGAATACCTTCGATGGCATCCGATGGCTGGCCGATGATCTTCTGCGCCTCCAGGGCGCTGTAGTTGGCCAGGCCACGCGCCACTTCATGGCCGTCCGGACCAACACATACCACCATCTCGCCGCGGCGGAAGCTGCCTTGCACGGTCTTCACGCCGACCGGCAGCAGGCTCTTGTTGGCCTGGCGCAGGGCCTGCACCGCACCCGCGTCCAGCACCAGGGTGCCACGGGTCTGCAGGTGGCCAGCCAGCCACTGCTTGCGCGCCGCGAGCATGCCGCGCTCTGGCGACAGCAGGGTACCCAGGCGCTCGCCGGCCTTGAGCCGGTCCAGCACACGCTCGATGCGGCCACCGATGATGATGGTATGGGCACCGGAACGGGCCGCCAGACGTGCGGCGCGCAGCTTGGTCTGCATGCCGCCACGGCCCAGCGCACCACCGGTGCTGCCAGCCACCGCATCCAGCGCCGGGTCGTCGGCGCGGGCTTCGTAGATCAGCTGGGCTTCGGGGTTGTTGCGCGGGTCGGCGTCGAACATGCCATCGCGGTCGGTGAGGATCACCAGCAGGTCGGCCTCGACCAGGTTGGCCACCAGCGCCGCCAGGGTGTCGTTGTCGCCGAAGCGGATCTCGTCGGTGACCACGGTGTCGTTTTCGTTGATTACCGGCACCACGCCCAGGTCAACCAGCGTGCGCAGGGTGCTGCGCGCGTTCAGGTAGCGCTTGCGGTCGGACAGGTCGTCATGGGTGAGGAGAATCTGCGCAGTGTGCTTGCCGTGCTCGCCGAAGCTCGATTCCCAAGCCTGTACCAGGCGCATCTGGCCAATCGAGGCGGCCGCCTGCAGCTCGTTCATCGCACTCGGTCGCGAAGTCCAGCCCAGCTGGCTCATGCCGGCAGCCACGGCCCCGGAGGAGACCAGAACCAACTCCACGCCTGCCTCACGCAGCGCAACCATCTGCTTGACCCAAACGGCCATGGCACCGCGGTCGAGACCCTTGCCATCGGCGGTCAGCAGAGCACTGCCAATCTTCACGACCCAGCGCCTGGCGCCCGTCACCTTGCTTCGCATCTTCTTCCAACCTATGTCGAATCTGTAGATACCGTGGATACAAAAACGCCGCTCCCGAGAGCGGCGTTTAGTGTACTGCAACCGGTCAGTCGCGCACGTAAATGATTTCCGGGCCGTCTTCGTCGTCCTCGAAATCATCGTCCCAACCGTCATCGTCGCCGATGTCGTGCACGCTCTTGACGCCAGTCCGACGCAGGGTGCGCGCGTCGTCCAGGGCCTGCAGCTGGGCACGCGCCTCGTCTTCGATGCGCTGGTCGAGGTCGGCCAGCTCTTCGGCATAGACCGGGTCATTGGCCAGGCGGTCGGCGCGATCTTCAAGGTAGCGCATCAGGTCGTGGCTGAGCTTCTCGGTGCCCTGCTTGGCGATGGCCGAAATCACATAGACCGGGCCTTCCCACTGCAGGCGCTCGACCACTTCCTTGACGCGCTCGTCGCGCTCGTCATCCATGAGCATGTCGGCCTTGTTCAGCACCAGCCAGCGCTCGCGCTCGGCCAGCGACGGGCTGAACTGGGTCAGCTCGTTGATGATGACTTCGGCAGCATCGGCCGGGCTGCTGCCGTCCAGCGGCGCCATGTCCACCAGGTGCAGCAGCACGCGGGTACGCGCCAGGTGCTTGAGGAAGCGGATACCCAGGCCGGCACCTTCGGAAGCGCCTTCGATCAGGCCGGGAATGTCGGCGATGACAAAGCTTTTCCAGCGGTCGACGCTGACCACGCCGAGGTTCGGTACCAAGGTGGTGAACGGGTAGTCGGCCACTTTCGGCTTGGCCGCCGAAACCGAGCGGATGAAGGTGCTCTTGCCGGCGTTCGGCAAGCCCAGCAGGCCGACGTCGGCCAGCACTTTCATTTCCATCTTCAGGTCGCGCTGCTCACCCGGCTTGCCTGGGGTGGTCTGGCGCGGGGCACGGTTGGTGCTGGACTTGAAACGGGTGTTGCCCAGGCCGTGCCAGCCGCCCTGGGCGACCATCAGCTTCTGCCCCGGGGTCACCAGGTCACCGATCACCTCCTGGGTGGAAGCGTCGATCACGGTGGTGCCGACCGGCACGCGCAGGAACAGGTCGTCGCCCTTCTTGCCGGTGCAATCGGTACTGCCACCGTTGGCGCCACGCTGGGCCTCGTGGTGACGGGTATAGCGATAGTCGACCAGGGTGTTGAGGTTTTCGTCGGCGACCATGTACACCGAGCCGCCATCGCCACCATCACCGCCGTTGGGACCACCGTTCTCGATGAACTTCTCGCGACGGAAGCTCATGCAACCGTTGCCACCGTCACCGGCCTTGACCCGAATGGATACTTCGTCAACAAACTTCATTCAAAACCGCCTCTCGCCTTCCGACGAGCTGAATACTGATAAACCTGAGGCTCTTGCAAAAATGAGCGCGGCGGCCCCGTACGACCGTAGAAACCCACGCCGGCAGCCCATACAAACAGCTTTGCAAGAGGCTCACCACAAACGAAAAAGCCCCGTCGCATGACGGGGCTTCTGGAGCGACGTCGCGATTAAGCTGCGACGATGCTCACGTAACGGCGGTTGAACTCGCCTTTCTTCTCGAACTTGATCACGCCTTCGATCTTGGCGAACAGGGTGTGATCCTTGCCCATACCAACACCGTAGCCGGCGTGGAATTCGGTGCCGCGCTGGCGGACGATGATGTTGCCTGGCTTGATAACCTGGCCGCCATACATCTTCACGCCAAGGCGTTTCGATTCTGAGTCGCGACCGTTACGAGTACTACCACCAGCCTTCTTGTGAGCCATGGTTCAATTCTCCAAATAAATTCAGGGGATCTAGGGGATTAAGCCTGGATACCGGTGATTTTGATCTCGGTGAACCACTGGCGGTGGCCCATGCGCTTCATGTGGTGCTTACGACGACGGAACTTGATGATGCGAACCTTGTCGTGGCGGCCTTGCGAAACGACTTCGGCCACTACTTTAGCGCCAGCAACAACTGGAGCACCGATGGTGACTTCTTCACCGTTGGCGACCAGCAGAACGCGATCGAAGGTCACGGATTCGCCAGTGGCGACTTCCAGTTTTTCGATCTTGAGGAATTCACCTTCAGCGACTTTGTACTGCTTGCCGCCGGTAACGATTACTGCGTAAGACATGGTATTTCTCCGATAATCCTGCTCACCCAGCGCTTTATATGATGAGTATTGGCTGGCATGGCTGCACAGGGCTGGAACGGCCCGGTGCAATTGCGTAAGGCAGGTGCTGCCCAGGAAGTTAGGGTGCGCGATTGTACGCAACCGCGGTTTTGCTTGCAAGTCCCGCCCCCGGGCAGGCGGCACCGCGCCTTGACACACCGGGACCCGCGACCTAGCATGCCGCGCAACCTCACTGGAGCAGCCGATGCAACCCCAAGCCTTCTACCGAGCGGTGGCTGATGATTTCAGCGCCGTCGACGAGATCATCAAGAAGCAGCTGACCTCGCGCGTGCCGCTGGTATCGAAGATCGGCGACTATATCACGTCCGCCGGTGGCAAGCGCCTGCGCCCGCTGCTGGTCCTGCTGTGCGGCAAGGCCCTGGGCCGCGAAGGCGACGACCTGCGCCTGCTGGCCGCCACCATCGAGTTCCTGCACACCGCCACCCTGCTGCACGACGACGTGGTCGACATGTCCGGCATGCGCCGCGGCCGCTCCACCGCCAATGCCTTGTGGGGCAATGCGCCGAGCGTGCTGGTGGGCGACTTCCTCTATTCGCGCTCGTTCGAGATGATGGTCGAGCTGGGCTCGATGCCGGTCATGCAGATCCTGTCCAAGGCCACCCGGGTAATTGCCGAGGGTGAAGTGCTGCAGCTGTCGCGGGTACGCGACGCCAGTACCACCGAGGAAGTCTACATGGAGGTCATCCGCGGCAAGACCGCGATGCTGTTCGAGGCTTCGACCCACAGCGCCGCCGCGCTGGCCGATGCCAGCGACGAGCAGCGCGAGGCCCTGCGCACCTTCGGCGACCACCTGGGCGTGGCCTTCCAGCTGGTTGACGACCTGCTGGACTACAAGGGCGACTCGCAGACCCTGGGCAAAAACGTCGGCGACGACCTGGCCGAAGGCAAACCTACCCTGCCGCTGATCTACACCATGCGCGAAGGCACCGCCGAACAGGCTGCACTGGTGCGCCAGGCGATCCAGAAGGGTGGCCTGGAAGACCTTGAGCAGATTCGCGTGGCGGTCGAGGCATCCGGCGCCCTGAACTACACCGCCGAGCTGGCGCGCGACTACGTCAAGCGTGCCATCGAGTGCCTGGAAGTACTGCCGGCCACTGAATACCGTGAAGCGCTGGTCGAGTTGAGCGAGTTTGCCGTAGCGCGTACTCACTGATAGATCGCGTCAATGCCGTTCGCGGGGCACGCCCGCGAACGCTTTTGTCCGGACATAATCCCTTCTGCAACAATACCTCTTACAATGTCGGGCTTTTATCGCCTGTCTGTTGAGGAACCGAAGTGAGCACTCTGCCACCCTGCCCGAAATGCAACTCCGAATACACCTACGAGGATGGCACCCAGCTGATCTGCCCTGAATGCGCCCACGAATGGTCGGCCAGCGGCGATGCCGAGGCAGCCAGCGACGAGGTGGTGAAGAAGGACTCGGTCGGCAACATCCTGCAGGACGGCGATACCGTCACCGTGATCAAGGACCTCAAGGTCAAAGGCTCTTCCCTGGTGGTCAAGGTCGGCACCAAGGTCAAGAACATCCGCCTGTGCGATGGCGACCACGACATCGACTGCAAAATCGACGGCATCGGCGCCATGAAGTTGAAGTCCGAGTTCGTGCGTAAAGTCTGATAACGCAAAAACCGCCAATTGGCGCTTGCTATTTAGATAATAAGAATTATTCTCATTGGAGCCGCTATCCAAGGAGAATAGCCATGACTTATCTGATCGACGCCTGGCTGGACCGCCCACACCCCTACCTGCGCATCCTTCATCGGGAAACCGGCGAAGTGTGCGCGGTGCTTGAACAAGAAGCGCTCGACGAGCTGCGTGACCAGGGCGACCTGGACATGAGCGGGCTGAACTCGAGTGAACCGGGGGTGCTCAAGGAGCTGGTGCGCAACCTGTTTCTGTTCTGCTATGCGCGGGCATTGCGCCCTGGGGGAACAGACTGGAATTGACGAACCTGGCGAGGGCTTCGCCCTCGATCGCGACACAAGGCCGCTTCTACAGGACAACGCATATCCCTGTAGAGCGGCCTCAGCGGTATTACAGAACGTCGAGCAGCTCGACGTCGAACACCAGCACGCTGTGCGGCGGGATGCTGCCGACGCCCTGAGCGCCGTAAGCCAGCTCGCTCGGTACGTACAGACGCCATTTGCTGCCGGCGTTCATCAGCTGCAGGGCCTCGGTCCAGCCAGCGATCACGCCACCAACCGGGAATTCAGCCGGCTGGCCACGATCGTAGGAGCTGTCGAACACAGTGCCGTCGATCAGGGTGCCGTGGTAGTGGGTGCGAACGTTGCTTTCGCGGGTCGGCTTGGCGCCTTCACCTGCGGTCAACACTTCGAACTGCAGGCCCGAGGCCAGGGTGGTGATGCCTTCACGCTTGGCGTTCTCCGCCAGGAATTCCTTGCCCGCGGCAGCAGCGGCTTCGGCCTTGGCGGCCGCTTCGGCCTGCATCACTTCGCGGATGACCTTGAAGCTGGCCGACAGGTCGGCTTCGCTGACGCGGCTGTCGGCACCGTTGAAGGCGTCGGTCAGGCCGGCCAGGATGGCTTCCAGGCTCACGCCTGGTGGCGGGTTGTCACGCAGCTGGCCGCCCAGCTGACGGCCGATGCCGTAACTGACGCGGGTTTCGTCGGTGGACAGGTTGAGTTCGGACATTGTCATGCTCCACTGCAGGGCGCAGTGAAGCCGCGCCCTTGATGAAAAGGGCGAGCAGCCTAGCACACTGGGGCGCTGCGAGCAGCTACCAGGCCGAGCGCTGGGAAATCGGCACCTTCAAGTCTTCTTCCGGGTGCGTGCCCATGCCACACATTTCATCCTGCACCGACCAGTGCACCAGGTTCATCGAAACCATGGGAATGGTTTGCAGCAGCTTGCGCGCATCCTCCACCGAACGCACGCGCAAGCGTTGACCGTGGGCATCGGAGAGTGGATGGGCGCGCCCTTTGACCCGGGCCTCGAGCAAGTAGTCACCGCCTTCGATGGCGATCAGGTTCAGTTCGTCGACATGGCCGGATCTGGCCTCAGTGTTGAGCTGATGCAGGTTCATGAGAGCACCTCGGGACGGGAACCACGCATGAAGCTCATTTTTTGTACAGAAACGGAGAATACACAAGACACGACTGACACCGCTCGTCAGTTGCCAGCGCCACGTAGCGCAATTCCTAAAGGAGCGACACAAGGCCGCTCCTTTAAGGGGCCGCGGCTCAGTGTTTGGTGAGCTTGTCCAGGTAGCCCATGCAGAACGCCGAGACCACGAAGGTCATGTGGATGATCACGTACCACATCAGGTAATCAGTGGAGATGTTCTGCGCATCCATGAACACCCGCAGCAGGTGGATGGACGAAATGGCCACGATCGACGCCGCCACTTTCATCTTCAGCGACGAGGAATCCATCTTGCCCAGCCAGTTGAGCTTTTCCTTGCTCTCGTCGATATCCAGCTGCGAGACGAAGTTTTCGTAGCCGGAGATCATCACCATCACCAGCAGGCCACCGACCAGCGACATGTCGATCAACGACAGGATCACCAGAATCAGGTCGGCTTCGCTCAGCGCGAAGACGTTGGGCAGGACGTGAACCACTTCCTGGAAGAATTTCAGCGCCAGGGCCAGCAGGCCGAGGGACAGGCCGAAGTAGATCGGTGCGAGCAGCCAGCGCGAGGCATACATCGCGTTTTCGAGGATACGTTCCATGGAGAATCGGGACTCATCAGGTGACTAAAAAGCGAGGGCGAGTATAGCCAGCCACCTGTTACAGCAAAAGCCCGGTGAACGGGGCTGCGCTGCAGCCCCGGCAATTCGTTCAGGTTTCAGGATGGAACTGGTAATCCCCGAGGTTACGGCACCGGTCGCCATTGATCCGCCGCAACTGCGCCTGCAGATGCAAACACCAGATCTGCGGGTCCTCGGCCACCTGATAGCCATGCAAGGTCAGGCTGTCGACAATGGCATTCAATACCGATTCGGCCACCAGCGGCCCATGAAACGGCCCCTGGGCCTTGATCGCCGAAGGCTGTTCACCAGCCATTCCGGCAGCGAACAGCAACGTCCACATACCGTTGTCCCCGGCCAGCGGCCGGATGCAACATTCGATACGGGTCACCAGGCCCAGGCACTGGCGCGTGAGGCTGAGGTTGCGCATGGCCGCGTCCCCTCCAAAGAGCCTTGTTCAGCCTGGACTCAGGCTGTTTCCATCCTGAACGCTGATACCGTCCTTAAGTTCCAGCATAGAAGAACAGCAGCAAAAGTTGGAAAACCGGCGCTGAACGGTAGCACTTCGCCGCCAGCGCCGGTTTATTGACTCAGGCCGGCTTGGCCTGGGCAATCACCTCTTCAAGACGCTCCTTCTCCGCCTTTTCGATTTCTTCCTCACCGATCATCTCGGCGATCTCGCGCAGGCGCTCCACCACCCGGGCATTGACGCTGCCTTCGGTGAACTGGCCCTTGTCATCCAGCACGCCGGCCTCCTCGCCCACCAGCAGGCTCAGTGCCTCGTCGGCCTGGCTCACCGCATAGACGTGGAACATGCCGTTCTCCACTGCCTGCAGCACGCGCTCGTCGAGCATCAGCGTGGCGACGTTGGCGCGCGGGATGATCACCCCCTGTTCGCCGGTCAGGCCACGTGCCTCGCACAGGCGGAAGAAGCCCTCGATCTTCTCGTTGACCCCACCAACCGCCTGCACTTCACCAAACTGGTTGATCGAACCGGTGATGGCGAAGCATTGCTTGAGCGGCGTGCGCGACAAGGCCGAGATCAGCGTACAGGCTTCGCCCAGCGAGGCGCTGTCGCCGTCGACATAGCCGTAGGACTGCTCCAGGGCGATGCTCGCCGAGATCGCCAGCGGAAATTCCTGGGCATAACGGCTACCCAGGTAGCCGGTGAGGATCATCACGCCCTTGGAGTGGATCGGCTGGCCGAGGTTGACCTCGCGTTCGATGTCGACGATGCCGCTGCCGCCCGGGTAGACGGTGGCGGAGATACGCGCCGGCATGCCGAACGCCGAGTCGCCCACCTCCAGCACGGTCAGGCCGTTGCACTTGCCGATGGCCGCGCCTTCGGTGTCGATCAGGATGATGCCGGCCAGCATGTCGTCCAGTACCCGCTGCGAAACTCGCCCGGTGCGGGTGGCCTTGGCCTTGAGTGCACGTTCGATATGGCCGGCGTCGGTCATTTCGTCACTGGCCAGCTGGCGAATGAAATCGGCTTCGCTGACCAGCTGGAACAGGTCGCCGATACGCGCCGAAAGGCGCGACTGGTTCTCTGCCAGGCGAGCGCTGTAGGTGGCCAGGCGCGCCACTGCATCACTGGTCAGCGGCGCCATGCCCTCTTCATTGGTGCGGGTGCGCAGCAACTGGGCGAACTGCTCGAGGTTCTCGTCGACCATGGGCATGTCTTCGTCGAAGTCCACCAGCACCCGGAACATCTCCTGGAAGTCCGGGTCGTGGTCCTGCAGCGCGTAGTACAACTGGCGCGAACCGATGATGATCAGCTTGACGTTCAGCGGGATCATCTGCGGCGTCAGGCTGACAGTGGCCACGCGCCCCAGCTCGCCCAGCGGCGACTCCATCTTCAGCTTGCGCGACTGCAGGGCACGCTTGAGCGCGTCCCATACGAATGGCTCGCCGAGCATCTTCTCGGCTTCGAGAATCAGGAAACCACCGTTGGCGCGGTGCAACGCACCCGGCCGCAGCTGGCGGTACGAGGTATACAGCGCGCCCTGGTCGGTGCTGTATTCGATACGGCCGAACAGGTTGTCGTAGGTCGGGTGTGGCTCGAACACCACGGGTGCGCCACCGTCAGCGTGATGGCCAACCACCAGGCTGGGGGCGTATTGCTCTTCCAGCAGCTTGCGCGCGACGGCGTCGGTCTTGCTGTCGTCCACCAGTTGCTCGACCACGGTACGCAGCAGGTTCAGCTGCACCGACTGCAGGTAGGCACAGACCGCCGCGTTTTCCGCATATTTTTCCGACAACGGCGCCAGCAACGGCTGCAGGGCCAGGGTGATGGTTTCCTCGTTGAGCTGGCGCAACTGGTTATTCGACTCGCGCTTCCATTGCGGCAGGCTGGCCAGCTCTTCGTTCAGGCGTTCCTCGAGCAGGGCGATGTCTTCGTGGAACTGCTCGCGTACTTCTTCCGGCAACTGGGCGAATTCGGCTTCATCCAGCGCCTTGCCGTCGGCCATCGGGGTAAAGGCGACGTTGCTGGCGTCGCGGTACAGGGCAACGTCCTTTTCCAGCGAGGCGCGCTCGATCACATCCAGGGCGCGGTCGTAACGCTGGTTGAAGGCGCGGTCGATGGCGCCTTTCTTCTGCTGGTAGGAGGGGTGCTCGAACACCGCCGGGAACGTCGCCAACAGGTTGTCGATCAAGCCGTTCATGTCGGCTATGAATGCCCCGGCGCTGCCGGACGGCAATTCCAGCGCGCGCGGTTCGCGGGTGTCATCGAAGTGATTGACGTAGACCCAGTCGGCCGGGGTCTGCTGGCGCTTGCCCTCGGCCTTGAGGTAGCGCTTGACGAACGAGAAACGGCCGGTGCCAGGCTCGCCCATCACATACACGTTGTAACCAGGGCGCGGCATGGCCACGCCGAACTGCAGGGCCTCGACAGCACGTTCCTGGCCCAGGACTCCGCGAAACGGCTCCAGATCGTCGGTGTTGGTAAAGGCAAACTGCTCGGGGGAGAAACGCCGGGTCAGGGCTTCAGGCGCGAGACGCAGGCGCGCAGCGACAGGATCGGGCATTGGGTTTCCTTACTTCGGCGGGGCAGATACGCAGCATTCTGGCGCTGCCCGCGCGCGCCTTGCAAGGCTCCACGGGACTTTATCTCCAGCCGCAGCGGGTCATCCGACAGCAAATTTTTCGCAATCAGCAACGCAACCTTTAGATCGTGCCTAAACTCCAAGCTGCGCGGGTGGGTGAAAAGCTTCCCCGACCTGGCAACCGAGTTGCCAGAAACCCTGACCCTTGGTTAAGTCAAATAGAGAACAAATGCTATGAAACGGATTCTTCTGGGTACTCTGTTCACCGTGGTTTCGCTTAACGCCATGGCCGAAGCGCCAGGCGGCCCGAACTGCGGCTGGGGCAACATGCTGTTCGAAGGCCAGCGCGGCACTCCGGCACACTTCCTGGCTTCCACCACCAACGGCACCTCCGGTAACGCCACGTTCGGCATGACGTCCGGCACCAACGGTTGCTCGACCAAGGCTTCGCTGACCTACGGCGGCAAGTCCTGGTTCGCCATGAACGGCATGATGAACGAACTGTCCGAAGACATGGCCATGGGCCAGGGCGAAGCACTGACCACCTATGCCGTGGTACTCGGCGTGGCTCCGGAAGACCGTGGCTACTTCGCAGCCGTCACCCACCAGCACTTCAACCAGATCTTCAGCAGTGCCGACGTCACTGCCGAAACGGTCCACAGCAACACCCTGGCCGTTCTGAAGAACGATCCACGCCTGGCCAAATACGCTACCGAGGCCTAAGCGCAGCTGCTCCCGCCCCGGCTCCGGGGCGGGTTTCGCCTTTTTTTCGGCATCGTTGAGAAGTAGTTGCCCGACATGCTCAAACGCCTCGCTTCCCTGGCGCTGTGTGCCTGCGCCCCTGTACATGCCGCACCACTGCTGGACCACGGCCGTCTCCAGCAACTGGCCAATACCCCTTACTGGATTGCCCTGGGCCATTACGAAACCGCCAAGCTCGGTGGCTGGCGCAGCTATGTGGACGATGACGCGTTCTTTCTCGCCCAGGACGGCGCGCACCATCCCGACGACGAGCTGCAAGCCACGGTCGAAGCGCTGTACGCCCCGGCCAGCCTCGGCGACCAGCACGCCCAGTGCCGGTTCCCGGCGCGCACCCGCTGGCTGCGCGAACAGCTCGACCTGCAAGACTTGCCACAGCCGACCTGCCAGGAATTCAACGGCTGGTACCAGTCGGTCGACCCACACAGCGCGGCGCTGATCTTCCCGGCAGCCTACCTGAACAGCCCGTCCTCGATGTTCGGCCATACCTTGCTGCGCATCGACCAGTCGAAAACCCGCAGCGACGACACCACCCTGCTGAGCTACGCGATCAACTTCGGCGCCTATATCGAAGGCAGCGACAACAGCATCCTGTATGCATGGAAAGGCCTCATGGGCGGCTATCCGGGCCTGTTCGCGCTGATGCCCTACCAGGAAAAGCTCTCCGAGTACCGCAGCCTGGAAAACCGCGACCTGTGGGAATACCAGCTGGACCTGACGCCAGAAGAGACCGGGCGCATGGTCGAGCATGTGTGGGAGCTGAAGCAGGTCCAGTTCGACTACTTCTTCTTCGACGAAAACTGCTCGTATCGCCTGCTGGAGCTGCTGCAGGTCGCCCGACCGAGCCTGGACCTGACCTCACAGTTCCCGCTGACCGCCATCCCCACCGACACGGTGAAGGCAGTGCGCCAGTCCGGCCTGGTCTCCAGCGTGAAATATCGCCCTTCGCGCGAGCGCGAGTTGCTGGCCCGGGCCGAACCGCTGGACCATCAGGAAAAGCAGCAAGTGCTGGCCATCAGTGCCGACACCGCACAATTGCAGAACCCTGAATTCACCGCCCTGCCCCGCCCGCGCCAGGCACTGGTGCAGGATGCCGCGTATCGCCTGGAACGTTACCGCGCCAACGGCCAGGAGCGCGACGCTGGCCAGGCCCGGCGCAGCTTCGAGCTGCTGCAGGCGATCAACCGCAACCCGCCACCGGCGCTGGATATCGAGCGCCCGGGGCTGCCCGAGGACGGGCACGATTCGCGCACCTGGCAACTGGGCGCAGGCACCCGTGAGCACCGCGCCTATGCCGAGTATGGCCTGCGCATGGCTTACCACGACCTCAATGACAACGCCTATGGCTTCCCGCTGGGGGCGCAGATCGAGATCCTGCAATTGAAGGTACGCCAGTACGAAGGCAACGACTGGCAGGTACAGCGCCTGGACCTGGCCACCATCCGCTCGCTGACCCCGCGCAACGAGTTGCTCAAGCCGTGGTCGTGGCAGGTAGCCGGCGGGTTGGAACGAGTGCCGGGCAAACATGATGACGAAGTGCTGGTGAGCCATGTGAATGGCGGAGCCGGTGGCACCTGGCAGCTGGCGGACGGGTTGCTGGGCTTTGCCCTGGGCACGCTGCGGGTCGAGCACCACAATGACTTTGCCCAGTTCATCGCCCCGGCGGCGGGGTTCAACGGCGGGCTGCTATGGCGCAACGGGCTCGGCAACATGACGCTCGAGGCCAAGGGCGACTATTTCAGCAATGGCGAGGTACGACGCAGCGTGAGCCTGAACCAGCAGTGGGAAATCAGCCAGAACCTGGGGCTGCGTCTGAGCGCTTCGCGCGAGTTCAGTCACCTGGCGACGGCGCAGAACGAGGTGATGCTGGAACTGAAGTGGTACCACTATTGATTGTGAACCAACCGACTCTTTGACACTGTTTTGACAGCTCCCCGACAAACCGCCACCTAGACTTTCCGGTATTCCTCCGAAGGTCCAGGTGGTCATGTCGCGGTATTGGTCGGGCTTGTGCATTGCCTTGTTGCTGGCGGGTTGCGAAACGACCCGTGAACAGATGGTCGCCCGCGGTTATCCCCCGGCGTTCGCCGACGGCTATGAGGATGGCTGCAGCAGCGGTCGCCAGGCGACCGGGCTGATGGTCGGTGACTTTCGCAAGGATGTGCAGCGCTACCTGCATGAGCGTCAGTACGAAGCGGGTTGGGACGACGGCTTCCGCCAGTGCCAGGCGATGCAGAACAGTGAGCAACAGCGCCAGTACCAAGAGCGTTTCCGGGACCAGCGCGACCGTGACTGGGAACAGGAAAAGGATCGCGGCGCTGCCAAGGCTTATCGCCACGATTGAGTCGCAATCGGACATCCCTTGAAACCCGTAGCCTGCCATGATGGTCTCCTGCACAAGGAGGTAGCCATGAGCCGAGCATTCGTCAACGAAGACCAGGCCGCCGCCCAGGCCGACCAGCCCGTGGAGCGACGGGTCAGCGAACAACCCAACTACGTGACTGCCAGTGGCCTGCGCCAGTTGCAGGACCGCGTGGCCGAGCTGAATGCCCTGCGCAGCGAGCTGCAGGCGCTAGGTGAGCATGGTGACAAGCAGCGCCTGGCCGATACCGAGCGCGATCTGCGCTATTTCAACACGCGGCTGCAGAGCGCCCAGGTGGTACCGGCGGCGACGTCGCGGAGCAAGGTGCAGATCGGTAGCCGGGTGCGGTTTGTCGATGCCCAGGACCAGGAGTATGTGGTGCGGCTGGTGGGTGAGGACGAGGCAGATGCGGGGCGCGGGCTGATCAACTGGGGCTCGCCGCTGGGGCGGGCATTGCTCGGGGCCGGGCCTGGCGATGAAGTGCTGTGGCGACGGCCGGCGGGAGAGCAGGTGATCGAGATAGTTGATATCGAGGTTGAGGACTGAAGGGCAGGGGCTGCTTTGCAGCCCATCGCGGCGCAAGGCCGCTCCTACAGCGGCCCGCGACCACCTGATTGACGCGGCGCTTGTAGCAGCGGCCTTGCGTCGCGAAAGGGCCGCAAAGCGGCCCCGGCACGCTCGAATCAGACCACGCCTTGCGCCAGCATCGCATCCGCCACTTTCACGAAACCGGCGATGTTCGCGCCCTTCACATAGTTGATCCGGCCATCGGCCTCTTCACCGTAATGCACGCACGCATGGTGGATCGACTGCATGATGTTGTGCAGCTTGCTGTCCACCTCGCCGGCGGTCCACAGCAAGCGCATGGCATTCTGCGACATCTCCAGCCCCGACACGGCCACACCGCCGGCGTTGGAGGCCTTGCCCGGCGCATACAGGATGCCGGCTTCCAGGAAGATATCCACAGCCGCGAGGGTGGTCGGCATGTTGGCGCCTTCCGCTACGCAGATACAGCCATTGCGCAGCAGGGTGCGCGCGTCTTCGGCGTCCAGCTCGTTCTGCGTGGCGCACGGCAGGGCGATGTCGCACGGCAGGTCCCATGGGGTCTGGCCCTGGCGGAACTCCAGGCCGAACTGGGCAGCCAGCTCGCTGATGCGGCCACGCTTGACGTTCTTCAGCGCCATGACCGCCTCCCATTGGGCGTCGGTCAGGCCGGCCTCGGCATACAGGGTGCCTTCGGAATCGGACAGCGAGATGACCTTGCCGCCCAGGTCCATGACCTTGCGCGCGGCATACTGGGCCACGTTGCCCGAGCCGGAAATTGCCACGCGGCAGCCATCGATGCGCTTGTCCTGGCGCTTGAGCATTTCCTCGGCGAAGTACACGCAACCGTAGCCGGTGGCTTCCGGGCGGATCAGGCTGCCGCCGTAAGTCATGCCCTTGCCGGTCAGCACCGAGGTGAACTGGTTGGCCAGGCGCTTGTACTGGCCGAACATGAAGCCGATTTCGCGAGCCCCCACGCCAATGTCACCGGCCGGTACGTCCAGGTCAGCGCCGATGTGGCGGTACAGCTCGCTCATGAACGCCTGGCAGAAGCGCATCACTTCAGCGTCGCTCTTGCCTTTCGGGTCGAAGTCCGAGCCGCCTTTGCCGCCGCCCATGGGCAGCGAGGTGAGTGAGTTCTTGAACACCTGTTCGAACGCCAGGAACTTGAGCACGCCGAGGTTGACCGAGGGGTGGAAGCGCAGGCCGCCCTTGTACGGGCCGATGGCGCTGCTCATCTGGATGCGGTAGCCGCGGTTGACCTGCACCTTGCCCTGGTCATCGACCCAGGACACGCGGAACAGCACGGCGCGCTCCGGCTCGACCATGCGCTCGAGAATGCCGGCTTGCAGGTAATGCGGGTTGGCTTCCAGGAACGGCCACAGGCTGCGCAGCACTTCTTCCACCGCCTGGTGAAATTCGGGCTGGGCCGGGTCGCGTTGCTTCAGGCGTGCGAGGAAATTGTCGACAGATTCGATCATGGTAGACGTCTCACCCAGGATTGGACTTATTGGTTTTTCCGCGAATGTACCAAGAAGCAATCGCACCGGAACAGGGCGAAATGTCGTTTATTTGAAATTATTTGGTGCGTTTTATGTAACTGTATACAAAACGCTTCGCCAGAGCCCCTTGACCACCTTCCAACAGGCACAAAAATGGGGCCACGCAGGGCCCCATTCTTGTGCAGCAGAATCCGGCTTACTGGGCCAGCTTCTTGTGCCGGACTCGGTGTGGCTGGGCAGCGGCATCGCCCAGGCGCTTCTTGCGGTCGGCTTCGTACTCGGTGTAGTTGCCTTCGAAGAACACCACGTTCGAGTCGTCTTCGTACGCCAGGATGTGGGTAGCCACACGGTCCAGGAACCAACGGTCGTGGGAGATCACGATCGCGGCGCCCGGGAAGTCCAGCAGGGCTTCTTCCAGCGAACGTAGGGTTTCGACGTCGAGGTCGTTGGACGGTTCGTCGAGCAGCAGGACGTTGCCGCCCTCCTTCAGGGTCAGGGCCAGGTGCAGGCGGCCACGCTCACCACCGGACAGGTCCTTGACGAACTTCTGCTGGTCGCCACCCTTGAAGTTGAAGCGGCCCACATAGGTACGCGACGGGATCTCGTAGTTGCCGATGCGGATCATGTCGGAACCGTCGGAAATCTGCTGGAATACGGTCTTGCTGCCGTCCAGGTCTTCACGGCTCTGGTCGACGCAGGCCAACTGCACGGTTTCACCGATCTCGATACTGCCCGAGTCCGGCTGCTCCTTGCCCATCAGCATGCGGAACAGGGTCGACTTACCGGCACCGTTACCACCGATCACACCGACGATGGCGCCCTTCGGCATGGAGAACGACAGGTTGTCGATCAGCACGCGGTCGCCGTAGCCCTTGGTGACGTTCTTGAATTCGATGACCTTGTCACCCAGGCGCGGACCGGCCGGGATGTAGATCTCGTTGGTTTCGCTGCGCTTCTGGAATTCCTGCGACTGCATTTCCTCGAAGCGCTGCAGACGGGCCTTGGATTTGGACTGGCGGGCCTTGGCGCCTTTGCGCACCCACTCCAGTTCCTCTTTCATGGCCTTTTCATGAGCGCTCTGCTGCTTCGATTCCTGCGCCAGGCGCTCGGACTTGGCTTCCAGCCAGCCCGAGTAGTTGCCTTCGTACGGGATACCGGCGCCGCGGTCCAGTTCCAGGATCCAGCCGGCGACGTTGTCGAGGAAGTAACGGTCGTGGGTAATCGCTACCACGGTGCCCGGGAAGTCGTGCAGGAAACGCTCCAGCCACGCCACCGAGTCGGCATCCAGGTGGTTGGTCGGTTCGTCCAGCAGCAGCATGTCGGGGGCCGACAGCAGCAGGCGGCACAGGGCCACACGGCGCTTTTCACCACCAGACAGGTGCTCGATGCGCGCATCCCAGGCCGGCAGGCGCAGGGCGTCAGCGGCAACGTCCAGCTGGCGCTCGAGGTTGTGGCCATCGGCGGCCTGCAGGATGGCCTCGAGCTTGGCCTGCTCGGCGGCCAGCTTGTCGAAGTCGGCATCCGGTTCGGCATAGGCCGCGTAGACCTCGTCCAGGCGTGCCTGGGCGTCCTTGATGACGCTGACCGCTTCCTCGACCACCTCACGTACCGACTTGTTCGGGTCCAGTTGTGGTTCCTGCGGCAGGTAGCCAACGTTGATGTCGGGCATCGGACGGGCTTCGCCGTCGAATTCCTTGTCGACGCCCGCCATGATCCGCAGCAGGGTCGATTTACCGGCGCCGTTCAGGCCGAGCACGCCGATCTTGGCGCCCGGGAAGAACGACAGGGAAATATTCTTGAGAATTTCCCGCTTCGGCGGCACGACCTTGCTCAGCCGATGCATGGTGTAGACGTATTGAGCCAAAACCAAGCCCTCTAATCAGATAGGTAAAGACATCGACGATCGCCCCGGCACGCTGGCCAGGGGGATGTTTACGGGGTGTCATTGAACAAAGTCGACCATTCTACGCCAACGCGCAGCGTTGCACAGGAGGGGCCGATGGTGGGGTGATCCCCGTGGGAGAATGGTTGCCGGTACCGGCCCCTTCGCGGGAGAGCCCGTGACGGGGCCGGTACAGCAGCCAAAGATGGCTCAGACGTGACGCTGCTTGGCCTTGCCGCGTGGCAGGCGGCAACGGTCGCCCTGCTCGGCCAGGCGCGCGGCCCAGGCTGCCTTTACACTGAAGCCACCGGCACGGGCCGGCTGTTGCGCCACCTTCGGCAGTTGGGCAGCAGGCACGTTGACCACCTTGGTGGCCGGCTTGCTGACCGCGGCTACGGCAAATGCCGGCTCTGCTGCCGCCTTGGCGGTCTTGCGCAGTTCAGCCAGCGACGGGCTCTTGCTCTTGGCGGCTGTGGCCACCTCAGGTTTGCTCAGCGAACGCTGGCAGGATTTGCACGATACGTCCTCGGTCACGGCAGTGCTGACAAGGGTCTGACTGCTGCGCCCGCAGGCGGAATCGAGGCCATTGGTGGAAAAGTGAGTAACCAAAACCGAACATCTCCGATGCGTTGTCATGTGAAGCGGGCACTATTCTCGCACAGGTCGCAGGGGCTTGCCGAACCAGCGGGCCGGCACCATCGGTCATATCGGCTGGCACTTTGCCATAATCCTAGGCATGCTAGCCCGTTTCGGGTGTCCGGCCTTATAGTGCGCCACTGCGGTCTGGCAACCAGACACCGGCACATACCGTGCATCATTAACCCCTGCCATCGCCAGCCCAATCGCAGGATCAACGCTTGACCAATCTTACTCATCCGCCGTCATTGCGTTCCGCGCCACAAGCGCCTGCGGGCTCCCTGCGCGGGTCGATCAAGGGTGCGCTGGCGCTACTGGCCCTGATCCTGCTGGGGCTGCTGGTGTGGCAACTGTTCGCCCAGTTCAGCCATACCCAGGCCGACCTGCGCAAGAAAACCCTGGAAGGCACCGCCGAACTGGCCGACCACCTGGGCCTGAACCTGGCGTTCAAGGCGCAACAGGCCGTGAATGTGCTACAGCCCTACGCCAATGTACCGGCGCCGAAAGCCTTGCCCGGCGTGCTGGCCAGCCTGCGTGGGCACCTGCCGGACCTGCAGAGCCTGGCCTGGCTGGATGCTGCCGGGCAGGTGCAGGCCGACAGCCTGGCCGGCAGCCCTGACCGCCAGTTGATTGACGAATTGCTCAAGCTGAGCCAGGGCCACCCGTATTTCTTCAGCAACTCGCCCGACAACAGCTCCGTCTACCTGCTACTGCGCCAGGCCGACGACAACGGTGGCTCCTGGTTGTTGCGCCTGGCGCCAGCCTACTACCGGCCCCTCGTCACCTACCTGGATGGCTCTGGCCGGCCGTTATGGCTGCTGGAAAACAGCCGCAGCGGCGAGATACTGCAACGCCATGCGCCAACCCCGACCAGCAACGCGCCACTGCAGAGCGTGATGCTGGCCTTCGTCGACAACAGCACCTGGCAATTGCGCGGCCTGTTCGACGCCAAGCTGGCGCGCCAGACGCTGCTGCCCGCGCTGCTGGGCAAATGCCTGTTGGTGCTGCTCTGCGCAATGCTGCCGGTTCTGGCGCTGGTCAACATGCGCCGTCGCCAACGGGCGCTGCAGGAAGACCGCCGGCGCTACCAGGAAATCTTCGAAGGCACTGGCGTGGCCTTGTGCGTGCTCGACCTGTCCAGCCTGCCCGGTCAACTCGACCGCTACCACCTGCGCAACCGCGCCGCGCTCAAGCACAGCCTGGCCCTTGACCCAAGCCTGCGCCGCTCGCTGCTGCTGGAGTTGAAGATCACCGAGATCAACCAGGTGGCACGCCAGTTGTTGAACATCGAGTGCCATGAAGGGGCCTGGCAGCGCCTGATCGAAGGCAGCGGCGACGGGCGCGACAGCGTGGGCATGCAGCTGATCGATGCGCTGATCGAGCAACGCCCGTCGCTGGAGCTGGAAGTACGCCTGGCGGCCCCGCTGGGCGGCGAGCTGCACCTGTGGCTGATGGCCCGCTTGCCGCAACAGCGCAATGATTACCAGGCAGTGATCCTCAGCATCAGCGACATCACCAGCCGCAAGCAGGTGGAGCTGTCGCTGCTGGAGCGTGAGAGTTTCTGGTCGGACGTCGTGCGCACCGTGCCCGACCAGCTGTACGTGCAAGATGTGCTCAGCCAGCGGATGATCTTCAGCAACCGTCATCTCGGCCAGACCCTGGGCTACGACCGTACCGAGCTGGCGCAGATGGGCGACCGCTTCTGGGAGTTGCTGCTGCACCCCGAAGACGCCACGCACTACCAGGCGCTGCGCCAACAACAGCGCGACAGCGGCCATGACCAGCCACTGCACTGCCAGCTGCGCTTCCGCCACCGCGATGGCGGCTGGCGCTGCTACGACATTCGCGAACAGGTGCTGACCCGTGACGCCGATGGCCAAGTCACACGCATCATTGGCGTGGGCAAGGACGTGACGGTACAGATCGAGGCCAGCCAGTCGCTGCGCGACAGCGAGCAGCGCTACCGCATGCTCGCCGAAAGCATCAGCGACGTGATCTTCTCCACCGACAACCGGCTCCAGCTCAACTACGTCAGCCCCTCGGTGCAGAACGTGCTGGGCTACCAGGCCGACTGGATCTTCACCAACGGCTGGCAGTCGATCATCGCCAACCCGGCCCAGCTCACCGGCATCTACAGCCTGATGGAGCGTGTCAGCAAGGCCATGGGCGACCCCGCGCAGCTGGCCCTGCTGCGCAGCCAGTTGCCGACCCAGCTATTCCTGTTCGACTGCCTGCGCGCCGATGGTCGCAAGATCCCCATCGAATTGCGCCTGGTGCTGGTGTGGGACGATGACCAGCACTTCGAAGGCGTGCTCGGGGTGGGCCGCGACATCAGCCAGCAACGCCGCGCCGAAAAAGACCTGCGCATGGCTGCGACGGTATTCGAGCACTCGACCTCGGCCATTATCATCACTGACCCGGCCGGCTATATCGTCCAGGCCAACGAGGCGTTCAGCCGCGTCAGTGGCTACGCCGTCAGCGAGGTGCTCGACCAGCTGCCGGGCATGCTCACCGTCGACGAGCAGCAGGAAGGCCACCTGCGCTATGTGGTCAAGCAGCTGCACCAGCGCGGCAGCTGGGAAGGTGAAGTGTGGCTCAAGCGCCGTGACGGCGACCATTACCCGGCCTGGGTCGGCATCACTGCGGTGCTCGACGACGAGGGCGACCTGGCCAGCTACGTGTGCTTCTTCACCGACATCAGCGAGCGCAAGGCCAGCGAACAGCGCATTCACCGCCTGGCCTACTACGATGCCCTCACCCACCTGCCTAACCGCACGCTGTTCCAGGACCGCCTGTACAACGCCCTGCAGCAGGCCGAGCGGCAGAAGGCCTGGGTGGTGCTGATGTTCCTCGACCTGGACCGCTTCAAGCCGATCAACGACTCCCTCGGCCACGCCGCCGGCGACCGCATGCTCAAGGACATGGCCCAACGCCTGCTGGCCTGCGTGGATGACGACGATACCGTGGCGCGCATGGGCGGCGACGAGTTCACCCTGCTGCTGCAACCGCGCGCTACCCGCGAGATGGCGCTCAACCGCGCGATTCATGTGGCCGAGAACATCCTCGCCAGCCTGGTGCGGCCGTTCGTGCTGGAGAACCGCGAGTTCTTCGTCACCGCCAGTGTCGGCATCGCCCTCAGCCCACAGGACGGCAGCGAACTGAGCCAGCTGATGAAAAACGCCGACACCGCCATGTACCACGCCAAGGAACGCGGCAAGAACAACTTCCAGTTCTACCAGGCCGAGATGAACGCCAGCGCCCTGGAGCGCCTGGAACTGGAAAGCGACCTGCGCCACGCCATGGAGCAGAACGAGTTCATCCTCTACTACCAACCGCAGTTCAGCGGCGACGGCAAGCGCCTGACCGGCGCCGAAGCCCTGCTGCGCTGGCGCCACCCGACTCGCGGCCTGGTGCCGCCGGGCGACTTCATCCCGGTGATCGAGGAACTGGGCCTGGTGGTCGACGTGGGCGACTGGGTGCTGCGTGAAGCCAGCCGCCAGCTCAATGCCTGGCACAAGGCCAAGGTGCGCGTGCCGAAGGTTTCGGTGAACATTTCCGCACGGCAGTTTTCCGACGGCCAGCTGGGTACGCGCATCGCCAGGGTCCTGGAAGAAACCGGCCTGCCACCGGCGTGCCTGGAGCTGGAACTGACTGAAAGCATCCTGATGCGCGAGGTGAATGAAGCACTGCAGATTCTGGCCGGCCTGAAAAACCTCGGCCTGAGCATTGCGGTGGACGATTTCGGCACCGGCTACTCGTCGCTGAACTACCTCAAGCAGTTCCCCATCGACGTGCTGAAGATCGACCGCACCTTCGTCGACGGCCTGCCGGAAGGCGAGCAGGATGCGCAGATTGCCCGGGCGATCATCGCCATGGCCCACAGCCTCAACCTGGCGGTGATCGCCGAAGGCGTGGAAACCCACGAGCAACTGGAATTCCTCCGCGAGCATGGCTGTGACGAGGTGCAGGGCTACCTGTTCGGGCGGCCGATGCCAGCGCATCAGTTCGAGGCGCAGTTCGCCAACGAGACGTTGTTCATGTTCAATTGAGCCTGCCCTCTCCCGGCATACCCGGGCACTTGCAGGAGCGGCCCGTGCCGCGCCTGGGACCTGGGCCTGAAAACGGACCTGAGAGTCAACTCCGACCCCCGCCCAGCCCAGACACGGCGCGGGATACAACATGAAGCCCATTGGTCCGCGACTTGATGCCACTTCATATGCCAGCGGCGAATCAATCGGTTAGAATGCCCCCCCAATTCACCCCGATCCTTGAGGACCGCCATGTTCAGCCGTGATTTGACCATTGCCAAGTACGACGCCGAGCTCTTCGAAGCCATGCAGCAAGAAGCTCTGCGCCAGGAAGAGCATATCGAGCTGATCGCTTCGGAAAACTACACCAGCCCGGCAGTCATGGAAGCCCAGGGCTCGGTCCTGACCAACAAGTACGCCGAAGGCTACCCGGGCAAGCGCTACTACGGTGGTTGCGAGTACGTCGACGTCGTCGAGCAACTGGCCATCGACCGTGCCAAGCAGCTGTTCGGCGCCGACTACGCCAACGTTCAGCCGCACGCCGGCTCCCAGGCCAACGCCGCTGTCTACCTGGCCCTGCTGTCGGCCGGTGACACCATCCTGGGCATGAGCCTGGCCCACGGTGGTCACCTGACCCACGGTGCTTCGGTCAGCTCTTCGGGCAAACTGTACAACGCCATCCAGTACGGCATCGATGCCAACGGCCTGATCGACTACGACGAAGTCGAGCGCCTGGCGGTCGAGCACAAGCCGAAGATGATCGTTGCCGGCTTCTCGGCCTACTCGCAGGTTCTGGACTTCGCCCGCTTCCGCGCCATCGCCGACAAGGTCGGTGCCTACCTGTTCGTCGACATGGCCCACGTTGCCGGCCTGGTTGCCGCTGGCGTGTACCCGAACCCGGTGCCGTTCGCCGACGTGGTCACCACCACCACCCACAAGACCCTGCGCGGCCCGCGCGGCGGCCTGATCCTCGCTCGCAAGAACGAAGAGGTCGAGAAGAAGCTGAACTCCGCCGTCTTCCCGGGCGCCCAGGGCGGCCCGCTGGAGCACGTCATCGCGGCCAAGGCCATCTGCTTCAAGGAAGCCCTGCAGCCTGAGTTCAAGGCTTACCAGCAGCAGGTGGTGAAGAACGCCCAGGCCATGGCCAGCGTGTTCATCGAGCGTGGTTTCGACGTGGTTTCCGGTGGCACCCAGAACCACCTGTTCCTGCTGTCGCTGATCAAGCAGGAAATCTCCGGCAAGGATGCTGACGCCGCACTGGGCAAGGCCTTCATCACCGTGAACAAGAACTCGGTACCGAATGACCCACGTTCCCCATTCGTCACCTCGGGCCTGCGTTTCGGCACCCCGGCCGTGACCACCCGTGGTTTCAAGGAAGCCGAGTGCCGCGAGCTGGCTGGCTGGATCTGCGACATCCTGGCTGACCTGAACAACGAAGCGGTCATCGACGCCGTACGTGAGAAGGTCAAGGCTATCTGCAAGAAGCTGCCGGTCTACGGCAACTGATTGGCACCAGCCTGAGGTAAAGAAAGCCCGGCCTTGTGCCGGGCTTTTTCATACCTGGCGCCTGACGGCGGTAGTACTTCCGAATGGGTTGGGTGAACCAGGCTGCATAACCTGCCGCTTCCTCCAATCAGCGAGCAGGAGACTGCACATGACGGCTCACGAAACCCTTTCCTTTACTGCCACGCTACTGGTTAATGGCCATCCAATTACCGTGCTCAGCGATGCAGCAGAAGGCAGTATCCAGGTGGCCCACCCCGACTCCAGCCTGGGCATGATGGATATCGATAAGGCGCTTGGCGTATTGAGCGGTCCTGATGAAGCCTGGGATGCTGCCCGAAAGGCCGGGCAGGTGGACTTCCATCTCAAAGGCGAGGTGTCTCCCACCCTCTTCTACTTCCGTCACAGCGATCAGGGCTACCACCTGTATGTGCGTGGTGGTGCGCATTACGGGCAAGCCGTGTTCAAGAGCAAATATGGCGTTGCCAACGTCGCTCCGGTAGAAGGTGCCGTCCCGTCACCTTGGCTGCTGCGTCTGGCTCATACAGGCCAAGCCATCACCCTTGCCGACCTACCCAACGACTTCGCCATGCTCAACCTCGAATGCGCCGAGAGCGCGCAACGCCTGGCCACCAACCTGATCGGCACCGGTGAAGGCGGCTATCTCATCACTCGCAGATCCGTACCTGCCACATCTTTGCGCCTGAACATCATCGAACGCGGAGTCGACTGGGCTTGACGCTGAGTTCAATCACTTTTCAACAAGGCCAGCCACGACTGACCAGATGGCACTGACCTTCCCGGGTACCTTTGAGGCCGCTCAAGCGTCGGACATTGTCCTGAGCAACGCCCGCAAACCGGGGAGGGAGTATTCCCTGACCGACGCTACGCTCGGCAGGCTCTGGAACCTGCGGGGCTGGTTGGCCGGCAACAGGCCTGCTAAAAGTGCCTGTAAATAAAACCACCACCCGCTATTACGTTACTCTGTGCCATCTTGAGCGCGATCAGACACAGGCTTAGCTTTGACCAGAGAGCAACTCGAAACCCGGCAGATCCCGATCTATTTCGTCGCCGTACTCGCCGCCGTCGCCTTCGGCCTGCTGGCCAGCGACACCGCTGGCCATTTGCAAGCCCTGATCACGCCTGCCATCGCCGTGCTGATGTATGCGATGTTCCTGCAGATTCCCTTCCTCGACCTGCGCCAAGGCCTGGGTAACCGCCGCTTCATCGCCGCCCTGCTGCTGGCCAACTTCATTCTTGTGCCGCTGCTGGTCTGGGCCATCACCCCCGGGCTGGGCGACCAGCCGGCAATCCTCGTCGGCGCACTGCTGGTGCTGCTGACCCCGTGCATCGACTATGTGGTGGTGTTCACCCACATCGGCAAAGGCGATGCACGCCTGACCCTGGCCGCCACACCTGTGCTGTTGCTGGCGCAACTGGCGCTGCTGCCGCTGTACCTGGCGCTGCTGCTGGGTGACAACGTGCCGCTCGCCATCACCCCGTTCGTGGAGGCCTTCGTGCTGCTGATCGTGCTACCGCTGGCGCTGGCCGTACTCACCAGCGCCGGCGCCCGTCGCTCACGCATGGTCGCAGCGTGGAACAGCGCCTGGGCATGGCTGCCGGTACCGGCGATGGCTTTGGTGCTGATGGTGGTGATCGCTTCGCAGATCACCGTGGTGTTCGATGACTTCGAGCGTTTGCTGCCTGTGATTCCGGTATACCTGGGTTTCATGCTTGCGGCACCGGGGCTCGGCATGCTCGCGGCGCGCCTGTTGCGCCTGCCGGCCAGCGAAGCACGCGCGGTAACCTTCAGCGCCGCCACGCGCAACTCGCTGGTGGTGCTACCGCTGGCGTTGGCGTTGCCGGACGAGATGCGCGGGTTGGCAGCGGCAGCCGTGATTACCCAGACATTGATCGAGCTGCTGAGCGAGCTCGCCTACGTACGGGTTGTACCACGTCTGGTGCGCTGACGCCGCGGGTATCGGCCACCGCCGGTCACATGCGCTCGCTACCAGACACGCTGCACCTCGGCCAGCTAGCCCTCCCCCAGGTCGGCGCCGACACAGGCCCGCGCCGGTTTGGCACAGCCCTGCAACCAGGGGTCGTACACCTCGTTGCCCCAGGTCGAAGTGCCGGTAGGCGGCGATCCACAGCTGCACCCGCGTCAACTGGTCCTTGCTTACCCTGGCTTCAGCCATCAGCCTGTCGATCTGGGGCCTGAGTGGCATTTCTTTAATGGCTGGGGCCAGGCGGGTGCGGCAGCCGTCCGGCCCCTTCATGGCTTCACAGCAGATTGCGCTTCAGCTCGGCAATGTGCTCCGGGCCGATGCCACAGCAGCCACCAACCATGCTGGCACCACGCTTGCGCCAGTCCGCGGCCCAGGCCAGGTAACCGGGCGGGTCGAGGTCTTCGCGCAGCTCATCCAGGCCGTCATTGGCGGTGGCTTCCTTCGGTTGCGGCGGGAAGGCGTTGGCATAGGCGCCGATGGCCACGTCAGCGTTGTGTCGCTCGATCACCGAGCGCGCCACATCCACTGCAGCGCCGATGACCTCGGGTTGGCTGCAGTTGAACAGCACGGCCGCCGCCCCCAGGCCAACCACAGCTTCGATGGCCTCGGCCACCGGCTCGCCGGAACGCAGGCGCGGGGTTTCGTCCACGTCCTCGTCCTGCAAGGTGAACGATACCCAGAACGGCTTGCCGTCTTCCGGCAAGTGGGCGTGGATAGCCCGTACTTCGGCAACCGAGCTCTGGGTTTCGGCCAGCCACAGGTCGACATGCGGAGCCAAGCCCTGCAACAGCGGCGACAGCACTTCCTCGACGCGCTCGGGCTGGAACAGGTCCGGGCGGTAGGAACCGAACAGCGGCGGCAGCGAACCTGCAACCTTGACCGGGTGCGCGCCAACATCGGCCGCGTGCCGCGCCAGTTGCCCTGCGATATTGGCCAGCTGGCGCCCTTCCTTGGCAAAACGCTCCTCGCCAATGTGGAAAGGCACTACCGCATAACTGTTGCTGGTAATGACCTGGGCACCTGCGGCGATGAATGCGGCGTGAACGCCAACCACCGCTTCGGGCGCCTCGCTCAGCGCCAGGGCCGACCATTCAGGCTGGCGAAACGGCGCCCCACTGCGCTGCAGTTCACGGCCCATGCCACCGTCGAGAATCACCATCGCTCGCTGTTTCATATAACTACTCTGCAGGTTCTTATGAATTAAATTCATTATGTGAGTTTGGTTTATAACTATTAAATACACTTTCTCCTCATTGGCCAACATTTCAGGTATGTACATGCGTTTTTCTACTGTGCTCGGTACGGGCCTCGTGCTGCTCGCGGCTGCTTCCCAGGCTTTTGCTGGCGCCACGCTGGAGCGGGTTGAATCGCGCAAGGAACTGGTCAACGTGCTGATGGAAAGCTACCCGCCATTCTCCTTCGTCAACGAGCAGAACCAGCTGGCTGGCTTCGACGTGGATGTGGCCAAGGCCGTGGCAGACAAGCTGGGCGTCAAGCTGCGCCTGGAGACCCCGTCGTGGGACGTGATCGCCGCTGGCCGCTGGAGTGGCCGCTATGACATCTGCATCTGCTCGATGACCCCAAGCAAGGCCCGCGCCGAAGTGTTCGACTTCCCGGTGGAGTACTACGCCTCGCCTGCAGTGATCGTGGTCAACGCCAAGGATGAGCGCATCCACGGTGCGAAGGACCTGGACGGCCGCAAGGTCGGCCTGACCAGTGCATCGAGCTACGAGAGCTACCTGAACAAGAACCTGGTGATCGAAGGCAAGGAAGAGCAGAAGATCGACTACCCCTTCGACTTCGTGCAGATCGCGCCGTACGACACCGACAACGTCGCCTTCCAGGACCTGGGCCTGGGCGCCGGCGTGCGCCTGGACGCCATCCTCACCAACCTGGTGACCGCGCAGCCGCGCCTGGACCAGGACAAGCGCTTCAAGCTGGCCGGCGCCCCGCTGTACGAAGAGCCGAACTCGGTGGCCATCGAAAAAGGCGACCCCGAGTGGGATGCCAAGGTACGCCAGGTGTTTGCCGAGCTGAAGGCTGATGGCACCCTGGCCAAGCTGTCGCAGAAATGGATCGGCGCCGATATCAGCAAATGAGCACTTTCCCCCCGCCCCTCAAGCCCGTGGTGAAAACCACGGGTGCCAGCCTGTTAGGCTTTCGTACCCGCTTGCTGTTGACCTGGTTGGCGCTGTTCGGCCTGTTCGTCGCGTTTTTCCTCAGCTTCGACCTGAAGTTCTCGATCATCCTGGAGAAGTTCCCCAACCTTGCCGGTTTCAAGCTGGGGCCAAACGGCTTTCTCCAGGGTGCGGCGCTGACCCTGTTCCTGTGCCTGTGTTCGATGCTGGCGTCGGTGCTGTTCGGCTTTGCCGCGGCCTTGGCGCGCTTGTCGAACAGTGCGGTGCTGGTGGGCATCGCCAGCTTCTACACCTCGTTCTTCCGCGGCACGCCGCTGCTGATCCAGATCCTGCTGATCTACCTGGGCCTGCCACAGCTAGGCCTGGTGCCGGGCGCCATCAGTGCCGGCATCATCGCCCTGTCGCTGAACTACGGCGCCTACCTGAGCGAGATCTTCCGCGCCGGCATCCTCGGTGTCGCCCGCGGGCAGCGTGAAGCGGCGCTGGCGCTGGGCATGCGCACGCCGCAGATCTTCTGGCACATCGTCCTGCCCCAGGCCATGCGCGTGATCATTCCACCGACGGCCAACCAGTTCATCTCGATGCTCAAGGACTCGTCGCTGATCTCGGTGATGGGCGTCTGGGAGGTGATGTTCCTGGCGCAGTCGTACGGGCGCTCGAGCTATCGCTACCTGGAGATGCTGACCACGGCAGCAGTCATCTACTGGGTGCTGTCGATACTGCTGGAACTGGTGCAGGCGCGGCTGGAGCGGCATTTTGGCCGGGCTTATCAGCGCTGAGGGCCAGGCTCGGTAGGCAGCTTGCTGTGGGAGCGGGTGCGCCCGCTCCCACAGAGAGTCACAGCGCTTTCATTTCGGCGATATCCCGCGCCACCTGATCGGCCGACTGGTCGAACATCGCCTGCTCCTGCGTATCCAACGGCAGCTCGATCACCCGCGCCAGCCCCTCCTCTGCCAGTACGCAAGGCACGCCCATGGCAATATCCTTGCGCCCATACTCGCCCTGCAGAATCGCTACTGCCGGCAAGATGCGGTTTCGCCCGTTGGCGATCGCATCCACCATCTGCGCAATGGCCACACCCGGCGCATCACAGGCGCTGCCCAGTTTCTTCAAGCCAAGGATCTCGCCGCCACCTTTGCGCGTGCGCTCGACGATCTGCTCGATCTGCTCACCGGACAGGAAGTGCGACAACGGCACCGAGCCGATCTGGCAGTAGCGCATCAGCGGCACCATGCTGTCGCCATGCCCGCCCAGCACCAGCGCGGTGATATCGCGGGCCGAGAAACCGGTCTGCTCGGCGATGAAGCACTTCATCCGCGCGGTATCCAGCACACCGGCCTGGCCGAACACCTTGTTGCGCCCTTGCCCGCTGAGGCTCCAGGCGCGGTAGGTGAGCACGTCGACCGGGTTGGACACTACCAGCACTGTAGCCGCCGGCGCATGATGCTTGATGTCCGCCATGATGCCGTCGAGGATGGGCAGGTTGGTCGCGAGTACATCCTGACGCGACTGGCCCGGCTTACGTGGCACGCCTGCGGTGATCACCACCAGCTCGGAACCCTGCAACAACTCGGCGTGGCCGCCGCCATGCACGCGGGTATCGGAACCTGATTCGACTGCCGCTTGCCACACGTCCAGCGCCTTGCCCTTGGCCATTTCACCCTGCACGTCCATCAGCACCAGTTCACGGCACAGCTCGTCCCGGGCAATGATCTGCGCCGCCGCCTCGCCGACAATGCCGGCGCCTACGATTGACAGTTTGTTCACCTGACACCTCCCAGCGGCGCGCGCCACCAGGAACACGCCTGCGTATAGAGATGAAGTATTGCCTGCCGGGGCTGAATGGCCAGTGGCGGGACGATGCACGGTAGTGACGACTGACCAGCTCAGCGCGCTCCAGCCAGCGCAGGGGCTTGCTCAACATGCGCTGGGGAGTGCCTATCATCTGCCGCTCGATGTCGGCGCGGTGCATCGTGCCGTATACCCCTGACGCACGCAGAGTCCCCAACGACCAGCAATTGCCCAGGCCGAGGCGTGGCCGACAGCCGGCGCGTTCAATGAGCGGCCTGCGATTGAGTGATAAGCGCTACAACAGCTGGCGAATGCCCGACAGCGCCAGCAGGTGACCGGGGTAGAACCAGTAGCTCCACTGCGTGACGGGCCAGACCTTGAACGGCAGGCGGGCCCGGAACAGGGCCAACCCAAGCAGCGGCGCCAGGGCTGCGGTCAGCAGCGCCAGGATCGCGAATGGCTCAAGCTGCGCAGCCCGCTCGAAGAGGTCGGTTCGCGTGTTGATCAGCACGCACAAAGCGACCGGGATGACCAGAAACCGCTCGGGGCGCTTGATTGCCAGCACCAGGGCCGCAGGGAGCAATACTCCGTAAAAACCGTACATCAACGGTTCGCTCAACACATAGCCCGCCACCATCGCAGCACCCGCCACCAGCAGGCTTTCGAGGGTGCGGTGCTGCACTCCCCAAGCGACCATGAGGCCCAGCGCCAGGGTGACCAGCACGTTGAAGGTTTCCGAACTGCCGGCCAGCCGGTAAGGCACTTCGGAAAGCGCAGCGAACAGCAGCAGAAGTGCGAGGTAGCGACCGTTGCTGCGGGTGAACAACTCGCCTTGCGGGTTTCGCGAGACATTGATCGCCACTGCCAGGCAGAACAAGGGAAAGGACAGGCGGCCGAGCACGAACAGGCCAGAGGTCGCTGGCCAGGCCAACCGCATGTGGTCGAGCACCATGGTGACCAAGGCGATCCACTTGATCAGGTCCTGGCCGGTGTGCCGCGCTGCCACCGGGCAAACGGGGTCCGGCGTCATGGCATGCCCCCGAGCACCACAAGCGTCAGCGCCAGGTAACGCCCGCCCTTGGCCAGGATGACCAGCAGCAGGAACCGCCAGAACGGTTCGCGCATGACCCCGGCCACCAGGGTGATCGGATCGCCGATCAGCGGCACCCAGCTCAGCAGCAGTGACCAGTATCCGTAGCGCCGGTACATGACCTGCGCCTTCTCCAGCTTGGCCTCGCTGACCGGGAACCAGCGCTTGTGGCGGAAATGTTCGACGCCCCGGCCAAGCACCCAGTTCACCACTGAGCCAAGCACGTTGCCGGCAGTGGCCACCGCGACCAGTAGCACCGCCAGGTAGTGCCCGGACACCAGCATCGCGACCAGCGCCGCTTCCGATTGCATGGGCAACACGGTTGCCGCTGCAAACGCGGCCAGGAACAGCCCGAGGTAGCTGGTGAGTTCGAACACGGCGCTACAGGTACCTGGTGATCTGCTTGCATTTGAGGAGCGGCCGATTGCTGTTGGGGCTCGGCCAGCGGGACGTTTCGCTGGCGATGCTAGCCCCCCTTGGGGAGAGGGTCAACGCGACATGGCCTGTACTTGCCTGAGGAGGCAACCAACCTTCCGAGGGACCGGGTATAGAGCGTATCCTCGCAAACTTGTGAGAAAGCAATGGCAATCACAGCCAACTGACTACAGTTGCCGGGGGCATCTTCGATGGGCTGCTGACGGCTTTCGCAAGTAAGGAAATCGAAAATGATTGATAGCCCCTCCGCCGCGAGCGAACAGTCAAAGCCGCACGCCGCCTTGCGGCCGGTCGGCCTGTTCGAGGCCTTCCTGTTCTGGCTCAAGCTGGGTTTCATCAGCTTTGGCGGGCCCGCCGGGCAGATTTCGATCATGCACCAGGAGCTGGTGGAGCGCCGCCGCTGGATCAGCGAAAAGCGTTTCCTGCATGCACTGAACTACTGCATGCTGCTGCCCGGCCCCGAGGCCCAGCAGCTCGCCACGTACATCGGCTGGCTGATGCACCGCACCTGGGGCGGCGTGATTGCCGGCGCGTTGTTCGTGCTGCCTTCACTGTTCATCCTGATTGGCTTGTCCTGGGTCTACATCGTCTTCGGCGATGTGCCGGTGGTCGCCGGCATCTTCTATGGCATCAAGCCGGCGGTCACCGCCATCGTCGTTCACGCGGCCCACCGGATCGGCTCGCGGGCGCTGAAGAACGCCTGGCTGTGGGCCATGGCCGCGGCCTCGTTCGTGGCCATCTTCGCGCTCAACGTGCCGTTCCCGCTGATCGTGCTGGCCGCCGCGCTGATCGGCTATGCAGGCGGCCGCTTTGCCCCGGACAAGTTCGTGATCGGTGGTGGCCATGGCGCAGCGGAGAACAGCTATGGCCCGGCGCTGATCGATGACGACACACCGACGCCCGAACATGCCCGTTTCAGCTGGGGTCACCTGCTGCGCCTGCTGCTGGTCGGTGCTGCGCTGTGGTGCCTGCCCATGGCGCTGCTGACCTTGACGTTTGGCTGGGGTGCGACCCTGACCCAGATGGGCTGGTTCTTTACCAAGGCGGCGCTGTTGACCTTTGGCGGGGCCTACGCCGTGTTGCCCTATGTCTACCAGGGCGCAGTCGGGCATTACGGCTGGCTGTCACCGGCGCAGATGATCGACGGGCTCGCCCTGGGTGAAACCACGCCAGGGCCACTGATCATGGTGGTGGCTTTCGTCGGTTTCGTTGGGGGTTACCTGCACCCGATGTTTGGCGCGGAACACCCGTTCCTCGCTGGCGCGGTCGCGGCCAGCCTGGTCACCTGGTTCACCTTCCTGCCGTCGTTCCTGTTCATTCTCGGCGGTGGGCCGCTGGTGGAATCGACGCATAACGAGGTGAAGTTCACTGCGCCGCTGACCGGGATTACGGCGGCGGTGGTCGGGGTGATCCTGAACCTGGCGATGTTCTTCGGCTATCACGTGCTTTGGCCGAAGGGGTTCGCTGGCGCGTTCGACTGGCCTTCGGCAGTGATTGCGGTTGCGGCGGCGGTGGCCTTGTTCCGCTTCAAGCGGAGGGTGATACAGGTGCTGTTTGGCTGTGCCGTGCTTGGCCTGGTGGTGCATTTGCTGCGGGTTTGAAACCAGGGGCAATTCACAGCCCCTGCTCAACGAGGAACGACCTGCCACAACTCGGAGATCACCTGGACGAACCCGAAAGTGCCGATGGCGACTGCGGAAACGGCCGAGATGATGCGCATGAAGGAAACCGGCATTTTCTTGCGCAGTGGCCACCGGACCAACCCATTGTTGACGATGAAGGTCGGCCTGGTGTTGCAGATCGCCACCTATGCCCTGTTCGCCACGGGCGTGTCCGCCGCGCCCGCACTCTGCGCGCTGAGCCTGGCGCTAGGAGTGAGCAAGGCGTTCTTCACACCTGCGGCAAAGGCCGCCCTCGTCGCCCTGACACCGGGCGACAGCCACTACCTGCTGTTTTCCTTCCGAAGCACGGTCAACAACCTCGGCGTGGCGGTGGCGGCGCTGGGGGTGCTACTGGCCGTACGCGCGCCCTCGGCGCCATCACGCTGACGCTGGACAAGACCCGCCTGGACATCCCTTACGGCCACGGCTTCCTCACCACCTCGACCTGGGCCGCCGGCATCTCCCTGTGCGACGTCTTCGTTGACGAAGCGTACCGGGGTCGGGGCCTGGGGCGGCGCCTGTCGGAAACGTTGCTCGAAGTACCCGAGGTCCGTTCGCTCCGGCGCATCCTCCTGGCCACTACCACCGCTCCCTGGTTGTATGAAAAGATCGGCTTCACGCCGGTCAACCGGCCCAACTACCTGTGGCAACTCCACCGCCCGGACGTATACGCCCAGCCTTCCACCACGTGAAATGACTCAAGCGGATATCGAGAAGATCGGCAGGTCGCTGCTGGCGCGGATCTCACGTAGGCTGACTGAAGTCTTGATCTGTTTGACGCATTTGAGCGAACGCAACGTCAGCTCGACGAACTGCGAATAGATCTCCATGTTCGGGCAGACGATGTAGACCAGGAAATCGAAGTCGCCGGTGACGTTGTACAGCGCCATCACTTCGGGCGAGGCGGTCAGCCGCTGTTCGAGGTCACGGGTGCATTCGGGGGTATGGGAATCCACCGACAGCTGGATGAATGCCGTGATGTCGAAGCCCAGCACTTGCTTGTCGAGGATCGCCTGGTAGCGCTTGATATAGCCGTCGTCTTCCAGCCGCTTGAGCCGGTTTTTGCCGTTAGATCCCGCGTTTCGAGCGCCAGAAATTAGAAGCCTTTTGATTCAACTAATGGAATATCTATAAAAAGATCAGTTAGTTATGGCTATCGACAAATAGGATGAGACTTTATTTGCATCCCAAATCAATTCACCTTTCCTGACTGCTTTTCCGGCCCCGTGGCGACGCCGGCTTCGACACTGCCTTCTTCGCGTTGGCTGCTGCAGGGCTTTTCCCTCGTTTCGGTCCGGCTACCACGGAGGAACTGGCCTGCGGCGCGGCTACAGCCATTAGCCCACCAGCCTTCAACTGGCCGACATCGTTGCCGACGACCGTAGCAGTGGGCTTCTCTTTGGCAGTCATCACCATCCCCATCCGCACGCCAAACAGACGCAGCACGGCCTCCAGAGTGCTGAGCTTTGGATTCGACTTCCCGCTTTCCAGCTCGTACAGGCTTTTCGTGGATATCTTGCACATGGCCGCGAAGGTCTCTTGGTCAAGCCCGGTGACTTCGAGCCGCAGACGGCGGATGGATGTCCCAATTGCGTCGAGCCCAGCCGCGTTGCGCCTGACGATATCCTCTACGAGCTGAGCGCGCTCTTCAGGCTGTAGTTTTCTCATCGCAGTCCCCACTCCACGAGTCGCTTATCAAGGTTGTTCACGGGTATAGAGGCTGCATTGCGCATCGATTCTGGAGCATCGGTCAGTAGATCGGGCAACGCCCTGAATTCCTCAGCCGCCTTCTTCAACCGTTGCAGTAGAACATTGGGGTCGGTGTAACCAGCCAGCTCAGCGCAGTTGTCGCTCCAATCAGAAGACCCCTTGCGCTCCGCCGCCCACTTCGTCGTCCGTGTGATGCCCTCTTCATCCAGGATCATTGGCGCGAGGTCATAGATTGGCGCCAAACGAAACTTCCCACCCACACGCATGATGGAGGTGTTGCGGCCGTGGTTATCGGTATTGCCTAGAATGCGGTTCAGCAGATCGCGCCGCACGTACTCGAACACCAGGTCGTGCACCTCATCCTGCTGGCCGTTGTCGATCCATAGACCTACCAGTCGGTGAACCACTTCGGCATGCGCCATCGGTTGCGCGTAGCCGGTAATGCCGCAGATCGAGTACACCGATTCCAGCGGTATCCGCTCCACCACGCCATCCACTATTCGGCGATCGAATCGTGGCATCCAGAGGCTTGGCTTCACTGCTTCTTCAAGGGCCAAACCATCAGAGGGAACCGTATCAAGACCGAGGGCAGCAACCGCCTTGTAGTAATGAAACTCTGTTCGCAGAATGTCTTTGTCGCGCTCGCCGCCTCGATTACGCGCAAACTTGATCAGCCAGTGACGGCACGCCTGGTCATCGGGGAGCATCGCGTCAGCATAGAGAGCACCGTCATGGGCTTCGGTCATGACCAGCTTGGGGGCTTGCCCGTTGGCACCGGTAGCACCGCCCAACGCCGCGCCGGTTTCGTAGGCGTACTCAAGAAACTCGTTCGTCCTGTCCACGACCTCGGCATGCGCGAAAGCCTCGTGCCGATCCGGCTGGAGGCCTTCCACTGACTCCTTGATGCGCAGATGCCCAACAGGGGCCGGCGTAAAGCGCTCCAGAAGGTACAGCCCCATTTCCACGCCATCGGGCTTAAGACGCCCGTAGCGGGATTCAAGAGAGTCCTTGGCAGCACCAGAGGGAATGATGTCGTAGAGGAATGCTGGATACCCTTTGACGCCATGGTGGTCCCAGTTCAACGGCAGGTTAACGCTCAGGGCCAGTTCGCAACGATCTTCCATGCGATCAATGTTCGCGATGATGTAGTCGCCGTCGTATGCGACAAGGCACCTTCCATCAGCAACGCGCTCCGGGTTCTCAACCGTGAGTGTCGCGGCATCGCTCCATGCACCATCGGAGAAAGCCTGGATCGTGACTCTGAGCGGCATGGCCATACCATTAATCAGTATTTGGATGCTGATTATCATAGTGAGCACGGCATAAACCGGCAATGGTTTGCTGATTACGAGCTCTGGCCCAGGCAAAATCGGCACCGCACTACCGGTTACGTATTCGCCGAGCGCTGGAGGGCTGGAGGTCGCTGCGCCTGGCAAGCAGAAACTGCCTGTGATTCGGCCTATGGTTTATAGGACCCAGTTTATTTGCGCTGGTCAGGTGTTGGATGGCACGGGCTTCGTCCGTGATCGCGGGAGAACCCGCTCTTACAGGGCGGGAGCTGCCTGTGAAAATGGGGCGAGTGGTGGCGCTGACCACAGGGGTTGGAACGGTTAAGTCCAATGCTCGCAGGCCTGCTGAGAAAAGACAGGCGCAAGAAAGCCCGCACTAGGCGGGCTTTTCGGGGTGTTTCGTAAACAGTCATAGACTTCTGGAAACTGGTCTCTAGTGCGGAGACAGGAATCGTACCAACACGAAAGGGTCTGAATTCAATGGGTATTATTCTTAAGGGTACAACTCTTTATCTCTAAAATTATCCCCAGCCTATTTTCAGGATCCCGGCCACTGCGAAATGGCATGACAGGATGATGGAGGACGGCTATGCAACGCGCTGACTGCGCTCATTGTGATCAATCTGCTCTTCGGTGCCGCGTCCAGTGTCACGCGAGATGATTTTGCACAGAGCTCGAAGGAACGGATGATTTCCGGCCTAGCTGAGACCTTTGGTGTCGGTATCACGATTAGCCCGGCTCGCAAAGATGAAGCTCCTGCAGAATCCGACCCTGCCATGAGCCCCACGGCCAAAATCCCCTAAAATTCTCCGGCAGAATGCGCAGCGCTGTGAGCATCAACAGGCTGTCAGGGCTTGCCGTCGCAAATACTCAGGTACGCACAGCGACTGCAGCTTCTGCCTCGGTTGGGCAACCGATCACCGGCGATAAAGCTCTTGGCCATCTTGTATACTGTCGTGCGCTCGATGCCACGCGAGGCGCCCTCTCGAATGCGCTTATCGGTGATCAACGAATAGATGGTGGCGTATCGGATGCCGGGGGCATTCATGTTCACCATCATTGGCCTGAGTTGCTTCATCGTCCCTGACAGCCCTTCGTGCGCTCGGATCCAGTGCAGTTCGCTGCCCACCGACAGCATCCACGGCAGCACGATCTGCAGTCCACCCACCTCTGATACGAGCTCCTCTACCAGGCTGCCCCGAATCTCACCGACAAGCGCAAGGCCTCGCTTTACCGCTATCACGGCATCCTCATAGAGCTGCGGATCTTCAGTTTTCGGGGGCAGGAGGCGCGCTTTCCACGCTGCCTGGAACGCTGTCTGAGGTACGGCAGCGTTCTTCAACACCTCAAAGAGCATGTCGCTGACAGCCCACCGCGCCCGGATCGACACATCAATCTCCTGCTCAGCCGTCAGGGTCAGCTCATGCCGGTAATGGTACTGAAGCGGGCAGTTCATATAGGTCTGGAACGCTTCGTAGCTCACTGTGCTCGGCGCAACGGCGCTGCCAATCGGCAATGGGGCAGGCGGTATGGCAGGCAAACGGATGCCGAACAGTGTTCGAAGCTTCTTGCCTGCCGCGTTAAGGGGCGCCGGCCTGGTGGTGTCAGCGAGCTGGTAGAGGTACAGGTGATCGCGGGCACGGGACAGCGCCACGTAGAGCAGGTTGTTCCGCTCTACCTTTTCCTCGAACGCAAAATCATCATCGGTGCTGTTGAGCACCTCGGGAGGTATCAGCTCAAGTGGACGCAGATCGTAGAAGTAGGGCCGGTTGGGCCCGTAGGCGGTATCGTCGACGTTGGTGAGATGCACCGCCGAGTACTCAAGCCCCTTGCTGGAATGCACCGTCATGACGTTGACGGCATCCAGGGCTCTTGCCTCAGGCGGTATGCCTCGATCCGCCAGCTTCTCGCCAATGCGCCGACGTAGTTCTTCTTGCAGCAAGAACTTGGTGAGGCGGGACTGACTGCCATCGCCGTCACCGTTGCGCACTGCGTAGACGAAGAGCCAGAGTGCGAGCCGGGCAGTGTGCGCCTCGATTGACGTGTCTGCCGGATTCGGGAACCCGTAGCGACGATCCAGCATTACCGTGGAAACGAACACCCACGGCTTTGTATTGCGCGTGAAACCCTGCAGCAACATGCTCAGGTTTGCTTTCGCCACCTGCCCTTGTGCCGAGAGGCCCTGGATATTGCTCCAGATCCATCGACCACGCTGAAGCGCGGTACCACTGCCCTTCTGCGTGAGTCGCATGAGCAGCTCAATGTCCTGGGCCGTCATCGGGAATCGTGGATCCTGCATCAGACCGACCAAAGACCTGGGCTGCCGCATGCAGAGCAGCTCCATCAGGCAGAACAGTCGCTGGATTTCAGGCCGCTGGCAGATGTCCCCGAGATGAAGAACCGGCACGCCCCGCTTGCTCAGCTCCTCGACAACGTGCTCCACGTTCGTGGAGCTGCGGCTCATGACCAATTGCTCGCGGTAGGGGATGCCCTGAGCCGCAAGCGCCTTGATGCACGTTTCAAGGGTGGCTGCCTGGGCGAGGTTGGAGTCGCACTGGTAGAGCCTTGGGATTTCGCCAATCGATGGCCGATAAGCCGTGACCGGCTCAAGCGGCATCAGATGACGCAGCGCGTGATACGTGCCAGCGCAGTTGAACAGGTCGAGAATCTCAGGCGTGCTTCGCCTGTTCAGATCCAGTGCATAGCGCTTGTACGTCGGCGTGATGTGCCGCAAGCTTTTGAAGGTCTTGTCGAAATCGATCAAGCTCTTGATGGAAGAGCCTCGCCAGTGATGGATCGCCTGGCGAACGTCACCGACCACCCACACCGAATTCGCATTCAGGGCCAACTGCCTGATCAGCTCGACCATGACCTCAGTGACATCCTGATATTCATCGACCAGCACATGCTCAAATTGATCGAGGTACTGCGCGACGGTGGCACGCGCGCGTCGTGCCTGGATTGACGGGTAGGCGACCAGGTCGACGTAATCGACCCAGCACTTTTCCCGCATGGCCTCTTCATAGGCCTCAAAGAGTGTCGCGATGTCCTCACGCTCATCCTGGACATCCTGATCACATGGGGGCAACGCCTTGAGCCGAGCGCGGTAGTCATCGACCGTCAGGCACTCTTCCTTCAAGCGCTTGATGTGCTCGATCACATCCGGAAGCCAATCGTAGGGGTTCTGTAGCCGCAGGTAGTATTTCAGCCTGACCTTGGCCAGGCGCCCAACCATCAACCTGACCTGCATGAGCTTGTCAGCCATGCTCACTTTCGCGCGGAGGTTGAACAGGTGGTGATGCTTACGAAGGAATTCCAGGCCGAAGGCGTGGAAGGTGCCCGCCCACACGTTTGTCGCGTTCTTGATACCTGAGGCAGCCAATCGCTCGACCAATTCAGCAGACGCCTTGTTGGTGAAGGTGAGCACCAGGATCTTGTTGGCCGGCACGCCTTGTTCAAGCAAGTACTTGATGCGGTGCACCAGGGTGGTCGTCTTCCCGGTGCCGGGGCCTGCCACCACGTTCACGAATGTTTCTTTGGCATGCGCCGCCAGGCGCTGCGAATCGGTCATTTCTGGCAATGCGCCAGGTGGTGCGGCGGGCAGGATCGGCAACAGAAGGCCGTCAAATAACTGTTGGCGAACGATCTCAATCGGTACCGTCAGTTTGAGCGAGATCTGACTCGCGCCGAGGTGCGCGAAAAACTGTTGCTGGGCGACGATACGAGGCAAGAGCAACTCGCGCGCGAACACATTGGCCTGCAGTTCAGTGCGCTCGTTTGCGCCGTACGCCTCAACCTTGACAATCGCCTCGCTGCCCTCGGAGGCGGTCATGGCCGCAAGATCCGCGTACGTGGTCTCTGGCAAATCGGCGTCCAAGTACCAGTGACCCAGTTCATGCGCGATCAGATAAGCCTTCTCGGCCTCACTGACATCCTTGCGGATGTACATGGTCTCATCGTTGCGCTTGAGTACACCATCGGTGCCACCCAGAATCGAATGGCCCGGTGGTACAAATTCGATCCCAACGCCGAGGATCACTTCAACGTTGGCAAGCAGCGTCTTGGAAGAAACTGCCTCCTGAAAGTCGGCTAACCCCACCAGCGACTCTCGGACATCCATGGCTTTCCGTCGAGCCCTGTCGAAGGGATTCATGCTCAACCCTCCAGTTTCAGCAGGCGAGCTTCCTCGTCCGGCGACAATTCCAGCTCCTTCACTGCAACGCTCCAGGATTTCCGCTGCAGATCAACTTGTGGTTTACCTGCAGTGGCCTTGAAGGCAGGTACAGGCTGACTCGTAAAACGTCGCTCCAACGCAACGGAAAACGCGTCGAAGGGAACTTGCAGATAATCCGCCATTTTGCGGATGACCCGAGCAGGCGCAAAGACAGATCCGCCCAGAATCAGGGTTGCCAGAACACGGTTGTCGCCCAAGTCAGCCTCAGCAGCAATCTGCTTGGCCTTCGGCCCCTTTACACGCTCGATGGCTTCCAAAGCCAGCGCGACGGAAGCATCGGCAATTACCGGCGCCTTTACGGCCAACGCAGCGGCCACCGGACAGTGCGACAGCGCCTCGGCCAAAAGGCCATTTACGAACGACGAGGTGGAGCGTTCGTACTCTCCCGCCGTCAACTGCGTTTTCATGACCAGTCGACGCTCAGCACGAATGCTCCAGTTTTTCGTTTGGGCACCGGCGAAGTCGTTTGCTTTTCGTTCGTACTCTGCCAGCAGCTTCGATGTGCTCTTGGTTCGGGACTCCCGATCGAAGCGAGTCAGCCCATCTTGCAGAAGGTCACGTGCGGCGATCGCACGCGAGATGCCCCTCTGCTTGGCGACCGCGTCGATCTCCTCAAGCAGCGATACCTTAGTCGTAACGCCGATCTGTTCGCGGGCTTTACGAGTAGCTTCATCCATCTGTTTAGCCTTCACCTCAGAATGCATGATCGTCTCCGTTGCCTGGGAGTTCACCGCAGGCTCTCTGGTTGAGACAGACATCTTTTCTTTCTGTTCTTCACGTGGAGCCAGTGGCATCACGTTCACAAGCGCGTGCATGAGGTTTAGCGCAACATGAGGTTCATCCTTGCCTTGCACATCCAAACAGGTGCCATCAGGGAGTGTAAGCCTGCATCTGAGTCCCTGAGCCGCTTTTGTCAGACTCATATAAGGCTTGAGGCAGGCTAGAAAACTAGCGCACCCGTTGAGATAATCGGCGAGCTTGAGGCTGGGCTTTTTCATGGATCCGAACGATCGCTAGCAAGAAGACGCGTGATGGGTCACGCTGGCGTATATCACATTTATATCACCCGCACGCGTAGGCACACAATTGATCGACGCTCATTTTTGTACTGCTTTGCGAATCGTTATCACGAACTGGAAGTCGCAGCTCAGCGTTGAGGACATGGCTCAACAGCTCAGTGATCCCGTTGCATTTGGCCATGCCTTGCTGCCAGCGCTTGATGCCGAACTGGCCAATCTGGGCTGTAAACGCAGCGACGTTCATGATCTTGCTTGGCAAATGCCGTGCCTGCATTTGCGCAGCGTGTTCGACCCCCAGAGCATTCCTGACACGCCAATCGGCTTTCGTCCGGTACCGGACTGCGTCGGCACACTGGTAGCGCGCGCCACGGCAATCATGTGCCTGGCCGGACTGGGGGCCGATACCGTGTCGTATGGTTCGGAAAACGGTGGCGACCTCTTCGTGAACCTGGTCGTGATTCCGGGTGAAGGCCGGGTTTCTGAAAAGTCGCAAGGAAAAATGAACGGCCACACCGATGGTGTTTCGTTCCCCATGCGCGGCCACCGCGACCCTGAAAACCCGCGCATTGCACCATCGCCGGACTTTGTCTGCCTGTCAGCGCTGCGCAACCCTAACGCAGTGCCGACGACCGTGATGCCGCTTGAAGCCATCTTGAGCGAGCTTGACCCCGAGCACATTCAGGAACTGCAGAAACCGCAATACATCCTGCAGTCGCAGCTCACCTTCCGCGACGGCATGGAAGAGATCCTGGGCGAAGAGCTGCTGGTCGATGACGCCCAACTGCTGTTTCGCATGCAGAGCGGATTCTGGATTCGCTACAGCCACAGCTCCACTCAGCCAGCCGATGTCGGTGAAACGCCCGCCAAGAAGGCGATGCATGCGCTGACACAGGCCTGCTTGAACTGCGTGATCCCTGTCGCCCTGGCGCCCGGGGACATTGCCATCGTCAACAACCGCATTGCGCTGCATGGCCGGACAAAGGTCGGCGAGGGACACGGCGGCGTGTCCCGCTGGATGCTGCGTACCTACGGGCTTGATACTTCCGAACTCGACGAGTCCCAACGCCACCCCAACAGCACCTTCATGCTGTTCCCCTGATAGACAGGTATCAGCCAGGCTGGGGCGTTTCTAGACGCCCGAGCCTGGTTGCAGAGGGTTCGCGCACTAAAACTCATGCATCTCAGTCATCGGCCCAAGCGAATTCTCTCGTAGCGGTTCATCGCTTGGGTCGTACACCAAGCCTCGAATCTTGTGATAGATCAAGCTGCCCGGCACATATTCGATACGCGGTGCGTCAGATGCTTTCGCACCCCTGAGCCCCATGCCACCCTTGAAGCGGAATGTCATCGACTCCGCTGCGCAGGTCACGTGCGAGAACAGCACGATGTTGGTTCCGCAGTCCTGCTGCACCGAACTGAACATCACACCGTCAATTCGGGGTTTGCAGTGCGTCGCCAGGTACTCGGCGATGACCTGGGTAGTCAGATAGTCGCGCTCCAGGCCTGGTAGAACCGGCAGAGTAATCTCGCCGTGCAGATACCTCAGAAATTCTCGCCGGCCTTCTTTGGCGAAAAACGCTGGATCGAAAAAGCTAAGCATGGGCCCCGGATCAGCCTCCTCCAGGCGCGTGAAGTCCAGCACCCTGACGTCTTTGTTCAATCTGAACTCACCGCTCACGACCGTGCCGCCCACTGGTGGCCGAAGTTCGGCGATGCAAGTCAGGCGTTCCAGCGCACCATAGAAAGCAGGGACGCCAGCGGGATTCATCCTGCCCTCGCCCGCCCTGACCTTCGGCGGCGCCCCGAGATTGCGGGCAGGATTGGCCAGGATTTCATCCACGCTTCCCGATGTCAGGCAGGTGCGGGCGCGGTAAATCGGCGGTGCGTTGTCGGGCGAGAGTACACGAACAACCGCGTGTTCACCCAATGGGGCGCAGTATTCACCCAGGTCTTCGAACAACCAGTCAAGAAAGGCCTTCGCGTTATCGTTGAAAAACCGATTGCCGTGCTTCATGCCCTCCTGGAATTCGCCCCACTGAAAGCGAATGTCGTTCGGCATCGCGGACACCCTGGAGTACGTCACACCATCGCTGTATGACGCGAGTTCACTGCACACCGCCGCAACGATAGGTTCGACGTTGTCGCAGCCAAACACTTCGCCGACCCAGAAATCGAGCGGGTTACCGTGCTGGTATTGCTCAGATTCAACACCATTCCAGCGGAAGTCGAACTCGCCCTCACAGATGTAACGATCGAGGATTGCCTTGACGAGGGTGACGATCTCAGAGAGCGGGACGCATTGGCTGTTCGAGTCACACAGGCTACAGACGGCTGAGGCGCCACTGTCCCGAATCTCCCCACCCAGATAAGGATCGACAACGCATTCGTAGCAGACGGTTTTTTGAAGCATGGCGATCACATCATCCTTTCGCTCGATGGTGGCAGAATACAGGCACGCATGCAGAGCATGATCGCCGATGATCACTCACAGTCAATACGCCGCCGTCAAAGCAGCATGGCCCAGACCGGGCCGCGATTTAAAGGCAGCACCACCGACATGGGACAGGAGGCTACATGAGTGCAAGCAAGGACGTGTTCTTCGAAATCGAGGCGCAACAATGCAGTTTATGGATTCACAACAAGTACGGCCTGGATCTCACCGCTGAAGACACAACGGGGCTCTGGGATGAGTTCTACGAAGAGTACATAGAGATGCTCGATGCGGAACAAGCCGAGTACCTGTGGCTGGAGCGACATTCGCACAAGCAGTTCTTCCATGAGTTCTCCACAGACCTGACAACCGCCTACAGCCTGCTGACGCTTGCGGGCAACCAGACTCAAGCCAATATCACCTACAAGCTGGTGTATGCCCATGCAGTGACCTTGCTTGAGGCATTAATCAGCACCGTCGTACGAAAGCTTGCTATCAGCGAGCCTCGTCTGATGCTGAACCTCGTCACCGAGTACGAAGCGTTGAGCAAGAGAACGATCTCCCTCAAGCAGGTCGCCCAGGATCCTGCGATCGTTCAGGGCATTGTGCTCAAGGTGTTATCCGAACTCAGCTTCCACAACGTGGCCACCATCCGTGAAATCTTGGGCGCGATGTTTGGTGAGCACATGAAAGGGCTTGAGATGGCAGACATTGCTCGGATCTGCATCAAGCGGCATGACATCGTCCACCGCAACGGAAAGACCGTCGACGACGAACCGATTGATCTGAGCATCGAAGACGTTCAGCAAGCCATCCACGCCATAGAAGTCTTCGCGGCAGACCTGAAGCGCCGGGTTGATGAGGCACTTGAAAAGAAAGACACGTAGGTTCAGCCATAAATCAATAGGTCTAGCGGAGCTGGATATCACCGGGTGGTAGTAAGTGTAAGCAGTTCGGTGGCAGCGCGAAGCCGCAATCGGGATTCTGGAAGCACGAGCCAAACGAAAGGAAAGCACCATGTACACCCGTGAATTCGCACAACCCACCGATACGATGCTTCTGACCGCAATCCTTGACATGGAGACCGGACTCGACGTTGACCTGCAGGTGTTTCTGAGCCGCGAGCTTGGGCTGGTGATCAAAGACCGCGCTGAACTGGTCAGCCGCTACACGCGCAATCGCGAAGCACCTTGGCTTGTCTGCCACCTGTGCACTGCACCGGTGATCCTCGTGCGCACCAAGGGGCGTCGCTTCCACTTCCGTCACCACCCCGTAGAAGAGGTCGAGCAAAAGTGCTCGATCTCCACTCGCGGCCAGCTCAGTGCTCAGCAGATCAACTGCATCAAGTACAACGCAGCAAAAGAAAGCCTGGCCCACCTGAAATTGAAGGGCATCATTCGCGACAGCCTGATCGCCGACGAGAACTGCACTGAGCCGCTGGTTGAGGTGGTCTGGAAAGGCATTCGACTGGCCGATCGGGCGCAATGGCGCAAACCGGACGTCCAGGTCGAACACGCCGGCCAGCGGATCGCTTTCGAGGTGCAGCTTTCGACGACGTACCTGACCGAGATCGTAGGCCGCCGTGAGTTTTATCGCCTGAACAACGGCGCGATAATTTGGGTCTTCCAGGACTTCGACCCCAGCCTCACGCGCACCTCCGAGGAGGACATCTTCTACCTGAACAACTACAACGTGTTCGTGGTGAATGAGGCCACACTGAAGCGCTCGCAGGAGTCGAAGCGGATGGCGATGGACTGCTGGTTCGCCACCCCGGAGGTGAAGAATGGCCAGATTTATGACAGGTGGGTCAAAGAGGAAGTGTTCCTGGATCAGCTGACCATCAACCCCAAGGATCAGAAGGTTTACTACAGGGATTACGAGTACGTACGCGCAGTGGTCGAACAGTTGCTAAGCGCTTCTGCTGCCCGTCAGTCGTTCATTGATTTCTGGTCAAGGCATGCGGCGAACGACTGCCGGGAGGCAAATGCCGCCTGGACAACTATCCGGGAAAACATGCGCATCGCGATGCCAGAACTCCTGCTGCCGGCGGATCACCGTTCTGGCAAATTCCACGGCATGGTTTCACTGATGTTGAGTGCCCGTTTTGGCTACCCGGTTGGCTACAACCTGCCACGCTTGCTGAACGTCGCCAACACCGCGTTTGATCACTACAAAGAGTACCTGTACGCGTTCGGGTGGACACTCAGGCTTTACGGCCATGAGCAGCTTTTGAAAGACCAGGACACCAAGGGCACATGGGCACGTCGTACGAAGATCATCAAAGAAGGCATGGAAAAGCACGATGAGGCTTTCCGACAGGATCCGTCGTTCAACAAGCTCTTAGCGTTCTTGGTGCCGGAAATCTGTGACAAGCTGGCTCAAGCCAGAGCTTGGTGACTTTGACCGGGCGAGCACACACTGTGCTCGCCCATAGAGCCTCGAACTCAGTGCGTTCGCGCAGCGCTTGGCGACTGAGCATCGGAATGGGAAAACTCAGCCAGGTATCGTAGACCACTTCAACGCTCGGCTCGTGCTGAACAAAAAAAGGGGACAGATTTATTTTTACCGTAGGCTCGAGTGAACAACATAACTTTGAGAACGACTCGAACATCGTCTCTTGACGTCCGTTGACGCGGGGCAGGCCCAAAATTCATGTTTCATCAGCGAGTGTCACAAAAAATAAATCTGTCCCCTTTGAATCCTCGCAGAGATGCCTAAAGAACAAAAAATCAATTTCCAAGATTTTTGAATACATACCAAAGGCTCACACCTAAACCTATCAAAGAATAAGCCACCAGAAAAAATCTCATCATCCGCCGCGAACGAACGGCTTTATCATTAGCCAAAGAACACTGATATATCAATGGAGACACCTGAAGCTCAACATCCTGATCATCCCCATAACAATACGCCATATATATATCACTAGAGCATGTGCGGAACGCATGAGCTACTTCGCGAACCCCATGGCTTGTTGCATGCCCTCGCCAAGTAAAAGCCAGCATGGAATCTCGATCATCCACTTCTGATCTGGAATCAGGCACGTACCCACCCGTGACAGTATTTAATTGCGCTGAGTGCTCAAGAAGTAGCGAGAAAGGAAAGTTTGACCTTTCGTAACTTTCGCGACTCTCTCTATGTACTGCCTTGCCAATAAGGTCCAACCCAGCATCTTCAGTGCGAGCAATTATGCGATCACGCCCTCCCACTGGACCCGAAACAACAAACTCAATAGGTGAGTTCTTTATTACAACAGCACGACCACTTACATTCATACATGAAACCTCAGTTAGTCGCCGTCTGTTTTAATTTCTCTACAAATTTAGCGACATCTGATGCATCTTCATTAGAGAACACAAGCGCCTCAATTGAAGCCGCTCGATTACCTTGCCTCCAATAAGCCAATTCCTCAGTATAGAAGTCGCTAATTATTTTCTGTTTCTCCACGGAAAGCGTTCCCCATAGGTCGTGCTTATTAATTAGAAGCCGCACCCAAATTTTGCGCGCCACTGAACCATCATCGAGATATTGCCTGATTTGCCTCGAAAACTCGCGATGTTTCTCTAGTCGCTGCGCGTCAATTTCAATATCGCTATCAGAGGCGTTATGATCTATAACAACGCAAAGGCATTGACATTGCTCTGCGAGTTTAAACTGGTGAGAGAATCGCTCTCCTCCACCATCAAGTATCGCAATATACGTTGGAGGAGCTGTTTGAAAGCTGGCGATATAAGCACTTGTATCTTGCGTTCTTATATTCGCTGAATCCGTGAAGGACAACCGATCTTTTAATGTAGTCTTACCAACCATGCTCGGGCCCACAACTGCAAGAGTCATGACCGGAGGGGATATATTACCAATTTCGGCCAGCGATATAGTTTTACCAACTAAGTCTTCAGGCTTTTTTATTGCCGGTGGTATCGAGCGCACCAGTGCAGTACCTAATGACAAAAGCACAATTAATGCTCCACCATAGGTTAATCCTGTAGCCATCACCCCTGTCGTAAACGACCATCCAGCAAGGCTAATTACACTCCCCCCGAGACCCGCCACTCCAGAAACGGTGTTGAGTTCACCTACAGCTCGCCCAGGCCATTTGGTCCAACGTCGTGCATTCAGCATTGCTTTCCCTTGCATCAAAGACACTCGCATCCCACCACTTCGGGAAACGAGCTCAATCAGGTTATTTGTCCATAGCTTAACTGAAGTAGGCTTATCTGAGCGAGTAGAACGTATATTTCGCTTGCAGCCAGACAAGGGAAGCGGAGGAGCTATTACGGTCACTCCTCATTTCACGCTCTGAGCAGAATCAAAGCTTGCTAGCGTTGGTCGATCTCTGCCTGTCGCCACCGGCAGCTTTTGGCCGTTTGCTGCCCTCCACGAACCGCCGCTGTGGGTTGAAAGCGGTCGGCCGCTACTATCAGTCAAATCCTAGCCTGGTGCTCGAAGCCCCATGGTTTTTCTAAACGACGAACTAGCAGCCGAACGGTCAGCAGGTAGTAGTACCGGGTCGCCGCGCCTCGCCCAGCTAGTCGGTGCTCAAGAAACCAAGTCAAATGTTTTCTCCGCCAAGCCCAAGGTGTTTCAAGCTGCCACCGTTCAGATATCTCCGCTTGGATGATCTTTGCTTGCCGTAAATGACGCTGCCGCGTTGCGTACGACCCCGTCAGCACCGCAGCCAAGAACAGCTCCATATCGAATGGCTTGCTCATATGCGTCCTCCAATGTAGGCCGCGACCACATCTATCCGACCGTGCCCCAACTCATAGCTGATTTGCCTTCGCGCCTCACGATCAAGGTTCCTGTCTACCTGGTAGCATTGGCCGCCGCTGATAGGTACTCGGTGTTGGGTGATTTGCTCATAGCGCTCACATGCGTACGCCGCTCTTAGCTCATGGAAGCCTTTGAGATTGTGTGCATGCAGGATGTCCCGCGCAGGGCGAATGATTTCTTGCAGAAGATCCAGGTAACTTTCGTGTGGCGCAATCAGGTTGCGGCTACTCGCAGGCGACACCTGCCGTGCAAACCCAAGTGCATCTTGAACATGGTGGTCCACCGCAATCCATCGTGGCGCCGAGGCGCCAGCTCGGCCGCCTTTGGTGCCATCCTGGATGTTGATCCTGCCTAGGTCGTTAGCCTCACGGCTCAGCCGTGGCAAGTCGGCTAGGATGGCCTCACGCAAGCGCATGCCGGTGGCTCGCGCCAACAGAACAATTGCGGCGGCCCGTTGCTGATGATCGCGGCAAAGCGCATTAACAATCTGCTTAACCTGGTCGCGGTTTTGGCCCTGAGGCACCGACTGTCGACCCCCGGTGCGCTGCATACCCAACGCCTTGCTCGGGCTTGGCACCTTTACGTACTGATCACCGCGAAGCGCCGCCATGGTCCTGTTAACGCTGGATAACCGGTTTTGCGCGGTGCTGACGGCGAGATCACCGCGCTTAACAATGTCGCGCAGATACGCCGCGTAGTCGGCCAATACCTTTCGATCAATCTGCCGCGCATCATTGATACCGGGCCCCTGTTCGGAGCGGCACCACTTTACGAATGCCAACCACCGGTCACAGTGCGCTTTGACCGTTCCGTAATGGCCACTGCCGAACATGTCTTTCAGTGCCTGCGGTCCTGCATAGCTCAATTGCCTACCGTAGCCAAAATTGCGACCGTTGCGCCTACCCACCAATCCCATGTCGGTCACCTCATCGTTCGCTCTCCGATCCTCGCCCCACGTCATCCCGCCAAGAATGCTGAGTGTTATCAGGGATCAAGGCCCCTGCGACCTGTGGGGAATGTCCTCTACGCGGGACTGGCGGCTCCTTACGTCCGGGAGCAAGGGCATCTCATGATCTGGCCTCCTGAACACCGTTACCGGTGGGCGGGTGGAGGCAGTGCTGGCTGACTAAACCAGCGCCTGAAGATCCTGAGCCAGGTGCAAGCAGCAATGCGATGACCGGGGCATGCCTGACTGTCAGTCAGGTGCAGTCCATTCCCTGGTCTGCGGCACCATCATCTACAGCGCTGTTGCTGGTGACATCGGCGTTTGTCACGCCGATTGTCACGATGGGGATTGCCGCAAAGCCTTGTGCGATCAGGGCTGCAGCAGTGTTAGAAGTGCCCGTCTCTTTCCAGAAGAAAGAGACGGGCACAGGTTGGCGCAAAAATTTGGCCAAGCGGATAGGTTGCTGCAGGGCAGCGAAGTACGGAGTATCTGGCGCACGAGCGCCATATGTATAAGAGCATCCATCACATGGGTAGTGACCGGGCGAGCTGCCGGATGCGAATCGCCCTTGGGGAGAACCACCGCCAGAGCGGCGTGACCTTTAAGGCTCGGGTCACCTGGGGTGCTGTCAACGACAGCCTTTGCACTGTCTTTTCTACGCCCGCAATCTGAGAGGGTCAAGCGACTCGCCCACTGGATTTTGCAGTTGAAAATGGCATCGGGCGTGTACGGAATCCCGTGGTTTCCAGTGGCCGATTGGGTGCTTTTGATTTTTTAGGTGAGGTCCATCCAAACAGGGCGGCTTTGCAGCCCTGTTTGGATGGACCCGCGTGGAAAGCGGATCACCGAAAATTCGAAGCCGGGCACTCACTCGACTGCGCCACGCCTTGCTCTTAGGCTAGAAACGTTTTCCCCGGTCTGATTCGCGAACTCATGTGGCGAGATATGCTCCTGCCGGTTCGCTTCGAGGTAGCGGCTCCACCAACTCATGATCATTCGCCGTTCCTCCAAGAACTCGGCCTTGTGGATGTACGCCGCCCGAACATTGTTGCGCTCCCTGTGGCTCATCTGCCGCTCGATAGCCGTCTCTGACCACAGCCCGGATTCGACCAAGGCACTGCACGCCATCGACCGGAAGCCATGCCCGCAGATTTCGGTCTTGGTGTCGTAGCCCATGTTCTGCAAAGCGCTGTTGACTGTGTTCTCGGACATAGGCCTCCACGAGCGAGCGTCACTGGTGAACACCAGGTCGAAGTACCCCGTGATCGCATGAATCTGTTCGAGCAACGCCACCGCTTGCGGTGACAGAGGGACCAGATGGATGTCGCCCGCCATCTTCGTGCCCCTGGTCGAATACGGGACGCCATCCAAAGCGGGTCGCGTATCAGGTATCTCCCAGATACCGCGCTTCAGGTCGAACTCACTCCAACGTGCGAAGCGCAATTCGCTGGAGCGGACAAACACATGCAGCGACAACATTACAGTCAGCCGAGTGAGCGTACGTCCCTTGTAGTTCTCGATGCGGTCCATCAACTCAGGCAAACGAGAGAGCGGGAGTGCAGGCCGATGCGTAACCCGTGGCGCGCTGATGAAGCCCTCAAGGTCATATGCAGGGTTCACCGTGATCAGCCGCAGCCGCTTCGCCTCACGCATGATGCTTTGCAGGTAGTTTTGTACCCTCAAAGCCACATCGATCGTGCCGCGTTTCTTGATCGCCTCAAGCGGCTGCATGAGGTCGAAAGTATCCAGATCAACGATGGCCCGTGCGCCTAGCAGCGGGAATACGTGAGTCTTCAAACGACTCAGCACAGTCCTCGAATGGCCAGGCGCCCACTTCACGGACATTTCCTTATGCCAGTCCAAGGCAACGCGCTCAAAGGTGTGCCCTCTGACAACCGCCTCGGCCTTGGCCTGCTGCTTGAACGCAATCGGATCAATGCCTTCAGCCAGCATCCGCTTAGTCTCCAGACGCTTCTGCCGAGCATCTGCGAGCCCAATCACGGGATAGTTGCCAAACGAGGTCAGCCCCTCTCGTCCATCCGGTTTCACATACCGGAAGCGCCAGCCTTTGCGGCCATTGGGGTAAACGAGGAGGTAAAGACCGTCGCCGTCGAAAAGCTTGTAGGGGCGGTCTGTAGGTTTTGCCGAGCGGCATGCGCTGTCAGTCAGGGGAGCAGTAGTACGAGCCATAAGGGTAAACCCCTTTATCGAATCGACTTTATCCCAAACGTTACCCCTAAATAGGCTGGCAGCTGTCGGATTCCGACGGAACGCCATAACGAAAAAACCCGCCAGAAGGCGGGTTTTACGGGGGATCCAAAGATTTTGGTAGCCTTCGCTGGAACCTGAACTGGTGCCGGAGACAGGAATCGAACCTGCGACCTTCGCGTTACGAGTGCGCTGCTCTACCGACTGAGCTACACCGGCGTGTAGCGCAACGTACCACTGCTCGCACCCGTTACGCAAACCCCTGTTTCGCCTACTTTATTACCCCATCCTCAAGGCGCCTTGCAGCCCTTCGGTGCCAGGTCTTCTTCAATGTCGGTCGTACACGCCCAGCCAGCCGCCGCGCGGGTCAGGGTAATGGCTTTGCCCAGCACGGTAGCCGGCGCATCCACCAGTGTACAAACGATGCTTCCGGTGCCGTCCGCCGCCTTGCCGCTGGCCGTGATCGCACAATGCGCCGTTGCCGGCTGCCCACCCAGCTCGGCCACCGCCGCGACGTCCTTGCCATCATTCAGGCGCAAGTCCATCGCTGTCTTCAGCGCGCTGATCTCCAGCAACCCGGCCGCAGCCTTCGAACGGGACTGGTGGTTGGTGTACATCGGTAAGGCGATGGTCGCCAGAATGCCGATGATCGCAACAACGATCATCATTTCGATCAGGGTGATACCGCGTTGCCCTTTCATGAACAGTTTCCTTTTTGATACGCGTACTCGTTGAGGTCTGTCTCGCCCCAACCGGCAGCGGCGCAGTAGGCCTGAACAGACACCTTTTGTCACCCCTGCCCGCTTGGGCGTCATCTTCGCTGAACTACTCTAGTGAGCATCATGGACGCGCGCCCTGGCGTGGACGCGGCAAGCTGTTTCGAAGCTTGTCGCATGGGCAGGAAAAAGGACCTTGGCATGAACCCATCGACCCCTCTCTACACCTGGCACGGCACCGACGCCAACGGCCAGCCGGTCAGCGGCCAGACGCCCGGGCGCAGCCCGGCCCACGTGCGGGCCGGGCTGATTCGTCAGGGCATCAAAGTGGCAGGTTTGCGGCCCGCTGGCGGGCTGACCTTCAGTTTGCCGAAACGCCAGGCCAAAGCCGACCCGGCGGGGTTCAGCCGGCAACTGGCGACCTTGCTCAAGGCCGGGGTACCGCTGCTGCAAGCGTTCGAGGTGATGGGGCGCAGTGGCTGCGATACGGGGCAGGCAGCCTTGCTGGACAGATTGAAACAGGATGTGGCCTCGGGCCTGGGGCTGGCGGACGCGTTGCAGCGCCATCCAGGCTGGTTCGATGCGCTGTATTGCAACCTGGTGCGGGTGGGTGAGCAATCCGGCACGCTCGACCGCCAGCTGGAACAGCTGGCGAGCATGCTGGAACAACGCCACACGCTGCGCAGGAAAGTGCGCAAGGCGATGATCTACCCACTGCTGCTGTTGCTGACCGGGTTGGGGGTATCGGCGATTCTGCTGCTGGAGGTGATACCCGAATTCGAGAACCTGTTTTCAGGCATGGGCGCGGCACTGCCTGCATTCACCCAATGGGTCATTGATCTGTCCACGGCACTGAGCCGGTTTGCGCCGCTGTTGGTGGTGCTGGGCGCTGCGCTCGGTTTCGCCATGCGCCGGCTATATCAGCAGCACGCACCGACGCGCCTGTGGCTAGCGCGGCAGGCGCTGGGCTTGCCGGTGTTTGGCAGGTTGTTGGGGCAGGCGGCACTGGCGCGCTTTGCGCGTAGCCTGGCAACAGCCTATGCCGCCGGGGTGCCGTTGCTGGATGCGTTGGGCACGGTAGCGCGGGTGAGTGGTGGCGACTTGCACGAACAGGCGGTATTGCGGCTGCGTCAGGGCATGGCCAATGGGCAGGGGCTGAACCAGGCGATGGCCGCCGAGCCGCTGTTTCCGCCGTTGCTGGTGCAACTGACGGCCATCGGTGAAACCAGCGGTACGCTGGACCAGATGCTGGAGAAAGCCGCCAGCCACTATGAGGAACAGGTCAGCCAGGCGCTGGACCAGTTGACCAGCCTGCTGGAGCCGGCCATCGTGCTGATCCTGGGCGTGCTGGTTGGCGGCCTGGTGGTAGCGATGTACCTGCCGATCTTCCAGTTGGGTAGCTTGATCTGAACATGACTTCATGGACTTTGCTGGCCGAGCAGCCAGCGTACTTCCTCACCTTGGCCACGCTGCTCGGGCTGCTGGTGGGCAGTTTCCTCAATGTGCTGGTGTACCGCCTGCCGATCATGCTGGAGCAGCAATGGCAGCGTGAGGCGCAGGAGGTGCTGGGGCTGCCGACAACGGCGCATGAGCGCTTCGACCTGTGGCTGCCGGCCTCGCGTTGCCCGCATTGCGGCCATCGAATACGCGCGTGGGAGAACATTCCGCTCATCAGCTACCTGGCCCTGCGCGGGCGCTGTTCGGCTTGCAAGGCCCGCATCAGCCCGCGTTACCCGTTGGTGGAGGTCGCCAGCGCGCTGCTTTCGCTGGTGGTGGCCTGGCACTTTGGTGCTTCGCCCGAAGCCTTGCTGGCGATGCCGCTGACCTGGTGCCTGCTGGCGCTGAGCCTGATCGATGCCAGGCACCAGCTGTTGCCAGATGTGCTGGTGCTGCCGATGCTGTGGCTGGGGCTGATCGTCAACGCGTTCGGCCTCTATGTCCCCCTGGCCAGTGCGCTGTGGGGGGCGGTGCTCGGCTACCTCTGCCTGTGGACGGTGTACTGGCTGTTCAAGCTGGCCACTGGCAAGGAAGGCATGGGCTATGGCGACTTCAAGCTGATGGCGCTGATCGGGGCCTGGGGTGGCTGGCAGGTATTGCCGTTGACGTTGCTGCTGTCGTCGCTGGTCGGGGCGCTGGTGGGGCTGTGCCTGCTGCGCTTGCGCCAGCATGCCTTGGGCACGGCGATGCCGTTTGGGCCCTATCTGGCGATTGCGGGGTGGATTGCTGTGCTCTGGGGTGATGAAATATACGCCTCATACCTGCAACTGCTTGGATTCTGATGACCACTGCGGCCTTTACCCCCTGGATTCTCGGCCTGACCGGCGGTATCGGCAGCGGCAAGAGCGCCGCTGCCGAGCGTTTCGTCGAGCTTGGCGTGCACCTCGTCGATGCCGACCAGGCGGCACGCTGGGTAGTCGAACCTGGCCGCCCGGCGCTGGCCAGCATCGTCGAGCGCTTCGGCCCTGGCGTGCTGCAAACCGACGGCCAGCTAGACCGCACGGCCCTGCGCCAGCTGATCTTCGCCGACCCGGCGCAACGCAAATGGCTGGAACAGTTGCTGCACCCGCTGATCGGCCAGGAGATCTTCACTTACCTGGCCAAGGCCGAGTCGCCGTATGCGGTGTATGTCTCGCCGCTGTTGATCGAGTCGGGGCAATACCAGAAAACCCAACGGGTGCTGGTGATCGATGCGCCGCAAGAGCTGCAGGTGGCGCGAACCCTGGCGCGGGACAACACCAGTACCGAGCAGGTGCAGGCCATACTCAAGGCCCAGCTGGCGCGTGAAGAGCGCCTGCGCCATGCCGACGATGTGGTGGTCAATGACGGCGACCTCGCCGGGTTGCATGAGCAGATTGACCGCCTGCACCACTTTTACCTGACTTTACGAGGAGGCCAGCCATGAGCCAGCCATTGACCGTCGATTGCCCGACCTGTGGCGCACCAGTGGAATGGAACGAGAAAAGCCCGTTCCGGCCGTTTTGCTCGGACCGTTGCAAGCTGATCGACCTGGGCGCCTGGGCGGCGGAGGAACACAAGATCCCGGGTTCGGACGAGTCCGAGGATGAACTGTATTCGGGGGACCTGGAGCCGCGCCACTGAGCCCACCGCACGCCGCTGGAGGCTGGGCCTTGTGTGGCGGAAGGGCCGCTACGCGGCCCCTTCCATCGCGTCATGGCAACTATTGCCGGGGCTGCTTCGCTGCCCTTTCGCGGCACAAGGCCGCTCCCACAGGAATAACGCCAGCTTTGAACATTTGAGCAAGACAGTTGCTTCCACCGGGGCATGTGGTTGCGCAGCTATCGCTCATCTTCCTTCCATGGCGCCTGCAGATACCGCGTGCGGTTGAAGGTTTCCAGCCACTCCGGGCAAAACACCACCAGCGCACTGATCACCGTGCCATTGATGAACGCCTCGGGGAACATCATCAGCCACAGGTAGCCGACAAAGTCGCTCAGCCACTCCGGCATGGCGAAGCGCCCGTTCAACCACAGCAAGCCCAACCCGGCCGACAGGCAGGCCAGCACCGTCAGCGCTGCAGGAAAAAAGCCGGAACAGAAGATATACACGAACAGGTTTCTGGGTTGGGCGCGCTCGACCCCTATCGCGCACGCCTCGGCAATCAACACCGGCAAGCCAACCAGCAACAAGCCATTGACCCCCAGCGCGGCCAGGTCCTGGCGCCCGAGCACCAGCAAGCCGAGCTGCGCCATGAAACCGCCCAGTACGGCCAGCGGCCAGTCCAGCAACAGCGTTACCGCGGTCATGCCGATGAAGTGGTACGACACGCCAGTATCGAAATCGCGCCTTACCAGCCACAGGGCAAACAGGCAGAACACCGTGCCGAACAGCAGGTGCTGGCGGCGCCGGTCGGTGAACAGCTCCACCCAGCGCACCTGGCTGGTCGCCCAGATCAGCAATGGTACGTAACCGAGCCAGCCAACGGTAAGGGTGGTGCCGGACAACACCTGCGCGCTGATCACCTGAACCATGCCCCCTGCCTTCGTGTGGATAAGGCCGAGTCTACACCTATTCTCCGCGTCATTCGGCTGCGGGCCGCAGCGCTGCGCGCCATCAACGCCGTGGCGGGCTTTGGCCTGTTGAACTCGCATGGCCGGCGGCAGTGGCCGGGGCTGCACTGATTTTTCCGCACAAACAGCATCTTACCGTCATCGATTAGGGTCTAAGCTTGCCCCATGGATGACTCAGATTACCTGCGCCTGCTTACCATCCAGGCCGAACAAGCCAATGCCTTTCTTTCCAATGCCCGCAAGTGGGAGCGGGAGCGTTGGGTGTGCCAACGCCTGTTGCAGGGGCTGAACATTCCCTACCGCAGCGAGGATTTCACCCCGGCCGGGCAGGAGCCGCCAGACGTGCTGTTCCGCGACGCCGCCTTCGAGGTGTTTTTCGTACTCGACGAGGGCCGCCGGTTGAACGATGAATGGCGCGAAGAGCTGCAACGTCGGCGCAGTGCGTTTTCCCTGGCGCAACTGGTGCGCCGCGAAGCGCGCCCGCGGCGCATCAGTGCCACCGAACTGCTTGGGCGCCTGGCGCCGACCTTGCGCAAGAAGGCACACAACTACCGCGAACGCGGGCTGGAGCTGAACGAGCTGGATATCATCGCCTTCGCCAGCCTCAAGCGCGAGGTGCTCGACCTCAACACCCACTTCCCGCCACCCACCGAATACCTGCGCCAGGGCTGGCGCTCGCTATCGCTGGTCGGGCCGACCTTCGCCCGGGTGCTGTTCGCCCACCCGGATGCGCCGGACTTCCTGCGCGGCAACTTGGGCCGCAGCATCGTGTTCGACGTGGGCATCAGTCTTTGATCCAGTGCAGCGAGTGTTTGCGATGGCGTACACTCGGCGCCGGAGATAGAAGGCATTATCATTTGTTTCAAGCGCCTGCGTGAACGCTGTAGCGTTTGCGCAGTCACAAACGTCTACCTGACGAGGCCACACCATGACCAGCCGCTTGAATCCGGAAGATCAGCGTCGTGTCGATGAGTATCTGCGAGCCCCCCAGCACCAAGTCGAGCGCAGGCCCTTCCGGCCGTGGCTGCTCCTTGTGCTGGTGGTGGCCGTGACCATCGGGTTGGGTCTCATCAGCCGCCTGCTGAGTGGGCTGGTGCTATGAGCTGCTTCGCGCTCGCCCGCCCCTCGCGCAGTTTGCGGCCGGCCCCCTGGGCCAAGAATTCCGTAAACCTTATGAGATATTCCCATGACTCATCGCATTGTGATTGTCGGCGGCGGCGCCGGCGGCCTGGAACTGGCGACCCGCCTGGGTAAAAGCCTGGGCAAGCGCAAGCAGGCCGAGATCACCCTGGTCGACGCCAACCTCACGCATATCTGGAAACCACTGCTGCACGAAGTGGCCGCAGGCTCGCTGAACTCCTCTGAAGACGAACTGAACTACGTGGCCCAGGCCAAGTGGAACCACTTCAACTTCCAGCTGGGGCGCATGAGCGGCCTGGACCGCGAGGGCAAACAGATCCAGCTGGCCGCCACCCTCGACGAGGAGGGCCGCGAGCTGCTGCCTGCGCGTACCCTGGGCTACGACACCCTGGTGATTGCCGTGGGTTCCAATACCAACGACTTCGGCACCCTGGGCGCGGCGCAGCACTGCCTGTTCCTCGATACCCGCAAGCAGGCCGAGCGTTTCCATCAGCAACTGCTCAACCACTACCTGCGTGCCCATGCCGGTGATGTGGCCAGCGAAAAAATCAGCGTGGCCATCGTCGGCGCGGGTGCCACCGGTGTGGAACTGGCGGCCGAGCTGCACCACGCAGCGCACGAACTGGCGGCCTATGGCCTGGACCGTATCCAGCCCAAGGACATGCACATCACCCTGATCGAAGCCGGCCCGCGCGTGCTGCCGGCACTGCCCGAGCGCATCAGCGTGCCGGTGCACAAGACCCTGGAAAAACTTGGGGTGAAGGTAATGACCAACGCGGCCGTCAGTGAAGTGACCGAGGATGGCCTGAAAACCAAGGATGGCGAAGTGATCCAGGCCAGCCTGAAGGTATGGGCGGCGGGTATCCGTGCGCCGGGTTTCCTCAAGGACATCGATGGCCTGGAGACCAACCGCATCAACCAGTTGGTGGTGCGCCCCACCCTGCAGACCACGCGGGACGACAACATCTTTGCCTTCGGCGACTGCGCCGCCTGCCCGCAACCTGGCAGCGATCGCAACGTGCCGCCACGGGCGCAGGCCGCGCACCAGCAGGCCTCGATGCTGGCGCAGAGCCTGAAGGCACGGCTGGAGAACAAGGCGCTGCCGACCTACGCGTACAAGGACTACGGTTCGCTGGTGTCGCTGTCGCGCTTCTCGGCGGTGGGCAACCTGATGGGTAACCTGATGGGCAGTGTGAAACTGGAAGGCTGGCTGGCGCGCATGTTCTATGTGTCGTTGTACCGGATGCACCAGATGGCGCTGTACGGTTTCTTCCGCACTGCGCTGATGATGCTGGGCAGCAAGATTGGCCGGGGTACCGAGCCGCGCCTGAAGTTGCACTGACAGGCATCTGGCTCCACCTGCAAGACCAGGCTTGCCCGTGAAGAAGGCGTCGCGGTGCTGGGCACGGGCTTTGCCCGTGTTCGCGGGGCAAGCCCGCTCCCACAGGAATAACGCCAGCTTTGAACATTTGAGCAAGACAGTTCCGCCCACAGGAAAATGCCTGGCGGTCGGCTTGGCCAGGCCGGTGCTGGGCACGGGCTTTGCCCGTGTTCGCGGGGTAAGGCAGCTCCCACAGGAATAACGCCAGCTTTGAACTTTTGAGCAAGACAGTTGCGCCCACAGGAAAATGCCTGACGGTCGGCCTGGCCAGGCCGCGTTGATGGCACATTCTTTGGGGATTAATTCGAGGCAAAAGAAAAAGGGCATCTCATTCGAGATGCCCTTTTTACATGGTGGGTCGTGTAGGATTCGAACCTACGACCAATTGGTTAAAAGCCAACTGCTCTACCAACTGAGCTAACGACCCGGAAAATGGTCGGGGTGAGGGGATTCGAACTCCTGACATCCTGCTCCCAAAGCAGGCGCGCTACCGGACTGCGCTACACCCCGAGATTGGCTCCGCGACCTGGACTCGAACCAGGGACCCAATGATTAACAGTCATTTGCTCTACCGACTGAGCTATCGCGGAACTGAACTTCGGTACAACCTTTACTACTTCGAAGCCGTGTTAGCTTCGGTCTCTTTGGCTATCCGCTTTCGCGTTGTCGCTGCTGAGGCCGGCTATTCTACATTCTTCGTTTTGCTTGTCAACCACTTTTTTTCGTTCAACTTACTGATTTGTAAGTTGTTTTGCGATCCCCGATGTTGCTGGTGATTCGCTTAGTGCCTGACAACGCGGCGTATATTAGGGGCACTCGATTTCGGATGCAAGCAAAAATTTCAAAATTTTCAGAAACTTATCACCTCACCTGCAGCGGGATGAAAAAAACCCCGCCGAAGCGGGGCTTAGGGGTCAGGCGAAGACAATCTCCTCGCCTTCCACCTTGGCGGTAATCGCCGTACCGGGCATGAACTTGCCTGCCAGGATCAGCTGCGCCAGCGGGTTCTCGATCCAGCGCTGGATGGCCCGTTTCAGCGGCCGTGCGCCATACACCGGGTCGTAACCCACGGCAATCAGCTTGTCCAGGGCTTCCGGGCTCAGGCTCAGCGACAGTTCGCGCTCCTGCAGACGGCTGCGCAGGCGGCCCAGCTGGATTTCGGTAATACCGGCAATCTGTTCACGGCCCAATGGCTCGAACACCACCACTTCGTCGATACGGTTGATGAATTCCGGGCGGAAGTGCGCACCCACCGCATCCATTACCGCTGCCCGCTGTGCCTCGCGGTCTCCCACCAGTTCCTGGATCTGCGCCGAGCCCAGGTTGGACGTCATCACGATCACCGTGTTGCGGAAGTCCACGGTGCGCCCGTGGCTGTCGGTCAGGCGGCCGTCCTCAAGCACCTGCAACAGCACGTTGAACACATCCGGGTGAGCCTTTTCCACCTCGTCCAGCAGCACCACCGAATAAGGCTTGCGCCGTACCGCCTCGGTCAGGTAACCGCCCTCTTCATAGCCCACATAGCCTGGCGGGGCACCAATCAGGCGCGCCACGGAGTGCTTCTCCATGAACTCGGACATGTCGATGCGCACCATGGCCTCTTCGGTGTCGAACAGGAACTCGGCCAGCGCCTTGCACAGCTCGGTCTTGCCCACACCGGTCGGGCCGAGGAACAGGAACGAGCCACTGGGCCGGTTCGGATCGGACAACCCGGCACGCGAGCGGCGCACGGCGTTGGACACGGCAGTAACCGCCTCGCCCTGGCCGATCACCCGCTGGTGCAGCAGCTCTTCCATCTTCAGCAGCTTCTCACGCTCACCTTCGAGCATCTTGGCCACTGGGATACCGGTCCATTTGGACACCACTTCGGCAATTTCTTCCTCGGTCACCTTGTTGCGCAGCAACTGGTTGTCGGACTTGCCGTGCTGGTCGACCATCTGCAGGCTGCGCTCCAGGTCGGGGATCACTCCGTACTGCAGCTCGGCCATGCGGCTGAGGTCGCCTTTGCGACGGGCGGCTTCCAGTTCCTGACGAGCCTGCTCGATCTTTTGCTGGATCTGCGCCGAACCCTGCACTTCGGCTTTCTCCGACGCCCAGATTTCCTCCAGGTCGGCGTATTCACGCTCCAGCCGGGTAATTTCCTCGGTCAGTTTCTCCAGGCGTTTCTTCGCAGCTTCGTCTTCCTCCTTCTTCAGCGCCTGCGATTCCACCTTGAGCTGGATCAGGCGACGGTCGAGCCGGTCGAGCACTTCCGGCTTGGAGTCGATCTCCATGCGGATGCGGCTGGCCGCTTCGTCGATCAGGTCGATGGCCTTGTCCGGCAACTGGCGGTCGGTGATGTAGCGGTGGCTGAGCTTGGCCGCGGCGATGATGGCGCCGTCAGTGATAGCGACCTTGTGGTGCACTTCATAGCGCTCCTTCAGGCCACGCAGGATGGCGATGGTATCTTCCTCGCTCGGCTCCTCGACCAGTACCTTCTGGAAACGCCGCTCCAGAGCCGCGTCCTTCTCGATGAACTGGCGGTACTCGTTGAGTGTGGTCGCGCCGACACAGTGCAGCTCGCCTCGGGCCAGGGCCGGCTTGAGCATGTTGCCGGCGTCCATGGCGCCCTCGCCCTTGCCAGCGCCGACCATGGTGTGCAGTTCGTCGATGAACAGGATGATCTGGCCTTCCTGCTTGGACAGTTCATTGAGCAGGCCTTTGAGCCGCTCTTCGAACTCGCCGCGGTACTTGGCGCCAGCGATCAGCGCGCCCATGTCCAGCGCCAGCAAGCGCTTGCCCTTGAGGCCGTCCGGTACTTCACCGTTGATGATGCGCTGCGCCAGGCCTTCGGCGATGGCGGTCTTGCCGACCCCAGGTTCGCCGATCAGCACCGGGTTGTTCTTGGTCCGGCGTTGCAATACCTGCACGGTACGGCGGATTTCGTCGTCACGGCCGATCACCGGGTCCAGCTTGCCTTCCTCGGCCCGCTTGGTCAGGTCGACGGTGTACTTGTCCAGCGCCTGGCGCGATTCCTCGGCGTTGGCGTCGTTGACTGCCGCACCGCCGCGCAGGTTGTTGATGGCGTTTTCCAGGGCCTTCTTGCTGACGCCCTGGCCGAGCAGCAACTTGCCGAGCTTGCTGTTCTCGTCCATGGCGGCCAGCAACACCAGTTCGCTGGAAATGAACTGGTCACCTTTCTGCTGGGCCAGACGGTCGGCCTGGTTGAGCAGGCGCGCCAGGTCCTGCGACATGTTCACGTCGCCGGTCGGGTTCTGGATTTTCGGCAGATGGTCGAGTTCCTTCACCAGCGCCTGGCGCAGGCTGTTGATATCGAAGCCTACCTGCATCAGCAGCGGCTTGATCGAACCACCCTGCTGCTCGAGCAGCGCCTGCAGCAGGTGCACGGGCTCGATGGCTGGGTGGTCCATGCCAACGGCCAGGGACTGGGCATCGGATATGGCAAGCTGCAGCTTGCTGGTCAAACGGTCTATTCGCATGGGATACCTTCCTTTTAAAGGGCAGGTCGGAGCGATGGACAGCGCCTGTTGATGAAGAAACCTGCCTGAGATGACCTTATAGATAAGGCTGATTGTGGAAGATTCAAGCGTAGCGGGGTTGACCGAAGTCAACCTGTTGGATTAGCGATGGGGCAGTTCGCAGGCGTGCCCGCGAAGAGGTGCTACAGGCTAGCGCGGCGCCAGCCACACAAGGGACGCAAAGCGCCCACCGTGCGGGGTGCGCCGATAGGAGAAGAACCGCTCGTCGCTGACCGTGCACCAGCCACCGCCATAAACGGCAGTCACCCCACACGCCGCCAGGCGAATGCGTGCCAGTTCATAGATGTCGGCCACCAGCTTGCCTGGCCGCTCGCCATCGACAAAGGCCCGCGCCGCTTCGGGGTGCACCGCCGTAAAGGCATCGCGCACTTCCAGGCCAACTTCGAAAGCCTGCGGCCCGATCGCCGGGCCCAGCCATACCAGCACCTCTTCAGGCGGCAAAGCCAGGCGGCCGAGCGTGGCTTCCAGTACACCCCCAGCCAGCCCGCGCCAGCCGGCATGCGCCGCGGCCACGCGGGTACCGGCACGGTCGCAGAACAGCGCCGGAAGGCAATCGGCAGTCATCACCGCGCAGGCAATGCCTGGCTGGTCGGTCCAGCTGGCGTCGGCCTCGGCGACCACGCCCGGGTCGGCATCGGCCACCACCAGGCCGTGCACCTGCTTGAGCCAGGCCGGCTGGATGGCGAGCTCATCGCTCAGACGGCGACGGTTCTCGGCCACCGCCGCCGGGTCGTCCCCAACGTGGTCGCCAAGGTTGAAGGTTTCGTAGGGCGGCACGCTGACGCCGCCCTGGCGTGTGGTGACGCAGGCGCGCACCGAGGCCGGGGCCGGCCAGTCGGGATACAGCAGCGTCTGCGTCAGGCCACTCATCCGATAAAGCTCTCGCGGTCCTGGTTCAGCAGCGACAGCAACCAGACGAAGTCATCCGGCAGTGGCGATTCCCACTTCATGACTTCACCGGTAATCGGGTGGGCCAACGCGAGGAAGCGCGCATGCAGCGCCTGACGCGGGAAGGTTTTCACCGCCTCGACCATGGTCGGGCTGGCAGCTGGTGGAATCCGGAAGCGGCCACCGTAGGTCTGGTCGCCGACCAGCGGGAACCCTACATGCGCCATGTGCACGCGGATCTGGTGGGTACGACCGGTCTCCAGCTTGACCCGCACGTGGGTGTGCGAGCGGAAGCGCTTGAGCACACGGTAGTGGCTGACCGCCGGCTTGCCGCCGTCGGTGACCGCCATGCGCTGGCGCATGCCGCCATGGCGACCGATCGGGGCATCGATCTTGCCGCCTGCGGTCACCACGCCAATCACGATGCACTCGTAGATGCGGCTGACCTTGCGCGCCTGCATCTGCTCGACCAGCCTGGTCTGCGCCTGCAAGGTCTTGGCCACCACCATCAGACCGGTGGTGTCCTTGTCCAGGCGGTGCACGATACCGGCGCGCGGTACGTTGACGATGTCCGGCACATGGTGCAGCAACGCATTGAGCAGGGTGCCACTGGCATGCCCGGCGGCCGGGTGCACAACCAGCCCGGCAGGCTTGTTGATCACCATGATGTGGTCGTCCTCGTAGACGATATCCAGTTCGATATCTTCTGCGACCCACTCACCCTGGGCCTCTTGCTCGGCCTCCAGGATAAGCTGCGAGCCACCATGGACGAGGTCTCGAGGGCGCACTACCGCGCCATCGACCGTCAGGCGGCCCTCTTTGATCCACGAAGTTAGCCGCGAACGCGAGTACTCGGCGAACAATTGGGCGGCGACCTGGTCGAGGCGTTGACCGCCCAGTTCGGACGGCACCTCTGCGCTAAGTTGAATGATCTCGGACATGCTCGATTCGGCGGGCGCACAGCCTTTGGTTTCGGCTGCGAGCTTGTGGTTAAATACGGCTTCTTTTGTCCCGGGGTTGGCCGGGGCGCTCATCATAACAGGACGGCACCGCCCAAGACAGCGGCCGTCAAAGGGACGCAAGCCGCCATGCAAGTGAAACACCTGCTGCTGATCGCCATCCTCGGGCTCACCGCGGCCTGTTCCTCCAATAAGGAAGTCATTGACGAGAACCTCAGCGAAGCCGAGCTGTACCAGCAGGCGCAGGCTGACCTGGACAACTCCAGCTACACCAGCGCCGTGAACAAGCTCAAGGCCCTGGAGTCGCGTTATCCGTTCGGCCGCTATGCCGACCAGGCGCAGCTCGAGCTGATCTACGCCAACTACAAGAACTCGGAGCCCGAAGCTGCAAAGTCGGCCGCCGAGCGCTTCATCCGGCTGCACCCGCAGCACCCGAACGTCGACTACGCCTACTACCTCAAGGGCCTGACCTCGTTCGACCAGGACCGCGGCCTGCTGGCGCGCTTCCTGCCGCTGGACATGACCAAGCGTGACCCGGGTGCCGCCCGCGACTCGTACAACGAGTTCGCCCAGCTGACCAGCCGTTTCCCCAACAGCCGCTACGCGCCTGATGCCAAGCAGCGCATGATCTACCTGCGCAACCTGCTGGCCGCATACGAAATCCATGTGGCCGACTACTACCTGAGCCGCCAGGCCTATGTGGCCGCGGCCAACCGTGGCCGCTACGTGGTGGAAAACTTCCAGGAAACCCCGTCGGTCGGTGATGGCCTGGCGGTAATGGTCGAGTCATACCAGAAGATGCACCTGGACGAATTGGCGGCCACCAGCCTGGAAACCCTCAAGCTCAACTACCCGGACCACCCGAGCCTGGTCGATGGCCAGTTCCAGCCCAAACAGACCGAGTCTGACGGCCGTGGCTGGCTGTCCAAGGCCACCCTGGGCCTGATCGAAACCGACACCCCGCTGCCGCCGGGCGAAACCCGCGCCAACCAGGATGTGGTCAAACAGTTCCAGGACGCGCGTGACGAAATGCCGCAAGAACTGCTGCCGAAAGACGAGAACGGTGACCCGATCGTGCCGGAAGGGCCGAAGGAAGCCGAGCAGGACCGCTCCTGGTTCAGCTACATGACCTTTGGTCTGTTCGACTGACCTGCTGCGGTAGGTGAAAGGGAGGCCCTGGGTCTCCCTTTTTTATTGGCCGCGCCCTAGACTGTCGGCTTCTTCAACCGACAAGCTGGACACCATGGTTCGCTTACTTTTCTGGATCGCCCTGATCGCCGCCGCGTTCTGGCTGTGGCGCAAATTCAAAGTCAGCCAACAGTCGCGCCCCGACGCCAGGCTGGATGCGCCGCTGAAGATGGTGCGCTGTGCCCATTGTGGCGTGCACCTGCCCAATGACCGGGCGCTGCAGCAGGGCAACGAGTGGTATTGCAGCCAGGCGCACCTGCAGCAAGGGCCGGGGCAATCCCGCTAGGCCCCCGGGGCTGCCGTGCAGCCCCGATGATTTCAGCCCAACCGCCCAGCCGGTGCATACGGCGCCGGGTCGATGACCGGCTCGGCCCCGGTCAGCAAATCGGTAAACAGCTGGCATGAGGCAGGCGCCAGCACCAACCCGTTACGGTAGTGCCCGCAGTTCAGCCACAACCCTTGGTGCCCCGGCACCGGCCCGATGTAGGGAATGCCTTGCGGCGAGCCCGGCCGCAGCCCGGCCCAATGCGCCACCACCTCAGCCCCTTCAAGCCCTGGCAGCAACTCCACTGCCGATGCCTTCAGGCTCTCCAACGCATCAACCGTGGGCGTCTTGTCAAACCCGGCATGCTCCAGCGTACTGCCCACCAGAATGTGGCCGTCGCGCCGCGGGATCGCATACCGACCTTTGGCCAGTACCATGCTTGGCAGGAAATCTTCGGCACACTTGAACAGGATCATCTGCCCTTTCACCGGCTCCACCGGCAGCGCCAGGCCAAGCGTACGCAGCAGCTCGCCACTCCAGGCACCGGCGCTGAGCACCACCTCATCCGCCGCCAGCACGCCGTCGCCCGTCCGCACACCGGTCACCCGGCCGTCGCGCTCGACGAAGCCGGTGATCTTGCAATGTTCACGCAAGGTCACGTTGGGCAGCGCCAGCAAGGCCGCCTTGAGGGATTTCACCAGGCGTGGATTGCGCACGTTGGCCACGCCGGCCATGTAGATGGCCCGGCGGAAGCCCGGGCCCAGGCCCGGTACCGCGTCATAGGCCGCGGAAATGTCCACCGCACTCAGCGGCCGCTGTTCGCGCACGGCCCAGGCCAGCGCTTCGGCTTCGTCGTCCAGGTCGAGCCAGTACAGCCCCGTGGTGTGTACTTCCGGGTCGACGCCAGTGCTGGCAAACAGATGCTCGCCCAGCTGTGGATAAAAGTCCTGCGACCAGTGCGCCAGCGCCGTCACTGCCGGGCTGTAGCGCCACGGGTACAGCGGCGAAACGATGCCGCCGCCGGCCCAGGACGACTCGCGGCCGACCTCGCCCTGGTCACACACCACCACCTGCCCGACTTTCGCGGCCAGGTTGAATGCCGTCAGCAGGCCGATCACCCCGCCGCCGACCACCACTACTTGCTTGCTCATCTGTCGATCCAACACCTGAAGTAATTCCGCGATGCACCCGGCACCATTCAACCTTCAGCTTCCCCAGCAGTGTGCACTGTCGCCAACGGCGCCCGGATTGCTCCTTACGCCAGCCTGGTCGAGCTGGAAGTCACCACAGCGGTCCTGCGCCATCAGTCCGCCCGGCAGCCGCCGGGCGCGCAAGGTGAAAATGTCCTTGTCGCGCTGGGCCTGCAGGTCGTAGTAGCGGTTACCAACTGGCAAGCCTGGCTCGCCTTCGGCGTACTGGCCGGTGAGCACGCGGTGGCGCTCCAGGCGCAGGGCGGCATCTTGCAGCAGGCCGACCGCCTCGCTGCGTGCAGCGCGCCGGAGCTGGTCGTGGTAACTGGGGTAGGCAATGGCTGCCAGAATGCCGATGACCGCCAGCACAATCAACAATTCAATCAGGCTAAAGCCTTGCTGCATGTCAGTCTCCTCGCAATCTTTGCCGCCAGGTAACACGGCGGGTTGTGCCGTTAACCACGGCATAGACCGCTTCCAGCACATATCGCGGCTCGGCGTGCAGGCTGACCGCAGTGACCCTGAACAGGGTGACCTGCTGCCCTTCTGGCACATGCACGGCACGGCCGCTGGTACCCAGGTTCTGTACCTGGAAAAAACCGTCCCGGGCGCGCTGCCAGGGCCCGACCAGGTCGTGCGGTCGGCCAGGCGGTAGGCACGCAGAACAAAGCTCCGGGGGAGCCCGCCGCAGCTCCCCCTCCCCTGCCAGCAAGGTTGCCTCAGCCTGCTCCAGCGCCAGCAGGCCATCGCGCAGGTAGCCGGTCAGCCGTGTCTCCACCAACGCTTCACGCAGCGCTGATGCCGCAAGCAGGCCGAGCAACAGACTGAGCACCAGGGCCAACAGCAGAACCACGCCACGCTGGCGGCTCATGGCGACGCTACCGGGTTGCGAATTGCCACGCTCAACGCGTACTGCTGGCGGATGCCCGAGGACGGCTCGTGCAACGTCAGAGCGATATCGACCCGCTCCCCCCCCGACGTTTGTATGCGTTCGATACGCATGTCCTGCACATTCTCCACGAGCGGCTGCAGGCTGCCTGCTGCCCGCTTGAACTTCAGGGTGTTGCCCTGCAGCTGGTAGACGTATCTGCTGATGGGGTAGGCCAGCGGGTAGAACTTGCCCTCGTCGCGTTCTTTTTCCACCACCACTTCCTTGGCGCAATCAGTCTGCACGAACCATTCCGGCGCCCCGGGGTGGCCGCGCATCTCTGCCACCACCAGGCGAAGTGTGGCCCCCTCGATTTCCAGGGGACGAGCAAAAGCCTGTCGTGCTGCCGGACTCCTGATATCGCCGGGCTGCAAGCGCAGGCAACCGAACATCCCTGCCATGCGTATGTCCTGAGCCATGCGCAGCAGCGCCAGACGGGCCTCACTGTGCATGCGCACCGCGGTACTTTGCAGGCGCCAGCTCTGGTGGGCAGAGACGAACAGCTGGCCGACCGCTGCCATCAGCATCAGGCCGAGGGCCAGCGCCAACGTCATCTCCAGCAGGCCGAACCCGTCCTGGCGACGCTTCACTGTCGCCCCCGTTCATGTTCGCTATGCGCGGCCATGGCCGCCTGGCCATCGCGGCGCGCGCCTTCCACGGCCTGCAATGCCTGCAGTTGCAGGCCTGCCGCAGCAAACAGGCCGACCGCCACTACCACCACCGCCAGGAGCACTTCCAGCAGTGTCATGCCTCGTTGAACTACCTGCATCCCTGCACCTCCTGAGACTTTTCCCGCAATTGCCTTGAACTCGGGCGACTGGTGCTCCTGTCCAACGACCGAGAAGCTATAGCCAAGCACTTCCATGGAGGAATGCACGGTGAAGCAACGAGGCGTAACACTGATTCAAATGTTGTCAGCGTTGGCAGTGGCGGTATTGCTGACCCAGCTCGGCATGCCGGCCTATGCCCGGTTGAGCGACGACTTGCACAGGGCGGCTGCCGCCCGCGACCTGGCGCAGGCCCTGCGCAGTGCGCGCAGCCATGCCATGTTGCAAAGCCAGCCAGTGCTGGTGCAGCCGCTGGACGGTAAGTGGGGGAACGGATGGCGGGTGCTGCTGGAACATAACCAGCAAGTGTTGCGTGAACAGCGTCTTTCACGGCCGCTGGAGATTGCAGGCAATAGTGGCGGGCAGGTGAAATTCAGCGCGCTGGGTGTTCCGCTGGGCCCGGGCAACCAGTTGCTGGCTGCCACGCTGCGTGTTTGCGAACGGGCGTCAGGCGAGAGCCGCTATAAGGTGGTGCTGGCATCGACCGGCAGAGTCAGGCTGGATACAGAGGCCGCCCCACACACCCAGTGCCCGGCCGCCCGGCCCTGAACCGGGCTCATCGCCGGCAAGCCAGCAATGAGCCCGGGACTGGGTCACGTCAAATCAGCGAACGAACCCGCAGCTCTTTGGGCATGGAGAAGGTGATGTTCTCTTCACGCCCATCCAGCTCTTCAGCGCCGGTAGCGCCCCAGGCCTTGAGCTGCTCGATCACGCCACGCACCAGCACTTCGGGGGCCGAAGCGCCGGCAGTAATGCCGATTCGCGCCTTCTGCTCGAACCAGCCGCGTTGCAGGTCTTCGGCGCCGTCGATCAGGTAGGCCGGAGTGCCCATGCGCTCGGCCAGCTCGCGCAGGCGGTTGGAGTTGGAACTGTTCGGGCTGCCAACCACCAGTACCACGTCGCACTCGTCCGCCAGTTGCTTCACCGCATCCTGGCGGTTCTGGGTGGCGTAGCAGATGTCGTCCTTGCGCGGGCCGCCGATGTTCGGGAAGCGTGCGCGCAGGGCGTCGATGACGCGGCTGGTGTCGTCCATCGACAGCGTGGTCTGGGTGACGAAGGCCAGGTGGTCCGGGTCTTTCACCTGCAGGTTGGCGACATCCTCCTCGTCCTCGACGAGATAGATTGCGCCACCGTTGCTGGCGTCGTACTGGCCCATGGTGCCCTCGACTTCCGGGTGCCCTTCGTGGCCGATAAGGATGCACTCACGGCCATCGCGGCTGTATTTGGCCACTTCGATGTGCACCTTGGTCACCAGCGGGCAAGTCGCGTCGAACACTTTCAGGCCACGGCCTGCGGCTTCCTGGCGCACGGCCTGGGAAACCCCGTGGGCACTGAAGATGACGATGACGTCGTCCGGCACCTGGTCCAGCTCCTCGACGAAGATGGCACCACGGTTGCGCAGGTCTTCCACCACGAACTTGTTGTGCACCACTTCGTGACGCACATAGATCGGCGGGCCGAAGACTTCCAGCGCGCGGTTGACGATCTCGATCGCCCGGTCGACCCCCGCGCAGAAGCCGCGAGGGTTGGCGAGTTTGATTTGCATGTTCGGCTCCAGGCTTACAGGGCCTTGACCTCGAGGATCTCCACCTCGAAGGTCAGGGTCTTGCCAGCCAGTGGGTGATTGAAGTCGATGGTCACCTGGTCGTCATCGAATGCCTTGACCACACCCGGCAGCTCGGTGTTGGCGGCGTCGTTGAAGATGATCAGCAACCCTTCGGACAGCTCCATGCCCTCGAACTGGGACCGCGGCATGACTTGCACGTTCTGCGGGTTGGGCTGGCCGAAGGCGTTCTCCGGGGCCACTACCACGTTGCGCTTGTCACCTGCCTTGAAGCCGAACAGGGCATTCTCGAACCCTGGCAGCAGGTTGCCATCGCCCACCTTGAAAGTGGCCGGGGCCTTGTCGAAGGTACTGTCGACGGTATCGCCGTTTTCCAGGTGCAGCGCGAAGTGCAGGGTGACTTCGGTGTTCTGGCCGATACGGGTGTCAGTCATGGACCGGATCCTCGGACTTCTTGCTCTTGAACATATCCAGCGCCAGCATCACCGCACCAACGGTAATGGCGCTGTCGGCCAGGTTGAAGGCCGGGAAGTAATGGCGGTTCTGCCAGTGCACCAGGATGAAGTCGACCACATGGCCGAGCACGACGCGGTCGTACAGGTTGCCGATCGCCCCACCCAGCACCAGCGCCAGCGCCACGGCCAGCCAGGTCTCGTTGCGCCCCAGGCGCTTGAGCCACACCACCAGCACGGCGCTGACCACCACGGCGATCAGGGCGAACAACCAGCGCTGCCAGCCGGAGCTTTCCGCCAGGAAGCTGAAGGCCGCGCCGGTGTTGTAGGCCAGGGTCCAGCTGAAGTAGTCGGGAATCACGACGATCTGCTGGTACATGGTCAGGGCGTTGTTGAAATACAGCTTGGTGGCCTGGTCGAGGACCACGACCAACAGGCTCAGCCAAAGCCATGCAAGGCGCCCGAAGCGCCCCGCTGCAGGGTTAGGCATAGTGGCGCACCTCACCCGAGCCGCTCAGGTTGTCGACGCAACGGCCGCAGATTTCCGGATGCTCCGGATGGCTGCCAACGTCGGCGCGGAAGTGCCAGCAACGGCCGCACTTGGCGTGGCCGGACTTGACCACCTTCAGCTTGAGGCCTTCGACTTCGGTGGCCACGGCTTCGGCCGGCGCCTGGGCGAATGGCACCACGCTGGCGGCCGAGGTGATCAGCACGAAGCGCAGTTCATCGCCCAGCTTGCCCAGGTCGGCGCTCAGGCTTTCATCGGCATACAGGGTAACTTCGGCCTGCAGGTTGCCGCCGATGACCTTGGCGGTACGCTGGTTCTCCAGCTCCTTGTTGACCGAAGCCTTCACCGCCATCACGCGGTCCCAGTAGGCGCGGTCCAGCTCGGTGCCTTCCGGCAATTCGCTCAGGCCCTCGTACCAGCCATTGAGCATCACCGACTCGTTGCGCTCGCCCGGCAGGTATTGCCAGATTTCGTCGGCGGTGAACGCCAGGATCGGGGCGATCCAGCGCACCAGCGCTTCGCTGATGTGGTATAGCGCGGTCTGGCAGGAACGGCGGGCGACACTATTGGCACCGGTAGTGTACTGGCGGTCCTTGATGATATCGAGGTAGAAGCCACCCAGTTCCTGCACGCAGAAGTTGTGCACCTTGGAGTAGACGTTCCAGAAACGGTACTCGCTGTAGTGCTCTTCCAGTTCGCGTTGCAGCAGCAGGGTGCGGTCCACCGCCCAGCGGTCCAGCGCCAGCATGTCTTGCGGGGCCAGCAGGTCCCGGGCCGGGTCGAAGCCGGACAGGTTGGACAGCAGGAAGCGTGCGGTATTGCGGATACGGCGGTAGGCGTCGGCGCTACGCTGCAGGATCTGCTCGGAAACAGCCATCTCGCCGGAGTAGTCGGTGGCGGCGACCCACAGACGCAGAATGTCGGCACCCAAGGTGTTGTTGACCTTTTCCGGCTCGATGGTGTTACCCAGCGACTTGGACATCTTGCGGCCGTTCTCGTCCACGGTGAAGCCGTGGGTCAGCAGCTCGCGATACGGCGCATGGCCGTCGATGGCGCAGCCGGTCAGCAGCGAAGAGTGGAACCAGCCGCGGTGCTGGTCGGAGCCTTCCAGGTACAGGTCGGCACGCGGGCCGGTGGCGTGACCGATGTCGTGCGAACCACGCAGTACATGCCAGTGAGTGGTACCGGAGTCGAACCAGACGTCGAGGGTGTCGGCGATCTTGTCGTACTGCTCGGCCTCGGCGCCCAGCAGCTCGGCAGCGTCCAGCTTGAACCAGGCCTCGATGCCCTGCTGCTCGACGCGCTTGGCCACTTCTTCCATCAGCTCGACGGTGCGCGGGTGCAGCTCACCGGTCTGCTTGTGCAGGAAGAACGGGATCGGCACGCCCCAGTTGCGCTGACGCGAGATGCACCAGTCCGGGCGGTTGGCGATCATCGCGTGCAGGCGCGCCTGGCCCCAGGCAGGCACGAACCTGGTGTCCTCGATGGCTTTCAGGGCACGCTCACGCAGCGGCTCGCCGGTGGACGGTTGCTTGTCCATGCCCACGAACCACTGCGCGGTGGCGCGGTAGATCAGCGGGGTCTTGTGGCGCCAGCAGTGCATGTAGCTGTGGCTGATGGTTTCGGTGTGCATCAGCGCACCGACTTCGCTCAGCTTGTCGACGATGGCCGGGTTGGCCTTCCAGATAAACTGGCCGCCGAAGAATGGCAGCGAATCCACATACACGCCGTTGCTCTGCACCGGGGTGAGGATGTCGTCGTTGACCATGCCGTAGCGCTTGCAGGTGACGAAGTCGTCTTCACCGTAGGCTGGCGAGGAGTGCACCACGCCGGTACCGGCGCCCAGTTCGACGTAGTCGGCCAGGTACACCGGCGACAGGCGATCGTAGAACGGGTGACGGAAGTTGATCAGTTCCAGTGCCGAACCCGGGGCGGTGGCGATGACCGAGCCTTCCAGGTTGTAGCGTTTCAGGCACGACTCGACCAGTTCTTCGGCCAGCACCAGCAGGCGCGCGCCTGTATCGACCAGGGCGTACTTGAACTCGGGGTGGATGTTCAGCGCCTGGTTGGCCGGGATGGTCCACGGCGTGGTGGTCCAGATCACGATGGCGGCCGGCCTGGCCAGCGCATCAAGGCCGAACGCGGCGGCCAACTTGGCCTCGTCGGCAACCGGGAAGGCGACATCGATGGTCTGCGATTTCTTGTCGGCGTACTCGACTTCGGCTTCGGCCAGCGCCGAGCCGCAATCGAAGCACCAGTTCACCGGCTTCAGGCCCTTGAACACGAAGCCTTGCTTGACCATCTCGGCCAGGGCGCGGATTTCACCGGCCTCGTTGGCAAAGTTCATGGTCTTGTACGGGTTGTCCCAGTCGCCCAGCACGCCCAGGCGGATGAACTCGGTCTTCTGCCCTTCGATCTGCTCGGCGGCATATTCGCGGCACAGCTCGCGGGTGCGGTCGGCGGACAGGTGCTTGCCGTGGGTAACCTCGACCTTGTGCTCGATCGGCAGGCCATGGCAGTCCCAGCCCGGCACGTACGGCGCATCGAAGCCGGCCAGGGTCTTGGAACGGACGATCATGTCCTTGAGGATCTTGTTCAGCGCATGACCGATGTGAATCTTGCCGTTGGCATAGGGCGGGCCGTCGTGCAGGACGAACTTGGGACGATCCTTGCCAATTTCGCGCAGCTTCTGGTACAGGCCAATGCTGTCCCAGCGCTGCAGGATCTGCGGTTCGCGCTGAGGCAGGCCGGCCTTCATGGGGAAGGCGGTGTCCGGAAGGTTTAGCGTGGCTTTGTAGTCGGTCATTTCAGGCTCTTCGTTAGCGGTTGAGCGTGCCAATGTGCACGTGCGGCGGCGATATCCGCATCGATCGCCGACTTCAGCGCCTCCAGGGAGGCGAAACGCTGCTCTTCACGCAGCTTGTGGTGGAACTTCACCGTCAGGCGCCGGCCATACAGGTCGCCGGCATAGTCCAGCAGATGAATTTCCAGGTGCGGGCGCCCGTCACCGGCAACGGTGGGACGCACGCCGATATTGCCGACACCCGGCCAGGCCTTGCCGTCGATCTCGATGCTGGCCAGGTAGACCCCGGACAGCGGCACGCGGCGGCGTTTGAGCTGGATGTTGGCAGTGGGTGTGCCGAGCTGGCGGGCCAGCTTCTGGCCGTGCAGCACGCAGCCGCTGATACTGTAGGGGCGGCCCAGCAGGTGCTCGGCAAGTTCGAAGTTGCCCTCGGACAGCGCCTTGCGCACTTCGGTGCTGCTGACCCGCAGGCCGTCCTGGACCACCGTATTGGCGGCCTCGACGCTGAAGCCGTACTGCTTGCCGGCATCGACCAGGAAGGCAAAATCGCCGGCGCGGTCGCAGCCAAAGCGGAAGTCATCGCCGACTTCGAGGTGGCGTACCCCCAGGCCGTCGACGAGGATGGTCTTGACGAAGGCATCGGCGCCGAGCTGGCTCAGGCGCTGGTTGAATGCCAGGCACAGGACCTGGTCGATGCCTTCGGCCGCCAGCAGCTCGACCTTGTCACGCAGGCGGGCCAGGCGCGCCGGCGCGGTATCGGGGGCGAAGTATTCGCGTGGTTGGGGCTCGAAGATCACCACGCAGGTTGGCAGGCCCAAGGCCTGGCCGCGCTCGCGCAGACGCCCCAGGATAGCCTGGTGGCCGCGGTGAACCCCGTCGAAGTTGCCAATGGTGGCGACACAGCCCCGGTGCTCGGGGCGCAGGTTGTGAAGACCTCGAACCAGCTGCATAACGCGCTTCTTGCTCATAAAGTGGCCGATTATAACCACACCCGGGCGCCGGTGACAGGCAGCAGCGCCCAAGGGCGGCGTGGAATGCGAAAAACCGACGCCTGACCCGCCCGATGCCTCAGTGCAAGGCCTTGCGGGCGAAATGCCGAGGCCGGAAACCGCACAGGTACAGGCAGCCGAAATAGCTCACCACCCCAGCCAGCACCAGCGCCCCCAGGCGAACCAGGCGCGCCAGCATGCTGCCCTGCTCCCAGGCTGGCAGGTAGTGCATGCCGGCCAGCAACACCGCCGACATCAGCCCCACCGCCAGCAGCAACTTGAGCAGGAACATCGCCCACCCAGGCTGTGGCTGGAACAGCTGCTGGCTGCGCAGTTTCCAGAACAGCAGGCCGGCATTCAGGCAGGCGCCCAGGCTGATCGCCAGGGCCAGCCCGGCATGTGCCAGCGGGCCGACCAGGGCCAGGTTGAACAGTTGGGTGCAGACCAGGGTGAACACCGCGATCTTCACCGGCGTGCGGATATTCTGCTGCGCATAGAAGCCGGGGGCCAGCACCTTGATCAGAATGATCGCCAGCAAGCCCACGGAATAGGCAATCAATGCCCGCTGGGTCATGGCCGCGTCGGTGGCGGTGAACTTGCCGTACTGGAACAGCGCCACGGTCAGCGGCTCGGCGAGGATGGCCAGGGCCAGGGTGCACGGCAACACCAGCAGGAAGCACAGGCGCAGGCCCCAGTCGAGGATCCGTGAATACTCTTCACGGTCCTTGTTGGCGTAGGTCTTGGCAAGGGTCGGCAGGAGAATGGTGCCCAGAGCCACGCCCAGCACACCTGAAGGCAGCTCCATGAGGCGGTCGGCGTAGTACATCCAGGACACCGAGCCAGCCACCAGGAACGAGGCAAAGATGGTGTTGATGATCAGCGAAATCTGGCTCACCGACACCCCGAGAATCGCCGGCAGCATCTGCTTGAGCACCCGCCAGACCCCGGCGTCGCGCAGGTTCAGGCGCGGCAGCACGAGCATGCCGATCCGTTTCAGCGCTGGCAGCTGGTACAGCAGCTGCGCCAGGCCTCCGGCCAGCACGCCCCAGGCCAGGGCCATGATCGGCGGGTCGAAGTACGGCGTGAGCAGCACGGCGAAGGCGATCATCGCCACGTTCAACAGGGTCGGGGTGAAGGCCGGCACCGAGAAACGGTTCCAGGTATTGAGGATGGCCCCAACCAGCGAAGACAGCGAGATCAGCAATATATAAGGAAAAGTCACCCGCAACAGGGCGGTGGTCAGCTGGTACTTTTCGGCGCTGTCGACAAAGCCCGGGGCGGTCGCCCAGACCACCCACGGTGCGGCCAGGATACCGATGGCGGTGACCAGTGCCAGGACCAGGGTCAGCAGGCCGCTGACATAGGCGACGAAGGTACGGGTGGCCTCCTCGCCTTGCTGGGTCTTGTATTCAGCCAGGATCGGAACGAACGCCTGGGAAAACGCACCTTCGGCGAAGATGCGCCGCAGCAGGTTGGGCAGCTTGAAGGCGATGAAGAAGGCATCGGTGGCGATGCCGGCGCCGAAGATGCGCGCCAGGATGGTGTCGCGGACAAAGCCCAGCACCCGCGAAATCATGGTGATCGAGCTTACCGCAGCCAGGGATTTGAGCAGGTTCATCGAAAAGATTCACGCCAAGGGCAGAGGACGCTGCCAGACAGCGTCCGAATGTGCGATACTCCCGCGCCTTCGCAAGGGAGCCAAAAATTCCCGAGTTTACAGGTCGCGCAGCAGAAAGGAATCTTTCCATCCTGTTGGCGCACCGCTCGGCGGAACCTTGCAGGTGGCCTTGACATCCGCTCGACTGATCGGCATGATTCGCGGCCTATTTTGTTTGCTATTTACCTAAAGTCTTTCGAGGAGCTCGACGGTGGCCAACACACCTTCCGCCAAGAAACGTGCAAAACAGGCTGAGAAGCGTCGCAGCCACAACGCCAGCCTGCGTTCCATGGTCCGCACCTACATCAAGAATGTAGTCAAAGCCATCGACGCAAAAGACGCCGAAAAAGCGCAAGCCGCTTACGTTCTGGCTGTGCCTGTAATCGACCGTATGGCCGACAAGGGCATCATCCACAAGAACAAGGCTGCTCGTCACAAAGGCCGTCTGAATGGCCACATCAAGGCGCTGAAAGAAGCTGCAGCTGCCTAAGCGACGCGCTAGTCGAAAAACCGACCCTAGGGTCGGTTTTTTGTTGCCTGCGATTTGTGCTTCAGCAACAACCCATCGCCGCACCGCTTTTTGCAGGAGCGGCCTTGCGTCACGATCGGGCTGCAGCATAGGCATTGCAGCTGCAGTTGAGGGGCTGCTAGGCAGCCCCATCGCGACACAAGCCCGCTCCTGCAAAATGAGGCATGCCTGCGTTAGCCCGGTATTACTTGGCTATCTGGATCTTCGGCGCCCATTTCAGCCATTCTTCTTCGGCCTGGTCGAACAAGGCGAAGGTCTGCTGCGGCCGCGCCGGGTTACCCATCTGCTCGCCATCCGGCGTGGCGAAGGCAATACCACCGTCGATCAGGGTTTCCACCGACTCGGTACGCACCGTAGCCCCCTTGAACAGCCCCCAGTCGAAACCGAAGCCACTGCTGTTCCAGAAACGACTGCCGTTGCGCACCAGTGCCGCATAGCGCGGTTCGATCAGGATATGGATCAGCACGCGGTCAGCATTCTGGCCCAGCTCGAAGCCCGTCACCTTGCCCACCGCGACTTCGCGGTAGGTAACCGGTACACCCGGCTTGATCGAACCACGACGCGGGGCACTTAGCGTCAACGGCAGGCCGACTTCCGGCCCTGCCACTTGCGGGGCTTCGGCCAGCGCGATGAAGTCATGCTGCGGGCCGCGGGCCTTGGTTGCCGGTTGCACTTCCAGGTATTGCCCGCCAACCAGGGTATCGAGGTTCTGTGTACGCACCAGGCCAAAGGCCGGCTTGACCACCCAGAACTGCGTGCCGACCCGGGCAATACGGTCCGCTGCCTCGGTAATGCGCGCCCGCAGCAACACCGCCTGCAGGTCAGTGGTGAGGTCGACGCTCTCGACGCTGCCTACATCCAGGCCGCGGAAGCGGATTGCCGTGCCCGGCTTCAGGCCATCGGCACGGTCGACGCGGATGGTGACCAGCGTGCCTGCACGGTTGGCCGCCTCCTGGCTGTCGTGCAGACGGAAGCGCGGAATATGACGCTTGAGCGCCACATTGGGTCGCGGCGTGTCGAAGGCAATACCACCGGCCATCAGCGTCTGCAGCGACTCACTCTTGATCTTGATGCCCGACAGGCCACCGGTGAGGGTGATACCACTGACGTTCCAGAAGCGCGACGAGCCGTTGACCAGTTTTTCGTATTCCTTCTCGATATGCACGCCGATCAGGATGCGGTTGCTGTTACGCGCAAACTGGTAGCTCTGCACGCTACCCACCTTCACCTGGCGGTACATCACCGGGCTCCCGATCTCCAGCGAACCCAGGGTGTCGGCGAACAGCACCATGTGCAGGCCAGGCGCCTTGAGGTCGAGTGGCGGCGCCTTGGCGCGGGCCTCGAACTCGCGCTCGGGACGTGCGCCTTTCTCGCCGGGACGGATAGCGATGTAGTTGCCTTTGACCAGTGCTTCCAGGCCAGTGATACCCGCCAGCGAAATCGATGGTTTGACCACCCAGAACTGCGTACCCTCGACCAGGTAGTCCTCGGTCAATGGGTCCAGCGTCAATTCGGCCGATGCGCTGGCCAGGTTGTCTTCCATCTTCAGGGTTTTCAGCGAGCCGACCTGGATCCCCTTGTACATGACCGGCGTACGACCCGCCTGCAGGCCCTCATAATCGCTTAGCTTCAGCTTCACACGGATACCGGCCTGGGCCGCATCGAAGTCCTCATACAGGCGGAACGGCAGGCTGGGGTCTGTGGGCGGGCTGTCCTGGCGATGTTCCGGCGTGGCGAAGGCGATACCACCAGCCACGATGCTCGACAGCGACTCGCTGCGCACCTTCACCCCCGACAGCGAGGCATCGATGCTGACGCCGCTGGCGTTCCAGAAACGCGTGTGCTTGCGCACCAGGCTGGCGTATGCCGGCTCGATGAAGACTTTGATTTCGACGGTGCTCTGGTCGTCGGAGAGGCGATAGCTTTTCACCCGGCCAACCTGGATCTGCTTGTAGAACACCGGACTGTCACGGTTGAGTGAACCGAGCCGGTCGGCCTTTAGGGTCAGGTGCAGGCCCGGCTCGGTGTCCGACAACGGCGGCGCCACCTTCAACGCAGTGAAGCGCTTGGTACGCTCCCCTTCCCCCGGGCTGACGGCGATATAGTTACCGGACACCAGTGTTTCAAGACCGGAAATACCCGCCAGGCTGACACTTGGCTTGACCAGCCAGAAGCGCGTGCCTTTGGTCAGGTGGGGTTCGGCGGCCTTGTTCATCTCGATGGTGGCGATCACCCCCTGGTTCTCGCCCTTGGCATCCAGCACCAAGCGGGTCACCTTGCCGACCGGCATGCCTTTGTAGATGACCTCGGTCTTGTTGGCGACGATCCCCTCGCCCGACTCGAAGCGGACTTCAATTTCCACACCGGCATCACGGTAAGCCTGCCACGCCAGCCAACCACCGATCATCAAGGCGATCAAAGGCAGGATCCAGATGGCCGACCAGTTCGAGGCAGGGCGGGTTTTAGCCGTTGGCAGGTCACTCATGGTCGTCATCCGACTCCGTGTTATCCCAGATCAGTCGGGGATCGAAAGTTAAAGCAGCAAGCATTGTCAGAATCACCACAGTTGCAAAGGCGACAGCGCCCAGGTTGGCTTCGACACTGGCGATTCGGCCGAAATTCACCACCGCCACCAGGATGGCGATGACAAAGATATCCAGCATGGACCAGCGTCCGATGAATTCGATGAAGCGGTACATCAATATCCGTTGCCGCGCCGAAAGCGGCTGCCGCCGCTGAACGGAATACAACAACAGGCCGATTCCCACCAGCTTGAAGGTGGGCACCAGGATGCTGGCAATGAACACCACGGCAGCAATGGGCACCATGCCATGCTTGAGCAAGGTGATGACGCCGGACATGATCGTGTCGGGGCTACCTTGGCCGAGCGTACTCACGGTCATGATCGGCAACATGTTGGCCGGGATGTACAAGATCGATGCAGCGATCAGCAGCGCCCAGGTACGCACGATGCTGTTCGGGCGACGGGCATGCACGATGGCACCGCAGCGTGTACAGGTTTGTGAAGCGCTGCCCGGCTCTTGCCGGTTCAGCTCGTGACATTCATTACAGACCAGAATGCCCGCATCAATCGCCCGCATGCAGATCTTCCCCCGATAGCGCACTCCAGATCTGGTGCGGCGACATCACCACTTCAAGCCATACCTGGATCAACAGCAGGCTGATGAAGCAGAACAGCCCCAGGCCTACGGTGAGTTCGGCCAGGTCAACAAGCTTGACGATGGCCACCAGCACGCCCATGAAATAAACCTCAAGCATGCCCCAGTCACGCAAGTGGTGATAGATGCGGTAGAACAGCAAGCCGTAATCGCGCCCGATGTTCAGCCGGATGCTCAACAGTACGGCCAGTTGGCAGAGGAGCTTTGCCAAGGGTATGGCCATGCTGCAGAGAAACACCACGACGGCCACGCCACGCATTTCCGAGTTGTACAGGCCCAGCACGCCGCTCCAGACGGTATCGTCTGATGTCTGGCCAAGCAGATGCAGCTGCATGATTGGCAGGAAATTGGCCGGCACAAACAGCAGCAGCGCCGTCAGTACCAGCGCCAGGCTACGGTTGACCACATTGTGCCGGTGGGCGTACAGCTCGTAGCCGCAGCGCGGGCACAGGGCCTTTTCATCGTGCTGGAGTACGGGCTTGCGTAGCAGCAGGTCGCATTCATGGCAGGCGACAAGCTCCTCCAGCGGCAAGCGTGCCAATGATTCGGGTTCGACAGGATTGGGCATATAGCGCTTCTGAATAGGTGCGTGGGGCTATTCTAGTGTGCTTGCCCGGATTGTGGGAGGTGTGGAGCGGGCGCGCTCCCACACGGGACCATGCATGCAGGTTTTTTTGCGTGACAAAGACAAAACCCCCACCTGCATGCGCAGATAGGGG
>NZ_DGIR01000022.1 GCF_002386445.1 Pseudomonas sp. UBA4617
CCGGCAATGCCGGGGTCGGCACCACCGACTCCAACAACTATGCCATCGACACCCAGCGCCCGACGGCCAGCATCGTGGTTGCCGATAGCCAGCTGAGTATCGGCCAGACCAGCCTGGTGACCATCACCTTCAATGAAGCGGTAACCGGACTGTCCCTGGCCCAGCTCCAGGCCGATAACGGCGTGCTGAGTAACCTGGCAAGCAGCGATGGTGGTATCACCTGGACGGCCACCTTGACGCCAACCACCGGCAGCCAGAGCAACGGCAACCGCGTCCACCTGGATGTCAGCTCGGTTACCGACGGCCAAGGCAATCACGGCGACAGCCCGGCGCAATCCAACGCCTATCTCGTCGATACCCGCGCCCCGAGCGTAACCAGCGTCGGCGGTCCGGTTGGCGGTGTGACCTACAATGCCGGAGATGCTCTGGTGTTCGTGGTCAATGCCAGTGAGGCCGTGGAAGTCAATGGCTCGCCACGGTTGCTGCTGGATGTGGGCGGGCGTGCGGCATATGCCGAGCTGGTAGCCGGCGCAGGCACGGCGACCCTGGTGTTCCAGTACATCGTCCAGGCCGGCGACAACGACAGCGACGGCATCAGCGTGACCGGCCTGGCGGCCAACGGTGCGGCCTTGAACGACGCCCTTGGCAACGCCATGAACCTCACGCTGAACAACATTGCCGATATGCACCAGGTGCTGGTCGACACCCAGGCACCGACCGCGCTTGCCATCGTCACCCTCGACCCATCGCCAAGCAATGCACAGAGCGTGCGCTTCACCGTGACCTTCAGCGAACGCGTCAATGGCGTGGACCTGAGTGACTTCAGCCTGGCCAGCAGCGGTTCCGCCAGCAGTACGTTGAGCGGCCTGCGCCAGCTCGGCGAAGGTGTCTACGAAATCACCGTCAGTGGCGTGAGCGGCACCGGCACCTTGGGGCTGAACCTCAAGGCCAACGGTACCGGCATCGGCGACGTCGCCGGCAACCTGCTCGGTGGCGGCCTGGTGGGCGCGGCCTACAGCATCGATCGCGACGCGCCCAGGGTAAGCAGTGTCGGCGTGCCGGCCGGGGTCGCCTACAACGCGGGTGATGTCCTGACCTTCGTGGTCAATACCAGCGAAGCGGTCATCGTCGATGGCGTTCCACAGCTGGCGCTGGACATTGGTGGGCGTACGGTGTTTGCCGATTTCGTCGCCGGATCGGCGACCACCACGCTGGTGTTCCAGTACCGCATCCAGGCCGGCGACAACGATGCCGATGGCGTGCAGGTACTGGGCCTTTCGGCCAATGGTGCGACCCTGCACGATGCGCTCGGCAATGCGCTGAACCCGGGGCTCAATGCAGTGGGGGACAGCGCCGGAGTGACTGTCGACACGCGTCTGCCAAGCGTCGAGTCGATCGTCCCGGTTCCGGTTTCCACGCCCGGCAGCCAAGCGTTCACGGTCACCTTCAGCGAGGAGGTCAGGGGTGTCGACCTGGCTGATTTCGAACTGGTAACGACCGGCAATGCCACGGGTACCTTGCAATCGCTGGTGCGTATCGATGGCCACACCTGGCAGGTCAATGTCGCTGCAGTGGCGGGCAGCGGCACGCTGGCACTGGCGCTGAAAGCCGCTGGCACCGGCATCAGTGACATTGCCGGGAATGCCGTGGTGGGCGGTTTCAGCGGCCAGGGCCAGGCATTGCCGTCCAGCGATGGCGACCCGGAGTACCGCGCCTATCCGCCTGCAAAACCGGGCCTTCCCGGCTCGACTGCAGCGGTGCTCGCGCCGCTTGCAGCGCCGCTGCCGCCGTTCCAGTCGCCACTGGTACCACAACCATTGTTCGAGGTGCCGAGCCCGGGCGGTGGCTTGCCGACCGTTGGCGATATCTTCATTCGCAATGGTGCCTTGGCGCCGAGCTACCTGGCCCAGGTTTTCGTGGGGCAGCACCATGCCATTGGCGATGGTTCGGGCGCAGGCTTCCTCGGCTTCGGCGGCGGCGATGCCAATGTGTTCGGGGCCAGCAGCCTGGCCAATATCTTCGACAAGACGCTGCCGGATGACGGCGGCCAGTACGAGCTGAACGGGGGTAAACCGTGGCGCCAGGGTGCCGATGCGGGGGCAGGCAAGGGCCTGTCCGGGGCACCGACCCTTGGCCAGCAACTGCAGGCCTTCAAGGACGGTGAGCAGCGCCAGGTCAGCAAGCTGGCCCAGGCGCTGGAACAGATCGAGGCAGCTGCACCTCAGGCGTGAGCGTTGGCCGTGAGGGCCGACAGACCAGAAAAACAAGCAATTTGCCGTGCCAAAGGGGGCGGAAGGGATGAGTAAAGCGTCAAGGATATTTGCGGTGAGCCTGTTGGCATTGACGGTGACCGGTTGTGCCGTCAAGACCCAGCCGATCGAGCGCAGCGTCAGCGAGCAGCGGGCACGGCAGGATCTGGCCAGCATGTTCAAGGGCCAGGAGGCGTTGCAAGGCCCGCTGACACTGCACCAGGCGATGGCGCGGGCAGTCAAGTACAACCTGGAGGCTCGCCTGAAGGTCATGGAAGAAGCCCTGGCCCAGCGTCAGGTGGACCTGGCCACGTTCGACATGCTGCCCCGTATGGCTGCCTCCGCGGGCTATGCCGGGCGCAGCAACGTCAGCGCTTCCAGCAGCCGCAGCGTGCTGACCAATACCCAATCCCTGGAACCCTCGACTTCCCAGGACCGCGACCGAGACGTGGCCGACCTGACCATGGTCTGGAACGTGCTGGATTTCGGCGTCAGCTATGTCAGTGCCAAGCAGCAGGGCGACCAGCGCCTGATCGTGCAGGAGCGCCGCCGCAAGGTGGTGCAGACCATCATCCAGGACGTGCGTTCGGCCTACTGGCGGGCAGTGGCCGCCGAGCGCCTGCTCAAGCAGATCGACACCTTGATGGTGCGCGTCGAGCAGGCTCGCGATAACAGCCAGCGCATGGGCGACCAGCGTATTGGTGACCCGATCCAGGCGCTGACCTACCAGCGTTCGCTGATCGAGGCGACGCGCCAGCTGGAAGAGCAGCGCCGGGCCTTGTCGTTGGCCAAGACCGAACTGGGCGCGTTGATCAATCTGCCGCCGGGCAGTGAACTGAGCCTGGCGGAGAACACCGATTATGCTGTGCCCGAACTGAAGGTGGGCCTGGACAGCCTGGAACAGCAGGCCTTGGCATCGCGCCCGGAACTGCGCGAGCAGGACTACCAGGCGCGCATCAGCGCCGCCGAGGTGCGCAAATCGATGCTGCGCATGCTGCCGGGGCTGGAATTCTCCGCAGGAGGCCATTACGACAGTAACAGCTTCCTGACCAACCAGCACTGGGCCGACTATGGCGTGAAAGTCACCTGGAACCTGTTCAACGTGCTGTCTGGCCCTGCTTCGATCGATGTCGCCAAGGCTGGCGAGCAGGTGGTCGAGGCGCGCCGCCAGGCGATGTCGATGGCCATCCTGGCCCAGCTGTACGTGGCCAATGCCAACTTCAGCGAGGCCCGCCGGCAATTCGTCACCAGCCAGCAGCTGGTGCTTCTCGACCAGCAGATCGTCGAGCAGCTGCGCAACCGCCATCAGGCCGAAGGCATCGGCGAGCTGGAACTGATCCAGGGCGAGCTGAACGCCTTGCAGGCTGACCTGCGGCGCGACCTGGCCTATGCCGAGTTACGTAACAGTTATGGGCAACTGTTCGCCAGTGCCGGGCTGGACCCGCTGCCGGCGACCCTGCCGTCCGGCGAGCTTGCCGACATTGCCCAAGCCCTGAGCAGCAGCGAGGCGCGCTGGCAGCAAGGGGACATCACACCGGGGACCTGAGCCCCGTTACCGAGCCGGCCGGGGCGACCTGCTGCCCCGGCACCTGCGCGACTGCCTGATGCAGAACATGCGCCTGCACATAGCGCAGCAGCTGTTGTTGCGCCATTTCTGCTGCGACGCCGGCAGTGTCCAGCACCAGCTCGGCGTGCAGCGGTGTCTCATAAGGTGCATCGATGCCGGTGAACCCCCGCAGTTCACCAGCCCTTGCCCGTCGATACAGGCCCTTGGGGTCACGTGCCTCGCAGGTTGCCAGGTCGGCGCTGACATGCACCTCATGAAACCCCGTTTTGCACGCCTTGCGCGCGGCGGCGCGATCGGCGCGATAGGGGGAAATGAGCGCGGCGATGCAGATCAGGCCGGCATCGGCGAACAATGCGGCCACCTCGCCGGCACGGCGAATGTTTTCATGCCGGTCGGCGGGGGAAAAGCCAAGGTCGGCGTTCAGGCCGGCGCGCAGTGCATCGCCATCAAGCACATAGCTGGCGTGTCCCAGCGCATTCAGGCTGCAGGCCAGGGCTGTGGCCAGGGTTGATTTGCCTGCACCGGACAGGCCGGTCAGCCAGATAACCGCACCACGTCGGCTCGGCTGGGGCTGGTGCTCGCTTGCGGCAATGGGCACGTCGATCCCTCCTGATGGATAGGCCGAGTGTAGTGTGCCGCACGGCACGTGTCAGGCTACGTTTGTGGGGTAGGGCGTGGCTGGGGCTGTTTGCGTGGCGAGGCGTGATCAATTGTGCAAACGGTCAGCGGAACATTTGCACGTATGCGCTCTGTAGAATCAGTGACAGCGCATACAATCGCGTCCTTCCTCGTTAACCAGACAGGGCAAACCCTCCATGGCGCTTGATCCACCCACAATGCTGACTATCTCGATCGCCCTGGCCGCTGCTGCAGCGTTGTACCTGGCGATCGAATGGCGCAGTGTCCGCGAGCCGCCGCTGCTGTTCTGGAGCGCAGGCTTTGCCACCATCGCGGTTGGTTCGACCCTGGCCTTGCTGCGCGGCATCGGTTTGCTGCTGATCGGCATCTGGTTCGCCAATGGCTTGCTGGTGGTGGCGCACGGGCTGTTCCTGGTGGGCGTGTTGCGCTTCACCCAGGTGCGCCTGTCACCTCGCTGGTTGCTGCTGGTCCCGCTGTGGTTCGCCTTGCTGCTGTTGCCCGTGGGGCCACAGTGGTCGAACGTGATGTTGATGGCCAACTCGTTGCTGGTGGCACTGCTGACGCTCAAGGCCAGCCTGTTGTTGCGCCCGCATGGCCGGTCGCTGAGTGTTGGCGCGGTGCAGTTGCGCTATGTATTGCTGGTGCACGGGCTGTTCTACCTGGCCAAGGCGATCATCGCGATCACCCCGGGTACGCTGATCGACCTGGCCACCTTCGGCGGGCTGATCATCCAGGTTTCCCTGGTGGAGGGGACGATGGCGATCATGCTGATCGCCTTGTCGATGACCGGCACGGTGCGCTACCGGCGCGAGGAGCGGATCGCCCGGCTGGCCGCGCGCGACCCATTGACTGCGCTGTATAACCGGCGTGCCCTGGAGGTGCGTGCGGGGCATTTCTTCAAGGGTGTGAGCCCGGCGCAGCCCGGTGCCTTGCTGCTGATCGACATCGACAATTTCAAACTGGTCAATGACCTGCACGGGCATGTGGCAGGTGACCGCTTGCTGGTTGCTCTGGCCGAGATGATCCGCACGCTGCTGCCCGAGCGCTCGCTGGCCGCACGCCTGGGCGGCGATGAATTTGTCATCCTGCTGTGGGGCTCGAGCAGCGAGCGCGTGCTGGAACTGGGCGGATTGCTGCGTGAGCAGTTCCAGCAGTTTGCCGGCAACACGGCACCCACGCCGCAGCCCGTCACGCTGAGCATTGGTGTCAATCTGTTCGATCAGCCGCCGGCAAGCCTGGCGGCGCTGATCGAGCAGGGGGATGTGGCGTTGTACCAGTCAAAGCGCAGTGGACGGGACAGTATACGTTTTGTCAAAAGGCCACTGGCCGACCTCGGCTGAAGGCCTGGCACAAGGCCTTCAGCCTGGGCCGCAACGACGCTGCGAAGAAACCCGGCGCCGGGGTCAGGTCACTACCTGGTAGCACGGTACGTACGCCGCGCCGCCGGGCAGCTTCATCCGGTGCTGGTCGACGAACGCCTGCAACAGCCGGCCGAGTGGGTCCAGCACGGCGCTGTCGCCACGGATCTGATACGGCCCGTGTTCCTCGATCAGGCGGATGCCCTTGTCCTTGACGTTGCCTGCAACTATGCCGGAGAACGCCCGGCGCAGGTTGGCGGCCAGTTCATGCGCAGGCAGTTCGCGCCGCAGGTCCAGGTCAGCCATGGCCTGGTGTGTTGGGTCGAACGGGCGCTGGAAGCTTTCTTCGATCTTCAGCAGCCAGTTGAAATGGAACGCATCGTTGCGCTCACGGCGGAACTGTTTGACCTCCTTGAGCCCCTCGACCATGTGTCGGGCCACTTCTGCCGGGTCGTCGATGATGATCTGGTACAGGCGATGTGCCGCTTCACCAAGCGTGGCGCCGACGAAGGCGTGCAATTGTTGCAGGTACGGCTCGGCACTGCGCGGGCCGGTGAGCACCACCGGGAACGGCAGGTCCTGGTTGTCCGGGTGCATGAGGATACCCAGCAGGTAGAGGAATTCCTCGGCCGTACCGGCGCCGCCCGGGAAGATGATGATGCCGTGGCCGACACGGACAAAGGCTTCCAGGCGCTTCTCGATGTCCGGCAGGATCACCAGTTCGTTGACGATCGGGTTGGGTGCCTCGGCGGCAATGATCCCTGGCTCGGTAAGGCCCAGGTAGCGGCTGCCGTGCATGCGCTGCTTGGCGTGGGCAATGGTTGCGCCTTTCATCGGGCCCTTCATCACGCCCGGGCCGCAGCCGGTGCAAACGTCCAGTTTGCGCAGGCCCAGTTCGTGGCCGACCTTCTTGGTGTACTGGTATTCTTCGCTGCTGATCGAATGGCCGCCCCAGCACACTACCATCTTCGGCTCCACGCCCGGGCGCAGGGTGCGGGCGTTGCGCAGCAGGTGGAACACGTAGTCGGTGATGCCCTGGGAGCTTTCCAGGTCGATGCGCTGGCTGGCCAGCTCGCTTTCGGTGTAGACGATGTCGCGCAGGGCGCTGAACAGCATTTCACGGGTACTGGCGATCATCTCGCCATCGACGAAGGCGTCGGCTGGGGCATTCAGCAACTCCAGGCGCACGCCACGGTCCTGTTGGTGGATACGTACTTCGAAGTCCTGGTAGGCCTCGAGGATGGTCTTGGCATTGTCGACATGGGCGCCGGTGTTGAGGATGGCCAGGGCGCACTGGCGAAACAGGGTGTAAAGGCTTCCGGTACCGACTTCACTCAGCTGCTGCACTTCACGTTGTGACAGCGTCTCCAGGCTGCCTTTGGGGCTGACGGATGCATTGATGACATGGCGTTGGGGCATCTAAGTCTTTCCTGTGCGGGTAAAACATCCTTCTTTGACAACACCATACCGAGAAATTGGAGCGGCAACGAGGGGAATACCAAAAAAGCTTGAGACCTGGTTGGCTACTTCGCCGGTAAATCAGCGCTCACCTCATCCCAGCAACTTCTGTACGCCGAGGGTGATTGCCAGCCCACCCCCGATCAGCCACAGGTTCAGGATCGCTCCGGTGGCCAGTGCCCGCGGCCCGGCCTGGCGGATCTGGCTGAAGCGTGTTTCCATGCCCAGCGCGGTCATGGCCATGGTCAGGGCGAAGGTATCCAGGCTGTTGATGGCCTGTGTCACGCCGCCCGGCAGCAACTGGGAGGAATTGACCAGCACCAGTGCAAGGAAGCCGAAGGCGAACCAGGGCATGGCAATGCGCCCGTTGCCCTGTGCCTGGCCCGGCTGGCGTGTACGGCTGATCCACAACCCTGCCAACAGCAGCACCGGCACCAGCAGCATCACCCGGGTCATCTTGACGATCGTGGCGATATGCGTGGCATCGGCGCTGACATTGCTGGCCGCGCCAACCACCTGCGCCACCTCGTGAAGGGTGCCGCCGAGGAACAGGCCAGCGCCCAGGGTATCCAGCTGTAGCCAGCCGGCGTTGATCGCCAACGGGTAGAGGAACATCGACAGGGTGCCGAACAGCACCACGCTACCGACCGCCATGGCACTCTTGTGCGGGGCGCTGCGCAGGGCCGATTCGAACGCCAGTACCGCAGCCGCGCCGCATATGGCGCTGCCGGCAGCGGTCAGCAAGGCGCTGTCGCGGTCCAGCTTGAACACCTTCATGCCGCACCACAGGCCGATCAGCAGGGTGCTGGCTACCACCAGCAATGACACGATTAGCCCCGCCCAGCCGACTTCGGCGATTTCCTGCAGGCTGACCCGCAGGCCGAAACAGGCAACGGCAATGCGCAACAGGCCGCGCGCGGAAAAGTTGATGCCTGCCGCCCAGCTTGCGGGCACACCGTCGCGCAGTGCGTTGGCGTAAAGCGCACCGGCGACGATACCGACAATCAGCGGGCTGATACCCAGGCTGGCGATGGCAGGCAGGGCGGCCAGTTGGGTGACCGCAAACGCGAACAACGCGACGAACAGAATGCCATTGAGCCGCCCGCGGGTGGAGAGGGTGGGTGCAATAGCGGGGTTGGACGTTACCGTGGCCATGTGAGTCCTCCGGGAGGGTGTTTCGACATGGCTTACGTTAATCCGGTTATAAGCTTATAAAAAATCGTAATTTGAAATGGCAAATATCCGTGAACCTGATATTTTTGACTAATGACCCCGGAACAGCTGATAACATTCGCCACCGTCGCCGAGCATGGAAACATCAGCCATGCGGCCCAGGCCCTGCACCTGTCGCAACCGGCGGTGTCAGGCCAGCTAAAACTGCTGCAGGAGACTTTTGGCGAGCCCCTCTACCAACGCGCTGGCCGCGGCGTGCGGCTGACCGCGGCCGGTGAGCAGTTGCTGGCCTATGCCGAGCGGCTGCGCGAAACCTTCCGCCAGGCCCAGGCGCTGCGCGAAGCGATGCGCGGGCTGGAGCGTGGGACCCTGCGCATCGGCGCCAGTACCACGCCGGCCAGCTACCTGCTGCCGTACCTGATTGCCGATTTCCATGCCCGCTATCCGCAGGTGCAGGTCAGCACCTCCCATGGCAACACGGCGGAAATCGTCGCCGCGCTGGACAGCGTTGACATCGCCCTGATCGAAGGCCCCCCTGGGCAGGAACTGCCATTGGGCACGGCGGTGACGGGGTGGCGGCAAGACGAGATCGTGGCCATCGTGCCGCGTGGACATCCGCTGGCTGGCAGCGACCAGCAGACGCTGGCTGCGCTGGGGGCTTACCCGCTGGTGTTGCGCGAAAGCGGCTCGGGAGTGCGACAAATCGTCGAGCGGGCTTTTGCCCGCAGTGGCGTGGCGATGCGCGTGGCGCTGGAAATCGCCGGGGTGGAAGGGGTGAAGGAGGCGGTGCGAGCCGGGATGGGCATCGGTTTCGTCTCGGCGATGTCGATCCGGCACGAAGATGGTGCGCTACGCCGGTTGCAGGTTGCGCCGCAGGCGCTGGTGCGGCGGTTTTCCATCCTGGTGCCGCATGCAGCCACGCCATCGCGAGCGGCGGCGCAGTTTCTGGAGTTGTGTGCAGGGCAGTCAGAGGAGCGTTAGCAACACCGGCTTCAGTTCACCTGAAACACATGCTTCAGATAAGCCACGAAGTTCTCATCGCGGCACTGGGTCTTGCCCGGGCTGTCGGAAATCTTGGCTACCGGCGCGCCGTTGCAGGCGGTCATCTTGATCACGATGTTCATCGGTTCCACATCCGGAATATCGCATGTTAGCCGAGTGCCAATGCCAAAGCTCACATTGATCCGCTCATGCAGCGCCCGGTACAACGCCAGCGCCTTGGCAAAATCCAGCCCGTCGGAAAATATCAGCGTCTTGCTCTTCGGATCGATCCCCAGCCTTTCGTAGTGGGCAATGGCTTTTTCCGCCCAGGCCAGCGGATCGCCCGAGTCGTGCCGCAGGCCATCGAACAGCTTGGCGAAGTACAGGTCGAAATCGCCCAGGAACGCGTCCATGGTGATGCAGTCGGTCAGGGCGATGCCGAGCAACCCGCGGTATTCCCGCACCCAGCATTCCAGCGCGGCAGCCTGGCTGTCGACCAGCCGCGGACCGAGCTGCTGGTGGGCCATGAACCACTCGTGGGCCATGGTACCGATCGGTTTGAGCTGGTACTCCCGGGCCAGGTGCACATTGCTGGTACCGACAAAGCGGCCCGGGAAGTCGCGCTTGAGGATGTGTACCACCTCTTCCTGCATCCGGTAGGAAAAGCGCCGCCGGGTACCGAAGTCGGCGAGTTGGAAACCGGCCAGTTCATCTGGGCTGGCTTCGGCTTTCAGCCAGTCGAGTTTCTGATACAGGCGTTCGCGCACCTGCTCGATCACCACCTCGCGGTAGCGGTAGCGGTTGCGCACCTCGCTGATGATCGCCAGCAGCGGGATTTCGTAGAGAATCACGTGCAGCCATGGCCCACGCACGCGGATCGCCAGTTGCCCGGCATCATCCAGGTACACCTGGACATAGCGCAGGTTGAAGCGGAACAGGCTGAGAAACCGGATGAAATCCGCCTTGATGAAGGGGATCTTCTCCAGGTAGGCGAGTTGGTCGTGGGTGACGCTGACCTCGGCCAACTGTTCCACCTGGTAGCGGATCTCCGCCAGGTAGGGGGCAAGGTTCTCGTTGTTGCGGCAGCGGAACTCCCACTCCACCTCGGCGTTGGGGTAGTTGTGCAGCACTGCCTGCATCATGGTGATCTTGTAGAAGTCGGTATCCAGCAGGTTCTGGATGATACGCGGGCCGAAAACGCTATCGCTCATGGGCGGTCTTCCTTGATTCGGGCAAGCTGGTGGTCGAGTGCCGCTTCGTCGCCGCAGAGGATCACGCCCTCGGCGGCCAGCGCGCCACACGCCTCGATCGCCCCCGCCTGGGTGAGGGCGCGGCAGGCGGGCAGATACAGCAGCACCTGGAAGCCGGCCTGGCGCAGTTGCCGGGCGGTGGTCCTGACACAGTAGTCCAGGGCCAGGCCGCCGACGATCACCGCGCCCACCTGGTGTACCTTGAGGTATTCGATCACCCCGGTGGAGCGGCGCTCGGCCAGGTCGTGGTAACAGGCACCATAGGGGTGCAGGTCGGGCTCGACGCCTTTCCAGACGAAGTAGTCATAATCGATCGGCGCGGGCAGCCCGGGCAGCAGTTCGAAACCTGCGGTGCCGGGTACGCAGTGGCTGACCCAGGTCAGGTCGGCATCCGCCAGTTGCAGCGGCTGCAACATGTCGGCGTGGTCGCCGACCACCCAGGCGGCGTTGGCTGGATGAGCGTCCTTGCTGCCCAGTCGCAGGTCGGCGCGCAGCGCCATGGCATTCAGATCCGCCACGACTTCGTCACCTTCGGGCACAGGTAGCTCTTGCGGGGCGTTGGCGGTGAAGCCATTTTGCGCGTCGACATCGAAGCTGGCGATCTTCATGGCGGTTCTCCTTGCTGGGTTGGTCATATAATTCACCTGGTGTTATAAGTGTGTCAAGCGCTTTTTATTCAAAGGTTTTTGCTTGTGTTACTTAACATCTCTGGTGGAATATAGGCGCATTCCTGAGCGGAGCCATCCCGTGAGTAGCACCGAAGTCCTGGCCAGCGTCGATATCATCGCCCTGCGTATGGCCCCTGAAGCGCAGCATCTGCAAGTGTTGTTGCACCGTCGCGAGCGAGAACCACATGCCGGCCAGTGGGCCTTGCCCGGGGTCATCGTCAATGGCAGAACCCCCGACACCAGCCTGGAAGGCGCTGCCGACCGGGCCCTGCGCGAAAAGGCCCGGGTAGTGCCGCGTTACCTGGAACAGGTGGGTACCGAAGGTAACGCCTTCCGTGACCCCAGGGGCTGGTCGATGAGCACCTTCTACCTGGCGCTGCTCGACCCGCAACAGCAGGTCGAGGGCGAGCAGCTGGCGTTCTTCGATCTGGACAGCGTGCTGGAGCGCAAGGTGCTGCTGCCGTTCGACCATAACCTGCTGGTCGGCCGCGCCCGCGAGCGCCTTGCCGCGAAGACGGTGTACAGCAGCTTGCCGCTTTACTTGCTGGCAGAGAAGTTCACCGTGCTGGATGCGCTGGGGGCCGTGCAAGCCTGCCTGGGCCAAGCGGTGAACAACACCTCGCTGCGCAAACGGCTGGAGCGTTTGCGCGAGCTGGGCTGGGTGAGGGATACCGGGGAGAAGAATCAGCCGCGGTTGGGGCGACCGCAGCAGTTGTATGCCTATACACCTCAGGGGGAGCGGGCGTTCATGTTCGACCGTAGCCTGTTGCCCGAGGGCGCCTGACTGGCTTGCCGCTCACCCCTTGGTGCCTGATCGAGCACAGACGAGGTCAGTGCCCCATGGCTACCTTGGCACCGGCCTGGCGACGACGGTAGGCGCTATCGCGGCTGGCCAGCCACCAGTAAAGCGGCGAAGTGATCGCCAGGCCCACCAGCCACGACAAGTCTGCGCCGTTGATGTGCTCGGCAATCGGCCCGACATACAGTGGCGTGTTCATGAACGGGATCTGCACCACGATGCCCACCGCATAGGCAACCAGCGCCTGCGGGTTGTAACGCCCGTAGATGCCACCATCGACCTGGAAGATCGACTGGATGTCGTAGTCACCCTTGTGAATGGCGTAGAAGTCGATCAGGTTGATCGCCGTCCATGGCACCAGCACTACCAGCAGTACCAGCACCATGTCGACGAAGTGGCCGATGAAGTCTGCCGAGGCGAATACCGCCACCACGCAGCAGGCGCTCAGCACCACCAGTGACAGCACTGCACGGCTGTTGGCGGTGGGGATCCAGCGGTAGGCGAAGGTTTGCACCAGGGTGATGATCGACAGTACCGCACCATACAGGTTGAGGGCGTTGTGGCTGATCACGCTGAGCAGGAACAGCACCAGCATGATCGGCCCCAGGGTCCCGGTGGCCAGCTTGACGGCGTCCATGGTGTCCATGCCGGCCGGGAGCGCCAGGACCGCCACGGCGCCGAAGATGAACGACAGGCTCGAACCCAGCGCGGAGCCCAGGTAGGTGGTCCAGAACGTCGCGCTGACCTTGACGTCGGCCGGCAGGTAGCGCGAATAGTCCGACACGTACGGGGCGAAGGCGATCTGCCACAGCGCCGCCAGCGACACGGTGGCCAGCCAGCCGGCCAGGTTGAAGCCGCCGCGGGTAAGGAAGTCGTCACTTTGCACATGGCTGAAGATGTAGCCGAAGCCGACCACGATGCCGATGCCCAGTACCCAGGTGCCGATGCGGTTGAGCACATGGATGAAGCGGTAGCCGATGATGCCGATGATGCCCGAGCCCAGTGCACCGATGACGATGCCCACCGGCACGGGCACGGCATCCACCACACCGTGCAGCGACTTGCCGGCGAGGACGATGTTGGAGGCGAAGAAGCCGATGTACATGACCCCTGCAATCACCACCACCAGCAACGCGCCGAGCGAGCCGAACTGGGCACGGCTCTGGATCATCTGCGGGATGCCCATCTGCGGGCCCTGGGCCGAGTGCAGTGCCATCAGCACACCGCCAAGCAAATGGCCGACCAGAATGGCGACGACGCCCCACAGCAGGTTCAGGTGGAACAGCTGCACGCCCAATGCGCCGGTAACGATGGGCAGCGGCGCGATGTTGCCGCCGAACCACAGGGTGAACAGATCCCTTACCTTTCCATGGCGGTCCTGCGGGGGCACATAGCCGATCGTGTGTTTTTCTATCAGGGGGGCCGAATTGGCTGCACTGGTCATGACTGACTCCAAGGCAAGGTGGGGCATCGGGAACTGCCCGGGGGCGTGCCGACGAAGGGCGACGCGTTCTTGTTGGAGTGATGATGCGGGGCGCGGGGATAACGAGAAATTAGTAAATATGTACCCATAAACCTTAAAAAACCTAAGGCTGACAAAAGCTTAAGCGGGTGACGGCAGCAAGAAGGATGCCACTGGCCGGGAGCGCCTGGAGTAGACGGGCTGGGCGGCTGGCGGGCGATTTGCGCTGGGCTGTGGTGGTGCGCTGTGCGCCTTTGCGGGGCAGCTGATAAAGGTGGTGAAAGGGAGCCGGCAGCAGAAGCCAACCGCTACATCGGCAGCAAGCGATCCTGGATCACCTCTTTCATCACCAGGGTCGAACTCAACCGTTTTACATTGGGAATGCTGGTCAGCTGCTCGTCGTACAGTTTCTGGAATGCAGGCAAGTCCCTGGCCACCACATGCAGCAGGTAATCCGGGTCGCCAAACAGCCGTTGTGCTTCGACGATCTGCGGGATCTCGGCCAAGGCTGCTTCAAAGTCCGCCACTGGCTGGCGGGTGACTTCACGCAGGGTCACGAATACCAGGGCGGCAAAGTTCAGGCCCAGGGCACTGGGCGCCAACCGGGCGTGATAACCAAGGATCGCGCCGCTTTCTTCCAGCACCTTCAAGCGCCGGTGGCAGGGCGACAGGCTGAGCCCGACGCGGTCGGCCAGTTCGGTCACCGATAGCCGACCATCTTTTTGCAGCTCGGCAAGGATTTTTCGATCGATCCTGTCCATTGAGAAGAATCTTCCATTGATTGGAGGCTGGTGAGGAATATACGAAAGAAAATGCTCCGGCGAAATACGTAGTCTTTGTTCATCCCAAGCAGTGGAAGAAGGACTATTCAAGTGGCTCTCAGTGTTCTGACGGCGTTCTGGGCCGTGTCGATGCTGTTCGTGATGACCCCCGGTGCGGACTGGGCCTATGCCATTTCGGCGGGCATGCGCGGGCGCTGGGTAATGCCTGCGGTCGCGGGGATGTTGTCGGGGCATTTCCTGGCGACTTTACTGGTGGCGGTCGGCGTCGGCAGCCTGCTGGCGGGCCACCCGCTGGCGCTGACCTTGCTGACCCTGGCAGGGTGCGGCTACCTGCTGTGGCTGGGCGGCAACCTGCTGCTGAGCCCGGCATTGCCGTCGGCCGGGCAGGGAGGGGCGGGGGAATCGGGGTCGCGCTGGGCGGTCAAGGGATTCTGCGTCAGTGGCCTCAACCCGAAAGTGTTCCTGCTGTTCCTGGCCTTGCTGCCGCAATTCACCGACCCGCAGTCGAGCTGGCCGGTGCCGGTGCAGATCCTGCTGCTGGGGCTGGTACACCTGTGCAGTTCGCTGGTGATCTATTCGCTGGTCGGCTATGGCGCCAAAACCGTACTGAGCACCCGGCCACAGGCGGCGAAGCTGGTCGGGCGGGTTTCCGGGGTAGCGATGATCGCGGTGGCCGTGGGCTTGATCGCCGGGCAGGTGAGGTGAGATCGGAGCAGACGACAGGCACGGCCCTGGATAAACTCGCAACACCTTAACGCACAACCAGGACGTGCCCATGCCCGACACCGCGCAACTGCTCACCTTCGCCCTGATCTGCCTCGGCATGGTCCTGACCCCGGGGCCGAACATGATCTACCTGATTTCCCGCTCGATCTGCCAGGGCCGCAAGGCCGGGCTGATCTCGTTGGGCGGTGTGGCCCTTGGCTTCGTCATCTACATGGTCTGCGCCGCACTCGGTATCACCGCCCTGGTGATGGCCGTACCGTTTGCCTACGACGCGCTGCGTATCGGCGGCGCGCTGTACCTGTTGTACCTGGCCTGGCAGGCGCTGCGCCCTGGCGGGCGTTCGCCATTCCAGGTTCGCGAACTACCGGCCGACAGCCCGCGGCGGCTGTTCACCATGGGCTTTGCCACCAGCCTGCTCAATCCCAAGATCGCCGTCATGTACCTGTCGTTGATGCCACAGTTCATTGAACCGGGCCATGGCAGCGTGCTGTTGCAGTCGCTGGTGCTGGGATCGACGCAGATCGCCATCAGTGTCACGGTGAATGCCCTGATCGCGCTCATGGCCGGGTCGATTGCCGTGTTCCTGGCCGGGCGCCCATTGTGGCAACAGGTACAACGCTGGCTGATGGGCACGGTGCTGGCGGCCCTGGCCGTGCGCATGCTGGCCGAGGGGCGGCGCTGAAGTTGAGGCCTGCGGATGGCCGGGGTTGAAAGGCCGGCACAGGCTAGCGAATGAAGTGCACCTTGCCGGTGTCGTCATTGCCCATGTAGATGCCGTACACCCCTGCCTGCCGCTCGAGGATGTAGCGCTCCAGAATCTGCCGGATCGCCGGGTAGTAGATGTCGTCCCAGGGGACCTCGTCCGGCTCGAAGAACTTGCAGGCCAGTGTTTCCGCCCCGTATTGCCCGGTTTCCTCGGTGGCGATGGCGCGGAAGATGATGTACACCTCGCTGATCTTCGGCACGCTGAAGATCGAATACGGCGAGACGATTTCGGCGCGTACGCCGGTCTCTTCCCAGACCTCGCGCAATGCCGCCTGTTCGGTGGTCTCACCGGCCTCCATGAAACCGGCGGGCAAGGTCCAGGTGCCCGGGCGCGGGGGGATGGCGCGCTGGCATAGCAGGTACTTGCCATCGCGCTCGATGATGCAGCCGGCGATGATCTTCGGGTTGATGTAGTGGATGTAGCCGCAGCCAGTGCAGTGCAGGCGTTCGTGGGTGTCGCCTGTAGGAACGCCCCGGGCCAGTTCCGTGGTGCAGTGCGGGCAGTAGCGCGGGGCGTTGGGCATGGTCAGCGGCCTGTGCGGGGTTGTATACGTGGCTCCTTGAGGGCCAGGGGCTCGACCATGTCGCGCACCTTGGTATTGTCATCCTGCTTCTGGCGCAGGTAGTCCAGGGCCACCTTGGCTGCGGCGCGGACGTGATCGACCGAGGCCTGGTGGGCCAGCAGCGGGTCGCCGCTCTTGATCGCCTCGACGATCTTTTCCATTTCCCGGTTACTGGCGCCGCGGCGGTTTTCCTGTGAAACCGAGGTAGCGCGCAGGTAGCTGATGCGTGCTTGCAACTGGCGCAGCTGCTGGGCTGCCACCTGGTTGCCGGAACCCTCCAGCAGCACATCGTAGAAGCCTTGTACCGAATCCAGCACCTGTGGCAGCTCGCCTTCTTCGAGGGCCTCGCGGTTGACTTCCAGGGCGCGCTCCAGGGCCCGGATGTCCTTCGCCTTGGCGTTGAGGGTGAACAGTTGTACGATCAGCCCTTCGAGCACGCAGCGCAATTCATAGATGTCGCGAGCGTCTTCGAGGGTGATGATGGCCACGCGCGGGCCCTTGGCATCGGCGAACTCCACCAGGCCTTCCGACTCCAGATGGCGCAGGGCCTCACGTACCGAGGTGCGGCTGACGCCGAGGCGGTCGCAGAGGTCGCGCTCGACCAGGCGGTCGCCTGGCAGCAGGTGGAAGTTCATGATCGCGGCGCGCAGCTTGTCGAGCACGATTTCGCGCAGGGTAACGGGGTTGCGGTTGACCTTGAAGCTGTCGTCGAGTGGCAGGCGTTTCATCGAGTGCGCTCTGAAAGAGGCTGCCCGACCGCAACTGCAACAGCACCACGAACCTCGGGTGCTCCTTGCATGGGTTCGAACAGCCCGGTGTTAACGGGTTGACTCCGCATCGGCTTCAGCGAACGCTTCGCGGGCCAGGCGGAAGCTGTCCACCGCCGCGGGCACGCCGCAATAAATGCCGACCTGGAGCAGGATCTCGCGAATCTGTTCACGGCTCAGGCCATTACGCAAGGCGCCGCGAATGTGCAGCTTGAGCTCGTGGGGCCGGTTGAGCGCGGAAATCATGGCCAAGTTTATCATGCTGCGCTCTTTCAGCGACAAGCCTTCACGGCCCCAGACGTGGCCCCAGCAGTACTCGGTGACCAGCTCCTGCAATGGCCTGGTGAAATCGTCGGCATTCTGCAGCGAGCGGTTGACGTAGTCTTCGCCAAGCACCTGGGTGCGGATCTGCAGGCCTTTTTCGTACTTTTCATTGCTCATGCATACCTCCGGAAATACACGGTCAGCGGTGCTGGCTTCCTCGCGGGCGAGCGCGCGAAGAAGCGCATGGGTGTATCAGCCAAGCGCAGGCAGCGCGCCCAGCTTGCCTTTGTGGTAGACCATCGGCGTCACCGGCTCGGCCGGCAACACCAGGTTCTTCACCGCGCCAACGATGATGGCGTGATCGCCGCCGTCGTATTCGCGCCACAGTTCGCATTCGATGATCGCCGTGGCCTTGGTCAGCAGCGGGTTGCCCAGCTCGCTCAAGTGCCACTCGATGCCTTTGGCCTTGTCCTTGCCCTTGCCAGCGAACGCGTAGGCCTCGGCGGTCTGGTCGGCGGACAGCAGGTGAATGGCGAACTGCTTGCTGTCACGCAGGATCGGGTAGGTGTCCGAGGCATAGTTGGGACAGAACAGCACCAGTGCCGGGTCGATCGACAACGCGCTGAACGCACTGGCGGTGATGCCGACGATGCCGCCGTCGGCGTCCAGCGTGGTGACCACCGTGACGCCGGACGGGAAGGAGCCCATCACGTCTTTGTAGATGCCGGGTTCGATCATGGGCGCAGTTCTCCTAGCGCATGACAAAGGGGTCGGGCATGGGCGCAGTGGACAGGTTGATCCACACCGTCTTCAGCTCGGTATAGGCCAGCACCGAATCGATGCCGCTCTCACGGCCGTAGCCGCTGTTCTTGAACCCGCCGATCGGTGCCATGGCCGATACGGCGCGGTAGGTGTTGACCCAGATGATCCCCGAACGCACGTCGCGGGCCAGGCGATGCGCACGGCCCAGGTCGCGGGTCCAGATACCGGCGGCCAGGCCGAACTGCGAGTCGTTGGCGATGGCCAGGGCTTCTTCTTCGGTCTTGAAGCGGATCACCGCAGCAACCGGGCCGAAGACTTCTTCCTGCATGATGGTCATCGAGTTGCTGTCGCACTCGAACAGGGTCGGCTCGTAGAACCAACCGTCACCTTCGACCTCGGCACGTTTGCCGCCCATGTGCAGCCTGGCACCTTCGGCCTTGGCCGCAGCCACCAGGCCTTCGACCACGGCCAGCTGCTGCGCGGTAGCCATCGGGCCCATTTCGCTGGCGTCGTCCTGCGGGTTGCCGATACGGATGCGCTTGGCGCGGGCGACCAGGCGGGTGACGAACTCGTCGAAGATCTCGTCCTGCACCAGCAGGCGCGAGCCGGCCACGCAGCTTTGCCCGGAGGCGGCGTAGATGCCGGCCACTGCACCGTTGATGGCGCTGTCCAGGTCGGCGTCGGCAAAGATGATGTTCGGCGACTTGCCACCCAGCTCCAGCGACAGCTTGGCGAAGTTCTCGGCACTGCTGCGCACCACGTGGCGGGCGGTGGCAGCGCCGCCGGTAAAGGCGATCTTGCGCACCAGCGGGTGGCGGGTCAGCGCCGCGCCGGTGCTCGGGCCGTAGCCGGTGACCACGTTGACCACGCCGGGCGGGAAACCGGCCTCGAGGGCCAGGCGGGCCAGCTCGAGGATGGTCGCCGAGGCGTGCTCGGACGGCTTGAGCACGATGGTATTGCCAGCGGCCAGGGCCGGCGCCAGCTTGATCGCGGTGAGGTACAGCGGGCTGTTCCACGGGATGATCCCGGCGACCACGCCGATCGGCTCGTGCACGGTGTAGGCGAACAGGTCGGGCTTGTCCAGTGGCAAGGTGCCACCTTCAAGCTTGTCGGCCAGGCCTGCGGTGTAGTGGAAGAACTCTGGCAGGTAGCCGACCTGGCCGCGGGTTTCGCGGATCAGCTTGCCGTTGTCACGGCTTTCCAGCTGGGCCAGGTGCTCCTTGTTCTCGGCAATCAGGTCGCCCAGGCGGCGCAGCAGCTTGCCGCGCGCGGTGGCGCTGATGCTGCGCCATTGCTGGCTGTCGAACGCCCGCTGGGCGGCCTGTACGGCCAGCTCCACATCGGCTTCGTCGGCGTCGGGCAACTGCGCCCAGGCCTGGGCGGTGGCCGGGTTGAGGCTGTCGAAGGTCTTGCCGCTCTGGGCATCGCGCCATTGGCCGTCGATGCACATCTGGAAACGAACGAGGGTCATGCAACAATCCCCTTGGCGGATTCGGTGAGGGTGCGGGCTTGCGCGAGGAAGTCCAGCAGCATCTTGTTGACTTCGCGCGGTGCTTCCACCGGCATCATATGCCGTTGCTCGGCGAGGACCACACAGTGCGCCCCCGGAATGCTGGCGGCGAGTTGGCGGGCCATGGCCGGGGTGGAGCCCGCGTCGAGTTCGCCGGTGGCGATCAGCGTCGGCACCTGGATGCTGCCCAGGTCGGCGGCGCGGTACATGTCCTGGGTGGCGAACAGCGAATAAGTGGTGTGGTAGCCCTGTGGGTCGTTGCTCGCCAGGACCTGGCGGATAGCGGCGACCTGCGCCGGGTTGGCAGCCTTGTATTCACGGCTGAACCAGCGGTCGAGCGCGGCGTCGACATTGGCGTCGGGGCCTTGCTCGGCTGCCTGGGCGGCGCGGGCGATAACCCCGGCACTCTGTTCGGGGGTGCGGTTGAACACACTGTTGAGTATCACTAGCGCTGCCAGGCGCTGCGGGTGATGCAGGGCGAACGCGCGGGCGACCAGGCCACCCATGGAGAAGCCGATCACGGTGGCCTGCGCGATCTGCAGGTGGTCGAGCAGCTCGGCAAGCTGGGCGGCATAGCCTTCCAGGCCAATGTCGGCGGCCGGCAGGGCACTTTGGCCATGGCCGAGCATGTCGTAGGCGATGACGCGGTAGTCGTTGGCCAGGCCAACGAACTGACCGCCCCACATTTCCTTGTTCAGGCCCACGCCATGGATCAGTACCACGGGTTGGCCCTGGCCAACCGACAGGTAGCTGGTGCCGGCGGGGGTGCGTTCAGCAACAGGCTGAATCATGGAGGGCGCTCCTTCAGGGGCGGGCACGGCGGGTAGGCAGGTTACGCCCCGGCCCGTCCTGGTTGTTGTTATTGAGCGTTGGCTTTTTCGGCAGCCAGTTCTTCCAGGTCGATGTAGCGGTTGCCGATGCGCGGGTGCAGGCGGCCACCGTCGGAAGCGCCCAGGACCACGACGATTTCATCGGCGCGCGGGGCGTCCTCGATCTGCATTTCCAGGGTGATGTAGTGCGAACGCAGGCCTTCGTCGTCCTTCTGCATCATCGGGATCTGGATCGAGGTGCCCGGGCCTCCGCGCTTGTTGGTGAAGCTCAGGTAGCTCTTGGCCTGTACCGCTTCGCGATAGTGGTTGCCGAAGCGCAGGGTGTGGATCACCGCCGAAGCGTGTTCGATTTCGCCATCGGCGCCGACCACGGCCGCTTTGCCATAGGCTTCGATCTTGTCGGCACCACCAATGGCGGCAGTCAGGCGCTCGACCATCAGGGCCCCCAGGTCCGAGCAGTTGGCGCGGATTTCCGGCTTCAGATCCTCAACGAAACCGCGACCGGCCCACGGGTTCTTGATGACCACGGCCAGGCCGACCATGGTCACCGGCTTGTCAGTGGCCTTGCCGCCTTCGATGCGGGTCTCTTCGGAGTAGGTGACGATCTTGCGGATTTCGAAACTCATGGATGGCTCCTGGTGAGGGTTATCAGCTCTTCTTGTCTGATGGTATACCATAATATTTGTTGTGCAAGAGGTGGCGGGAAATTTCTCTCTTGCGAGGGGACGAAAGGTGGCCTGATGCCTTGAATTCTCTACTGTCTGTACTGGCCTTTCCGCGGGTAAACCCGCTCCCACAGGCACCTCTAGCGGAGCACCTGTGGGAGCGGGTTTACCCGCGAAGAGGCCCGTTCAGGCAACACAGGAAATACCCATAAAAAAACCCGCTCCTGCGGGCCACGATGGCCCACGAGAGCGGGCGCGTCCCGCAATGGTTCAGGTAAAGGGAATTCAGGCGAACGCTGGCACCACTTCCTTGATGAACAGCTCGAGCGATTTCTTCTTCTCGGCATGCGGCAGGCTGTTGTCGCACCAGAAGCTGAACTCGTCGACGCCAAGCGCCTGGTAGTACCTGATGCGGGCGATGATCTCTTCCGGGGTGCCGATCATGGTGTTCTTGCGGATGTTCTCCAGTTCGAACGCCGGCACTTCGGCAAACTTCGACTCCGGGCTAGGTTCAAGGAAGCCGTTGACCGGGGTAGTCTTGTTGCCGAACCAGGCATCGAAGGTGCGATAGAAGCGCGAGATGGCCTGGGCTCCGACCTTCCAGCCATCCGGCTCGGCCGGGCTGTGCACGTGGGTGTGGCGCAGCACCATCAGTTGCGGGCGCGGCACGCCAGGATTGTTGTCGAGGGCTGCCTGGAACTTGTTCTTCAGGTCCAGCACCTCTTCGTCGCCCTTCATCAACGGCGTCACCATGACGTTGCAGCCGTTGGCCACGGCGAAGTTGTGCGAGTCCGGGTCGCGGGCGGCGATCCACATCGGCGGCACAGCGTTGTAGGGCTTCGGCACGCTGGTGGAGGTGGGGAACTTGTACACCTCGCCGTCATGGGCATAGTCGCCTTCCCACAGCTTGCGCACCACCGGCACCATTTCGCGCAGGGCCTTGCCGCCGTTGGTGGCCGGCATGCCACCGGCCATGCGGTCGAACTCGAACTGGTAGGCGCCTCGGGCCAGGCCCACTTCCATGCGGCCCTTGCTGATCACATCGAGCAGGGCGCACTCGCCGGCGACCCGGATCGGGTTCCAGAACGGCGCGATGATGGTGCCGGCGCCCAGGCGGATCTTTTCGGTGCGTGCGGCCAGGTAGGCCAGCAATGGCATCGGGCTTGGCGAGATGGTGTATTCCATGGCGTGGTGTTCGCCGATCCACACGGTGCTGAAACCGCCGTCTTCGGCCATCAGGGTCAGTTCGGTGAGGTCTTCGAACAACTGGCGGTGGCTGACCTGTTCATCCCAACGTTCCATGTGCACGAACAACGAAAATTTCATGGGGCTTTCCTCAACGCTTGTTGTTTTCGCCCGCCAATGCAGCGGGCTTCAGTGTGGGAGCGTGCCTGCGTCTGGCTGCCAGGCTCAGGCAAAGGCGGGCAGGCTGGCCATCTTGCCGCGGCAGTACACCATTGGCCGTGGCGCCTCTGCCGGGACGATCAGGTTGTGCACCTTGCCGACCATGATGGCGTGGTCGCCACCCTCATATTCACGCCACAGTTCGCACTCGATGACCGCGGTGGCGCCGGCCAGGATCGGGTTGCCCAGTTCACTCAGGGTCCATTCGATGCCGCTGGCCTTGTCCTTGCCTTTCTTGGCGAACGCATAGGCTTCAGCTTGCTGTTCACCGGAGAGCAAGTGGATGGCGAAGCGCTTCTGGCGGATCAGTACAGGGTAGGAGTCGGAGCTGTAGTTGGGGCAGAACAGCACCAGCGGCGGGTCCATCGACAGCGAGGAGAACGCGCTGGCGGTCAGGCCGACGACCGAGCCGTCGTCGTCCAGGGTGGTGATGACGGTAACGCCGGACGGGAAGGAGCCCAGAACGTGCTTGTAGACGGTTGCGTCGATCATCGGGGTATACCTCTGAAGGGCTGCGGTGGTCCGCGGTTTTTATCGTTGATGTGTCTGATGGTATACCGTAATACCTATTTTGCAAGCGGAATTTTCACGCTTACGGTTATCACGATGAGCGGCGCAAGGCCACGGATGCCGCGGGTTTGGTAGCCAAGTCGGTTCGCTGGCAAGGCTTTTCAAACGGATCAGTGGGCAGTTTTTCCTGCGGATCAGTGTTGTCAAATGTTTGGAATACCATAATATGGTCCGCAGCTGAGAGGCCGCCTTGATGCGGTTTCCTTACAAAGATAAAAACGACCTTTCGAGCTGAAATCCTATGTCCCAACCGTCGTCGCAACACCCGTTTGTCGAGAACCACACGGTCGATTACGTTCCACCTGCCGAGCGCCACGGGAAGGCGCGTGACCTGTTCACCCTCTGGTTCAGTACCAACATCGCGCCACTGCCCATCGTCACCGGTGCCATGGTGGTCCAGGTGTTCCACCTGAACCTGCTGTGGGGGCTGGTCGCCATCGTGCTGGGCCATCTTGCCGGCGGCGTGGTGATCGCCCTGGCCTCTGCGCAGGGACCGCAGCTGGGCATTCCGCAGATGGTGCAGAGCCGTGGCCAGTTCGGGCGTTACGGCGCGCTGCTGATCGTGTTCTTCACCGCGCTGATCTATGTCGGTTTCTTCATTTCCAACATCGTCCTGGCGGGCAAGACCATCCATGGCATTGCCCCGGGCGTGCCGATGCCGGGCGCGATCGTGATCGGCGCGCTGAGCGCCACTGCCATCGGCGTGATCGGCTACCGCTTCATACACGTTCTCAACCGCATCGGTACCTGGGTGATGGGCTCGGCGCTGCTGGCCGGCTTCATCATGATGTTCGCCCAGGCGCTGCCGGCCGACTTCTTCAGCCGTGGCGGGTTCAACCTGTCGGGTTTCATCGCCACGGTTTCGCTGGGCACCATCTGGCAGATCAGCTTCTCGCCGTACACCTCAGACTACTCGCGCTACCTGCCGCGTGAAGTGGGGATTGCCAGACCGTTCTGGGCCACCTACTTCGGCGCCACCCTCGGCACCATCCTGTGTTTCAGCTTCGGTGCGGTGGCGGTGCTGTGCGTGCCCGAAGGCACCGACGCGATGGATGCGGTCAAGCAGGCCACGGGCTGGCTGGGCCCGGTCCTGATGGTACTGTTCCTGCTCAACATCATCAGCCACAACGCCCTCAACCTGTATGGCGCGGTGCTGTCGATCGTTACTGCGATCCAGACCTTCGCCGCGGCCTGGACACCGAGCATCAAGGTCCGGGTAATGCTGGCTGCGGTGATCCTGGTAGGTTGCGGCCTGGTGGCGCTGAATGCTTCGGCGGGCTTCATCGGCCAGTTCATCGGCCTGATCCTGGCCTTGTTGCTGGTGCTGGTACCCTGGGCGTCGATCAACCTGATCGATTTCTACCTGATCAAGAAAGGCCAGTACGACATCGCCTCGATCTTTCGTGCCGACGGCGGTATCTACGGCCGCTTCAATCACCACGCAATCATTGCCTATGCCTGCGGCATCCTGGTGCAGTTGCCGTTTGCCAATACGTCGCTGTATGTGGGGCCATACTCGAACATCGTCGAAGGGGCGGACCTGTCCTGGCTGTTCGGCTTGCTGGTGACGGTGCCGCTGTACTACTGCCTGGCCACTCGCGGCGCCGCAGGCGAGAAGGCAGGGCGGGTTGTGACTGTCAACGACTGACAGCCCCCTGCCGGGGCCACGATACGGCCCTTCGCGAGCGTGCCCGCGAAGGGCCGGTGCAGGAATACCGCGCGTTCAGCGCCCTTCATGCTGCCGGCGATACGCCCCCGGTTGCATTCCCACCGCCTTGGCGAACGCCCGGGTAAAGGCCGCAACCGACTGATACCCCACCTGTGCGCCGACCTGTTCCACGGTGTGCCCTGCCTGCAGCAGCTGGCTGGCATGACGCATGCGCAATGCCAGCAGCACTTGCCCCGGGGACTGCCCGGCCAGTTCATTGAAACGCTTGAAAAATGCCGAACGTGACAGGCCGGTGCAGGCTGCCATGCTTTCCAGGGTCCAGGCCTGCCCTGGGTGCTCGATCAATTGCGCCAGCAGCCCGGCATAAGCCGGCTGGCGGGCGAGTGCGACCAGCCCGCCCAGTGCCTGTCCGGCATGCACCTGCTGGCGTAGCACATAGAGGAACAGCAGGTGCGTCAACCGCTCCAGCAATGTTTGCGAAGGGCCGGCGGCACGCCGGCATTCCTCCAGGATCAACTCGAACAACGCCCGCGCCGCATGCCCGGCCGGTTCGTCGGCGCGCAGCAGTATCCAGTCGGCCAGGCCTTCGATGATCAGCGCTGACAGACCTGGCTTGAAATGGAAGAAGCCGCACACCAGCCCGACGCCATCGACCGCTTCGCCATCCAGTGCCTGCATGGCTTGGCGTGGCTGGGCACAAGCAGCGGCCAGGTCCGGTTCGCTGGCCAGGCGATAGCCAAGGTCGCGCAGCAGGAATACCGCATCGCCGGCCGCCAGGCGTATGGCATCGGGCTGGCCGTCGATGTGCAGCCAGCAATGCCCCTGTACCACCAGGTGGAAGCTGGCGCGGCCCATGCCCTGGGTGCTGGCGTGCCAGCCGCCGCAGTAACGGCCGACATGAAACAGGCTGGCATCGAGTTCCAGACCCTCTAATAACCAATCGACAAGACGGCTGGACGAAATCATCTAATGCAAAGACTCAAGAGCAAGGAAAGGCGACTGATGAATATGGAGGGTAATTCTTATAACCAACAGACTGTAGTGACACCCATCAAAGGAGACTACTGCATGTCGTCGCGCATTACTTTACACACCCTGCAGAGCGCCCCGGAAGCGGCCCGTCCATTCCTCGAGAACGCCCAGAAGAATTCCGGCTTCATCCCCAACCTGCTGGGTGTGCTGGCCAACGCTCCGGCGGCACTGGAAACCTACGTGACCGTTTCGGCACTCAACGGCAAGACCGAGCTGAGCCTGGCCGAGCGCGAAGTGGTGCAGCTGATTGCCGCCACCCAGCATGGCTGTGACTTCTGCGTGGCCGGCCATACGGCGGTGGCGCTGAACAAGGCCAAGCTGCCACCGGAGGTGGTCGAAGCCCTGCGTGCCCGTGGCGAACTGCCGGATGCCCGTTACGAAACCCTGGCCGCTTTTGCCCGCGAAGTGATCGCCACCCGTGGCAACGTCAGCGAGGCGACTTACCAGGCCTTCCGCGCAGCCGGTTTCAGCGAAGGTAACGCGCTGGAAGTGATTCTGGGGGTGAGCCTCGCAACCCTGTGCAACTTTGCTAATGTGTTCGCCCAGACGCCGCTCAACGACGAGCTGAGCAAGTACCGCTGGCAGCCAACCGCGTAACTGTACGCCTGGCGCTGGTGGCGCCTGCGATATCAAAAGGAGTAGGGACATGCTTGATACTGCATTTCGTCAATGGCTGGATGCCAATGCCGAGGCAATTGACCAGGGGCAGTGCGACCCGCAACTGGTGCTGGCGCACATCGCCGAATCGCAGCTGCTGCGCATTGGCGTCGCCCCCGCACTGGGTGGCAACGGTGGCGCGGTCACCGATGCGGTCGAGGCCATCGCCGCCATCGCCAGCCGCTCACTGGCCGCAGCCTTTGTCTGCTGGGGCCAGCGGGCGTTCATCGAATACCTGCTGCAAAGCCCTAACCAGGCCCTGCGTGAGCGCCTGCTGCCCAGCCTGCTGACCGGCGAGCTGGCGGGGGCCACCGGCTTGTCCAATGCCATGAAGTTCCTTTCCGGGATCGAGGCGCTGCAAGTGCGTGGCCGCCCTGGGGCGGCGGGCTGGACACTGGAAGGCCGGCTGCACTGGGTGACCAACCTGCGCAAGAGCGGGTTCGTGGTGGCGGCAGCCATTGAAGATGATGCTGGCGGTTCACCCTTCGTGCTGGCCATCCCCTCCGTCAGCCAGGGACTGGAGCGTTCTGACGACCTGGAGCTGATGGGCCTGCAATCGAGCAATACCGCAGCGCTGGCGTTCCACCAGGTAGAGCTCGGCCGTGACTGGCTGCTGCACGACAATGCCCGCGAGTTCCTGCCCAAGGTGCGCCCGGCGTTTCTTGCCTTGCAGTGCGGCATGGCCATTGGCCTGGCGCGGCGTTCGCTGCACGAAGTGCACGATCACCTCCATGGGCGGTTGTCGTTCCTCGAAGAGCATCGCCAGGTCCTCGACGAGCGGCTGGAAAACACCGTGGCCGAACTCAAGCAAGGCTTGCTCGAAGGGCGCTTCCAGAGCCAGCCGGCGGCCCTGTTCAAGTTGCGCATCATCCTCGCTGAATGTGCTGCCGATGCCGTGCAGCTGGAGCTGCAGGCCAGCGGCGGCAAGGCGTACCTCGATGAGTTCGGTGCCGGTTTCGCCCGCCGCTGGCGCGAATCGGCGTTCGTGCCCATCGTTACCCCAAGCCTGGTGCAACTGCGTGCCGAGCTGCATCGCCAGGCTGCCGGCGCATGAGCCAGGCATTGCTCGAAGCCCGCGAGATCAGCCTGGGCTACCCGCGCGACGGCGGCTGGCAGCAAGTGCTGGCGCGCTTCGACCTGCAACTGGCGCCAGGGGAGGTGGTGAGCATCCTTGGCCCCAGTGGGGTGGGCAAGTCCAGCCTGCTGCGGGTGCTGGCCGGCCTGCAGCAGCCGCATGGCGGCAGCGTGGCCCTGCACGGTGAGCTGCTGCAAGGCCCCCACCCGCGCCTGGCGGTGGCTTTCCAGGACCCGAGCCTGCTGCCCTGGCTGAGCCTGGAAAAGAACGTCGCCTTTGGCCTGGATTTCGCCCGCCAGCCAAAGCTGGCCGCAGCCGAGCGCCGTGCACGCATCGACCATGCCATCAGCGCGGTGGGCCTGGCCCATGCGCGCAGCCAGTACCCGGCGCAGCTGTCCGGCGGCATGGCCCAGCGCACCGCATTGGCACGCTGCCTGGCGCGCCAGCCTGAGGTGCTGTTGCTTGACGAGCCGTTCGGGGCGCTCGACGAAGTGACCCGTGCCGACATGCAGCAATTGCTGCTGCAGCTGATCGCTACCCATAACACCGCAGCCGTACTGATTACCCACGATATCGACGAAGCCTTGTTGTTGTCCGACCGGGTGCTGCTACTGGGTGATCACCCGGCGCACATCCTCGGCCAATGGCACATCGACCTGCCCCAACCGCGCGCGCAGCGGGTCGAGGAACTGGGCGCACTGCGAATCGAGATCCTCAAGACCCTTCGGCGGGCCAGCCGCACCGCTGTACCTTCCTCTACCTCGTTGCCTTCGGAGCCTGCACATGTGCATGGATGACTGCTGTTCCTCCACCTCGCGTCGTGATTTTCTCAAGCTCAGCGCCATGCTGACGGCTGCCGGGGCCGTGCCGCTGCTGTCCAGCCTGCAGGCCCGGGCTGCCGCCGAGCCCGACGCGCCGGTGCGCATCGGCTACCTGCCGATCACCGATGCCACGCCGTTGCTGGTGGCGCACAACAACGGCCTGTTCGAGGCCGAAGGCATCAAGGCCGAGCGCCCGGTGCTGCTGCGCAGCTGGGCGCAGGTGATCGAGGCGTTCATTTCTGGCCAGGTCAACGTCATTCACCTGCTGTCGCCGATGACCGTGTGGGCACGTTATGGCAGCAAGGTGCCGGCCAAGGTGGTGGCCTGGAACCATGTGGGGGGCTCGGGCCTGACCGTGGCGCCGGACATCACCGAGATGAAGCAGTTGGGCGGCAAGACCGTGGCCATCCCGTTCTGGTACTCGATCCACAACGTGGTGCTGCAGCAGATGCTCGGCGACAACGGCCTGACGCCGGTATCGAAGCCCGCCAACAGCCAACTGGCGGCCAACGAGGTCAACCTGCTGGTGCTGCCGCCCTCGGACATGCCGCCGGCCCTGGCCAGCAAGCGCATCGCCGGCTATATCGTCGCCGAACCGTTCAATGCCCTGGCCGAGAACCTCAAGGTCGGCCGTGTGCAGCGCTTCACCGGCGACGTCTGGCGCAACCACGCCTGCTGCGTGGTGTTCATGCATGAGCATGACCTGAACAACCGCCCGGAGTGGTCGCAGAAGGTGGTCAATGCCATCGTCAAGGCCCAGCAATGGACCCGCGACCACCGCGCCGAAGCCGCGGCGCTGTTGTCCAAGGCCGGCCCCAACAAGTACACGCCGCATGAACCGGCGGTGCTGACCAAGGTGCTGGCCCCGGCTGCCGAAGACCGCGCCGGCTACATTGCCAGTGGGGCGATCCAGCATCAGCAGTGGGATGAAAAGCGCATCGACTTCCAGCCCTACCCGTACCCCAGCTATACCGAAGAGTTGGTCAAGCGCCTCAAGCACACCTTGATCGAGGGCGAGAATGGTTTCCTTGCCGGCCTGGACCCGGCGCAAACCGCCCGCGACCTGGTTGACGATCGCTTCGTGCGCAACGCCATCGCCGCCGTCGGCGGCCCCTCGGTGTTCGGCATTGCCGAGAACTACCAGCGTAGCGAGGAGTTCGCGGTCTGATGCGCAAGCATGTCGTACATGCCGGCCTCGGCCTGGTCGGTCTGCTGGGGTTGCTGTTGTTGTGGTGGGCGGGTGTGCAGGTATTCGGCGAGGCCGATGGCCTGTCGGCACGCTTCTCGCCCCAGGCGACCCTGGCCAGCCTGGTCGAGTTGCTCGGCCAGGGCGAGGTCTACGGGCATGTCTGGGTCAGCCTCAAGCGCATCCTGGTCGGGTTGCTGCTGGCGTTGCTGATCGGTGTGCCGCTGGGCTTGCTGGTGGGCAGCTATCGGCAGCTGGAGGCCGCGACCACGCCGGCGTTCCAGTTCTTGCGCATGATTTCGCCGTTGTCGTGGATGCCGGTGGTGGTGATGCTGATGGGTGTGGGTGACCAGCCGATCTACTTCCTGCTGGCGTTTGCCGCGTTGTGGCCGATCCTGCTGAATACTGCCGCCGGGGTCCGGCAGCTGGACCCGCGCTGGTTGCAGTTGAGCCGCAGTCTGAGTGCCACGCGCTGGGAAACCTTGTGCAAGGTGATCGTGCCGGGGGTGATCGGCCATGTGCTCACCGGTGTACGCCTGGCCATCGGCATTCTATGGATCGTGCTGGTGCCGTGCGAAATGCTCGGGGTGAGCGCCGGGCTGGGCTACTTCATTCTCGATACCCGCGACCGCCTGGCGTATTCCGAGCTGATGGCGATGGTGTTGCTGATCGGCGTGCTGGGGTTCGTGCTGGATGCCCTGGCGCGTGGGTTGCATCGGCGCTGGGTACATGGCTGAAGGGCCAACGGGGCTTCTCCGCGAGCAGGCCCGCGAGAAGCCCGTGGGTCAGTGCACGCTATTGCGCTGGCGTACACACGCCTGGGCCTGAGCGGTCAACTCATCCAGCCGCTCATCGCGCTGCTGTTCCGCTTCGAGCATGGCATCCTCACCCTGCTGGTTGAGCAGGTAGGTATGGATCTGCATCACTTCGGCCGTCTGGTAGATCGGCGCGATATCCAGGCGCCCGATCAGCGCACCGCTGGCGCGCCCGGTGCTGCTCATCAGCACTTGCGGGCCATTGGCGGCCACCACCTGCATGCCCATGGCCTCGAACCACGGCACCTGGCTGGCAAAGGCATTCAGCTCGACGCAGGCATGGCGCGCCTGCAGGTCGGCCAACAGGGCGCGGGCAATGCCCTGGCGGCGATGGCTGGGGCGCACGGCCAGAAACGCCAGCGCACACACCTGCTCGTCGTCCTCGGCAGGTAACGACAGGGCAAAGCCCAGCAGTTGGTCCGGTGCTTCGGCGTCCAGCGCCAGGGTCAGCGCCACGGCCAGGCCGCGGGTGCCGTCCAGCGCCTGCAGGTACTGGTGCACCTCCATGCCAACGCCGTATTGATACAGCGGATACAGCGGGTTGTCGGCGCTGATGGCAACGCTGCTCAGTTGGCCGACATGGTGGATCACCAGTTCGCGGATCTGGTTCTGGAAGGCTTCAGGCGGCACGCTGTCGAGGCGGCTCAGGATGAACATCGGGGGGTGGGCTCCGGCGGTTGGGTAGACGGCCCGCGCCGTGTCGGCGCGGGCCCTTAGTCTAACCGGTTTTGCCCATCAGCCTTGTAGCTGCAAGGCACCAAGCATCAGATCGAGGTTCTGCACTGCTGCGCCAGCGGCGCCTTTGCCGAGGTTGTCGAACACGGCGGTCAACAATACCTGGCCATGTTCAGGGTTGGCGAACAGTGCCAGGCGCAGGTCATTGCTGTCGTTCAACGCCTCCGGGTCCAGGTTCGGCGCCGCGCCGTGCTGATGCAGGGGCAGGACCTGGACGTGGCGGGCACCCTGGTAGTGCTGCTCCAGGCAAGCCTGCAACTGCGCAGCGCTGACCTGGCCGGGCAGCAGGCGCAACTGTAGCGGGATGCTCAGCACGATGCCCTGGCGGTAGGCCGCATAACCGGGCAGGAACATCGGCCGTGCCGACAGCCCGGCGTGCTGCTGAATTTCCGGCACGTGCTTGTGCGCCAGCTCCAGGCCATACAGTTGCAAGGTCGGGGCTTTGTCGGCACCGGGCTGCTCATGGCGTTCGACAGCCGCGCGGCCACCACCGGAATAGCCGGAGATGGCGTGGATGTTCAGCGGGTAATCCGCTGGCAGCAGGCCAGCCTTGACCAGTGGCCGCAGCAGGGCGATGGCGCCGGTGGGGTAGCAGCCGGGGTTGCTGACGCGTTTGCTGTGGGCGATGCGTTCGGCTTGCTGCTCGTCGAGCTCCGGCAGGCCATAGACCCAGCCAGGGGCCGTGCGGTGCGCCGAGCTTGCGTCGATCACCCGCACCTGCGGGTTGTCGATCGTCGCCACCGCTTCGCGCGCGGCATCGTCGGGCAGGCACAGCAGGGCGATGTCGGCGCTGTTGATCGCCTCGCGGCGACGTTGCGGGTCTTTGCGTTCGGCGTCCGGCAGGGTCAACAGGCTCAGGTCGCGGCGGCCTTGCAGGCGCGCATGGATCTGCAGGCCGGTGGTGCCTTGGTCACCGTCGATGAAGACAACAGGAGTGTGCATGGTCAGCGTCCGGTCGGGAGGGGATGGCCTATGCTCGCTTGTGGTGTAGATAAAGGAAATTTGAATATCATGACGGCAATATTCAGTGTTTCTGAACGTGACGGCTCTTGATATGCGTGAAATCAGCCTCGACCGCCTGCGCACGCTGGTGGTGATCGTCGACCTGGGCTCGTTTGCCGAGGCCGCCCGCCAGCTCAACCTGGCGCCGCCTACCATCAGCCTGCACGTGGCCGAGCTGGAGGCGCGCATCGGCGCGCCATTGCTCACCCGCGCCCGCGCTCAGGTACGCCCGACCGCCATCGGCGAAACCCTGCTGGCCCGCGCGCGACGCCTGCTGGCCGATGCCGACCAGGCGCTGGATGAAGTGCGCCGGCAGGTCGAGGGGTTGACCGGCAGGGTGCGCCTGGGTGCTTCGACCGGTGCCATTGCCCACCTGCTGCCGCAGGCGCTGGAGCATTTGCGTACCGCGCACCCGGGGATCGACGTGCAAGTACAGGTGCTGACGTCCCAGGCATCGCTGGCCCGCTTGCGCGAGGGCACCCTGGATATCGGCCTGGTCGCCTTGCCGCAGGTGGCTGGCAAAGGGCTAGAGGTCACCCCTTGGCGGCGCGACCCGATCCTCGCCTATGTGCCGGCCGACTGGCAGCCGCCGGCCAAGGTCACGCCGGCCTGGCTGGCGCAGCGGGCGTTGATCCTCAACGACAGCAGTACCCAGTTGTCGCGGGTAACCGGCGAGTGGTTCGCGGCGGCAGGGTTTTACCCCGAAGCACGGATCGAGCTGAACTATAACGATGCCATCAAGAGCCTGGTCGGGGCCGGATACGGGGCGACCTTGCTGCCGCAGGAGGGGGAGGTGGCCGAACTGGATCGGCGCATCGTCCGCCGACCGCTGCGCCCGGGGCTGTGGCGGCAATTGGGCATTGCCTGCCGTTACGGGCAGGTGGAGCGAGCCACCGGGCATGTGCTGCAGGCATTGCAGCGGTTGCGGCAGTAAGGGGGCTGCACAGCAGCCCCAGGCTTCACCCGCGTTCTCGCGCGCGTACCGCGGTCACCGTCTCGCCACCCACCCCCCAGTTATCGGTCGGCACTTCCTCGATTACCACGAAAGTACTGGCCGGCGGCTTGCCCAGCACCTGCTGCAGCATGCGCGTGGTCTGTTCGATCAACTGGCGCTTGTGTTCGGCGCTCACCCCTTCATCGGTCACGCGAATATGGACATACGGCATGTTGTTCGCGCCTCCGTTCAGTGCCAGGTGCCAGCGGTGCTACCGCCGTCCACCGGCAGGATGACACCGCTGACGAAGCGTGAATCCGCCAGGTACAGCACGGCGTCCACGACATCCTGCGGCGAGCCGGTGCGGCCACTGGGTGACAGCGCGCCCATCCCCTGCATGTTGCCACCGTGCAGCGGCGTGTCGATGATCCCGGGCGCTACGGCGTTGACCTGCACGCCGCTGGCCGCCAGCTCCAGTGCCAGGCCTTTCACCGCCTGGTTCAGGCCGCCCTTGACCAGCACCGGCAGCAGGGCCGGCACACGGGTGTCTGGTTGCAGGGCGATGGAGGCGGTGATGGCGATGATCTTGCCATGCCCCTGGCGGGTCATGATCCGCGCCGCTTCCTGGGCCGGGTAGAAGAACCCCTTGAGGTTGGTGCCGACCAGGGCGTCGACATCCGCCGCGCTGTACTCCGTGGCCGGTTTGGCAATGAAGATGCCAGCGTTGTTGATCAGCAGGTCGACACCGCCGAAGGCTTGCTCGGCGCGGGCGAACAGGCGCTGTGCGGTGTCTGGCTCGGCGATGTCGCCGGCTACGCCGATGAAACGCGAAGGGTGGCCGAGGCGGGCAGCAGCCTGCTCCAGGCGGGCCTGGCTGCGAGCGTTGCCGATCACGTTGTCGCCGCGTTCGAGGAAGGCCTCGGCGAGGGCGAAGCCCAGGCCGCTGGAGGCCCCGGTGATGATGACGGTGCGTGCGGTGTGCATGTGGCGGATCTCCAGTGAAGTGAGCCATGAGCTCGGTGTGGAGACACTCTAGGCCGTTACCGAAACTTGAAAAATGAGGCGCAAGGCATTTCAATCGATACACCATGTAATCAATCGAGCTGCCATGACCCGCCATTTCGATGACCTTCAACTGGGCAGCCTGGAGCTGTTCTGCCTGGCTGCCGACCGCGGCAGTTTCAGCGCGGCGGCCACCGAGGCTGGCGTTACGCCGGCGGCGGTCAGCCGCAGCGTGGCACGCCTGGAGGAACGCCTGGGTGTGCGCCTGTTTGTCCGCACCACCCGGCAGATGCGCCTGTCTGCTGCGGGGCAGGCCTATTACCAGCACTGTCGGCAGGCGCTGGGGCAACTGGTCGAGGCCGAGCGTCAGGTCGCGGGTGGTCAGGCCGAGCCGAGCGGCCGCTTGCGCATCAGCGCGCCCACGCCTTATGCCCACCACCGTTTGCTGCCGCTGCTGCCGCGGTTCCGCCAGCGCTACCCACGCGTGCAGGTGGACGTGCATGTCAGCAACCGCAACGTCGACTTTGCCGAGGAACCGTTCGACCTGGCCATTCGTGGCCGTGAGCCGGCTGATTCACGCCTGGTGGCGCGCCGCCTGGAGGAGGCCGAGCTGGTGGTGGTGGGCACGCCGGGCTACCTTGCCCGCGCCGGCACGCCGCAGACGCCGCATGACCTGCTGCAGCACGACTGCATCCAGTTCGAGATGCCGAGCAGCGGCCGTCGCCCGCCCTGGACCTTTCGCCAGGACGGGGGCCTGGTAGAAATTGACACCCAGGGCGCGTTCACCTGCCTCGGTGACTTCCTCGCTACCGCTACGCTGGTGCGCCATGGCGGCGGGTTGATGCAGGCTTACCGGTTTACCGTGCAGGATGCCCTGGCCAGTGGCGAGTTGGTGGAGGTGCTGAGCGAGTATGGCGGGACCTCCCGGCCCTTCATGTTGCTCTACCCTCAGGCCCGCTACATGCCGTTGCGGGTGCGGGTGTTCATCGACTTCCTGTTCGCCGAAGCAGGCTTGCCGGCAGGCTGAAGGGCTGTACGGCCGGCGAGGACGTTCTATGCTTTTCGCTGCGTCGGGTTGAATGAAGCCCGACGGACCTTATGGTTTTTCAGGAGAATGCTCCATGAGCCTTTCGAAATGCATCCCTCTGCTGGTGATTGCCTCCGTCCTCAGTTTTGCCGCTCACGCAGACCCGTCGAGCAACTGCGCGGCCAAGATCAAGGAGCTTGAAGACATCAACAAATCCGACGGTCAGGCCCTGCACGGTGGCATGGCGCATGACTATCACGAGCTGTTGAAACAGGCCAAGGAGGGGCAGGCTGCAGGCGACATGACCAAGTGCCAGGCCTCGGCTGACCGTGCCAAGACCATCTACAACAAGGCGCGCAGCAGGTAGCGGCTGCCGATGGCAGCCTCTTCGCAGCTAAACCCGCATCCACAGGATTGCCACCCGATCCAGGACTGCTGCAATACCTGTGGCAGCGGGTTTCCCGGCGAAGAGGCCGGCGCAGGATGGGGCCTACTCAGAACCAGCGATCATTCTTCTTGCGCCCACGGGTCAGCGCCGGCAGGATCAGCCCCGCCAGCAGGCCCGCGCCGGCAATGCTGCCGCCATACACCATGTAGCGCATCATCACCTGCTTGTTCTCGTCACCCAGGCGGGCCTTGGTGTCGCGCAGGTCCGACTGGCTCTGGTCCAGTTGCTCGCTCAACACCTGGTTGCGCGCCTGCAGTTCGTCGATCAGCTTCTTCCGCGAATCGAGCGTTTCCTGCATGCCCTGTACGCGATTCTTCCAGCTGTCGTCGATGGTTTTCAGTTGCCCGGTCAGGTCCGCGACCTGGGCGTCGAGCTGCGGCAGGCGCTCGCCCTGGCCTGGTACCGCTTGCAGGTCGCTGCTGAGAATCCACACGAGATCGCCATTCTGGCCTCGCACCTGGCTGTAGTTGCCCTGGGTGCCGATCAGGGTCAGTTTCTGCCCGGACTTGAGGGTGCCGACGATGCGGTGGCCGTCGGTCGGGCCGCTACGCACGTAGGTGCTCAGGTTGTCGCTGACCCAGCGTGCATCGCTGGCGGGCTCTTCGGCGTGCACCGGTGCGGCAAGGGCCAGCAGGGTGGCGATCAGGCCGCTGCGCAGGGCAGTGAGGGCGGAAGCAGTTGGGCGGGAATCGGGCATGTTGGTCTTCGCTGAAACAGGACAAAAGTAGGCCCGGTGACCTGGGCCGATGAACCGGTCGGTGAGTTGACCGCCAGCGAAAGACCGCTTTTTTGTCAGCAGGTTCACCACCTGATATCGGAAATGTCTGCAGAATGTTGCTGAGACCGCCACCATGCCAGGTATGGCGCCGTGATTGCCAAGACGGGCTAGACTCAACTGCTCACCTCTTTCATGGAGCAATACCATGACTGCCAAGAACACCATTTGCCTCTGGTACGACAACGATGCCGAGGCGGCGGCGAACTTCTACGCCCGCATCTTTCCCGATACCCGGGTGACTGCGGTGCACAGGGCGCCGGGCGATTACCCGTCGGGCAAGCAGGACGATGTGATCACGGTCGAATTCACCGTCATGGGCCTACCCTGCGTGGGGCTCAATGGCGGCAAGGCTTTCACCCATTGCGAGGCGTTTTCGTTCCAGGTCAGTACCGAGGACCAGGCCGAGACTGACCGTTATTGGCATGCCATTGTCGATAATGGCGGCGAAGCCAGCGTTTGCGGCTGGTGCAAGGATCGATGGGGGATTTCCTGGCAGATCACCCCACGCATCCTGATCGAAGCCATCGGCCACCCGGATCGTGCGGCGGCCAAGCGCGCGTTCGACGCCATGATGCAGATGGGCAAGATCGACGTGGCCAGGATCGAGGCTGCGCTGAAGGGGGTGAGCTGAGGGTCGGCAGCAGCGCGTGTGAGAGCGGGGCCACCGGCGAACAGCGGCGAAGCCGGTGCCACATGCCGGATTTTCTGCCGGATACCCGCTCCCACGCAGGCCGCATCAGGTTTCGGACACTTCGCTTGCCGCCACGGTTGCCTTGCTGGACGCCTTTTTCTCCTGTACCACGATATAGAACTCCTCGCCGTGCTTGACCGCACCATACAACACGGCCTTTTCGATCAGTTCGTTGCCACGCAGGTGGCGCAGCATCATCGGGTCCTTGCGCAGGTCGCGGTACAGCGCCAGGCACAACAGCGCCATCACCACCACGAATGGCAGGGCCACGACGATGGTCAGGTTCTGCAGCCCGGTCAGGGCCTCGCCGGGCGCGCGCGGGTCGCCGATGGCCAGCATGATTGCCGCCACCGTACCGGTCAGCGCACCCCAGAAGATCACCGTGCGCCGCGATGGCGTGGTAGTGCCGTGCTCCGACAGCGTGCCCATGACCAGCGAGGCGGCGTCGGCACCCGAGACGAAGAAGATGCCTACCAGGACCATCACCAGCACCGAGGTCGCCGACGCCAGCGGGTAGCTGTCCAGCAGCTGGTACAACGCATGGTTACTGTTGACTGCACCATTGGCCAGCTGGAAGGCGCCTTCGCGCAGGGCCTCGATGCCCGCGCCGCCGAAGATGGTGAACCACACCAGGCTGACCAGGCTCGGTACCAGCAATACGCCGGTAACGAACTGGCGGATGGTGCGCCCGCGGCTGATACGGGCAATGAACATGCCGACGAAGGGCGTCCAGGAGATCCACCAGGCCCAGTAGAACACGGTCCAGCCGGCCAGCCAGCTGTTCATCTGCTCACCGCCGCTGGCGTTGGTGCGGGCCATCATTTCCGGCAGCATCTTTATGTAGATGCCGATCGAAGTGGGCAGCAGGTTGAGCATCAGCAAGGTCGGGCCGACCATGAACACGAATGCCGCCAGCACCAGTGCCAGTACCATGTTGGTGTTGGACAGCCACTGGATACCCTTGCCGATGCCCGAGACCGCCGAAGTGACGAAGGCAATGGTCAGCAGGGTGATGACCGAGATATAGAACAGCTTGCCGGGGCTTTCGATCCAGCCGTTGTATTCCAGGCCGCCAGCGATCTGCAGGGCACCCAGGCCCAGTGAAGCGGCCGAGCCGAACAACGTGGCGAAGATCGCCATCATGTCGATCAGGCGGCCCAGCGGGCCGTTGGCATGCTTGCCGATCAACGGCCGGAAGGCCGCGGAAATCAGCTGCGAGCGGCCCCGCCGGAAGGTGCCGTAGGCAATCACCAGGCCGACGATGGCGTACATGGCCCAGGGGTGCAGGGTCCAGTGGAACAGCGTGGTAGCCATGGCCACCTGCATCGCTTCGCTCGATTGGCCGCTGGCCGACCCTGGCGGTGGTGACACATAGTGCGACAGGGGCTCGGCAACGCCGAAGAACATCAGGCCGATACCCATGCCGGCGCTGAACATCATCGCCACCCAGGACACTGTGCGGAATTCAGGCTGCTCACCGTCACGCCCTAGCGGAACCCGGCCGTAGCGGCTGGCGGCCAGCCACAGCACGAACACCACGAACAAGGTGGACGTCAGCACGAAGAACCAGCCGAAGTTGAGAATGACCCAGGATTGCGCGCTGGAGGCACTGCTGGCCAGGCTGGCCTGGTTGAGGAAGCCCCAGAGGACGAAAGCGATTGCCAGCAGGCTGGTGAAGCCGAAGACGATCCAGTCGAGCTTGCCCTCGAAATGCCGGTCCTGGCGCGCTTCTGCGGTTTTCGAGGGGTCCGTCACGCCAAGGTCGAGCGTTTCGGTGATGTGTTCCTTTGCCATGTATGTTGGGGCCCTTTTTCTGGCTTACCTGCTGGCGCAGGCTTGTTGTGTGTGGGCTACCGAGCTGGAGCATTGCCTCGGCGGGAAACTGCTGGCGCGATTATCCTGCGCAGGAAATGCCGACACCTGTCCCGATAGCGCCGTGGGGCGTCCATTACGCGACCTGGCAAATATTTTTAGTTCTGAGGGCGGATGGCCCTTTCTGCCCCGCGTTCTGGTACCCTGAAGGGCATTACCCGGGCCCGCACATACGAGCACCGTAGAAGCGTTGCTGCTTGCGGGCCTGGCCGTACCAGGAAACGGAGATTCGTCAACATGGCCACTGACCGTGTGAGCCTGATTCATTTCGATAAATTGAGCATGAGCCCTGCCGCTGCCGACCGGTTCCAGAAAGCCCTCGACGCGCTGGAAGCGCTCAAGCTGCAGGACCGTTACGTGTACCTCATCGCTCCTTATCTGGGTGATATCGCCGACGCCTCCGACCACGAGCAACTGGACACCGCCCTGGAGCAGGGCCAGCGTGTGGTCGATGAGTTGCTGAAAGCGAGGTCGGTCAGCAAGGTCAAGGCCGAGGACGTACGCCAGGTGTTCCAGGGCGCCGCCGCACAGGCGCGCGCAGCCATGCCTGGCTAAGTGGCAGCATGGCCAAAGACATCGACAACCCTTGCGTCTCGCTGTGCCAGCTCAATAGCGAGTTATGCATGCGCTGTGGCCGCACCCGCGACGAAATCCGCAAATGGCGGGGCATGAAACGCCCCGAGAAGATGGCCACCGTGCAGCGGTCGGCCACGCGCATGAAAGCTATCGCCAAGAAGGCGGCCAAGCGGCAGAATGCCGACTGAACCTGCGTATCCTGCACGCTGCCCTTCCTGTTTTTGTCGTCTGACGAGCCTGAAATGGATTCTCACTCGCTGTTAGCCTTTACCCTGGTCGCGGCCATCGCGATCGCCAGCCCTGGCCCTGCCACCCTGATGGCTATCAACAACAGCCTTGCCCACGGCCAGCGCAGCGCCATCTGGTCGTCGCTGGGCAATGGCTCGGGCCTGTTCTGCCTGTCGGCTGCAGCCATGCTCGGGCTTGGCGCACTGCTGGCCAGTTCTGAAATGCTCTTCAATGCCGTGAAGGTCCTGGGCGCCGGCTACCTGTTCTACCTGGGGGCGCGGCAGTTGCTGAAAACCAGCCCGATGCTGGCACAGGGTGGCGCAGAGGGGGCGGCCAAGGTGCGGCCCACGCCGCTGAAGTTGTACAAGTCGGCGTTCTTCACGGCAGTCACCAACCCCAAGGCGACCATGTTCTTTACCGCGCTGTTCCCCCAGTTCATCGACCAGGGCGCGGCGTTGCTGCCCCAGTTCCTGGTACTGACCGGGATTTTCGTCGCGTTGTCGCTGGTTTCGCTGAGCCTGTATGCCGCACTGGCGGCACGTGCCAAGGGTGTACTCACTCGGCCGGCGCTTTCGCGCTGGGTAAGCCGGGTGGTGGGCACCACCTTTATCGGCTTTGGCGCGGCGATCCTGGCGATGCGACGGCAAGGGGCCTGAAGTACGTGTGATGTGCGAGCAACTCCCGGGCTTCTATACACCTATTCTGGCCGGCAGCGTTTTGCCGGCCTGTGTTGTGCCGGGCGATAGACGGCCAGCCTGTTGCCCGCCAGTGGTCCAGACTGTCCATGACGTGCACAGCGGGTTGCTGCCGCCGACCGAGGGTAGTCGATGATCGAGCGTTGCTTTCGCCACGCCTTGCGGCTGTTGCCGTGCCTGTGGCTGCTGCCCATGGCGGCGGTAGCAGACGAAGCGTGCCGGCGGCTGACAGCCACCGGCAATGCCGAATACCCGCCCTACCTGTGGCGTGACCCGCAGAACCCCCGGCAACTGATCGGTGCCAATGCCGACCTGCTGAAGTACCTGGGCAAGCAGCTGGGGCTGGACATCGAAGTGATTTACGGCGGGCCATGGTCGCGCGCGCAGGAAGAAGTGCGTAGTGGCCGTATCGACCTGATGGCCGGGTATTTCCTGACCCAGGCCCGCCAACAGCAGATGGATTTCATCTACCCGCCATTCCTGCATACCCCGAGCGTGGTCTGGGTGCGCCAGGACAATATCTTCGCCTACCGGCAATGGGCCGATCTCAAAGGCCGCAAGGGCGGCACGCTGGTCAGCAACAGCCATGGCCAGCAGTTCGACGACTATGCCAGGGCCAACCTCACCCTCGAAGCTGTACCGGGGGCCAGGCAGGCGTTCGAGAAGCTGCTGCACAAGCGCAGCGATTACGTGGTGTATGAGCAGTATCCCGGCATGGCGCTGGTGCGCAGCCTGGGTATCGCGGGGACGGTACAGGTGCTGGCGCCGCCGATTTCCAGCGAAGGGCTGTACCTGGCGATGTCGCATCACTCGCCCTGCAACCAGCCGCGTTTGCGTGAAGCGCTGGCGCGGGAGATGGAAAAGGTCGTTGCCGGGGCGCTGCCCGAGCAGTTGCTGCAACAGAGCCTGGAGCGCTGGCAGTAACCGCCTGCGGCTCCTACAGCGACCGCGCCAGCTGTTCGGCCTCCTTGGCCCGGGTCACGCTTAGCGCACCGGGCAGGCTGACGGCGTTCTTCGCAGCGAGGAGCTCGGCCATCACGCTGACGGCGATCTCCGCCGGTGTCTTGCTGCCGATATAGATACCGATAGGGCCGTGCAGGCGCTGCAGCGATGCTTCGCTTTCGCCGAAGTGTTCGATCAGGCGCTCACGGCGCAGCTGGCTATTGCGCCGCGAGCCAATGGCACCGATGTAGAACGCCGGGCTGTGCAAGGCTTCGAGCAGCGCCAGGTCGTCCAGCTTGGGGTCGTGGCTGACCGCGACGATGGCGCTGCGCAGGTCCGGGGCAAAGGCGCGCACGACGTCGTCCGGCATACCGGTCAGGCGGGTGACGCCGGCGACATTCCAACCGGCCGTGTACTCCGGGCGCGGGTCGCACAGGGAAACACTGAAGCCGTTGAACAGGGCCATGGTCGCCAGGTATTCGGCCAGCGCACCGGCACCGATCAGCAGCAAGCGGTAGCCCGGGCCGAGGGTGGTGCACAGGCGCTGGCCATCGAAGCTGAACAGCTCGGGCGTGCGGGTGGCGGTGAGGCTGGCTTGGCCGCTACGCAGGTCGAGGTCGCGGCGCACCAGATTGCCGCTGTCGAGGCCGGCCAGCAGCTGTTCCAGCTGTGGCAGCGATGGGGCGAACTCCAGCACCAGTTCCAGGGTGCCGCCGCAGGGCAGGCCGAAACGGTGGGCGTCGTCGGCGCTGACGCCATAGCGCACCAGCTGCGGCAGGCCCTCAGGCATTCCGGGGCCACCATGGGCGCTGGTGTAGCGCTGGATGAGGTCGTCTTCGATACAGCCGCCGGAGACACTGCCGACTACCCGGCCATCGTTGCGCAGGGCCATCATCGAGCCCACCGGGCGCGGTGAGGAGCCCCAGGTGCGCGCGACCGTGGCGAGCAGGGCACGGTGACCGGCGGCGAGCCAGTCGCGGGTGGTGCGCAGCACCAGCAGATCGATGCTTTCCATGGTTACTCCGCTAAACCTGATGTTCAAGGGCCGCCAGAGGCATCTCAGCGCATATGCAGGATGATCGGGCTGCTGCTGGCCGGGCCGGTATGCCCACGCAGCTTACCTACCGCCTGTGCACTCACTGCACCGCCCTGATTGCCCCAGGCTGTGCGCACGAAGCTCAGCACTGCGGCAATTTCCTCATTGCTCAACTGTTCGCGGAACGCTGGCATGCGATAGGCATCCGGCAAGCCCGCCGTGACCACCCGCTGCGAACCGTTGAGGGTGATGTTGATCGCCGAAGCGTCTTCCTTGGCCAGTGCCGAGGTGGCTCCAGCCAAGGGTGGCATCCACTCGACCTGGCCCTTGCCATCCAGGCCGTGGCACGATGCGCAACGGGTCACATAGGTATGTGCCCCGGGGCTGTCGAGCCGCATTGCCGTCGATTGGGCCTGGTACTGCCACGGTGGGCCGTCGCGTTGCGGATCGCCAGGCAGCGACTTCAGGTAATGCGCGATCGCTGCCAGGTCCGTGTCGCTCATGAATTGCGTGGAGTTGTTGAAGGCCTCGGTCATCGAACCGAATACCACGGCGTGGCGGTTGCGCCCGGTCTTGAGGAATTGCGCTATTTCCGCTTCGCTCCAGCGCCCCAGCCCGGTGTTGTGGTCGGCGCGCAAGCTCGGTGCGTACCAGCCATCGAGGAGGGCGCCGGCGAGGAACGGCTTGCCACTGTCATCCAGGGCCTTCTCGTTGAAAGCCAGGCCGCGCGGAGTGTGACAGCTGCCGCAGTGGCCAGGGCCCTGGACCAGGTAGGCGCCGCGGTTCCATTGTGCATCCTTGCCTGGCTGGTCGGCGTACGGCGTGCTGGTGGCGAACAGGCCGTTCCACACGGCGATGGGCCAACGCAGGTTCAGCGGCCAGGGAATGTCGCCGGGCTGGTTGGCCTGCGCTGCCGGTTGCACGCCGAGCATGAAGAAGGCATACAGCGCCTTGACATCGTCATCGCCAAGCCTGGCGTAGGACGGGTAGGGCATCGCCGGGTACAACCGCCGGCCGTCGGGCGTGACGCCATGGCGCACGGCGCGGTCGAAGTCGGCCAGGCTGTAGCGACCGATGCCGTTGTCGCGGTCGGGGGTGATATTGGTGGCATGAATGGCGCCCAGCGGGGTGGCCATTTTCAGCCCGCCGGCGAACGGTTTGCCGTCCGGCACGCTGTGGCAGGCTACGCAGTCGCTGAGCCGGGCCACGTACTCGCCACGGCTGACCAGCGCCGGGTCGGCGGCCGTGGCCTGTTCGCCGGTAAACGGCGAAACGGGCTCGCGGGTGACATACCAGGCCAGCAGGCCTGCCGCGACCAGGCATGGCACCGCCAGCCAGCCAGCGGTTCTTGCGAAACGATGGGTCATGGTGCGTCCTTGTACGGTCAGCCGAAGGTATGGCGGCTCAGCGGCAGGCTGCGCACGCGCTGGCCGGTCAGTTGCGCGACCGCGTTGACCACCGCCGGGGCGACGGCGGGCAGCGGTGGCTCGCCGATACCGCCCATCTTCGCCCCACTCTCGACGATACGGACATGCACCCGGGCCATGCGCGAAGGCGGCAGGATCGGGTACAGGTCGTAGTTGCGCGCGCGTGGCTTGCCGTCGACGTATACCGCTTCTTCCAACAGCGTCTGCGACAGGCCCAGGGCGACGGCGCCGTTGACCTGGTGCTCGATGATCGCCGGGTTGACGATGCTGCCCGGGTCGATGGCCTGCCAGATGTCGTGCACCTTGACCTGGCCGTTCTCGATCGACACCTCGGCAATCACCGCCGCCTCGGAGCCGAACGGCGAGGCCATGGCCACGCCGCGTGCGCGCTTGCTGCCGTCCTCGGCAGTGAACGGCCCGCGCTTCCAGCCGCCAGACAGTTCGGCAACCGCCTGCAGCAGGGTGGTCAGGCGCGGGTTGTCGCGCAGCAGGTGCAGGCGCAGCTCGAACGGGTCCTTGCCGCCCTTGTCGGCCAGTTCGTCAAGGAACGATTCATAGAAGAAGTCATTCAGCGAATTGCCCACCGAGCGCCAGTAGCCAAGCATGGCCGGGCCTTTGACGTAGACCTGGGCGATGCGTTTGTTGGCGATGGCGTAGGACTTGCCCGACAGCCCTTCGAGCGCAGTCGGGTCGAGCTTCTCGCCCTGTTTGCCGGCGAGGGCTTCGGTCGGGCCTTCGGTGGCGCTCACGGCCTCGATGGCCACCGGCAGGCCGTCGGCGTCCAGCCCGGCACGGAATTTCACCACGGCCACCGGGCGCAATACGTCACGCAGGAACTCTTCCTCGCGGCTCCAGATGAGCTTCACCGGGCGGCCGACCGCCTTGGCCAGGGCAATCGCCTGAGGGTAGGGGTTGGCCGAATCGTACAGGAAGTGGCGGCCGAAGAAGCCACCCAGCAACGGCGAATGCAGGGTGATCTGTGCCGGGGCCAGGCCGGTGCGCCGGGCGATGTCGTCACGGAACATGTCCGGCGCCTGGTTGGGCAGCCACACCTCCAGCGAACCGTCGCCATTGAAGCGCGCCAGTGCCGAGGGTGGCTCAAGCTGGGCATGGTTGAGGTACTGGTTGTGGTAGGTCGCCTCGACGCGGGTCTTGGCACTGGCCAGCATGCCAGCCACATCGCCCTGGTTTTCCTCATCACGGGCCGGGGCTTCTACCGTGGCCAGATGCTCGCGCCAGCCATCGCTGGAGAAATCGGCCGGCATTGGCCGTACCGGGCTGTCGGCGGCAGGCTCCTGCCAGTCCACCTGGATGGCTTCTACCGCACGCTTGGCGTGCCACCAGCGCTCGGCAACCACGGCCACGGCGCCTGGCAGCTGATGCACCGAGTGCACGCCCGGCATGGCCTTGACCTGCTCTTCGTTGCGCAGGCTACCGACAGTCATGCCCAGGCGTGGCGCGTGCTGCACGGCAGCATGGAGCATGCCGTCGACCTTGACGTCGATGCTGTACACGGCCTTGCCGGTGGACTTGTCATAGGCATCCAGGCGGCGTACCGGTTTGCCGATCCAGCGAAACTGGCTGGGGTCGCGCAGCTTGACGCTGGCCGGGTCGGGTACCGGCAGGTCCATGGCCCGTGCGGCCAGTTCACCATAGGGCACAGAGCGCCCGCTCGTGGTATGTACCACGGTACCCGGCGTGGTAGTGAGTTGCTCAACCGGTACGCCCAACTGCTCGGCGCCTGCCTGCAGGAGCATGGCGCGGGCGAGGGCGCCCAGGCGGCGCATGGTCGGGTAGCTCATGCGTACCGACATGCTGCCGCCGGTGATACGCATGCCGTTTTCCATCACTACATAGGCTTCCCCAGGCGGGGCGCTGTCGACCACGAACCTGGCCGGGTCGACATCCAGCTCTTCGCCGACGATCTGGGCCATGGCGGTGAAAGGGCCTTGCCCGCCTTCCATGAACGGGCTGAGCAGACGCACCGTGCCGTCCGGGCGGATCTCCAGGAAGGCCGGCACCTGGGTACCGCGTTCGGCGCTGGCTGCGGCCGCTGCCTGCACGCGGGCCGAGCCCATGGGCAGGCCAAAGCCAAGCACCAGAGCCCCGACAGCCGTACCGGCGAGGAAGCGCCGACGCGACAGGTTGAGGGTCGCGCCGTGCTGCAACTTGAGCAGTTCTTCTGCAGGGGTATCGACGGGCGTGCGCATCAGGCCTTCTCCCCTTGGGCCAGGTCATGCATGGCGGCATGGATGGCGTTGTAGGTGCCGCAGCGGCACAGGTTGACCATCGCCGCGTCGATCTGCGCATCAGTGGGCCTGGGCGTGTGCTTGAGCAGAGCAGTAGCCGCCATCACCTGGCCGGACTGGCAATAGCCGCACTGGGCAACCTGGTGCTCGACCCACGCCGCGACCACCCGCTTGCCGACGGCGTCGGCCTCGATCGCCTCGATGGTAGTCACCTCGCGCCCGACCACACCGGCCACCGGCGTGACGCAAGCGCGCACCACATTGCCGTCCACCAGCACCGAACAGGCGCCGCACTGGGCCAGGCCGCAGCCATACTTGGTGCCGGTCAGACCCAGGTCGTCGCGGATCACCCACAGCAGTGGCGTGTCGGCGTCTGCCTCGACCTGGTAGGTCTTCTGGTTGATGCGTAGCTCCATGGTTCACCTGCCCGTCAACGGTTGCTGTCGCTGTGCTTTTGCTGATCGGGGAATACGCTGTTCCCCAGTCCGGAAACGCTAGCACAGGGGGCTGACCGCTGGTCGGCTGCAAGGGGCAGGTTCAGAGGATCAGGCAAGTAATTCGGCGGAATGCGCAAGCTGGTCGCGCAAACAGGACTTCCGCCGGGAAAACCCGGATAATGCCGGCCACTTTCGTTTTGCACGCTTAAATCACGGTAATCCCGCATGGAAATCAAGGTCAATTTTCTCGACAATCTCCGGCTCGAAGCCAAGTTCGACGACTTCACGGTGATCGCCGACCAACCTATCCGTTACAAGGGTGATGGCTCGGCCCCGGGGCCGTTCGACTATTTCCTGGCGTCCTCGGCCTTGTGCGCGGCTTACTTCGTCAAGCTGTACTGCCAGACCCGCAACATCCCGACCGAGAACATTCGCCTGGCGCAAAACAACATCGTCGATCCGGAAAACCGCTACAACCAGATCTTCAAGATCCAGGTCGAGCTGCCCGAGGACATCTCGGAGAAGGACCGTCAGGGCATCCTGCGTTCCATCGACCGTTGCACCGTGAAGAAGGTGGTACAGACCGGCCCCGAGTTCGTGATCGAAGTGGTCGACAACCTCGACGCCGATGCCCAGGGCCTGTTGATGCCGGTGTCGGACACCAGCACCTACATCCCCGGCAAGGACCTGCCGCTGGAGCAGACCATCGCCAACATGTCGGGCATCCTGGCCGGGCTGGGGATGAAGATCGAGATCGCTTCGTGGCGCAACATCGTGCCCAACGTGTGGTCGCTGCATGTGCGCGATGCCCAGTCGCCAATGTGCTTCACCAACGGCAAGGGCGCGACCAAGGAAGCCGCGCTGGCCTCGGCGCTGGGCGAATTCATCGAACGCCTGAACTGCAACTTCTTCTATAACGACCAGTACTGGGGTGAGGACCTGGCCAACGCGCCGTTCGTGCACTACCCGAACGAGCAATGGTTCAAACCGGGCCCGCGGGATGCGCTGCCGGTCGAGATCCTCGACGAGCACTGCCTGGCCATCTACAACCCGGACGGTGAGCTGCGCGGTTCACACCTGTACGACACCAACTCGGGCAACACGGCTCGTGGCATCTGCTCGCTGCCGTTCGTGCGCCAGTCCGACCAGCAGGTGGTCTACTTCCCGTCCAACCTGATCGAGAACCTGTTCCTCAGCAACGGCATGAGCGCCGGCAATACCCTGGCCGAGGCGCAGGTGCAGTGCCTGTCGGAAATCTTCGAGCGGGCAGTGAAGCGCGAGATCCTCGAAGGCGAGCTGTGCCTGCCGGATGTGCCGCAGGAGGTATTGGCCAAGTACCCGACCATCGTTGCCGGCATCCAGGGCCTGGAGGAGCAGGGCTTCCCGGTACTGGTCAAGGATGCTTCGCTGGGGGGCGAGTTCCCGGTCATGTGCGTGACCCTGATGAACCCGCGTACCGGCGGCGTATTCGCCTCGTTCGGAGCCCATCCGAGCCTGGAGGTGGCGCTGGAGCGCAGCCTTACCGAACTGCTGCAGGGGCGCAGCTTCGAGGGCTTGAACGACCTGCCGCAGCCGACCTTCGAAAGCCACGCGCTGACCGAACCGAACAACTTCGTCGAGCATTTCATCGACTCCAGCGGCGTGGTGTCGTGGCGCTTCTTCAGCGCCAAGGCCGACTTCGAGTTCGTCGAGTGGGACTTCTCCGGCCATGGCGAGGACTCCAACGTGCAGGAGGCCGCGACCCTGTTCGGCATCCTCGAAGACCTTGGCAAGGAGGTGTACATGGCCGTGTACGACAACCTTGGCGCCACCGCCTGCCGCATTCTGGTGCCGGGCTACTCGGAAATCTACCCGGTGGAGGACCTGATCTGGGACAACACCAACCGCGCCTTGTCATTCCGCGCCGATATCCTCAATCTGCACAGCCTCGACAACCGCGCCCTCAAGTTGCTGCTCAAGCGCCTGGACAACTGCGACGTCGATGACTACACCACGATCACCACGCTGATCGGCGTGGAGTTCGACGAGAATACCGTGTGGGGCCAGCTGACCATTCTGGAACTGAAGCTGCTGATCTGCCTGGCAGTGCAGCGTTTCGAGGATGCCAAGGAACTGGTCGAGGCGTTCCTGCAGTTCAACGACAACACCGTCGAGCGCGGGTTGTTCTACCAGGCATTGAACGTGGTGCTGGAAGTGTTGCTGGACGACGAGCTGGAAATGGACGACTACGAGGCCAACTTCCGGCGTATGTTCGGCGACTCGCGCATGGACGCGGTGTTGGGTTCGGTCGATGGCAGCGTGCGCTTCCATGGCCTGACCCCGACCAGCATGAAGCTCGAAGGCCTCGATCGCCACTTGCGCCTGATCGAAAGTTACAAAAAGCTGCATGCGGCTCGGGCCAGGCTGGCCTGACCACGCGTGACAGGCTGATGTCGCCAGGGGCCGCTTTGCGGCCCTTCGCGACACAAGGCCGCTCCTGCCACGCGCGCGCTCGTATCTATCGGTTCAAGCCGCTGTTTCCAGTCTGCCTCGTCGCTTCGCCTGCCAGGCGCGTAGCGTTTTGCTGCCATCCTCTGAATCCATGGCGCATTAATCGCCAGAAGGATCTGCGCTGCGCTTCTTGACAGGGGTTCCTTCGACCGCCTCTGCGCTGCAGGCAGGGCCGGAGGTGGCGCTGCTCACGGAGGCGTCGCTCATTGGAACTCATTATCCAGGGGCAATCTGTGTAAATGATGAAAACAACAAGCCTGGTTCACGACCGATCAGTCCATCGCATCGCCCAGGGATTCATCAGATGCGCGCCTATCTGCAGGCTCTAGTTCTTGCACTTGGCCATGACCACCTGGCAAGTTCTTGGTGATCCCCCCGACCGGCCGGCATAGCGCACGCAGTTGTCCAGCGATTTCTTCCGGGCAATGCTCAAGGTATCGCCCCACGCCAGGCCACCTTCGCCAGTGGTGGGGACGGCTTTGGCGAAGCAGTTGGAGCCTATTGTGCGTGACGCATGGTTGGCTTTGCCGGGTTTGCTGGAGCAACCGGCCACAAGCACCAGGCTGAGGGCCAGCAGCGTGGCCAACGCCCAGGGCGAGCGCGGGCGAATCGGGTTGCTGCTCATCAGTTGTCTCCTTGCGCCAACGCTTCGCAGCATAGGCCATTCAAACCAAACGGTGAACTATCGCCTTGCCGAGAGGCTCCTTTACTAGGCGCGCCCCGTGCACGCCTGGTGGCCATGCCATCAGTCCTTGGGTCACTGAATGAAAAGGAGGCACCGTGACCGTATCCGACCAAACCTTGTGCCGCTGTACACCCGGCCCGCTACATGCCCTGCTGCTGTCCGGCAGCGTTCCGTTGTTCCTCGCTGCGCTACTCAGCGACATTGCCTATTTCAACAGTTACCAGATCCAGTGGAGCAACTTCGCCGCCTGGTTGATCGCCGGCGCCCTGGTGTTCTGCGGGCTGGCGTTGTTGTTCGCGTTGGCCAACCTGATCCGTGCCGAACGCAAGCGTGGCCGGCCGACCCTGTACTTCGTGCTGCTGCTGGTGACCTGGGTACTGGGCTTGATCAATGCCTTCGAGCACGCCAAGGACGCCTGGGCGGTAATGCCGTCCGGGCTGGTGCTGTCAGTGATCGTGAGCGTGCTCGCGACCGTGGCTGCCTTCACCGGTTTGAGCGGCCTGCGCTCGGGAGGTGCGGCATGAAGCTTGTACCTGCGTTGGGCCTGTTGAGCATGGCGTTGCTGCTGGCTGCTTGTGGTGGTGATGGCGAGCCGAACCAGGCGCTTGGGCCCGACCCTAAACTGCCGGCGCCACAACGTGGCCTGCTGCCAAGCATGAAGATCGCCCAGCCGGCAGCCTGGGGTGAACAGAAACCGACGGTGCCTGAAGGCTTCAGCATTACCGCCATTGCCACTGGCCTGAAGATCCCGCGGCAGACCCTGGTGTTGCCCAATGGCGATATCCTCGTCGCCGAGGGCCGCGGTGGCAGCGCGGCCAAGCTCAAGCCCAAGGATGTCATCGCCAGCCAGATCAAGGCCGAGGGCAATACCCAGGTCAAGGGTGGCAACCGCCTGACCTTGCTGCGCGATGCCGACGGTGACGGTCGCTACGAGGTGCAGACGGTGTTTGCAGAAAACCTCAATGCGCCGTACGGCCTGGCCTTTGCCGACGGCAAGCTGTACGTGGCCAACCAGGATGCCCTGGTGCGCTTCGACTACCAGGACGGCCAGACGCGGGCCGATGGCCCGCCAACCAAGGTTACCGACCTGCCGGCTGCGATCAACCACCATTGGACCAAGGCGCTGACAATCAGCCCGGATGGTCGTTACCTGTATGTGGGCATCGGTTCGAACAGCAACATCACCGAACGCGGGATGGAAGTGGAGATCGATCGGGCCATGGTCTGGCAGGTCGATGCTGCAACCGGCGCGCACCGGCCCTATGCCACAGGCCTGCGCAACCCGACGGCGCTGGCTATCCAGCCGCAGACCGGGCAGCTGTGGGCGGTCGTCAACGAGCGTGATGAGCTCGGGCCCGACCTGGTGCCGGACTACCTGACCTCGGTGCGTGAAGGTGGGTTCTACGGCTGGCCTTACAGCTACTGGGGCCAGAACGTGGATGAGCGGGTACGACCGCAGAACCCGGAAAGGGTAGCGGCGGCGATCAAGCCGGATTACAGCCTCGGCTCGCACGTGGCTGCATTGGGCGTGGGCTTTTCCATCCCGGCCATGGGCGAGCGCTTCGCCGACGGTGCCTTCGTGGGTGAACACGGTAGCTGGAACCGGCCCAACCCGGTGGGCTACAAGGTGATCTTCGTGCCGTTCAGCAATGGCAAGCCGGCCGGCGAACCGATCGACTTCGCCACTGGCTTTCGCGGTGAGGATGGCAAGACCCGTGGGCGCCCGGTGGGGGTGACGGTGGACCCGCGTGGCGCCTTGATCATTGCCGATGACCTGGCCAATACGGTCTGGCGGGTAACGCCCAACCGTTGATTGCATGTGTATTGCATGCGCCCGCAGGAGCGGCCAGTGTTGCCAGAGGGCCGTTCCTGCGGGGGCGAGCGGGCTACTTGCCCAGCGATCAGAAGCGGTAGTTGAAGCTGGCTTCCAGTGTACGCGGTGCGCCTGGGGTGATCAGGTCCACCGAGCCGTGCGCAGCGGCATAGTAGTTGCGGTCGAACACGTTCTTCAGGCGCAGCGCGGCATCCCACTGCGGCACGCTGTAGAGCAGCGCGGCGTCGAAGGTGGTGTAGCCCGGCATTACCACCACGTTGTCCAGAGCGGTGTAGCGCTCATCGACGTAGTTGGCACCGGCGGCCATGCGCCATTGCGGGGTCAAGGTACGCACCAGCCAGACGTTGGCGCTGTTGCGCGGCGTCAGGGTTGGGGTCTGGCCTTCGTTGGCGACGCCATTGGTCTTGCTGTTGGACTTGGTGATCTCGGCATCGAGGTAGGCGTAGCCGGCGTAGACCTGCCACTTGTCGCTCAGTTGGCCGCTGACGGTGGCTTCGAAGCCGTCGGTGCGCTGCTCGCCAGCCAGCACGGTGAGATTGGGGTTGGCCGGGTCGGCGGTCTTCATGTTGGTGCGCTCGAGGCGGAACACCGCTGCGGTCAACGACAGGCGGCTGTCGAGCAGGTCCCACTTGGCGCCAATTTCGTAGTTGGTGGTTTCTTCCGGCTCCAGGTGCTGGTTGCTCGGGCTGACCGCGAACACCTCGCCCGAGGGCTGGTAACTGCGGCTGACCGAAACGTAGTAGGACTGCATGGCATCCGGCTGGTAGACCAGGCCGGCGCGCGGGCTCCAGGTCTTGTCGGTGCGGTCGAGGTCGACATTCTGCACGCGGTCGTCGTCGTACTCCTGCCCAAAGATGTCATAACGTACGCCGACCAGCGCTTTCCAGTGCTCATTCAGCTCGATCATGTCCTGAACGTACAGGCCAGTGGTCTGCTGGAAGTTGGTGCCCTGCGACGACAGGTTGGCGGCGTGTTCCGGCACCGGCACCAGGGCCTCGCGGTACACCGGCACCTGGGCCACGTTGCTCTGGCTCAGCACCCGTTGGTATTTGTCCTGGAAGCCAACCTCCACGCCATACAACAGGTTGTGCTGCATCCCGGCCAGCTGCGCCTGTTGCTTGAGCTCGGTCTGGTTGAACATGCCGTACTCGTCACGGGCGACGTTGCCGCGGTTGAGCTTGACCAGCAGTTCGCCATTGGGCGCAGTGACAAAGCGCGTCGGGCTGCTGTCGGCGAGGGTGTTGTTGCGGTCCAGGTCGTAGCGGTAGTAACGGCTGGTATTGCTCAGGGTAAAGTCGTCATTGATGCGGTAATCAAGGCTTGCGGTCAGCGAGAACACTTCGCTGCGGGCATAGTCCTGGTCGGCATCGCCGGAACCGAAGCGCTTGTCACGGTGCACATCCACCGGACGCTTGCCCAGGGCCGGGATGCCGAAGTCGATCAGGCGCTTGTCGTACAGGTAGGTGGCGCCCAGGTTCAGTTCCAGGTCGTCGGAGAGGCGCCAGTAGGCCGATGGCGCGATAGCCTTGCGGTCTATGTAGCCATCATCGCGAAAGGTGTCGCTGTCTTCGAAGGCGCCGGTCACGCGGTAGGCCTGGTTGCCCTGCGGGTCGGCCCAGCCACTGTCGAGCTGGGTGCGGCGCTTGCCCTCGCTGTCGAAGCTCAGGCCGACTTCGCGCTTGGGCGTGAAGCTGGGTTTCTTGCTGATGCTGTTGATCAGGCCACCTGAAGAGCCACGGCCATACAGCACGGCGGCGGGGCCCTTGATCACCTCGACCCGCTCGATATTGGACAGGTCGCGGAAGTACAGTGCGTCATCGCGCACACCGTCGATGTACATGTCGCCAATGGCGCTGAAGCCTCGAATAGTCACCTGGTCGCGCTGGCCGTCGCCATTGGACAGACCGACGCCGGGCACATTCTTCAACACGTCTTCCATCGACTGCGCGCCCTGGTCCCTGATCACGCTTTCCGGCACGACGTTGACGGTTTGCGGAATGTCGCGCAGCGGAGCGTCGATCTTCAGGGCACTGCGGCTTTCACCTGCTTTGTAGCTTTGTTGCTCGTAGACGCTGCTGACGGCGGTAGCGGGCAGGGCCAGCGAACCCTGCGACCCGGGTTGAACGGCCGCGTGAACAGCAGGCACAACCAGAATGCCCAGCATGGAAAGCGATGCTGGGGCAACAGACTTTTTTGCCATTACAGGTGACTCTTTGTTGTATTTGAGAGTGCGAATAGTAATGATTTGTAAACGTAAAGCAAGTGTAAAGAATTCTCATTTACTCTTGCAATGGTGAGCAGGTACACACGAGGAGTGCTTTGCGAGGGGAGTCAGGCAGGTCGGCTGGCAGGGGCTATGCTTGCCAGCGCGTGAACATTTTGCACAACCCCTCCGGTCTTGATTACAGGGAAGCAGGCCTATGAATCCGATCCGCTCCATTGCTCGTGCTGTCGCTCTGGCCACGCTGGCCTCCGCTGCCAGTTTCACCGTGCACGCCGCTGGTATCCCTATCGGCAGCGAGGCACTGGAAAGCCACGTCACCACGCAAGTCACGGCCATCGATCTGGCCAATCGCCAAGTCACGGTGAAAGGCCCGGATTCCAGGAAGGATGTGACCTTCCAGTTGACGGAAAAGGCCAAGGCGCTGCCCAACCTCAAGGTGGGCGACCAGGTCGACATCTACGTGACACGCGCGGTGGCCTACGTGTTGAATCCCGAAGTGGGCGGGGCGCCAAAGGCGACTGACGAGTCCGGTAGCATCCGTGCCACGGCGGACAACCCCAACCCAGGTGGCGAGGCATTCCGCCAGGTCAAGGTCACCTCGCAGATCAAGAAGATCGACCTAAAACAGCATGAAGTCAGCTTGCTGCCCCCGGAAGGCAAGCTGCAGGTAGTCAAGGTCGAAGACCCCGACCTGCAGGCACGCATGAAAAACCTCAAGGTCGGGCAGACCGTCGATGCGATCTACACCGAAGTGCTGCGCATCGAAACCTCACGCTGATCTCGACTACGGTACCGACCTCGGCTGCTGCCGGGGTCAGGCTTCAGGTGGCGCGGCTCTGTATCCGCCGCGACGACCCATTGTCCATGCACACTACGAATAATGCGCGTGCAGCATTTCGATTTCCATCAGTTTAGCCGATTGCACCATCATGGCCACATCCATCCACACGATAAGGAGGACGGTCGTGGTCAGTAAATCGATGATTCTGCTGTCATTACCCGTGGCCATGGCGTTGCTTGCCGGTGCCGTGTTGCCGTTCCAGGCTGCCGGCAACGCCGCAGTCGGGCGCGCACTGGGGCACTGGTTGTGGGCGGCGTTCACCTCGTTGACTGTGAGCTCACTGGTGGTGATTGCTGCGTTGCTGTTGCTGAGGGTGCCGGCGCCCGACATCGGCAAGGCCCTGCAAGGGCCTTGGTGGCTGTGGATCGGGGGGGTACTGGGAGCCCTGTACGTGGCCGGCGCGGCAGCGCTGACACCCAGGCTGGGCGCTGCGGGATTTCTGGTGTTGGTCGTGGCGGGGCAGATCATCACGGCGGTGGTCGCCGATCACTTCGGGTTGATGGGGCTGGGCGGCAAGCCACTCAGCCTGGCCAGAGTGGCTGGCGTGGTGCTGATCCTGGCGGGCGTGATGCTGGTGCAGGGCAATTGGGCGGCGGGCGCACCGGCCAGCAGCGCTGTGGTCGCGAAACAGCAAGAGGGCTGATCAGGGCTCCGGCTGGCTGCAGGCCCGCACGGTTTCGCGCAGCCAGCGATGCCCCGGGTCGTTGTCCTTGCGAATGTGCCAGGCTTGCTGGTAATCGAAGGGGGCGATGGTCAAGGGCGGTGCGAACTGGCGCAGCGTCGGATGTTGCTGCAGCGAACCTGCTGCCCGCCGGGCTACGGTAAGGATCAGGTCGGTACCGGCCAGCACTTCGACGGCTGCGCTCCAATGGGGCAATGCCAAGGCAATGCGACGGCGCAGCCCCAGCGCGGCCAGGGCACGTTCGATCTCATCGAAAGCATCCGGGCGCATCGCCATCAACACATGCGGTCGGGTCAGCCAGTCCTCCAGGGCCAGGCCACCGCTGGCGGGCAATACCTGGCAATCGGCGACGCTGATGAAATCGTCGGCAAACAACGCCTCGGTGATGATTTCTTCGGGCGGGTCGGGGAACAAGCCCATCGCCAGGTCCAGTTCGCCATCGAGCAATTGCGCCGACATGGCTTCGCGGCTGGCCTGGCTGATGGCCAGGTCCACTCCCGGGGCGACCCGGCGCAGATGCCTCAGCAGGGGCGGCAGGATGATGCGAGACGCGTAGTCCGACAGCGACAGGCGGAAGCGGCGCTGGGCCTTGGCCGGTTCGAACTGCGGGGTGGCCAGCAGGCCGTTGAGGTTGTTCAAAGCGTCTTGCAGAGGCCCGGCCAGCGATTGGGCGCGGCTGGTCAGGACCATGCGGCCATGCTGGCGAACCAGCAAAGGGTCGTCGAAATGCTTGCGCAACTGCGCCAGCGCATGGCTGACCGCAGGTTGGCTCCGGTGCAGGCGCAGGGCAGCACGGGTGACATGCTTTTCGCATAGCAAGGCGTGCAGGGCCAAGAGCAGGTTGAGGTCAATCTTGCGCAGTTCATCCATGGGGCGAATGGCCTGGGTCCTGTGCGACGGAGCGATTAGCTTAACAAATGCCAATGCTGATGCGGGGCTGCAGTAGTGATAACTGTCATTACTGCAAAGGGTGCAGGAATGATCTGCTTCGTGGCGGATTGTTCAATACTGCTTGCCTGATTAGCCTGACCAGAACACCTACCCGACAGGATTCCATCATGCCAACCCGCATCGTTCTCAACAGTACCGGCACTGCCGACGTGCTGCAGCTTGAACACCTGCCAGTACAAGCTCCAGGGCCCGCCCAGGTCTGGCTGGAACAGACAGCCATCGGCGTGAATCCGCTGGACGTGCTGCAACGCAAGGGCGGTTCCCCTCTGGCGTTGCCGTCCGGGCTGGGGCTGGAAGGTGCCGGGCGGGTGGCTGCCATCGGGGAGGGGGTGGACAACGTGCAGGTGGGCGACCGGGTTGCCTATGCGATGGGCCCGGTTGGCGGTTACGCCAGCGCTCGCCTGTATCCGGCCGAACGGTTGGTGAAACTGCCACCGTCTGTTCCAGACCAGGCTGCTGCGGCGCTCATGTTCAAGGGCATCACCGCGCAGTACCTGCTGAAAACCACCTATGCCGTGGGGCCGGGTACGCAACTGCTGCTGTACGGTGCCGCCGGTGCGCTGGGCCAGCTGATGGTGCCCTGGGCGCGTCACCTGGGCGCGACCGTGATTGGCGTGGTGTCACGCCCGCAGAGCGTGGCCCGGGCACAAGCATCGGGTTGCCACCATGTGTTGGTGTTCGATGCGTCCACCTTGGCCAGCCGGGTGCGAAAACTGACCCACGGGCAAGGGGTGGACGTGGTGTACGACTGCGTTGGCAAGGTATCGCTGGACGCCTCGCTGGACAGTCTGCGGGTGCGTGGCTTGCTGGTGTCGTTTGGCGGCACCTCGGGTACGCCGCCAGCCATCGAGGTTGCCACGCTCAATGCCAAAGGGTCGCTGTACCTGACCCGGCCTTCGCTGGCGGCGCATACGCGTACGGTTGACGAGTACCAGCGGCGGGCCGCCGATGTGCTGGCGGCGCTCGCCCAGGGTATCATCCAGCCTAGGGTCTGGCGTCGCTACCCGCTGGCCGAAGCGGCAAGGGCCCATGAGGACCTTGAGCAAGGCTTGTCGGCAGGCGCGCTAGTGCTTGTTACCTGAAAACCGCTACCTGTTCCACGCCGAGCCCTGCCATGGATGCCTTCGATAGCCGCCGCGCCGATGAACTCGCCACCTTGCTGGCCCTGCATGAGCAGGGCTCGTTTGCCGCTGCCGGGCGGCAGTTGGCCCGCCACCCCACGGTATTGTCGAAGCGCCTGACTGCACTGGAAACGCGCCTGGGTATCCGCCTGGTGGAGCGCAGCACGCGGCAGTTGCGCTTCACCGATGAAGGCGAACGGCTGGTGATCAAAGTGCGGGAGGCCAACCGGATGCTCGCCGAGGCAGAGCAGGAGGCGGCCGAAGGCGCGGTAACGGTCCGTGGGCGCCTGCGCCTGGCATTGCCGGCGGCCATGGGGCGGCGCTGGCTGAGCGGGATGCTGGCTGACTTCGTGCTGGCTTACCCGCAGGTGAGGGTGGAAGCCGAGTATGCAGACCGTTTCGTCGACCTGATCGGTGAGGGTTTCGACGCCGCCATTCGCATTGGTGAGCTGGCTGATAACCGCTTGGTGGCGACGAAGCTATGCGATCACCGGCGTATCCTGTGCGCATCGCCCGAATACTTGGCCCGGCATGGCGTACCTGTACAGCCTGAAGACTTGGCCAAGCATAATTGCCTGGGTTTCAGCGGGTTGCGTAGCTTTCCTGATTGGCGCCTGATGAATGACGAGCAGCAGATGATTGTCAGGGTTGCAGGTAGCCTGCGCAGTAATGACAACGAAGCGCTGCTGGCAGCGGCGCGGCGCGGTGTTGGCATTCTGGCGGGAGGAGACTGGCTGATGGGAGGACCTCGGCAGCGGGCGTCTGGTGCGGGTGCTGCCGCAATGGCAACTCGACGTAGCGGCAGGCATCTACCTGGTTCGGCCTACCGCGCGCCTCAACTCTGCCGCCTTGGGGGCTTTCAAAGCCTGGCTGGAAGCCTGCTTCGAGGCTGGCGCCCCTTGGCGCCCCTGACACGTTCATGCAAAACGTCAAGTTTGAGCTGTAACTTACTGATATAAATGGTTTTAACGTCTTGCTATGGCATGCTGCACACACTGCTCGTAGTAAGTCTGCCTGATCGCCGCCGGCTTGAGCCGTGAGCGGCTGTTATAAGTCTGCTCGGTAATCCCGAAGGCGGTCATGCGCATCCACGGTTTGGCGAACTTGCGTACCTGCAGCTTCTTGCGGGTGGCATACAGCGTTACCCCGGAAAGCTTGGCCTGCTGGGCTTCGGCGGCAATCTGCGCGCCCCAGTGGCAGGTGTGGCGATCGTTCTGGCTCAACGCCCGTGCCTGGGCGCCGAAAGCGAGCGTGGCCAGCAGGCAGCCGGCCATCGTGGCTAGAATTACTCGCATGTTGCTGTCCTAAATATCTGAAGGAACAGGAAGTTTGCCTACGCTTGCGAAGACCGGGGGCCAGCAATATGCCGTCAGTGCGTGGCCCTGTGCAGCGCCGGGCCGTGAGGCAAGAAATACCGCACCGTATGTATGTGATCGTACAACTGCTTGCGCTATGATGGGCGCTGTCTTCCTAGGTGAAACACAGCGTAATGACAGAGCAGCAGGTACAGGCAAGGACCCGGCGCAAGCCGCGCAGTCTGGCCCAGGAACTGGTCACGGTGCTGACCGAGCGCATTCGCAGCGGCCAGCTCAAGCGCGGCGACAAGCTGCCGACCGAATCGCAGATCATGGCCGAAGAGGGCGTCAGCCGCACGGTAGTGCGGGAGGCGATCTCGCGGTTGCAGGCCGCCGGGCAGGTCGAGACCCGCCATGGGATCGGCACCTTCGTTCTGGACGCGCCGGCCACGGGCGGCTTGCGCATCGACCCGGCGACCGTCGTCACGCTGCGCGAAGTGCTGGCGGTGCTGGAGTTGCGCATTGCCCTGGAGATCGAGTCGGCAGGCCTGGCTGCACAGCGTCGCAGCGATGAACAGCTGGCCGGCATGCGCGCGGCGCTGGATGAAATCAACGAAGGGGCAGCCCACGCCAGCGATGCGGTGTCGGCCGACTTCCAGTTCCACCTGCGCATTGCCCAGGCCAGCGGCAACCACTATTTCGCCGACATCATCAACCACCTTGGCACCAGCATCATCCCGCGTACCCGGCTCAATTCGGCGCGGTTGGCGCATGATGACCAGGCGCATTACATGAGCCGGCTAATGCATGAGCATGAAGCGATCTACGAAGCCATCGCGCGGCGTGACAGCGAAGGGGCCAAGATGGCCATGCGCATGCACCTGAGCAATAGCCGTGAGCGTTTGCGCCAGGCCCATGCCGAGGCCGAGGCGCAGGGGGCCTGAACCCGCTTGGCTGGCAGGCCGGCCTGTTCGCCGGCAAGCAGAAGAAAAGCCCCGCCATGCGCGGGGCTTTGTTGTTTCGGGTTCGGGCAACCGGTCAGATCGCCCCTTCACGCCATTGGCCATTCACCAGCCGACGCAGCCCCAGCGGGTTGTCATCGCGCAGTGCCGCGGGCAACAGGGCCTGCGGGTAGTTCTGGTAGCACACCGGGCGCAGGAAGCGGTCGATGGCCAGGGTGCCGACCGAAGTGCCGCGCGCATCCGAGGTTGCCGGGTACGGTCCGCCATGTACCATCGCATCACAGACCTCGACACCGGTCGGGTAGCCGTTGACCAGAATCCGCCCGACCTTTTCTTCCAGCAGTGGCACCAGCCAGGCAAAAGCCTCGAAGTCTTCCGGCTCGCCGATCAGCGTCGCGGTCAGTTGGCCCCGCAAGCCAAGCAAGGCGGCGCGCAATTGCGCGTTGTCCTGCACTTCGACGGCCACGGTGGTGGGGCCGAACACTTCCTCCTGCAGCAGTGGGTCAGACTCGATGAGCAGGCGGGCATCGGCCTTGAACAGCTGGGCATGGGCCTGGCTGCCTGTTTGAGCCTGGCCGGCCAGGTGCTGGATAGCGGCGTGGGCATGCAAGTGTTCCAGACCACCAACGTAATTGCGCAAGCCTGCGGCGTTGAGCAGCGTCTGGCCGGCCTGTTGAGCCAGCTGGTGGCCAAGGTCGGCCAGCAACTGGCTGTACTGCGGCGACTGCAGGCCGACCACCAGGCCTGGGTTGGTACAGAACTGGCCAGCGCCGAGGCAGACCGAACCCGCCAGTTCGCGGGCAATCGAATCGCCACGCTTGGCCAGGGCGCCCGGCAGGATGATCACTGGGTTGATACTGGACATCTCGGCGAACACCGGGATCGGCTGCGGGCGTTCGGCGGCCATGCGACACAGGGCGTCACCGCCTTTCAGCGAACCAGTGAAGCCAACCGCCTGGATCGCCGGGTGCTTGACCAGCCACTCGCCGACGCCACCACCGAAGACCATGTTGAACACTCCCCTGGGCATCCCGGTGCGCTCGGCGGCGCGCTGGATGGCGCAGGCAACCAGGTCGGCAGTGGCCATGTGGCCGCTGTGGGCCTTGAACACCACCGGGCAACCGGCGGCCAGGGCGGCGGCGGTGTCGCCTCCGGCAGTGGAGAACGCCAGCGGGAAATTGCTGGCGCCGAACACGGCAACCGGGCCGACGCCGATGCGCATCTGGCGCAAATCTACGCGTGGCAACGGCTGGCGATCGGGCAGGGCAAGGTCGATGCGCGCACCGAGGAAATCACCACGGCGCAACACCTGGGCGAACAGGCGCATCTGGCCGCTGGTACGCGCGCGTTCGCCTTGGATACGCGCGGTGGGCAGGGCGGTTTCGCGACAGACGATGGCGATGAAGGCGTCGTCCAGTTCATCCAGTTCGGCGGCAATGGCGTCGAGGAACTCGGCGCGCCGTGCCGGGGCCAGTTGACGGAACTCGGCGAAGGCTGCGGCAGCGGCCCTGGCGGCCTGGTCCACTTCGCCTTCGGTGGCCTGGAAGAAACTGTATGGCAGGGCCTCGCCAGTGCTGGCGTCCAGGCTCTGCAGGCGGTGTTGGCCCGCGGCGCTGCGCTGGCCGGCGATGAAGTTGTGGCCGAGGATTTCAGGCATGGGATGCTCCTGTTGGGCTTGAAGGGGGAAAGTGAATCTCATGCGAAGCACGCAGTCCCTGTAGGCGCGGGTTCACCCGAAAGAGTCCAACGCGGTGTATGGCACCGGCCTTGGCGGTGATCCGGGTGAACCCGCCTCTGCAGGGATCGCGAAATCGCATACGTCCGGGAAACCTTGGGGCATCAGGTAATCGGCGCCGGGTTGAACAGGGTGATGTCGTTATGCAGGCGGTGCTGCTCGGCCCAGGTCCGCTTGCGGCCGCTGGCCACGTCCAGGTAGTAGTGGAACAGCTCCCAGCCCAGCTCTTCGATGGTCGCGCGGCCGCTGGCGATGCGCCCGGCATCGATGTCGATCAGGTCCGGCCAGCGTTGGGCCAGCTCGCTGCGGGTGCAGACCTTGACCACCGGCGCCATGGCCAGGCCATAGGGCGTACCTCGGCCAGTCGTGAACACATGCAGGTTCATCCCGGCGGCCAGCTGCAAGGTGCCGCAGACAAAGTCGCTGGCCGGGGTGGCGCAGAAGATCAGGCCTTTGCGCTTGACCCGCTCGCCCGGGCCAAGCACGCCCTGGATGGCGCCGCTGCCGGACTTGACGATCGACCCCAGGGCCTTCTCGACGATGTTTGACAGGCCGCCTTTCTTGTTGCCCGGGGTGGTGTTGGCGCTGCGGTCGGCGGCGCCCTGTTGCAGGTAACGGTCGTACCAGTCCATCTCGCGGACCAGCGCATCGGCCACCTCCTGGTCTTGCGCGCGCGAAGTGAGCATGTAGATCGCATCGCGCACTTCGGTCACTTCCGAAAACAACACGGTGGCACCGGCACGAACCAGCAGGTCGGCGGCGTAGCCCAGCGCTGGGTTGGCGGTAATCCCGGAGAATGCATCGCTGCCCCCGCACTGCATGCCCAGGATCAGTTCGCTGGCCGGTACGCTTTCGCGGCGGCGCTGGTCGAGTTTCTTCAGGCGGGTTTCGGCCAGTTGCATGATCTGTTCGATCATTTCCGCAAAGCCCAGGCTGGCGTCCTGCAGGCGGTACAGCCATGGGTCGCTGAGGTCCACCGAGGGATCGTCGGCGTGCATCACCTGGTCGGCCTGCAGCTTTTCACAACCCAGGCTGATGACCAGGGCTTCGCCGCCCAGGTTGGGGTTGCGTGCCAGGTTGCGCACCGTGCGGATCGGGATGTAGGCATCGCGTGCGTTGATCGCTACACCGCAGCCATAGCTGTGGGTGATGGCTACCACGTCATCGACGTTTGGGTAACTGGGCAGCAGCTCGCTGCGAATGCGTTTGACGGCATGCTCCAGCACGCCAGCCACGCACTGTACGGTGGTGGTGATGCCAAGTATGTTGCGGGTGCCGACGCTGCCGTCGGCATTGCGGTAGCCTTCGAAGCTGAAGCCTTCGAGCGGCGCCAGCGGTTGCGGGATGGCATTGCAGCGTGGCAGGTTGTCCAGCGCTGGGGCGGCTGGCATGGCCAGCTGGCTCTCCTGCACCCAGCTGCCCTGGCGCAGGTCTTCCAGTGCGTAGCCGATCACCTGCCCATAGCGGCGCACGGGCTCGTCCTTGGCAATGGCCACGGTGGCCACCTTGTGGCTTTGCGGCACGCCTTCGACCAGGGTCAGGCCATCGGCGAAGCGGGCGCCCTCGCCCAGGCCGCCGGCATTGACCACCACCACGACGTTATCGTCATCGTGCAGGCGGACGTAGCGGGGCGAGTCGGAATGTTCGATCAACTGCATGTTCGGGCCCTACTTGTCAGGTTCTCAGGCTTTTGTACATCCGCCTGCGCCGGAGAGGGGCAGCGCAGGCGTGCCCAGTCAGTGGTGCGAGCTGGCCAGTTCGCCGCTGGCGGCTGGCCCGGCGTCAGGCTTTGGGGTTTCGCGCAGCTCGATGCGCTTGATCGGGCCGACGATGACCAGGTAGCTGAACACCGCCACCAGAGCATTGGCGCCTACATACACCAGTGCCCACTTGAACGAGCCGGTGGCGCTGATGATGTAGCCGATGACGATCGGGGTGGTGATCGAGGCGATGTTGCCGAAGGTATTGAACAGGCCGCCAGACAGCCCGGCGATCTGCTTGGGTGAAGTGTCGGCGACCACCGCCCAGCCCAGTGCACCGATGCCTTTGCCGAAGAACGCCAGGGTCATGAAGCCGACCACCATCCATTCGGCATCGACGTAGTTGCAGAACACCATGGTGGTCGACAGCAGCAGGCCGCAGACGATCGGCAACTTGCGCGAGAAGGTCAGCGAGTTGCCGCGGCGCAGCAGCCAGTCGGAGATCACCCCGCCCAGCACGCCGCCGATGAAACCGCAGACCGCCGGCAACGAGGCGATGAAGCCGGCCTTGAGGATGGTCATGCCGCGCTCCTGCACCAGGTAGACCGGGAACCAGGTGAGGAAGAAGTAGGTGATGGCGTTGATGCAGTACTGGCCCAGGTACACGCCCAGCAGCATGCGGCTGGTCAGCAGTTGCCTGATATAGCCCCATTTCGGGCCGTCACTAGCGCGCTTCTGGTCGATGTCCACCAGGCCGCCATTGCGCTCGATATGTTCGAGCTCGGCCGGGCTGATGCGCGGGTGTTGGCGTGGGTTGTAGATGGTCTTCAGCCAGACCATGGAGAATACGATGCCCAGTGCGCCCATGACGATGAACACGTGCTCCCAGCCGAAGCTGAACACGATCCAGCCCATCAGCGGCGCGAACAGGGCCGTGGCGAAGTATTGCGCCGAGTTGAAGATGGCCGAGGCGGTGCCGCGTTCCTGGGTCGGGAACCAGGCCGCGACGATGCGGGCATTGCCCGGGAACGACGGGGCTTCGGCAAAACCGACCAGGAAGCGCAGGGTGAACAGCGTCACCACTGCCCATGCCACCGGCAGACCACCGACAAAGCCCTGCAGCAGGGTGAACAACGACCAGGTGAAGATGCTGAAGGCATAGACATTCTTCGAACCGAAGCGATCGAGCAGCCAGCCGCCGGGAATCTGACCCGCCACATAGGCCCAGCCGAACGCAGAGAAGATATAACCCAGGGTGACGGCATCGATGCCGAGGTCTTTCTGCAGGCTGGAGCCTGCAATGGCGATGGTGGCGCGGTCGGCATAGTTGATCGTGGTCACCAGGAACAGCATGAACAGGATCAGGTAGCGCACATGCGTCTTTTGGCTCGCTTGCATGCTGGCAATACTCCCACTAGTTATTTTTGTGCGGGCTCACGAATGGTAACCGGAGTGGCTGGCCACTCCGGGGGCGGCATCTGGCAGGCCGCTGGCTGCCCTTATTGCGGGCCCATCTTGTCCATCAGTGCGGCGAGCTGGTCGTACTCATCGGCAGTAAGGTCGGTCAGCGGGGTACGCACCGGGCCTGCGTCGTAACCGGCAATCCTGGCGCCGGCCTTGACGATACTGACGGCGTAACCGGCCTTGCGGTTGCGGATGTCCAGGTAGGGCAGGAAGAAGTCGTCGATCAGCTTGGCCACGGTGGCGTGATCGTCACGGGCAATAGCGTTGTAGAAGGCCATGGCGGTCTTCGGCACAAAGTTGAACACGGCGGAGGAATACACCGGCACACCCAGGGCCTTGTAGGCAGCAGCATACACCTCGGCGGTCGGCAGGCCACCCAGGTAGCTGAAGCGCTCGCCCAGGCGACGACGGATCGACACCATCAGCTCGATGTCGCCCAGGCCGTCCTTGTAGCCGATCAGGTTCGGGCAGCGCTCGGCAAGCTTTTCCAGCAGGTCGGCGTTCAGCCGGCAGACGTTACGGTTGTATACCACTACACCAATGTTCACCGATTTGCACACCGCTTCGACGTGCGCTGCAACGCCTTCCTGGCTGGCCTCGGTCAGGTAGTGCGGCAGCAGCAGCAGGCCTTTGGCTCCCAGGCGCTCGGCTTCTTGCGCGTACTCGATGGCCTGGCGGGTGGCGCCACCGACGCCGGCGAGGATCGGTACCGAAGTGGCACAGGTGTCGACTGCGGTCTTGATCACCTGGCTGTACTCGCTGGCGGCCAGGGAGAAGAACTCGCCGGTGCCGCCGGCGGCGAACAGGGCGCTGGCGCCGTAGGGGGCGAGCCATTCCAGGCGCTTGACGTAGCCTGCAGGGTTGAAGTCGCCCTGGGCATTGAAGTCGGTGACAGGGAAGGACAGCAGGCCGTGGGAGAGGATGGATTTCAGTTCTTGTGGCGTCATTGTTGTAGGCATCCTGTGGCACTTGGGTGAAGGGTGTTGCTCTGTGTTGGAGGTAAGTTATCGTACAACTTGTGCGATGACTAGTGCCTATTGGGAATTTTTTTCGGGCATGCCTGGGGATTGGCTGTACTTGTATGTGATTGCGTAAAGCGAGCGCTGTGCGGGCGGCGCTCGATTTCGAAGGCGCAGAAGATCTGATGACAAACACTCAGTAGTCATCGTATCTCTTGAGGGAAGAAAAAAGATCGCGGAGACAGGCACAAGCCCGCCGCCCGCTTCCACGGGAAATGTTCTGGGACCAGCAGAGGGTGACCGGGGAAGCTGAGGCGGCCTTGCGCCGCCCCGCGATCAAAGCGCAGTAAAACGAAGGTCAGGCAGCCTGCTGGCGCTTGATCTGCGCCTTGCGTACCTGGGCCCGGCACGCATCGCCGAAGGCCTGGAAGATCTTGATCGAGTCCGGGTTGCTCGCCGCTTGCCACTCTGGGTGCCATTGCACGGCGAACAGGAACGGCGAGAGGCTCGGGGCGTGAATCGCCTCGACCAGGCCGTCTTCGGCGTGGGCGATGGCCTCGATGCCGGTGCCGAGCTTGCGCAGGCCCTGGCCATGCAGCGAGTTGACGCGAATTTCGTCGGTGCCCAAGGTGTCATGCAGCCAGCTGCCTGGCTCGATCTTCACCCCATGGACCTGGGCGTATTGCACCTCCACCGGGTCTTCCGGGTTTTCCCGGTGGTCATTGAAGCCGGGCTCGGCGTAGACCTTCTGGTAGATGTCGCCACCCAGGGCCACGTTGATTTCCTGCATGCCACGGCAGATGCCGAAGATCGGCAGGCCACGCTTGATCGCCGCCTTGACCAGCGGGATGTCGAACAGGTCGCGGTTCTTGTCCTGGCTTTTGCCGGGAGTCTGGTTTTCCTGGCCGTACAGGGCCGGGTCGATGTTGCTGCCAGCGCCGGTCAGGTACACGCCGTCGGCCATGTCCAGATAGGTTTCGAGGTCATCGATGCCGCAGCAGGTGGGTACCAGCACCGGTACGCAATCGGCGAATTCGACCAGCGGAGTGATGTATTTGTGGGTCATGACCTGGTAGTCATGGCCTTTGCGCTCTTGGCTGCCCATGGTCATCAGGACGACGGGTTTGCGCAGGGAAGGTTGCTTGTTGCCAATGTTGCTGTTGGACATATGTCACCTTGGGACAGGTTCGGCCTGTCGTTGTTGTGCAGGTGCACGGCGCGCGGCCTTGGGTGCAGCCTGAAGCCCCGAGCACTGCCGGCTCGTCAGAGGCGACGATTCCGGTCGGGGCTTGTAGATAGCTTGCCAGAGCCGTTCGATATGTCAAACGAGTGGAAGGGGCTCGAACATGCGGGATGCACCGTTTTTTGGGCGGTGAAACCGATGCAGGCCTGTTGCGGCGTGGGTTTGGTGGGGGGTATGGTCAATAATATTTAACGATGCAGTCGGGTCTTTGCAGCACTGCAATGAAGGTGACACTGGGTGTGTGCCACCGCCCCATCGTCGGCCAGCCAGTTCCCACAGGTACGCAAGGCCTGAAGGCTGCAACTCCCCAGGGCTGGCTGGGCGGCGGTAGGGTAGCACCGGCATTCCTCGCTGCGCTCAGTGCAGTATCTGCGCCAGGAAGCCTTTGGCCCGGTCGGTACGCGGCTGGTTGAAGAACACCTGCGGCGGGCTGTCCTCGATGATCTGCCCGCCCTCAAGGAACAGCACCCGCTCGGCAACCTGCCGGGCAAAGCCCATTTCATGGGTGACACAGAGCATGGTCATACCGGTGCCGGCCAGTTGCACCAGCACATCCAGCACTTCGGCAACCATTTCCGGGTCCAGCGCCGAGGTGGGCTCGTCGAACAGCATGATGCGTGGCTTCATGCACAGCGCCCGGGCAATCGCCACACGCTGCTGCTGGCCACCGGACAGCTGGCTGGGGTACTTGTGCGCCTGGCTTTCGATACCCACCTTGCTCAGGTACATGCGCGCCCGCTCCTCGGCGTCCTTGCGCGACAACCCGCGCACGCTGGTGGGCGCCAGCAGGCAGTTGTCCAGCACGCTCATGTGCGGGAACAGGTTGAAATGCTGAAACACCATGCCGATGTCGCTGCGCACACGTGCCGCTTCGCGAGTGGTGGCAGCCAGGTCGATGCCATCGACCTTGATGCTGCCCTGCTGGGCCACTTCCAGGCGGTTGATGCAACGGATCAGGGTCGACTTGCCCGAACCGGACGGCCCGCATAGCACGATGCGTTCGCCTTCGCGCACCTGCAGGTTGATATCGCGCAGTACATGGAACGCGCCGTAGTGCTTGTTGAGGCCCTCGATGCGGATCAGCACCGGGCGCGGGTCGGGTTCGGGGGCAAGGCTGGCAAGGCTCAGTGGTGCGGTCATCTTTGTTGTTCTCCCGCGTGGGTTCAGTCGAAACGGGTCGCGCTATAGGGCGCGGGGTCGGTGAAGGGGTGTTCGCCAGTGACCAGTTCGGCCACCAGGCGACCGCTGACCGGCCCCAGGGTGAGGCCGTGGTGGGCATGGCCGAAGTTGAACCAGAGCCCTGGGTGGCGCGGGGCCGGGCCGATCACCGGGCGCATGTCCGGCAGGCATGGGCGGCGGCCCAGCCAGGGGGTGTCGTCCAGGCGCTCGCCGAGCGCCGGAAACAGCTTGCGGGCCAGGGCTTCGCAGCGGCCCAGCTGAATCTGGTTGCCCGGTGCGCTGCTGGCCGCGAACTCGATGCCGGTGGTCAGGCGCACGCCGCGGGCCATGGGCGCAAGCACGTAGCCACCCTGGGTATCGCAGATGGAGTGCTCCAGCTGCGCACCGTCGCGGATGCTGTAATGCATGTGGTAACCACGCTTGATCGCCAGTGGGATCTCATAGCCCAGGCCGCTGAACAGGTCGGCGGACTGTGGGCCGAGGCAGGCCACCACTTCATCGGCGGTGATCGGGCCGCGGCGGCTGCCGACCTGCCATTGGCCGGCGACCTGGCGCAGGCTGCGTGCATCGCCATGCAGGAACTGCCCGCCGCGTTGCAGGAACAGGCTGGCGTAGCCACGGGTGAGGGCGCCAGGGTTGTTCACGGTCTTGGGGTCGAGCCAGTGGATACCGCCGACCACGGTAGCGTCCAGTTGCTGTTCGCGGGCCTGCAGTTGCCCGCATTCGAGGATTTCGAACTGCAGGCCATAGCGGCTCAGGCCTTTGGCGTCGGCCTTGGCCTGCGCGAACAACGCCGGGTCGCGGAACACTTCGATCCAGCCTTTGGCCTGCACCAGGCCTTCCAGGCCGGCGGCAGCGATCAGTGCATCGTGTTCCTCGACGCAACGCTGCACCAGCGGCAGCATGTCGGCGGCAGCCCCGGCCAGGCGGCCAGGGGCCGACTGACGCCAGTAACGCCACAGCCACGGTGCCGCCTTGGGCAGGTGCAGCAGGCTGTAACGCACATCGGGCTGGCGGTTCAGACCATAGCGCAGCAGCGCGCCCAACTGCCGGGGGAAGGCGTAGGGGATGACACTGGAGCGCTCGATCAACCCGGCATTGCCGTGGCTGGTGCCGCTGCCCGGTTCGTCGCGGTCGATCAGGATCACCTGGCGCCCGCGGGCCTGCAGGTGCAGCGCGGTGCTGACGCCGACGATGCCGGCGCCGAGGACAAGGGTCTGGCAATGCATTGGAACGTATCCTTCGGTCAATTCAGGTGGCGGCCCAGGCGGGCTTCCAGGTGTTTCAACAGGCGCCGTACCAGTTCGACGATCAGCAGGTAGAGCACCGCGGCCCACAGGTAGATCTGGAAGTCGAAACTGCGCGAGAAGGCCAGCTTGGTCACGCCCATGAGGTCGTAGATGGTCACCAGCGAGGCGATCGCGCTGGCCTTGATCATCAGAATCAGTTCGTTGCCCAGCGGGCCGATGGCCACCAGCAGCGACTGCGGCAGGATCACCTTGAAGAAGGTGGTCGAGCGCTTCAGGTTCAGCGCCCGCGCTGCTTCATGCTGGCCAGGAGCCACGGCCATCAGGCTGCCGCGGAATATCTCGGCCTGGTAGGCGGCAGTGTTCAGGGTGAATGCCAGCAGTGTGCAGAACCACGCCTCGCGGAAGAACCACCACAGGCCGACGTCCTGCCAGAAGCCTTTGAACGAGCCCAGGCCGTAGTACAGCAGGAACAGCTGGGCCAGCAGCGGCGAGCCGCGGAAGAAGTACACGTAGCCGGCCGCCATGCGTTGCAGCAACAGGCTGCGCGACATGCGCGCCAGGGCCAGCAGCAGGCCCAGCACCGCACCCAGGCTGAAGGAAATCGCCACCAGCTTGGCGGTCACCAGCAGGCCGTCGAGGAAGCGCGGGCCGTAGCGCTCCAGCAGGTTGGGGTCGATAACCAGCGCCAGCAGTTGTTCGAGGCTCATGCGCGTGCTCCTTGCAGGTGGCGGTTGCTGCGCCGTTCGATGCAGGCGAACACCCGTCCGGAGAGGGCGGCGAACAGCAGGTAGCCCAGGCAGGCGACGCCATAGAAGAACATCGGTTCCTTGGTCACGCTGACCGCCAGGTTGGTCTGGCGCATCAGGTCGACCAGCGAAATGGTGGACACCAGTGAAGTGTCCTTGAGCAGCGACAGCCAGTTGTTGGACAGGCCGGGCAGGGCGATGCGGGTCAGTTGCGGCAGCAGCACCTTGAAGAAGCCGGTGCGTTTGCTCAGGCCTAGCGCCGAACACGCTTCCCACTGGCCCTTGGGCAAGGTCTTGAAGGCTGCCAGCCAGATTTCGCTGGAAAACGCGGCGAATACCAGGCTGAAGGCGATCATCGCGGCGAGGAAGGTGTTGATCAAAAACTCGCCCGGATAGCCCATGGCCGCGAGGATCTTCTGCGCGGCGATCTGGCAGCCGTAATAGATGATCAGCAGCGTCAGCAGTTCGGGCAGGCCACGGAACACGGTGGAAAAGGTGGTGGCCCATAGCCGTGGCAAGCGCTTGCGCGAGCGTGCCGCGAGGGCCACGAGCAGGCCCAGCGGCAGGCCGATGGGCAAGCAGGCCAGGGCCAGGGACAGGGTGACCAGGGCGCCGGCCAGCAGCGCCTGGCCCCAGCCTCCGCTGGCGAAGGACAGCAAGGACAATTGATCGAGCATGACAAACCCCTAGGATGGGCAATGCGGACTCATTGCAGGAGCGGCCTTGTGTCGCGAAAGGGCTGCGGAGCAGCCCCGGGATCTATGCCGTGGCAGGGATTGCCGGGGCCACCTTGCGGCCCTGTCGCGACGCAAGGCCGCTCCTACAGATTGCGCAGTTTCCTGAAGATCAGTTGTAGATGTCGAAAGCAAAGTACTTGCTGGCGATCTTCTGGTAGGTGCCGTTGGCCACGATCTGTTGCAGTGCGGTGTTCAGGCGCTGGCGCAAGGCTTCGTCGTCCTTGCGCACGGCAATCGCGGCGTCAGCCTTGGTGTTGGCCACATCGCCGAGGATCTTGCAGCAGTCGCCGCCGTTCCTGGTCATCCACTCCTGCAGCGGAAACTTGTCGGCAATCACGCCGTCCAGACGGCCGGCAGCGAGGTCGGCGTTGGCTTCGTCCATGGTCGGGTACAGCTTCACGTCGGCGCCCGCCCTGGCATAGACGTCTTCGGCGTAGATGGCCTGGGTCGACGACGACTGCGCGCCGACGGTATAGCCGTCGAAGTTGGTCTGGGCGTCGCTGATCTTGCTGTCCTTGGCCACGGCGACGGTCAGCGGTGTGCGGTAGTAATGGTCGGTGAAGGCGATCTTCCTGCGCCGCTCCTCGGTGTTGATCATCGAGGCCACCACCGCGTCGTACTTGCGTGCCATCAGGGCGGGGATGATGCCTTCCCAGTCCTGTGCCACCAGGGTGCATTCGACTTTCATCTGCTCGCACAGGGCGTGGGTGATGTCGACATCGAAGCCGTGCAGCTGGTTATCGGCGTCGACATAGTTGAAGGGCGGGTAGGCACCCTCGGTGGCGAAGCGCAGGGTTTCGGCACTGGCGGCACCCGACAGCAGCAGGGCGCACGCACCCACCAAGGCCATGGTCTTGTTCATCTCGCACCTCTTGCACTCTTGCTATTGTTGTTTTCCCGTCGACCACGAGGTGTAGCCGACGAACTCGTTATGTAGAGCGGCAGTTGCTTCCAAGCGTCTTTCAACATCCGGCCCGAGCTTCTTGCAGACCTCGTTGACCATCAGGTGTACCCACGACAGCATGGCCGAGGTGGACTCCCAGAACAGGTTGAACTCGGTGGGGATACGGAACACCTCGTCGGCGTTGGCATCGGCCCAGTCACAGAAGGTGTCGGTGACCAAGGTGACCGCAATGCCAGCCTCGCGCGCCTTCTGGCACAACAGCAGGGCGTGGCGGGAATAACGGCGCGCCTCGAACACCAGCAGGGCGCTGTCTTCGACGCGGCCCAGCAACACGTCGCCAAAGTGCCCGGCGCCGAGATCGACCAGTTGCACGCCATCACGCAGGTACTGCAGCAGATGGCTCATGCACATGGCGATGCCGCGTTCGGTCTGGAAACCGGCGATGAACACCCGCGGCTTGCTTGCCAGGCGTTGCGCAACGGTGTGCCAGGCGCTGCTCTGGCGATACTCGTGCACACGCACCAGGGCGGCGATTTCCAGCTTCAGGCTGCCGACGTTGTCGCTCGCGTCCTGGTTCTGGCGGTAATCTTGCAAGCGGTCACCCACCAACCACGGGCCATCGCCCAGGTCGTTCTGCAGGTCTTGCTTGAGCGCCTTGAGGTGGGCATAACCCAGCGAGCGGCAGAAGCGGCCTACGCTGGATTCGCTGACGCCCAGCTTCGCCGCAATACTGGCCGAGGTCTGAAATGGCAGCTCATGCAGGTTGGCAAGCATGTAGGTGGCGATCTTGCGGCCCGAAGCAGCGGCCCCTTCGAGGCTGTGTTCCAGACGTTGCTTGATCATTTGGCTCATGCTGCGGCTCCATGGGTGAGGCTTGCGAAAGAAAATGAATGTTTTCTGTCATCAAGTCAACAATTGACAGATAGCTGTCACATGCAGGAAAGTTTTTGTCGTTGCAACGCTGTAGCCATTCCAATTCCAACAAGGAGCTTCAGATGTCCGCACCTTCCCCCAGCACCGTCGTGCGTGTGCCTTTCACCGAGCTCCAGTGCCTCTTGCAGGCCATTTTCCAGCGCCACGGCTGCAGCGATGGCGTCGCCAGCGTGCTGGCCCACAATTGCGCCAGCGCCCAGCGCGATGGTGCCCACAGCCATGGTGTGTTCCGCATGCCCGGCTACGTTTCGACCCTGGCCAGCGGCTGGGTCGATGGCCAGGCCACGCCGCAGGTCAGCGATGTCGCGGCTGGCTACGTACGTGTCGATGCCGCAGGCGGCTTTGCCCAGCCGGCGCTGGCGGCGGCCCGTGACTTGCTGGTGGCCAAGGCGCGCAACGCTGGTATCGCCGTGCTGGCGATTCACAACTCGCACCACTTCGCCGCGCTGTGGCCAGACGTGGAACCCTTCGCTGACGAAGGCCTGGTGGCGTTGAGCGTGGTCAACAGCATGACCTGCGTGGTGCCGCATGGCGCGCGCAAGCCGCTGTTCGGCACCAACCCCATCGCCTTCGCCGCGCCCTGCGCCGAACATGACCCGATCGTCTTCGACATGGCCACCAGCGCCATGGCCCACGGCGACGTACAGATCGCCGCGCGCGCCGGCCAGCAGTTGCCTGAAGGCATGGGCGTGGATGCCAATGGCAAGCCGACCACCGACCCCCAGGCGATCCTGGAGGGCGGCGCCTTGCTGCCGTTTGGCGGGCACAAGGGCTCGGCACTGTCGATGATGGTCGAGTTGCTGGCGGCGGCTCTGACCGGCGGGCATTTCTCCTGGGAGTTCGACTGGTCGGGGCACCCCGGCGCGAAGACGCCATGGACCGGCCAGCTGATCATCGTCATCGACCCGAGCAAGGCCGAGGGCGAGCGCTTTGCCCAGCGCAGCCGCGAACTGGTGGAGCAGATGCAGGCGGCCGGGCTGAGCCGTATGCCAGGTGAACGGCGTTATCGGGAGCGGGAAGTGGCCGAGGAGGAGGGCGTGGCGCTGACCGAGCAGGAGCTGCAGGGCCTCAAGGCGCTGCTTGGCTGAACCGCCATCTTCGCGGGCAGGCCTGCGAAGAATTCAGCCGCCCGATTCGCAGCCATGCATTGTTGCATGGACAACCTTGCACAATAGTTGATGTTCCTGGCCTCGCTCTGCGGGTATGCTCAGGGCTGACTTTCCGTACTGTCCTGATCCAAGGAGCTGCACGCTGTGTTCAAACATGTCGATGCCTATGCCGGCGACCCGATCCTCTCGCTGATGGAAACCTTCAAGGCCGACCCGCGCGCCGACAAGGTCAACCTGAGTATCGGCCTGTACTACGATGAGGCCGGCGTGGTGCCGCAACTGGCGGCTGTGGATGCGGTGGAAAAACGCATCGCCGGCCAGGACCACGAAGCTTCGCTGTACCTGCCGATGGAAGGCCTGGCCAGCTATCGCCAGGCAATCCAGACGCTGCTGTTCGGGGCCGATCACCCGGCCGTGACCTCTGGCCGGGTGGCCACCGTGCAGACCGTGGGCGGTTCCGGCGCGCTGAAAGTCGGTGCCGACTTCCTCAAGCGTTACTTCCCGCAATCGGAAGTCTGGGTCAGCAACCCGACCTGGGACAACCACCGCGCCATCTTCGAAGGCGCCGGTTTCAAGGTGCACACCTACCCGTACTTCGACCAGGCCACCCGTGGCGTGGACTTCGATGGCATGCTGACGACCTTGCAGGCGTTGCCGGCCAACAGCGTGGTGCTGCTGCACCCGTGCTGTCACAACCCGACTGGTGCCGACCTGAACCAGAACCAGTGGCAGCAAGTGGTCGAAGTGGTCAAGGCGCGCCAGCTGATACCGTTCCTCGACATCGCCTACCAGGGCTTCGCCGAAGGCCTGGTAGAAGACGCCTACGCCATCCGTGAAATGGCCCGCGCCGGCGTGCCGTGCCTGGTCAGCAATTCGTTCTCGAAAATTTTCTCGCTGTATGGCGAGCGCGTCGGTGGCCTGTCGGTGGTCTGCGACGACGAGGCCACTGCCCAGAGCGTGCTGGGCCAGCTCAAGGCCACCGTGCGCCGCAACTACTCCAGCCCACCCAACTTCGGTGCCCAACTGGTCGCGGGTGTGCTCGGCGATGCCGGCCTGAATGCCCAGTGGGCGGCCGAAGTCGAAGTGATGCGCAAGCGGATCCTCGACATGCGCCAGGCGCTGGTCGATGCCCTGGCTGTGCTGTTGCCAGGCCAGGACTTCCAGTTCTTCCTGCGTCAGCGCGGCATGTTCAGCTACACCGGCTTCAGCGTCGAGCAGGTACGCCGCCTGCGCGACGAGTTCGGCGTGTACCTGATCGACAGCGGCCGGGTGTGCATGTCCGGCCTGCGCCCGGCGAACCTGCAACGGGTTGCCGAAGCGTTCGCTGCGGTGCAGAAGTAAGACCGGCAGGGGCCTGAGCGGCCCCTCCTGTGGGAGCTGGCCTTTGTGTGAGCAACTGTCTTGCTCAAATGTCCAAAGCTGGCGTTATTCCTGTGGGAGCGGGCTTGCCCAGCGAACACGGGCGAAGCCTGTGCCATCCACCGCGTCGCCTGCTTCGCGGGTAAACCGCTCCCACATTGATCACGCGGAACTCTGCATCTGCGTTGGATCCTCGCGTCTTGGCAGGTCATCCCGCCACGTGTGCCCGTTCTGAGCACTATTTGATGGCGAAGCTGGGGCGCTGCGCACACCTTTCGCGACGCACGGCCGCTCCCACAGGACGCTCCTTCAGCTTTGCTTCAGCCTGCAGGCACAACCCGCTTGTAAAGACAAGTGCAACCGTCCCTCGGATAGGGCTTCGCAAGTGCACCCTTTCCGTGCACAATCGCGCCCCTCTTTTCCGGTTGAGTTGGGCGGAACGTCTATTTCGCCATTCTCAGCCTGTTGCAGTCTTGCGAGTGGAGCTTCACCCGGAATGAATGAGCAGGCCCCAAGCGTTGAACAACGCTTTGCAGAATCGACCCCCGCCACCCTTGGCAGCTGGTCGCGTCACGACACCACCTGGATGCTGGGCCTGTTCGGCACAGCCATCGGCGCCGGAACCCTGTTCCTGCCGATCAACGCTGGCCTTGGCGGTTTCTGGCCGCTGCTGATCCTGGCCGCGCTGGCTTTCCCGATGACCTACTTTGCCCACCGTGGGCTGACCCGCTTCGTTCTCTCGGGGCGCGATGACGGCGACATCACCGAGGTGGTGAAGGAGCACTTCGGCGCATCCGCCGGCGCCGCGATCACCGTGCTGTACTTCTTCGCGATATTCCCGATCCTGCTGATCTACAGCGTGGCGTTGACCAACACCGTGGCCAGCTTTCTCGAGCACCAGCTGCACATCGAGCCGCCGCCGCGGGCCATCCTGTCGTTCGTGCTGATCCTCGGCCTGCTGGCAATCGTGCGCTGCGGCGAGCAGGCCACCGTCAAGGTCATGAGCCTGCTGGTCTACCCGTTCATCGTTGCCCTGGCGCTGCTGGGCCTGTATCTGGTCCCGCACTGGACCGGCGGCATCCTCGACAGCGCCCACCAGGTGCCACAGGCGTCGGCGTTCCTGCATACCCTGTGGCTGGCGATTCCGGTGATGGTGTTCTCCTTCAACCACTCGCCGATCATTTCGGCCTTTGCCGTCGACCAGAAACGCCGCTACGGCGCGCACGCCGATGAACGCAGTGGCCAGATCCTGCGTCGTGCCCACCTGCTGATGGTGCTGATGGTGCTGTTCTTCGTGTTCAGCTGCGTGCTCACCCTGAGCAGCGCCCAGCTGGCCGAAGCCAAGGCCCAGAACCTGTCGATCCTGTCGTACCTGGCCAACCACTTCAGCAACCCGACCATTGCCTTTGCCGCGCCGCTGATCGCCTTCGTGGCCATCGCCAAGTCGTTCCTCGGCCATTACATCGGCGCCAGCGAAGGCCTCAAGGGCATTATCGCCAAGACCGGCGCGCGCCCGGGTGCCAAGGCCCTGGACCGCATGGTTGCCGCGCTGATGCTGGTGGTGTGCTGGATCGTTGCCACCCTCAACCCGAGCATCCTCGGCATGATCGAGTCGCTGGGCGGGCCTATTCTCGCAGTGCTGCTGTTCCTGATGCCGATGTACGCCATTCGCCGCGTACCGTCGATGCGCAAATACAGCGGCGCGGCGTCCAATGTGTTCGTCGTGGTGGTCGGCCTGGTTGCGCTGAGCTCGGTGGTGTACAGCCTGATGAGCTGATGCACTTCTTGCGATAAAGCATGCCCGGGGTGTTTGTCGCTCCCCGGGCATTTTTTTGCAACCTGATCCAGGTTTCAGCAATGTATTGCTTGTGGTTCCTGAAGTTCCAGCAGACAAGGGCGACTTGTTACTTCGGTACTTGTCAGGGATAGCTCAACTTGTAACAGGCTCGTATTCGCAGCCCGGAATGGGGCTTGGCTGCTGACTCGACGCCGGGCATCTGTATGTTGTCTACATAAAAACCTGGCAATAGAACAATTTCACTTGCCCCATAGGCACCTGGCCGCCTTCATGCTTAACTCAGTGTCCTTTTCCAAACCCCCGCATAAGGAATTCGTCATGGCTCAAGTGACTCTCAAAGGCAACCCGGTCCAGGTCAACGGCAAGCTGCCGCAGCCAGGCGCGCAGGCTCCGGCTTTCACCCTGGTCGGTGAAGGCCTGGCCGACAAGTCACTGCAGGACTACGCCGGCAAGCGCAAGGTGCTGAACATTTTCCCAAGCGTCGATACCCCGACCTGCGCCACCTCCGTGCGCAAGTTCAACGCCCAGGCCAACAATCTGGGCAACACCGTGGTGCTGTGCATCTCCGCCGACCTGCCATTCGCCCAGGCACGCTTCTGCGGTGCCGAAGGCCTGGACAACGTGAAGAACCTGTCGACCCTGCGTGGCCGCGAGTTCCTCGACAACTACGGCGTCGCCATCGCCGACGGCCCGCTGGCCGGCCTGGCTGCGCGCGCGGTGGTGGTGCTGGACGAAAACGACAAGGTGCTGCACAGCGAGCTGGTTGGCGAAATCGCCGACGAGCCGAACTACGATGCGGCGCTGGCTGCACTGAAGTAAGGGTTGTGTCAGGGCGGTGCGGGCATTTATAGCCTGTACTGGCCCTTTCGCGGGCATGGGCTACGGAATCCTCGGGCCCGCACCGCTCCAGGCAATACCCTGTAAATGGCCCGGAACGCGTTCCGGGCCGTTTTCATTTAAAGTTCAGGGTCTTGGCAACGTCAGGCAAAGGTAAACCTCTGGTAAAGGCCCTTTGCTAAAGCGATGTCAGTGCTTATCGTTTCATCCTCCCAGGTCGTCATTCCGGACAAGGTTCGTTCAACCCATGCAAGTGCCCAATTTCCGTTCCCCCCGTCGCTGGCTCGTCGGCCTGCTGATCCTCCTGCTGGTGGCTGCACTGGCCTGGTGGCTGTGGCCTGCCCCGACGCCGGCACACAAGGAAGCCGGTGGCGGGCGCGGCGGCAAGGGCGCGGGCATGGGCATGATGGGCGGCCGCCCGGGCTTCGGCGGCTCCAGCGACCCGGTACCGGTGCGTGTCGAGCCAGTGCGGGTGGGCGACTTTCCGCTGTACTACAAGGCCCTGGGCACGGTCACCGCGACCAACACCGTGAACGTGCGCAGCCGCGTGGCCGGCGAGCTGGTGAAGATCCACTTCAAGGAAGGCCAGCAGGTCAAGGCCGGCGACCTGCTCGCCGAGATCGACCCGCGCCCCTATCGCATCGCCCTGCAACAGGCCGAAGGCACCCTGGCGCAGAACCAGGCTCAGCTGAAGAACGCCCAGGTCGACCTGGCCCGTTACAAGGGCCTGTACGCCGAAGACAGCATCGCCAAGCAAACCCTCGACACCGCCGAGGCGCAGGTCGCGCAATTCCAGGGGTTGATCAAGACCAACCAGGCGCAGGTCAACGACGCCCGGCTGAACCTCGAATTCACCCAGATCCGTGCGCCGATCAACGGCCGTGTGGGTTTGCGCCAGCTCGACCTGGGCAACCTGGTCGCGGCCAACGACACCACCGCACTGGTAGTGATCACCCAGACCGAACCGATCAGCGTTGCCTTCACCCTGCCGGAAACCGAGCTGAACACTGTGCTGGAGCGCTATCGTAGTGGTGCCAGCCTGCCGGTCGAAGCCTGGGACCGCAGCGACAGCAAGCTGCAGGCCAGCGGTGTGCTGGGCAGCATCGACAACCAGATCGACACCACCACCGGTACCCTCAAGTTCAAGGGCCGCTTCGAGAACAAGGACCTCGCCCTGTTCCCCAACCAGTTCGTCAACGTGCGCCTGCTGGCCGACACCCTCAGGCAGGTGACCATGGCCCCGACAGCGGCGATCCAGTTCGGCAATGATGGCACCTTCGCCTACGTGGTCAACGAGCAGAACACGGTGAACGTGCGCAAGCTCAAGGTGGGCGCCAGCGACGGCGAGCGCAGCGTCATCCTCGACGGCCTCAAGGCCGGCGAGCGCCTGGTACTGGAAGGCACCGACCGCCTGCGCGAAGGCAGCAAGGTGGAAGTGGTCGACGACAGCTCGCAAGTGCCGACCACACCCGGCCAGCACCTGCAGGGGCAGGAGGCCAAGGGCTCGGCTCACGCCGGTGAAACACAGCCCGGTAAAACAGCAGGCAAGGCGGGCGCATGAACCTCTCGCGCCTGTTCATCCTGCGGCCGGTCGCCACCACGCTGAGCATGCTGGCCATCGTCCTGGCCGGCCTGATCGCCTACAAGCTGCTGCCGGTTTCCGCCTTGCCGCAGGTCGATTACCCGACCATCCGGGTCATGACCCTGTATCCCGGCGCCAGCCCGCAGGTCATGACCAGTGCCGTTACCGCACCACTGGAGCGCCAGTTCGGGCAGATGCCGGGCCTGGAACAGATGGCTTCGACCAGCTCCGGCGGCGCCTCGGTGCTGACCCTGCGCTTCAACCTCGACATGAACATGGACGTTGCCGAGCAGCAGGTGCAGGCCGCGATCAATGCCGCCAGCAACCTGCTGCCCAGCGACCTGCCGGCGCCGCCGGTGTACAACAAGGTCAACCCGGCCGACACCCCGGTACTGACCTTGGCCATATCCAGCAAGACCATGCCGCTGCCCAAACTCAACGACCTGGTCGACACCCGTGTGGCGCAGAAGCTCGCGCAAATCAGTGGCGTGGGCATGGTCAGCATCGCCGGTGGCCAACGCCAGGCAGTGCGGATCAAGGTCAACGTCGATGCGCTGGCCGCCAACGGCCTGAACCTGGAGGACGTGCGCACCCTGATCGGCGCCTCCAACGTCAACCAGCCCAAGGGCAACTTCGACGGGCCGACCCGCGTCTCGATGCTCGACGCCAACGACCAGCTGCGCTCTCCCGAGGAATACGCCAACCTGATCCTGGCCTACAACAACGGGGCACCGCTGCGCCTGAAGGACGTCGCCGAAATCGTCGACGGCGCGGAAAACGAGCGCCTGGCCGCCTGGGCCAACGACAACCACGCGGTGCTGCTGAATATCCAGCGCCAACCGGGCGCCAACGTCATCGAGGTGGTTGACCGCATCAAGAACCTGTTGCCGTCGATCACCGACAACCTGCCGGCCGGCCTCGATGTCTCGGTGCTGACCGACCGCACGCAGACCATCCGTGCCGCGGTCAAGGACGTGCAGCACGAACTGCTGATCGCCATCGCCCTGGTGGTGATGGTCACCTTCGTTTTCCTGCGCCGCTTCAGTGCCACCATCATTCCGTCGATTGCCGTACCGTTGTCGCTGATCGGCACCTTCGGTGTCATGTACCTGGCCGGTTTCTCGGTCAACAACCTGACGCTGATGGCCCTGACCATAGCCACCGGCTTCGTGGTCGACGACGCCATCGTCATGCTGGAGAACATCTCCCGGCACATCGAGGAGGGCGAGACGCCCCTGCAGGCGGCGCTCAAGGGCGCGCGCCAGATCGGCTTCACCCTGGTTTCGCTGACTTTCTCGCTGATTGCGGTACTGATCCCACTGTTGTTCATGGCTGATGTGGTTGGCCGCCTGTTCCGTGAGTTCGCCATCACCCTGGCAGTGGCCATCCTGATTTCCCTGGTGGTGTCGCTGACCCTCACTCCGATGATGTGCGCGCGCCTGCTCAAGCGTGAGCCCGAGCCTGAAGCACAGGGCCGTTTCTACCGCGCCAGTGGCGCCTGGATCGACTGGCTGATCAGGCATTACGGCAATGCCCTGCAGTGGGTCCTCAAGCACCAGCCGCTGACCCTGCTGGTCGCCGTGGCCAGCCTGGCGCTGACCGTGTTCCTGTACATGGTGGTGCCCAAAGGGTTCTTCCCGGTGCAGGATACCGGGGTGATCCAGGGCATTTCCGAAGCGCCGCAGGCCACCTCGTTCGCCGCCATGAGCGAGCGCCAGCAAGCCTTGAGCAAGGTGATCCTGCAGGACCCGGCAGTGCAGAGTCTGTCGTCCTACATAGGTGTCGATGGCGACAACGCCACGCTCAACAGCGGCCGCCTGCTGATCAACCTCAAGCCGCATGGCGAGCGTGATGTCAGCGCCAGCGAGGTGATCAGCCGCCTGCAGCCGCAACTCGACCGCCTGGTGGGCATTCGCCTGTTCATGCAGCCGGTGCAGGACCTGAGCATCGAAGATCGGGTCAGCCGCACCCAGTACCAGTTCAGCCTGTCCTCGCCGGATGCCGACCTGCTGGCGCAGTGGAGCGGCAAACTGGTGCAGGCGCTGCAGCAGCGCCCGGAGCTGGCCGACGTGGCCAGCGACCTGCAGGACAAGGGCCTGCAGGTGTACCTGGTGATTGACCGCGATATGGCCAGCCGACTGGGCATCAGCGTGTCGCAGATCACCAACGCCCTGTATGACGCGTTTGGCCAGCGGCAGATCTCCACCATTTACACCCAGGCCAGCCAGTACCGCGTGGTGCTGCAGTCGAAAGACGCGGCGGTCATCGGCCCGCAGGCGCTGGAGTCGGTCCATGTCAAGGCCAGCGATGGCGGCCAGGTGCGGCTGTCGGCCCTGGCGCGCATCGAGCAGCGCCAGGCGCAGTTGGCGATTTCCCACATTGGCCAGTTCCCGGCGGTGACCCTGTCGTTCAACCTGGCCCACGGCGCGTCGCTGGGCGAGGCGGTGCAGGTGATCGATCAGGTGCAACAGGACATCGGCATGCCGCTGGGCGTACAAACCCGCTTCCAGGGCGCCGCCGAGGCTTTCCAGGCGTCGCTGTCGAGCACCCTGCTGCTGATTCTGGCGGCGGTGGTGACAATGTACATCGTGCTCGGCGTGCTGTACGAAAGCTACATCCACCCGGTGACCATCCTGTCCACCCTGCCTTCGGCAGCGGTTGGGGCCTTGCTGGCCTTGCTCATCAGCGGCAATGACCTGGGCATGATCGCCATCATCGGCATCATTCTGCTGATCGGCATCGTCAAGAAGAACGCGATCATGATGATCGACTTTGCCCTCGAGGCCGAGCGCCACCAGGGCATGAGCCCGCGCGATGCCATCTACCAGGCGGCACTGTTGCGCTTCCGGCCGATCCTGATGACCACCCTGGCCGCGCTGTTCGGCGCCGTGCCACTGATGCTCGCTACCGGCTCCGGCGCCGAGCTGCGCCAGCCGCTGGGCCTGGTGATGGTCGGCGGGTTGCTGGTCAGCCAGGTGCTGACGCTGTTCACCACGCCGGTGATCTACCTGTATTTCGACCGCCTGGCCCGGCGCTGGCGCCCGGCCACTGACGCCAGGCAGGCCGAGGCATGAACCTGTCCGGCCCGTTCATCCGTCGCCCGGTGGCGACCATGCTGCTGAGCCTGGCGATCATGCTGCTGGGTGGGGTCAGCTTCGGCCTGCTGCCGGTGGCACCGCTGCCGCAGATGGACTTCCCGGTGATCGTGGTGACGGCCAACCTGCCCGGCGCCAGCCCCGAGGTCATGGCCTCCACCGTGGCCACGCCGCTGGAACGCAAGCTGGGCAGCATCGCTGGCGTGACCACGTTGACCAGCAGCTCCAACCAGGGCTCCACCCGGGTGATCATCGGTTTCGAGATCGGCCGGGACATCGACGGGGCGGCGCGCGAGGTGCAGGCCGCGATCAACGCCACCCGCAACCTGTTGCCCAGCGGCATGCGCAGCATGCCCACCTACAAGAAGGTCAACCCCTCGCAGGCGCCGATCATGGTGTTGTCGCTGACCTCCGAGGTACTGCAGAAAGGCCAGCTGTATGACCTGGCCGACACCATCCTGGCACAAAGCCTGGCCCAGGTGCCGGGGGTAGGGGAGGTGCAGATCGGCGGCAGCTCGTTGCCGGCTGTGCGTATCGCCGTCGAGCCGCAATTGCTCAACCAGTACGGCCTGTCGCTGGACGAGGTGCGCACGGCGGTGGCCAACGCCAACCAACGCCGGCCCATGGGTTTTGTCGAGGATGCCGGGCGTAACTGGCAGGTGCGGGCCAACGACCAGCTGGAAAGCGCCACTGACTACGAGCCGGTGGTGATCCGCCAGCAAAACGGTACCATCCTGCGCCTGTCCGACGTGGCGACCATTACCGATGGTGTCGAGAACCGCTACAACAGCGGTTTCTTCAATGACCAGAGTGCCGTCCTGCTGGTGGTCAACCGCCAGAGCGGCGCCAACATCATCGAGACAGTGGAACAGATCAAGGCGCAACTGCCGGCCTTGCAGTCGTTGTTACCGGCCAGCGTGCAACTGGACGTGGCCATGGACCGCTCGCCGGTGATCAAGGCCACCCTGAAGGAGGCCGAGCATACCCTGCTGATCGCGGTGGTGCTGGTGATCCTGGTGGTCTACCTGTTCCTGGGCAGCCTGCGCGCCTCGCTGATCCCCAGCCTGGCAGTGCCGGTGTCGCTGGTGGGCACCTTCGCGGTCATGTACCTGTGTGGCTTCTCGCTCAACAACCTGTCGCTGATGGCGCTGATCCTGGCCACCGGTCTGGTGGTGGACGATGCCATCGTGGTGCTGGAAAACATTTCCCGGCATATCGAGGATGGCCAGCCGCCGTTGAAGGCGGCCTATCTCGGTGCCAGGGAGGTGGGCTTCACCTTGCTGTCGATGAACGTGTCCCTGGTGGCGGTGTTCGTGTCCATCCTGTTCATGGGCGGCATCGTGCGCAACCTGTTCCAGGAGTTCTCGGTCACCCTGGCGGCGGCGATCATCGTGTCGCTGGTGGTTTCGCTGACCCTCACGCCGATGCTGTGTGCCCGCTGGCTGAAACCGCACCGGGCCGAGCAGACCCGCCTGCAGCGCTGGAGCGACAAGCTGCACCGGAACATGGTCGATGCCTATGATCGCAGTCTGGGCTGGGCCTTGCGGCACAAGCGCCTGACCCTGGTCAGCCTGCTGGCGACCATCGCCATTAACATCGCCCTGTACGTGGTGGTCCCCAAGACACTGATGCCGCAGCAGGACACTGGCCAGCTGATGGGCTTCATCCGTGGCGATGACGGTTTGTCGTTCAGCGTGATGCAACCGAAGATGGAAATCTACCGCCGTGCCCTGCTGGCCGACCCAGCGGTGCAGAGCGTTGCCGGCTTCATCGGCGGCAACAGCGGCACCAACAACGCCTTCGTGCTGGTGCGCCTGAAGCCGATTCACGAGCGCAAGCTTGATGCGCAGAAGGTGATCGAACGTCTGCGCAAAGAGATGCCCAAGGTGCCAGGCGGGCGCCTGTTCCTGATGGCCGACCAGGATCTGCAACTGGGCGGTGGTGGCCGTGACCAGACCTCGTCGCAGTACCTGTACACCCTGCAGAGTGGCGACCTGGCGGCGTTGCGCGAGTGGTTCCCGAAAGTGGTCGCAGCACTGCGTGCGCTGCCGCAGCTGACGGCCATTGATGCCCGCGACGGGGCCGGGACCCAGCAGGTGACCCTGGTGGTCGACCGTGACCAGGCCAAGCGCCTGGGGATCGACATGGACATGGTCACCACGGTGCTGAACAACGCCTACAGCCAACGGCAGATCTCCACCATCTACGACAGCCTCAACCAGTACCAGGTGGTACTGGAGATCAACCCGAAATACGCCTGGGACCCGAGCACGCTGGAGCAGGTGCAGGTAATCACCGCCGATGGTGCCCGCGTTCCGTTGTCGACCATCGCCCATTACGAGAACAGCCTGGCCAACGACCGGGTCAGCCACGAAGGGCAATTCGCCGCCGAGAGCATCGCCTTCGACATCGCCGAAGGCTACAGCCCCGACCAGGCCATGGCGGCGCTGGAGCGCGCGGTGGCCAAGCTGGGCCTGCCGGAGGAAGTGATTGCCAGGCTCGGTGGTAGTGCCGACGCCTTTGCCAAGACCCAGCAAGGCCAGCCGCTGATGATCCTTGGCGCGCTGGTGCTGGTGTACCTGGTATTGGGCATCCTCTATGAGAGCTATATCCACCCGTTGACCATTCTGTCGACGTTACCCTCGGCCGGCGTTGGCGCCTTGCTGGCGTTGTACCTCACTGGAGGCGAGTTCAGCCTGATCTCGTTGCTCGGGTTGTTTCTGCTGATCGGCGTGGTGAAGAAAAACGCCATCCTGATGATCGACCTGGCCTTGCAACTGGAGCGTCATCAGGGCCTGTCACCGGAGGAGTCGATCCGCCGTGCCTGCCTGCTGCGCCTGCGACCGATCCTGATGACCACCCTGGCGGCCATTCTCGGCGCCTTGCCGCTGCTGCTGAGCCGCGCCGAAGGTGCGGAAATGCGCCAGCCGCTGGGCCTGACCATCATCGGAGGGCTGGTGTTCAGCCAGGTCCTCACCCTTTACACGACGCCGGTGGTGTACCTGTACCTGGACCGCCTGCGGCACCGTTTCAACCGTTGGCGCGGCGTGCGCACCGACGCCGCCCTGGATACCCCGCTATGAATTTTGCCCAGACCCCGCTTCACCGAACCCTGCAGGTGCTGGCCCGTGCGCGTGGCTCACGCCTGCTCGGTGCCGGGTTGTGCGTAGCCTTGCTCAGTGCCTGTACCCTGAGCCCGGACTATCATCGCCCTGAGACGAGTGCCACGGCGCAATTCAAACACGCCGCAGGCTGGACCCAGGCCACGCCGTCCGATGCCATCGCCCGCGGGGCCTGGTGGGAAATCTACGGCGATGCCGGGCTCAATGCGCTGGTCGAGGAACTGAACCGCAGCAACCAGACCGTGGCACAATCCGAAGCCCAGTATCGTCAGGCCCAGGCGCTGGTGCGCAGCAGCCGCGCAGCCCTGTTCCCCAGCCTCGACCTGAGTGTCGGCAAGAACCGCTCGGCCCAGGGCACCGGCAGCTCCAGTTCCAGCCTGTCCAACAACAGCAGCGGTATTCGCAACACCTACAATGCCCAGCTCGGCGTCAGCTGGGAAATCGACCTGTGGGGCAAGCTGCGCGAAACCCTCGATGCCAACCAGGCCAGTGCCGAAGCGAGCTTGGCCGACCTGGCCGCGATCCGCCTCAGCCAGCAGTCGGAACTGGTGCAGAACTACCTGCAATTGCGGGTGATCGACGAGCAGAAGCGCCTGCTGGAAGCCACCGTGGCGGCCTATGAGCGTTCGCTGCGGATGACCCAGAACCAATACCGCGCGGGCGTTGCCGGCCCGGATGCGGTGGCCCAGGCGCGCACCCAGCTGAAAACCACTCAGGCCGACCTGATCGACCTGGCCTGGCAGCGTGCGCAATTCGAGAACGCCATTGCCGTGTTGCTGGGCAAGGCGCCGGCCGAGTTTGCCCTGGCCGACAGCAAGAGCATACCGGCGCTGCCGCAGATACCGGTGTCCCTGCCTTCGCAGTTGCTCGAGCGGCGCCCGGACATTGCCGCCGCCGAACGCAATGTGATGGCTGCCAACGCCAACATCGGCGTGGCACGTGCGGCGTATTTCCCGGACCTCAGCCTGAGCATGAGCGGCGGCTATTCCAGCAGCAGTTTCAACAACTGGATCGAGCTGCCCAACCGCTACTGGTCGGTGGGCCCGCAGCTGGCGCTGACCCTGTTCGACGCCGGCAAGCGCAGCGCCGAAGTGGACCGTACCGTGGCGGTGTATGACCAGACTGTGGCGCAGTACCGCCAGACCGTGCTCGACGGCTTCAAGGAAGTGGAGAACCTGCTGGTGCAGTTGAAGGTGTATGGCGATGAGGCAGTGGTGCGCCAGGAAGCGCTGGATGCTGCGCGCGAGTCGCTGCGCCTGACCGAGAACCAGTATCGCGCGGGGCTGATCGGCTACCTCGATGTGGTCAATGTGCAGACCACCGCGCTGAGCAACGAGCGCAGTGTGTTGAACCTGCTGCAAGGGCGCCTGGTGGCCAGCGTGCAGTTGGTTGCCGCGCTGGGCGGTGGCTGGGATGCCGAGCAGGAATTCGCCGGGCGAGACTGACCTGCCTGGCGCTTGCAAGGCACAAAAAACCCCGTGCGTTTCACCTAAGCTTGAGTACAATCGTCAGCTTTTTCCGGGCCTGGGCCCGCCCCTGGAACTTCCAATGCTGACCGGTAGCTACTCCTCTTCGCTGGTGTTGATTTCGCTGTGCGTGGCGATCCTGGCGTCCTATACCGCGCTTGACCTGACCGGCCGCATCGCCACGGCAAAGGGGCGCGCTGCGTTGTTGTGGATGGGCGGTGGCGCACTGGCCATGGGGATCGGTGTGTGGTCGATGCACTTCATCGGCATGCTCGCCTTCAGCCTGCCCATCGACCTGGGCTATGACCTGGCCCTCACCGCTTTTTCGCTGTTGATCGCGGTACTTTCTTCAGGGTTTGCCTTGTGGCTGGTCAGCCAGCCGAGCCTGCCGTGGCTACAGCTGGTCTTTGGCGCGTTGATCATGGGCGCCGGCATCGCCTGCATGCACTACACCGGCATGGCGGCGCTGCGCATGCTGCCAGGCATCGACTACGAGCCGACACTGTTCGGCGTCTCGTTGCTGATAGCCGTGGGCGCCTCGGCGGCGGCCCTGTGGATTGCCTTCCGCCTGCGCACGCACACCCCCTACGTCCGGCAGATTCGCGGACTGGCGGCGGTGGTGATGGGGTTTGCCATCGTCGGCATGCACTACACCGGCATGGCTGCGGCGAATTTTCCCGAGGGCAGCTTCTGCGGCGCGTTGGCGGCCGGGGGCTTGCAGGGCGATGGTCTGGTCTACCTGGTGCTGATCACAACCCTGGCCGTGCTGGCCGTCGCTTTGCTGACGTCGGTGCTGGATGCCCGCCTGGAGGCGCGTACTGCCGAACTGGCCCGGTCGCTGACCCTGGCCAACCAGGAACTCACCCAGCTGGCGCTGCACGACACCCTCACCGACCTGCCCAACCGCACCCTGCTGGCCGACCGTATCGAGCAGGCCATCGCCAAGGTGGCGGAGCAGGGCGGCTGCTTTGCTTTGATGTTCATCGACCTGGATGGCTTCAAACCGGTCAATGATGCCTTCGGCCACCACATCGGCGACCTGCTGCTCAAGGCCGTGGCGGCCCGCCTGCGGGGTCACCTGCACAGCCAGGACACGCTGGCGCGCATCGGCGGCGACGAATTCGTGCTGCTGGTGGAATTGCAGGAGCCGAACGATGCCGTGGACGTGGCGGTCAAGCAGGTCAACCTGGTATCACGGCCGTTCCGCGTGGCCGAGCATGACCTGCAGCTGTCGGCAAGCCTGGGTATCGTCCTGTACCCGGGCAATGGTCAGGACCAGCACGAGCTGCTGCGTAATGCCGACGCCGCCATGTACCATGTCAAAAGCGCCGGCAAGAATGGCTATAGCTTCTTCGACGTGTCGATGAACAGCAATGCCCGCCAGCAACTGCAACTGTTGCAGGACCTGCGCCAGGCCCTGGAGCAGCGCCAGTTCCGCCTGCACTATCAGCCCAAGTTCGACGCCCGGGCGTGCCGGCCGATCGGTGCCGAGGCCTTGCTGCGCTGGGAACATCCGCAGCAGGGCCTGCTGCTGCCTGATCGCTTCATTGGCCTGGCGGAAAAGACCGGCCTGATCATCCCCATCGGTGAGTGGGTGTTGATCGAGGCCTGCCGACAGATGCGCCAATGGCTGGAGCAGGGGTACCAGGACTGGCGGATGGCCGTGAACCTGTCGGCCATTCAGTTCTGCCATGCCGGGCTGGTCGAAAGCGTGGCCCGGGCGTTGCAGCAGAGCGGCCTGCCAGCCAACTGCCTGACCCTGGAAATCACCGAAACCACCGCCATGCACGACGCCGATGCCAGCCTGACAGTGCTGCAACGCCTGTCCGACATGGGGGTGGATCTGTCCATCGACGATTTTGGTACCGGCTATTCCAGCCTGATGTATCTCAAGCGCCTGCCGGCCAACGAGCTGAAGATCGACCGCGGTTTCGTGCGCGACCTGGAGCAGGATAGCGATGATGCGGCCATCGTCTCGGCGATCGTGGCACTGGGCCGGGCGCTGGGCCTGCGTATCGTTGCCGAAGGGGTAGAAACCGACAAGCAGCAGGCTTTCCTGACCCGCCTGGGTTGTGATTCGCTGCAGGGCTACCTGCTGGGCCAGCCAGTGACGGCTGAACAGTTCATGGGCAAGTTGCAGGCCATGCGTCAGGACAGTGCGGCAGTGGGTTAGACCGCATCGCGCAGGGGGATGGCAGGGATGAAGGCATCCATTTCCGCTTCGACGGCTTCGATAATGCGCTCCACGTCCGCAGCAGCCATGATCGCCGCGCAGGGGATGCCGGCAATGGCCAGCAGGGTTTCGCCAGTGGCGCGGTCGAACAGCCGCGCGACCATGCTGCGTGGCGCATCCATGCTGGCTTCGAAGCCCAGCGGGTGGAAATGCCAGCGCATCACCTGGCAGGCGTTGGGGAACGTCATCTTGTTCATGCCAGCCTCCTTGTCCTTGCCAGGACGTGGTGAGCGGGTGGCCATCAGGCTGCGGCCGCCGGGAAGATAACCATAGCACCTGTCACGGGCGATTCTCGCTGGCAAATGCGACAAAAGTACTAATGCATGAAGGCGGTCACATCTTTGGCTGTGCCTTTGGCCTGCGCGTGCCGCTCAGGCAAGCGTCTTCCCCGCAGGATAGCGGCAGTCAGCCTGGCGTCGCCTCGCTGTCAGGTGACGGTTTTTTCGGACGAACGGTGCGGTTAACCCAGCAACCCTGCCGCGATGTTGATGGTGAAACCGAGTATCGCGGTATTGAACACGAACCCCACCAGTGAATGCGCCAGCACCACCTTGCGCAGGCCGCGCCCGGCGACGCCGATATCCGAGGTTTGCACCGCCATGCTGATGGTGAACGAGAAGTAGTGAAAATCCCAGTAATCCGGGTGGCGTTCGCCGTCGGCGAAACGCAACCCTGGTTCATGGTTTTGCGCTGTGTAGAACAGCCGGGCGTAATGCAGGCTGAAAATGCAGCCGATCAGCAGCCAGGAACCGGCCACGGTCAGGCCCGTGTAGAGGTAGTGCAGGGCCAACGCTGTGCCTTGCAGGCCGCGGCTGGAGACCAGCTGCAAGGTGACGGCGGCGAGGCTGGCAATTGCGGCGATGCACACGGTTAGCAGGACCAGGCTGGCGTTTTCGTCTTCGACGCGGGCGACCTTGTGCACGTTCTCCGGGGTAGCGTTCCAGGTCAGGTAGAACACCAGCAGCAGGTACAGCCAGACACCCAGGTTCCACCCGGCGAGGATGTGCTGAACGGTGTCGTCTGCAGGGATCAGCCACGCGCCGAGCAGGCCGACCAAGGTAGCGAGAGTCAGGCGCGGATGGGTGTGGGTCAGGCGGTGGAAAGCCATGTGGCCTCTCTGGCTAAGGGTGTGGCTACTACTCTAGACGGTCATGACAGAGACCAGCGGCACGCCCGGGTCCATCGTGGGCGTGCCCGACGCAGCATCGCGGTGATTGGCACGGGCTGCGTGGCCTGATGTTTCTTTGATTTCGCCCATCGCACGGCATTGCAACTCTCAGTACACTGGACGCTCCAATCCCAACATCTCCAACATCCGTTGAACTCGAGGTTTTTGCATGACGCTCAGTCCTTTGGCAGGCAAGCCGGCTCCGACCAGCGTGCTGGTCGATATTCCACGACTGCTCACCGCCTACTACACCGGCCGCCCCGATGCGTCCGTGGCGGCCCAGCGGGTGGCCTTCGGCACCTCGGGGCACCGGGGCACTTCACTTGAGTTGAGTTTCAACGAATACCACGTCCTGGCCATCACCCAGGCCATCTGCCTGTATCGCGAAGAGCAGGGTATCGACGGTCCGCTGTTCATCGGCGCCGACACCCACGCCCTGTCCGCACCGGCCACCGCCAGCGCCCTGGAAGTGCTGGCGGCCAACGGCGTGCAGGTGATGCTGTCCAAGGACGATGAATACACGCCTACCCCGGCCGTGTCCCACGCCATCCTTTGCCATAACCGTGGCCGTGTGCAGGGCCTGGCCGACGGCATCGTCATCACGCCGTCGCACAACCCGCCACAGAGCGGTGGGTTCAAGTACAACCCCCCCAATGGCGGCCCGGCCGACAGCGACGTTACCAAGTGGATCGAGGCCAAGGCCAACGAACTGCTGGCGGCGAACCTGGCGGGGGTCAAGCGCATGGCGCATGCCCAGGCGCTGCAGGCGGCCACCACCCAGCGTCACGACTATGTCAGCAGTTACGTGGCCGACCTGGAAAACGTCATCGACTTCGACGTCATCCGTGGCGCCGGGCTGCGCCTGGGCGTCGACCCGCTGGGCGGGGCCGGGGTACGTTACTGGTCGGCGATTGCCGAGCGCTACCAGCTGGACCTGGAAGTGGTGAACAGCGAGGTCGACCCGACCTTCCGCTTCATGACCGTCGACTGGGATGGCCAGATCCGCATGGACCCGTCCTCACCGTACGCCATGCAAGGCCTGATCGGCCTGCGCGAGCGCTTTGACGTGGCGTTCGCCTGCGACCCCGACCATGACCGCCATGGCATCGTCACCCCGGATGGTCTGCTGCAACCGAACAACTATCTGGCCGTGGCCATCGACTACCTGTACCGCCACCGCCCGCAATGGCGCAGTGATGCGGCAGTCGGCAAGACGGTGGTGTCCAGCGGCCTGATCGACCGTGTTACCCAGCGCCTGGGCCGCGAGTTGTACGAAGTGCCGGTGGGCTTCAAGTTCTTCGCCCAGGGGCTGTTCGACGGTTCGCTCGGCTTTGGTGGCGAGGAGAGTGCAGGGGCTTCGTTCCTGCGCCGCGATGGCTCGGTCTGGGCCACTGACAAAGACGGCCTGATCCCGGCCTTGCTGGCTGCCGAGATGACTGCCCGCACCGGGCGCAACCCCAGCCAGGCCTACGCTGACCTCACCGCGGCGCTGGGCAAACCATTCGCCACGCGGGTTGAAGCCAAGGCCGATGCCCGGCAGAAGGCGCTGCTGAGCAAGCTGGCGCCGGAGCAGGTGAAGTCGACCGAACTGGCCGGTGAGCCGATCGTGCAGATCCTCAGCCACGCGCCAGGCAATGGCCAGGCGATCGGCGGGCTGAAGGTGATGACCGCCAATGGCTGGTTCGCCGCGCGGCCGTCGGGCACCGAGGACATCTACAAGATCTACGCCGAAAGCTTCATCGACGAGGCACACCTGCAGCGCCTGGTGCAGGAAGCGCAGGTGCTGGTGGATGCGGCAATTGCCTGACAGGTAACAAACTGCTTGGTTCTGCGGCATTGTGTAAATTAGAATTAATCTTATTTACGCCACCGCAGGGCCTACCCCATGATCGACGCCGCGCCGCCACCGGAGCATAGCCTGCCAGCCCTGTACCGGGCCCATCGCGGCTGGCTGGAAACCTGGTTGCGGCTGCGCTTGGGCAATGCCTGGGATGCCGCCGACCTTAGTCAGGATACCTTTCTGCGTATCCTCGCCAGCGCGCAGCCGCTGGCAGACATTCGCGAACCGCGCGCTTACCTGCTGACCGTCGGCAAGCGCCTGCTAAGCAACTTCCACCAACGGCGCCGCCTGGAACAAGCCTACCTCGATGCACTGGCGCAGTTGCCCGAGCAGCATGTGCCCTCGCCAGAGCAGCGCTGGCTGCTGCTGGAAACCCTGCAAGCGCTCGACGAGTTGCTCGACGGCCTCAAGGCGCCGGTACGCAAGGCCTTTCTCTGGAGCCAACTGGAGGGCCTGGGCTATGCCGAGATCGGCAAGCGCCTAGGCGTTTGCGAGCGCTCGGTCAAACGCTACATGGCGCAGGCCTACGAGCATTGCCTGCTGGCAGAACTGCAGTGACCAGCCATTCTCCCGAAACCCGCGAGGCACTGCGGGCAGCCGCGCGCTGGCTGGCACTGGTGGATTCTGGCGGTGCCAGCGAGAGCGACCTGCGCCGTCTGGAACAATGGCGTACCAGCAACACCTTGCACGAACACGCCTGGCAAAAGGCAATGCTGTTGCGCCAGCGCTTTTCCGCGCTACCCGGCGCAGTGGCCATGGCCACCCTGGACCGCCCGGATGCTGGTCGCCGGGCGTTGCTCAAGCAGGCCCTGGGCGTGGCGGCATTGTTGCCGATGGCCTGGCTGGCAAGCCGCGAACTGCCGCTGGAAGCCTGGACCGCCGACATGCACACCGCGGTCGGAGAGCGTCGGCGGGTGCTGCTGAGCGATGGCACACTGTTGCAGTTGAACACCGACAGTGCGGCGGATATCGACGTGCGTGGCCGTCGCCTGACTTTACTGCGTGGCGAAGTGGCAGTCAGGTTGCCCGGCACCCCGGGCCTGACGTTGCAGGTGCCCTATGGCCAGGTCGTGCTGGATGCCGGTGAGGTGTGCCTGCGCCTTGTCGATCAGGCTTGCCGGGTAACGCTGCTCAAGGGCACGGCCAACCTGCTGCCGCAGCAAGGCCCGGCACTGCTGCTGCAGGCTGGGCAGCAGGCCAGCCTGCAAGCGACCGGAGTTGGCCCAGTCACCGGCCTGGACGCTTGGCTGCTGGGCTGGCGCGAAGGTGTGCTGCGCCTGGAAGATCGCCCCTTGGGCGAACTGCTGCACGAGTTGCGCAGGTACCGCCCCGGCGTGCTGCGTTGGGCGCCTGAACTGGAGGCCCTGCGGGTGACCGGTACGTTCCGCCTCGACGACACCGACCGGGTGCTGGCCTTGCTCGCCGGCAGCCTGCCGTTGCAGGTGCACACGCGCACGCGTTACTGGGTGAGCCTGACCGCGCGAGAAAATCGCGCATGAGGTTGTCCCCTTTTTTCTGCTCGCCGGTCATTACCGGTAGGAGCAAATAAAGGGGAGCCTTGTTCAATGCCTGTTGTCATGTCCTGCCGCCTGCGTCCACTGACGCGTGCGGCACATCCGCTGTTCGCCATGAGCCTGTTGTTGTGTGCACCGGCCTGGGCCGATGAACCCGCCCGGCGCAGCTATCAGGTGCCGGCCGCAAGCCTGGGTGCGGCACTTACCCGGTTTGCCGACCAGGCCGGGGTCAGCCTGTCGCTGGACCCGACGCTGGTCAACGGCCGGCAGAGCAGTGGCCTGTCCGGCAGCTACAGTGTCAACGAAGGCTTCACCCAGCTGCTGCGCGGCAGCGGCCTGCAGTTGCTGCCGGTGGGCGAGGGCGCTTTCACCTTGGTGCCGGCCCCCCAGGCGGGTGGTGCCCTGGAAATCGCCCCGACCAGCATCGTCGGCGGCATGGCCGCAGGCAACGAAACGCAACCTTATGCCGGTGGCCAGGTGGCCCGTCAGGGTTCACAGGGCCTGCTTGGCACGCGCGACTTCATGGAAACCCCGTTCAGCATCAGCAGCTACACCAGCGAACTGGTGAAGAACCAGCAGGCGCGGACGTTGGGCGAGCTGATCGCCAGCGACCCATCGGTGCGCGCCACCAACCCGGCGGGTGGGCGCTTCGAGCAGTTCACCATTCGCGGCTTCAGCCTGTTCAACAGTGATGTGGCCTACAACGGACTGTACGGTATCCTGCCGACCTACTCCATCGACATGGAAATGGCCGACCGGGTAGACGTGCTGAAAGGCCCCAGCCAGCTGATCAATGGCATTTCGCCGCGAGGCAGTGTCGGCGGCGGCATCAATGTGCAACCCAAGCGGGCCGGTGACCAGCCGCTCACCGAGTTTACCGGCAGCTATGCGTCGGCAGGCCAGGCAGGCGGTGCGGTGGACGTTGGCCGGCGCTTTGGCCAAGGCCAGCAGTTCGGCGTGCGCTTCAATGGCGTGCAACAGGCGGGCGACACCGAATGGGACCACCAGCGTGTCGAGCGCGAAATGGCGGTGTTGGGCCTGGACTTTCGTGGCGAGCGCCTGCGGCTTTCGGCAGACCTGGGCCATACCGAGCGCGACACCGATGCACCGCAGGAGCGGGTGCTGATCGGCGCCAATGCCAAGGTGCCGGATGCCAACGACGTGCGCCACAACTATGCCCAGGCCTGGAGCAAGGCGCGCACCAACGACACCTTTGGCGCGCTGCATGCCGAGTACGATATCAGCGAGTCGCTGCTGGCCTATGGCGCGGTCGGTGCACGCGAGAGCAACCATGACTTCCTGCGCCACAACGTGTCCATCAGCAACGATGCCGGCGACTTCACCGTGCAGCCGCGCGACTTTACCCGGGATGAATCCGTGCGAACCGCCATGGCCGGTGTGCGCAACTGGTTCCATACCGGGCCGGTCAGCCATGAGCTGAACCTGGCCGCCACCTACTTCTACATGGACTTCACCAACGGCGGCGCCCGCTATGCCTCGGCGCCCAGCAACCTCTATCACCCGGTAGCCACGCCGACCCCAGCCACGCCAACCCGCATCGACCCCGAGGTGTACACGGAAAACCGCTTTTCCGGCGTGGCCCTGGCCGACACCCTCGGCTTCTTCGACGACCGCCTGCTGCTGACCCTGGGCGCGCGCTGGCAACGGGTGCAGGTGGAAGACTGGAGCGACGGTATCAAGGGCGATACCGCCTACGATGAAGAGAAGGTGTCGCCCTCAGGCGGTGTGCTGCTCAAGGTTACCGACCAGCTGTCGTTGTATGCCAACTACATGGAGGGCCTGAGCCAGGGCAAGATTGCGCCATCGACATCGATCAACGAAGACCAGATCTTCCCGCCGTTCACCAGCCGCCAGGTCGAGGTGGGGGCAAAGTACGACCTGGGTCAGGTTGCCTTCACTGCCAGTGCCTTCCGCATCCGCCAGCCCGCCTATGAAACCAACCCCAGGTCGCGGGTGTTCGGCCCCAATGGCAAGCGCGACAACCGCGGTATCGAACTGAGCGTGTTCGGCGAGCCCATGCAAGGCGTGCGAGTGCTGGGCGGGGTGATGTACATCGACAGCGAGCTGACTGGCACCATCGGTGGCGTCTACGATGGCAACCGGGCGCCGGCCACGCCCGAGTACAACGTCAACTTCGGCGCCGAATGGGACGTGCCTGGGGTGAACGGCCTGACCCTCACGGCGCGAGGCATCCACTCGAGCTCGCAGTACCTGGACCAGAACAACAGCAAGCAGATCGACGGTTGGGAGCGTTATGACCTGGGCGCGCGTTATGCCTTCAAGGTGGATGCCACACAGCTGACCTTGCGTGCCAGTGTCGAGAACGTGCTGGACGACCGCTACTGGAGTTCGGCCGGGGCCTCGGATGACAGCGAGCCGGGGTTGACGCTTTCTACGCCGCGTACCTACTTGCTGTCAGCGACTGTAGGTTTCTAGCAGGTCAGTGGTTGCGGCCTGTCTGCCATGATGCCTGATGCCTGTCAGATCAAGCAGCTGCAAGAGCACTGACAGGTATCAGGGCAAGCCCGCTACGCTTATCCCGCTAGGCCTGGTCGGGCACCACGGCGATCACGTCGATTTCCATCAGCCACTCGGCCTGGGCCAACCCGGCCACCACCAGGCCGGTGGAAATCGGGAACACCCCCTTCAACCATTTACCCACTTCCTTGTACACCGGCTCGCGGAAGCGCGGGTCGGTGATGTAGGTGGTGGTCTTGACGATGTGCGACAGGTCCGAGCCGGCCTCTTCGAGCAGTTGCTTGACGTTTTTCATCGCCTGCTCGGCCTGCGCCCGCGGATCGCCCAGGCCCACCAGGTTGCCTTCGAAGTCGGTGCCGACCTGGCCGCGCACATAGATGGTATTACCGGCACGTACTGCCTGGCACAAGTCGTTGTCCAGGGTCTGGTTGGGGTAGGTGGCCTTGGTGTTGAACATGCGGATGCGAGTATGGGTAGGCATCAGTGGGCTCCGAGGGTGCTGACGTTGCTGATCCGGGTTGGTTGCTGCGCATCCGCGGCGCGTTGCTGGCGGTCGCGGTAGGCGCTGTAGGTGCGTTGCGTGGCGATGTGGCCGGCGACGTGCTTGGCGTCGTGCCACACGCCCCAGATGAACGATGAGCCACGCCGCGACAGCCACGGCAGGCCAAGGAAGTAGATGCCCGGCTCGCGGGCCACGCCGCGCTGGTGCTGGGGCTTGCCATTGGCGTCGAAGGTGTCGACCTGCAGCCAGCTGAAATCCACGCTGTAACCGGTGGCCCAGATGATGCTGGTGACACCGGCCTCGGCCAGGTCCAGTTGCAGCAGTGGGTTGCGCATGCATTCCGGGTCGGCCAGGCGTTCACGGGCTTCGGGCTCTTCCGGCAGGTCAAGGCCGTTGCGCTGGATGTAGGCATCGGCGGCGTCCAGCAGGGCCAGGTAGTTTTCGTCGCCACGGTTGATGTTCTCGACCAGGTTGTCCTGGAAGCGTGCCACTCCGTTTTCGAACGACTGGGTCAGGCCGACCAGGGTCATGCCTTGGTGGGCGAGGGCACGGAAGTCCACGGTGTGGCCACCACGGGCACCGCTGACGGCAATGGTCACGTGCTCGCGGCCGGGCTTGGCGACTTCCGCATCCCACTCACCCAGCACCCCCAGCCACCAGCAGAAGTCACGGTTGCGGTAGGCGCGTGGCGGGCGGTCGTGGGCACCGACCGACAGGTAGACCTGGCGCCCGGCGCGCATCAGCTCCTCGGCGATCTGTACACCCGAGGAGCCGGCGCCCACGACCAGCACAGCCCCTGCAGGCAGTTGTTCGGGGTTGTAATAGGCCGCCGAGTGGATCTGGTGCAGGTTGCTGTCTTGCGGCGCAATGGCCGGAATCACCGGTTTCTGGAACGGGCCGGTGGCAGCGACGACACGGTTGGCGCGGATAACGCCTTCATTGGTTTCGATGGTGAAGCCGGGGCGGTCGCTGTTGCGCACGACCTTCTTCACTTCGATACCGGTGCGCACTGGCAGGTTGTACTTGCGTACGTATTGCTCGAAGTACTCGGCTACCTGGTCTTTACCGGCAAAGGCATCGGCGTCGAGGTCGAATTCCAGCCCCGGGAAGCGGTCGTGCCAGGCCGGGCCATTGGCCACCAACGAGTCCCAGCGGCCGCTGCGCCAGGCCTCGGCGATACGCTTGCGCTCCAGCACCAGGTGTGGCACGCCAAGCTTGCTCAGGTGTTCGCTCATGGCCACGCCGGCCTGGCCGGCGCCGACCACGAGGGTGTCGATTTCGAGATTGTTCAGTGTCATGTCCGAGCCCTTGTTCAGGCGGTTTTTGTCAGGTCGGTTTGGAGGACCGCCGTTACCTGGGGCCAGACTAGGGATGCCGTGGAAACGGCGAAAATAGTATTTAGCTTGGGCTTGCCGATAAATCGGCGAAGGCCCCGGTTCCTGTGGCTTGCAGGGCCGAGTGCAGCAGCATTTGCGCGGATTCGGCGGGGCTTGGCCCAGCCTTAGTTTTTTCCTCTGCAAGGCCTCGGAAAAAGGTGGTTTCGCCTCCCGGAAGGTCCACCCAGAATGCCCTGTATCGCACAGCACAACAGGAACCATGACATGACTTTTTCCATCATCGGCCGCTGTCAGGAAACCGGGCAGCTAGGTATCGCCATCAGCTCGTCGAGCATCGCGGTGGGCGCCCGCTGCCCGTGGGTGCGGGCCGGCGTCGGCGCGGTGGCCACCCAGAACATCACCTTGCCGGCGCTCGGGCCGCAGATTCTCGATGTCCTGGAACAGGGCCAGTTGCCACCCGCCGCAGCGCTGGACAGGGTGCTGAGCGCCAATGGCTGGAGCGAATACCGCCAGGTGACGGTGATCGACAGCCATGGCCAGGTTGCGCTGTTCACCGGCAAGGAAGCCCTGGGCAAGCACCATGCCGTGGCCGGTGGGCAATGCGCGGCAGCCGGCAACCTGCTGGCTTCGCCCCAGGTGATCGAGGCGATGGTGCAGGCTTTCGAACAGGCTGCAGGGCACCTGGCCGATCGCCTGCTGGCGGCCATGCAGGCGGCGATGGCCGCTGGTGGCGAGGCCGGGCCGGTGCATTCGGCGGCATTGAAAATTGCCGGCGAATTGACCTGGCCGCTGGTGGACCTGCGGGTGGACTGGGCCGATGCCGACCCGATCGGTGTGCTCGAGGGCCTGTGGCAGGCGTACCGGCCGCAGATGCAGGACTACGTGACCCGTGCGCTCAACCCCACTGCGGCGCCAAGCTACGGGGTACCAGGCGATGAGTGAAGATGCCAGCCGCGTGCTGCTGGCCCGGTTGATCGGTTTTGCCACGGTCAGCCGCGACTCCAACCTGGCGCTGATCGGTTTCATCCGCGATTACCTGGCCGGGCTGGGCGTGGAAAGCGAACTGTTTCATAACCCGGAGGGCACCAAGGCCAACCTGTTCGCCACCATCGGGCCCAGCGACGTTGGCGGCATAGTGCTGTCCGGGCATACCGATGTGGTGCCGGTGGACGGCCAGGCCTGGAGCGTCGAACCGTTTGCCCTGAGCGAGCGTGACGGCCGCCTGTATGGCCGCGGCACCGCCGACATGAAGGGCTTCATCGCCTCGGTCCTGGCGGCTGTGCCTGCGTTGGTTGCGCAGCCGTTGCGTCTGCCGGTGCACCTGGCGTTTTCCTATGACGAGGAAGTCGGCTGCCTGGGCGTACGCTCGATGCTGGCTGCCCTTGAGCAGCGTCCGCACAAGCCCCGCTTGTGCCTGATTGGCGAACCCACCGAGCTCAAGCCGGTACTTGGGCACAAGGGCAAGCTGGCGATGCGCTGCCAGGTGCAGGGTGCGGCTTGTCACTCGGCCTATGCGCCGTACGGGGTGAATGCCATCGAATTTGCGGCGAAGCTGATCGGCAAGCTCGGCGATATCGGTGAGGCCCTGGCCCTGCCGGAACATCACGACACGCGCTTCGATCCACCGTTCTCTACGGTGCAGACCGGTGTGATCAAGGGGGGCAGGGCGCTGAACATCGTGCCGGCAGAGTGCGAGTTCGATTTCGAAGTACGCGCATTGCCAGGCTTTGCAGCGCAGGCAGTGGCCGACCAATTGCAGACCTATGCCGAGACCGAGCTGCTACCGCGCATGCGCAAGGTCGACGCGGCCAGCGCCATACGCCTGCAACCGTTGAGTGCCTATCCCGGGCTGGCGACACCGGCAGACGGTGAGGCGGCGCAGTTGGTGGCGTTGCTCAGCGGCTCGGAGGCATTCGGTACGGTGGCGTTTGGCACCGAAGGCGGGTTGTTCGACCAGGCGGGCATCCCGACCGTGGTGTGCGGGCCCGGGAGCATGGAGCAGGGGCATAAGCCGGACGAGTTTGTCAGTGTCGAACAGTTGCGGGGCTGTGATGCCATGTTGCTGAGGCTGGTGGATTACCTCAGGCAGGATTGATTGCGCTGCGGCCCATTCGCGGGTAAACCCGCTCCCACAGGATCTCGTCAGTCTCAAGGCCTATGCAGTACCTGTGGGAGCGGGTTCACCCGCGAATGGGCCCGCGGCCCCGGTATTCAGAAGGTTGCCTTGACCTGCAGGCCAAGCACCAGCGCGTTGTCGATGGCTTTCCCGGAGAATGCCCCTGGCTCGATGATGTACTGCATGTCCGGGCGCAGGTTCAGCCACGGCGTGGCCTGGTAGCCATAGCTCAGCTCGATCAGCTGCTCGGCGCTGTCGATATCGGGGAACGGCTGGCCAGCGTTGTATGCGGCATCCTCCAGTACGTCGCGGCTACGCGGGTTGGGCACGGCGCGGCCATAGCCCAGCGCCACGGTATCCTTCGGGCGCCCCTCGAACGGCTGGTACAGCACCACGCCGGCACCATACCAGCGGGTGAACGGCGAGGCGGCCTTGCTCGATGCCGAGTACTGGCCGAAGGCATGCAGGCTGCGGCCCGGCGAGCGTTGGTCATTCCACAGCGCCTGGTCGACCAGCAGGTAGTGGCCGCCGCGGCCTGACACGTGTTCATCGCTGCCGATGCGCTTCACATCGGAGCTGTCGTAGTAGTAGCCCAGCTTGTACTCGCCAGGCAGCTCGTGCTGCAGCCTGTACACCAGCTCGACCGGTACCACGGTGCCGGTGGTGTGCTTGGGCCCCAGGTGCCAGGCCCGGCTGGCGTTGCCGTTGCTCTCGGGGTCGACATTGAACGCTGCCACGCGCACTTGCCAGGCTGGCGACAAGTCGTATTTCACCCGCACGCCCAAGTGCGCATTGGGGTAGTTGGTCCAGCCACTGCCGCTGGACATGTTCAGCGGGTGGCCGCAGAAACCGGCATTCATGAAGTTGCACAGGATGCCGCTGTCCAGGCCACCCAGGTCATTGCCCATGGCCATGTAGCCGAGCTTGACGTTCAGCGCCGGGGTCAACAGGGTGCGCTCGTAACTCAGTTCGGTGAGCCGGGTGTAGAGGCCACCGTAGTTTTCCTGGATCGGCAGGCGGTTGCCTACCAGGTCTTCCGAGGCGCTGTTGCCGCGGCGATCGTTGACGGTCAGCTGGACCTTTCCGCCATTGTCCAGGCCATACAGCTTCGACAGGTCGAACTGCACGCCCAGTTTCAGGTTTTGCGAATAGCGTGCCGAGCGGTGCAGGCCGCCATGGGCGTTGTAGGCGGTTTCGCCACTGTAGTCGCCTGTGAACTTGACGCCATCTGCTTCCAGTTGATGGCGCAGGCCGCCCCAGTCGCCGCTAAGCGTGCTGCGGGTAGTCAGGTCGGCGTCGGCCAGGGCGGTGGTGCTGGCCAGGGCCAGCAGCAGGGTGGGGGTGATGCGGGTTACGCAGGGCATTACTGAATCTCGGTGTGTGTTCCAGGGGTATTTGCAAGCCAGCCCGCTTCCCACGAAGGCCGCTGGTGGCCCTGTGGGAGCGGGCGTGCCCCGCGAAGCAGGCGACGCGGTCTTAAGGCAGCGCGTAAGCCATCACGTAGTCGCCACGGTCAGTCGACTGGCGCGCGCCGCCAGCAGTGACCACCACGTATTGCTTGCCGGTTTTCGGCGAGACATAGGTCATCGGGCCTCCCTGGCTGCCCACGGGCAGGCGGGCTTTCCAGATCTCGTTGCCGTTGCTGCTGTCATAGGCACGCAGGTAGAAATCCTGGGTACCGGCGATGAACACCAGGCCACCTTGGGTCGACAGAGTGCCGCCGAGGGTCGGCAGGCCGATCTTGATCGGCAGGTGCATGCGGATGCCGAGCGGGCCGGTGTCCTCGACGGTACCGACCGGCACCTGCCAGGCCACCTGGCGGGTCTTCATGTCGATGGCGGTCAGGGTGCCGAATGGTGGCGCCTGGCACGGAATACCGGCTACCGACAGGAAGCGGTTCTTGTTCACCGCATACGGCGTGCCCTTGAGCGGTACGGCGCCCATGCCGGTGTTCAGGGCCTCGCCCCCGGAGGCCGCGCTGCCCTTGTTCTGCGACGGAATCATCTGGATCCACAGGCCCAGGCGCATGTCATTGACGAAGATGAAACCATGCACCGGGTCGGTGGAAATGCTGCCCCAGTTCATGCCGCCCAACGATCCCGGGAAGCTCAGCGACAGGTCGGTGCCTGGTGCGGTGTACAGGCCGTCATAACGCATCTTCTTGAAGTCGATACGGCACAGCAGCTGGTCATACGGGGTGGCGCCCCACATGTCCGATTCGGTCAGGGTCTGTGCGCCGATCTGTGGCATGCCCACCGACTTCGGCTGGGTCAGGGAATAGGGTTCGTTGGGAATGTTGCCGGGCTTGACCGGCACTTCGTCGACCTGGGTCAGCGGCTTGCCGGTGGCGCGGTCGAGCACGTAGATCTGCCCCGCCTTGGTGCCGATCACCACCGCCGGTACCGCCTGGCCGTCGTCCTTGGTGAAGTCGATCAGGCTCGGTTGCATCGGCAGGTCGAAGTCCCACAGGTCGTTGTGCACGGTCTGGAATACCCATTTCTGGTTGCCAGTGGTGGCGTCCAGGGCCAGCACCGAAGCGCCGTAGGTGTGGTCCAGCCGGGTGCGTTCGACGCCGTAGATATCGGTGGACGACGAGCCCATCGGCAGGAATACGGTGTTCATCGCCGGGTCGTAGGACATCGGTGCCCAGCTGTTCGGGGTGCTGCGCACGTAGGTCTTGTCGCCCTGTGGCGCCTGCCGGTCTTGCGGGTTGCCCGGGTCGAAGGCCCAGCGCATTTCACCGCTGAACACGTCGAAACCACGGATCACGCCGCCAGGCATGTCGGTCTGCACGTTATCGGCGACACGCCCGCCGACCACCACCGTGGTGCCGGCCATCAGCGGTGCAGAGGACAGCTGGTAGTAGGAGTCCGGTACGTTGCCCAGGCCGGCCATCAGGTTGACCTGGCCGTTGTTGCCGAAGCCCCGGCAGAACTCGCCAGTGTCGGCGTCTACGGCAATCAGGCGGCCATCGATGGTGTTGGTCAGCAGGCGACGCTGGCAGTTGGCACCGGCCGGCACGCTACCGAGGGTGACCGGCGTGCTGTTGGGCTGGGTTGGCTGGGCGATTGGCGCGCCGGCGTCGAAATAGGCCATGCCACGGCAGCGCTGCCAGACCTTGGACTGGGCGTTGATCTGGTTCTTCCACAACTCCTTGCCGGAGTCGGCGTCAAGCGCGATGAGATTGTTGTGTGGGGTGCAGATGAACACCTTGTTGCCAACCTGCAGTGGGGTCAGCTGGTCCTCGGCACCGTTGCCGTCGCTGATGGCCAAGTCACCGGTGTGGTAGGTCCAGGCCACCTGCAGCTTGCTGACGTTGTCGCGATTGATCTGGTCCAGCGCGGCGAAGCGGCTGCCGCCTTCGGTGTTGCCGTAGTGAGCCCAGTCCTTCTGCTGCTTGCCTGCTTCGACCGGGGTGATGCCCGGGCCTTTGCCGGCAGGGGCGACAGTGGGGTGGGCAACGAACATGTTGCCGACGGCGATGACCAGCGCCCCGGCCATGGCTGCGGCCACGCCATAGGCACCACGGCCGCTGCTGGCGCCGCTGGCACGCGCCAGCAGCGGATAGGCCAGTGCCACCACCATGCCGATGGCGCCGAACATGAACAGGCGCGAGAACAGTGGCCAGAACACCAGGCCCGCGTCGACCAGTGCCCAGATCGCGGTACCCACCAGGAACGCCGCGTACAGCCAGGCGCCAGCCGGCTTGCGACATGCGATGAGAGCGCCGGCGATGGCCATGGCCAGGCCGCCGATCAGGAAGTACCAGGAACCGCCCAGGCCGGCCAGCTTGACGCCGCCCGCCGCCAGGAGGAGGCCAAGCAGGGCGATGATCACGCCCAGGCCGACCAGGATGATGTGTGTGGCGCCGGAAGCGCGCGGTATTGCTTTCATGCCAGGGATCTCAGCAGGTGGAATGCGCGCAGTTTAAACGCTTAGCTTGCTAATTAACAAGTTGGTACATAATTTACCGGGACTGATTGTCGCAGGGTCTAACTGGGCTGAGTGCCGCTAAAAGTATGGATCAGGTGATGAAAATGACGAGAAAGAAACCGTTCATGCGGGCCAGGCCGGGAGGTCCTCCGGTTGCGCCGGCCACGGACTGCCATTGCTGTAGAAAACCACAAGCCAGATCGTCGCTGTGCCGGGGGCAGTCCATTCCACGCGATGGCGGTAATGCGGCGGGATGTCCAGAAAATCGCCCGCTGCCAGCAGGCGGGTGTACTGTTCATGTTCGAAGCGCAGGCCCGCGGCACCGCTGAGCAGGACCACCCATTCGCCTTCGGCCTGGTCGTACCAGAACCCGGGCGGGCTGGCCTGGCCAGTGGAGACGATACGTTCCACGCGTACGCCCGGGCGGCTGAGCAGTTCATCGACACGTTCGGCGCTGGTGGCGGCGCAAGGGGGCAGGTCGGTCAAGAGGTTGTGCAAAGTCATGGAGTGCCTCGCTCGAAGGGGACTGCTTCCACTATGGACGCGATTTCCAGGCGCCGCGCTTCTTGACCCGCCCGGTCGTTTGTAAGAACTTTCCGAGATTTGGAAGACGGGCAGCAAATGGACAAACTCCTGGCGATGAAAATGTTCGTGGCCACCGTCGATGCCCAGGGCTTTTCGGCTGCCGCGCGCAGGCTTGGGCTGGCGACCTCGTCGGTGACGCGCCTGGTCGATGCCCTGGAAACCGCGTTGGGCGCCACCTTGCTCAACCGCTCGACGCGCCAGGTCAGCCTGACCGAGGCCGGCGCGCGCTATTACGAGCGCGCCCGGGGCATTTTTGAAGCGCTGGACGAGGCCGATGCCAGCGTCGCCGACCGCGGCGAGGAGCCTGTTGGCGTGCTGCGCCTGTGCTTGCCGGTGGAATTCGGCAGGCGGGTCATCGCCCCGCACCTCGGGGCGTTCCTGGCGCAGCACCCGGCACTGGAACTGGACATCGACCTCAGCGACCGCCTGGATGACTTGCTCGATGGCCGCTACGACCTGTCGATCCGCCTGGGTGACCCTTCACCCAATGACGAGCTGGTGTGTCGCCAGTTGGGTCGCTTCGAGCGGTGGCTGGTGGCCAGCCCGGCTTACCTGGCCGGGCGTGAGGCACTGGAGCATCCACGGCAGTTGCTCGAGCACGCCTGCCTGCGCTTTCGCTACGGGCAGAAAGGCCGCCCCTGGCGTCTGGCCCGGGCGCAGGAGAGCCTGGAACTGGATGTGAGCGGGCCGTTGCGCAGTGCCAATGCCGACCTGTTGCGCGAAACCGCGTTGGCCGGCAGCGGCATTGCGCTGCTGGCCGATTGGCTGGTGCACGAGGATGTCGCCGCGGGGCGCCTGCAGCGGGTGTTTGCGGACTGGCAAGCCAGCCCCGGGGCGGCCAACAGCAGTATCAACGCCCTGTACCTGCCCAACCACCGTGGCTCCAGGCGGGTGAATGCGTTCATGCACTTTTGCGAAGACTTGCTGACACCGCGTGGCTAGCGTTGCGCAGCCCGCAAAAGCGCGTTGCGCCAGCGCCGGATTCCCGGCGTCAGCGTCGCTGGTTAAGGTGACAGCATATTCCATCCGTTGCCGAGGAACCTCGCATGAATCCCTCCCTTGCCGCCGCGCAGCCGGCAGTCACCGGCCTGAGCCGGACCCTGGTCGCACTGCTGGCGTTCTGCTGCGGCGCGATTGTCGCCAACATCTACTATGCCCAGCCCATCGTCGGGCTGATCGCCCCGGACCTTGGGCTGTCCACCGAACATGCCAGCCTGATCGTCTCGCTCACCCAGCTAGGCTACGCCTTGGGCCTGTTGTTGCTGGTGCCGCTGGCCGACCTGCTGGAAAACCGCCGGCTGATGGTGGCCACGGCGGTGCTCGCCGGGGTCAGCCTGCTGCTGGCGGGTACCAGCCGCAGTGACCAGGGCCAGCTGTTCCTCGGCTATGCGCTGCTGATCGGTTTCAGTTCGGTAGCGGTGCAGATGCTCATCCCGCTGGCGGCGCACCTGGCGCCGGAGCAGCAGCGTGGACGCGTGGTCGGCAACATCATGGGCGGCCTGCTGCTGGGCATCCTGCTGGCGCGCCCGCTGTCGAGCGTGGTGGCCGACCACTTTGGCTGGCGCGCGGTGTTCATCGGTGCCGCCGGGGTCATGCTGGCGATCATCCTGTTGCTGGCGCTGACCTTGCCGCAGCGTCGCCCCGAGCACAAGGCCAGCTATGCCGGCTTGATGCTGTCGCTGCTGACACTGCTGCGCCGCTACCCCTTGCTGCGCCAGCGCTCGCTGTACCAGGCGTTGATGTTCGCGGCGTTCAGCCTGTACTGGACCGCGGTGCCGATGGCCCTGGCCGGTGAGCATGGCTTGTCACAGAGCCAGATCGCCGTATTCGCCCTGGTGGGCGCGGTGGGTGCCGTTGCCGCCCCGCTGGCCGGTCGCCTCGCCGATGCCGGGCATGCCCGTGCTGGCTCGCTGCTGGCGCTGCTGCTGGCCCCGGCGGCCCTGCTACTGGGGCTGACAGCGCCGGGCTACAGCGTGATTGGTCTGGGCGTGACCGGGGTGCTGCTGGATTTCGCCGTGCAGATGAACATGGTGATCGGCCAGCGCGAGGTGTACGCGCTGGACCCGGCCAGCCGCGGGCGGCTCAACGCGGTGTACATGACCAGCATCTTCCTCGGCGGGGCGCTGGGCTCGGCGGTCGCCAGCGCAGTGTTCAGCCAGTTCGGCTGGCAGGGCGTGGCGTGGGTGGGGGCAGGGTTGCCGGGTGTAGCCTTGGTCATCTTCCTGGCCAAGGCCCGCCGCAACTGAAGGACGACGCGCCTGCTGCGCAAGCTGCCTGGCTCATCGCCCAAGCGGCAGCGCCACGCCGATCAGGGCGAACAGGCTGCCACAGCAGCGATTGAAGCCTTTGCCGCCCTTGGCCAGCCAGGGGCGGATGCGAAACGCCAGGCGGGCCAACAGGTATTCGACCAGGCACTCGACACTGGCAAAGGTCGCGGCCATGACCACGAACTGCGACAACAGCCCACGCTGCGGATCGATGAATTGCGGCAGGAACGCACCATAGAACAACAGCACCTTGGGGTTGGCCATGGCCGACAACAGGCCCTGGCGGAACAGGCTGGCATTACCCATCCGGGCGCTTTGCCCGGTCAACTCAAGGTGCAGGCCCGGGCTGCGCCACAGCTGGATTCCCAGCCAGACCAGGTAGGCTCCCCCCACCCACTTGAGCACGTTCAGTACCGAGGCCGAGGCCTGCAGCAACGCGCTGAGGCCGAACATGGCCAGGGCGATCAGGGCGCTGAAGCCGAACACCCCGCCGATGATGGTGAACAACGTCCGCCGTGCGCCGTACATGGCGCCGTGGCTCAGGGCCAGCAGGCTGTTGGGGCCTGGGGTGAGCGACAGGCCGATGCTGGCCAGCAGGTAGATCAGCCAGGTGTCCAGTGCCATGGCGGGGTATGCCTCGTTGAGGGCGACGTAAGTGAGCAACTGTACAGCATCGACGGTAGCCGCATCACCTGTGAACCTGGTTCATTGCGGGGCGCCGAACACCCCCGTCCAGTAGATGCCCGCATCGCTTTTAGGATCCACCGCATAGGCAGCCCCCAGTTCACGGAACTCCGGATTCATCAGCGTGGCGCAATGCCCCGGGCTGTCCAGCCAGCCATCGACTACCTTGTGCGCGGTATCACGCCCTGCGGCGATGTTCTCGCCAATCTGCCGGTACAGGTAGCCGGCCAGTTCGGCCCGGTCACCGGGGGTACGGCCATCCTTGTCGATGTGGTCGAAGAAGTTCTGGTTGGCCATGGCCCGGGTGTGGTTGGCGGCGACGCCGGCCAATACCCCGCTCCAGCTCAGCGCGGGGGCGGCGGCAAACGGCTGGCCACCGCACTGGCGCGGCACCTTGCGCGCGGCATTGATTTCCTGAAGCACTTTCTGTCCTTCGGCCTGCCAGTCGCCCAGGCGGCCACTGAGCAGCGGCCTGGCCAGCACGATGCGCCACTCGCGGCTTTCCTGGCTGACGCCGATATCGACGAACTGCGGGTCAAGCACCACCTGGCAGAAACTTTCTTCGATGGCATGCATCGCGGCGCGCGCATCACGCGGCCCGGACAGGCTGATGGCTTGCACGTTGACCATGGGGTAGGCGGCGCGAGTCATGGCCTGCTGCAGGTCGCGGGTACCTTCTGGCGACAACGCCAGGCGGGTATCGCTGTTGAGCGGCGGCAGCTCCAGCGACGCTTCGCCACCACAAGGCTGGGCCTTGCTGCGGTAGGTATTGATCGAATCGATCAGTTGCGCCTCTTCGCCGGTGGCAGCCAGTGCACTGGTCGAGACGACCAGGGCCAGCGACAAGGCGGCAACGGATGACAGGACGCGCATGTGGATCTCCCTATGACTGGCAGCGTCGTGGTTTGCGCTGCTCATCCTACACAAGCCCGGGGCTTTTGGCCCGGGATCGTGCAAAGCAATGAAAACGCCGGCACTCGTCGCTGGCGGCAAAAGATGGAGTAGACCTGCCAGCGCCGAAAAAGTGCGATCAGGCGCCTCATTGCCGTGACTGACCTGGGCGAGGTTCAGCGGGCCAGCGCCTGGTTTGGCTTATAGAAGAGAAAATGCCGTGTCTTGGCCGTCCTGCGATAGACCTTGGCCCAGTCCGGGTGCACGTTGCGATCATGAAAATACAGCGCGCCACCGGTGGTGTCTTTCAGTTGCTGGTTGAGCGCCTTGCGCGCGATCTCCTTGGCGATGCCGTAGCGCTGCGGCTCCTCCACCTGGTCGGGTCGCCCGTCGCACCACCAGGAGAACTGGCAGGCCTTGCTTTCGACACCCTGCTTGACCACGCCGCAGATGGTGTCCGGGAAGCCCTCGCGGCCCAGGCGATTGAGCACCACACTGGCCACGGCGGCCATGTCTTCGGCGTCGGCACCCTTGGCTTCCCAGTAGACGGTGCGGGCCAGGCAGGTGAGGCTGTCATCCAGCGGCGCCTGGCCGGCCGGGTCCACGGCCTGCGCCTCACCTGGGGTGAGGATTTCGGCCTTCCTGGGAGGTGGGGCGTCATCCACCACTTTTTCTTCGAGTACTTCGGCCTTGTCCTCGGCGACGGCGGCCTTGGCCGCATCGGCCGCCTGCAAGGGGCCCGCGAGCAACGCCGAGGCCAGGCCGATCACTATCCAAGCAAGGCGCATGGGCACGCTCCCGATCTGTGGGCTGGTTCACAGTCTAGTCAAGCGTAAGCATGAGTACCAAGGGCAAGGTCGCGGCGGCGGCCACGGTCTGCAAGGCGATGATGGCCGCCATCAGCGGTGCGTTACCGCCCATCTGTCGGGCCATTACATAGGACGAGGAAGCCGTGGGCAGCGCCTGGAACAGCACCGCCACCGTCGCCGCCTGACCACCCAGGCCGAGCAGCCGGCACAAGCCCCAGGTGGTCAGTGGCATGACCAGGAACTTGAACGCCGCTGCGGCCATCAGCGGGCGTACCTGCCGGCCAAGGCTGGCGCCGCCCAGGGCGGCCCCGACGCACAGCAGGCCCAGCGGCAGGGCGGCCTGGCCCAGGGCCTTGATCGTAGGTTCGAGACCGGCCGGCAGGCCGAGCCCGCTGGCACGCAGCAGCAAGCCGCCAGCGCAACCGATGATCAAGGGGTTGGCGAAGATCGCCCGTAGCACCGTGGCAGGTGAGCTATGGCGGGCACTGAAACGGGCGAACACCAGCACGCAAAGCAGGTTGACCAAGGGTACGATGGCGGCGTTGGCTACTGCAGCCAGGGCGATGCCGGCGCTGCCGTAGATGCCGGCTGCCAGGGTGGCCCCGATGTAGTTGTTGAAGCGGATGCCGCCCTGGAACACCGAGGTGAAATCGGCACCATCGTGGTTCATTGCGCCCTGGTACAGCACCAGCAGAAGCGCCCCGGCCAGGGTCGAGAGCATCAGCACGGCGACCATGCCCAGCACCGGCACGCCGTCGAGGTTGGCGCTGGCCAGGCCGTGCAGAAACAACGATGGCAACAGCACGTAGTAACTCAGGCGTTCGGCGCCAGGCCAGAAGCTTTCGGCGAGGAAGCCGCGCAAGCGCAGGAAGGAGCCCAGGGCAATCAGCAGGATGATCGGTAGCAGGGTGGTCAGCAGCAAGTGGAGCATGGTCAGTGTTCCATGGACGGGTACCAGGCACAGACTACGGGTCGCGACCGATCTGTAAAAACGTTGTTTTCTTCATTGACCGTTGAGAAAAACTGCATGTTGGCCGGCAAGCAGGCTTACGCAGCAGCGGCCGCGATCTCAAGCTTCAAGCGCGGTCTTCAGCACTGCACTCAGATGGCGCCGCTGGCTTTTCTCATGCTCCAGCAACACCACCCGCCGTATCAGTTGCGGTTCGCCAAACGGCAAGCAAGTGGCCGGTGGCAACCGGGCAAGGTCCTCGTCAGCCATGGGAATGATGGCTACGCCCAGGCCCATGACGGCCATGCGTGCCAAGGCTTCCTGGCTGTCGAGCTCCATCTGTTCGCTCACTTGCAGATGCTGGCGGCGCAGTTCCTGTTCGATCTGTCGCCCGGCCCAGGCCCGCTTGTCGAAACGCAGGAACGGCTGGCTGGCCAGCAACTGCGCCACGCTGCGCCCGGCCAGCTCGGGGCTGGCGATGGCCCAGAAGCGGTCTTCGAACAGCGCTGTGAATTCCAGGCTCTGCGGGTAGGGACTGACCGGTTCGGTGGTGATCGCTGCATCGAGTTCGCCATCTTCCACGCGTCGCGCCAGTTCTGCCGACATGCCGGAGGCGACGCTGATGTGCAACTGCAGGTGGTGTGCCTTCAGCCACACCAGCGCCTTGGGCAAGCGCCGCGCCAGTACCGTATGGATCGCCCCCAGGCGCAGGCGGCCGCGCAGGCTCGGTCCGCTGGCCAGGGCGTCGGCCAGTTCGTCATAGGCAGCCAGGATGGTCTCGGCACGGGCAACCGCCAACTGGCCGGCCTCGGTCAATGCCACTTGCCGGCGGCTGCGGTCGAACAGTGTCACGTGCAGTTCGTCTTCGAGGGTCTTGATGTGCAGGCTCACCGCCGAGGGGGTGAGGCTGAGCAGGTCGGCGGCACGGGCGAAAGTGCCGTGGCGGGCAATGGTCACCAAGGTGCGCAGGGCTTTGAGGGACATGCAGGTGGGTCCGGGCTGAACGGTCAGTGCTGCATTGTCAGGCCCGGCCCTGTAGCCGGCAAGCCGCTGCTCAGAGGCTAGCCTCGACCTTGCTAGCGACATCCGCAGGCAGCCAGGCTTTCCACACTTCGCGGTTGTCGCGCAGGAAGGCGAGGGCGGCATCACGGGGTGGGGTGCGCTTTTCGCTCATCTCGGCCAGCGCCTGGTTCAACCGATCGATGGGCAACTCGACCTGCTCGAACACCTTCACCAGCTCCGGGTAGTGTTGATGGAAGGCCTTGGACACCCCGATCGACAACTTCGCCGGCAGCGAACGGCTGCCTTTCGGGTTGGGGTTGCCGGCATCGGTGAGGGTGGCCCAGGCCTGGGCATCGAACGGCGGTTCTTCCAGGCGTATGAGCTTGTAGCGGCCCATCAACGGGGTCGGGTTCCAGTAATAGAACAGCACGGCTTGACCACGGCGGATAGCCGAGCCGATCTCGGCATCCATCGCGGCGCCCGAGCCCGTGCGAAAGTTGCTGTACAGCGTATCCAGGCCATAGGCCTTGAGTTTCTGGGTGTTGACGGTTTCCGAGGTCCAGCCGCTGGGGCTGTTCAGAAAACGCCCTTTTCCGGGCGATTCGGGGTCACGAAAAACCTGCGGGTAGCGCTTGAGGTCCTCGACACTGCGAAGATCGGGTGCCATGGGCTTCAGGTTGCGGGAAGCGTCGCCTTCGACCACATAAGCCGGCACCCACCAGCCTTCTTCGGCGTTTTTCACCGTATCGCCCAAGGCATACACTTCACCCGCCTGCTCGGCCTTGACCCAGGCGGGGCTGCGCCCGGCCCACTCCTCGGCTATCACCTGCAGGTCGTTACGGGCCAGCGCCACCTCCATGCTGACCGTGCTGCCGGGCAGGGTGTCGGTGGGGTAGCCATAGCCACGCTCCACGATCAGCCGCAGGATTTCGGTGGTCAAGGCACCGCTTTCCCAGCCTATGGCGCCAAAGTGGATGGGCTCGCTGCGTTCAGCCGAGGCGGCGCTGTCGGTGCTGGCCAGGCCTACGGTGAGCAGCAGGCCGGCCAACAGTGTGGGGATCTTCTTCATCCAGGCCCTCGTCGGTTGCCGTTGAGTGGTGCGGCAAGTGTAGACGACCCGCCCGGTTGCCCGGCGACCACGAGGTTGCAGGGCCGGCGGAGGCCCGCCCTGCCTGCGGTCATACGCGGAACTGGTCCATCAAGGCCTGTTGCTGGTTGGCCAGGCTGTTCAGCGACTGACTGACCCGCGCCGATTCGTTGGCCTGGCCCGACAGCGACTCGGTGACGTCGCGGATGGTCGCCACGTTGCTGTTGATTTCTTCGGCCACGGCGCTCTGTTCCTCGGCGGCCGAGGCGATCTGCAGGTTCATGTCGGTAATCACCGTCACCGCCTGGCCGATGCGTTGCAGCGCAGTGACCGCCTGGCCAACCTGCTCGACACCACCCTGGGCCTGGCGGTGGCTGTTGTCCATCGCCCCGACCACTTCACGGGTACCGTTCTGCAGCGCCTCGATCACCTGGCGGGTCTCTTCCACCGACTCCTGGGTACGCTGGGCCAGGTTGCGCACTTCGTCGGCCACCACGGCAAAACCACGTCCTGCCTCACCGGCGCGGGCGGCCTCGATGGCGGCGTTGAGTGCCAGCAGGTTGGTCTGTTCGGCGATCGAGCGGATCACCTCCAGCACCGAACCGATCTTCTCGCTGTTCTGCGCCAGGCCCTCGACCTCGGCCATGGCTTCGCTCATGTTGGCAGCCAGCGCATCGATGCTGGTGGTCGTACGCTCGATCACCGCCAGGCCTTCGCGGGTCGCCTGGTCGGCGTCACGTGCGGCCTGGGCGGCCTGTGCGGCGCTGCGGGCGACATCCTGGGCGGTGGCACTCATCTCGTGCGAGGCGGTGGCCACCTGGTCGACCTGGCGGTACTGCTGCTCCATGCCGGCGCTGGTCTGCGTGGCAATGGCCGAAGACTGGTCGGCGGTGCCACGGGCAGCCTGCACCGAGCGCTTGACCTCGGCGATGGTCGGTTGCAGCTTGTCGAGGAAGCGGTTGAACCAGCCGGCCAGTTCGCCCAGCTCATCATGCTTCTGATAGGTCAGGCGGCGGGTCAGGTCGCCTTCGCCACTGGCGATGTCCTTGAGCATGGCCGCCACGCCGAGGATCGGCCGGGTCACGCCGCGGGCCATCAGCCACACCAGTAACAGGCCGGCAACTGCCGCGGCCAGGCCAAGGCCCAGCTCCAGCAGGGTGCCGCTGGTGTTCAGCGCGTCCAGTTCCTGCTTCAGCGCCTCGGCCGGCCCGGTCAGGGCATCTTCCGGCACGTCCAGCAATACGCCCCATGGCTGGGCATCCGGGATCGGACGGAACGCTGCCAGCACTTTGAGGCGCTGCTGGTCGTGCAAGGTGGTCAACTTACCATCGGCCAGCGTGCGCACCAGTTCGGCGCCCTTGGCCGTATCGACCTGGTCGAAGCGCTGGGCCAGCTTGCTGGCGTCGGCGCTGTAGCCGGCCAGCAGGCCGACCGGGCTGAGGATGCCGACCGTGGTCCGGCCTTCGTAAAGGCTGCGGCTGGCCTCTTGGCTCAGGGCCTGCAGACTGTTGAGGTTGATGTCCACGGACAGGGTGGCGATCACCTTGCCGTCTACCCGCAGCGGGAAGACGATGCTGGTCATCAGTACCTGTTGGCCATCGATGTCATAGAAGTACGGTTCCACCACGCAGACCTTGCCGGATGTACGCGGGCAGACCCACCAGGTGTTGGCTGGCTGGCCGCTGGGGCCGATCTCGGTGTTGGCCATGTCGCTTTCCGGCAGGGCCATGGAAGTCAGCTGGCCGACCCGCGGCTGCGACCAGTACAGGGCGAAGCGCCCGGTTGCGTTGCTACCCAGGTCCGCCTTGCCGGCGAACAGGCTGTCCTTGTTGTCCAGCGCATTGGGTTCGAATACCAGCGACAGGCCCAGCAGGTCAGGGTTGGCCTGCAAGGCGGCGCGCACCTGGCGGGTCATGTCCTCGCGCAGGTCGAAGGCATCGAGAAAACGCTTTTCGGCCTGCTCACGCAGGAACAGCACCTGGCGGGCGAAGCCGGCACCGTACTGGTAGGCGTCCATGAACTGGCGGCGGATGTTCAGTGCCTGCACTTCGCCCTGCGATTCGATGCGCGACTGCGCCGACTCGGTGAGCATCTGCATGCTGCTGGCCTTGACCAGGTCCGAGCTGTGGTCCATGCGGTACAGCGACAGGCCGACGAGCAGGGTGACGATGCCGGCCAGGCAGAGACCGGCGAGCAGGGTAATCTTCCACTGGATGGAAAGTTGTCGCAAAGGCATGGGATGGGTCCCTTGTAATAGGAGTGTGGCTGACGACTGTGTCGGCTGGCGCGGCTTTTTCTTTATTCAAACGTTCAATTTAACCTTCCGGCCTGCCGGGTCTGCGCCAGGCATTGATGATTTGCCGTTACATGGCGCTTTTGACTTCTGTCGCCCAGTGCTTCAGAGTTCGCGCTTTTTTTCTGTCGCAATGAGGTAAAGCAACCATGAATGCAGTGATCGCCGCGGTCGGCATCATGCTGATACTCAGCCTGTCCCGCGTGCACGTGGTCATCGCCCTGATCATTGGCGCCCTGGCCGGTGGGCTGGTGGGCGGCCTGGGCATCGAGGGTACGCTCAAGGCGTTCAATGGTGGCCTGGGCGGCGGCGCCACGGTGGCCCTGTCCTATGCATTGCTGGGCGCCTTTGCCGTGGCCATCGCCAAGTCCGGCCTGGCCCATGCCCTGGCCGACCGCGCCCTGGGCATGATCGAGCGCCAGGGCCATGCCAATGGCGGCAAGGTCAAATGGTTGCTGGTCGGCCTGATGCTGGCAGTGGCGGTGTCGTCGCAGAACATCCTGCCCATCCACATCGCCTTCATCCCGTTGCTGGTGCCACCGCTGCTCTATGTGCTGACCCGCCTGCGCATCGACCGCCGGCTGATCGCCTGCGTCATCACCTTCGGCCTGATTACCCCGTACATGTTTCTGCCGGTGGGCTTTGGCAACATCTTCCTCAACGAAATCCTGCTGGCCAACGTCGCCCGCGCGGGCGTCGATGTGAGCGGCGTCAATGTCACCCACGCCATGGCCATTCCGGCCGCCGGCATGCTCGCCGGGCTGTTGCTGGCCGTATTTGTCAGCTACCGCAGGAAGCGTGACTACGACCTGGCGCGCATCGGGCAGGTAGAGCAGGTGAGCGTGCAGTACAACCCGCTGACCCTGCTGGTGGCCGGGCTGGCCATTGCCGCGGCGTTCATCGTCCAGTTGTGGCTGGACTCGATGATCATCGGTGCCATGGTCGGTTTCCTGATCTTCTCGCTGTCGGGCATCGTGCGCTGGAAAGACACCGACGACCTGTTCACCGAGGGCATGAAGATGATGGCCATGATCGGTTTCATCATGATCGCCGCCTCGGGCTTCGCCGATGTGATGAAAGCCACCGGCGAGGTGAAAAGCCTGGTGGAAACCTCGGCGCAGTGGATCAACCACAGCAAGGGTATCGGTGCCTTGCTGATGCTGTTGGTAGGGCTGCTGGTAACCATGGGCATTGGCTCGTCCTTCTCCACTGTTCCGATCCTGGCGGCGATCTTCGTGCCATTGTGCGTGCAACTGGGCTTCGACCCGTTGGCCACGGTGTGCATCGTGGGGACTGCAGGTGCCCTGGGCGACGCGGGTTCGCCTGCCTCGGACTCGACCCTGGGCCCGACCTCGGGGTTGAACGTGGATGGCCAGCATCACCACATCTGGGACACCGTGGTACCTACCTTCATCCACTACAACCTGCCGCTGCTGGCGTTCGGCTGGCTGGCAGCGATGACGCTGTAGGGCAGGGCGGGGCGTCAGCCCTTGTCGGGTGGTGGCGAGATGCGGTTGAGCACGGTGCTGCCATCCTTGCTGCGGGTCAGGTAGACCGGCAGCACCTTGGGCAGGTTGTTGACCAGGCGCCCCACCTCGCGGGTGTTGTAGATACCGCTGATGCGAATGCGCCCGGTGCTGGCATCGGCCAGCAGCAGCGGTGCATCGAGGTAACGGTTGATCATCGGCAGGGCCTGGGCCAGGCTCAGGTTCTCGAGCACCAGTTTGCCGTCGCGCCAGGCCAGGCTGTTGCCGTAATCGCCGCTCTGTTGCAGTTGCGGTTCGAAATCGCCCTGGCGATAGCTGGCCTGCATCCCCGGGCCGAGGCGGTAGCCTCCGTCATTGCCGTCGCTGGACACCAGTACCGAACCTTCCACCAGCGTGACCTTGACCTGGTCCTGGTACTTCCACACGTTGAACTGGGTACCGGTGACACGGGTCTGGCCACTGCCTGCATGCACGATGAAGGGGTGGTCGCTGTCGTGGCGCACCTTGAAGAACGCCTCGCCACGCTTGAGCGTGACCTGGCGCTGGTCCTTGTAGTTGAGGTAGGTGAGCTCGGTATTGAGGTTGAGTTGCACCGTGCTGCCATCGCTCAGTTCCACGGTCTGCATGCGCTTGCCGGCTGCGAAGTGCTGGTAGTGGTTGGGCAGCCAGCCTTGTTCCCAGCCCACCCAGCCAGCCAGCGGCAGCACCGCCAGGGCGATGGCGGCAGCAGACGCCAATGGCCGCCAGCCGCGCCGGCGCGCCTGCTGCTGGACGGCCGGGTTGAAGTCGATGACGGTGGCGTTGCGTGGCAGCAGGTCGGCGGTTTGCCAGATCTCCAGCATTGCCTGGTATTCCTCGGCATGCTGCGGGTTGGCCGACAGCCAGCGGCTGAACGCCTCACGCTCGGCGACCGAGCAGTCCTCGGCGTGCAGGCGCATGCACCAGTGCGCGGCGGCGTCGGTGATGGCATCGTCTGGGCTGGGGTCGTGGCGGTCGTGGTTCATTGCGGCTCCGGGTTTTGCGCATTCTACCCTTGGCGCAGGGCTCCCGAGAACCGAGGTAATGGCGAGTGACTCCCAGTTGTGTTGGTTTTTCGTCGGATTGGCAACGGTTTTCCAGCGTTTGAGAACCCTTCGCGGCAGAACTACGGGCTTCCTTGCAGTCCCGCCGGGCCGGGCGATCAGAATTGTTCGGCTGTCATCCCATAGAGACTGGCGCTCCCTGCACGAATGCTCGCCTCCAGGCCCAAGCCACGCGGCAGCACCCGCTGGAAGTAGAACTGCGCACACGCCAGCTTGGCCTCATGGAACGCGCCGTCCTCGTTACGCTTGGCCAGCGCCACCGCGGCCATCCGCGCCCACATGTAGGCATACGCGGTGAGCCCGAACAGTTGCAGGTATTCCACCGCCACGGCACTGACCAGGTTGGGTTCGTCGCCGGCCCGCGAGCGCAGCCAGGTGCTGGTCGCCTCCAGCCGCGCCAGGCTCGCTTGCAGGGCTTCACGGTGCAGCGGCGCGTCGAGGCTGAAGGCGCGTACCTCGGCAGCAAAGCTGGCCAGTGCCTGGCCGCCGTCGGCCAGCACCTTGCGCCCGAGCAGGTCAAGGGCCTGAATGCCGTTGGTACCTTCATAGATCTGGGCGATGCGCACGTCACGCACGCGCTGCTCCTGGCCCCATTCACGGATGTAGCCGTGGCCACCATACACCTGCTGGCCGAGCACACAGCTTTCCAGGCCGTTGTCGGTGAAGAACGCCTTGGCCACCGGCGTCAGCAGCGCCACCAGGCGCTGTGCGTGCTCGCGTTCGCCGGCGTCGGCGGCGTAGCGCGCCAGGTCCAGCTGTTGGCCAACGTAGGCGGCGAACGCCCGGCCACCTTCGGTGAGGGAGCGCATGGTCAGCAGCATGCGCCGTACATCACCGTGCTGGATGATCGGGTCGGCCACCTTGTCCTTGGCCTGCGGGCCACTGGCGGCACGGCTTTGCAGGCGCTCATTGGCATAGCGGGCGGCGCTCTGGTAGGACGCTTCGGCACAACCGATACCTTGCAGGCCGATGGACAGGCGTTCGTAGTTCATCATGGTGAACATCGCGGCCAGGCCCTTGTTCGGCTCGCCCACCAGGTAGCCGACCGCGCCGTCGAAGTTCATCACGCAGGTGGCCGAGGCCTTGATGCCCATCTTGTGTTCGACCGAGCCGCAATGCGCGGGGTTGCGTCGGCCCAGGCTGCCATCGGCCTCGACCAGGTACTTGGGCACCAGGAACAGCGAAATACCCTTGGCTCCGGCAGGTGCGTCGGGCAGCTTGGCCAGCACCAGGTGGATGATGTTCTCGGTCAGGTCCTGCTCGCCGCCGGTGATGAAGATCTTGCTGCCGCTGATGCGGTAGCTGCCGTCGGCCTGGGGTTCGGCGCGGCTGCGGATCAGCCCCAGGTCGGTGCCGGCATGGGGCTCGGTGAGGCACATGGTGCCGGTCCAGCGGCCTGCGTACAGGGGCGGCAGGTAGGTGGCCTTTAGCGCTTCGCTGGCGTGGGCATCGATCGCCAGGCAGCTGCCGGCGCTCAATGCCGAATACAGGCTGAAGCTGCAGTCGGCGGCATAGAGCATTTCCTCGAAGAGCACGCCGAGCATTTTCGGCATGCCCATGCCGCCATGCTCGGGGTTGCCACCCAGGCCGACCCAGCCGCCTTCGCGGTAGGTGTGCCAGGCCTCACGGAAGCCATCGGGAGTGGTGACGGTGCCGGCCTCGAAGCGCACGCCTTGCTCGTCACCGTTGCGGCTGAGCGGGGCGATCAGCTGGCCGGTGACCTTGGCCGCTTCCTCGAGGATGGCATCGGCGGTTTCGGCGTCGATGCGTTCGGCCAGGGCCGGCAGGCGGGCCCACAAGGCAGGGGCGTTGAACACATCATGCAGGACGAAGCGCATGTCGCGCAGGGGGGCGGTATAGGTGGTCATCGCGGAACTCTTGAAAGATGGGCAATCTGGGCTGGCCTGGTCGCAGGTAAAACCGCGAAAAGGCCGCCAGGGTTTCAGAGGGCCTTGGCCCGGTCGCGCAGCACGTACTTCTGGATCTTGCCGGTGGAGGTTTTCGGCAGTTCGCCGAACACCACGGTCTTCGGCACCTTGAACCCGGCCAGGTGCTCGCGGCACCAGCCGGTGATGTCGGCTTCGCGGGTGTCTTCGCGGCCGGGCTTGAGGGCGATGAAGGCGCATGGGGTTTCGCCCCATTTTTCGTCCGGGCGTGCCACTACCGCGGCTTCCAGCACGGCGGGGTGCTTGTACAGGGCGTCCTCGACCTCGATGGTGGAGATGTTCTCGCCGCCGGAGATGATGATGTCCTTCAGCCGGTCCTTGATCTCGACATAGCCGTCGGCATGCCACACGGCCAGGTCGCCGGTGTGGAACCAGCCGCCACGGAAGGCTTCCGCGGTCGCCTCGGGGTTTTTCAGGTAGCCCTTCATCACGGTGTTGCCGCGCATGAAGATCTCGCCCAAGGTATTGCCGTCGCGCGGTACCGGCTCGAGGGTCTGCGGGTCGGCGACCATCAAGCCGTCGAGGGTCGGGTAGCGCACGCCCTGGCGTGACTTGATCCGCGCGCGGTCTTCGAGCGCAAGTTGGTCCCATTCGTCATGCCAGGCACACACGGTCACCGGGCCATAGACTTCGGTCAGGCCATAAGTGTGTGTCACCCGTATGCCCATTTCCTCCACGGCACCGATGACCTTGGCAGGTGGTGCGGCGCCGGCGACCATGGCCTGCACCGGGTGCTCGATGGCCGCCTTGGCCGCCTCGGGCATGTTGACCAGCGCGTTGAGCACGATCGGCGCACCGCACAGGTGGCTGACCCGGTGTTCGCGGATCAGGTTGAGGATTTTCTGCGGGTCGACCCGGCGCAGGAAAACGTGGGTGCCGGCCAGCGCGGTGATGGTCCATGGGTAGCACCAGCCGTTGCAGTGGAACATCGGCAGGGTCCACAGGTACACCGGGCGATGCCCCATGGCCCAGGTCATCTGGTTGCCCAGGGCATTCAGGTAGGCGCCACGGTGGTGATAGACCACGCCCTTGGGGTTGCCGGTGGTGCCGGAGGTGTAGTTGAGCGAAATCGCCTGCCACTCGTCATCGGGCCATTGCCAGGCAAATTCCGGGTCGCCTTCGGCGAGGAATGCCTCGTAGTCCAGTGCGCTGAGCGCACGGCCTTCGCCGTACTCCGGGTCATCCACATCCACCACCAGTGGCGGGTGTTCGAGCAAGGCCAGGGCAGCCTCGATGACCGTGTGGAACTCGCGGTCGGTAATCAGCACCTTGGCCTCGCCATGTTGCAGCATGAAGGCGATGGCCTCTGCGTCCAGGCGAACGTTCAGGGTGTTGAGCACGGCGCCGGTCATGGGCACGCCAAAGTGGGCCTCGAGCATGGCCGGAATGTTCGGCAACATCACCGCCACGGTATCGCCGCGACCGATACCCCGGCCTACCAGGGCGCTGGCCAGGCGTCGGCAGCGCTGGTAGGTTTCCTGCCAGTTGCGGCGGATGGCTCCGTGAATCACTGCGGGGTAGTTGCCGTAAACGGCAGCGGTGCGCTCGATGAAACTCAGCGGGGTGAGGGCGACATGGTTGACGGCTGCGGGCATCAGGCCCTGGGCATAGATCGACATGCAGTAGTCCTGTAAGGGAGGCAGGCGCAGCCAGTGCGCTGGACCCCCGGTGGCTGATTGTTAGCTCTGTTCAGGGTGCAGGGTGGCGGAATGTTAGACCGCTACCCTTGCCGCATTTTTACGCGAGTCGCTATGGTATTAGGAATATCGACTATAGCAATATAGTAGAACTACTATAGCAACGAGCCGTTCACTGTGAACAAGACCGCCTACCCCTTGCTCGCCAAGGACCCCCAGCCCAGCCTGATGCTGGCGGGTGATGCCAGGCCGCTGGCGCTCAACCCGGCAATGCAGGCGTGGCTCGATGACGGCCCCGCACTGGCCAACTGGCTGCCGGCCAACTGTGCCGCCCTGGTGCGCGCCTGCCTGCGCCAGCACCGGGCAATTGCCGACGTTGAGGTGCAGGTCGGCGAGCGCATCGTGTTGTGGAACTTCATCCCTGACGATCAGCGCCAGCAAGTGCTGGCGCGTTGTCGCGATGCCAGTGACGAGCGCCACGGTGCGCGCGAGGCCAGCCGCGCCCGGCGCCTGTACCGGCTGATCATCGAGAACACCACCGACCTCATTTCCCGGCACAGCCCTGATGGCCGTTTTCTCGATGCCTCGCCGGCGGCATTCCGCCTGCTCGGCCTGTGGCCCGAGCAATTGCGCGGCATGGCCGTACACAGCCTGCTGCACCCGCGCGAACGCCGCCAGGTGCTGCGTCAGGCCGCGGCGGCCCTGGACCAGGATGGTTACCACACCATGACCTGCCGGGTGCGCTTGGCCGCAGGCGGCTACCGCTGGTTCGAGATTGCCAGCCGGGCGATCCGCGAAACCTACACCGGCGCGGTGGTGGAGGTGGTCAGCGTGTCCCGCGACATCACCTTGCGTATCGAGGCCCAGGAGAGCCTGGCGCACAGTGCCCGCTTGGCCACCTTGGGCGAGCTGGCTTCAGGTATCGCCCACGAGATCAACCAGCCGCTGGCCGCCGTGGTCAACTATGCCAATGCCAGCCAGCGCTACCTGCAGGGTGTGGCGCACGATCCGCAGGCGTGCGAGCGGGTCGGGCAGGGCCTGCAGCGCATCAGCGAGCAAGCCACCCATGCCGCCGAAGTGATCCGCCGCCTGCGCGCCTTCCTGCGCAAGGGGCCGCGCCGCCTGCAGGCGCTGGACGTGGCCGAGGTGGCCGGTGAAGCCATGCGCCTGTGTGCCTGGGAAGCTGCGCGCGACCAGGTGCTGGTGGAACTGCGCATGAGCGCGCAACTGCCCTCGGTGTACGCCGACCGGGTATTGCTGGAGCAAGTGCTGCTCAACCTGCTGCGCAACGCCATCGAGGCCAACCGCGAGCAGCACGGCGAGCGGCCGTCGCGTATCCTGCTGAGCGCCGCGCGCGATGGCGACGGCGTGCTGGTGGAAGTGGCCGACCAGGGGCCGGGCGTAGCCCCCGGGCAACTGGATGAAATCTTCACGCCGTTCACCACCAGCAAGGCCGATGGCCTGGGCCTGGGGTTGAGCATGAGTCGCAGCCTGATCGAAGGCTTTGGCGGCAGCCTGTGGGCGCGGGGCGGTGACAAGGGTGGGCTGGTGCTGTGCTGCCGTCTGGTGGTCAGCAGGGGATAAGGAGAGGCGCAGTGCAAGCGAAAGTGTATGTGGTCGATGACGACCAGGGCATGCGGGATTCGACCGTGTGGCTGCTGCAGTCGGTAGGTTTGCAGGCCCTGCCGTTCGCCAGCGGGCAGGCGTTTCTTGACGCCTGTGTTGATGACGGGCCTGCCTGTGTGCTGCTGGACGTGCGCATGCCAGGGTTGGGCGGGTTGGCAGTGCAGCAGGCGATGCGTGAACGCGGCCTGGCACTGCCGGTGATTTTCGTCAGTGGCCATGCCGATGTGCCGATCGTGGTGCGGGCGTTCAAGACCGGCGCCTGCGATTTCATTGAAAAGCCGTACAACGACCAGTTGCTGCTCGACAGCGTGCAGGCCGCGCTGGAACGGGCCGGGCGGGCGCGCCAGGACGACCAGGCACTGGCTCAGGTACAGGCGCGTATCGATGCCCTGACACCACGCGAGCGCGACGTGTTCGTGCCGTTGGCCCAAGGCTTGAACAACCGCGAGATTGCCGAGCGGCTGGGCGTTAGCGTGAAGACCGTTGACCTGTACCGTGGCCGGGTGATGAAACGCTTGCAGGCGCAAAGCCTGGCCGAGCTGGTCGGCATTGCCATTGCCTGCGGTGCGGTGCAGGCGTTGGGCCTGCGTGCCCTGTAGGAGCAACCGGCGGGGCAGGCACCAGCATGAAATATTTCATAGCCTGCTAATCAAAGCTTTGACATTCACTGCCTAAGCAGTAATATTTTTACACACTTACCCGAGCAGTCGCTGATGGCCCATTTCACCCCAGACAACTTCCAGACCTGCGCCATCGGCATGCTGCTTGGCCGCGCGGCGATCCTCAAGGACCGCATCCTCGACTGGCACCTCGAAGCCGAGGGCGTCACCGCCGCGCAGTTCAAGGTGCTGATCATCGTCACCCAGTACCAGGTGGATACCCCGGCCGAATTGTGCCGCTACCTGGGGCTGGACAGCGGTTCGATGACCCGCATGCTCGACCGCCTCGAACAGAAGGAACTGATCGTGCGCAATCGCTGCGCCGACGACCGTCGCCAGGTGCGCCTGGCATTGACTGCCGACGGCCAGCGCCTGGCCGACCGGCTGCCGGAAATCGGCGCCGCCGCCATGAACGAATTGTGCGGCGCGCTGGACGCCGAAGAACTCAAGGCTCTGGAGGGCCTGCTGGCCAAGGTGCTGCTCGCTGCCGGCGACCCGTTGACGATCCGCCGCTTCGGCGATCGCTGAACCCTGTCACGCATTTTCCAAGGTACTGTCATGGCCACTTCCGTAGACACCCCGTCTCCCACCGCAGCACCCGAGTCATCGCGCAAGCGCAAGGCCTGGCTGCTAGGCCTGTTGTTGCTGGTGATCCTGGCCGCTGTTGGCGCCTGGGCCTGGTATAGCCTGGTCGGGCGTTGGCACGAAAGCACCGACGATGCCTACGTCAACGGCAACGTGGTGGAAATCACGCCGCTGGTCAGCGGTACGGTCACCAGCATCGGAGCCGATGACGGCGACCTGGTGCATGCCGGCCAGGTGCTGCTGCAATTCGACCCGGCCGACAGCGAAGTGGCCTTGCAGTCCGCCGAAGCCAGGCTGGCGCGCAGCGTGCGCCAGGTGCGCGGCCTGTACAGCAACGTCGACTCGCTCAAGGCCCAACTGCAAACCCGCCAGGCCGAACTGCGCAAGGCTCAGCAGGATTTCAACCGACGCAAGGTGCTGGCCGACAGCGGTGCGATTGCCGCTGAAGAGCTGTCCCATGCCCGCGATGACCTGAGCGTGGCCCAGGCCGCGGTCAACAGCGCGCGCCAGCAACTGAGTACCAGCAGTGCGCTGGTCGACGACACCGTGGTGTCCTCGCACCCCGAGGTGATGGCGGCCGCTGCCGACCTGCGCCAGGCTTACCTCGACCATGCCCGTACCACCCTGGTCGCGCCGGTGACCGGCTACGTGGCCAAGCGTACCGTGCAGCTGGGCCAGCGCCTGCAGCCTGGCACTGCGACCATGGCGGTGATTCCACTGGATCAGGTGTGGATCGATGCCAACTTCAAGGAAACCCAGTTGCGTGACATGCGCATCGGCCAGCCGGTGCAGGTCAGCGCCGACCTGTACGGCAGCGAGGTCAAGTACAGCGGCACGGTCGACAGCCTTGGCGCCGGCACCGGCAGTGCCTTCGCCCTGTTGCCAGCGCAGAATGCCACGGGTAACTGGATCAAGATCGTCCAGCGGGTGCCGGTACGCATTCACCTCAGCCCCGACCAGCTCAAGGAGCACCCGCTGCGTATTGGCCTGTCCACCGTGGTCGAAGTCGACTTGCATGACCAGAGCGGCCCGGCACTGGCTCAGCAGCCACCCCAGCAGGCCAGCTATACCACCCAGGTCTATGATCGCCAGTTGGTCGAAGCCGACCACCTGATCGCCCGGCTGATCCACGAAAACAGCGCCCCCGGCAAGACGGCGCAGCGATGAGCAATACCGCCGCGGCCCAGTTCACCCCGCCGAGCCTGCTGCTGACTACCATCGGCCTGTCGCTGGCAACGTTCATGCAGGTGCTCGACACCACCATTGCCAACGTGGCCCTGCCGACCATTTCCGGCAACCTCGGGGTGAGCTACGAGCAGGGTACCTGGGTCATCACTTCGTTCGCGGTGAGCAACGCCATCGCCTTGCCCCTCACCGGCTGGCTCAGCCGACGGTTTGGCGAGGTGAAGCTGTTCATCTGGGCCACGCTGCTGTTCGTGCTGGCCTCGTTCCTCTGCGGGATTGCCCAGTCGATGCCGGAACTGGTCGGTTTTCGCGTGCTGCAGGGCGTGGTGGCCGGGCCGTTGTACCCGATGACCCAGACGTTGCTGATCGCGGTGTATCCACCGGCCAAGCGCGGGATGGCCCTGGCATTGCTGGCGATGGTGACGGTGGTGGCGCCGATTGCCGGGCCGATCCTGGGCGGCTGGATCACCGACAGCTACAGCTGGCCATGGATCTTCTTCATCAACGTGCCCATCGGCCTGTTCGCCGCAGCCGTGGTGCGCCAGCAGATGCGCAGCCGGCCGGTGGTCACCAGCCGCCAGCCGATGGACTATATCGGCCTGCTGACGCTGATCATTGGTGTCGGCGCCTTGCAGGTAGTACTCGACAAAGGCAACGACCTGGACTGGTTCGAGTCGTCGTTCATCGTGACCGGCAGCCTGGTTTCGCTGGTGTTCCTGGCGGTGTTTGTGATCTGGGAGCTGACCGACCGCCACCCGGTGGTGAACCTGCGCCTGTTCGTGCACCGCAACTTCCGGGTCGGCACCCTCGTGCTGGTCGGCGGCTATGCGGGATTCTTCGGCATCAACCTGATCCTGCCGCAGTGGTTGCAGACGCAGATGGGTTACACCGCCACCTGGGCGGGCCTGGCGGTGGCGCCGATCGGCCTGTTGCCGGTGATCATGTCGCCGTTCGTGGGCAAGTACGCGCACCGTTTCGACCTGCGCGTGCTGGCGGGGCTGGCATTTCTGGCGATCGGTACCAGCTGCTACATGCGCGCCGGGTTCACCAGCGAGGTGGACTTCCAGCACGTGGCCTTGGTGCAACTGTTCATGGGTATCGGCGTGGCACTGTTCTTCATGCCGACCCTGAGCATCCTGCTGTCCGACCTGCCGCCGCACCAGATCGCCGATGGCTCCGGGCTGGCGACCTTCCTGCGGACCCTGGGCGGGAGTTTTGCGGCGTCGTTGACGACCTGGATCTGGATTCGCCGGGCGGACCAGCACCATGCCTACCTGAGCGAACATATCAGCCAGTTCGACCCGGCGACACGGCATACCCTGGAGCAACTGGGCGGGGCCAGCCCGCAAAGCTATGCCCAGCTGGAGCAGATGCTCAACGGCCAGGCCTACATGATGTCGACAGTTGATTACTTCACCCTGATGACCTGGGTGTTTGCCGGGTTGATCCTGCTGGTGTGGTTTGCCAAGCCGCCCTTTACCGCCAAGGCGGGGCCGGCGTCGGCGGGGCATTGACGCGGGGGGGCTTGGCTTGTGCCGTTGGGTGGGGCGGATATCGAGCGCCATCCAACCCCCTTCGCTGTTCCCATACCGTCTGTTTTCCCCTATCGTCGGACCTCCCTTTTCCAACCTTCGGCAAGTCCATGGAGAACGTCATCGTCATCACCGGTGCCAGCCGTGGCATCGGCGCCGCCACAGCGCTGCTGGCCGCCCGCCAGGGCTACCGCATCTGCATCAATTACCACGCCGACGACCAGGCCGCGAAGAATGTCCTCAACCAGGTTCGCGCCCTGGGCGCCGAGGCCATTGCCGTGCGTGCCGACGCCAGCGTGGAGGATGAAGTCATACAGCTGTTCCGGCGCGTCGACGAGGCACTTGGCCCGGTCACCGCGCTGGTCAACAATGCCGGCACCATCGGCCAGCAGAGCCGGGTCGAGGAGATGTCCGAGTTTCGCTTGCTCAAGGTCATGAAAACCAACGTCGTCGGCCCCATGCTCTGCGCCAAGCACGCCCTGCTGCGCATGGCGCGTCGACACGGCGGGCAGGGCGGGGCCATCGTCAACGTGTCGTCAGTGGCCGCACGCCTGGGCTCGCCCAACGAGTACGTGGACTACGCCGCCTCCAAAGGCGCACTCGACACCTTCACCATTGGCCTGGCCAAGGAAGTCGCAGGCGAGGGTGTGCGGGTCAATGGCGTTCGCCCGGGTTATATCCATACCGGGTTCCATGCGCTTTCCGGCGACCCCGAGCGTGTCAGCAAGCTTGAATCCGGCTTGCCCATGGGCCGTGGCGGGCGCCCTGAGGAAGTCGCCGAGGCCATTCTCTGGCTGCTTTCGGACAAAGCCTCGTATTCCACCGGCAGCTTCATCGACCTGGGCGGCGGGCGCTGAGCCCGCCGGTCAGCCATCCAGTAGCATGCGCACCCGTTCGGCCAGCACTTGCAGCTCGAACGGTTTGGTCAGCACCAGCGTGCCGTGCAGCAACTGGCCGTCAGTGAGCGCTGCGCTTTCGTCGTAACCGGTGATGAACAGCACCTTGAGGTCGGGGTAGCGCTCGCGGCAACGTTCTGCCACCTGGCGGCCATTCAGGCCACCCGGCAGGCCGATGTCGCTGAGTAGCAGGTCTGGACGCTCGCCGTCCTGCAGGTGGGCGAGGGCGGACGGGCCGTTCTCGAATGCATCGACCCGATAACCCAACTCCTCCAGCACTTCGCAGACCACCAGGCGCAAGGCGACCTGGTCTTCGATCAGCAGGATACGCTGCGCGTCCGGGCTGCGTTGCTCTGGCAGCGTGCCCTTTGCCACGGCGGCCGGCGCTTCAGGTTGCTCGTGGTGGCGCGGTAGCAGCAACTCGATGCGGGTACCTTCGCCAAGTGTCGACAATAGCCGTAGCTGGCCGCCGGATTGGCGCACGAAGCCGTAGGTCATCGACAAGCCCAGGCCAGTGCCCTGGCCCATGGGCTTGGTGGTGAAGAAAGGGTCCACTGCGCGCTCGGCTACCTCCGGCGTCATGCCGTTGCCGTTGTCGGTAACGCTCAGCCGCACGTATTCACCGGCTGGCAGTTCCATTGCGCGGGCCTGCTCCTCGTCCAGCATCAGGTTGTCGCCGTGAATCTCGATCGCGCCACCGCCGGGCATGGCATCGCGGGCATTGATGCAGAGATTGAGCAGGGCGCTTTCCAGCTGCGGTGGATCGATGAAGGTTGGCCACAGCTGGCAGGGAAAGCGGCTGGTCAGGTTGATGGACGGGCCGATGGTGCGGCACAGCAGCTCCTCCATGCCTGCCACCAGCGTGGCCACCTGCGTGGCACAGGGTTGCAGGGTTTGCTGGCGGGAAAACGCCAGCAACCGGTGCACCAGCGAAGAAGCCCGCTGCGCCGAGCCGCTGGACAGCTCCAGCAACCCTTCCAGGCTATCGAAGCGCGACTGTCGCAGGTGCTGGCGCATCAACTCCTGGGCTCCTAGGATGCCGCCCAGCAGGTTGTTGAAGTCGTGGGCGATGCCGCCGCTGAGCTGGCCTACCGCTTCCATTTTCTGCGCCTGGCGCAGGGCCTCTTCGGCCTTGGCCAGACGTTCTTGCTCCTGCACCCGTTGACTGATGTCATAGGCGAACAGATAAGCGCCCTTGATCTCGCCGTCATGGTCACGCAGGGCGTTGAAGCGCAGCTCGTAATGGCGTTGCCCGGGTGCCTGGCCAAATGCGCCTGTCGCGACGAACTGCTCGCCCGCCAGCGCGCGTTGCCAGAGTGGCAGGATCGGCGTCTGCTCGGTGTAGTCGTGGTTGATCAGCCCGGGCATGTAATCGCCGACTTCCGGCGTTTGCCCGTACAGAAGCCGGAAATCGTGCCTGGCCTGCCGGTTTACAGCCAGCCAGCGCATGTCCTTGCCGATCACGTGCACGTTGACCATGCTGTGATCGACCAACTCGGCAAACAGCCTGCGTTCTGCCAGTGCGGTGCTTACCCGTTGCTCGAGCTCCTGGTTCAGGCGCTGCAAGGCCTGTTCTGCCCGTCGTCGTTCGGTGACGTCCTTGAACAGCACGGCCACTTGGCGCTTCTCGGCGGGTTCAATGCGGAACGTGGTAATGGATAACACGCGCCCGGTGGCAACCAGTTCCTGTTCGAAGTGCAGGGGTTCGCCCGTGCGCAGCACAGCGCCATAACGTGCCACCCAATCATCCGCCTCGTCGGGTACCATTTCGCGCAGCTTCTGCCCGACCACATCGGCAATGCCGGCATGTTTGGCGTAGGCGGCATTGGCCAGCACGTGCACATAGTCACTGAGCGGGCCATGCGGGCCGTCGAAGAATTCGATGACGCAGAAACCTTCGTCCATGGTGTCGAACAGCGAACGGTAGAAGTCCTGGCCGTGGTCCTGAAGGCTGGAAAGGCGTGCTTCCAGCAGCGTATTGTGCCGTTGCAGGTTTTCGACTTGTTGGCGCAGGTTGAGCAGTTCGCGTTGAGGCATGCCGACATCCGACAAAAGGTAACGCCCAGACTGTAGCGCGTTCACCCGCACACGGATAGCCGCTCAGCGTGGCTGCGGGCCACCCCCCAGCAGGCGGCGAATCCTTTCGCCCAGGGACTGCAGGGGCCGCCGCGAGGCATGGCATCACGGGCATTGATGCACAGGCTGCGCAATACGTTCAGCCATCAGAACGAACGGATGATCCGTCCCAGCGTTTCCATGGCCCGTTCGGCATCTTCATGCCAGGGGCTGCCATAGTTCAGGCGGATGCAATTGCCGAAGCGCCGGGTAGGCGAGAAGATCGGCCCCGGGGCGATGCTGATGCCTTGGGCCAGTGCCATGTGGAACAGCTTCAGGGCATCCATCTGCTCGGGCAGTTCCAGCCACAGGAAGTAGCCGCCGGACGGTTGGCTGACCCGCGTCTGCGCCGGAAAGTGGCGGGCAATGGCCGCCAGCATGTTGGCCTGCTGGCCTTCCAGGGCGTAGCGCAGCTTGCGCAGGTGACGGTCGTAGCCGCCGTGCTGCAGGTAGTCGGCGATGGCGGCCTGGGCCGGCATCGAAGCACACAGCGAAGTCATCAGCTTCAGGCGCTCGATCTTTTGCGCAAAGCGCCCGGCCGCCACCCAGCCGATACGGTAGCCGGGCGCCAGGCTCTTGGCGAACGAACCACAGTGCATCACCAGGCCCTCGCTGTCGAAGGCCTTGGCCGGTCTGGGAGCCTGCTGGGCGTAGTACAGCTCGGCATACACGTCGTCTTCGATCAACGGCACCTGGTGCCGGGTCAGCAGCGCCACCAGCGCCTGCTTTTTCGCTTCCGGCATGCTGGCGCCCACCGGGTTCTGGAAATTGGTCATGCACCACACGGCTTTGACCGGGTGTTTTTCCAGGGTCTGCGCCAGTACGCCCAGGTCCATGCCTTCGCGTGGATGCACGGGGATTTCCACCGCCTTGAGCTTGAGCCGCTCCAGCACCTGCAGGCAGGCGTAGAAGGCCGGCGCCTCGATGGCTACCAGGTCGCCCGGCTGGGTGACCGCCTGCAGGCACAGGTTCAATGCTTCCAGCGCGCCGTTGGTGATCAGCAGTTCTTCCATTGGCAACATCAGCCCGGCGACCATGTAGCGCAAGGCAATCTGCCGGCGCAGCTGCGGGTTGCCCGGCGACAGGTCGGTGACCACCATGCGCGGGTCCATGCTGCGGCTGGCGCTGGCCAGCGAACGCGACAGGCGTTGCAGCGGGAACAGCTCGGGGCTGGGGAACGCCGAGCCGAATGGCACGGTGTTCGGGTCCTTGATCGAGTCGAGGATCGAGAACACCAATGCGCTGACGTCGACAGCGGTGGACTCGCTGACCGGCTGCAAGGCCTGCGGCTCGCTGAACTGGCGTGGGGCGTAGGCATTGACGAAGTAACCCGAACGCGGACGCGCGCGAATCAGGCCGCGCCGTTCCAGCAGGTAATAGGCCTGGAACACGGTGGACGGGCTGACGCCGTGGGTCTGGCTGGCATAGCGCACCGAGGGCACACGCTCGCCGGGGCCCAGCACCCCGGAGCGGATCAGTTCGGCAATGTCATCGGCAAAGCGTTCGTAGCGTTTCATTCTGGCCTTCTGTCGAAGCCTGGCAGGCAAGGTGAGCTAGTGTAAGGGATCAACGGTTCAGCGGCGCGACGAAGCGGCTGTTGGCCACGCTGCGGATGCTGGCGTCGTCGCGGTCGCTGATTTCGAAGCCAAGCGTCTGCGAGCTGCTGGCCGGGCGCTCGGCCAAAAGCGCTACCGACACCGGCACCTCGCTCATGTCGCCGGCCGCGACAGTGAAGGCAGTCTTGCCCTGCAAGCTGAAACCGTCAGCGTCCACCAGGCGCAGCTGATAGTGCCGGGCACGCGCGGTCTTGTTGATGACCTTGAGCAGGTAGATGTTCTCGATCTGGCCCTGGGCATTTTCGCGGAACAGGCCGCGGTCCTTGATCACGTCCAGCGATACCATCGGGCGCAGTTGCAAGGCCAGCCCCAGCGCCGCGATCATCACTATCAGCGCGCTGGCGTAACCCAGCAGGCGCGGGCGCCACCAGTGGGTGCTGCCACCTTGCAGGCTGTGTTCGGACTTGTAGCCGATCAGGCCACGGGCGTAACCCATCTTGTCCATGACCCCGTCACAGGCGTCGATGCATGCCGCGCAACCGATGCAGGCCATCTGCAGACCGTCACGGATGTCGATGCCGGTGGGGCATACCTGAACGCACAAGGTGCAATCGATGCAGTCCCCCAAGCCCTGGGCGCGGGCGTCGCTGCCTTTCTTGCGCGGGCCACGGGCTTCGCCACGACGCGGGTCATAGGCGACTGCCAGGGTGTCCTTGTCGAACATCACGCTCTGGAAGCGTGCGTAGGGGCACATGTGCAGGCACACCGCTTCGCGCAGCAGGCCGGCGTTGATGTAGGTGGCGGCGGTGAAGAACAGTACCCAGAACAGCGCCACACCGCCCAGTTGCAAGGTGAACAGCTCTGCGGCCAGTGGGCGAATTGGCGTGAAGTAGCCGACGAAGGTCAGGCCGGTGAGCAGGCCGATGGCCAACCACAGGCTGTGCTTCAACACGCGGCGGCCCAGTTTGTTCAGGCTCCAGGGGGCGGCGGCCAGCCTGATGCGCTGGTTGCGGTCCCCCTCGGTGACCTTTTCGCACCACATGAACAGCCAGGTCCAGGTGCTTTGTGGGCAGCTATAGCCGCACCAGACACGGCCGGCATACACAGTGATGGCGAACAGGCCGAAAGCGCAAATGATCAGCAAAGCCGACAGCAGGATGAAGTCCTGCGGCCAGAAGGTGGCGGCAAAGATGTGGAACTTGCTGTTATCCAGGTCCCAGAGCACGGCCTGGCGACCCTCCCAGTTCAGCCAGGCGGTGCCGAAGAACAGCACGAACAGGGCACCGGCAAAGCCGATGCGCAGGTTGCGGTACAGCCCGCTGAAGCTGCGCGTGTGAATGCCGCTGTCGTTGCATCGTGGCTGGGTGCTGGCGGGGGCGACGGCGATCTCTGTGAAAAGGATTCTATCGGTCATGGCTCGGTGCTCATCAGGCCTCGATCAGGCATGAATACTATGGCCATGGGCCTGTTATCAGCACAGGCTCAGATTTCCCGATAAAAACCGTATCAGATTCCCCGGCTCGCCCCGCCAGGCCCTAGATTACCGAGCCTGGCGCGCTGGCCTTGAGATGCCTGCGACTATCTATCGCACCCGCTACGGTCAGCGCATCGGCCTCGGCTTCGGTGATCGGCACGCGCTGGCCGGCGAGCAGGGCCACCGACATGCGCAACTGTTCATCGGTGATGATTTCGATGGCCGGGCCATCGCCTTCAATGCGCAGGTCCTCGCCAATCAGGGTGCAGCGGCGCGTGCTTTGGTCGATTTCAATGGGCATGGGGTGATCCTCCAGCGGCGGTTACAGGGTGGACCACGGAATCGTGTGGGTTGCTCCATTGGCAGGTTCAGCGGCACTTTGCGCTGGGTATCGCGGTCAACCTTTGCAGATGACAGGCACGGGAACAAGCACAATGGACCTCATCTGGCAAGCAATCCAGGCCGAATTCGCCGATATCGCCGATACTCGCGAGGTCACGCAGATCCTCGTGCGCCTGCTGATGGCCGCCTTGCTCGGCGCCGTGCTGGGCTTCGAGCGTGAACACAAGGGCAAGTCGGCGGGTGTGCGCACGCATATGCTGGTGTCGCTGGGGGCGGCGCTGTTCGTGCTGGCGCCGAGCATGGCCGGTGCCGAGGAGGATGCCCTGAGCCGGGTGATCCAGGGGATCGTCGCCGGTATCGGTTTTCTCGGTGCAGGCACCATCTTGAAAGGTAACGGCCAGGACCCCAGCCATGTCAAGGGCCTGACCACGGCCGCCGGGTTGTGGATGACTGCCGCCATCGGCACGGCCGCCGGCATGGGCCGCGAGGCCACGGCGGTGATCAGCACGGTGCTGGCCCTGCTGGTGCTGGGCACGATGCCGCTACTGGTGGACAAACTGGAAGGGCAGGATGAGAGCAAGCAGGAAGAGGAGGAGGGCAGGAAGCACTGAGGGGAGCCGAAGCTCCCCCCAAAGCGTTGTTGCCTGCTCTTTTTTTATTATTGGGACCGGCCTGTTGTTGTTTTTGTCAGCCTGTCCGGGTGTTGCGGGCGACCCCCATGCGGGGCCAAGAGCAAACGTATTTTTTTGAGCGCTGACCTGCTTTCATCATGGCTGATCCGAACCTGGCTGCCGCTACCTTGAGGTAGTTTTATTGTTCTGTGCCAGACCGCGGGGCGTACCCCTGAAAAGCGTGTCGACTCCAAAAAAATCTGCTTGCTGCGTCTCTGCCGTGTTGTTCTTGTTATGTCAGAGCCGTTACCTGTTGTTTTTATTGGGTGTCACATTTTTTTTGTTGTTGTACGAAAGATATAGCAGGGTGCGTGCCAACTTTTTATAGTCCTTGTAAATCAATGACTTAAAGGTTTGTCGAAAATCGCCAGAGCTTGTAAATCTGCCGATTTGTTTCCCTGTTACCCGATTTTTCGCTGCAAAACGTGACGGCGGTAACACTCACCCACAGCCATGTGACACCCGTATGACCTAGTGTGCGCTGCGTGCCCGTGCGACCCGCGACCCATTGTCACGGCCCAGCACGTCGCTGATGCGCTGGCCGGCGGCTATCAGCCGGTCGAGGTCGATGCCGGTTTCGATGCCCAGCCCCTGCAGCAGGTACACCACATCCTCACTGGCGATATTGCCAGTCGCCCCCTTGGCGTACGGGCAGCCGCCCAACCCGGCTACCGAGCTGTCGAAAACACGAATGCCTTCGAGCAGGCTGGCATACACGTTGGCCAAGGCCTGGCCATAGGTATCGTGGAAGTGCCCAGCCAGTTGCTCGCGCGGTACCTGTGCCGACACCACTTCGAACAGGCGCCGGGTATCACCGGCCGTACCGGTACCGATGGTGTCGCCCAGGGAAACCTCGTAACAGCCCATTTCGTGCAGGGCGCGCGCCACCGGCGCGACCTGCTCGGCGTTGACCCTGCCTTCATAGGGGCAGCCGAGCACGCACGACACGTAGCCACGCACGCGCACGCCGTGCTTGTTGGCCGCTTGCATGATCGGCTCGAAGCGCTTGAGGCTGTCGCTGATCGAGCAGTTGATGTTGCGCTGCGAAAAGGCTTCGGAGGCCGCCGCGAATACCGCGACTTCCTTCACCCCTGCGGCCAGGGCGTCTTCGAAACCGCGCAGGTTGGGCGCCAGCGCGGCATAGGTGACCCCCGGGCGCTGGTGGATGCCGGCGAACACCTCGGCGGAGCCGGCCATCTGCGGCACCCACTTGGGCGAGACGAAACTGCCCACTTCGATATAAGCCAGGCCTGCCTCGGTAAGGTCATCCACCAGGCGTACCTTGTCGGCGACGCTGATGGGCTGGGCTTCGTTCTGCAGGCCGTCGCGGGGGCCGACTTCGACCAGGCGGACGTGTTTGGGCAAGGACATGGCGGGTTTCCTGTGGCTTTCAGCGGTTGTCTTTGTTGTTCAGGGTGGCGGCCAGAGCCTGTTCACAGCGCTCCTGGGCGGTGTCCAGTTCCAGTTGCATCTGGTGGATGTCGAGCATCTGCTGTTCCAGCTGGGCGCGGCGCTCGGCGATTTTCGCCAGCATGCTGTTGAGCTGCTTGAGGTTGCCGCTGGAGGGGTCGTACAGCTCGATCAGCTCGCGGCATTCGGCCAGGGAAAAGCCGATGCGCTTGCCGCGCAGGATGAGTTTCAGGCTGACCTTGTCGCGCGCCGAATAGATACGTTCCAGGCCGCGGCGCTCCGGGCTCAGCAGGCCCTGCTCTTCATAGAAGCGGATGGCGCGGGTGGTGATGTCCAGCTCACGGGACAAGTCGGAGATGCTGTAGGTCTGGGTGCTCATGCTGGGGCTCGGCGTGGTGTATGCGGCTATCCTGACGGCAGGTTGACGTATACGTCAAGCAGAGGCGCAGGTACGTGTGGCCGGTGCGCGCCTGCCTCAGTCTGGCTGCGCCGCCCGCCGATAGCCATTGGGGGTCTGCCCGCTCAACCGCTTGAACCAGCGGGCAAAGTACGTCGGGTCGGTGAACCCCAGGCTATCTGACAACTGGCCGATACTCATCCGCGTGTAGACCAGATTGCGCCGCGCCTCCAGCAGCAACCGCCGGTGCACCACCTGCAATGCAGTTTGCCCGCTCAGCGCACGGCACAACTGGTTCAGCTGCTGGCTGGGGATATTCAGCCGCGCGGCAAAATCCTCCACCGACAGGTGTTCGCGATAATGCGCCTCGACCAGGCGCAAATACTCCCCCAGCAAGTGGCGGTCACGCTCATCGCGGTTGCGTGGTGCCTGCCCCGACTGCTGGCGGCGGCTGATCCATACCATCAGCGCCGTCACCAGGGCCTCGAGCAGCGCTGGCCGTGCCGGGGCGTTGCCCTGGTACTCCTGCTGCAGGGTGTCGATCAGGCCGCGCAAACGCCCACGGTCCTGGCCCAATGGGTAGCATGCCGCTTTCGCCAGTACCGCCAATGGCGCGCCCAGGCGCTGCTCCAGGTTTGCTACCAGCGCCGTACCGAAGGTCAGTACATGCCCCTGGATATCGGCACTGAAGCGAAAACCGTGCACGGTCAGCGGCGGCACCACCTGGATCGCCGCTTCGCCGATAGTGCTGCGTAACCCCTCGATCTCCACTTCGGCCCGGCCGCGCTGCACGTACAGCAGCTGGAACAGCTCGGCGTGCTGGTGTGGCTTGATTTCCCAGTGGTGCAGGCGGCTACGTGCCTCGATCGACTCGCAGTGCAGCAGGTCGTTACCGGGCCAGGCCTGGTTTCCGCCATACAGCGTGAACACCGGGACGCCGGAGAGGGGAGATTTCATGCAGGAGCGCCTGTCCGTTAATCGAACGTTTTTTGTAAAAGTGCAGGTTATGCATGGAATAGCACAGCTGCGCAGCGGTTTTTGCCAGTAAAAATGCAAAGGCAAACCCTAACAGCAGATGCCGCCTCACTGCCAGTCCGAGGCCGGTGTCGTCCGCATAGAGACAACAACAATGAAAACTCAGGTTGCAATTATTGGTGCAGGCCCGTCTGGCCTGCTGCTGGGCCAACTGCTGCACAATGCCGGTATCGATACGCTGATCGTCGAGCGCCAGACCCCGGAGCATGTACTAGGTCGGATCCGCGCCGGGGTGCTGGAACAAGGTACGGTCGACCTGCTGCGCGAAGCCGGCGTGGCTGCGCGCATGGACCGCGAAGGACTGGTTCATGAAGGGGTCGAGCTGCTGGTTGGCGGGCGTCGCCAGCGCCTGGACCTCAAGGCCCTGACCGGCGGCAAGACGGTGATGGTATACGGCCAGACTGAAGTGACACGTGACCTGATGCAGGCGCGTCAAGCCAGTGGGGCGCCGACCCTCTACTCGGCGAGCAATGTCCAGCTGCATGAACTCAAGGGCGAGCGGCCCTACCTGACGTACGAGAAGGACGGCCAGGTCCACCGCGTGGACTGCGACTACATCGCCGGCTGTGACGGCTTCCACGGTGTCTCGCGGCAGAGCATCCCCGACGGTGTGCTCAAGCAGTACGAGCGGGTCTACCCGTTTGGCTGGCTGGGCCTGCTGGCCGATACCCCGCCGGTCAATCACGAGCTGATCTACGCGCACCATGCGCGCGGTTTCGTGCTGTGCAGCCAGCGTTCGCTCACACGCAGCCGTTACTACTTGCAAATCCCGCTGGAGGATCAGCTGGAGGCGTGGTCCGATGAACGCTTCTGGAATGAGCTCAAGGCACGCCTGCCCGAAGACGTGGCGGCACGCCTGGTGACTGGCCCGGCCCTGGAGAAGAGCATCGCGCCGCTGCGCAGCCTGGTGGTCGAGCCGATGCAGTACGGTCATCTGTTCCTGGTCGGCGACGCCGCGCACATTGTGCCGCCCACCGGGGCCAAGGGCCTGAACCTGGCCGCCTCGGACGTCAACTATCTGTACCGCATCCTGCTCAAGGTGTACCGCGAAGGGCGTACCGAGCTGCTGCAGCAATATTCGCCGCTGGCCCTGCGCCGGGTGTGGAAGGGCGAACGCTTCAGCTGGTTCATGACCCAGCTGCTGCATGATTTCGGCAGCCACAAGGACGCCTGGGACCAGAAGATGCAGGAGGCCGACCGCGAGTACTTCCTGACTTCGCCGGCGGGGCTGGTGAACATTGCCGAAAACTATGTGGGCCTGCCGTTCGAGGAGGTGACCTGAAGCCCGCGCCTGCCTGCGTGCATCCATGCCGGAAAAGCTGCCAGGGCTTGCAGTGAAGTTTGCGTATGACCGACAGTGCCGTGCTGAACAGGTAATGGCAGGAAGCAAACGATGACATTCTTCACCCACCTGACAAGCGCCCTGTGCCTGCTGGCTACCAGTGGCTGGGCATGTGCCGATGCGGTACTGCCAGCACCACCGGAACTGGCCTCCGGCTATCGTTCTGGCCTGCAGCCGGTGCACGCCAGCCGGCACATGGTCGCTGCCGCCAACCCGCTGGCCAGCGAGGCGGGGCGGGCGATGCTGCGGGCCGGTGGCAGCGCCATCGACGCGGCCATCGCGATGCAGATGGTATTGACCCTGGTCGAGCCACAATCCAGTGGTATTGGTGGCGGGGCGTTCATCCTGTACTGGGACGGCCAGCGCGTGCAGGCCTACGATGGCCGCGAGACAGCCCCGGCGGCGGTGTCGGAAAAGTTGTTCCTGCAAGCCGACGGCTCACCCATGCCGTTCAGGGAGGCGCAGATCGGCGGCCGTTCGGTAGGGGTGCCCGGCGTGTTGCGGGCGTTGCAACTGGCCCATGCGCAACACGGCAAGCTGCCCTGGGGCGAGCTGTTCACCCCGGCGATCGCCTTGGCACGCAACGGTTTCCCGGTTTCCGAACGCCTTCACGCCCTGCTGGCGAGTGACCCGTTCATTGCCCGGTCACCGGCCATGGCCCGCTACTTCCTGGATGCGCACGGCAAACCGCTGGCGGTCGGCACGACCTTGCGCAACGCCGAGCTGGCGCAAACCTTCGAGCAGATTGCCGCGCAGGGCGCCGAGGCGTTCTACACCGGCGAAATCGCCGAAGCCATCGTGGCCAAGGTGCGCAGCCATGCCAACGCCGGCTACCTGACGCTGCAGGACTTGCAGCAGTACCAGGCCAAGGAGCGCGAGCCGGTATGTGGCCCCTACAAGGCCTGGCGCATCTGCGGCATGCCGCCGCCTTCATCGGGCGGGGTGGCGGTGCTGCAGACCCTGGGCATTCTCGAAGCGCTGCAGCGGGCTGCGCCGGCACGCGACCTTGCCACCATGCGGCCGGTCGCTGCTTCATCGGCTGCCGAACTCGAAGCCCCAGCGCTGGCCGTGCATCTGGTTGCCGAAGCCGAGCGCCTGGTGTATGCCGACCGCGCCCAGTACCTGGCCGACAGCGATCATGTGGCTGTACCGGTCAAGGCCTTGACTGACCCCGCCTACCTGGCCGCCCGCGCCGGGCAGATCGGCGACTACAGCATGAAGCGCGCGCGCCCCGGCAAGCCGCAAGGCGCCGACCTGGCCCTGGCCCCCGACCGTTCGCCGCTGCGTATTTCCACCTCGCACCTCAGCGCGGTCGATGACCACGGCCAGGCCCTGGCCATGACCACCTCGGTGGAAGCAGCGTTCGGCGCGCACCTGATGGTCAAGGGCTTCCTGCTCAACAACCACCTGACCGACTTCTCTTTCATCCCGCAGGAACAAGGCCAGCCCGTGGCCAACCGGGTGCAGCCGGGCAAGCGGCCGCTGTCGTCCATGGCGCCGACCCTGGTGTTCTCGCAAGCCTCTGGCGAACTGGTGGCCAGCCTGGGCTCGCCCGGAGGCTCGCAGATCATCGGCTACGTCAACAAGGCGCTGATTGGCCTGCTGGATTGGCAGCTTGACCCGCAGCAGGCGGCCGGCCTGCCCAACTTCGGCAGCCGCAATGCCGACACCGAAGTGGAGGCGGGGTTGGCCAGCCCGGCGCTGATCCGCCAGCTGGCAGCCTGGGGGCATGTGGTAACACCCATGAGCATGACCAGTGGCATGCAGATCATCCAGCGCAGCGGTGACGGCTGGTCGGGCGGTGCCGACCCCCGGCGCGAAGGTGTGGCACTCGGCGACTAGCCCTGCGCGTTGCGGTGCAGGGGGTGGCGTGATAGAAAACAGCCTTGCCATTTGAAAGTTGAATACCAGAATGTCTACTGGCGTGAAATCGAATAGGGCCCTGTTCGACCTCGACTTGCTGCGCGCCATTGTGGTGGTGGCTGATTGCGGCAGTTTCACCACGGCTGCCGCCCGTCTGCACTCGACCCAATCGACCATCAGCCAGAAGGTGCGGCGCCTCGAGGACATGGTCGGTCATCGCCTGCTGGTACGCGGCAACCGGGATGTGTTGCCGACCGACGCCGGGCAGACCCTGCTTGGCTATGCCCGGCACATGTTGGCCCTGAACGACCAGATGCTCGAAGCCCTGGCCGGCGCGATGGTGGGCGTGACCGTGCGCCTGGGCGTGCCCGAGGATTTCGTTGGCGGGCGAACGACCAATGCCTTGTCAGCGTTCAGCCGAAGGCACCCACAGGTGAAGTTGGAAGTCACCAGTGGCCTGTGCCGGGACCTCAGCCAGGCCTACGATAATGGCGAGCTCGACCTGGTGCTGCTCAAGCAGCGGCGCAACGCCCGCGAAGGGGTGGCGTGCTGGCCGGAGCGCCTGCAATGGATCGACAGCGCACGTGCGCCGGCATTCGAACTGGACCCGATCCCGCTGGTGACCTTTCCACCGCGTGGCCTGTACCGCGACGACATGATCAATGCCATCGAGGGCACGGGCCGGCGCTGGCGCATCAGTTTCACCAGCTCCAGCCTCAGTGGCATCCAGGCTGCAGTGGCCGATGGCATGGGCATCAGCCTGCTGCCACCGCGGGCCGCTACCGGTGAGCATCGGGTACTGGGGGCAGGCCAGGGGCTGCCGGAGGTCGACAGCTACGAAATCGTCATCGTTCACCGGCCGACGGCGGATATCATGGTCAAGGCCCTGGCCGAGGTGATGACGCAATTGTTGGCGGGTGGCGGCATCTGAGCGCTGCAACTGCGGTAGCGGGGCTCGGCGAGGTGTCGAATGCGCTGTCTTTCCCTTGGACGATGGCTGCTGCCTCGATCATTCCCACAAGGCAGGCGCGGGTTTCTGAATGATTCGAGGGGAATCTGGCTAAAGCCATCCAGACTGGGCGGAACATAGGATCTGCTGCGCAACCCCTTTGATCTCATTCCGGAGACCCCATGAAAAAGATCGCATTCATAACCCTGCTGGCCGCTGCAGGCCTGGTTCAAGTAGCTCACGGCAACGAGCGTGAAGAAGCGGATACTGCGGTCAGCGAGACGACTGCATCGTCTACCGAACAGCCTGAAGCCCGTCGTCGGACCGTCCGCAGCATTGGCGTGCCAGACACACCCTGCCCTGAAGGTACCTACCTGACTGCAGCCGGCCATTGCAACCCGTCCCACGAGTTTGACTGAAGCCTCAAGGTTGACGCTCGGCTACGGCCCTCAGGGTTCTGAGGGTCACCACCGGCGCATCGACCACGAATCGGTTGGCCAGCCAACCCGGCACATCCCCCGCCGGGTCGGCTTGCAGCTGGTAGATCACCTCGGTTTCCCGCTTGCCGAGCGGCCTCATGATCCATTCGCCCGACAAGTGCTGCACGCGGATCAGCCCGGGCTCTTCTGGCAAACGGCCCGGCTCGGCACTCAGGTGCCGCACCAGGGTACCGTCGTCGAGCCGCTCGGTGGTCACTTTCAGCACGATGTCCCGGGGCATCGTCGGCCACGGCAGGTTGGTGGTCAGGTACACCCAGGTATCGGCACCGTTCACCTCCAGCAGGCGCATCTGCTTGCAGGCGTACAGCCATTTGCAGGCTACCCGCAGGTTCTCCTGCAGGTCGGTGAGCGTGCGCACGCTGGCTTTCATGGTGCTGACCCCACGAAATTGCCGGTACGGCGAGCCGGTAACACCGCTCAGGTAGACGCGAATGCCTTCGCGGTCGTAGGCCAGGTCCCAGTCATCGGCGGCCAGGGCGGGGGGGCACAACAGCAGGACGGCGAGCAGCAGGCAGCGGTTCATGGCAGGCACCGCGCGGGGTTTGGAGGTTTCAGTATGCGCGGCAAACAGAAAGCCCGCCAGATTGGCGGGCTTGCGGGGTCAGCCTGGGCTTACCGCTTGGGGTTCAGCGTCAGGTGCACGTGGCGGTTGACGTCCTTGTACAACAGGTAGCTGAACTTGCCTGGGCCGCCGGCATAGCAGGCTTGCGGGCAGAAGGCGCGCAGCCACATGAAGTCGCCAGCCTCCACTTCTACCCAGTCCTGGTTCAGGCGATACACCGCCTTGCCTTCGAGCACGTACAGGCCGTGTTCCATCACGTGGGTTTCGGCAAATGGGATCACGCCGCCCGGTTGGAAGGTGACGATGTTCACGTGCATGTCGTGGCGCATGTCGGCCATGTCGACGAAGCGGGTGGTGACCCAGCGGCCTTCGGTGCCTGGCATTTCGATGACGGTGGCGTTGTCACGGTGGGTGACGAAGGATTCGGGAACGTCCAGGCCCTCGACCTTCTGGTAGTGCTTGCGCAACCAGTGGAAGGTGACGTTGGCCTTGCTGTTGTTGCGCAGGCTCCACTCGGCGCCGGGGGCCAGGAAGGCGTAGCCGCCCGGTACCAGGGTGTGGTGTTTGCCTTCGACGGTGATATCCAGTTCGCCTTCGACGATGAACACCACCGCTTCGGCGTTCGGGTCCAGCTCGGGGCGCTCGCTGCCGCCTTCCGGGGCGACTTCGACGATGTACTGCGAGAAGGTCTCGGCAAAACCGGTCAGCGGGCGGGCGATGACCCACATGCGCATCTTGTCCCAGAACGGCAGGTGGCTGGTGACAATGTCACGCATCACGCCCTTGGGAATGACGGCATAGGCTTCGGTGAACATGGCACGGTCAGTCAGCAGCTCGGTCTGAGCCGGGTGCCCACCGTGGGGGGCGAAGTAGGAATGATTCGACATGGACGATCTCGACTTGTTGTTCTCTCCCCATGCCGTGAACCGCACCGGCCGGTGCGGCGCAGGGGATGTGGCGACAGGATAGGGGCGAGTGCGTGCCATCCACAAATTAAATGTTGGAATACCCGCTATTTGCCAGCTAAATGCTGACCTGGCGGCCGGCGTGCGCTTCCGGCAAACGGTCGCCCTGGCCGAACAGCTTGTGCCGCAAGCTGCCTTCGGCATAGCTCAGCGGGTAGCGGCCACGCCGTTGCAACTCGGGTACCAGCAGCTCGACCACCTGGGCGAGGTCGTCCGGTTGTACCGCGTAGGTCAGGTTGAAACCATCAATGCCGGTCTCCTCCAACCAGCTTTCCAGCTGCTCGGCGACTTCGCTGGCCGCACCGACCAGCACCGGGCCGCGGCCACCCAGGCCGACGAATTCGGCGGCCTCGCGCACGGTCCAGCGGCGGTTCGGGTCGGCCGCGGTAAAGGCGGCCAGGGCTGCACGGCCGGCATCGTTCTCGACATATTCGATCGGCGCATCGGGATCGAGGCCGGCAAAGTCGATGCCGGTCCAGCCCGACAGCAGCGCCAGGGCGGCGTCCAGGTCCACGTAACGGCGATACTCGGCGAAGCGTGCTTCGGCTTGTTCCCGGGTGGGGGCGACAATCAGCAAGGCCTGGGCGTAGATCAGCACGGCGTCACGGCCACGCCCGGCGGCCTCGCTGGCCTGGCGAATGCCGTCGGCGTAGCGGTGCAGCACCGTGGGCGTCGGCCCGCTGATGAACACGCATTCGGCGTGGCGCGCCGCGAACTGCTGGCCGCGCGGCGAAGCGCCGGCCTGGAACAGCACCGGCGTGCGCTGGGGTGACGGCTGGCACAGGTGCATGCCGGGTACCTGGAAGTGCTCGCCGGTGTGCTTGATAGGGTGCACCCGGGTTGGCTCGATGTACCGCCCGCTGTCACGCTCCAACAGCACCGCATCTTCGTCCCAGCTTTTCTCCCACAGCTTGTACAGCACCTGCAGGTATTCCTCGGCCAGGTCGTAGCGCTGGTCGTGGCCCAGCTGCTGCGCCAGGCCCAGGTTCCTCGCGGCACTGTCGAGGTAGCCGGTGACGATGTTCCAGCCGACCCGGCCATTGCTCAGGTGGTCGAGCGTGGACATGCGCCGGGCGAACGGGTAGGGGTGTTCGTAGGTGAGCGAGAAGGTGACGCCAAAACCCAGGTGTTCGGTAACCCCGGCCATGGCCGGGACCAGCAGCAGCGGGTCGTTGACCGGCACCTGTACACCACCGCGCAGGGCAGCCTCGGGGCCGCCCTGGTAGACATCGTAGATGCCCAGCACATCGGCGATGAACAGGGCGTCGAACAGGCCGCGTTCAAGCAGGCGGGCCAGGTCGGTCCAGTAATCCAGGCGGTTGAAGTTCACACTGGTGTTGCGCGGGTGCCGCCACAGGCCGGGCGACTGGTGGCTGGCGGCGTTCATGCTGAAGGCGTTGAAGCGGATCGGGCGCGGCATGCTGTGGGCTCCGTTCAGGGCAACACGGAAGCCGGGTAGACCGCGTCGGCGACCTGCAGCTTGTGCGGAATCAGGCCCAGGCCCTGGAAGGTATCGGCCAGCTTCTGCTGCTCGGCCACAATCTGCGGGGTGATCGCCACGGCGTTGTAGTTGCGGCGCTCACTGGCCACTTGCAGGACATTGGCGCTGATCCCCAGTTGTGGCGACAGCAGCGCGGCGACTTCGGCAGGCTTGGCGTTGGCCCACTGGCTGACCTTGCCCAGTTCGGCAAAGAAGGTTTTCAGCAGGTCGCGATGTTCATCGGCGAAGCTGGCTGTGGACAGGTAGAAGGTGCGGTTGTTCGACAGGCCGCTACCGTCGCGCAGGCTCTTCAGGCCGGGCTGGCTTTCGGCTGCCGCCAGGAACGGGTCCCACAGGGTCACCGCCTGCACGCTGCCTGACTGCAGGGCGGCCACGGCATCGGCGGCGTTGTTGACGTAGGCCGGGGTGATGTCACGGTAGCTGAGGCCGGCCTGCTCCAGGGCGACGGCCAGCAGATACTGCGCATTCCAGCCGCGACCCGTGGCAACGCGCTTGCCTTTGAGGTCCGCGACGCTGGCCAGCTGGTCCTGTTCGCGCACCACCAGGCCGATGCCACGTGGGTAGGGTTGCTCGGCAGCCAGGTACACCACCGGCTTGCCTGCGGCCTGGGCGAACACCGAAGGTGCATCGGCAGCGTGGCCGAGGTCGATGGCACCGGTGCTCAGGGCTTCGAGCAACTGCGGGCCAGCGGCGAATTCATGCCAGCTGACGGTCACGCCTTGGGGTGCCAGGGCCTTCTCCAGAGCACCGCTGCCCTTGAGGATATTGATACTGTTGAACTTCTGGTAGCCGATGCGCAGGGTCCTGGTGTCGTCGGCCAGGGCTTGCGACCAAGGCAGCAGGGAACTGGCGACACTGGCCAGCAGACCGCCGAGCAGCAGGCGGCGCAGGGGGGAAAAAGCACGGGCGGGCATGGGCATTGCTCCTTGAGTCGGTAGGTAAACGGTGCGCCCAGACTAAGGAGCTGGCGTTAGGCTTTCAATTTTTATATTCCATTTCGTTAGAATGTTTAGTCATTTGCATATCATTTTGTTTTATTGGTGCCCTACCCGGCGCGTCAGTTGCGCTGAAAGCATCCGGCCGCCGTACCAACAGCGCGCTTCCCTGCGTGGCCCCGCTCACGGATAATCCGGGCAATCCAATAAATAGCCTGTGAGTGGGTATGAGTGATTCCGTAGTCAGCCTCGGCCAGCCTGAAATCGTAGGGGGGCGCAAGACGCGCAAGAACAACCCCGAGAAAACGCGTGAGGACATCCTTCAGGCCGCGATCAACGAGTTCGTCCAGCAAGGGCTGGCCGGCGCCCGTGTTGACGCCATCGCCGAGCGCACCGCCACCTCCAAGCGCATGATCTACTACTACTTCGGCAGCAAGGAGCAGCTGTACTGCGAATGCCTGGTCAAGTTGTACGGGGATATCCGCAAGACCGAGCAAAGCCTGGACCTGGAGTCACTGCCGGCCGAGCAGGCGATACGTCGGCTGGTGGAGTTCACCTTCGACCACCACGACCGCAACGTCGATTTCGTGCGGATCATCTGTACCGAGAACATTCACTATGGCGAGTACGTGAAGCAGTCGCCGGCAATCCGCGAGATGAGCAGCCTGGTGCTCGAGGCGCTGGGCAACACACTGCGCCGTGGCGTCGAGGAAGGGGTATTCCGCACCGGCATCGAGGTCATCGACCTGCATATGCTGATGAGTTCGTTCTGCTTCTACCGGGTGTCGAACCGCCATACTTTTGGCGAGATCTTCCAGATCGACCTTTCCTCTGATGAAGTCAAGCAGCGCCACAAAGCCATGATCTGTGACGCCGTGCTGCGCTATATCCGCGCCTGAGCAGCATTTTCGAGTGGCTTGCGCGGCCCGTCATTCGCCCAGACGCTGCTCGCGCGACGGCGGGTAGCCGAAGTACGCCGCATAGCATTTGCTGAAGTGCGACACCGAGACGAAACCGCAGGCCACGGCCACCTCCATCACCGACAGGTCGGAGTACTGCAGCAGGCGGCGGCTCTTGGTGATGCGCAACTCCATGTAGTAGCGCCGCGGCGAGGTACCCAGCTGGGCCTGGAACAGGCGGTCGATCTGCCGCCGCGAGCGCCCGCTATAGGCGGCCAGCTGGTCGAGGCTGAGGGTTTCCTCGAGGTTGTTCTCCATCAGCTCGACGATGGTGCGCAGGTGCAGGCTCATGGATTTCTTCGCCCCCGGGCCAACCTGGCGGTAGCGGGCGCCGGAGAACGACAGGATCTCTTCGACGCCTTCGGCCAGGCCGTCGCCATACAGCCGGCGCACCAGGCCCAGCATCAGCTCCATGGCGCCATTGGGGCTGGCGGCACTGAGGCGGTCGCGATCGAGGGTGAAGCTGGCCGGGGTGATGCGTGTCTGCGGGCTGCGTTCACTCAGGCTGGCGCGCTGCTCGGGGTGGATGCTGCAGCCGTAGTCGTCCAGCACTCCGGCGCGGCCAAGGAACCAGGCACCGTTCCACAGGCCACCGAGGGCCATGCCGTGGCTGGCGCAATCGTCCAGCAGGCGGTCAAGTTCCGGGTACTTCAGGGGCGTGCGCAAGCCGCCGCAGATTACCAGCAGGTCCAGTTCTTTCAGCGCCTCGGCAGACACCTCGGTGGCCACCAGCTCCAGCCCCAGGTCGCTGAGCACGCGGTCGCCATCCAGTGACAGCGGGGTGAAGCGGAAGCTGTCGGCGCGCAGCAGGTTGGCCGTGACCAGCACGTCCATGGCGACGGTGAAGCTGGCCATGGAAAAGTGTTCGAGCAATACGAAATCGACCCGATAGGGGGCCTGGGCATTGGCGCTGGTGGACTTCAGACGCAGCATGTTGCTGGTACTGGTCTTCTTGCTGAACTGGCGTGGCGTGGGCACTCTGGACTCCGCTACCGGGCTGGCCTGGAGAGTGTGGCGGGTGGCCGCGGGAAAGACAATCTCGCAGGTGGTGCTGGCATAATCGAGGTCGTGTTCAGGCAAGCTGCCTGGCCTGGCCGGTTATCGCCATGCTGATGTTCCCGTCACTGAGGATGCCCTTGATGAAACACGTCGCTGCCCTGTTGCTTTGCCTGGTGCCACTGCTGGCCAATGCCCTGCAGCCTGGCGAAAATCTCGCGCCGTGGACGTTGCTCGACCAGCACGACCAGGCCTACAGCCTCGATGCCGGCACGCATATCCTGCTGGTAGCCCGCGACATGGACGCTGCCAGGCTGGTCAAGGCGGCGTTGGCCGACCAGCCCAAGGGTTACCTGGAAGCGCGCGATGCGGTATTCGTCGCCGACATCCAGCGCATGCCGGCGCTGATCAGCAAACTGTTTGCCGTTCCCGCCATGCGCGGCTACCACTACCGGGTGCTGCTCGACCGTGATGGACGGGTAGCCAGCCGTTATACCGGGCAGGATGGCCAGGTACAGTGGCTGCAACTGGAACAGGGCAGGCTGGTGAGCCAGCAGGCGTTTGCCGATGCGGCAGCGTTGAAGGCGGCGCTGGAGACTGCACCACGGCACTGAAACCTGTCTGCGGCGGCCTGGCGCTCGGTAAGCCACAGGCAAATCAATCTGAACCCTTGGCGTCCCCCGCAACCAAAAGCAGTACATGCCATTGGGAGGATGCTCATGGAAATCGGAACGATCTGGTTCATCGTCGCCATGCTGGTGATCGTGCTGGAAATCTGGGCCATCTGGCACATCATCGGCAGTGACCGGCGCGCCGAGCGCAAGATGCTGTGGATTGTGTTCGTGGTCTACGCGCCATTCCCCGGCCTGCTGTTCTGGGCCTGGCGTGGGCCGCGGGCGGTGAAGGGCAGGGTGGTGCTGGAGGAAAAATAAGCTGATCGGCATCAGGCGCGGGGGCGCCTGATGCCGATCAGCCTGTAGCAGCCACCGTGCAGACACACGCGTGGCTCACGGGTGCCTGCGCCGCGTGCGCAGCGTGCTGTGCATCGCACTTGACCTCTAGTTAACTTAAGGTCTGATACTGCGCCACTCTTTCAACTGATCGAGGGCTTATCGTGACCCATTCAACCGCGTTCCAGCTGAGCAATCCTGAAGGCTTGTACGACCCCAGCGACAATGCCTATTCCCATGTCGCCGAGGTCCGGGCCGGCAGCCATCTGCTGTTCATCGCCGGCCAGGGCGGGGAAGACCGCGACGGGCAGTTGTCGCCGCTGTTCGCCGAGCAGGCACGCCAGGCGCTGGCCAACCTGGAGATAGCCCTAGGCGCGAAAGGTGCCAACCTGGCCCAGGTGTTCAAACTGACGCTGTTGATCGTCGACCATTCGGAAACGCGCCTGCGTGAGTGGGTCGCCGAGGCTGATAGGGCCTGGGGCCCCCACCCGAAACCGACCTGTACGCTGATACCGGTAGCGCGGCTGGCGCTGGACGGCATGCTGGTGGAGATCGAGGCGGTGGCAGCGTTGTAGAGCACCCTACGTAGGTGCCGGCAAAGTGAAAGGCTGTTGTATATCGGTGCTGGTCATATCAGCATGTCCGCTATAACAACAATTCCTTCTCAGAGGTGACCACACCATGAGCACCGGCACCACCACGCTCTACCACCGCAAGGCCCGGCCCTGGCTGTGGCCCGCACTGTTCAGCCTGGTGGCCTTTGCCGCCAACTCGGTGTTCTGTCGCCTGGCGCTGAAGGACGGCGCCATCGACCCGGCGTCCTTCACGGTGGTGCGGCTGGCCAGCGGCACACTGTTCCTGCTGATGTTGATCCGCCTGCGCAAGCCCGCGTTGGCCATGGGCGGCAGTTGGCGAGGCGGCCTGGCCTTGTTTCTCTATGCATTCCTGTTTTCTGCCGCGTACCTGCAACTGGGCGCCGGCGCTGGTGCGTTGCTGCTGTTCGGTGCAGTGCAGATCACCATGTTCGGTTTCGCCTGGTACACAGGTGAACGGATCACCGCGCGGATGTTGCTGGGCATGCTGATTGCCTTTGCCGGCCTTTTGCTGCTGCTGTTACCCGGCAGCGCAGCGCCCCCCTTGGCCAGTGCCTTGCTGATGGCGGCGTCCGGCGTATCCTGGGGGGTGTATTCGCTATTCGGCAAAGGCTCGCCCAGGCCGCTGGCGGACACTGCTGGCAATTTCGCCCGGAGCCTGCCGTGCCTGGCACTGCTGGCACCGATGTTGTTGCTGGGCAGCGACCTGCACTTGGCCCCGCTGGGTTTGTTGTATGCCCTGGGCTCTGGCGTGCTGGCATCGGGTGCGGGCTATGCGGTGTGGTATAGCGTGGTCAGGCAGGTCAGTGCACAGCAGGCGGCAACCTTGCAGCTCAGCGTGCCAGTAATCGCTGCACTGGGCGGGGTTACCTTGATCGGTGAAACGGTGTCTTTGCGCTTGCTCCTAGCGTGCGTCGTCGTACTTGGCGGCATTGCCCTGGCCCTGTTGCGAAAACCCTAGAAGAACCTGCGCTGCGCCTTCAGCGTGACCATGCTGTCGCAATAGGTGTTGCTGCCAGAATACGCATCGCAAGCGCCACCACTGAGGCTGGAGTCGCTGTAGATCAGGTCCAGGTCAATGCCAAGCCAGGGCCGGGACAACGCCAACGACCAATCGGAAAAGCCGTTCACCTGGCTGCCATCGCCAAGGGTGAAGGGCTGGCCCAGGCGGTGATGAGCGAGCTTGGCGGTGAGGTCGACGCCGAACAGCGGCAATTGGCCGAAATCAGCGAACAGCGTGCCGGTGCGATGATCAGGACTGTCGCGCAGCGCGCCACCGAACCGGCTTCCCAGTACCGACACCCCACCGTACAGGGCATAACTGTCGGGGCCGGCGATGTTTGGCTGGCTATACTGGATCAACCCCACTTCGTAGCCCAGGCTGCTGTCGAAGCGTTGCTTGTAGCCGAGGTAACTGTCCAGGCGCAGGGTGGAATCAGCTGACACGCCCATACTTGGGGCGTATTGGCCGAGGTACCAGCCACTGGGGTGGCTGAAGTCGAGGCCACCGTGGAATGCACCGATCGGCGTGGGGGAGATCAGCCCTTGGGCCATGCTGCGAGAGGGGGTGGTGCCGAGGGTGAAGTCGAATTCGCCCAGTTCGCGTTTGATCTGTTGGGCCAGCAGCACAGGGCAGAACAGCAGTGCCGCACCCAACAACAGAAGGGGCCTGGTCATGGTCTCCATCCTGGAAGGCTTGTGCTTGAGCGGTGAAGCATACCGCTGCGCGAGGACGGAGGGAACCTCTGGCGGGCCCGTTCAGCCGTTGCTCGAACCGTCGCGGTCGGCGGCTTCGGTCACCACAGGCAGGCTGCCGGCACGCTGGATCATCCGCCGCTGCTGCTCGTAATCGTCCAGGGACAGGCCACGCCGTTGCAGCGCTTCGAGTTGCAGCTGGCGGGTTTCTTCGACGCTGTAGGGACGCAGTTCGGGGTGGTTGGCACAGCCGCTGGCGCTGGCAATCGCAACAGTGGCAAGGGTGGCGGACAGCAGGCGGGCCAGGGTGTTCATCGGGTAGCTCCAGGGACCGGTGTGGTGAAGGTCAAGTCGATGGAGCCAGGGTATTCGGCCAGGCCATCGGGCAGAAATTGCCGTTCTCGATAGTGACTATCGATGGTTCCTGCGGAACCGGGAGGGCCTGATGGGGCAAGACGAGCAACCGCGCAGCTGGGGAGTACTGGAGCCGATTGACCGGATTACCAAAGTGATCTTCGGCTGTTGATGGCCATGACTTTCATCGGCTCACTGAGCGTAGCCACGGCGGGGCGCGAAGATGCCCGGCTGATGCTGATTGCCGCGTTCGGCTGCGACCTGGCCTGGGGCTTGGCCGATGCGGTCATCTACCTGTTGCGCACCTGGACCGAGCGTACCCGCAGCCGTACGTTGCTGGGCCCGCATGCAGGCCGGCGAGGGCAGCCTGGCGTTGGATGAGGACGGCCTGGAAGTGGTGCGCAGCAAAGGGCCGGTACAGGACAATTACAGTTGGCAACCAGGCCGTTGGATAGATTCAAAACCAGCAACCCTCCTCACCCTTGGAGTGCAAAAAGTTTGCGCTCCATCAGGTGGCCAAAGGCAGTGTCATTGCTACCCTTAAGCCACGCGGTCTGACCTGATGGGAGAAGCGATGCGCATGCCATTGTCTGCGGTCTTGTCGGCGGTCCTGTATCTGAGCGCCATGCCCGGCCTGGTGCTGGCGGAAGACGTACCCGCCCCCGACCCGGCACCCCAGTCCGACACGGCCGCGGCCAAGGACCCGGTGTTCACCCAGGAGCAACTGGACCAGATGCTCGCGCCTGTCGCCTTGTACCCCGATGCCTTGTTGGCCCAGGTACTGATGGCAGCCACCTACCCGGGGCAGGTCAGCGAAGCGGTGACCTGGTCCAAGGCCAACCCCAAGGCTTCAGGCGACGATGCGGTCAGGAAAGTGGCGAACCAGCCTTGGGACCCGAGCGTACAGGCCTTGGTCGCCTTTCCCCAGGTGCTGGCCACGCTGGGCCAGGACCCGGTCTGGGTGCAGCGCCTGGGTGACGCCTTCCTCGCGCAGCCCGACGATGTCATGGGCGGTGTGCAGCGCTTGCGTCACCAGGCCCAGGCCGCTGGCAACCTGCGGAGCAACCAGTACCAGAATGTGACCGTCCAGGCGGCACCGGCACCGGCACCGGCACCGGCACCAGCACCGGCCTCCAGCAGCACCCAGGTGGTCGCGGCCAGCAGTCCGCCCACCACTATCATCATCGAACCGGCCGACCCGCAAGTGGTGTACGTGCCCAGCTACAACCCGACCACCACCTACGGCACCTGGGCCTACCCGGCCTCGCCACCGCCGTATTATCCGCCACCGCCGATGTACTACCCCGGTTCCGCGCTGGTTGCCGGCCTGGCCTTCGGTACCGGCGTGGCAATCGTCGCCTCGCTGTGGGGCGACTGCGACTGGGGCAACAATGACATCGACATCGACGTCAACCGCTACAACAACATCAATGCCAACAACCGCATCACCAACAACCAGAACAAATGGCAGCACAACGCCGCCAACCGCGACGGCGTGCCTTACCGCGACGCCCGCAGTCGCCAGCAGTATGGTCGCCAGCTCGACGGTGCCAGCCAGCGTGCCGCCTTCCGTGGCGACGATGCACAGCGCGCCCGGGCCCGCGACCAAGCGCGCGCCTCCATGGACCGGGCCGGCATCGAACGGCCGGCCACCAGCAACCGCCAGGCACGCCAGCAGATGCGCGAGGCGCAAGCAGGCAATACGCCTGGCAACCGCATGCAACCCCGGAACGACACCAGGGCAGCCGAGCGTCGTCAGGAAACCCGCAGCACCCAGGCCCGCCAGCAGAACAACCAGGTGAACCGCAGGCAGGGTGAAGGCCAGGCGCGACAGGTAGCGCAGAACCGGCCTGGCAGCAGCGCCGGTCGGGCCCGCAACAATGCCTTTGATGGCGTGCGTGCGCCGACGCGCACCAATCTGCAGGCCAGCCGTGGTCGAATCAGCCAGTCGCTCGCCCAGCGGCCGGGCGCCTCGCGTGCCGCCGGGCACACGATCTCCCGGCCCAGTGCGCCTGTACGTCGCGGGGGAGGAGGCCGTCGATGAACCGTCAACCGATAGCGGCACTGGTAATCGCGGTCGGCATGATCTGGTCAACCCTGGTTGCGGCGCAGGAAGCCTTCCCGACACCGGAAAAGGCCGTGGACGCCTTCGTTGCGGCGCTGGGCGAAGCGAAACCCGATGAAGCCCGCCTGGCCCAACTGCTGGGCGATGACTGGCGTATCTACATACCGCGCGGTGGTGTGCAACGCAGTGACGTGGACACCTTCCTCGAGCAGTATCGCGCGCAGCACAGCATCGACAGGACGGAGGATGGCAAGGCCGTCCTCGCGGTGGGCAGCGCGCACTGGACCCTGCCTATCCCGCTCACGCAAGGCAGCCAGGGCTGGCGCTTCGACCTCAAGGCCGGCAGCGCCGAAATCCGCGCGCGGCGCATTGGCCGCAACGAACTGGGGGCCATGCAGTCGCTACTGGCCTACCACGACGCGCAGATGGACTATGCCACCCAGGACCATAACGGTGACGGCGCCCTGGAGTATGCGCAGAAGATTTTCAGCGAGCCCGGCATGTACTGGGATGATGACGGTGACGGGCAAGTCAGCCCGCTGGGCCCGCTGTTTGGCCAGGACGTGGTCGGCGACGCCTGGTATGGCTACCACTTCCGCATCCTCGACGGCCAGGGCCCGTCCGCCCCTGGTGGCGCCTACAGCTACCTGATCGGCAAGCACATGAGCCGCGGTTTTGCCATGGTCGCCTGGCCGGCGAAGTACGACGACAGCGGGGTGATGAGCTTCATGATCAGCCATGACGGCGAGGTGTTCGAGAAAGACCTCGGGCCGAACGGTGACCACCTGGCCAGGCAGATGAAGCGCTTCGACCCGGATGACAGCTGGAAGGTGGTGGAAGTGCCAGCGGAGGATTGAGCGATCGAGTCCGATGCCAGCTCAGGGCGCGGTTCGCGATTCCAGGTCCATGTCGGCTGGCCAGTTCACCTTGGGAGCTAAACGTAGGGCGAATTCACACCAAAGCACGTCGTTGTGGACTTTGGGTTCGCCGGGGGGCGGCAGGGCTGAAGGGCCTTGTTGCATGTAGGTGCAGATATAGGCCCAGGCGTACTGGTCGGCGCCCATCGTCACCAGAGGGAAACGGTCGATCACATTGTTTGTGCCGGGCGCGACGATGGAAAGTGTTACACCCCATTTTAATGGACTGGTCCGGGACCATCGTTCGGCGCGCACTTGTGACCACTCGTAACTGGCTGGAACGACTTTGCCCTTGTCGAATGGGTTCCACCATTGATGTTTGAAATTGTAGGCGTAGATTTTATGGCGCGCCCGGTTGAAACGGATGGGTAGATCTCTGGGTGGGGCAAGATCAGCACGGAATAGGATAATGCTGCTCCATGAATACAATGCATACATGAACCCTAGCAGGAGGACACTGCCAAGATCTGTTGGGTCCGTATGGTTGATCATCCAAGGGAGATCGCTCAAGGCCCAGATAAGATAAAGAAGCGTCAGTGCCGAAACTACACCACGGTATGCCATTGCTGAGCGAGGTATTTCGAGATAGATGTCATCTTGGTGGTTTGGCGTCTGGTTTCCCAGGTTGGGCTGTAAAAGTGTTGAGTCGCAAGGCCCTGGCAGGTCTTCTTTCCAACCAGGACAGGGGGGGACGAGTGCTGGCCCGCTCATTGTATATCATCCTTGCTGGCACGAATGTCACTTTCCTTCACGCTCACTTGAGCGTAGGTCGTCGGGTCATGGCGGTCGGGCCAGTAACTAAGATCTAACTCAAAGGCTTGGATGGTGTGATGGTCGGAGAGTGGCAGCGATCCCTGGATACTGACACCTCCCGTCCTTTCGTCCAGTTTTTTCAGGGGTTGCATATCGGACATGCTTGAGAAAAGGTCTATAGGCTCTTTATTTTTTGCATTCAGTTTGATAGGAGAAGAGCTGTCAGCTGATAATTCAACTATTTCAGAGTACCTGCCTCCGCGGTGCAGGCGCAGACGCCATTGATAATGTGAAAGGCGTTGGTTGAAATCAGGGATGCGGATGAAATAATTCAATCTGAAACTGGCCGGCACCGCGTTACCGTCACTGATAGATACTGTTGTTTCAGCGTCTCGGTGAATAGTGTGACTAAGGTTGAACTGTATTTGAATCGAGACCTCCGCTTCCAGGCCGAGGATTGCAGCGTTAAGGGCGCCAATAGCAGTGTCCATATCAGTGTCGGCTTTCCACTGTCGAAATGATCGAGGCAGTCCCCACCTGCAATTTCTGGCCCAGAGTTCTATTGCTGAAGACTCTCTGCGCTTGGCTGCAGTTGCAAGCAAATAGGCAGCAACACCTAACATAATGCTTATGCCTATTGGGCCAAGTAACGCACCGTAGCCAAAAGCGGCCCAGATTCCAAAGGCTGCAGCCCCGTATGAGGTGGCACTTGCGAACCGGTAGAGTTGAGCCGCGGGGGTATCTCCTATCCGCTCGGATCTGGCGCTTGCGTATGTGTAATGAGCTCCGTCCATGACGCCAGCAAGCGCCGCAATGCCGGAACCAAATCTTGCAATACCAGTCCCCAGTGACATGGTGGTTACCGTCCCGGGCCACGGTATCTTCGGGCGTACCACTGCAACAACACCCCCAGCCGCTTCTACACTGCTACCTAACAACCCAAGCGACGAAGACCAGATCGCCGCCAGCGCTTCCGGGTTGTTCTGATGCGTTTCCTGCAACGCCCGATAGTTCCTGCCCAGGCTGTCCTGATGAAACCACAGGCTGCCCAGGGCAAACAGCAGGCCGGCGCTGCCGCCACTGGCGGCGGCATCGCGCAGGCTGCGCATGGCGTCGCTGGCCACGCTTTGCGCGGCCAGTAAGCTGATCTTCAATCCCTCCGTGGCCTGTGCACGCAGCGTACCCGCACCTATCGCGATATTCCGTACCAGCGCCCCGACACCACCGGCTGCTCCCTCCCGCAGCTGTACCAGCCGCGCCTGCAAGCTCTCGGCGCTTTCGAACGTCCACAGCATCACTTCGATCATCTGGTTGCGATTACCCGGCGCGGCGATATTGATCGCCCCGCTCAGCACCATGGCCCGCACCTTGCGCCCCAGCGGATCGCGAAACTGCTGGTCGATCTGCTGCAAGAATGCATCGGTGCGTGCCTGCACGGCCTCGTCGAGCAGGCTCATGTATTCGCCCAGGGTCAGCGAGAGCCTGAACGGGGTCACCTGCTGCCCGGCGAACAGCGCAAATGCCGAGCGATGCACATGGCCGATCAGCGTCCTGGTCCGTTCACTGAGGT
>NZ_DGIR01000029.1 GCF_002386445.1 Pseudomonas sp. UBA4617
CAACCCGATCGGCGAGACAACCGCCGATGGTAGCGGCAACTGGTCGTTCACACCCGGCACGCCACTGGCCAACGGAACGGTGGTCAATGCCGTGGTCCAGGACCCGGCCGGTAATACCAGCGGGCCGGCCAGCGTCACCGTTGACGCGGTGGCCCCGGCTGCGCCGGTCATCAACCCGAGCAACGGCGCTGTGATCAGCGGTACCGCTGAAGCCGGAGCCAAGGTGATCCTTACCGACGGTGGCGGCAACCCGATCGGCGAGACGACTGCCGATGGCAGTGGCAACTGGTCGTTCACGCCCGGCACGCCACTGGCCAACGGTACGGTGGTCAACGCCGTGGCCCAGGACCCGGCCGGCAATACCAGCTCCCCCTTGGTCAGCACCACGGTAGACTCGGTAGCGCCCGGCCAGCCGACGCTCGCCCCGAGCAACGGCAGTGTGATCAGCGGTACCGCCGAAGCCGGAGCCAAGGTGATCCTCACCGACGGTGGTGGCAACCCGATCGGCGAGACGAGCGCCGATGGCAGCGGCAACTGGTCATTCACGCCTGGCACACCGTTGGCCAACGGCACGCTGGTCAACGCCGTGGCCCAGGACTCGGCTGGCAATACCAGCTCCCCCGTGGTCAGCACCACGGTAGACTCGGTAGCGCCCGGCCAGCCGACGCTCGCCCCGAGCAACGGCAGTGTGATCAGCGGTACCGCTGAAGCCGGAGCCAAGGTGATCCTCACCGACGGTGGCGGCAACCCGGTCGGCGAGACGACCGCCGATGGCAGTGGCAACTGGTCGTTCACGCCTGTCACGCCACTGGCCAACGGTACGGTGGTCAACGCCGTGGCCCAGGACCCAGCCGGTAATACCAGCGGACCGGCCAGCACCACGGTCGACTCGGTAGCACCGTCGGCGCCGCTGCTGAGCATCAGTGCCGATGGCGCTCTGCTGACCGGTACCGCCGAACCGAACAGCCAGGTACGCATCGTGATCGACGGCGACGCCGCCAACCCGATCACGGTCAACACCGACGGCAGCGGCAACTTCAGCTTGCCGTTCGCGCCACCGTTGATAGCCGGCGAGTTGGTCGCCGTGGTCGCCGTGGACGCTGCCGGCAACCTCAGCGGCCCGGCGACGATCAACGCGCCGGATCTGGCGCCGCCGACCATCAGCCTGCCGGAGGCTGCCGATAGCTGGCTCAACGCAGCCGAGATCAGCGACGGTATCCAGGTCGATGTAGCGATCCGCCCGAGCATGCAGGCTGGTCAGGTGATCACTGTTGCGTTCGCCGGGCAGAACGGCTACGAAACACAGGTAACGCATACGCTTACCGCCGCCGACATCCTTGCCGGCAGCATTACCGTGACCCTTCTGCCTGGCGGTGGCATGGGGCCGTTCCCAGAGGGGGCCTCGACCGTTACTGCCGATATCGATGGCGGTACCACGTCGACCCCGGTGCCGTTCACCGTTGACACCATTGCGCCAGCGACTCCGGTGCTGTCGCTGGTGGGCAGCATCCTGACCATCTCCACCGACCCAGGTACCGAGCTGACAGTCCTCGTTGACGTCGGCGGGGTCACTGCCACCGCCACGCTGACGGCCGACAACAGCGGGCTGGCTTCGCTGAACCTGCTCACCGACCTGGATATCGACCTGACCCTGGACCAGTTGTTGAATGCCCAGGTTTCGGTGAGCGGCCAGGACCCGGCCGGCAACCCGAGCAATGTGGCAACCATCGGCGTCGGCAGCAGCATTGAACAGCCAGTGACCGTCGGTAATTTTGGCGTCGATGTCAGCCTCAACCCGCTCAATCCGCGGTTCGGCTTCAGCGGCACCACCGAGCCGGACTCCAGCGTGGTGATCCGGGTCATTACCCCAGCGCTGAATGTCGAGCTACTGCCGATCCAGGCGGACAGCGGCGGCAACTTCTCGCTGAACCTGCTGAGCCCGACTGTTCTCACGCAGTTGGGGCTGAACATCACCGATATCCTCAACCTCGGTTCGCAGATCTCGTTCAACGTCGTCGCCACCGACACCAACGGCAACGACAGCGCAGCCTACGGCATCACGCTGACGCCCAACGGTCTGTCGCTCAACATCGGCCAGATCGACGTCAACGGTACCGCCGGAGACGATGTCATGTCCGGGGCCAGCGGCAGCTCGGAGCACATCAACGCAGGCGATGGCAGCGACCTGATCTTCAACGTGGGCAGCGGCGACCAGGTAGTGGCTGGTGACGGCAACGATGCCATCCAGGTCACCGCGACCAACTTCACTGCCATTGATGGTGGCGCGGGCTTCGATACCCTGATCCTGGCCGATGGCATCGACCTCGACTACAACGCCGCAGGCGTCGGCACGCTCAGCAACATCGAGCGCATCGACCTCGGCAGCGGCGATTCGGGAAGCGTACTGACCCTGACCGCGGCAGAAGTCGACGCCATCACCGATGGCAACAATGTCCTGCAGGTCACTGGGGAGAACAACGACACCCTCAACGTGGTGGGAGCCGTGAATACCGGCACCACCCAGGAAATCAACGGCATCACCTACGATGTCTACAGCTTTGGCAGCAGTACCCTGCTGATCGAGGACAATACGGTACAGGTCGTGGTGTGATGCGTGGGGTGTCTGTGCTCAAGGGAAGGCCCCGTGGCCAGGCAGCCCTGTGGCTGCTGTGCCTCGGCGTGCCGTTGTCTGCCCCGGCCATACCGATTGACCAGGCGGTGAGGGCGGGGTTGGCGATCCACCCCGAGGTGCGTTCGGCAATGGCCGAAGCCGATCGTGCCGGCACCGAGGTGGAGATTGCCAAGGGCGGCTATTACCCCACCGTCGCGATGTCTGGAGGGCCGCAGGAGTTTGACCTCGGTGAAGTCGTCTACGACCTCACTGTATCGCAGATGCTGTATGACTGGGGACGGGTAACGAGCAAGGTCGACAGCGCCAGCGCAACCCAGCGCAAGTTGTCCGAGGCGGTGCTGGTGGCGCGCGATGATGCGGCGCTGGATATCGTTGAGACCTACCTCGACGTACTCGCCTCGGAGCGTCGGGTGGAGACGGTGCGCCAGCATATCCAGCGCCTTGATGGCATCCGCGAGATGACCCAGGCGCGGGGCAGCGACGGTTACGCCGATCGCAGTGAGCTGGACCGCGCCAACCTTGAACTGGCGCGTGCCCAGGAGCAGCTGTCGCTGGAGAAGGGCAACCTGCAGGACGCCCGCAACCAATACGCGATCCTGGTCGGCCAGGACCCTTCGGAACTGGTCGAGCCCGAGCCGATGTCGCTGCAACGCTACCTGGCCAGCAGCGATCTGGCGCGGGTGATCCGCGAGTCGCCCTTGCAGCGCAAGGCAGTGGAGGACGCCAACGTTGCCGAGGCGCAAGTGCGCGAAGCCAAGGCCTCATTGCTACCGCAATTGAACCTGGAGGCTTCCGCATTGCGCCGCGAGATCGGCGGCCGTCCGGAAAGCGACTCGGTTATGTCGCTGCGCTTTCGCATGGACACCTTCCAGGGGCTCTCCAATTTCCGCCGGCCGACCGCCGCCCAGCAGCGGCTGGAGTCGGCACGATGGACCGCCGACGCGATGCAGCGCGATATTCGCCGGCAATTGCAGACGTTGTTCGACAACGGTGACACGCTGCGTTGGCGGGAACAGTCGTTGAGCCAGCAAGTGACGGAAGCGGAACAGGTCGGCGAGTTGTACCGCGAACAGTTCGAAGTCGGCCGGCGCGACGTGATCGACTTGCTCAACGTCCAGCGCGAGCGTTTCGAAGCCGAGCGGCAATTGATCAGTCTGCACATCGAGCGCAAGCGCATCGAGTACCGCGCGGCCGCCCAGGTCGGACTGTTGGGGGCTCTACTGGAGAATCGGTTGAATCATGGAAGTTGAACAAGCGCCGGATAATGTCGTCCCCCTGAACCACGATGACCCGCTGCGCCAGGGCCTGCTGCTGCTGTGCCGGCAACTGGACCGGCCACTGAGTGATGCCGAACTGGTGGACGGCATGGCACTGGAGCACGGGCGTCTGCCACTGCGCCTGGTTGCCCGCGCATTGCGCCGCGCCGACATCACGGCCCGGGTTGCCGAGCTACCGTTGCGACAGATGGATGCCTACCTGCTGCCGGCATTGCTGTTGCTCGGCGATGGTCGCTGCCTGCTGCTGGTTGGTGTTGAAGGTGACCAGTGCGAGGTGCTGGTGCCGCAGAGTGGCGGTGGCCGCGAATGTGTGGCCCTGCCCGCGCTGGATGCGCTTTATAGTGGCACGGCGGTGTTCGCCAAGTGCCGCTACCGCGCGGACGGGCGCGTCGGTGACTACGCAAGCAGCCTGCCCGAGCATTGGTTCTTCGGGCCGCTCAAACGGCTTTGGCGCTCCTATGCGGAAGTCACGTTGACCGCCCTGGTAGCCAATATCCTGGCCGTCGCCTCAGCGCTGTTCGCCATGCAGGTGTACGACCGTGTAGTGCCCAATGCGGCTTTCGATACCTTGTGGATACTCGCCAGCGGTGTAGCCTTGGCGATCGTCGTCGACGGCGTATTGCGGATCCTGCGCGGGCACCTGCTGAATGTGCTCGGCAAGCGCCTCGACCTGCAACTGTCGAGCCTGCTGTTCGCTCGCGTGCTGAGCACCCGGATTGCCGCCAAACCGGCGTCGCTCGGGGCGTTCAGCACTCAGGTACGGGAGTTCGAGTCGGTCCGCGAGTTCTTCACTTCGTCCAGTGCCGCACTGATCAGCGACCTGCCGTTTGTGGCGATATTCCTGTTGATCATCGCTGTGATCGGCGGCCATGTGGTCTGGGTGCCGCTGCTGGCTTGCGTGCTGATGGTCCTGCCGGGGTTACTGACCCAACGCCTGCTGGGGCACCTGTCGCGGCAGAACCTGCGCGAAGGGGCGATGAAGAACAGTGTACTGCTCGAAGCCTTCGAGCACCTGGAGACCGTCAAGGCCACGCGTGCCGAAGGCCGCTGCCGGCAACAGTGGGAGACGCTTACCGGGGAACTGGCCGGTAACGCAATGAAGACCCACGCCCTGGCCTCGACGCTGAGCTACTCGGCGAGCATCGTCCAGCAACTGTGCTATGTCGGGGTGGTAGTGTTCGGCGTTTACCGGATCGCCGACGGGGCGATGACTGTCGGTGCCCTGGTGGCCTGTTCAATCCTTGCTTCGCGGGCCATCGCACCGCTGTCCCAGGCTGCCGCCATCCTTGGCCGCTGGCAGCACACCAAGGTGGCGCTGGAGGGGCTCGATCAACTCATGTCGGCGGAGCAGGAGCGACCCGCCGGCAAGCGTTTCGTGCACCGCGAGCGGCTCTACGGCCATTACCGTCTGGAGGCGCTGCGCCTGGCCCATGGCGACAGCCCACCCGTGGTCGATGTACAGGCGCTGAGCATCCAGGCCGGCGAGCGAGTGGCGCTGCTGGGCGGTAACGGCGCCGGCAAGTCGACCCTGCTGCGTCTGCTCAGCGGCTTGCTCGATGCGCAATCCGGTCGGTTGCTGCTGGACGACATCGCCCTCAGTCAGCTCGACCCGGCCGACCGTCAGCGTGGCATCGGCTACTTGCCGCAGGACGTGGCGCTGTTCCACGGTAGCCTGCGCGATAACCTCAACCTGGCGAACGCCGCACTGGGCGACGAAGAGTTGCTTGAAGCCCTCGATGGCGTAGGGCTGGGCACTTTCGTACGTAGCCATCCGCTGGGCCTGGACATGCCGATCCAGGGCAACGCCAGTCTGTCCGGCGGCCAGCGCCAGGCGGTGGGGCTGGCGCGGGTGTTGCTGCAGGACCCGCCGATCCTGCTGCTGGACGAGCCGACCGCAGCCTTCGACCAGAACAGCGAAAAGCTGGTAATCGACTATCTGCAGAACTGGTTGGGCCGGCGTACGCTGATCCTCACCACCCACAAGAAAAGCGTGCTGGCGCTGGTTGACCGCGCCGTGGTACTGCGCAACGGCCAGGTGATCATGGACGGCCCGCTGAACCAGGTGGTGCAGGGTAACCAGGTGCAGGCGCCGCAAGTTGCCGAAGGAGCTGGCCATGGCAGTTGAGAAGCACGCCGCAAAGCTGCGCGAGCAATTGGCCGACCCACTGCTGGCGACGACTCACCCGGTCTACCGCCCGCTGCTCTACACCCTGCTCGGCAGCGTCGTGCTGTTCGTCGCCTGGGCCTTCTGGGCGGAGCTCGACGAAGTGACCCGCGGTGACGGACGGGTGGTGCCGTTCAGTCGCATCCAGAAAATCCAGAGCCTGGAAGGGGGGATTCTCGATCGCCTGCTGGTGCAGGAAGGTGACCTGGTGGAGGTCGGCCAGCCATTGCTGCGCCTCGACGAGACGCGCTTTCTTACCAACTTCCAGGAATCGGCCAACCAGGCCAGCGTACTGCGCGCGGCCATCGCCCGGCTGGATGCCGAGGTACTGGGCAAGGCCGCCATCGAGTTCCCGCCGGACGTCGATCCGCAGGGGCCGCTGGCGCGCTCCGAACGCGAGCTGTTCAAGTCGCGGCGGGACAAGCTGCTCGAAGGCAGCCAGGCGATCCAGAGGCAGATCAGCCTGGCGCAAAGCCAGCTCGACCTGGTCCGCCCCCTGGTCGCCAGGCGCGCCGTCAGCCAGATGGAGGCGCTGCGGTTGAGCCAGGATATCGCTACCCTCAATGGCAAGCTGAGCGAACTGAAGAGCAGCTATTTCCAGGATGCCTACACCGAGCGCTCACAGCGCAAGGCCGACCTCAGCGCCCTGGAGCCGATCGTCCAGCAGCGCCAGGACCAGCTGCGCCGTACCGGGATCGTTTCGCCGGTGCGTGGGCGGGTCAACACCATACTGATCAACACCCGCGGCGGGGTGATCCAGCCCGGCGAGGCAATCATGGAAGTGATCCCGGTGGAGGACCGCCTGCTGGTAGAGGCGAAGATCAAGCCGCGCGACGTGGCATTCCTGGTGCCGGGCATGCCGGCGAAGGTGAAGATCACTGCCTACGACTTCAGCATCTATGGCGACCTCAAGGGCACCCTGGAGCAGATCAGCGCCGATACCATCGAGGAAGACACGCCGCACGGCAAGGAGTCGTATTACCAGGTACTGATCCGCACCGACGGTAGTCAGCTCAAGCGCGGCGAGGAGGTGCTGCCTATCATTCCCGGCATGGTTGCGGAAGTGGATATCCTCAGCGGCAAGCGCAGCGTGCTCAATTACCTGTTGCGCCCGCTGATCAAAGCCCGTCTGTACTGAGCGCGACAGCATAGCGCGGCCTCCGGGGCCATTCACCCTGACTCGGGTATTGATCTACAGTACAGGAACGACTTACTTGTGTAAGGAAACAGATATGGTGAAGCGTCGATGGTCAGTAGTTGCTGTGGTTACCTCGATCGCCTTGGCCGTGGGGCCATCGCTTTCCCTTGCCGACCCAAATAACGGTAAAGGGCAGGGGCATGGCAAGAACCAGCACAGCCAGGGGCAGCACGGCCAGGGCCCGCAAGGCCAGGGCCAGGGGCACGGTGGCGGCGGTGGTGGTAGCCATGGCAACCCTTCGATTGACCGTGGCTACGTGCTCGATATCCTCGCCGGGCACCGCAGTTACTGGAATCCAGGGCCGGCTTTGCCGCCGGGTATCCAGAAGAACCTGGCCCGGGGCAAACCGCTGCCGCCGGGTATCGCCAAGAAGCTCGATGGTCGGCTGCTGGGGCAGCTGCCTCATTACGACGGCTATGAGTGGATGCAGGCGGGGGTGGACCTGATCCTGGTGGCAGTCGCCACGGGAATCATCTATGAGGTGCTGAACGGCGCGCTGGATTGAACCGGGCAAACCGCTCCCACAGGTGCAATCCCGGCCAGGGGGAGCGGTTGCTGCCTGCCGGGAATCGCTGCGCTACTTTGGTTGGTTGGTATCGGCTCGCGCCCCCCGCTAGAATGCCGCGGATTCCTCACAGGCAATTGCACATGTCTACCTTTCGTATCTTTCTCGCCGCTGTGCTGGGGGCCAGCCTCGCTAGCTGCGCCAGCCCCGGTAAACCGACTGCCAGCAAACTGACCAACAAATCGCCCCAGCAGTATGCCGCCTGCGTACTGCCAAAGTGGCAAGCGCTGGCGCCACAGGCCACGCAGAAATCCATTGCTCACGGCTACCGGCTGACGGCACCCAGCGCGGTAGCGTCCGACGATGTGCTCGACGTGGTCGATTATCGCCAGGGCAGCCGCGCGACCTTCTACAAGGGCAGTTTCCTGTCAGGCGACAAGTTGCGCCAGGCCGCGAAAGAATGCCTCGAATGAGTTCAGTAGCCCGAGCCGCTTGAGCCGCCCATGCTGGGTAGGCGGGCCTTGCGCTGGGTGTTGCTCCACTCGGCGCAGGTCATGAACGCCGTGTGGTCCACCTTGCCGCTGCCATCGAAGCTGACGCTGTAGGGCTGGCGGTTGCCGGCCTTGCCGAGCAGGTAGTCGAAACACGTGCCAGGTACCGCCGTGCGCTTGGTCTCGGCATCAGGTTTGCCGCCGATCTGTACGACCTGGTCTTTGCTCATGCCGTTGTCGACTTTCGCCACCAGTGGCTGGTCGCGGTACTGCGCCGAGTTCGAGGCGCAGGCAGAAAGCGCTGTCAGCGCCAGGATCATGACCGGAAAGGGTTTGCTCATGGCAGTGCTCCGCTGGAAAGCCACCGGATAGAGGCAGTCACCTGCGCCGGATGGCGGCGATCACCCTGCATCAAAGCGCTTGTTCATCTGCTCGCAGTGCACCTGCGCATCCGTCCGGCTTGGATAACTGGGCTTGAGCCGTTCCTTGGCCTGATTGTCGTAGATGTCGAAGCCCCCGCAAACGGTAGCGGCGTAATAGCGACCACGCAGGTGGAACGACTCCTTTTCGATCGGTACAGCCGGAACGATAACGAATCTTGGTTGCATGTTTCGTGCCTCCCCAGGCAGAGACCTAAGTATTAGTCTGGCCATGGGCAACCATCAAGGTGGCTCATGAATAAATCAGCGGGTGCGCAGCGCAGCTCGGCAGCCACGCTGTCATGAAATGAAAACCCGCTGTCGTCCGATGCGAAGCGCCCCGCACGCCAAGGGCTTACAGTCCAATCACCCAGAACTGACGCCTGGCGTCCAGATCGATGATTGGAGAGACAAGCATGTCCAAAGTCGTACGTTTCCATCAGACCGGTGGCCCCGAGGTGTTGCGCTACGAGGACGCCGAGGTCGGCGAACCCGGCCCGGGGCAGGTGCGCTTGCGCCAGGTGGCGGTTGGCCTGAACTACGCCGACACCTATTTCCGCAACGGCACCTATCCGATCCCGCTGCCCAACGGCATCGGCGTGGAAGCTGCCGGCGTGGTAGAGGCCCTGGGCCAGGGCGTGACCCAGGTGGCGGTCGGTGACCGGGTCACCTACACCGGCTTTCTCAATACCCTGGGCGCCTATTGCACCGAACGCCTGATTCCGGCTGCCGCATTGATCAAGCTGCCGGACACCATCGCCTTCGAAACGGCCGCGGCCATGACCATGCGTGGGCTGACCAGCGCCTACCTGCTGCGGCGGCTGCATGACTTCAAGCCTGGCGACAGCCTGCTGTTGCATGCTGCCGCGGGTGGGGTCGGCCTGATCGTCGCGCAGTGGGCGCGGTTGCTCGGGCTGAACGTGATCGGCACCGTGTCCAGCGAGGCCAAGGCCGAATTGGCCCGCGCGCATGGTTGCAGCCATGTCATCAACTACAGCGTCGAGGACGTGGCCACGCGCGTGCGTGAGCTGACCGACGGGGTAGGGGTCAACGTGGTGTTCGACAGCGTGGGCAAGAGCACCTTCATGGGCTCGCTCGATTCACTCAAGCGCCGTGGCCTGATGGTCTGCGTCGGCACCGCCTCGGGCACGATCCCGCCGTTCGACCCGCAGCTGCTGGCGGTCAAGGGTTCGTTGCAACTCACGCGCCCGGCACTGGCCGACTTCATCGCCGACCCGGCGGAAAAGGCCGACCTGGCCGGCGAGCTGTTCGACCACGTCAGCAGCGGGCGCATCCGTATCGAAATCAACCAGCACTACGCGTTGCAGGATGCTGTCCAGGCCCACCGTGACCTGGAAGCGCGCAAGACCACCGGCTCGTCGATCTTCGTCATCTGAAGAGGGCAACAGCATGCACATCGAACAACTGACCTGCGCGATCGGTGCCGAGGTAGGCGGGGTCAACCTGGCCGACGCGATTCACGACGACGACCTGTTCGCCGAGCTGCGCGCGCAGTTGCTCCGCCACCGTGTCCTGTTCCTGCGTGACCAGCACTTCAGCCGCGCCGAACACGTCGCCTTTGCCCGCCGTTTCGGCGACCTGGAAGACCACCCGGTGGCTGGGAGCGACCCTGAGCATCCGGGCCTGGTGCAGATCTACAAGTGCCCGGACCAGCCCAATGACCGTTATGAAAACGCCTGGCATACCGATGCCACCTGGCGCGAAGCACCGCCCATGGGCTGCGTGCTGCGCTGCATCGAATGCCCGCCGGTGGGCGGTGACACGATGTGGGCGAACATGGTACTAGCGTATGAAAACCTGCCGAGCGATGTGAAGGCCAGGATCGAAGGCCTGCGCGCCCGTCACAGCATCGAAGCCAGCTTTGGTGCCGCCATGCCGCTGGAAAAGCGCCTGGCGCTGAAGGCGCAGTTCCCTGATGCCGAGCACCCGGTGGTGCGCACGCACCCGGAAACGGGCGAACAGGTGCTGTTCGTCAATGCCTTCACCACCCATTTCAGCAATTACCACACCCCGCAGCGGGTGCGCTTCGGCCAGGACGCCAACCCCGGCGCTGGTGACCTGCTGCGCTACCTGATCAGCCAGGCCTACCTGCCCGAGTACCAGGTGCGCTGGCGCTGGAAACCCGACAGCGTGGCGATCTGGGACAACCGCAGCACCCAGCACTACGCCGTCATGGACTACCCGCCGTGCCATCGCAAGATGGAGCGCGCCGGGATCAAGGGCAGCCCGACGTTCTAGGCCGGCCGCCACGCTCGGCGGCAACCGCACAATAACAATAGCGAGGACTACAGCATGCAATTCTTCGACGATTCGTTGCACCCGGAAAACATGGAAAAGGTGGTGATCACCGTGGCCCCCTATGGCCCGGAGTGGATGCCCGAAGACTTCCCGGAAGATATCCCGCTGACCATGGACGAGCAGGTGCAGAAGGCCGTCGACTGCTACGAAGCAGGCGCCACCGTGTTGCACCTGCACGTGCGTGAACTGGACGGCAAAGGCTCCAAGCGCCTGTCGAAGTTCAACGAGCTGATTGCCGGGGTGCGCGAAGCGGTGCCGGACATGATCATCCAGGTGGGCGGGTCGATTTCCTTCGCCCCGGAAAGCGAGGGCGAGGCGGCCAAGTGGCTGTCGGACGACACCCGGCACATGCTTGCCGAGCTGACGCCGCGCCCCGACCAGGTGACCGTCGCCATCAACACCACGCAGATGAACATCATGGAGCTGCTGTACCCCGAATACCTGCAAGGCACCTCGCTGGCCAGCCCGGCGATCCATGCCGCCTACAGCGAGATGACCGTGCCGGCCGGCCCGGCCTGGGTGCGCGAACACCTGCGCCGCCTGCAGGCCAGCAACATCCAGCCGCATTTCCAGCTGACCGGCATGCATGCCCTGGAAACCCTCGAGCGCATCGTCCGCCGCGGTGACTACATGGGCCCGCTGAACCTGACCTGGATCGGCATTGGTGGCGGCTTCGACGGCCCCAACCCGTTCAACTTCTTCAACTTCATCCACCGCGCGCCGGACGGTTGCACGCTGACCGCCGAGTCGCTGCTGAAGAACGTGCTGCCGTTCAACACCATGGCCCTGGCCATGGGCCTGCACCCGCGCTGTGGCAACGAAGACACCATCATCGACCAGCAGGGCAAGCGCTTCACTTCGGTGCAGCAGATCCAGCAGACCGTGCGCGTGGCCCATGAACTCGGACGGGAGATTGCCACTGGCAAGCAAGCCCGCGCCATCTACCGCATCGGGCAGCAGTACGACAGCATCGAGCAGACCCTCAAGGCCAACGGCATGGCGCCGAATCGCCAGCCGGGTGTGAAGGGCGTGCCGCAGCGCGGCTGATGCAGGTACGGCAGGGCCCGGCCTCTTCGCGGGCATGCCCGCTCACACAGGTGCGGTACTGGCCCAAAGGTCGCCGCTGTCCCTGTGGGAGCGGGCGAGCCCGCGAAGAGGCCCGCAAAAGCAACATGAATGTTGGCTGTAACCCATAACAACAAGAACAACCTCACGCCCCATACCCAAGGAGGCAACATGGCCACCTACCTCGCCAGTGCCGAAAAACCCGGCACCGACACTGCCCACAGCGTCCCCCGGCGCTATGCCTGGGTGGTCTTCGCCCTGACCTTCGGCCTGCTGATCTCCGACTACATGTCGCGCCAGGTGCTCAATGCAGTATTCCCGCTGCTCAAGGGCGAATGGGCGCTGAGCGACAGCCAGCTCGGCCTGCTCAGCGGCATCGTCGCGCTGATGGTCGGCCTGCTGACCTTCCCGTTGTCGCTGCTGGCCGACCGCTTCGGCCGGGTACGCAGCCTGGTACTGATGGCAGTGCTGTGGAGCCTGGCCACCCTCGGCTGTGCCCTGGCCGAAAACTACCCGCAAATGTTCATCGCGCGCTTTCTGGTCGGGGTCGGCGAGGCGGCCTATGGCAGTGTCGGCATCGCCGTGGTGGTCGCCGTGTTCCCTCGCGACATGCGCTCGACCCTGGCCGGCGCCTTCATGGCCGGCGGCATGTTCGGCTCGGTACTGGGCATAGCCTTGGGCGGCGTGTTGGCCCAGCACCTGGGCTGGCGCTGGGCATTCGCCGGCATGGCGTTGTTCGGCCTGATGCTGGCAGCGTTGTACCCGCTGATCGTCAAGGAAGCGCGCATTGCTCCCAAGTGCGTCCAACCGATGCAGGGCAACGCCAGCCGACCGCTACGCAGCCTGTACAGCAGCCGTTCGGTCATCGCGGCCTATGTCGGCAGCGGCCTGCAGCTGTTCGTCGGTGGCACAGTGATCGTCTGGATACCCAGCTACCTGAACCGCTATTACGCCATGGACACCGACCGCGCCGGGGCGATTGCAGCAGTGATCGTGCTGTGCAGCGGCATTGGCATGATCCTCTGCGCCATGCTCTGCGATCGCCTCGGGCGGCACCGCCCGGAGCGCAAGATCAGCCTGGCCATCGCCTATTGCCTGGGTAGTTGCGCGCTGTTGTCCATTGCCTTCGCGTTGCCAGCCGGTACCGCCCAGCTGGTGCTTGTCTGCCTGGGCATGATGATTGCCGCCGGCACCAACGGCCCGTCCAGTGCGATGGTCGCCAACCTCACCCACGCTGCGGTGCACGGCACGGCATTCGCCACCCTGACCCTGGCCAACAACCTCTTGGGCCTGGCCACCGGGCCGCTGGTCACCGGGCGTATCTCCGACCTGATCGGCCTGCAGGCGGCCTTCCAACTGGTACCGCTGATGAGCATCGGCGCAGCGCTGGTGTTCTTCCTTGCCAAACGGCATTACCAAGGTGACATGGAGCGTCTGCACACGCCGGCTCACGAAGCTGCCGGCGCACCCCGGGAGTTGAAACCGTGAAACAGTTGTTGTCCGTCGAGGTGTTCTTCGATCTGGTCTGCCCATGGTGCCTGATCGGCCAGCGGCACCTGCAGGCCGCCCTGTTGCTGTTGCGTCGCGAACGGCCACAGCTGCAAGTCCAACTGCACTGGCGCGGGGTACAGTTGCTGCCAGGCTTACCGGCCAGCGGCCTGCCGTTCCATGCGTTCTACCTGCAGCGCCTGGGCAGCGAGGAGGCGCTCCGCGAGCGCCAGGCGCAGGTGCGCGCCGCCGCGAGCGTGGTCGGTGAAGACATCGATTTTTCGCGCATCCGCCGCATGCCCAATACCGGCAATGCCCATCGGCTGCTGCAGCGGGCCGCCGGGTTGCTGGGCTCCTCGCAACAGGAAGCCTTGCTGGCACAACTATTCATTGCCTATTTCCACCAGGGCCGTGACCTGGGGGATAGCCGCGTGTTGCTCGGCATCGCCCGGCGTTTCGGGCTGCAAGCTGTTCAGCTTGCCGATTGCCTGCGCGACGACGGCAGCCCGTTCCTCGATGGGGCAGGGCGCGCAGGCAGCGCCGTGCCGCGATTTCGCTTCAACCAGGGGCCACTCATTGCTGGCGCGCAACCCGCCGAGGTGCTGTTCACCGCCATGATCGCAGCCCTGCAAGAGGTTGAACGGGCATGAGGCGGCGCATTGCATTGGCCCCCAGCCAGGTCCCGGAGCGCAACGGCCGTGCGCTGTTGACCTGCGAAGGGCGCAGCGTCGCGCTGTTCAATGTCGCCGATTCGCTCTACGCCATCGACGACAGCTGCCCGCACCAGGGCGCGTCGTTGTGCAGCGGGCGCCTGGAAGGTCGGGTCATCCAGTGCTGCGCGCATGGCCTGCGTTTCGACCTGGCCAGCGGCTATCTGGTGAATTCCACGGCATTGAAGGTTGCCAGTTACCCGGTCGAACAACAGGGTGGGCAGGTCTACATCGTGTTTGATAATGAGGAGGCGGAGCAATGAACACACTGGCATTGAGCGCTGCCCATCAACGCGTCCGCGCCCTCGCCCCAGGGGTGGTGGTCAGCCTGATCGTGGGCGCTGCCGCCAGCTTTCTCAGTGAGCACTATGGGGCGCCAGTCATGCTGTTTGCCCTGCTGCTGGGGATGGCACTGAATTTTCTCGCGTTCGATGGCCCCTGCAAGGCCGGCATCGAATTCACCGCGCGCACGGTACTCCGCCTGGGTGTAGCGCTGCTTGGCATGCGCATCACCCTCGACCAGATCGCCAGCCTTGGCTGGAAACCCGTGGTTCTGGTGGTCACCCTGGTGGTGGTGACCATCCTCGCCTCGGTGGTAGTGGCCAAGGCGCTGGGTTTTTCACGGCTGTTCGGCATGCTCACCGGAGGGGCGACGGCCATTTGTGGCGCTTCGGCGGCGCTGGCGCTGGCTGCCGCCTTGCCCCAGCACCCGCGCAAGGAGCATGCGACGCTGTTCACCGTGATCGGCGTGTCGGCGCTGTCGACCCTGGCGATGATCCTGTATCCGATGATTGTCCAGTGGCTGCACTTGTCGCCTGCTGAGGCCGGGGTCTTCCTTGGCGCAACCATCCACGATGTGGCTCAGGTGGTGGGGGCGGGTTACAGCATGTCCACCGAGACCGGTGACATCGCCACCGTGGTCAAGCTGATGCGGGTGGCCATGCTACTGCCGGTCATTGTCTGCGCGGCGATGATCACCCGTCGCCACGGCCTTGAAACTGGTGGCCAACGGCCACCCTTGTTGCCCTGGTTTGCGGTCGGCTTCCTGCTTCTGGCCTGCCTCAACAGCACCGGGTGGGTGCCGGTGGCGGTGCAGGGCGGCATCAATGACCTGTCGCGCGGCTGCCTGGTGGTGGCGATCAGTGCCCTGGGTATGAAGACCCAGCTCAAGGCGCTGGCCTCGGTCGGCTTCAAACCCATTGCGCTGATGGTTGGGGAAAGCGTGTTTCTGGTGCTGCTGGTGCTGGCGTTGATGCACTGGGGGCTGCAACCTTCCGCCTGACGCATTCACTGGTAGCAGCGGCTTCAGCCGCGATCACCGGCAAAGCCGGTGCCGTCCACGGGGTCGCCTGCTTCGCGGATAAATCCGCTCCTACACTTCATCGTGCCGGGCCCGCCAGCTGGCCGGCGGCATGCCGAACTGGGCGATGAACCAGCGGGTGAATGAACTGGGCATGGAATAACCGAGCATGTCGGCAATGCGCCCCAGCGAATAACCGGGGTTTTCCAGGTAGCGCATCACCAGGTCGCGGCGCACGCCGTTGATCAGGTCCTTGAAGGTCAAGCCGTTTTCTTCGAGGCGCCGCTGCAAGGTGCGCACGTTCATGCCCTGCGTCTGTGCCACCTGCTCGATGGTCGCGCGGCCCATGGGTAGCAGCAGGTAGATGGTCTTGCGTAGTTCCAGCTCCAGCGACGGGGTGCCGCCTGCCGGCAGGCTGTCCAGGTAACGCTGTGCCAGGCGGGCCATGGCTTCGTTGGCCTGGGGGCTGGCGCTGTCGAGATCGGCGGCGGGGCAGACGATACCGTTGAACTCACTGCCGAACACCAGCGTACAGCCGAAAATACGCCGATGAGTTGCCAGGTCGGACGGGGCCGCGTGGGTGAAATTGGCGCTGATCGGGTGCCAATGGGCACCCAGCAGGGCCGCGCACAGGCGCATCATCACGCCGATGGCCAGTTCGGTGGCCTGGCGGCTGCAGGGTGCGCGCCCGTTGATCACTTCCTCACGAATGACCACCGTCTTGCCGGCTTCCTCGATATGAATGGCCAGGGCGTCATTGAGCAGGTGTCGGTATTGCACGATCACCTGCAAGGCATCGCGCAGGGTGCGCTGGTGGCTGAGCAGCAGGCTGATTTCGCCGAAATCCGAAAGTTGCCGCAATTCGGCCATGCGCAGGCCGAAGCTTTCGCAGTGGCTGGCGCTGGCCGAGGCTTCCAGCAAGGCAATGACGCTGGCAACCGGGATCCGCCGGTTGGGGTCATCGAGCAACGCGGCACTGAGGCCGACCTGCGCCAGCAATGCATGCGGGTTCAGGCCCAGGTGGCGGGACACTTCGAGGTAGTTGGTCAAACTGGCGGCACGGACGAGGGCAGGCATTATTGTTGTTTTCCATGTTGGGTATGCCGACATGCGTTGTGTGCCTTATAGCCTGCGTGTCATGAATTGAAAAGCAAAGCCTGGCAAGCCCTTTGTCATCAAATGAAAAGCTTCTGACGCGCAATGTGAAGCACCTCAGGGGCGCGCTGTTTACTGTGAACCTCAAGAGCTGCATCCCGATACGAGGTTCAACGTGGACAAACTGCAAACCACTGCCACCGTGTTGATTGTCCCTGGCCTGCGCGAGCATGTCGCCGGGCATTGGCAGACCCTGCTCGCCAGCCGCCTGGCCAAGGTCCGCAGCGTACCGCCGCTGCAGGTTGACCGGCTGAGCTGCACGGCCAGGGTTGAGGCGATCCAGCGTGAACTGGAGCAGATCGAGGGCGAGGTGCTGTTGGTGGCCCACAGCGCCGGGGTATTGATGGTCGCCCACTGGGCCGCGCGCTATCAGCGCGCAGTCAAAGGGGCACTGCTGGCGGCGCCACCGGACCTCGGCGCACCCTGGCCGGCCCACTACCCAAGCCCGGCCAGCCTGGCCGAGCACGGCTGGGCGCCTGTGCCGGAGGCAGCGCTGCCATTCCCGAGCATCGTAGCTGCCAGCAGCAACGACCCCCTGGCCAGCTACACCGCGGCTGGCGACCTGGCCCGTCGTTGGGGCAGCGAACTGGTCAGCCTGGGTGCCGTTGGCCACCTCAACCCGGCTTCCGGCTTCGGTCACTGGCCACTGGCCGAAGCCCTGGTCCGTCGTCTGGATAACCCGAACCTGCAATAGCGCATGGACGCCCCAGCCACGCCCGCATGAGACGGGCGGCGTAAAAAACAATAACAATATGTGGAGCCATCGTAATGCCAGAACACCGCATTCACCGTGCTGTGAAACCACAGCGCTGCCTGCTCGCCTGCGCCATCAGTCTGCTCTCGCTGCCTGCCGCCCAAGCGTTCGAAGTCGACACTGGCGACGAAAACTGGGCCGTGCGTTTCGACAACACCGTCAAGTACAACTATGGCGTGCGCACCGAAAGCGCTGACCAGCGCCTGCTGGGCACGCCCAACAGCAACGACGGTGACTACAACTTCCGCAAGGCCGGCACCAACATTGCCAACCGCATCGACCTGTTGACCGAGCTGGACGTGGTCTACCAAGGCAATACCGGTTTCCGTGTCAGTACCGCCAGCTGGTATGACAAGGCCTACGACAACACCGGTTCGAACAGCAACCCGTTCGTCAACGGTAACGGTGACCAGTCCGGTATCAACCCCAGCCTCAATGGTTTGCCCGGTACCGGCGTGCCGCTGGGCAGCCCGCACCTGAGCAATTACGCCCAGCGTTACTACAGTGGCCCGTCCGGTGAAGTGCTGGATGCCTTCGTGTTCTTCAGCCGTGAAGTCGGCGAGGCCTCGCAGGTCAGCGCCAAGCTCGGCCAGCACAACCTGTTCTGGGGGGAAACCCTGCTCAACCCGGTGCACTCGCTGAGCTACGGCCAGTCCGGCCTGGACCTGGCCAAACTGGCTGCCTCGCCGGGCACTGAAGCCAAGGAACTGTTCGTGCCGCGCAACCAGCTGTCGACCTCGTTCCTGGTCAACGCCGAACTGACCTTGGGTGCCCAATACTTCTTCGACTGGGATGCTGCCCGCCTGCCTGAAGCTGGTACCTACTATGGCGGCTCGGACGTGGTAGGCGAGGGCGCCCAAAGCTTCCTGCTCGGTCACACCGGCACACCGGGGCTGATTCCGCTGCGCGGTGCGCTGACCAGCATCCGCCGTGGCCATGATCTGAAACCGGGCAAAAGCGGCGACTGGGGCGTCATGGCCAAATGGTCGCCAGAGTGGCTGGGCGGCACTCTCGGGTTCTACTACCGCAAGACCTCCGAGATCCTCCCGCAAGCCTGGCTCGATGCACGCGGCATGACTGTCGCCAACGGCCCGTTCGGCAACCCGCCGGGCAGCCGCCAGGGCGCGGTCGGCAACCTCTACAACTCGCTGCAAAGCACTACTTACCAGTTCGCCTATGCCGACGACATCGATATCTACGGCGTGAGCCTGTCCAAGGATGTCGGCGGCGTCAGTGTCGGCAGCGACTTGAACATCCGCCACAACATGCCGCTGGCGAGCATCCCGGCAATCGTCAGCGCCCCCGGCCAAGCTGGCCTGGGCGGCGGCTTCGGCCTGCTGCCGGCACGCCTGCCCAGCAGTGGCGTGATCTACGACGTGCCCAAGGATGGCGACAGCCTGAGCGCCACCGGCGACACCCTGCACTGGACCTTGAGCGGCCTGATGACCATTGCCGACACGCCGCTGTTCGACTCGGCAACCCTGCTTGGCGAACTGTTCTACAGCAACCTGCTCAAGCTCGATAGCCACAACGCGGCGTTGTACAAGGGCAAGAGCAGCTACCGCGGCATCGACAAGGCCACCCGCGACAACTGGGGCATCGCCGTCAACTTCACCCCCACCTGGTACCAGGTGCTACCGGGCATGGACCTGAGCATCCCGCTATCGGTCAACGTCGGCGTCGACGGCGTGTCGCCGGTGCAGGGCGGCGGCGCCGAGAACACCGGCAACTACGCGGTGGGCGTGAGCGCCGCGCTCTACAACCAGTACTTCGTCGACCTCAAGTACGTCGACAGCTTCGGTGAGACCAAGGCCTGCAAGGATGGCCAGAACGATGGCAGCACCCCCAACGCCCTGGACGGCGAACAGGATTACACCTGCTACGGCGGCGGTTATGCCTCGTTCTCCGGTGGCGGGGCCACCACCGAGGACCGTGGCGCCCTGTATCTCACTGTCAAGACGACCTTCTGAGTCCTCTTTCCCAGAGCCTGCACAGGAAGACAAACATCATGAAATGCGTACGTACCCTGCTGGCCTCGTGCCTGTCCCTGGCTGCGCTGAATGCTGCCCAGGCCGCTGTTTCCAATGACCAGGCCGCGCGCCTGGGCACCAGCCTGACCGCCATTGGCGCGGAAAAGGGTGGCAATGCCGATGGCTCCATCCCGGCCTACCAGGGCGGCCTGCTGGCACCACCGCCGGGTTACCAGACCGGTGCCAGCATGCGCCCCGACCCGTTCGCCAGCGACAAGCCGGTGCTGGTCATCGATGGCAAGAACGCCGAGCAGTACAAAGACCAGCTGACCGCCACCACCTTCGAGCTGCTCAAGCGCTACCCCAGCTACCGCGTCGATGTCTACCCGACCCACCGCAGCGTGGCGTTGCCCCAGGCGGTGCTCGACAACACCCGCAAGAACGCCACCGGTGCCAACAGCAAGGAGGGTGGCACCGCAGTGGACAACGTACTGCCGGGCATCCCGTTCCCGATTCCGCAGAACGGCGCCGAGGCCATGTGGAACTTCCTGCTGCGCTACCAGGGCGTGAGCATGACCGCCAAGTACGACTCGTGGAACGTCGATGCAGCCGGCAAGCCATCACTTTCGACCACCGGCCAGGCCAACATCAGCTACCCGATCTACGAGGACATGGCCAGGCCGATCGGCGCCAAGGACACCTATTACCAGATGAAGCTGGTGTACACCGGGCCTGCCCGCCGCGCCGGCGAAGCGATGATGCTGCGCGATGCGGCCAACCCGCTGGTGCAGCCCCGCAGTGCCTGGCAGTACCTGCCTGGCCAGCGCCGGGTAAAGCTGGCGCCGAACCTGGCCTATGACACGCCCAACCCGGGCACCTCGGGCTCGGGGACCTATGATGATGTGTTCGTCTTCAACGGTGCGCTGGACCGCTACGACTGGACCCTGGTCGGCAAGCGGGAAATGTACGTGCCGTACAACACCTACCAGCTGACCTACAACACCGACGTCAAGCAGCTGATCACGCCCAACCACCTGGCGCCGCAGTTCGTGCGCTGGGAGAAGCACCGGGTATGGGTGGTGGAAGGCAAGCTCAAGGACGGCGCGCGCCACATCTACCACAAGCGCCGCTTCTATCTTGACGAAGACAGCTGGATCGCCCTGGCGTCGGACCAGTACGACGCCCGTGGCCAGCTGTACCGCGGCTCGTTCGCGTTCCTCACCCAGAGCTACGACAAGCAGACCCCGGACGCCACGCCGTTCATGATCTACGACCTGATCGGCGGCACCTACAACCTCAACGGCGTGGTTGGTGCCTACGGCGGCATCCGCTACATCGACCCACTGTCGAAAACCCAGTGGTCGCCCGAGTCGCTGGCCGGCAACGGTATTCGCTGAACCTACCGAGCAGAGGTGGCAATGTCTGTCTTCAAACGATGCAGCGTGGTGATGCTGGCCCTGGCCACGCTGCAGGGCGCGGTACAGGCGGCGCCCTTCACCGATGTGCTGGACCTGCCTGCGATGCCCACTGCGCTGGCTGCCAGCAGCGCCTTGCGCGATGTCACCCTGGCCGGGCAACGCCTGGTGGCGGTGGGGCCGCGCGGGCACATCGTGTATTCCGACGACCACGGCGCGCACTGGCAGCAAGCCCAGGTGCCGGTCAGCGCCGACCTGAACGCCGTGAGCTTCGCCAGCGCCGAACTGGGCTGGGCGGTCGGCCATGACGGTGTGGTGCTGCACAGCCGCGATGGTGGTGTGCATTGGCACAAGCAACTGGATGGTCGGCTGCTGGCCGAACGGCTGCCGGGCTCGGGCAGTGACAACGCCCTGCTCGATGTGTGGTTCAGCGATGCGCGCAACGGCTATGCGGTGGGCCTGTTCAACCTGTTGTTGCACACCACGGATGGCGGCGAGCACTGGCAACCCTGGCTCGGCCATGGCGACAACCCGCAAGACCTGCACTTGACCAGCCTGGCCGCCATCGGTGGAGAGCTGTACATCACCGGCGAGCAGGGCCTGCTGCTCAAGCGTGATGGCGAGCGCTTCATCCGTGTCGCAACGCCTTATGCCGGCACGTTGTTTGGCGCGCTGGGCAAGCCCGGCCTGCTGCTGGTGTACGGCCTGCGTGGGCACGTCTACCGCAGCACTGACGGCGGCCAGCACTGGCAGCCGGTAAGCACCGGTATCACTACCAGCATCAGCGCTGCCGGGGTCGACCGTGAAGGGACGCTGTGGCTGGCCAGCCAGGCAGGCGACCTGCTGTTCAGCCGGGATGACGGTGCCAGTTTCAGCCCCGTGCCGCAAAGCACCCGGGGCCCGGTGACCGCGCTCGCTATCGACACCGGCAACGGCCTGGTGCTGGTGGGTGAGCGGGGCGTGCGCAACCCGGTCGGTAATCCCACGCTGCACCCATGACAAGAGAAGACCCCGATGGCCGCTACCCGCCAAGACACCCTACCGGTAATCCGCAACCTCGACGATTTTGACGCGCACTCGGGCAACGGCCTGGAGCGCCTGGTGTTCAACCACCGCCTGCCGTTCGTGCTGGGCATGCTGCTGGCCACCCTGGTGCTGGGCTACATGGCGCTGACCCGTCTTGAGCTGCGCCCCAGCTTTGACAAGATGCTGCCGCAAAGCCACCCCTACATTCACAACTACCTGGAACATCGCTCATCGCTGCGTGGCCTGGGCAATGCCGTGCGGGTGGTAGTGGAGAACACCCAGGGCGACATCTTCGACCCGGGTTACCTGCAATCCCTGCGGCACATCAACGACGAGCTGTTCCTCAGCCAGGGCGTGGACCGGGCCTGGTTGAAGTCGCTGTGGAGCCCGGCGGTGCGCTGGACCGAGGTGACCGAGGAGGGCTTCCAGGGCGGCCCGGTGATGCCCGACAGCTATCACGGCGCGCCAGACGATATCGAGCAACTGCGGCAGAACATCGAGCGCGCCAATATCGTCGGGAGCCTGGTGGCGCGTGATTTCAAGTCGAGCATGCTGATCGTGCCGTTGCTCGATCAGGACTCGGCCACGGGCAAAGGCCTCGACTACCACGCCTTCTCGGAAAAGCTCGAACAGTTACGCAGCCAGTACCAGGCCAGCGGCCAATACCGTATCCATGTGATCGGCTTCGCCAAGCTGGTGGGCGACCTGATCGACGGCCTGGTTCAGGTGATGGCGTTCTTCGCCCTCGCAGTGCTGACCAGCCTGGCGATCATCTACACCTATACCCGCTGCGTGCGCAGTACGCTGCTGGTGGTGCTGTGTTCGTTGACCGCGGTGGTGTGGCAGCTGGGCCTCGTTGCCTGGCTGGGCTATGCCATCGACCCGTATTCGATCCTGGTGCCGTTCCTGATCTTCGCCATCGGAGTGTCGCACGCCGCGCAGAAGATGAACGGCATTCTCCAGGACATTGGCCGTGGCACCCACCGTCAGGTGGCTGCGCGTTATACCTTCCGCCGCCTGTTCGCCGCCGGGGTCACTGCGTTGTTGGCCGATGCGGTGGGCTTTGCCGTATTGATGCTGATCGATATCCCGGTGATCCAGGACCTGGCCATCACCGCGAGCATCGGTGTGGCGGTGTTGATCTTCACCTCGTTGCTGTTGATGCCGGTGGCGCTGTCGTATGTCGGGGTCGGCCGCAAGGCAGCCGAGCGAGCGCTGGCTATTGATGCCCGTGCCGCGCGGCATCGAGGCTTCGGTCGGCTTTGGGACTTGCTCGATCGCCTCACCGAACGCAAATGGGCCAGCACCGCATTGCTGGCAGCCCTGGCGCTGGGGGCAGTCGGTATCTGGGGCAGCCAGCAGCTGAAGGTCGGTGACCTGGACAGTGGCGCACCCGAGTTGCGCGCGGATTCGCGCTACAACCGCGACAACGCCTACATCACCCAGCATTACGCGCTGTCCAGCGACACTTTCGCGGTCATGGTCAAGACCGCCCCGGAAGGCTGCCTGCAATACCAGACGCTGATCCTGGCTGACCGCCTGGCCTGGGAACTGCAGCAATTGCCAGAGGTGCAGACTACCGTGTCGCTGGCCAACGCCGTACGCCAGATCACTGCCGGTACCTACGAAGGCAACCCGCGCCTGAACAGCCTGCAGCGCAACCAGGACGTGCTCAACTACGCTGCCCAGCAGGCCTCGGTCAATGCCCCGGAGCTGTTCAACAACGACTGCTCGCTGATGCCGGTCATTGCCTACCTCAAGGACCACCGCGCCGACACCCTGGCCAAGGTGGCGGCCGTGGCCGAGCGCTTTGCCCAGGCCAACAGCAGCGCCGGGCAGCAGTTCCTGCTGGCTGCCGGCAGTGCCGGTATCGAAGCGGCCACCAATGTCGTGGTGCGCGAGGCCAACCATCGCATGCTGGTGCTGGTCTACCTGGCTGTCACGCTGTTCTGCCTGTTCACCTTCCGCAGCTGGCGGGCCACGTTGGTGGCGATCCTGCCGCTGATGCTCACCTCGGCGTTGTGCGAGGCGCTGATGGTGGCCATGGGCATTGGCATCAAGGTTGCCACCTTGCCGGTGATCGCCCTGGGCGTTGGCATCGGCGTGGACTACGCGCTGTACCTGCTCAGCGTGCAGCTGCATTACCAGCGTGCCGGGCTGAGCCTGGCCCAGGCCTACCAGAAAGCCGTGGCCTTCACTGGCCGGGTGGTGGGGCTGGTCGGCATCACCCTGGCGGCCGGGGTGGTCGGCTGGGCCTGGTCGCCGATCAAGTTCCAGGCCGACATGGGCCTGCTGCTGACCTTCATGTTCCTGTGGAACATGCTCGGCGCGCTGGTGCTGATCCCTGCGCTATCGCACTTCCTCCTGCGTGACCTGGCCGCTTCGGTGCCTGCCGAGGCCCAGACCACGCCGCTTCCGCAAACCCAAGAAACCGAGTGCTCGCCTCATGTCTGATTACCTTCCACCACTGCGCGACATGGATTTTCTGTTCAACGAAGTGTTCGACATCCCGGCCTGGTGGGCGCTGACCCCCGCCCTGGCCGAGCAGGTCGATGGCGACACTGCCCGGGCCGTGCTCGAACAGGCCGGCCGGCTGATTGCCGAGGTGGTGGCGCCGCTCAACCGCAGGGGAGACGAGCAAGGCTGCCGCTGGGACGCCGGGCAGGTACATACCCCTGACGGTTTCGCCGATGCCTACCGGGCATTCGCTGCCGATGGCTGGGTGGGCGTTGCCGGTGCCCCGGAATATGGCGGCATGGGCATGCCGAAAGTGATCGGCGCACAGCTCGAGGAAATGCTCAATGCCGCCAACCTGTCGTTCGGCCTGTACCCGATGCTTACCGCCGGAGCCTGCCTGGCGCTGCTCAACCATGCCAGCGAACCGTTGAAGGCGCTGTACCTGCCGCCCATGTACCAAGGGCGCTGGACGGGTTCTATGTGCCTTACCGAGCCGCATGCCGGTACCGACCTGGGGCTGATCCGCACCCGTGCCGAGCCAAGCGCCGATGGCCGCTACTGCATAACCGGAACCAAGATTTTCATCACCGGCGGTGAACAGGACCTGACCGAGAACATCATCCACCTGGTGCTGGCGCGGTTGCCGGGTGCGCCCGCCGGGCCGAAGGGCATCTCGCTGTTCCTGGTACCCAAGGTACTGGTTGACGCCGACGGTGCGCTGGGCGAAGCCAATGCGGTGAGTTGCGGTTCGATCGAGCACAAGATGGGCATCAAGGCCTCGGCCACCTGTGTGATGAACTTCGACGATGCCATCGGCTACCTGGTCGGCGAGCCGAACAAGGGCCTCAATGCCATGTTCACCATGATGAACTACGAGCGTCTGGGCGTAGGCATCCAGGGGCTGGCCCTGGGCGAACGCTCCTACCAGGGCGCCATCGCCTACGCCCGTGACCGCTTGCAGGGTCGCGCGCCGAACGGCGCCGCAGCGCCGGCGCAAAGTGCCGACCCGATCGTCGTCCACCCGGACGTACGGCGCATGCTGCTGACCATGAAAGCGTTGAACGAAGGCGGGCGGGCGTTTTCCACGTATGTGGCGCTGCAACTGGACCTGGCCAAGTACAGCGAAGACGCCGCCGCGCGCGCCCGTGCCGAGGCCAGGGTGGCATTGCTCACACCGCTGGCCAAGGCGTTCCTCACCGACATGGGGCTGGAGACCACCGTGCACGGCCAGCAGGTGCTCGGCGGCCATGGTTACATCCGTGAGTGGGGCCAGGAGCAGTTGATCCGCGACTGCCGCATCACCCAGATCTACGAAGGCACCAACGGCATCCAGGCCCTCGACCTGGTGGGGCGCAAGCTGCTGGCCGATGGCGGCCAGGCTTATCGCAGTGTGTCCGCCGAAATCGGCGCGTTTGCCGAGGCGCTGCCCGCAGCCTGTGCTGAGTTCAGCGCACCGCTGCTGGCGGCCGTGCGCAATCTCGACGAGCTGACCGCCTGGTTGCTCGACCGCGCCCAGGACAACCCGCGCGAACTGGGTGCGGCGGCGGTGGAGTACCTGCACGTGTTTGGCTACACCTTCTATGCCTACCTGTGGGCACGCATGGCCGTGGTCTGCCAGGGCCACCCGGCGCCCGAGCCGTTCCACCATGGCAAGCTGGGCACCGCGCGGTTCTACTTTGCACGCCTGCTGCCGCGCATCCATTCGCTGAGCGCCAGTGTCAGGGCCGGCAGCGACAGCCTGTACCTGCTCGAGGCCGGCCAGCTATGAACAAGGCTACCAGAGTCCCCACCCGTATCATGCCGGCGGCCGAGCAGGCCTATGCCTACCCGCTGTTGATCAAGCGCCTGCTGTTGTCGGGCGTGCGCTACCAGCCCAACCAGGAGATCGTCTACGCCGACAAGCTGCGCTACAGCTACACAACGTTGCTCGAACGTATCCAGCGCCTGGCCAATGTACTGACCGCTGCCGGGGTCAAGCCTGGCGACACCGTGGCCTTGCTCGACTGGGACAGCCACCGTGCGCTGGAATGTTTCTTCGCCGTACCGATGCTGGGTGCGGTGCTGCATACGGTGAACGTGAGGCTGTCTGCCGAGCAGGTGCGCTACACCATGAACCACGCCGAAGACCGCCTGGTACTGGTGCATGACGACTTCCTGCCATTGATGGCGCAGTTACGCGATGACCTGCCGACGGTCGAGGGCTTCATCCGCCTCAGCGACGCTGACCCCGAACCGCAGGGCGTACCGCTGCTGGGCGAGTACGAAGGGTTGTTGGCGGCTGCCGAGCCGCAGTTCGAGTTCGCCGACTTCGACGAGCACTCACTGGCCACGCTGTTCTACACCAGCGGCACGACCGGCAACCCCAAGGGTGTGTATTTCAGCCATCGGCAACTGGTGCTGCATACCTTGGTCGAGCAGGGCACCCTGGCGGCTTGTGGCGAAGCGCCGCTGCTGCGCACGGGCGACGTGTACATGCCCATTACCCCGATGTTCCACGTGCATGCCTGGGGCATACCCTATGTCGCCACGGCGCTGGGCATCAAGCAGGTCTACCCCGGGCGCTACGAGCCCAACCGGCTGGTGCGTCTGTTCCGCGAGGAAGGCGTGACCTTTTCCCACTGCGTGCCCACGGTGCTGCAGATGATGCTGGACTGCGACGAGGGGCGGCGCGTCGACCTGGCGGGCTGGAAGATGCTGCTGGGTGGCAGCGCCCTGACCATGGGCCTGGCGCAGCGCGCCAGCGAGCGCGGCATCAGCGTGCATTGTGGCTACGGCATGTCGGAAAGCTGTCCGCTGCTCAGCATCACCCACCTCAGCGCCGAGCAGTTGGCATTGCCCATGGCCGAGCAACTGTCGCTGCGTATCGAAGCCGGCGTGCCGATTGCCCTGGTGGACCTGTGCATCGTCGACAGTGAGGGCAGGGAGGTGCCCCACGACGGCGAAAGCCTGGGTGAAATCGTGGTGCGCGCGCCATGGCTGACCCAAGGCTACCTGCACGAACCGGAGCAGGGCGCAGCCTTGTGGCTGGGCGGCTGGATGCACACCGCAGACCTGGCCTGCATCGATGCGGCGGGGGTGGTACGTATTCGTGACCGAATCAAGGACGTGATCAAGACCGGCGGCGAGTGGGTCAGCTCGGTGGCCCTGGAGAGCCTGATCAGCCAGCACCCGTCCGTGGCGTCGGTAGCGGTAGTCGGTATTCCGGACCCGCACTGGGGAGAGCAACCGCTGGCGCTGGTGGTCTGCCGTGACGGCATGCAGTTCGACCAGGCCACACTGGCTGGGTACCTGCAGCCGTTTGTCGATCGCGGGCAGTTGAACAAGTGGGCGATACCTCGGCACGTACGCTGTGTAGGAGAGCTCCCCAAGACCAGCGTGGGCAAGCTCGACAAGAAGCGCATTCGCCAGACGCTGGATACAGTGACGGCACAGGCCCGGCCGGTTGCCTGATTGCGAGGGCAAGAAAGCGGATGCAGGCGAGGTTGTGCATGCGTACAGTGGGCGCAACGCAATCTCGCAGGAGCCAGCCATGTCCAGCGCATTCACTTTCATGCAGTCACCCGTCGGCACCTTGACCCTGGTGGCCCGTAACGAGTGCCTGGCCGCCGTATTGTGGGAAACGGAACGGGAAAACCGCGTGCGCCTCGGCACCCTGCACCGCGACGACAGGTGCCCGGTGCTGCTGGAAACCGCCCGCCAGCTCAGCGAGTATTTCGCCGGCAAGCGCCAGCGTTTCGAGCTGGCGCTGGATTTCGCCGGCACTGCGTTCCAGCGCCAGGTCTGGGCCGCGCTGCTGGCGATACCGTTTGGCGAAACCCGCAGCTACAGCGACATCGCCCGGCATATCGGCAACCCTGCCGCGGTGCGCGCGGTAGGTGCTGCCAATGGCCGCAACCCGATCTCGATCATCGCCCCGTGCCACCGCGTGATCGGTGCTTCGGGCAGCCTGACCGGCTTCGCCGGCGGCCTCGCGGCCAAGCAGTACCTGTTGGCGCTGGAGGGCCGGCAAAGCCTGGCGCTGGACTTCTAGCCTGTCAGAACCAGCTGGCGACCAGGCAGGCCAGCACGGCCAGTATCGAGCCGGCCAGCAGGGTGTACTGGCGCCGGGCTCGGCGTGCGTATGGTCTGACCCTGCGCAGGTACTCGCCGGGTGTCGGCGCATCGGGGCGGTGGCGCAGGCCCTCGGCGACATCAGCCAGTTGGCCCTGGATGAGCAGACCGCTCAGGTAGTAGATGCAGGCATAGCTCAGCACTGCCAGAGTCAGATAGATCATGCCGGGAGCGGCCCTACAGGGACACAGCGATAGCTGCAGCGCTACGGGTGTCGAACACGATCATCCCTTCGCCGTGATCATCCAGCCTGGCCAGCAAGCGCCCCTGGCGGTCCCAGGCCGCCGAGCCGCCGGCAGCGATGAAGGTGTCGGCCGGCCCCACGCAGTTGGCCAGCAACACCGGCATGCCCAGCTCGCGGGCGACCTCGGCGTAATGCGCATGACCTTCGTCGATGCCCTTTGCGGTTTTCGCCACGCTGACCAGGTACAGGTCGGCGCCCTGCTCGCGCGCTGCCACCGCGTGTGCCATGAACATCGATTCATAGCAGATCGCCGGCGCCACGCGATGTTCGCCCAAGTGCAGCTGCAATGCCTGGTCGCCTGGCGTGAAGTACTGCAGCTCGTCATCATGCAGGCGCCGTTTGGCATAGGCCTGGCGCGGCACACCGGGGCTGAAGATCGGCATGCCGATGCGAATACCTTCAGGGGTCGGCAGCGGCAGGCCCACGGCAACGGTGATGCCAAGCCGGTCGCAGGCTGCCTGCAGCGGGTCCAGCCGTGCGGCGCTGACTGGCAGGGCCGCCTGGCGGGCGAGGGTTGGCTCATAACCGGTCAGCGACAGTTCCGGGAACACCACCAGTTCGGCACCGAGGGCCGCGGCCTGCTCGATGCAGGCCAGGTGGCGCTCCAGGTTGGCTTGCACATCGCCCTTGAAAGACCTTGATTGCACGGCGCACAGTTTCATGAAGAACCATCCCTGGCAGTTTGAAGAGTCGAGCATACTCCCGCTACCAACGCCTGTTCCAGTGAAGGATTTTCAGAACGATGGACGAGCGGCGAAACGCTGGCGGAACCAGTCGTCCAGCATGGTTTTCTCGGCATACAGGCGGTCGTCGCTGCCAGTGAGCCGGCCTGGGCGGCTGAGGTACATCCTGTCGCTGACCCGCTCCCGGGCCTGCCGGTCGGGTTTGCCAGCTTGGCTGAGGGTGTAGCTGAGGTCGATGGTCGGCCAGGAAATATCACGCATGAAGCGCACACCGTAAGCCTGGCCGTGCCAGGGCTCGAAGCGCCCGGCAAGGTCGATATCGCGGATGTCGATGGCCAGCCGCTGGCCCGGTTGCAGGTAGCGCCGGCCCAGCTTCTGCAAGTACCGGGTCAGGGTTTTCATTACATAGGCATCGGCGCCACGTACGTGACCGTGGCTGCCGAGGCTGGCATCGCGGAACTGTTCCGGGTGGTCGAAGCGCACTTCGACCTGCGCGGCAGGGGCTGCGTGTGCCATGCTGTGGAGTGACAGGGCCATGAGCATGGCACACCTGAGCACGGTATGCATGATGCACCTGCGCAGTGGCGCGGGCGTGCCCCCATTTTACTCCGGCAAGGCGGCAGCAGCAGAGGGACATTGCCATGAAACGGTTTCGGCGGGTAGCCGCCAACACGCGGGGACGGGACCTGGCAGTGGGTGATATCCACGGCCACTTCCAGCGCCTGCAGGCGTGCCTGGAGGCGGTGGGGTTCGACCCGGCGGTGGACCGCCTGTTCAGCGTCGGCGACCTGGTCGACCGCGGGCCGAACAGTGAAGCTGCGCTGGAATGGCTGGCCCAGCCCTGGCTGCATGCTGTGCAGGGTAACCACGAAGCGCTGGCGATCACCCGCCTGCGCGGTGGGCGGCTCGACCTGGACATGTATCGTGCGGCGGGTGGTGGCTGGTTTCTCGACCTGCCGCCGGGCGAGCAATTGCGTTTTGTCGAACGCTTCGAGCAACTGCCCATTGCCCTCGAAGTGGAAACCGCCGGCGGCCTGGTTGGCCTGCTGCATGCCGACAGTCCGTTTGCCGACTGGGAGGTGTTGCGTACCTGGCTGGAGCTGGACGACGACCCCGAGATGCTGGAGGTGTGCCAGTGGTCGCGGCGGCGCCTCAAGGAAGGCGATACCCGGCCGGTGAAAGGCCTGCGGGCCTTGCTGGTCGGCCACACCCCGGTGTTGCAGGCCAAACAGCTGGGTAATGTCTGGCACCTGGATACCGGCGGCTGGGCCAGCGGCCATTTCAGCCTCATGGACCTGGCCACGTTGCAACTGCTCAGCGCTGCGCCAGGTGCAGCAACAGCGCCAAGGCCAATACCACCAGCATGACCCCCGAGGCCCGTTCCAGCCACGGCAGGATGCGAGCGAAACGCCGCAGCACCACTGGGTTGCCGATGGCCACGGCAACCAGCAGGTCCCACAGCAGCACGATGCTGAACAGCCACAGGGCGCAGGCCGCTTTCCAGCCGGCGCCGGTGCTGGCGACCATGCTGGCCAGGCTGGCATAGAACAACGCGTTCTTCGGGTTGAGAATGCCCGACAGGAAGCCCATGCCCAGGCTCCGCCACCAGCTTGCCACAGCCTGGCTGGCCGTGACGCCGCCCAGCCCGGAGCGCCCGGCGTGGCGCAGGAACAGCACGCCGATGTACAACAGGTAACCGGCACCGGCCAGTTGCAGGGCGCTGAACAGCGGGCTGCCTTCCTGTAGCACCGACAGGCCAGTGAAGGCCATGGCGATGAATGCGCCATTGGCCAGGGCGATACCCAGGCAGGCGCCGCTGGCGACCTGCCAGCCGCTGCTGATGGAGGTGCGTGCGACCAGGAAGAAATCCGGCCCGGGGGAGAGCAGGGCGAGAAAGTGGGCGAGGGCGATGATCAGGAACTGCTGCATGGAGGGGTGGCTGCGGTGGTGGAAAAGCCAGACTCTGCCTTCTAGCGTCCACAGCGTATTGAACAATATTGCAAAGCCCGCCAGCCTGTGCCGCCCACGCGCGCCTTCAGCCCCCTCGGTATTGCCCGGGCGTCACCCCCACATAGGCCTTGAACACCCGCTGGAAATGGCTCTGGTCGGCAAAACCCAGCCGGTAGGCCACTTCTGCCAGCGCCTGGCCTTCACCGAGCAGCTGGCGGCCACGGTTGACCCGCGCATTGAGCAGGTAGGCATGCGGGGTAAACCCGGTGGCCGCGCGAAAGGCGCGGATCAACGCGTAACGCCCAAACCCCGACTCGCGGGCCAGTGCATCGAGGCTCAACTGCGCAGGGTCGAGGCCCTCGATGCGAGCGAGCAGTCCACTCAAGGCGCTCGCCCCCAGCGCCGGTGCCGGCGCCAGCGGTGGATGCGCGGTAACATCCAGGTCACCCAGGAAGGCAATCAGCGCGGCATCCTTCTGCGCACTACTGGCGCTGGAAAACAGCAAGCGATTCAGCTCGCAGAACTGCCGATACAACTCCGGGTCCCGGCAGATACGTGCCGGTTCACCGGGGCCGGCGCCGCCCAGCGCCGACTCCAGGCGCAATTCTGCCAGCCAGTCGCCAGCTACATGCAGCATCTGGTAGCTCCAGGCCTGCCCGGGTTCGGGATTGCAGGCATGCACACGCTGGGCCGGGACCATGACCAGCGTACCAGGCGTCAGGCGTTCCTGGCCGTTGCCGGCGCCAGTAAAATGGCTGACACCAGCATCCACCGCACCGATGGAAAACGTCGGGTGGCTGTGGGCCTTGTAGCAGGCCCGGCTATGGCAGGCGCGGCGGCTCTCGACATGCGGCAGGGCCGGGTCGCGCCACAACGCGGCATGGGTACGCGGCATCACGGAGTCCTCGGTAGGGCCTGCAGCTTATCAGGCACTGCGCACCCATACAGTTTTTTACACCGGCTGTAACTTGACCGCCAGGCCCGCAGACGCCGGAATAGGCACTGATTGCCAGAGGGAAAAATCATGGATCTTTCGAGCCTGCTGCTGTTCATCCCGGCCTGCTTTGCCTTGAACATGGCCCCGGGGCCTAACAACCTGCTGTCGCTGCACAATGCCAGCCGCTATGGCCTGCGCACGGCCTGCGTGGCCGGTGGCGGGCGTATCGTCGCCTTCAGCGGCATGATCGCCCTGGCCGCCATGGGCCTGGCGGTGGTGCTGCATACCAGCGAATACCTGTTCCTGGCGATCAAGGTGCTCGGCGCGGCGTACCTGTTCTACATTGCCTGGCAGCTGTGGCGGGCGCCGGTGGGCGAGGCGCTGGTGGCCGCTGACCACCCGCGCGGTACCTGGCGCCTGGCCCGCCAGGAGTTCTGGGTGGCAGCCGGCAACCCGAAAGCGATTTTGATCTTCACCGCCTTCCTGCCGCAATTCGTCTCGGTCGGCAGCGCCACCCCGGTGGGCGAGCAGTTTCTTTGGCTGGGTGGGTTGTTCCTGCTGCTGGAGTGGGCCGCCATCGCCATCTACGCAGGGCTTGGCGCGTACCTGCAGCGCTGGTTCAGCCAGCCTGGCCCGCGCCGGCTGTTCAACCGGGTCAGCGCCTCCCTGCTGGGCTGCGCCGGCCTCGGCCTGCTGGCTGCGCGGCGCTAGCGCCCAATCAGTCGCGATAGAAGGTCTGCACCAGGTGGTAGCCGAACTTGCTCTTGATCGGCCCGTGAACCACGCGCAGGGCCTTCTTGAAGATCACCTGGTCGATGGCGCCGACCATCTGCCCGGGGCGAATCTCGCCCAGGTCTCCGCCGCGCTTGCCCGAGGGGCAGATGGAGAACTTTTTCGCGAGCACATCGAAAGCCTCGCCATTGGCGATGCGCTGCTTGAGCTTTTCGGCTTCGTCAGCGGTCTTGACCAGGATGTGGCGGGCTTGGGCTTTCATGGCGATACCTGTGCTTCGTGGTGCAAAAAGGTGCGCATTATGCCTGACTCACCCGCGCTGAAGCCATTGCGCATTGCCTGTCGCAGCGGCGATAGACATCATGTCTGCAGTTCCTTGCGCTCGCGAAACTGCTCCAGCGCTTCGGGGTTGGCCAGGGCGTCGGTGTTCTTCACCGGCAGGCCATGCACCACATTGCGTACCGCCAGCTCCACCACCTTGCCGCTGATGGTCCGCGGAATGTCATCGACCTGGGCGATCACTGCCGGCACATGGCGCGGCGTGGTGTACTGGCGGATGACCTGGCGGATCTGCTGGCGCAGGGCATCGTCCAGGTGCAGGCCATCGCGCAGGCGCACGAACAGCACCACCCGTACATCGCCGTTCCAGTCCTGGCCGATGGCCACGCTTTCCAGTACCTGCTCGACCTTTTCCACCTGGCGGTAGATCTCCGCCGTGCCAATGCGCACACCACCCGGGTTGAGCACGGTATCGGAGCGGCCATGGATCACCAGCCCGCCCTCGGCGCGCTGTTCGGCGTAATCGCCCTGGGCCCATACGCCGGGGAACTGGCTGAAATAAGCGTCGTGATAACGGCGGCCGTCCGGGTCATGCCAGAAGCCCAATGGCATGCAGGGGAAATGGCGCGTGCACACCAGCTCGCCTTTTTCGCCCTGCACCGGTTGACCGTGCTCGTTCCACACCTCCACTGCCATACCCAGCCCCTTGCACTGGATTTCGCCACGGCGCACCGGCAGGGTCGGGTTGCCCAACACGAAGCAGGAGACTATGTCGGTGCCGCCGGACATGGAGGCCAGGCACAGGTCGGCCTTGAACTTGCAGTACACGTAGTCGTAGCTGTGCGGCGACAACGGCGAGCCTGTCGACAGCAATAGCCGCAAGCCGCTCAGGCGGTGGCTGGCCGCCGGCTCCAGGCCGGCCTGCTCCAGCGCCGTCAGGTACTTGGCACTGGTGCCGAAGACGTGGATGCCCTCGGCGTCGATCAGGTCGAGCAGGCGCTCTGGCCCCGGGTGCAAGGGTGAGCCGTCGTACAGCACCAGCGTAGCGCCCAGCGCCAGGCCGCTGGCCAGCCAGTTCCACATCATCCAGCCGCACGTGGTGTAGTAGAACAGTACCTCATCGGCCTTCAGGTCGTTGTGCAGGCCGTGTTCCTTGAGGTGCTGCAACAGCACGCCACCGGCGCGGTGGACGATGCACTTGGGCACGCCGGTGGTACCGCTGGAGTAGAGGATATACAGCGGATGGTCGAACGGCAGCGGGGTGAAACGCGGCTCGCCCCCGGGCTGGTAGAAGTCATCCCACAGCCTGACGCTGGCGGCCTGGAACTCGGCGGCGTGCGTGCCGCTGCGGGTATGCGGTACCACGACCAGCTGTTGCAGGCCGGGCAACTGCGCGCACACCTGGTTGACCTTGTCCACCTGGTCAATGTCTTTCCCGGCGTACTGGTAGCCGGCGCAGGCGATCAGCAGCTTGGGCCCGATCTGGCCGAACCGGTCGATGATGCCATGCACACCGAACTCGGGTGACGAGCTGGACCAGACAGCGCCAAGGCTGGTGCAAGCCAGCATGGCGACCAGGGTCTGCCAGGTATTGGGCATGATGGCGGCGACCCGGTCGCCAGGGACGATGCCGGCAGCCTTGAGGGCGTTCTGTAGCCCGGCTACCTGGGCGGCCAGCTGGGCATGAGTGAACACCTGGCGTTGACCGTCTTCGCGTATGGCGACCACGGCAGGACGGTCGTCGCGACGGCGCAGCAGGTGCTCGGCGAAATTCAGGGTGGCGTTGGCAAACCACTGGGCATCGGGCATCTGCGCACCTTCGCGCAGCACCTGGCTGGGCGGGGTGTGCCAGTGAACGTGGAAATAGTCGGCGAGGGTGTGCCAGAAAGCCGCGCGCTGCTCGATGCTCCAGCGGTGCAGCGCCTGGTAGTCATCGAGTTGCAGGTTGTAGCGCAGGTTGACCCAGCGGCGGAAGGCATCCATCCGGCTGGCCTCGATCTGCGCCGTGGAGGGGCGCCAGAGCACATCGTTCATGCCGAACCTCCTGCTACTGCCAGATATGGGCGTGAACCTGTAGGAGCGGCCTTGCGC
>NZ_DGIR01000004.1 GCF_002386445.1 Pseudomonas sp. UBA4617
GGCACAAGGCCGCTCCTACACAGTACTGCGCTAGCCTGGACTTAGCAGCACTTGGGCCCGGACTTGCCACCGTAACGAGCTTCCTGGCGTTCACGGAAGAACGCCTCGTAGCTCATCACCGGCTGGTCCGGGTGCGTCTTCTGCATGTGCTCGACATAGTTGTCGTAGTCGGGCATGCCGACCATCAGGCGGGCTGCCTGCCCCAGGTACTTACCCAGTCGACCCAGGTCGTTGAACATCGCAGCAGTCCTCTCAAGCGTCAGGCAGAGCCTGGAACGGGGTTTCCTTGTCGCTACGCTCCTTGCGACCGAGGGCGGCGAAACCGACCTTGACGGCGAAGAACAGCACACTGAACACCACCACCAGGAACAGCACGGTCAGGCCGGCGTTGGTGTAGGCGTTGAAGATCACGTGCTGCATCTGCCCGATGTCCTTGGCCGGAGCCAGGACCTGACCGGCGTCCAGCGCAGTACTGTACTTCTTGGCCAAGGCCAGGAAACCGACTGCCGGGTTCGGATCGAACAGCTTGATCAGGCCCGCGGTGGTGGTGCAGATCAGCAGCCACACGGCCGGCAGCAAGGTGACCCAGACATAGCGCTGGCGCTTCATCTTGATCAGCACCACGGTGCCGAGCATCAGGGCAATGCCGGCCAGCATCTGGTTGGAGATACCGAACAGCGGCCACAGCGTGTTGATGCCACCCAGCGGGTCGATTACGCCCTGGTACAACAGGTAGCCCCACAGTGCCACGCAGCCGGCGGTGCCGATCAGGTTGGCAGTCCACGACTCGGTGCGCTTGAGCGCCGGCACGAAGCTGCCCAGCAGATCCTGCAGCATGAAGCGCCCGGCACGGGTACCGGCGTCTACCGCGGTAAGGATGAACAGCGCTTCGAACAGGATCGCAAAGTGGTACCAGAAGGCCATGGTGTTCTCACCCGGCAGCACCTGGTGCAGGATCTGCGCGATACCCACCGCCAGCGTCGGTGCACCACCGGCACGCGCCAGGATGGTGTGCTCGCCAATGTCGCGGGCTGTGGCCTCGAGCTGTTCAGGGGTGATCAGGAAGCCCCAGCTGCTGACCGTTTGCGCCACCGAAGCCACGTCGGCACCGACCACGGCGGCCGGGCTGTTCATGGCGAAATACACGCCTGGCTCGATCACCGAGGCCGCAACCATGGCCATGATGGCGACGAACGATTCCATCAGCATGCCGCCGTAGCCGATGTAGCGGGCGTTGGTTTCGTTGTCCAGCAGCTTGGGCGTGGTTCCCGAGGAGATCAGCGCGTGGAAGCCGGACACCGCACCACAGGCGATGGTGATGAACAGGAACGGGAACAGGGTGCCCTTCCACACCGGGCCGGTGCCGTCGGTGAACTGCGTCAGCGCCGGCATTTTCAGCTCGGGCGCGATGATCAGGATACCGATGGCCAGGCCAACGATGGTGCCGATCTTGAGGAAGGTCGACAGGTAGTCACGCGGCGCCAGTACCAGCCATACCGGCAGCACGGCGGCGACGAAACCGTAGCCCACCAGCATCCAGGTAATCTGCACGCCAGTGAAGGTGAACGCCGGCCCCCACACCGGATCCGCGGCGATCTGGCCCCCCAGCCAGATCGAGACCAGCAGCAGGACCACGCCCACGACCGAGATCTCGCCGATACGGCCCGGGCGGATATAGCGCATGTAGATGCCCATGAACATCGCGATCGGGATGGTAGCCATCACCGTGAACATGCCCCACGGGCTCTCGGCGAGGGCCTTGACCACGATCAGCGCCAGCACCGCGAGGATGATGATCATGATCAGGAAGCAGCCGAACAGGGCGATGGTCCCAGGGATTCGGCCCATCTCCTCGCGCACCATGTCGCCCAGAGAGCGACCGTTGCGACGGGTGGACAGGAACAGGACCATGAAGTCCTGCACCGCACCGGCCAGCACCACGCCGGCGATCAGCCACAGGGTACCGGGCAGGTAGCCCATCTGCGCAGCCAGTACCGGGCCGACCAGCGGGCCAGCGCCGGCGATGGCGGCAAAGTGGTGACCGAAAAGGATGTGTTTGTTGGTCGGGACGTAGTCCAGGCCGTCGTTGTTGAGCACCGCCGGGGTGGCGCGGCGCGGGTCGAGTTGCATCACCTTGGTGGCGATGAACAGGCTGTAGTAGCGATAGGCGACCAGGTAGATGGCCACTGCCGCGACCACGATCCACAAGGCATTGATCGCCTCGCCGCGACGCAGGGCAACCACACCCAGCGCGCAGGCTCCTATGACTGCCAGCGCCAACCACGGAATGTGGCGTAGCAGGCTATTATTGTTGTTCATGGTTTGCTTCCAGCTGGTGGATTGGAAAAGACCGCCCATCGAGTCTAGGGCGTGTCATCGCGCATTGCCACACTTGCTTTGGTCTAGAGCCTCTGCGGCAAGATTGCGGAACCTGGTGCACAGATCAAGCTAACTATAGTCAGGATGTCACCCGAGGGTTTTCTCATGACCGACCACGATGAGCGCCGCCGCTTCCAGCGCATCGATTTCGACGCCCCCACCGAGCTGCGCCAGGGCGACCGCCGCTGGCCGGTAAAACTCCTGGACGTATCGCTGAAAGGCCTTCTGGTCAGGCGCCCCGAGCCGTGGGACGCTGACCTGACACAGGACTTCGATGCGATCATCCACCTTGACTGCGATGTGCGCGTGCAGATGCAGGTGGAATTGCGCCACGAGGAAGACACCCGCCTGGGCTTCATCTGCCTGTACATCGACGTCGAGTCGATGAGCCATTTGCACCGTCTTGTGGAACTGAACCTGGCCGACAGCACCGAAATGATGCGCGAACTGCGTGAATTGATCGAATAATGAAATCTCTTAGCTAGCTAAGAGATTCCTCATCGACTGTTTCCTGTCTACTCAGACAGCTTTAGTCCTGGGTTGCGGCACTTTGTACACAGCCCTCTAGTCCAGCCTTTTCCAACTTGGTACGCCTTCTGCATTGGCTTTCGATGCCTCGTGCCAGCGCTCTTGCGCGCGCTCGGATCAAAAAATTGTATACAATTCTTGTGGCAATCAATTGTAGGAACTGTCTACAGTAGCGACACAACAATAAACAGAGAGCCTGCTCCATGACTACGTCCCCTAGCACGTCTCCCGCCAAGCGCCCCGAGGATGAAAACCTCGGCCTTGGGGCCAACCTGGCCTATGGTCTGCAGCATGTGCTGACCATGTATGGGGGAATCGTCGCGGTACCCCTGATCCTGGGGCAGGCCGCGGGCCTGAACGGTGCCGAAATCGGCATGCTGATCGCCGCTTCGCTGTTTGCCGGTGGCCTGGCCACCCTGCTGCAGACACTGGGCCTGCCATTCTTCGGCTGCCAGCTGCCGCTGGTGCAGGGCGTGTCGTTCGCTGGCGTGGCGACCATGGGGGCCATTCTCAGCAGCGAGGGTGGCGGTGGCCTGCCGGGCGTACTGGGTGCAGTCATGGCCGCATCGTTGATCGGTTTTCTCATCACCCCGGTGTTCTCGCGCATTACCAAGTTCTTCCCGCCGCTGGTGACCGGTATCGTCATCACCACCATCGGCCTGACCCTGATGCCCGTCGCAGCCCGCTGGGTGATGGGTGGCAACAGTGCCTCGCCGGAGTTCGGCAGCATGGCCAACATCGGCCTGGCAGGCCTGACCTTCGCCATCGTGCTGCTGTTGAGCAAGCTGGGCAGTGCGACCATCTCGCGCCTGTCGATCCTGTTGGCGATGGTGGTCGGCACCCTGATCGCCTGGGCGCTGGGCATGACCGACTTCAGCAAGGTCACCGAAGGCCCGGTGTTCGCCTTCCCAACGCCCTTCCACTTCGGCATGCCGGAATTCCACATCGCCGCGATCCTGTCGATGTGCATCGTGATCATGGTGACCCTGGTAGAAACCTCGGCCGATATCCTCGCCGTGGGTGAGATCATCGATACCAAGGTCGACTCCAAGCGCCTGGGCAACGGCCTGCGCGCCGACATGGCGTCGAGCATCCTGGCGCCGTTCTTCGGTTCGTTCACCCAGAGTGCATTCGCCCAGAACGTGGGCCTGGTGGCGGTGACCGGGGTCAAGAGCCGCTACGTGGTGGCCACCGGCGGGGTGATCCTGGTGGTGCTCGGCCTGCTGCCGATCATGGGCCGGGTGATCGCTGCCGTGCCGACGCCGGTACTGGGTGGCGCGGGCATCGTGCTGTTCGGCACCGTAGCCGCCAGCGGTATCCGCACCCTGTCCAAGGTCAACTACAAGAACAACGTCAACCTGATCATTGTCGCCGCGTCGCTGGGCTTCGGCATGATCCCGATTGCCGCTCCGACCTTCTACCATCACTTCCCGAACTGGTTCGAGACCATTTTCCACTCGGGCATCAGCTCGGCGGCAATCATGGCCATCCTGCTGAACCTGATCTTCAACCACTTCACCGCCGGCAACTCGGAAAACCAGTCGGTGTTCGCTGCCGCCTATGAGCGCACCATCCAGTACTCGGACATTTCTGCGCTGCGTGATGGCGACTACTTCAAGGATGGCAAGCTGTTCGATGCCGAGGGTATTGAAGTGCCGATGCTGGAGCTGGATGAGCATGGCAATGAGACGGTCAGACGCACGCCGGTCGCCGAACATTGACCGCTGACTGAGCGGTGAGGTGGGGGGGCCGATGCGCATCGTCGGCCCCTTTTTTGTTGGCCTGTACCGACGATCGGGCCGGTAAGGTCAGGCGCTACTCGAACAGCGCATCCAGCGCCTGCTCCAGCCGGGTAACGGCAATCACCTGCAGCCCCGCCGGGGCCTCTTTCGGCGCGTTGCCCTTGGGCACGATGGCCCGCTTGAAACCATGTTTGGCCGCTTCCTTCAAGCGTTCCTGGCCACTGGGCACCGGTCGTACCTCGCCGGACAGGCCGATTTCGCCAAACACCAGCAAGCCATGGGCCAGTGGCCGGTTGCGTAGGCTCGACATCACCGCCGCCAGCAGCGCCAGGTCCGACGCAGTTTCCAGCACCTTCACCCCGCCTACCACGTTGAGGAACACGTCCTGGTCATGGGTTGGAATGCCACCATGCCGGTGCAGTACCGCCAGCAACATGGCCAGGCGGTTCTGGTCCAGGCCCAGGGTCACCCGACGCGGGTTGGCCAGGTGGCTGTCGTCGACCAGCGCCTGCACCTCCACCAGCATCGGCCGGGTGCCCTCCCAGGTCGCCATCACCACGCTACCTGGCACTTCCTCCTGGGCGCGGTTGAGAAAAATCGCCGACGGGTTGGACACTTCTTTCAGGCCGCGGTCGGTCATGCCGAACACGCCCAGTTCGTTGACAGCACCGAAGCGGTTCTTCACCGCCCGCAGCAGGCGCAAGCGACCATCGGACTCGCCTTCGAAATACAGCACGGTGTCGACCATGTGCTCGAGAACCCGTGGGCCAGCCAGCGAACCTTCCTTGGTCACATGGCCCACCAGGAAGATCGCCGTGCCACTCTGCTTGGCGTAGCGCACCAGCAAAGCCGTGCTCTCGCGCACCTGGGCCACGCCGCCTGGTGCCGATTGCAGCTGCTCGGTGAAAATGGTCTGGATCGAGTCGATCACCATCACCCGCGGCTTCTCCTGACGGGCCGTGGCGATGATGGTTTCGATGCAGGTTTCGGTCATGACCTTGAGCTGGTCCTGCGGCAGACCCAGGCGCCGCGAGCGCATCGCCACCTGCTGCTGCGATTCCTCGCCGGTCACGTACAGTGCCGGCATGCCGACAGCGATGTTGCACAGCGTCTGCAGCAGGATGGTCGACTTGCCGATACCGGGGTCGCCACCGATCAGCACCACCGAGCCATCCACCAGGCCGCCGCCCAGCACGCGGTCCAGTTCCGTGCTGCTGGTGGTGAATCGTGGGATTTCCTCGACGCTGACTTCGGCCAGGGTCTTGATCTGCGCCTGCTGCCCGGCCCAGCCGGTGCGGCCGTTGCCGGGCGCGGCGGCAGCGCCGCTTTCGATCATGGTTTCGACCAGGGTGTTCCAGGCCCCGCATTCGCCACACTGGCCGGCCCATTTGGGAAAAGTCGCACCACACTCGGTGCAGCCGTACAAGCGCTTGGCCTTGGCCATGGCTGGGGTCTCCTGGGAAAAATCGCCATGATAGCCGAGCTGGACGTGTCCCGAACGCCTCCAGGTGCGACAAAACTATTCGTTCTAACCGCAGTCGGAAGCGCTGGACATAACGCATGAAGCGTTTAAGTGGCTTACACTGCGTAAACCTTACCTTTTGTTACAAGGAACCAAACATGGGCATGATCAGTGAGTTCAAGGCCTTCGCGGTCAAAGGCAATGTCGTCGACATGGCAGTCGGTATCATCATCGGCGCAGCCTTCGGCAAGATCGTCTCGTCCTTCGTTGGTGACGTGGTCATGCCTCCGCTGGGCCTGTTGATCGGTGGTGTCGACTTCAGCGATCTGGCCATCACCCTGAAGGCGGCCGAAGGTGATGCACCGGCGGTGGTACTGGCCTATGGCAAGTTCATCCAGACCGTGATCGATTTCCTGATCGTGGCGTTTGCCATCTTCATGGGGGTAAAAGCCATCAACCGGCTCAAGCGCGAGGAGGCCGTGGCGCCGACTGCACCACCAGTGCCGAGCGCTGAAGAAACCTTGCTGACCGAGATTCGCGACCTGCTCAGGGCACAAAACCAGAACCGCCTGCCTTGATATCGCCGGGGCTGCCTTGCAGCCCCAATCACCTTACCAGTAGGCTTCCACTGCTACCTGCCCCGGTCGCTTGCTCAGGCTCAGCTGCAAGTCCCGCGCCTTCAGCACCTTGCGCGTCTCGTCGACCATCTCCGGGTTACCACACAGCATAACCCGCGAATGTTCCGCCGACAGCTCCAGCCCCGCTGCCTTTTCCAACTCGCCATTCTCGATCAGGCTGGTAATCCGCGCATTCAGGGCCCCCGGATGCTGCTCGCGAGTGACCACTGGAATGAACTGCAACTTGCCGGCAAATTCGGCCAGGTAGTCGCGCTGCTCCAGCCCGGCGATTTCCTCCACATACGCCAGCTCTTTCGCTTCACGCACCGAGTACACCAGCTTGATGTTGTCGAAACGCTCCCAGGCTTCGAAGTCCTGCAGAATCGACATGAACGGCGCAATGCCGGTACCGGTTGCCAGCAGCCAAAGGTCGCGACCACCGACGAAGCGGTCGAGGGTGAGGAAGCCGAAGGCCTGGCGGTCGATCAGCAAGGTATCGCCCGCTTCCAGCCGACTCAGCTCGCTGGTGAATTCGCCACCTGGCACCACGATGGAGAAAAAATCCAGGTACTCGTCATGCGGGGCGCTGACCATCGAATAGGCGCGCCAGACCACGCTGCCATCAGCCTTGGTCACGCCCAGGCGGGCGAACTGGCCGGAACGGAAGCGGAACCCCGCATCGCGCGTAACCCGCAGGCTGAAGAGGTTCGCCGTCAGCGGCTGAACATCGAGCAGGGTCTGGCGGGTGAACTTTTCGGCGCTAGCGGTCATGTCGGGCTCCAGGTTTGGCGTGTGCACAGTGTCGCGCAAAGTGGCGCGGATAAAAACCACTGCTTTGTAAGGCCTCGTCAAAGCTGAAGGTGCCAGAATCGTAGAAAACTGTCCCGCTATAACAAAAAATTCCCAACGCTTTGGCAGGTCTTTTCCTACAATGAATCGGGTGCCCAAACGGATTGAGTACGGCACCAACAGGGAGTATTTCAGATGCACCACTGGAAACCCGAACATCTTCAAGCATTTGTCAGTGAGCGCAGCCCCAAGAAACTATTCGATATCGCTGTGCACCTGGCTCAGAACCTGGGCATGGAATACCTCGGGTTGAACATTCGCATCCAGGTCGCCACACAAACGCCGCGGCTGTACCTTTACAGCAACTATCCGAACAAGTGGATCGAGCGGTACCAGCGCGACGAGCTCTACATGCAGGACCCGGTTGCCAACGCATGCCACAACTCGACAATGCCCGTGCTCTGGACCGACGACCTGTACCGCGAGGCCCCGCAGTTTCGTGAAATGGCCTGCCAGTGCGGCTTGCGCCATGGCTGGACCCAGTCACTGCACGATTTGCAGCACAACGAAAGCCAGATCAGCGTGGCCAGGCCCACCGGGCGCATCGACGAAGAGGAATTTTATCTCAAGGCCGGCAGTGTCCAGTGGCTGTGCCACATCCTGCATGCAGTGCTTGGCGAACACCACCTGAATGCACTGTGCCCGCATCAGCCGAGGATGAGCGAGCGGGAACTGGAAGTACTGAAATGGTCAGCCGCCGGCAAGACCGCTGCCGACGTGGCCTCCATCCTGTCACTGTCGCAAAGCACGGTGAATTTCCATATCCGCAGCGTGATCACCAAGACCAATGCCGCCAACAAGACCGGCGCCATTGCCATTGCCGCCCTGCGCGGCTGGATCTGAGCGGCAAATCTGCGACCTTGGGCAAAGCCCTGTAGAATCGCCCGGCAAAGCCCGCGGCGAACCGCAACGGGCAGATTCGTTGCCGAGCCTGACGCCATGCCCCTGTTGACCACCCCGTACGCCGAACTCGACCTGATCCGCCAGCCAGAACAGGCCAACGACCCCTTGCAGGCTTTCGATGCAGCCGACGAGTACCTGCTTGCGCAGTTGCACGAACAGGCCCCGGCGACCGATTGCCGGGTACTGGTGCTCAATGACAGCTTCGGCGCCCTGGCGGCCAGCCTGGCGGGCAAGCTGCAGGTCGTGAGTAGTGGCGACTCGCACCTGGCGCATCTGGCCCTGGAAAAAAACCTGGCACGCAATGGCCTGCCGTTCGACAGCGTGCCTTTCGTACCGGCCAGCGAAACCTGGCAAGGCCCGTTCGACCGCGTGCTGGTGCGCGTACCCAAGACCCTGGCCCTGCTTGAAGAGCAACTGATCCGCCTGCAAGGCCACCTGGCACCCGATGCCCAGGTGATTGCCGCGGCGATGATCAAGCACCTGCCTCGGGCCGCCGGTGACCTGTTGGAGAAATACATCGGCCCGGTGCAGGCCTCGCTGGCGCAGAAAAAAGCCCGCTTGCTCACCGCGACAGTGGCCACACGGCCTGCCGCGCGTTCGCCCTACCCCAGCCGCTATCGCCTGGACACGCCAGCGCTGGAGCTGGTCAACCACGCCAACGTGTTCTGCCGTGAAGGCCTGGACATCGGCACCCGCGCCTTCCTGCCGCACCTGCCACGCGACCTCGGCCGAGCCCGGGTGGCGGACCTGGGCTGCGGCAACGGTGTGCTGGCCATTGCCAGCGCCATGGCCAACCCGGATGCGCAATACACCTTGGTCGATGAGTCGTACATGGCTGTGCAATCGGCGCGGGAAAACTGGCAGGCCGCACTGGGCGAACGCCCGGCGGTGTTCGAGGCAGCCGATGGGTTGGCCGGGGTAGAAAAACAGTCGCTGGAGGTGGTGCTGTGCAACCCGCCGTTCCACCAGCAACAGGTCGTGGGCGACTTCCTCGCCTGGCGCATGTTCCAGCAGGCGCGCGAGGCGCTGGTGGTGGGTGGGGCGCTGTATATCGTGGGTAACCGGCACCTGGGTTATCACAGCAAGCTGGCGCGGTTGTTCCGTGGCGTCGAGCAGGTGGCGGCTACGCCCAAGTTCGTCATTCTGAAAGCCCGCAAGTAGGCTTTCGGGCTGCTTTGTAACCTATCGCGACACAAGGCCGCCCCTACGGGGAGACGCGACTATCCGAATGATCGCGATCCCTCCAGGAACGGCCTCGTGTCGCGAAAGGGGCGCAAGGCGCCCCAGTTCAATGGGTGGTCAACCCCGCCGCCCCCATGAACAGGCGCATCACCCAGGCCGCCACGCCCAGCGCTGCCACGCTCATGGCCCAGATCAGCAGCAGCCAGCCCAGCCGCTGCCACAGGGGCTTTTTCTCTTCCAAACCATGCTTGCCGGTCATCATGCGGCCCTCCTAGTGATAGCCGTCTTCGTGGGTAACCTTGCCGCGGAACACGTAGTAGCTCCAGAAGGTGTACATGAGAATGAACGGCAGGATGAACAGCGTGCCGACCAGCATGAAGCCCTGACTCTGCGGTGGCGCCGCGGCATCCCAGATCGAGATCGACGGTGGGATGATGTTCGGCCACAGGCTGATACCGAGGCCGCTGTAGCCGAGGAAGATCAGCACCAGGGTGAGCAGGAACGGGGTGTAGTGGGCATTGCGCGCCACCGCCTTGAGCAAGCCGTAGAAGGTCACCAGCACCAGGATCGGTACCGGCATGAACCACACCAGGTTAGGCATGCTGAACCAGCGGTCGGCGATCTGCGGGTAGGCGATCGGCGTCCACAGGCTGACAATACCGATCACCACCAGCAACACCAGCGCCAGCGGGCGGGCAATGTCGTGCATTTTCTGCTGCAGCGCCCCTTCGGTCTTCATGATCAGCCAGGTGCAGCCCAACAGGGTGTAGGCAACGATCAGCCCCAGGCCGCAGAACAGGCTGAACGGGGTGAGCCAGTCGAGCGTGCCACCGGCGAAATGCCGGTCGACGACCTTGAAACCCTCCAGGAACGCGCCCAGGGCCACGCCCTGGAAAAAGGTGGCCACCAGCGAACCGCCGATGAACGCCTTGTCCCAGATATGGCGCTTGTCGTCCTTGGCCTTGAAACGGAACTCGAAGGCCACGCCGCGGAAGATCAGCCCGATCAGCATCAGGATCAACGGCAGGTACAGCGCCTCGAGGACAACCGAGTAGGCCATCGGGAACGCGCCGAACAGCCCGGCACCACCCAGTACCAGCCAGGTTTCGTTACCGTCCCACACGGGGGCGACGGTGTTCATCATCACATCGCGGTCACGCTCGCCCTTGACGAACGGGAAGAGCATGCCGATTCCCAGGTCGAAACCATCCATCACCACGTACATCATCACGCCGAAGATGATGATCACGGCCCAGATCAGCGAAAGGTCGATACCCATGGCTCAGTTTTCCTTGCTCAGGCTGGCGGAGTTGGCCTCACGGCCATCATCGGCGGCGGACAGCGGCCGCGCCGGGGTGCGTTTGGTGCCTGGGCCACCACTGCTGTGCTGGTCTCCTTCGCCGGTCTGCGGGCCCTTGCGCACCAGGCGCATCATGTAGCCAAGGCCGGTACCGAACAGGGCGAAGTACACCACCACGAAGGCCACCAGGGTGAAGCCGAGCTGGGCGTAGCTGTGGTTGGACACACCGTCCGCCGTACGCATCAGGCCGTACACCACCCACGGCTGGCGGCCGATTTCGGTAGTAAACCAACCAGCCAGCAAGGCGATCAGCCCCGACGGGCCCATCCACAAGGCCAGATGCAGGAACGGGCGCGAGGTATAGAGCGTGCCGCGCTTGCGCAGCCAGAGGCTCCACAGGCCAACGAAAATCATCAGCAACCCCAGCCCGACCATGATCCGGAACGACCAGAACACGATGGTCGAGTTGGGCCGGTCTTGCGCCGGGAACTCCTTCATCGCCGGCACCTGCTTGTCCAGGCTGTGGGTCAGGATCAGGCTGCCGAGCGCCGGGATTTCCAGCTTGAAGCGGGTGGTCTCGGCCTGCATGTCAGGAATGCCGAACAGGATCAGCGGGGTCGGCTCACCGGGCACGTTCTCCCAGTGGCCTTCGATCGCGGCGATCTTCACCGGCTGGTGCTTGAGTGTGTTGAGGCCGTGGAAATCACCGATCACCGCCTGGATCGGCGCCACGATCAGGGCCATCCACATGGCCATCGACAGCATCTTGCGCACCGCCGGATTGTCACGCCCGCGCAGCAGGTGCCAGGCCGCCGATGCACCGACGAAGAACGCCGTGGCAACGAACGCGGCGGTGGCCATATGCATCAGGCGGTAGGGGAACGAAGGGTTGAACACCACTGCCAGCCAGTCCACCGGCACCACCCGGCCATCGATGATTTCGTGGCCTTGCGGGGTTTGCATCCAGCTGTTGGAGGCGAGGATCCAGAACGTCGAGACCAGCGTGCCGAGCGCTACCATCACCGTGGAGAAGAAATGCAGGCCGCGGCCGACACGGTTCCAGCCGAACAGCATGACGCCGAGGAAGCCCGCCTCGAGGAAGAACGCGGTCAGCACCTCGTAGGTAAGCAAGGGGCCGGTGATGGCACCGGCAAAGTCGGAGAAGCGGCTCCAGTTGGTGCCGAACTGGTAGGCCATGACCAGGCCGGAGACCACGCCCATGCCGAAGTTGACGGCAAAGATCTTCGACCAGAAATGATACAGGTCACGGTAGACCTGTTTGTCGGTCCGCAACCAGAGGCCTTCGAGAACTGCCAGGTAGCTGGCCAGGCCGATGGTGATGGCCGGGAACAGGATGTGGAACGAAACGGTAAAGGCAAACTGCATTCGGGCGAGCTCTAGGGCCTCTATTCCGAACATGGTGCTTCCTCTTCAGATAATCCGGCGTCCGGGCCGCTGGCCCCGTCGCCCACTGCCCCCACGGTTATCGAGTGTGGCGTGTTGGAATTGTTCTGTTCGATCGCAGGGATTCCGGCCCGGAGGGCCACGTCGTTGGCCAGCCGTTGCAAAAGCAACGATTGATCCAGATCAACGAATGCTAGGAAGCATAGTCCTGAATGGCGCGCCGGGCCGTGCGGTTGATTGCCGCGTGACCGGTTGCCCCACCCTCTTCAAAAAGGCCTGGAAAAGTGCCGACCCAGGCAAACAGCAACCATTTGTTACAAACAGGTGATACGCTGCGAACCCCTCTACCGTGCCGAGGCCCCAGGTTTCCGATGTCCGATTCCGCTCCACAGTTGCTGCGTCACCAGCGACCTTTCCTGGCCTTCTGGCTGGCCCGCGTGTTCACTGCCAGCGGCTTCCAGATGCTCACCGTGGCCATTGGCTGGCACCTCTACCAGTTGACCGGCAATGTGCTCGACCTGGGCCTGGTCGGCCTGGTCGAGTTCGCCCCGCGTGTGCTGTTCATGCTGCACACCGGGCATGTCGCCGACCGCTATGACCGGCGCAAGGTCGCCGCCCTGTGCCAGAGCCTGCAGGGCCTGATCGCCCTGGCACTGGCAGTGGGCAGCGCCACCGACAACGTCACCCGCGAACTGATCTTCGCCCTGGCCTTCCTGCTTGGCGCCACGCGCGCCTTCGAGATGCCGGCGACCCAGGCGTTGCTGCCCAACGTGGTGCCAGCCGGGCTGTTCCCACGAGCGGTGGCGGCATCGGCATCGGCGACCCAGTCGGCAACCATCGTGGCGCCCGCCTTGGGCGGCTTCCTGTATGCCTTCGGCAGCATCTGGGTGTACGGCCCCACCGTGGCCCTTTACGCCATCGCCTGCATATTGACCTTGAGCCTGGAGGCACGCGGCCAGGTAGCCCAGCGAGGGCGTGCCAGCATCGAATCGCTGCTGGCCGGCATCCGGTTCATCCGCAGCCGGCCGGACATTCTTGGCGCCATCTCGCTCGACCTGTTTGCCGTGCTGCTCGGTGGCGCCACCGCGCTGTTGCCGGTGTTCGCCAAGGACATCCTGCTGACCGGGCCACTGGGCCTGGGCCTGCTGCGCTCGGCACCGGCGGTGGGGGCGTTGCTGATGTCGCTGTGGCTGGCGCGCTTCCCGTTCGAGCGCAACGTGGGGCGAACGATGTTCACGGCAGTGGGTGTATTCGGCGTGGCGACCATTGCCTTCGGCCTGTCGACCTCGTTCTGGTTCTCGCTCGCGGTCCTGGTGGTGCTGGGCGCAGCGGACATGATCAGCATGGTCATCCGCGGCGCCTTCGTGCAGCTGGAAACGCCGGATGAGATGCGCGGACGGGTGAGTGCGGTGAACGGCCTGTTCATTGGTGCCTCGAATCAGCTCGGCGAGTTCGAATCGGGGGTTACGGCGCACTGGTTTGGCACAGTGCCAGCGGTGGTGATGGGCGGCGTCGGTACCCTGCTGGTGACCGGGGTGTGGATAAAACTGTTCCCGACACTGGCCAGACGGGACCGGTTGCATAACGGTTGAAATACAGCCTGTGCCGGCGAAGAGGCCGGTACGGGCTATACAGAACCCATTCCCCAACGGCCATAGGCCCCTGCCAAGCATGCTGGTATGATGCGCGGCTTTTTTCCGCCCCACACAAAACCACGGCAACCGGTACGGTCTGTGCTTTGCTGTTGGGGTCGATAGATTGATGGCGCCTGGGGCGCCTCGGGGAGCGGGCATGCTGGAAAGGCTGTTTCAACTGAGAGCACACAACACCAATGTGCGCACCGAGATTCTAGCGGGCGTCACGACCTTCCTGGCCATGGCCTACATCCTGTTCGTCAACCCGAGCATCCTCGGCGAGACCGGCATGGACAAGGGCGCGATCTTTGTCGCCACCTGCCTGGCCGCGGCCATCGGTTCGGTGACCATGGGCCTGATCGCCAACTACCCGATCGCCCTGGCACCGGGCATGGGCCTGAACGCTTTCTTCACCTATACCGTGGTATTGCACATGGGCCACACCTGGCAGGTGGCACTGGGCGCAGTGTTCCTGTCGGCGGTGATGTTCTTCCTGTTGTCGATCTTCCGTATCCGCGAGTGGATCGTGAACAGCATCCCGCTGCCGCTGCGATCGGCCATCGCCGCCGGTATCGGCTTGTTCCTGGCGCTGATCGCCCTGCATAACGCCGGCATCGTCGTCGATAACCCGGCTACCTTGGTGGGCCTGGGCGACCTCAAGCAGCCAGCACCGATCCTCGCTACCCTGGGCTTCTTCCTGATCGTCGGCCTGGAATCGCTGAAAGTGCGCGGCGCGGTGCTGATCGGCATTCTTGCCGTGACCATCGCCTCGATCGTGATGGGCGTGACGCCGTTCGGCGGCATCGTCTCCATGCCTCCGTCGCTGGCCCCGACTTTCCTGCAGCTGGACATCGCCGGTGCGCTGGACGTGGGCCTGGTCAGCGTGATCTTCGCCTTCCTCTTCGTCGACCTGTTCGACAACTCCGGTACCCTGATCGGCGTGGCCAAGCGCGCCGGGCTGATGGGCAAGGACGGGCACATGCCGAAGATGGGCCGTGCGCTCATCGCCGACAGCACCGCGGCCATGGCCGGTTCGTTGCTGGGTACCTCGACCACCACCAGCTACATCGAATCCGCCGCCGGCGTGAGCGCCGGTGGCCGCACCGGCCTGACTGCCATCGTGGTCGCCGTGCTGTTCCTGCTGGCGCTGTTCTTCGCTCCGCTGGCCGGTAGCGTGCCAGCCTTCGCCACCGCCCCGGCGCTGCTGTTCGTCGCGGTGCTGATGGCCTCGGGCCTGGCGGAAATAAACTGGGACGACGTCACCGAAGCCGCACCGGTGGTGGTGACCGCCCTGGCCATGCCGCTGACCTACTCGATTGCCAACGGCATCGCCTTCGGCTTCATCTCCTGGACCGCCGTCAAGCTGATCTCCGGTCGCCACCGCGACCTGAACCCGGCCTTGGTGATCCTTTCCATCCTGTTCGTCATCAAGCTGGGCTGGTTCAACGCATGAGTGCTGCTTTCGACCCCTCTTCCTACGCCACCCAGCTGGACGCCAAGGTGGCCCGGCTGCGCGAGCTGCTGGCGCCGTTCGCTGCGCCAGAGCCGGCTGTCTTCGACTCGCCGCGCGAGCACTACCGCCTGCGCGCCGAATTCCGCCTGTGGCGCGAAGACGGCCAGCGTCATTACGCCATGTTCGCCCCGGGCGAGAAGCACAAGGCGATCCTGATCGACGACTTCCCCATCGCCAGCCAGCGAATCAACGAGTTGATGCCGCGCCTCAAGGCGGCCTGGCAGGCCAGCGAAGAACTCGGCAACCGGCTGTTCCAGGTAGAGTTCCTCACTACCCTGGCCGGCGATGCCATGGTCACCCTGTGCTATCACCGCCCGCTGGACGAGGCTTGGGAGGTGGCTGCACAGCAACTGGCGGCCGAGTTGGGCATCAGCGTGATCGGCCGTTCCAAGGGTAAACGCCTGGTGATCGGCCGCGACTACGCTGTGGAAAAACTCGACGTGGCTGGCCGCGTGTTCAGCTACCGCCAGCCGGAAGGTGCGTTCACCCAACCGAACGGCGCGGTGAACCAGAAAATGCTGAGCTGGGCCTACGAGGCCATGGGCGAACGCGAAGATGACTTGCTGGAGCTGTATTGCGGCAACGGCAACTTCACCCTGCCGCTGGCCACCCGCGTGCGCCAGGTGCTGGCCACCGAGATCAGCAAGACTTCGGTCAATGCCGCGCTGAGCAATCTTGACGAGAACGCTGTGGAGAATGTGCGGCTGGTGCGCCTGTCGGCGGAAGAACTGACCCAGGCACTGAATGAGGTGCGGCCGTTCCGCCGGCTGGAAGGCATCGACCTGAAGCGCTATGACTTCGGCACGGTATTCGTCGACCCGCCACGCGCGGGGATGGACCCGGATACCTGCGAACTGACCCGGCGTTTCGAGCGGATCCTGTACATCTCCTGCAACCCGGAGACGCTGGCGGCGAACATTGCCCAGTTGCACGACACCCACCGCATCGAGCGCTGTGCGTTGTTTGATCAGTTCCCGTATACCCACCACATGGAGAGTGGGGTTTTGCTGGTTCGGCGCTGACCTGCAGATAGCCTGGGGCTGCTTTGCAACCCCAGGCTTCACTCAAAAGTCGAAGAACACCGTCTCCCCCTCCCCCTGAATGCGGATATCGAAGCGATACGCCGTCTTCCCGTCCACCTCGCAACGCTTGGCCACCACGGTCTCGCGCCGCTGCGGCTGCTCGATCAGGTTAAGCACCGGGCACTTGGCATTGGCCTGCGCTTCATCATCGAAATACAGGCGCGTGTGCAGGTGAATGTTGATACCCCGGGCAAACAGGCTGATGTTGATGTGTGGTGCCATTGGCACGCCGGCAGCGTTTTTCACCACGCCTGGCTTCACCGTATGTGCAGTCCACTCGCCAGCATCGAAGGTGGTAGCCGTGCGGCCAAAACTGTTGAAGGCGTTTTCCAGGTTGTAGTCGTCCTGGTATTCACCATTGGCATCGGCTTGCCAGAGTTCCAGGAACGAGTCGCGCACCAGGTGGCCATTGCCGTCGTACACATGGCCGAGCAGGAGGATATGCTCGCCCGGCGCGTCCGGCTTGGCCAGGCGATTCCAGATTTCCTGGTCGCGGGTCGGGTTGCCGGCCGCTTCCAGGGCGAGGCCGATGTGCACGTAGGGGCCGGCAGTCTGCGAAGGGGTTTCCGGCAGCAGTTCGATTGGCATGGCGGGGTCCTCAGCAGTTTTCGAAGTGGGTCTTGCGCTGGCCACGCAGCACGATGTCGAAGCGGTAGGCCAGGCAATCCATCGGGTTGGCGTTGCTCATGTCGAGCTTGGCGATCAGTTGCTGCACGGCTTGCGGGTTGGCGATCGACTTGACGATCGGGCACATCGGGATGAGCGGGTCACCCTCGAAATACAGCTGGGTGATCAGTTTGGTGGCGATCGAAGGGCCGCTGATGGCGAAGTGGATGTGCGCCGGACGCCAGTCGTTCGGCCCGTTGCGCCAGGGGTACGGGCCCGGCTTGATGGTGCGGAAGCTGTAGTAGCCGTCACGGTCAGTCAGGCAGCGGCCGACACCACCGAAGTTCGGGTCCAGCGGTGCCAGGTAACGGTCATTCTTGTGCCGGTAGCGGCCACCGGCATTGGCCTGCCACATTTCCACCAGGGTATTTGGCACAGGCTTGCCGTACTGGTCGACGACGCGCCCGGCGACGATGATGCGCTCACCGATCGGCAGGCCACCGTTGTTGAAGTTCAGCAGCAGATCATGGTCGTGGGCGCCGAAGCCCAGGTGGGAAAAGTCCGGGCCGGTGGTTTCGCTGATCGACTGCGGAATGCTGACCAGCGCCTGGCGCGGCGAACGGGCAATGGATGTCTTGTAGTCAGGCGTAAGGGCTTTAGGGTGCCAGTTGCGATCACGGATCACGAAGCGGCTGGTGTCCTGGGCGGGCATGCCGGTTTCCTCTCTTGGAATTATGTGAACGCCTGGGCGTGGCAGGCGGACTTGCAGTTTCGGGCAAGCTGAGCGCTGTGAATATTGAAATCAGCCGCTTTAAACATAACCAGAAGGTTATGGGTGAACACGTTTGTCTGACACCGCCTGCGGTGGTGGACTAATCTTTGTCTTCTTGTTTCACGCTCCGGAGAGCATTTCATGGAATGGCGAAAAGGCCGGCGCAGCGACAATGTGGTCGATGCCCGAGGCGAAGGTGGCGGTGGCATGCGTTTCGGCGGCGGCAAGGGGCTGGGGCTTGGCGCGGTACTGCTGATCGTCGGTATCGGCTGGCTCACCGGGCAGGACCCGCTGCAGATTCTTGGCCAGCTCACGGGCCAGATGGAGCAACAGCAACGACAGGCGCCCAGCAGCGTGGGCGGCAAGGCCCCACCAGCCAACGACCAGCAGGCCGAGTTCGTCGCCTCGATCCTGGGTGACACCGAAGATACCTGGAAAGCCCTGTTTGCCGAGGCTGGCAAGCAATACCGCGATCCCAAGCTGGTGCTGTTCAGCGGCCAGGTCAATTCGGCCTGTGGCTTTGCTTCAGCGGCAGTGGGGCCGTTCTACTGCCCCGCCGACCAGCGGGTATACCTGGACATGTCGTTCTTCCGCGAGATGGAAACCCGTTTCGCGGCCGCCGGCGACTTTGCCCAGGCCTACGTGATCGCTCACGAAATCGGCCACCACGTGCAGACCTTGCTGGGCGTGTCGGCCAAGGTCGACGCCGCGCGCCGCAGTGGCCAACGCCTGGAGGGCGACAATGGCCTGCTGGTACGCCAGGAGCTGCAGGCCGACTGCCTGGCAGGGGTGTGGGCCTACCAGGCGCAAAAGCGCCTGAACTGGCTGGAGCCGGGCGACGTCGAGGAGGCCCTGAACGCCGCCAATGCCATTGGCGATGACCGCTTGCAGCAGCAGGGCCGCGGGCGCGTAGTGCCGGACTCGTTCACCCACGGTACCTCGGCACAGCGGGTTCGCTGGTTCAAGGCAGGGTTCGCCGAGGGTGAGGTGAACAGTTGCGATACCTTCAGCGCCCGTACCCTTTGATACCCCCGCCAAGCTGGCGCGGACGTTAGGTGCGACTCTAGCCGCGACACCGGCAAAGCCGGTGCCATCCTCCGCGTCGCTTGCTTCGCGGGCAAAGCCGCTTCCACGACGGCAGGCGCAGGCTTGCCCGCCAACGGCCGCAAGCTGTCCTCAGTAGTTCTCTTGTTACAACCCTGCTGAAAAAGCGTTTCAGCTTCGCCCATCACTGCCGATAACCCCTGCACGAATCAGCGGGCATCCAGAACAACAACGCCTGGCGATCGAACAAATCGAGCGAAATCAACTTCTGGAGAGCGTGCATGAATAGCTGGTTCGCCAACATCAGCGTCAACCTCAAACTGGGCCTGGGCTTCGGTCTGGTACTGATCCTCACCGGCCTGCTGGCCCTGACCGGCTGGACCAGCCTGGGCAGCCTGATCGACCGCAGCAACTGGATGGGTGATATCGGCCAGCTCAACAAGGACCTGACCGACCTGCGTATTGCCCGCCTGCAGTACATGATCGCCAACGGTGACGATGCCGCCGCCGCCAACACCCAGGCCAAGCTGGATGCCTTCAGCAAGCAGCAAGCGTATCTGGCAAGCACGTTCAAGAGCCCGGAGAACGTCAAGCTGCTGGGTGAGCTGGGCGAGACCATCAGTGCCTACAAGGTATCGCTGAACAAGATGCGCCAAGGCTACGACGCCACCCGCACCGCGCGTGCGGCCATGGAAAGCTCGGCCAGCAAGGCAGACCAGGCGATGGACGCGCTGAGCCAGGAAGTCACGGCACGCGCCGAAGCCGACAGCGTGCGCCTGGCCCAGTACCAACTGATCAGCAAGGCTCGCCAGCAACTGCTGCAGGTGCGCATCGACGTGCGCGGCTATATCGCCGACAACAGCGCCGCCAACGAACAGGCCGCCCTGCGCCAGCTGGATGCCGCCCTGGCCGGCATCGACAGCCTCAAGCGCCAGCTGCCCGGCGAAGACACGCGCCTGCAACAGTTCGAAGGCTCGGTGCTGGCCTACCGTGATGCAGTGCGCCAGTTCCGCGATGCGGTCGCCAACATCACCACCGCGCGTGCCGAAATGACCGTGCAGGGTGCCGACATCGTCAAGCGCAGCGACGCGCTGTACCAGATCCAGCTGGAACGCCGCGACATCGAGAGCGCCCAGGCCCGCACCCTGCAGGCTATCGCCACCTTGCTGGCGCTGCTGGTCGGCGTGCTGGCGGCCGTACTCATCACCAGGCAGATCACCCGGCCTCTGCGCGACACGCTGGTGGCGGTGGAAAAGATCGCCAGCGGCGACCTCACCCAGCAGCTGCGGGTTACCCGCCGCGATGAACTGGGCGTGCTGCAGCAAGGCATCGCGCGCATGGGCACCACCCTGCGCGAGCTGATCAGCGGTATCCGCGACGGCGTTACCCAGATCGCCAGCGCCGCCGAGGAGCTGTCAGCAGTGACCGAGCAGACCAGCGCCGGTGCCAACAGCCAGAAGGTCGAGACCGACCAGGTGGCCACCGCCATGCACGAAATGGCCGCTACCGTTCAGGAAGTGGCGCGCAACGCCGAACAGGCATCAGATGCGGCCACCGGTGCCGATGACGAAGCCCGCGCCGGCGATCGCGTGGTGGGCGAGGCGATTGGCCAGATCGAGCGCCTGGCCGAGGACATGCACCGCTCCACCGAGGCCATGAACCTGCTGCAGCAGGAAAGCCAGAAGATCGGCAGCGTGATGGACGTGATCAAGTCGGTGGCGGAACAGACCAACCTGCTGGCGCTGAACGCTGCGATCGAAGCGGCGCGCGCCGGTGAGGCCGGGCGTGGCTTTGCCGTGGTCGCCGATGAAGTGCGCGGCCTTGCCCAGCGCACGCAGAAATCCACCGAAGAGATCGAGGAACTGATCGCCAGCCTGCAGCACGGAACCCAGCAAGTGGCTGCGGCCATGCACGGTAGCCGTACCCTGACCGACAGCAGCGTCGAGCTGGCGCGCAAGGCCGGGGCCTCGCTGGAAAGCATCACCAGCACGGTATCGAGCATCCAGTCGATGAACCAGCAGATTGCGGCAGCGGCGGAGCAACAGAGTGCGGTGGCGGAAGAGATCAGCCGCAGCATCCTCAATGTGCGCGATGTGTCGGAGCAGACGGCGGCGGCCAGCGACGAGACGGCCGCATCCAGCGTGGAGCTGGCGCGCCTTGGTGGGCAGTTGCAGACGCTGGTCAGCCAGTTCCGCGTCTGATTTGAAGCCGATGGGGTCGCTTTGCGGCCCATTCGACATCAGGCCGCTCCTGCAAGGCTATGTCTTCCTGTAGGAGTGGCCTTGTGTCGCGATGGAGGGCAAAGCCCTCCCGGCGATGGAACAGTTACTACTTGACGATCATCCCGACCCCACGCCCACGTGGGTCCGAAGCTGTCTCCAGCTTCGCACCGTTCACCCGGATCGCCTGGATGTCGCCCATCTCCCAGCCCTGGTCCTCCAGCACATAGCCCATTTTCTTCAGCTCGTCAGCCACCGGCCCGGTCAACGGCGCGTAGCTGTCAAAGTAGATGGTGTCCTTGGGCAGCAACTGATGGTGCACACGCTGCGCCGCTACCGCCTTGTCCAGTGGCATGCCGTAGTCGTACAGGTTGTTCATGACCTGGAAGATCGAGGTGAAGATCCGCGAGCCGCCCGGCGTGCCGATGACCAACTCGACCTTGCCATCGCGGGTCATCAGGCTGGGGCTCATCGACGACAGCATGCGCTTGCCCGGTGCGATGGCATTGGCATCCCCGCCTACCACGCCGAACGCATTGGCCGCCCCCGGCTTGGCGCTGAAGTCATCCATTTCGTCGTTCAACAGGAAGCCGGCACCTTTCACCACCACGCCACTGCCGTAATCAAGGTTCAGGGTGTAGGTATTGCTGACCGCGTTGCCCTGCTTGTCGACGATCGAGAAGTGCGTGGTCTGGTGCGGTTCCAGGCCCGGCCTGACCTTGTCGGTCGCGGAAATGGCCTTCGGATTGACCTGCGCGGCACGCTTGGCCAGGTAGTCCTTGGCCACCAGCTGCGCCACTGGCACCTGGGTGAAGGCCGGGTCGCCGAGGTAGTCGGCACGGTCGGCGAACACCCGTTTTTCAATTTCGGCCAGCAGGTGGATGTACTGCGCCGAGTTGTGCGCCACGCCCTTGAAGTCCGCGGCGCGGTCTTCCTTGATGCCCAGCAACTGGGCCAGGGCGACGCCGCCGGAGCTTGGCGGAGGCGCGGTATAGACCACATTGCCACGCCAGCTGACAGCCATCGGTTCACGCCATACCGCCTTGTAGTCGTGCAGGTCCTGCTTGGTGATCAGGCCCTTGTCGGCCTGCATCTGCGCCACCAGCAGGTCGGCGGTCTTGCCCTGGTAGAACTCACTCACGCCCTTGTCGGCGATGCGCTCCAGGGTCTGCGCCATCTCTGGCTGCTTGAACAGCTGGCCGACTTTCATGTTGCCGAAGTAGTCGTTGAAATTGGTCGCGGTCTTGAACATGCCCTGGGCATCGTTGCGGTACTGGTACTGCTTTTCAGCCACCTTGAAACCGTTTTTCGCATAGCCGATAGCCGGGGTCAGCAGCTCGCTCCAGGGCAGCTTGCCGAATTTCTGGTGCGCCTCCCACAACCCCATTACCGTGCCGGGTACGCCAGCTGCGCGGGCCCCGACCAGGCTGAGGTTCTCGATGACCTCGCCCTTGTCGTCCAGGTACATGTTGCGCGTGGCAGCCTTGGGCGCCACCTCGCGGTAGTCGAGGAAATAGGGTTTGCCGTCGACGAACAGGGTCATGAACCCGCCGCCGCCGATGTTGCCGGCCTCGGGGTAAGTCACCGCCAGGGTGAACGCGGTGGCCACTGCCGCATCCACCGCGTTGCCGCCCTTCCTGAGGATATCAGCGGCCACCTGTGCACCATATTGATCGGGCGCGGCCACTGCACCGCCCTCCAGGGTGGCGGCATGAACCGAGGAACAGCTCAGGATTGCGGCTGCGAGAGCCAGGTACTGGAACGGAACCATACGCATGACACTTCCTTGGTGTTGTTTTTGTTGAGCAGTCAGTAAGGCCGAAGCGTGTCCACTGCGCAATCAATAGCAGGAAGTTTCGCCGCCTGTGGGCAGGCTTTGTCGCGTTCAGGCAACTCAGCAGGCGTACATCGCCAACTTGCGCTGGATGAAATCGAGGAAGCACTGGATGCGCAGTGCCAACTGGGTATTGCGGTAGTACACCGCATGGATCGGCTGGCGATAGCCGTTGTTGGCTTCGCTGAGCAACACCCGCAATCGCCCGCTGCGGATGTCTTCGTGGGTCATGAAGTGCGACAGGCTGACGATGCCTTCGCCCGCCAGGGCCAACTGGCGCAAGGTCTCGCCGCTGGAAGCGATCAGTGCCGGGCGGATGCTCCAGCGGTCGCCCTGGGCATGGCGCAATGGCCAGTGGTTGAGCGATTCGGGCTGGCTGAAGCCGAGCAGGCAATGGTTGGCCAGGTCCTCGACCCGCTGCGGCGTACCATGCTGTTCGAGATACGCCGGGCTGGCCAGCACCTGCACCGGGCTGCACCCCAGGCTGCGCGCATGCAGGCTGGAGTCGGCCAGTTCGCCGATGCGGATGGCCACATCGGTACTCTGCTCCAGCAGGTCGATGATCAGGTCATCGGTGTTGAGCTCCAGTTCGATGCCGGGGTACTGGCGGCGAAACTCGCCGATCCAGGGCAGGATGGCGTGCAGCATGAACGGCGCGGCAGCGTTGATGCGCAGACGCCCGGTAGGGGTCTGGCGGTTCATCGACAGGCGCTCTTCCATCTCATCCATCTGTTCCAGGATCAGGCGCGAACGCTCGAGGAAAAAGCGGCCCTCTTCGGTCAGGTCCATGCGCCGGGTGGTGCGGTTGACCAAGGTGGTGCCCAGCTTGCCCTCCAGGCGTGACAGGGTGCGGCTGACGGCGGACGGAGTCTGGCCCAGCTGCTCGGCAGCAGCGGAAATCGAGCCGCAGTCGATGACGGTGACGAATACCTGGAGTTCTTCGGATCGGGTTTTCACATCGGCGCCTGTGGTTGGTCTCTGCAGGGACTAGATAGCCGCTTGTCGAGGCCAAGTCCAGCGCTGCCTGTACCGCCCTTTTCGTAGGCCGGACCGTGAAAAGGGCGGTACAGGCGAAACTCACTGTGCCTTGCCGAATACCTTGTCCAGGTGCTCCGCATAGGCCGCCAGCGCCGCCGGCACATCCGGGCGCTTCATCACATCCACCGCCAGGAAGGTCGGCAAGCCAGTCATGCCAAGAAACTGGTTGGCCTTGTGGAAGGGGAAATACACCGCATCCACACCCTTGCCCTCGAAGAAATCGCTGGGGTCATCGAATGCCTGCTGCGGCGCATTCCAGGTCAGCGACAGCATGTACCGCTTGCCGTGCACCAGGCCGCCGCTGCCGTACTTCTGCGAGTGGTCCGAACGGGTACGACCATCGTTGGCATACAGGCTGCCATGGCCTGCGGTAAACACCTCGTCGATGTATTTCTTCACGGTCCATGGCGCGCCCATCCACCAGCCTGGCATCTGGTAGATCACTACATCGGCCCAGAGGAATTTCTGCACTTCTTCCTGAATGTCATAACCACCATCGATGAAGGTCTGGCGCACATCGAAACCGGCGTGATCCAGGTGAGCCAAGGCCGCTTCATGCAAGGTGGCGTTGAGACGGCCATCGGAGTGAGCGAACTGTTTACCGCCGTTGAGCAGAAGGATCTTTTTCATATGAGCCTCGCGAAAAATTCAGGTCGGCAGATTAGGGGCTCGCGGGCAGGGGATACAGTGGCGCAGGGGCAAAAAACAATTGATCAAAAGTCACGAATGTCTGGCACATTATTGCCTTAGACTCGCCCTACCTTCCGTCAACGAGTAGCGACCCATGACTGAGCAGTACGCCTTCATCCTCAAAGCCAAGACCCGTCCGGAAATGGCCGAGGCATTCGAAACCCTGTTCCGCGCGTATGTCGAGCCAAGCCGCCAGGAACCGGGCTGCATCGAATACCACATGCTGCGCGACAAACAGGACCCGAGCCTGTTCGTGTTCTTCGAGGTGTGGGCCGACAAGGCCGCGCTGGATGTGCACTCGGCCCTGCCACACATGACCGCGTTCTTCGAAAAGCGCATGGACTACCTGGAGCGCGATTTCGACATCCAGATGATCGACATGCTCAGCGCCTCGTCCGCTAGCCGCTGATAAGCAAGTGGCCACCAAGTGCGGCCATGCCGATGAAGAAGCAACGCTTGAACAATTGTGCGCTGATGCGCTGACGCAGCCATTGCCCGGCCAGCATGCCGAGCAGGGCCGGCGCCAGCATCAGCAGCGAGGCTCCCAGGGCCTGGCCACCCAGGGCATCCTGCCTGGCCAGGCCAACGGCCAGGGCCAGGGTCGACACCGTGAACGACAGGCCCAGGGCCTGGACCATCTGCTCACGGTTCAAGGCCAGGCTTTGCAGGTAGGGCACGGCCGGTATCACGAATACCCCCGTTGCTGCCGTGACCACGCCGGTCACCAGGCCGCAGGCCGGCCCCAGCCAACGCTCGCGCCTCGGCGCCAGGCACAGGCCCGCCCCGACCAACCCGTACAGCGCATAGGCCAGCAGGGCCACGCCCAGGGCATGTTTGGCCCACGGGCCGCTGTTTATCCCCAACCAGGCGCTGCCCAGCAGGGTGCCGATGAAGATCATTGCCAACATCGGCCCCAAACGTACCAGCAACGTCCGCAGGTGCCCGCCACTGGCCAGTTGCCAAAGGTTGGTGAGGGCCGAAGGTACGATCAGCAACGCGGCAGCCTGCGCCGGAGGCATAGCCAGGCCCAACAGGCCCATGGCAATGGTCGGCAAGCCGAGGCCAATCACTCCTTTCACCGTACCGGCCAGCAGAAAGGTCATTACCACCAGCGATGCGAGGGCTGGGCCAAGGTCCTGATAGAAAGCGAGCAAGGTATTCATCAGCCGATGATGGCGCGCACCGGCCTGGCTGAACATCTGTCATATACTCAGGCAGACTCTTGCCAGGACAGAGCCAGATGCATTTCGACCTGATCGACCTCAGGCTGTTCCAGCACACCCTGGAGTGCGGCAACATCACTGCCGGCGCCAGTCGCAGCCACCTGTCGCTGCCAGCAGCCAGTGCGCGCATCCGGGCCATGGAAGCTTCGTTGGGTATCCCGCTGCTGGAACGCAATCGCCGCGGCGTGCAGCCGACGCCGGCCGGCCAGGCACTGCTGCAGCATGCCCGGCTGATCACGCAGCAGGTCGAACGCCTGCAGTTCGACCTCGGCCAGTATGCGCAAGGGCAGCAAGGCCAGGTGCGCCTGCTGTGCAACACGGCGGCACTCACCGAATACCTGCCGGAACTGCTGGCCAGCTACCTGGCTGATAATCCCGGCATCAGTGTGGATGTGCAGGAACTGCCGAGCCTGCGCATCGTGCAGGCGATTACCCAAGGCATGGCCGACCTGGGCATCGTTTCGACCGCAGCCCCTTGCGAGCACCTGGAGACCCGCCCTTTTCGCGACGACCCACTGGTGCTGGTGACGCCGCTCGGCCACCCGTTGGCCGGTGCGGTCGCGCCCAGCTTCATCGATAGCCTGGCGCACGGCTATGTCGGCCTCGGCGCTGGCAGTGCGTTGGCGTTGTACCTTGAAGAGCAAGCCTTGCGCGAGGGGCGGCGGATGCAGGTACGCGTGCGGGCCGAGGGGTTTGATGGGGTGATTCGCATGGTCGCCGGCGGTGCCGGCGTGGGGGTGGTGCCACTGGCAGCGGTGCGGCGCTGGCAGGGTATGTTGCCCTTGCACTGGGTGGCGCTGGCGGAGCCATGGGCCAACCGGAGGTTGCTGGTGTGCGCGCGGGATTTTGCGGCACTGCCGGGGTATGCGGCGGGTTTGGTAGCTGCGATGTAGGGTAATAAGTGCCCTTAGCTACCGCGGTTTTTCGCTGCATTTCGACCACACATCTTGGCCTGGCGATTCCCGCCAGTGTTGGACTACCAGATGGGGACTGAATGGCCTGACACTAACCGGTATCTGAAAGCAGAATGACGCGCATCCCTGAAGCTCCTTGCCCCGATGATTCAGGACTGAAAACCTAACACCCAAGGAAAAGCTTTCGATGCCGAAGGCCCTAAATCAGAGCTTTCCTACATTGTCACCAGACCAATACCGGGCCGGCTTTACCCGCAACGCACACTCACACAAAATAGCGCCCCAATGCCCAACGAAAAGGACGTCACGGTGGCCTCGATCTACCAGCTCAAACCGCGCTTCCAGGCCCTGCTCCGCCCTACGGTGCAGCGCCTTCACGAGCGGGGTGTCACCGCCAACCAGGTCACGGTCGCAGCTGCCTTGGTGTCAGTGCTGCTGGGCCTGTTGCTGGCCACCCGGCACCATCCCGCCTGGCTGTTCATCCTCCTACCGGTATGGATGCTGCTGCGCATGGCCCTGAACGCCATGGACGGCATGCTCGCCCGGGAATTCGGCCAGCAATCCACCCTCGGCGCCTACCTCAACGAACTCTGCGACGTGATCGCCGACGCCGCCCTGTACCTGCCCTTCGCCCTGCTGCCGGGGGTATCACCAGTCCTGGTCGTGCTCGTGGTGCTCAGCGCCACCTTCAGCGAGTACGCCGGGGTCATGGGCCCGCTGGCCGGTGCCTCACGGCGCTACGACGGCCCAATGGGCAAGAGCGACCGGGCCTTCGCCTTCGGCGTACTGGGCACCGGCGTGGCCTTCGGCCTGTTGAACGGAGCCTGGATCAACGGCTTGTTGCTGGTGATCCTCGTACTCTCGCTCTATACCCTCTACAACCGGGTTCGCCAGGGGCTGGCGGAAACCCGTTGAGCCTACTGCCGTCGTAAAAGGATGTTGACCATGCGCCAAGCGCAAGCACTGCATTTCACTACCCATGACGGCGTCGAGCTGCATTACCGTCACTGGCCCGCCACCCGCAACGAACACCAGCCGCGCCGGGCCATGGTGATGTTCCACCGCGGCCATGAACATGGCGGGCGCATGGCCCATCTGGCCGATGAGCTGGACATGCCGGGCTATGACTTCTTCGCCTGGGATGCCCGTGGCCACGGCCAGTCGCCGGGGGCACGCGGCGACAGCCCGGGGTTCGCCACCAGCGTGCGCGATGTACAGACCTTCATCGAGCATATCCAGGCCCGCCACGGTATCGCCGAGCAGGACCTGGTGGTGCTGGCGCAGAGTGTCGGTGCCGTGCTGGTCGCCACCTGGGCCCACGACTATGCATCCAAGGTGCGCTGCCTGGTACTGGCCTCGCCGGCGTTCAAGGTCAAGCTGTATGTACCGTTCGCCCGCCCCGGGCTGAAGCTGCTGAAGGCCTTGCGCGGCAACTTCTTCGTCAACAGCTACGTCAAGCCACGCCTGCTTACCCACGACCCCGAGCGGGTCATGTCGTACGTGGCCGACCCGCTGATCAGCCGGCCGATTTCGGTGACCATGCTGCTAGGCCTGTACGAAGCCGCCGACCGCGTGGTGGCGGACGCCCAGGCCATCCAGGTGCCGACCCAGCTGCTGGTGTCCGGCGCCGACTTCGTGGTCGAGCGCCAGCCGCAACAACGCTTCTTCGAGCGCCTAGGCAGTGCGCGCAAGGAAATGCACATCCTGCCGGGGTTCTTCCACGACACCCTGGGTGAACGTGATCGGGCGCATGCCCTGCGGCGCATCGAGCGGTTCGTCGAGCACTGCTTCGCCAGCCCTGCTGCACTGCCGTCGCTGCTCGATGCCGACAAGGTCGGCGCCAGTTGCGCCGAGGCGGAAAGCCTGGCTGCGCCATTGCCGCACTACTCGCCCCGCGACCTCTACTGGCGCGCCACCCGCGCCGGGCTGCGCCTGGGCAAGGGGCTTTCGGAAGGCGTCAAGCTAGGGTTCGACACCGGTTTCGACTCGGGCAGTACCCTTGACTACGTGTACCGCAACCAGCCAACCGGCAAGGGCAAGCTGGGCCGCCTGGTCGATCGCAACTATCTCGATGCCATCGGCTGGCGTGGCATCCGCCAGCGCAAGCTGCACGTCGAAGAGCTGCTGCGCCTGGCCATCGCCCGCCTGCGCGAACAGCAACGGCCGGTGCACATCGTCGATATCGCAGCCGGCCATGGCCGCTACATTCTCGAAGCCCTGCAGGAGCTGGAGCAACTGCCGGATTCGATCCTGCTGCGCGACTACAGCGAGCTGAACGTGCAGCAAGGCAGCGCGCTGATCGCGGAAAAAGGCCTGGCTGACATCGCCCGCTTCGTCCAGGGCGATGCCTTCGACCGCCAGAGCCTGGCTACGCTGGAACAACCGCCGACCTTGGCCGTGGTGTCCGGCCTGTACGAACTGTTCGCCAGCAACCAGCTGGTGGGCAACTCGCTGGCCGGCCTGGCCGACGCGCTGGAGGATGGCGGCTACCTGGTCTACACCGGCCAACCGTGGCATCCGCAACTGGAGATGATCGCCCGCGCCCTTACCAGCCACCGCGGCGGCGAGCCCTGGGTGATGCGCCGGCGCAGCCAGGCCGAGATGGACCAGTTGGTCGAAGCAGCGGGCTTCCGCAAGCTGGCCCAGCGCATCGATGAGTGGGGCATTTTCAGTGTCAGCCTGGCCCAACGGGTGCGCTGAATGAACCCATCGCGCGAGCCCGGGCTGCTCCGCCGGGGCGTATTCTGGCTATTGCTGCTGGGGCCACTGTTTTTCCTCAGCTACGGGTTGGCCAACAGCCACACGATGGGGCGCAATGATGTCGGCAGCCTGGTGTTCGCCTGGGAAAGCCGCATGCCGTTGTGGCCGTGGACGATCATCCCGTACTGGTCGATCGACCTGCTCTACGGGCTGTCCTTCCTGCTGCCGCGCACGCGCCAGGAAATGGACCGGCATGCCCTGGCCCTTCTGACAGCACAGGTGATCAGCGTCAGCTGCTTCCTGCTCTGGCCGCTGCGCTTCACCTTCGAGCGGCCGGAACTGGGAGGCGTGTACGGCTGGATGTTCGATGTGCTGATGGGGTTCGACAAGCCGTTCAACCAGGCGCCATCGCTGCATATCGCCCTGCTGGTGATCATCTGGACCATGTTTGCCCGGCATGTCCAACGCCAGCCCTGGCGCTGGCTGATGCATGGCTGGATGGCGCTGATCGGGGTGTCGGTGCTGACCACCTGGCAGCACCATTTCATCGACGTGCCAACCGGGGCGTTGGCCGGGTTCGTCTGTATCTGGCTGTGGCCGCACCAGGGTCGGCTGCCCTGGCAGCAGGCCCGCCTTGCGCAGGATACCAAGCGTTGGCGAATGGCCTTGAGCTACGCCGCGGGCGCGCTGTTGTGCGTTGTGCTTGCCATGGGCCTGGGTGGTGCCTGGCTGTGGCTGGCCTGGCCGGCCGTGTCGCTGGCGCTGGTGGCGTTGAGTTACGGCGTGTTCGGCGCTGGGGGCTTTCAGAAAGGTGCCGATGGGCGCTTGTCGAATGCCGCCCGCTGGCTGCTGGCGCCTTATCTGTTGGGGGCATGGGCCAATTCGCGGTTGTGGACCTGGCGGCATCCGCAGGCGAATGAAGTGTGTGATGGCGTCTATCTGGGGCGGATTCCACGGAGCAGGGCGTCATTTTCCGGGATCGTCGACCTGTGCGCGGAGCTGCCGTGTAGTGTTCGCGGCGCTGTTGACTATAGGTGTTTCCCTGCGCTCGACCTGATAGCCCCGGACAGCGCCCTGTTACATCAAGCCGCCGACGCCATCGAGCGCTTGCGCAGCAGCGGCCCGGTGTTGGTTTGCTGTGCCTTGGGTTACTCGCGCAGCGCCAGCGCCGTGGCTGCCTGGCTGGTGCTCAGCGGCCGCTGCAGCGACGCCCGGCAGGCCGAAGCGCTGATCGGCAAAGCTCGCCCGGGGGTGGTTCTGCGTCACGCACACCACCAAGCCCTGCAGCAACTGGGAGCACAACCATGAACCTGCTGGTGGTAGCCAGCCTGCTGGGCCGTGGCAAACAGCTGGAGCGGCTGTCCGACGGTCTCACCTTGCTGGCGCTCGCCTACGGCTTGGCGCCATTGCTGAATGCGCCGTTGCAACCACTGGCCAGCCTGCTGTGCGGCGTACTGTTGATACTGGGCGTACTACACAAGTACTGGGCCATCCGCGTGGCGGTAGATGCCGACCTGTTTGCCCACCTGGTCAAAAGCTCCGACCTGTCGGCAGACACCCGCGCCCTGGACCGCGCCCTGTTCGAATTGAAACTCAAACCACAAGCCGCCGATTCCCGCGCCTGGCCTGCCCGCAGCCAGGCTGCACTGGCCCTGCTGCGCCGCCAGGCCGTATGCCTGGGCCTGCAGTTGTCGCTGGCCTTGGCTACCCTGCTGACACTGCCTTTGAAGGGATAACGACCGCCCCATGCTCGCCAGCCTGACCGCTTACCTCATCACTTCCGCTGCCCGCCTGATCACAGGCGCGCGCGCCCTGTGGCTGGGCTGCACGCCGCTGCCGGTGCAGCGCCTGTATTTCGCCAATCACAGCAGCCACGGCGATTTCGTGTTGCTGTGGGCGTCATTGCCAGCACCGCTACGCAAGCGCACCCGCCCGGTGGCCGGCGCGGACTACTGGGCCCGGCCAGGTATTCGCGACTTCCTCATTCGCAAGGTGTTCAATGGCGTGCTGATCAACCGGCAACGCAGTGAAGGCCAGGGCAACCCGCTGCAGCCGATTCTCGAAGCCGTGGCCCAGGGCGACTCGCTGATCTTCTTCCCGGAGGGCACGCGCAACCTGGGCGACGAGCCACTGATGCCATTCAGAAGTGGGTTGTACCACTTGGCTGCGGCCAACCCCGACGTCGAACTGGTGCCGGTATGGATTGCCAACCTCAACCGGGTGATGCCCAAGGGCCGCGCCTTGCCTTTGCCCTTGCTGTGCACGCTGAGCTTTGGCGAACCGCTGCACCTGGAGGCTGATGAAAGCAAGCAGGTATTTCTCGAGCGGGCCAGCAAGGCCCTGCTGAACCTGGCCCCCAAGGATGCCTGACATGGATGACAACACCCTTTCACTGTTCGCCGGCATCGGCGCCCTGCTGCTCCTTGCAAGTGTCATCGGCCGCCTGCTGAAATGGCGCGCCGGCCCGTCACCGCATGCCGTGATCGACAACCTCAACGCCCGCATCAACGCCTGGTGGGTCATGGTGCTGGTAATCGGCATCGCCTTCCTGTTCGGCAAGTACGGCGTGATCGTGCTGTTCTATGGTGTGTCGTTCTATGCCCTGCGTGAGTTCATGACCCTCACCCCGACCCGGCGCAGCGACTACCCGGCGCTGGTGGCGGCATTCTATGTGGCGCTGCCGGTGCAGTACGTGCTTATCGCCATGGACTGGTACGGGCTGTTCAGTATCTTCATCCCGGTATACCTGTTTCTGTTGTTGCCGATCCTGGCCAGCTTCGGTGGCGACACCACACGCTTTCTCGAACGTGCCTCGAAGGTACAGTGGGGGCTGATGATCGCGGTGTACTGCGTGTCGTCGGTGCCGGCACTGATGACCCTCGATATCCCCGGTTACGAGGGCCGTAACCTGCTGCTGATCGCCTGGCTGATCCTGGTGGTGCAGATCAGCGACGTGCTGCAGTACGTGTGCGGCAAGCTGTTCGGCAAGCACAAGGTGGCGCCCAACCTGTCACCGTCGAAAACTGTCGAGGGCCTCGCCGGTGGCGTGGCGCTGGCTACCCTGATCGGTGCCCTGTTGTGCTGGATCACTCCGTTCACGTTCTGGCAGGCCGCGCTGATGGCGCTGGCGGTGAACGCCATGGGCTTCTTCGGCGGGCTGGTGATGTCGGCGACCAAGCGCGACCGCGGAGTGAAAGACTGGGGGCACATGATCGAAGGCCATGGTGGCATGCTCGACCGCATGGACTCGGTGTGCTTTGCCGCGCCGGTGTTCTTCCACTTTGTGCGGTATTGGTGGGCTTAGTAGGTGTTCACCTTCAGTTTTCTGGTGCCTGCAAGAGCGAGCGCCGCCCGCGCGGCGCATCGCGAGCGGCGCTCGATTTACGCATCCCCTCAAAACTCAAGACCAACACCTGGTAGCCTAGAGCCTATCTTCCGACGAGCACATGCCGGTTGCTAATTCCCACCCTTCCGTGAACCCCTGGGATGCCCGATCGCTCCAACAGGCTACTTGAGGTACGACCGCAACAACGCCGCCACTTTGTCCGCCTCGTCCTGCCGCTCCTCGGTGCTCAGCCCGTCCGCCACCAGGTGTTCGCGGATATGCCCTTCCATCACCTCGGCCATCAGCCCGTTCACCGCGCCGCGCACGGCGGCGATCTGCTGCAGGATCGCCAGGCAATCCTTGTCCTGCTCCAGCGCCGTCTCCAGGGCGGCGGCCTGGCCTTTGATCTTGCGCACCCGGGTCAGCAGTTGCTTCTTGCTCTTCAGGGTATGTGCCATTGGGTTTCGCACCATGCTAGGTATACTGGGGTATAGTATATTTCTCGACATTCCGGAAGCATGATAAACCATGGCGACACAAACCTCAGACCGTTGGCAGCACAGCCACCAGTTCCATACCGGTAGCCTGGGTGCCGAGCGCAAGACCCGCCTGGCGGTCTGGCTGACTGCCGTGATGATGGTGGCGGAAATTGCCGGCGGCTGGTTCTTCAATTCCATGGCATTGCTGGCCGACGGCTGGCACATGAGTTCCCATGCGCTGGCCTTGGGCCTGTCGTTGCTGGCCTACGCCGCTGCCCGGCGCTATGCCGGCGATCGGCGCTTTGCTTTCGGCACCTGGAAAATCGAGATTCTCGGCGGTTATTCCAGTGCCCTGCTGCTGCTCGGGGTGGCGGGGCTGATGGCCTTCCAGTCGGTGGAGCGCCTGCTGGCACCGGGGCCGATCCACTATGACCAGGCGATCTTGATCGCCGCCGTGGGCCTGGCGGTCAACCTGGCCTGTGCCTGGCTGCTGCGGGACGATCACGATCACCATCATCACCACGGCCTCGATCATCGGCGCGACCACGGTCATCATCACCACGACCTGAACCTGCGCTCGGCCTACCTGCATGTGGTCGCTGATGCCGCCACCTCGGTGCTGGCCATCGCCGCCCTGCTGGCTGGCAAGTTCTGGGGTGCCGGCTGGCTCGACCCGGTCATGGGCCTGGTGGGTGCGCTGCTGGTGGCGCTGTGGGCCCGGGGGTTGCTGCGCGACACCAGCCGGGTACTGCTGGACGCGGAGATGGATGCACCGGTGGTGGCGGAAATACGCGAAGTGGTGGCACAGCTGCCGGTACCGGCCAGCATTACCGACCTGCACGTGTGGCGGGTCGGCAAGGACCAGTACGCCTGCATCCTCGGCCTCGCCGCCGCTGGCGAACTCAGCGCCGACAGCGTGCGCCAGGCTTTGGGCGTGCACGAGGAACTGGCGCATGTCACCGTCGAGGTCAACCGCCTGGCATAGCGCGACCAGACAGCTGGACGTCGAGCCCAGGCAACTGCCGCTCGGCCGATGGCCCTATGGTGACGAGTCATTCAGCCAGTCATCAGGAGTTGTGCCATGTCCGATTTCATCACCGTCCTGCGCGAAACCTGCCCGACACCGGTCGTGGACGCCACCAAGTGGAAGCGCATCGGCGGCGATCCGCACACCGTCAATCTCAACGCCTACCTGTCGGCCGACGGCAGCAAGATCATGGGTACCTGGATCTGCACCCCGGGCAAGTTCGAGGTCAACTACGAGAAGTGGGAGTTCTGCCACTTCCTCGATGGCTACTGCATCATCACCCCGGAAGGCGAAGAGCCGAAACACCTGAAAGCGGGCGACGTGTTCGTGATCGAGCCGGGGATGAAAGGTACCTGGGAAGTGGTCGAAACTGTGCGCAAGTATTTCGTCTTCGCCTGATTTCAAAGACTGACATCGCCCCCTGTGGGAGCGGGTTTACCCGCGAATGCTGCAGTAGCTTTACCGCCGCATTCGCGGGTAAACCCGCTCCCACAGGGTCATATGCTGCCCGCTGAATCGGAAGCAAAAAAATCGCGGATCAGGCGCCCTTCCCTCTGGTGCGCAGTTACAGAGGGAAGGCCACCTGGCCCGCGATGAAGTCCATCTCGCGCGTCAATCCTTCTTGCGGTAACTCTCGACGATGGCCGAGAAATCCTTGCCCCCTTCCCCGCGCAGGCTCATGGCCTGATACAGCTGCTGGGCCACTGCCCCGAGGATCACGGGTTGGTGCGCCTGGCGTGCCGCCTCGGTGGCCAGGCCCAGGTCCTTGAGCATCAGCTCGGCGCCAAAACCACCGGTATAGCCCCGCGATGCCGGCGCGGTCTCGATGATGCCGGGCCAAGGATTATATGTATCCGAGCTCCAGCAACGTCCGGTCGAACTGTTGATGATGCCTGCCAGCACCTTGGTGTCGATGCCCAGAGCATTGCCCAGGGCCATGGCTTCGGACACACCGACCATCGAGATACCCAACAGCAGGTTGTTGCAGATCTTGGCGATCTGCCCGGTACCGACATCACCGCAATGCACGATGTTGCGGCCCATCTGCTCCAGTACCGGCTTGAGGGTGGCGAACAGCTCGGTACTGGCACCGACCATGAAGGTCAGGGTGCCTGCCGCCGCGCCACCGGTGCCGCCAGACACCGGCGCATCGCCCATGTCCACGCCCTTGGCTGCAGCCGCCTTGGAGACATCGCGTGCGGTTTGCGGGTCGATGGTGCTGCAATCCACGGTTGGCGTGCCAGGACGAATACCCGCCAGCACGCCGTCTCCGTTCAGGTAAACACTACGCACATGGGCAGCCGCCGGCAGCATGGTGATCACCAGCTCGCTGTTGGCCGCCGCGTCCTTGGGCGAAGGGCTGATCTGCCCGCCCAGTTCGGCAAGCTCGGCGAGCACGGCCTTGTTCAGGTCGAACAGGTTCAGTTGGTGCCCGGCCTTGATCAGGTTGCGGGCCATGGGTGCGCCCATGTTGCCGAGGCCGATGAATGCGATACGCATGACTCTCTCCTTAACGCAGGCTGATGGCTTAGCGCAGGCTGATGGTGGTGTTCACACCGTCGTTGACGCTGTCGTCATCGAACCAGCGGGCGGTGACGGTCTTGGTCTGGGTGTAGAACTGCACCACTTGCTTGCCGTACGGGCCGAGGTCGCCGAGCTTGGAGCCACGCGAGCCGGTGAAGCTGAAGAACGGCACCGGTACCGGGATCGGGATGTTGATACCTACCTGGCCAATGTCGATTTCGCTCTGGAACTTGCGCGCGGCCGCGCCGCTCTGGGTGAACAGGCCGGTGCCGTTGCCGAACGGGTTGGCGTTGACCAGGGCGATGGCCTCGTCAAGTGTGTCGACCTCCAGGGTCACCAGCACCGGGCCGAAGATTTCCTGGGTATAGATCTGCATGTCGGTCTTCACGCCCGAGAACAGGGTCGGGCCGACGAAGTTGCCTTGCTCGTAACCCGGTACCTTGACGTCACGGCCGTCGAGTTCCAGCTTGGCACCTTCCTTGATACCGCTTTCGATCAGGCCCAGCACCCGCTCCTTGGCACGCTTGGAAACCACCGGGCCGACATCGGTGCCAGGCTCGCAACCGGCATTGACCTTGAGCTTGCTGGCCGCTTCCTTGATGTCCGGCAGCCATTCGCGCGCCTTGCCGACCAGTACCGCTACCGAAGTGGCCATGCAGCGCTGGCCCGCCGCGCCGAAAGCGGCACCGACCAGGGCGTTGATGGTCTGGGTGCGGTTGGCATCGGGCAGCACCACCGCGTGGTTCTTGGCGCCCATCATCGACTGCACGCGCTTGCCGTGCTGGCCGCCCAGGTTGTACACGTGGGTGCCCACTTCGGTGGAACCGACGAAGGAAATTGCCTTGATGTCCGGGTGGGTGCAGATGGCGTCCACCACTTGCTTGCCTCCGTGCACCACGTTGAGCACACCAGCCGGTACGCCGGCTTCCAGCGCCAGCTCGACCAGCAGCATGGTCGACAGCGGGTCCTGCTCGGACGGCTTGAGCACAAAAGTGTTGCCGCAGACGATGGCCATCGGGAACATCCACAGCGGGATCATGGCCGGGAAGTTGAACGGGGTGATACCGGCACATACACCGATGGGCTGGCGCAACGTATAGGTATCGACGCCACCGGCGACATTCTCGGCGAATTCGCCCATCTGCAGGGTACCGATCGAGGCGGCATGCTCGACCACCTCCAGGCCGCGGAAGATATCGCCTTCGGCATCGGCCAGGGTCTTGCCTTGTTCGGCACTGAGCACCTGGGCGATACGCTTGGTGTGTTCGCGAATCAGCGCCTGCAGCTTGAGCATGATGCGCATGCGGGCGCCAATCGGGGTGTCGCGCCAGGTCTTGAAGGCGCGCTGTGCAGCGGCGACGGCTGCGTCCACTTCCTCGGCGGTGGCGAACGGTACGCGCGCCAGCACTTCCTGGGTGGCCGGGTTGACGATATCGCGCCATTCAGAGGTCCTGGACTCGACCCACTGGCCGTCGATCAGCAGCTTGACCTGGTCGATCCTGGTCTGGTTAGGGGATTGCGGTGCGTTCATCTGCGTTCTCCTTGGAATTATTGTCGGGACGAGATCGCCAGCGCCGGGCAAACGCGAGGTGGCGTCCTGAGGCTTGTTTCGAGTATAGATGTGCAAACATCCAACAAGAACGCACAAAAAAACCGGATCATCATGCAAAAAGACCTCACATCCCTGAGCGCGTTGAACTGGGACGACCTGAAGTTCTTCCTCGAAGTGGCCCGCACCCGCAAGGCCAGTAGCGCCGCCAAGCGCCTGAGCGTCGACTACACCACGGTGTCGCGGCGCATCAGCTCGCTGGAAGGGGCACTCGGCACCCTGCTGTTCGAAAAGTCGCGGACCAACGGCTTTGTCCTCACCGCCGAGGGGCAGCGCCTGCTGGGCTATGCCGAGTCGATCGAGAGCACCCTGCACATGGCCTGCGAACAGGTTTCCGGGTCGGGCGTGGCGTTGTCCGGGCACGTGCGCATGGGCTGCACCGAAGGTTTCGGCAGTTTCTTCGTCACCCCGCAACTGAGCCACTTCGTCGACGCCTACCCGGCAATCTCGGTGGACATACTGCCGCTGCCGCACTTCATCAGCCTGTCCAAGCGCGAGGCGGACATCGTCATCGCCCTGGAGCGACCCGAGCATGGGCCATATGTGTGCTGCAAGCTGTGCGACTACCGCTTGCGCCTGTACGCCACCCGGGAATACCTCGATAACCACGCCCCCATCCGCCAGATCGCGGACCTGGCCAGACACCCGTTCATCAGCTACGTGGACGACCTGGCGTTCAGTTCGGAGCTGCTGTACCTGGCCAACCTGATTCCCAGCGCCAGTGCGCATTTGCGCAGTACCAGCGTGATTGCCCAGTACACGGCGGCGTTGCAAGGACGAGGCCTGGCGATCTTGCCCTGCTTCCTGGCCGCTCAGGACCCGCGGCTGGTGACAGTGCTGCCAGAGGAGGTCGAGGTGACGCGGCAGTTCTGGATGTACTGCCGGGAAGATCTGCGCAAATTGAAGCGAATTACCCTGCTATGGGATTACATCCGTCAGGTGACCGAGGCGAACGCGCCGTTGTTGATGGGCGAGACGCGGGAGATGCGCTTTGCCCAGAAGTGATCATGCTTGGCCGCAAACATGGACAGTGCGTACCCGTAGGGCTGGAGTCAGTAAGAGGCCACCACGATTGACACCCGCCGGTTCTCGGTACGCCCGGCGCTGGTGCGGTTGTCCGCCACCGGCTGGCTGCTGCCCAGGCCACGGCTGTGGATATTCTGTGCCGGCATGCCAACCGCGACCAACGTCTTGGCCACGCTTTGCGCACGCCGTTCGGACAGCTGTTGGTTGTACACCGCCTTGCCCGATGCGTCGGCATGCCCGTCCACCCGCACGCCCTGGATGCCAACGCCGAGCAATGCCTTGCCGATACGTTGGACAATCGCCTGGCTCTGGCTATTGAGGCTATCCAGGTCGCTGCCGAACAGCACCTTGCCGGACAAGTCATAGGCCCAACCTTCGTCGGTCGGGGTAAAGCCTTCGCGCTTGAGCATCGCGATCTGTTCGGCGCTCAGGCCTTTGGGTGGCGTGCTCTGGCAACCAGCCAAGGCCAGCAGTGCCAGCAGCAAGGCCCATAGGGGGAAACGTACAGCCTGCTTCACGGGTTCAACTCCTGTTTGTTGATTTGCATCTGCGCGACGTGCCAGTGCCCGCGGCGATTGCGCTTGGCCTGGTACATCGCAGCGTCGGCAGCATTCAGAAGACTGGCAGGATCGGTGCCGTCATCCGGGTAACAGGCGATACCGACACTCACCGAGGTGGCGATAGTGCGGCCACTGTCCAGTTGCACCGGCAGCTTCATGCTGGCAACGATCTTCTCGGCAACGCGCTCGGCATCCTGACGCGAATGCACTGGTGTCAGCAGCACGGCGAATTCGTCGCCACCCAGGCGCGCCACCAGGTCGTGCTCACGCAGCTGGGCGCGCACACGGTCAGCCACGCTGATCAGCACTTCGTCGCCCACGGCATGGCCGAGGGTATCGTTGATCTGCTTGAAGTGGTCACTGTCGAGAAACAGCAGCGCCAGGTGCTCCTGCTGCCGCTCGGCATTGCGCAGGCTGCGGGTCAGGCGCCCCTCGAAAAAGGCGCGGTTGGGCAGGCCGGTCAAACTGTCGTGGCTGGCCTGGTGGGCCAGCGTCTGGTTTTCGTTCTGCAGGTGGCTGTGCCACACCTCCAGTTCGTCCAGCAACGCATTGAAGTCGTTGCCCAGCTCGTTGAGCTCGGCAATCGCTGCTTCCGGTACGCGCCGGTCGAAGCTGCGCTCCCGGCGGGCGGCATGGGCGACACTGGCCAGGCCGCGCAGCGGGCGGACGATATCACCGAGCAAACGACGCGACAGGTATTGCGCAGCCAAGGCGCTGAGCAACGTGCAGAACAGGATGCCGGCCAAGCCACTGAGCAGGAACAGCAACAGGCTACGCCCCTGGCCGACCAGTTCGATGCGCCCGACCTGCCGCTGCTGATGGATGATCGGCAGGTTGACCGGCTCATCGAGCAAGGCGCTGGCAACCTGCCCTTCCAGCTGCGCGAGCAGGCCGCTATCGCTGCGCCGCCAATACGCCAGTTGCTGGCCTTCGTTGTCGAATACCCTGGCCTCGGCCACTTCCTCGGCCCTGGCAATCAGTGCCAGCGCTTCGTTGGCCGCAGCACCGTCGTCGAACACCACGGCTGCTTCCACGGTGTAACTGATCGAGCGGGCGATCAGGTGCAGGTTTTGGTTGGCGTAAACGCGCAGGGCGAGCACGCCCAGCAGGGTCAGGGCAACACCCGCCAGGCCGACGGCGAGCAAAGCGACGCTCAGGTGGCCACGGCCGAGCACCGAGCGCAGGGTCGGGCGGGCGCCGCGCTTGTGCACCGGCTTCATGGCTGCACCGCCCGGCGCTGCGACAACTGCAGCACGCTGGGGTGAATGCGCACACCGGAGCGTGCCACCGAGTCGAGGTTGACCTCGAAGGCGACCTGTCGGTCGCTGACCCGCAGGCAGAACAGGCTGCCGACCGTACAGGGGTCGTCCGCTTCGCTGATGCTCAGTACCGGGTGGCCGCTGATGCGCTCGAACAGCCGGTCACGCTGGCCCTGGTCGAGCCTGCCGATATACAGGGCATCGCAGGCCTGGGCAACCTGGCTTTCCGTCGCCAGCAGACGCCGCACCTGCAGCGGCTGGCCGGACTCCTGGAGGTGGCCTTTGATCAGGTCATCGGCGTACTCGGTCGGGCCGACCAGGCACAGCCGCAAGGGTGAGGGTTCGACGGGCCAGCGGGCATAGCTGAAGATGCCAAGTACTACCTGGGTGACGGCCTTGGCGCGTTGCTGCGCCTGGGCGACAGTTGCTGCGGTGTCCGCCCGGGCAAGACCTGCTGCAAGGAACAGGGCGGCCAGCAATAGCGAAAGCGCACAGTTTGTCACTCGCCTTGCGGCCAGCTTCATGCGGGAAATCCCTCAGGATCCTATCGGATTACGGCGCAACGATAGCATATGGCCGCCCTCCAGGACCGCGTGCGGATTCAGACCTGCTCGAGCATCAACCCGGAAATACGCCGAACCTTGCGTGCCACCGCTTCTTCGAAAATGCCCTGGCGCGGTTCGACCAGGCTGAAGCAGTGCTTGGCGCGGGTAATCCCGGTGTATATCAGCTCCTTGGTCAGCACTGGGTTCAGCGCTTCGGGCAGCACCAGGGCGGTGTGGCCGAACTCCGAGCCCTGCGACTTGTGCACGGTCATGGCGAATACCGTTTCCACCTCGTTCAACCGGCTGGGCAGGACGAAGCGTACCCCGCCGCTGCCGTCGTTGCGCGGGAAGGCCACGCGCAGCAGGGGCTCACCGTGCTCGTCCGGCAGGCGCAAGGCGATGCCGATGTCACCGTTCATCAGGCCCAGGCCGTAATCGTTGCGCGTCACCAGCACCGGACGTCCTTCGTACCAGGGCTGTTGGTTGTCGATCAACCCGGCATTGTGCAGCACCTGTGCCACCCGCTCGTTGAGGCCTTCGACGCCCCAGGCCCCGCGGCGTACCGCACACAGTAGCTGGAAGTCCTCGAAGCTGTGCAGCACTTTGCCTGCCCATTGCTCCCATGCAGGGTCATCAACGGCGGTATCGAGCGCCGGACGGTAGCGTCCGAGGGTACGCAGATAACCGCGGTAGCCCTGCGGGCCATCGCTGCCCCGGTCAAGGCCGTCGAGCAGCAGGCGGTCGAAGGCGCGGTCGTGCTCGTGCTTCAGGGCCAGGCTGTGCACGTCGGCAGGCGGCATGGCCAGCAGTTTACGCGCCGCATGCGCTTCCTGGCGGTTGACCAGCCGGGCCAGCTGGCCAATGCCGCTGCCCTCGCCGAAACGCCGTGAGAAGCGCAACATCACCACCTGCTGGGCTAGCGGGTGGCGCTGCTCGTCACCGGTCTTGAGGCCGCTGCCGGCCAGCGACTCGCCACCGACCTGTTCCAACCATGCCTGGGTCGCCGGTGAGTAACAGCCGTCTTCGGCGTCACGGCACAGGTCGCCCAGTACCGCGCCGGCTTCGACCGAGGCCAGTTGGTCCTTGTCACCCAGCAGCACCAGGCGCGCCCGTGGCGGCAGGGCATCGAGCAGGTTGGCCATCATTTCCAGGTCGATCATCGAGGCTTCGTCGACCACCAGCACGTCCAGGGGCAACGGGTTGCCGGCATGGTGGCGGAAGTGTCGCGAGCCTGGTCGGCTACCGAGCAGGCGGTGCACGGTGCTGACCTCGGTAGGGATCTGCCCGCGTACCTCGGCGCTGACCTGAAGGCGTTCGACTTGCTGGCCGATGGATTCGGTCAGGCGCGCCGCCGCCTTGCCGGTCGGCGCGGCCAGGCGAATGCGCAGCGGCCTGCCCTGCTCCACCGCCGGCGCCTGCAGCAAGGCCAACAGGCGTACCACGGTGGTCGTCTTGCCGGTACCGGGGCCGCCAGTAATGATGCTGAAGCCGGCGCGGGTGGCCAGGGCGCAGGCGAGCTTCTGCCAGTCGACCTGGCCCACTGGCACTCCCCCGTCGAACAGCTGCGCCAGACGAGCCGGCAAGTCGGCCGTTGCAGCGTCGGCCTGGGTCAGACGCTGACGCAGGATATGGTCGATGCGCCGCTCGTAATTCCAGTAGCGGCGCAGGTACAGGCGCTCGCCGCTGAGCACCAGCGGCCGCGCTTGCTGCCCTGGGGTATTGCCGGCAGCCACCAGGGCGCTGGCGGCAATCCGTTGGCGCCAGGCGTGCAGGTCGAGGTTGGCCAGCAATTGCGAGGGGAGCAGCAAGGGGCCAGTCAGGGCATCGCCTTCGGGCGGCAACGACAGCGCGAAGTCGGGCTCTGCCAGGGTTTGCTGCAAATCGAGGCAGACATGGCCATGGCCCAGCTGATGGCTCGCCAGGGCAGCGGCCAGCAACAGCAAGGGATCGCTACCGGGAGCGCGCTCTTCCAGGAACAGCACGAACGCGCGGTCCAGGGCTCGCAACCAGCCGCGCTCCACCCAACGGTCGAGCAGTTGCAGCAGGTCAGCGCTGTCGTGTCGTGGCTTCAGGGCCAGCAAATGCTCGGCCTGCAGCGGGGTTGGCAACAGGTCGACTAGGCTGCGGCTCATATCATGGCTCCGGCAAACAGGTCCTGCTGCATGGGCGGGTGCTCGCCGCGGAACAGCGCATCGAGGCTATCGATCAGCTCACGCGGCGGCTTGGTGTGGTACACACCGTGGCCGCTGCTGCTGGCACCGCGCAGGAAGATGAACAGAGCACCGCCGACATGGCGGTCGTAGTCATAATCGGGCAGACGCGCGCGCAGCTGGCGATGCAGGGCCAGCACGTACAGCACGTACTGCAGGTCGTAACGGTGTTCGAGAATGGCTTTCTCCATGGCCAGGCCATCGTAGGCCTGGATGTCCGGGCCCAGCCAGTTGGACTTGTAATCGGCCACGTAGTAGCGCCCGTCCAGCTCGAACGCCAGGTCAATGAAGCCTTTGAACATGCCGTTGAGCAAGGTTGGTTGCGCCGCCGGGCGCGCCAGGCCGGGGTGGGTATGGCGAGCCACCAGGCGGTCGAGCTGTTCGGCATCGACCTGACGGCTGGCGAACCAGAACTCCATTTCCACCTGATAGTGGCGCAATTGCCCAAGGGTCACGCTCAGGCCTTTGCCTGCCAACGGTAACGCCTCGCCCAGCAGGCGTTGCAGCCATTGGCTGAGGGTGGTGATCCAGCCGGTCCAGTCACGCCGGTTGCAGCGCTGGCCAACGGTTTCCTGGATCAGCTGCGGGTTGCCACTCACCTGGCTGAAGCCCTCACGGCCCGCCCACTCCAGCAAGCCGTGGAGAAAGGTGCCGGGGTTGGGCCCACGCGGGAAGCGGTGGATATCGCCACTGTCGGCCGGGACCTCACGCAACATCTGCGCATCGGCCCTTTCGTCGTCGAACAACTGCTGCGCCTGTGAGCTGTCGGCGCCGAGCGCCTGTTCGCCGATGCGCAGGGCGCTGTACGAGGCGATCCACCAATGCTCGGCCGCCGCACGGCGTGGCTTGCGTGCCGGCAGCAACTCCCGCGTGGCATGCGGCATGCGATACAGCTGCTGATCCGCTTGCGGCAGGCCTGGGCAGCTGATGTGCGGGCTGGTTGCCGCCAGGGCCTGCAACCAGCTCCCCAGTTGCTCCGAGCCCGGCAAGGCGAGGCCGCCACCGAGCAGGTAGCCGAACGCCGAACGGTGCAACTGCGAGCTTTTCTGATTGCCGCGCTTGAGGTCGGCAACGCCCAGCCAGCAGGCATGCTGGGCACGGGTCAGGGCCACGTAAAGCAGGCGCAGGTCCTCGGCCAGGCGCTCGTCATCGGCGCGCTCGATCTGTTCCGGGTCCGGCGTGAGGGTGAGATGAGCGTTACCCAGGCTGTCATGCCAGGCCAGTGGCAGACGGCTGCCATCGACCGGTTTGCTGGTGCAGATGAACGGCAGATAGACCAAGGGGTATTCCAGGCCCTTGGACTTGTGAATGGTCACCACCTTGACCAGTTGCTCGTCGCTCTCCAGGCGCAGGATCTGCTCCTCGCCGGCCTGGGCGGAACTGGCCAGGTGCTCGGCCAGATGCCGAATCAGCGCCTGTTCGCCATCCAGTTCGCCAGCGGCCTGCTGCAGCAGCTCGGCCAGGTGCAGCAGGTTGGTCAGCACCCGCTCGCCATCACTGCGACGGATCAACGTGCGCGGCAACTGGAAGTCATGCAGCAGGTGCCGCAGCATTGGCAGCACGCCCTGGCGCTGCCAGATATCGCGGTAGCGGCGAAAACGCATGACCCAGGCTTCCCAGACGCGCTCGTCCTGGTTCAGCCGGTCCAGTGCCGCCAGCGACAGATTGAGAGTCAGGCTGGCCAGGGCCGCCTTGAGCAGGCGTTCCGAATCGGGTTCGGCGCAGGCCTTCAGCCAGGCCAGCAGGTCATGCGCTTCCTGAGCGGCGAACACCGAGTCCTTGTCGGACAGGTAGACGCTGCGCACCTCGCGCGCGGCCAGCTCGGCACGGATCATTTGCGCCTCGTGCCCATCACGGACCAGGATGGCAATGTCGGAGGGCAGGCACGGGCGCAATTCGCCCTCGGCATCACGGAAACCTGCACTGCCCTGCTGGCCGCCGTTGAGCAAGGCGACAATGTGGCTGGCGCAACTGGCGGCAAGCTGCTGGCGGTAGACGCTGCCGGAAACCGGTTCCTCGCTTTCCAATTGCCAACATTGCAGGGCTGCACAGGGCTCACCATCAATCAGGAATTGCTCGCCCCGGCCTTTGGCACGAACCTCGATGAACGGCAGCGGGTTGTCGTCAGCCTCGCGGAACAGGAACGCACCCCGCCCGGTTTCACGCGCCTCGGCCTGCAGGAACAGCTGATTGACCGCTGCGACCATGGCCTTGCTGGAGCGGTAGTTGGTATCCAGGCTGTGCAGGCGACCACTGGTGGCGCGGCGCGCAGCAAGGTAGGTGTAGATGTCGGCGCCACGGAAGGCATAGATCGCCTGCTTGGGGTCGCCGATCATGAACAGGCCGGTCTGATTGCGGTTTTCGCTGATCTGGTAGATGCGCTCGAAGATGCCGTACTGGACCGGGTCGGTGTCCTGGAACTCGTCGATCAGGGCGACCGGGAACTGTTCGCGGATCAACCCGGCCAGGCGCTCGCCAGCCTCGCTGGCCAAGGCCTGCTGCAGGCGCATGAGCATGTCGTCGAAGCCCATTTCCGCACGCCGACGCTTTTCGACTTCGAAACGTGCCGATACCCAGCTGGCCGCATGCTCGAGCAAGGGTGCCTCCGGGCTCTCCAAAGCCTGCAACTGTTGTTGCAGGGCTTGCATGGCATCGAGTGCCGGGTGGGCAGGTGGCTCACCGGACTTCCACGCGTCAAGCATGCCCGCCGGCGTCAGGCGGCTGAAGCCGCTGCCCAGCTCCAGCTCGACCAACTGCTCGTCAGCAGCCCAGGCGCAGAGCTTGTCGCACCAGGAATCAAAATACTGCGCACGCATCTTGCGGCCGTCGACCTGCTTGGCGGCCACCGCAGCATGGCAGATCTGCCGCAGCTCCTCGGCCCATTGCGTCCACGGTGCCTTGAGCCGGGCCAACTGCTCGCCACGCTGCTGCAGCGACGCCTCGATCAGCGCCGCCGGTTCCAGCCCTTCCTGCTGGGCGCGCACCCGGCCGAACAGCGGGCGGATGCGCGACAGCAAGGCGTCAGGGCTACCCCAGTGGTTGCGCACCCAGGCCAGCGCATCGCCTTGCATGCCATAGCAGAAGCGCCGCCAGTAATCGCGCACCACTTGCGCCAACAAGTCGCTGTGGTCAGTTTCCAGGGTTTGGGTGAACAGGCTGCCGCTGTCGAAGGCGTGCTCGCGGAGCATGCGCTGACACCAGCCGTGGATGGTCGACACGGCAGCCTCATCCATCCACTGCACAGCGATTTCCAGGCGGCCGGCACAGCGCGGCCAGGCCTCTTCCGGGTAGTCATCACGCAACTGATGCAACAGCGGATCAGCAGCTTGCAGTTCACCGCGGAAGAACCGCGCAGCTTCGCCCAGGCGGGCCCGGATGCGCTCGCGCAGCTCTTTGGTCGCGGCGTCGGTGAAGGTCACCACCAGGATCTGCGGGGGCAGCAGCTCGCGATCGAAGCCCTGCTCGCCGCCGTGGCCGAGGATCAGGCGCAGGTAAAGCGCCGAAATGGTGAACGTCTTGCCCGTGCCGGCGCTGGCCTCGATCAACTGGCTGCCATGCAGGGGGAATCTCAGTGCCAGGGGACGGTCCTGGGTCATGCGCCTTTCTCCGGGTTGCCCAGGGTCTGCCAAGCGGCGTCGAACAAGGGGCGGTACAACGTTTCGCACCAGCCTTCGAAGGTTTCGTCAGCAGTGAGCGCGGCAAAGTCGCGGAACTGGCGGGCCTGGGCGACGCTTTCACTGCGCTCGCCGAAGCTGGTGCGCCCGTCGCCTTCGTAGGCGCGGGTTGCGGCGGCCAGGGCTTTGTCACTGTCGTCCTGGGCCAGCCAGGCGAATGCGGTCTTGGCCGCGACCGGCAATGGTGCGTTCATCCCCGCCTGACGGGCCACCAGCAAATCGCCCAGCAATTGCGCCGCCTGCGCCTGCGGCAATGGCGCAAGTAGCAGGGTCAGGTCGCTGGCCACCAGTGCGCTGTGATAGGAATAGCCCGCCGCGCAGGCGGCCAAGTGGTTGACCCAGGGCATGATCAGGCGGTGCCACTTGAGGGCATTGCGCCCCGCGCTGATGGTGTTGGGCACGGTCGAGATGCTCAGCAGGCTCTGGTCAGCCGCCTGGAATACCCGACCCAGCCAGCCTTCGAGGCGGTGCTGGCCATGCTCGAAATGCACCGGTAACGCGCCCTCGACCAGGTGCGGCCAACGCTGCAACAACTGGCGGTGGCGTTGCAGCAGGTCTGGCAGCGGCTCGATCAGCTCGCGCTGCAGCAACTCGCCGAAGCCTGCCAGTGGCAGCAGGCCACAGGCCTGCAGGCGCCGGGCCTGCACCTGCAGGGCCTGTTCGGGATTGTCCGGCTCGGCCAGCGCTGCGCCGAGCAGGCTTTCGCTCGCACCGTAGCGTTGCAGGGCATCGAGAACGAAGGGCTCTTCGTCCGGGGGCGGTGCCTCCAACGCTTCGAAGTACACTTTCAGGCGCTGGCTGAAGAAGTGCCGCACCGGGTGGCGCAGGAAGTCACCCAGCATGGGCAGGCTCAGGGCTTCATCGTTCTGATAGGGCGGCAGGCCGGGGTGGTCCAGCTCGTCTTCCTGCCCCTGCTGGTGCAGCACCTGCCATTCATGTGCAAAGCTGAACAGCGGGCTGCCTTTTTCGAAGTAGCGCGGGCTGAACGGTTGCAACGGGTGCTCCTGGGTCAGGGCATGCAGCAGTTGCTCGCCTGGCTCAGCTGGCTGCCCCTGCAGTTCATTGGCCAGATGCCAGCCGGCCGCGAGGTGGTCGCGTAGCTGGCCGATCAGTACCGAGGCCGGGCGCTCGCTGTTGTCACGGATGCTACGCCCGACCCAACTGACATAGAGCTGGTCGCGTGCCGAGAGCAGCGCTTCCAGCAGCAGGTAACGGTCATCCTCGCGACGCGAGCGGTCGCCCGGGCGGTAGTCACTGGCCATCAGGTCAAAGTCCAGCGGTTGCTGGGTACGCGGGTAGTCGCCATCGTTCATGCCCAGCAGGCAGACCACCCGGAACGGGATGGCGCGCATCGGCATCAGGGTGCAGAAGTTCACCGAACCGGCGAGGAAGCGCTGGGACAACTTGCCCTGGTCAAGGCCCGACAGCCAGGCTTCGCGTACGACAGTCAACGGCAGCGGGTCTTGCAGGCCAACGGCCTGGCATACCTCAAGCCAGCTATCGCGCAGATCCTGCAATTGCATCAGCAGAAACTCGTCACGCTCGCCCTCGGCCAGGAAGAATACCTGCAACAGGGCATGCAGGCGCTCTCCCCACTGACTGACCGTGGCAGGTTCGGACAAGGCCTGGCAGGCCACATCGAGGGCCTCGAGCAAGGCGGCCAGCGGGCCTATCAGTGCTGCATCCAGCCCACCGATTTCATCGTAGGGTTCGATGTCGTCGCAGGCTTCCCCCACGCCTACTGCGTAACCCAGCAGCATCCGCCGCAGGCCGAACCGCCAACTGTTCTGTTCCAGCCCGGCGGGTAACCCGAGGCTGGCCCGCTGCTCGGCATCGAGGCCCCAGCGGATGCCGGCGCCTTCGATCCAGCGGTGCAGCGTGGGCAGGTCGCTTTCGCGGATACCGAAACGGGCGCGGACGGCCGGCACGTCCAACAGGTCCAGCACTTCGCTGACCGCGAAACGGCTGTCGGGCAGCTTGAGCAGGTGTTCGAGCGCAATCAGCAACGGCTCGCGGCCGCGTTGCCCCTGGTCGGTCAGGGTGAACGGGATATACCGCGGGTCGTTGCGCTGCAACTGGCCGAAAACGGCGCGTATGTGCGGCGCGTAGGTATCGATGGCCGGCAACATGACGATGACGTCACGAGGGCGCAGGGTAGGATCGGCACTGAAGCGGGCCAGCAACTGATCATGGAGTATCTCCACTTCCCGTTGCGGGCTGTGGGCAATGTGGAAGCGGATCGAGCGATCCTGTACTGGGTCGACTGCCGGCCACAAGTCTCGGGTTTCGGTGAGCGGGCGCAGTTCGAGGATGTCGTCCTGCAACTGGTTGAGCAGCGTTGCAGGCGAGCCGTCGCTGAACAGGTCGATGCGGCCATCGCTGAACACACCCAGGTAACTGGCAGGGTCATCGTAACTGTCGAGCAAGTTGATATAGTCGCGGCCCTGTTTGCCCCAGGCAGCCAGCAGAGGGTGGGCATGTTGATGCAGCGACTGGTCGTCCAGTTGCAGGGGCATGCCTTGCTTGCGCTGCTGACGCTTGTACTGATGCCGCAGCAGGTCCTTGTCGGCAACAATATCGGCCCAGTGGTGGCGACATGGGTTGTGCACGCACAGCAACACTTGGCTGAAGCGTGCCAGGCCGGCCAGTGCCTCCAGGGCCTGGGCTGGCAACGAGGAGATGCCGAACACGATCACCCGGGGCGGTAACCCTGGCGGTGCCTGCTCCAGGCCGTTGATGCGTTCGAGGAAGCGCTGATGGACGCCGGCTCGGCTCTGCGCCATGCCCTGCTCGCCGACATCTTCAAGCAATGCCCGCCATAACTCGGCTTGCCAGCGGTTCCCCGGGGGCAACGGTTTGCGCTCGCCACGGGCGGTGTTGAGGATGTGCTCACCGGCAGCCCAGTCCTTAAGCCAGTCAGCGCGGTAGACCTGGTATTGGTCGAACAGGTCGGCCAGGCGTTCGGCAAGTTGGTAGCGCTTGCGCAGGTCGCTGTCGTCGACAAGGAAGCGCCGCAGCGGCTCGAAGTGGGGACGTTCGATCAAGGCCGGCAGCAGGCGCATCAGGCGCCAAGTCAGCGGTGCCTTGTCGAGCAGCGAAACCTGGGGAATCTCGTCGCGCCCCAGCACGCTCCGGTACAGCTGCCACATGAAACTGCCTGGCAGTTGTACGTCGATTGCGGCAGCGATGCCGCAGCCGCCAAGGTCGTCTTCCAATGGGTCTTCAGCCAAGGCCAGTTTGAGCCATTGGGCGATGCCATTGCTTTGTACCAGGGCGATTTCATTTTCCAGCGGCGCCAGGGGATAGCGACGCATCCAGCTCACCACCAGGCTACGCAGGTCGTCGAGGCGGTTGCCATGGACGATCATGAAGCCGGGATGGAGGTGCTTGGTGCTGGGCATCGACAGGTCTCTGCAAGGCGCTGGTGGCTGAGGGGGAACGATATCACGCGAACAGAAAAGTGGCCTGGTGTCGCGACCGGTATGGGAGCATCCGCGCCCGCTCCCACAGGAACAGCGCATACCGCGGAAGTTTTTTGCGCCACAAAGACAA
>NZ_DGIR01000026.1 GCF_002386445.1 Pseudomonas sp. UBA4617
CAGATGCAATGAAGAGCCTGTAGGAGCGGGCTTGTCCCGCGAAGAGGCCGGTACAGACAACCTTGAGCTCAGGCCATGTCGCTGATCGCGAACTCCTCGGCCAGGTGATCGATCAACGCCCGTACCGACGGCAGCAACCCCCGCCGTGACGGGAAGATCGCATGCACGATACCGCAGCGCGGGTGCCAACCCGGCAAAAGCTCCACCAAACGCCCGGACGCCAGGTCCTCGCGCACTGCCACCCGCGGCAGGTGCGCGATGCCCACACCAGCGACTACGAAATGACGCAGGGCGAACAGGTCGTCGGTGACCATGCGTGGCGTATGCGGGATGACGATGCTGTGGCTGGTGTCCTCGCCCTGGAACAACTGCCAGTGGTATTCGCGTTGGGCGCTGCCCCAGTGCAGGCTGGGCAACGTGCCGAGCAGCTGCGGGTCGAAGTCCTTGGGCAGTCGCTCCAGGTATTGCGGCTGGCCGACCAGGCACTGGGTACTGTTGCTCAGCACCTTCATCACCATGTCGGTGTTTTCCAGTGGCGGGAAGCGCACCCGCAGGGCGACGTCGAAACCTTCGTGCAGCAGGTCGACGCGGCGGTTGGTGCTCTCGATGAACAGTTCCACCTGGGGGTACTTGAGCATGTAGCGGGTCAGCATCGGCCCGACCCAGGAGTTGAGCAGTGTGGTCGGGCAGCTGATGCGAACCAGGCCGCGCGGTTCGCTGCGGTTGCGCTCGATGATCTCCGCCGCGCCCTCGGCTTCCACGCGCATGGCCAGGCAGCGGTTGTAGTAGGCCTGGCCGATCTCGGTGAGCGAACAATGGCGGCTGGTGCGGTGCAGCAGGCGCACGCCCAGGCGGTCTTCGAGGTCGGCGATGCGCCGGCTGAGTTTTGACTTGGGCATGTCCAGCGCGCGCCCGGCCGGGGCGAAGCCGCCATGCTCCACGACTTGGGTGAAGTAGTAGAGCGAGTTGAGGTCTTCCAATGATCGGTCTCCAGGCATGTGGTTGCCTGTGCCGGCCTCTTCGCGGCTGACGCCGCTCCTACAGGCTCAGCGCAGGTTCAGCTCCGGCGCGATCCCTGTAGGAGCGGCTTCAGCCGCGAAGGGCCGGCACAGCCCCGACAAATCCGTCGTTCATAAATTAGAACGCTAAAGCCAAATTCTGCTATCTACCGCCGTAAAGGTGATGATTTTAATCTGTGCTCATCAACACGAAACACCTTCAAATGCTGAAAAATTCATAAACCCTTAGGAGCACAGACCATGAGCAAATTCACCTACAACCGCCTGAACAAAGACGACGCCGCAGTCCTGCTGGTCGACCACCAGGCTGGCCTGCTGTCGCTGGTGCGTGATATCGAGCCAGACAAGTTCAAGAACAACGTGCTGGCCCTGGCTGACCTGGCCAAGTTCTTCAACCTGCCGACCATCCTCACCACCAGCTTCGAGCAAGGCCCGAACGGCCCGCTGGTACCCGAGCTGAAAGCGCTGTTCCCGGACGCCCCGTACATTGCCCGCCCTGGCCAGATCAACGCCTGGGACAACGAAGACTTCGTCAAGGCGGTGAAGGCGACTGGCAAGAAGCAACTGATCATTGCCGGTGTGGTGACTGAAGTGTGCGTAGCGTTCCCGGCTCTGGCGGCTCTGGAAGAAGAGTTCGACGTGTTCGTGGTGACCGATGCTTCCGGCACCTTCAACGAAATGACCCGTGATGCCGCACACGACCGTATGAGCCGTGCAGGTGCGCAGCTGATGACCTGGTTCGGCGTAGCCTGTGAACTGCACCGCGACTGGCGCAATGACATTGAAGGGCTGGCGGCGCTGTGCTCCAACCATATTCCGGACTACCGCAATCTGATTACCAGCTATAACGCCCTGACTGTTGGTAAGTAACAGCGAGGATTCTGGTTCAAGAGGCCGACCCTGATTGCAGGGTCGGCCTTTTTTTGTCTGTGGATGGCTGCGATGTGCCCGCCTTGATGGCATACCAGGGCCGCCAAGGGCTCGCCTTGAGATTTGCAGCGCCTGTGAGATCGAGCGCCGCGCGGGCGGCGCTCGACTGACCGACGCTGAAAAGCTCAAGGCATGCGCTTGGTAGCATTGACTCAACAACCCGCCAGGCACCTCATGCGTTCTGAATTCAGAAACAAGAACAGGGCCTAAGCCCTCTTGTCGTTTCGCTGTACCTCCTACATCTGTTTCGGGCCAGTACCTCCTGTGAGGTCACCGGTGTCCGCCTTGTTTGTCCCATTCATAATCGAAGGCATCGCTGCTGCCGTTCCACCTATCTCCCGCCATGCGCCAAGGGTGCGAGCGCCAATGGTGCAGGAATAACTGGCCCGACACAGAGGTAGGAGCGGATTTATCCGCGATGCGCCGCGCGGGCGGCGCTCGACTGACCGACGCTGAAAACCTCAAGGCATGCGCTTGGTAGCATTGACTCAACAGCCCGCCAGGCACCTCTCATGCCTTCTGAATTCCAGAAACAAGAAGAGGGCCTAAGCCCTCTTGTCGTTTCGCTGTACCTGCCTCAATCCGCATCCGAAGCAAACAACCGCTCCAACTCCACCCGCGCCTCCTTGGCCGTCTGCATCACCTTGGCCCGGTCATCGCGCACCTGCCCCTGGGCCAACAGCACCTCTTCGTCATGTTGGGTAAAGCGCTCGATGCGGTCCGCCGCCTGCTCGTCGCTCAAGCCCAGCCCCACCAATGCCCGGCGGGTCATCTCAAGGCTGGAGTAGAACGTCTCGCGAATCGGTTCGGCACCCGCATCCACCAGTTTGTGCACATGCTGGCGGTTACGCGCTCGGGCGAGCACTTTCAGGTGCGGGTACAGGCGTTTGACCCGCTCTGCCGTATGGATGGCGGCCTCCGGGTCATCGATGGTGATGATGAAGTACTCCGCCTCACCCACCTTGGCCGCATGCAGCACCTCGGGGCGCAGCGGGTCGCCGTAGAACACCGGCACCTGCTCGAACATGCGCGTCATCTCGATGGCATCCACCGACGTTTCCAGGGCAACGAACGGGATCTTCTGGGCGCGCAGGATGCGCGCGACGATCTGGCCCATGCGGCCCATGCCGACGATTACCACCCGTGGCGTGTCGGTCTGGATCTGCTTGTACTGCTCGGGCACTTCACGCACCGCTTGCGGGCGCTTGAGGGCGCGGGCGCAGCCAATCATCAACAGCGGGGTAATCGCCATCGACAAGGTGATGGTCATCAACAGCAGGTCGTAGGTCTGGGTGTCGAACAGGCCCTGGTCCTTGCCCAGCTTGAACACCACGAAGGCGAACTCGCCACCTGCGGCCAGCACCATACCCAGGCGCAGCGCGCTGGCGCTGTTCAGGCCACCGGCCAGGCGGCCGACCCCGATCAGCAGCACCAGCTTCACCGCCACCAGCAACAGGGTCAGGCCCAGCAGCACCAGCGGCATCTCCAGCAGCAGGCGCAGGTTGGCACCCATGCCGACGCTGATGAAGAACAGCCCCAGCAGCAAGCCCTTGAACGGTTCGATCTGCGATTCCAGCTCGTGGCGGTATTCCGAATCGGCCAGCAGCAGGCCGGCAAGGAAGGCACCCAGGGCCATGGAGATACCGGCTTGTTCCATCAGCCAGGCGGTGCCGATCACCACCAGCAGCGCGGTGGCCGTGGATACTTCCGGCAGGCGCGTGCGGGCCACGGTGCGAAACACCGGGCGCAGCAGGTAACGGCCACCGACAATGACCACGGCAATGCTGGCGAACACCTTCAGGCCATGCCCCAGACTGTCGCCGCTGCTGGTGTCCGGGCCGCTGGCGGCCAGCAGCGGGACCAGGGCGATCAGCGGGATCGCGGCAATGTCCTGGAACAACAGGATGGCGAACGCCAGGCGGCCGTGTGGCGCGTTGAGCTGCTTGCTCTCGGCCAGGCTCTGCAGGCCGAGGGCGGTAGACGACAACGCCAGGCCCAGGCCGAGCACGAGGGCTGCTGGTAGCGTCTGGCTGAAGCCGAACAGGGCAATGGCGCCGATCACTGCGCCGGTCAGCAGAACCTGGGCAGTACCGACACCGAACACCGCCTTGCGCATCAGCCACAAGCGCTTGGGCGACAATTCCAGGCCGATGATGAACAGCAGCAGGACCACGCCCAGTTCGGAAATGTGCGCCACGCTTTCGGTGTCGCGGATCAGGCCGAGTGCTTGCGGGCCGATGATCACCCCGGCAAGCAGGTAGCCGAGCACGGCCCCCAGTTGCAGGCGCTTGGCCAGGGGGACCGCGAGGACTGCGGCGAACAGGAAGATCACCGCAGTTTGCAGAAGGCTGCCGTCGTGTGGCATTGGCTCGTACTCCATGAGCTGCCGGGGCAGCATTAGACCAGTTTGGCGGACAATTCTGGGGGCTGGGGTGAAGGCAGACAATCCGCCTGGGCGGAGAAAGATTGTCCCGAATTTGATGACAGCCTGTGCCGGCCTCCTGGCCGGCATGCCCCGCGAAGAACGCAGCGCTGATCCAGCTATTCATCGCCTCCGAACTGCGCCCGATACTGCGCCGGCGTCATGCCGATCCGCTCACAGAACACCTTGCGCATATGCCGATCGCTGCCGAACCCGCACCGCGCCGCCACCACCTTCAATGGCAAATCGCTGCCTTCCAGCAGTTTGCGCGCCCGGTCGATGCGCGCGTTCTGCAGGTACTGCAATGGTGTGATGCCCACCTCGCGCTGGAACATGCGGGCGAAGTTGCGCCCGCTCATGGCCACCAGGTCGGCCATTTTCTGTACGGTGAACGCCTGCTCGATATGGTCGACGATGTACGCCTGTACCCGGGCGATCGGTGAATCATCCCGTGGCACCGCTGCCAGCAACGGCCCGTAGGGCGTCTGCCCGCCCTGGCGATGGCGGGCGACCAGCAGCACTTTGGCCACGTCCAGGGCCAGCGCCTTGCCGTGATCCTCGGCGACCACCGCCAGCGCCAGGTCGATACCTGCAGTGATGCCGCCCGAAGTGATCAGGCAGCGGTCGATCACGTAGATCTGCTCGGTTTCGACCTTGGCCTGGGGGAACGCCTGGGCCAGGCGCTCCACGTAGTTCCAGTGGGTGGTGCAGCGATAGCCATCCAGCAACCCGGCCCGGCCCAGCAGGAACACCCCGGTGCAGATCGCACCGAAGCGCCTGGCCTGGCGCACGGCCTGGGGCAGCCAGCGCTCGATCCCGGGCAGGGCAATGTCATAGGCGCCCGGGCCACCTGGTACCAGCAACAAGTCGACGGTCTCCGGTAGGTCTTCCAGGCGCCGGTCAGCGACCACTTTCAGGCCGCATGAGCCGCGCACCGCTGCCTGCCCCTCGGCCAAGGTCAGCAGCCGGTACTGCCGTTCTGCGGGCAGGAACCGATTGGCGATGGCGAATGCATCCATGGGGCCGGTGACATCCAGCAGCAACACATCGTTGAACAGCACCATGGCCACGGTGCGGTGGGCGGGTTTTTCCTGCATACCTCTTTCGCCTTGAATGTCGGCCGCTGGCAGCGGCCAGAAGCTGAATACGAAACGTATCTTATGGTATCGGCAAAACAGCCTGGGCCAGCAGCGCACAATTAATAACAATTCAGCTTTGGCTCAGGACTTTGTCATGCGCCGGGGGCGAGACTTCCCGCCATTGAACAGGAGAGTCGCCATGCACCCTGGGACGCCCGAAGCGCCGCTGCAAACCCCCGGCGCACTAACGCCCGCGCGGCTGCGCCGGGCCAAGGAACTGATGTTGCACAGCTCGTTGTCGATCATCGAGATCGCTGCGGTATGCAACCTCACCCGCAGCCATTTCTCCCGCGCGTTCAAAGTGACTACCGGCCTTTCGCCCCAGGCCTGGCGCCTGCTGGCGCGCATGGAAAAGGCCAAGCGCCTGCTCGCCACCGAGGCGCCCATCACCCACGTGAGCCTGGAGTGCGGCTTTTGCGACCAGGCCCATTTCACCCGCGCTTTCAGCCGTCTGGTTGGCCAGCCGCCGAAGGCGTGGCGCCAGGCGCAGGTACTTTCTTAAACCGTAGCTATCCGCCGGTATAACCCCCGCGGACAGTGCCGGCCCTTTATCCCAACCCAAGGAGTCACCCCCATGAGCCAACCCGATTACAAGCGCTTGAACAAAGACGACGCGGTGGTGCTGCTGGTCGATCACCAGACCGGCCTGATCTCGCTGGTGCAGGACTTTTCGCCCAACGAGTTCAAGAACAACGTGCTGGCGCTGGGCGACCTGGCCAAGTTTTTCGGCCTGCCGACCATCCTCACCACCAGCTTCGAGCAAGGCCCCAACGGCCCGCTGGTGCCCGAGCTGAAGGAAATGTTCCCGGACGCGCCATACATTGCCCGACCAGGCCAGATCAACGCCTGGGACAACGAAGACTTCGTCAAGGCAATCAAGGCCACTGGCCGCAAGCAGCTGATCATCGCCGGTGTGGTCACCGATGTGTGCGTGGCCTTCCCGGCCCTGTCGGCGCTGGCAGAAGGCTTTGAAGTGTTCGTGGTGACCGATGCCTCGGGCACCTTCAACGAGACGGTGCAGCAGGCGGCCTGGGTGCGCATGACCCAGGCGGGTGCACAGATGATGAACTGGTTCTCGGTGGCCTGTGAGCTGCACCGCGACTGGCGCAACGACATCGAAGGGCTGGGCAACCTGCTGTCGCAGCGCATCCCCAACTACCGCAACCTGATGAACAGCTATGCGGTCTTGAGCGCGCGTTGAGGTAAGCCTGCGCCGGCGGCTTCGCGGGCTTATTCGCGAAGCCGCCGGTCTAGGAGGGATTCACCGGCAGGGTGAAACGAATCCGGCACCCACCCAGCTGCGACACCAGCGCCTGCAATTGCCCGCCGTGCGCCTGAGCCACCGAGCTGCAGATCGCCAGACCCATGCCCATGCCACCGGTCTTGGTGGTATGAAACGCATCGAAGACACGCTCGCGCTCGTCCGCGGCAATCCCCGGCCCGTTGTCGTCCACGCAGATTTCCACGCCGTCCTCGACCAGCGCCGAGGCAATCCGCAGCACGCCATCACTGCGATACCCCGCCAGTGCCTCAAGGGCATTGGTGATCAGGTTGAATACCAACTGTTGCAACTGCACCGGGTCGGCTGTCACGCACACCCCGGCCTGTAGTTGCGTCTGCACGTCGACCCTGCCTTTGCTGGCATCGGCCGAGGTCAGGCGCACCACCTCGCGGATCAGCTCGTCCAGTTTCACCGCCTTGAGCTGCATCGGCGACTGCTTGGCCAGTGCCCGCAGCGCCCGCACGATGTTGGCGGCCCGTTCGCTGTCGTTGCGGATGTCTTCCAGGCCGGCAATCGCTTCTTCCAGGTCGGGTTTGGCGCGCTTCAGCCAGCGCAGGCTGGCCGCGGCATTGGAGGCAATGCCCAGCAACGGCTGGCTGATTTCATGGGCGATCGAAGCCGACAACTCGTTCATCACCTGCAAGTGCGCGCTGCGCGCCAGTTCGGCCCGCGAGCGGCGCAACTCGTCTTCCATCTGGGCGCGGGTCTGGTTGTCTTCGGCCAGGCGGGTATAGAACTTGGCGGTTTGCAGCGATACCGCTGCTTGTGAGGCGAGGATTTCCAGCATGGCCAGGCGCTGGCTGCCGAACAGGTTCGGCACCAGGCGGTTTTCCAGGTACACCAGGCCGATCAGCACGCCCTGGATCACCAGCGGCAGGCACAGCACCGAGCGGGCATTGCGCGCCTGCAACTGCTGGCGGAAAGCCTCCGGGCAATCGCTGAGGGCATCGCTGATTACCAACGGTTTGCGGGTGCGCATGGTGGCGTTGATGACCGACAGCGGCGCCTGGGTCATGAACCTCTGGCAGTTGTCCATGCTCACGTGCAGCCCGTCATCATCAATGTAGGCAAGGGCGGCCATCTGGAACTCGGCACCACTGACGATCAGCAGCGCGCCGTGGTCGGCGCCGGAGTGCTGGGTCAGGTGGCCCATCAGGGTTTCGATCAGGCCTTCGAGCAGCACTTCCTCGGACAACGCCCGCGCGGCTTCGATACCGGCTTCCAGGTCCAGGCTGGCCTGCTGGGTGGCGCGATAGGTCTCCTGGACCGGCTGGGTGCGCAGGAACGGATGCAGCGTCTCCAATTGGTGCACCTTGCCGCTCGCGCCCCAGATATGGAAGCAGTCGCGGGCGATACGCAGGTGCAGGTTGGCGCCGGAAATCAGGCCGCTGGGGATGCACACCTCGGCCAGTTGTTCATGGGCCAGCGCCTGCTCGTGGATGAAACCGGCAGCAGTAGCAGCGATCTGCGCCTGGTCGAAGCAGCGGATCGCAGCCAGGCCGTCGCCTTCGAGCTTGGCGATCACGCCCTCGATCAGCAGCAGCTTGTTGCGGAAGGTGCCCGGGTTGAAGCCGGCCCAGCAGCTGAAGCGCTCGCGCAGGGTGCGCAGCTCGCGCAGCTTGTCGGCCAGGTTGCCGGGGGCCTCCGGGCTGCCCAGGGCCAGGCCGCGGAACAAGTGGTAGTCGGCCAGGTTGATGTGTGCCGGTGCAGCCCAGGCGTAGTCAGCGGCCAACGCGAGGTTGCGCATGGCCTGCGCAATATTGCCCATGTAGAAGGCGCCCATGCCGGCGAACAGGTGCTGGAAGAACCGCGTGGTAGGCGATTTCGACGAGGCGGGCGAGGCCGGGCAAGGCATGCCGCCAAGGGTCGCGACGAACGCTTGCTGGGCCTGCAGGATCAGTTCGATATCGCGGTAGCCGTGGCGCCGCACGGTGGCCAGGCCTTGCGCCACTTCTTCGACCACTTCCGGCAGGTAGCGGCCCATGAACAGTGAGTCGGAAACCAGGTGGTTGCAGGCATAGCAGCTCATCGCCAGGTCGCCGCTCAGGCGCGTCGAGCCGACTGCGTCCAGCGCGGTACGGCGGGCGAACTCCATGGGCGAGGTCCAGGCGCTGACCTGGTCCAGGGCCAGCAGGGCGCTGGTCAGGTCGGCCTCCAGACCGTGCCGCTCGATCAGCTTGAGTGCGGCCAGGCAATAGGCATGGCCGTCATGGTAGGCACCGAAACGCTCGGCAATCATCACCCCGTACCAGGCCATGCCGTAGATGCTGCCCGGGGCGACGCCATGCTGCAGCGACATTTCCATGAGCTTGGCCAAGTGCAGGAAACAGATGTCGTCCTTTACGAAGAACGATGATGACAGCGTGGCGAGCAGGCTTATGGCAACCGTCACTTCCTCCGAGTCGGTGCGCGGCAGCGACTCCAGGCAATGCCGGCCTTTCTGTTCGACCAGGCTCTGTACGTGGGCATGGCAGGCCTCGACCTGTTGCCAGTCGACGCCCCGTGTCGGGTTTATACCCAGCAGGTCCAGGCCGGAAAGGGCGCTGTCGATGGCCGCCTGATAGTCGCCGCGCAAGGTGTGCAGCAATGCTTGCAGGCGGCACGCCCGTGCCAGGTCCAACGCCGATTGTGCGCGCTGGCGGCATACCTTGAGACGGGCTTCGGCGCTGTTCGTCCGTGATAGCTGAATGTCGCATTCCGTCGCTTTGCAGGCGATGGCAAAGCCATGCGTGGTGCGGCTTTGCAGCGAAGCACCGTGCTGCAGCAACTGCTCGGCGGTATGCAGGTAGTCAGCGGCTTGCTCGAAGGCGCCACGGTCGCGTGTGCGTGATGCCGCTTCGCGGAGAAGCTGCAGGAACGCTTCGCAGTCGTCCGCTGCAAACCCGCACGGGCTGGCGCGTTGCAGCTGGCTGGCGAGTTCGAACAGTACCTCGTGCAGGTGACCAGCCCAGACCTGGCGCATGGCCAGGACAATACGTGCATGCAGCGAGGCGCGCTCGGACGCCGGGGTAAGAGCGTAAGCGGCATCCATCACCCGGTCATGGGTGAAGCTCAAACCGTTCGCGCCTGGCTGCAGGAAACCCGCGCCAATCAAGGCTTTCAACGGTTCGCCTGGCGGTTGGGCGAGCACCTGCCGCAGCAGGCGCTGATCGCAGCGGCTGCCCGCCGCGCCAGCGACCCGTAGCAGGTCGCGTTGCGCTGCGGGCAGGCGCGCCAGACGCTGGATCATCAGGTCGGCGACATTGTCGGCGTAGCAGTGTCGGGTCACGGCTTGCAGGCACCACGACCAGCGCATGGCATGGGTGTCGAAGGTGAACAGCTGGTCTTCGACCATGGCCTTGAGGATCTGGTTGATGAAGAACGGGTTGCCGGCCGTCTTGTCATGAACCCTTTCGGCCAGCGGCAACGCCTCCTCGGGGGTGACGTGGTAGCGCTCGCCAATCAGTTCGGTTACCGCCTCGACAACCAGCGGTTGCAGGTTCAGCGTGGTGCTGCGCAGCGTTGCGGGTATGGCCAGTGGCGCGCTGCTGGTGGGCGCGTCGTTGTTGCTGGCGAACATCAGCAGCAGGTTATCGGGCGCCTCCGCCAGCGTTTGGGCCAGCAACTGCCGGGAGGCGTCGTCGGCCCATTGCAGGTCGTCGAAGAACAGTACCAGCGGTTGTCCAGGGCGGCTGAAAACCTGGAGGAATTCAATGATCGCGTGCAATTCCTTGTGCAACTCGAGGCGCGTGAGTTTGGCCGGCAGTTGCGGCTGCGGGCCGAGAATGAGCTGCAGGTCCGGGGCCAGTTTGCCGAGCAGGCGGCCATGGCCTTTGATGCGCTGCAGGATCTCGCGGCGCAGGGTGTCCAGGGCCTGGCTGTTCTTGGCCAGCAACTGGGTGGTCAGCGCACCGAGTATCTCAACCCAGGGCGTGTAGGGCACGGCCTGGGCCAGGCTGTTGCACTTGCCAATTGCGTGGTAGCCCTCGGTGTCGGCCTTGAGGGCGGCTTCGACCAGGCTCGACTTGCCCATGCCGGCAGCGCCGTTGACGAGCAGGACTTGTGGTGCGCTGTCGCGGCGCATGGCCTTGAACAGAAGGGCGATTGCCTGCTGCTCGGTGCGGCGGCCATACAGGCGCACGCGGCTGGGCACGACCGGGTCGGCGCAACCTGGGGTGAAGGGCGCCATGGTCCGGGTGGCAGCCCACTGCCGCTGGCAGTGAGCCAGATCTACCGCCAGGGCGCGTGCGCTCTGGTAGCGGGTATCCGGTTCTTTGGCCAAAGCCTTGGCCAGGATCAGGCTGAGGGGCTGTGGCACGTTGCCGTTCACTTCGCAGGCCGCCCGCGGCTGTACGCCGGCATGCAGCTGCCGCCAGTGCTGGATATCGCGGCCGGCCAGTGGCAGCTCGCCCAGCAATAGCTGGTAGAGGATGGCGCCCAGGGCATAGATGTCACTGCGGAGGTCGCTGCTGCTGCCGTGCGGGCAAACCTGTTCTGGCGCCAGGTACGCCCAGTTGCCGAGCGGGGCGCCCTGGTCGCTGATACGCTGCGCGTGGTCGGCGCGAAAGAAGCACAGCCGCACCCGCTGGTTGGCATGCAGGCACACATGCCCGGGCTGCAGCGCACCGTGCAGCACATTGTGTTCGTGCGCCTGTGCCAAGGCATGGGCAGCATTTACCGCGATGTCCAGAAACGGCGTCAACGCCAACGGGCCGTTGGCGAGCAGGTCGGCGACCGAGCGGCCGGCCGGGTACACCAGCAATGGGCCTTCAGCCGAGCGCACGAACGCCGACGGGATTACCGCCCACAAGGGGTTCAGTTGCAGACGGTAGTCACGTTCCAGGCGCTGGCAGGCGGCGGGTGCTTCGATCGGGGCGCGCACGGCGATCCAGGCCTGACGGGTGGCCGCGTCGCGCAGACGGAAGTAGCTGAGCTCGCCTTCCTGGCCCAGCGCGCTGATCTCGCATCGGTTCAGCCAGCCCTCGTCAATCGACTGGTCGTAATCGATGGGCCTGTGGGCAAGGCGTTCATCGAGCATAAAGCACCCCCGCTAGCGACATCCTGAGGCGCGAGTATACGCAGCGGGCCCAGTGCTGATGCGGGTTACAGCTTGTTTGGCAGGAACGGGCACGCTGTTGTCCGTTATCGTCCCCTGGCAGCTGGCTGGCTTTTGTATAGTCCTCAGGCCAACCTATCCCTCGGGATAATTGCCTGAACGCTTTCGCTGGCCTAGGCTGCCCAGGCAGCGAAAATGCCCGTGCCCGCGCGAGGAAGCCATGATCCGAATAGGCAATGCCCAGGTGTCGCTGGAGCGGCGCGAAGTGTTTGTCGACGGCAAGCCGATCCTGTTGGGTGGGCGTGCTTTCGAGGTACTCGCCACGCTGATCAGGGCCAACGGCCGGGTAGTCGGCAAGGACGAGCTGTTCAGCCAGGTATGGGCCGGCACGGTGGTCGAGGACAACAATCTGCAGGTGCAGGTGTCCATGCTGCGCAAGGCCTTTGGTGACCGCAGCCTGATCCAGACCGTGCCGCGTCGCGGCTACCGTCTGGCTGCCGAAATCAGCCTCGAGGTGCCAGGCCAGGCACTGGGCAAGTCGGTGCTGCGCAGCGTGGCTGAACCTGTCGAGCCACTCGATGAGCGTTTGAGCGTGCCGGTGCCGGTGCTGGTGGTGGATGACGACCCGTCGGTGCGCAGCGCCTTGGGCCGCCTGTTACGCTCACAGGACATCCCGCATCACTTGTTCGCCAGTGCCGAGGCGCTGTTCGAAGCCCGCCTGGAAACCCCCTGTGCCTGCCTGCTGCTGGACATGCACCTGCCCGGTACCAGCGGCCTGGAGGTTCAAGACGCGCTGCGCCGGCTGGCGTTGCCCTGGCCGATTGTGTTCATGACCGGCTTCGGCACCATCCCGATGACCGTCCAGGCCATGCGTGGCGGGGCGCTGGAGTTTCTCACCAAGCCGTTCGACGAGGACCAGTTGCTGGCCCTGTTGCAGGCGGTGCGTGCCCGCGCTGTGGTCGAAGGCCGCAAGTGGCACCATGCGCGGCAGGTCGAGGAAAAGTACCAGCGCCTGACCCAGCGTGAACGCCAGGTTTTCTCGCTGGTGGTTGGCGGTTTGTCGCACAAGCAGATCGCCAGGCAGATCGGCACCAGCGAGGTGACCACCAAGGTGCACAAGAAGAACATCATGAACAAGATGCAGTCCCGCTCGCTGCTGGAGCTGGTGGCCATGCACAACGTCCTCGGAGCACGACCTGAGGGCCTGGGCGGCGCATGAGCAGAGGGGTGTGCATCGTCGACGACGATGCGTCAGTGCGCAAAAGCCTGGCCAATCTGCTGCGTTCGGCGGGGTTCGACACCTTGACGTTTGCCGCTGGGGAAGCCTTCCTGGCCTCGCCCCTGGCGGGCGAGGCGGGCTGTGTGTTGCTGGACCTGAAGATGCCGGGCATGAGCGGGCTGGAGGTACAGCGTGAGCTGGCGCAGCGAAGCTGGCGCTTGCCGGTGATCTGCATGTCGGCGCATTGGGATGATGGCTCGGTGCAGGCGGCGATGGGGCAGGGGGCGCTGGCCTGCCTGGGCAAGCCGTTTTCTGAAGAAGTATTGCTCAAGGCGGTAGAAGAGGCACTGGCCGACAGCCTGTGATGCCCAGGTTCCTGTGCAGATGCTGCCTGGCAACTCAGCACACCTGCACAATCAACTTACCTGGCGCTGCGCAATGCTCTTGGGCTGATCGACCAGAGAGCCATCGTCATGCCTCGCCTGAAGCCCTTCCTCGACGCCCCATCGCCACGCCTTACCGACAGCGGCCTGTTGTTCCTGCGGGTAATGGCCGCCTTGCTGCTGCTGTTCATCCATGGCCTGCCCAAGTTGTTGAACTGGAGCACAGAACTGCAGCACATTGAAGATCCCTTCGGCCTGGGGGCACCGCTGACGTTGGGGCTGGCGGTGTTTGCCGAAGTGGTCTGCCCGCTGCTGCTGATGCTGGGAGTTGCCGCACGCCTGGCTTGCCTGCCGGTACTGGCGGTATTGCTGATAGCGCTGGTGGAGGTGCACCCGGACTGGACGCTGGAGCAGGGGCAGTTTGCCTGGTTGCTGGTGGCGCTTTATGGCGGGCTTGCCTTGACGGGGCCGGGGGACTATTCGGTTGCCGGGCTTTGCTGTCGGAGCAAGGCTGCCTGATGAATGTCGAGGCCGCTGTGCTGCCCATCGCCGGCGAGCCAGCCCCCACAGGTAAAGCGCAACGCTGACCCGCTAGCTGCTCCCCGGCCGGTACTGCAGGGCCTCGGCCAGGTGCGCCCGGCCAATCGCCTGGCTACCTTCCAGATCGGCCAGCGTTCGCGCCACCTTCAATAACCGGTGCGCCGCGCGCAACGACAGGGTCAGTCGCTCACAAGCTCCCTCCAGCCAGGCCTGCTCCGCTGCTGCCAGCCCGCAGTGGCGGCGCAACCCCTCAAGGTCGAGAAACGCATTCGCGCACCCCTGTCGCCTTTGCTGAACGTCCCGTGCCTTGGCAACATTGGCGGCGACATCGGCACTGGTCTCACCACACGGCTGGTTATTCAGCGTGGTGCTCTCGCGGGCCACGGTCAGGTGCAGGTCAATTCGGTCCAGCAACGGCCCGGACAGCTTGTTGCGATACCGCGCTATCTGCTCGGTGCTGCAGCGACAGCGCCCGGTGGGATCGCCCAGGTAGCCGCATGGGCACGGGTTCATTGCCGCCACCAGTTGGAAACGGGCAGGGAAGCGCACCTTGTCGCGGGCTCGGGCAATCACGATCTCGCCGGATTCCAACGGTTCGCGCAGCACTTCCAGCACCCGCCGCTCGAACTCCGGCAGCTCGTCCAGAAACAGCACGCCATGGTGGGCGAGGGTAATTTCGCCCGGTTGTGGTCGGCTGCCGCCACCGACCAGTGCCGGGCCGGAGGCGGAGTGGTGCGGATGGCGAAAAGGCCGCTGCGGCCAGCTGCTCAAAGGTGTGTGACCGCTCACCGACTGGATCGCAGCCACTTCCAGTGCCTCATGCTCATCCAGCGGTGGCAGCAGCCCCGGCAGGCGGCTGGCGAGCAAGGTCTTGCCAGTGCCGGGTGGGCCGGTGAACAAGAGGTTATGCGCCCCGGCCGCGGCCAGTAGCAGTGCGCGCTTGGCAGCCAGTTGGCCTTGCACCTCGCTCAGGTCCGGGTAGGGGCGTTGCTGCAGTATCAGGCCGTTGGCGGCATAGGGCGGCAGCGGTACCTGGCCGTTCAGGTGGGCGACCAGTTCCAGCAGGTGCCCCACCGCATACACCACCAGCCCGCCGGCCAGGCTGGCTTCCTCGGCATTCTCGCATGGCACCACCAGCGCCCTGCCTGCTTCGCGTGCTGCCAATGCCGCAGGCAGCACCCCCTGCACGGGGCGCAGTTTGCCCGACAAGGCCAGCTCACCCAGGCATTCGAGCTCGGCGAGAGGGGGCGTTGGCACCTGGCCATCGGCGGCCAGGATGCCCAGGGCGATGGCCAGGTCGTAACGCCCACCGTCCTTGGGCAGGTCGGCGGGTGCAAGGTTCTGGGTAATGCGCCGTGGCGGGTAGTTCAGCCCGGAATTGACGATGGCGCTGCGCACCCGGTCCTTGCTTTCCTTGACCGTGGTTTCCGGCAGGCCAACCAGGGTGAGATGGGGCAAGCCATTGGCCAGGTGAGTTTCGACGCTTACCGCCGGTGCCTGCACGCCCACCTGGGCGCGGCTGTGGACGAGGGCTAGGGACATGGACGCTCCGTTGTCGCTGATAAGGGCCGCTTCCTGCGGCTGCTGCAAGCATAGCGAGCGCTCTCCAGGACGGCGCAGGAAGTGTGCGTCCGGGTTTTTCAGGCCAGGCATCGTCCCCAGCCTTGATGCCGTATGGCAAGAATGGATCCAATAACTTTTGCGCAGGCGCCTGGTATGGCTTAGTGTTGGTGGGCATCAGCGGTTGCCATGGGATGGCACCGCAGCTTCCTTCAAATGGACTTGAGGTGGTGCCCCGTGCAAACGCTCACCCGCACGCGCCAGGTAATCCGCGAACTGGTGCAGGCCAACGCATTCACTGAACTCAACCGCTTTTACGATAGCCTTGAAGGGCAATGGCGGCAGGCTCCGCCCGGTGAGTTCCCCGACTACCTTGCAGCTATCGAAGGGCACTTGCTCGCCGACCTCGACTGCAACGGCGACCGTGCCCTGAGCCAGGTGCTCAGGGCCTGGACAGATGCTTGCCCCAAGGCTTATCACCCGCAGGTGGTAATGGGCTTGCACTGCTTTCAGCGCGCTTGCCAGGTGCAGGCCAGCGGCGGGCGCAACGCGGCGCGCTCGCTCGCCGTCGAGCAAATCTGCGAAACCGCGACCGCACACCTGCTACGGGCCATGGACCGCTCCACCCAGCCCGTGGCCGCAGCCATTGGCATGCTGCACATCAGTGCGCAATTCGGTGAGCCCGGCTGGCTGGCCGAATTGTTCCAAGGTCAGCCGGCGCGCTTCCGGCCCAGTGCCCGTGCCGATGTCGAGGTGCAAGAGGCTGCGGCACCGTTTCTGGTGAAGCATGGGCTGCTGCCTCTGGCCGAGCTGCCGCAAGCGTTGCCGGCATGCCTGGACAGGCGGGCCGACAGCGAAAGCAAGGATACCTGCCACTACTGGTTACGCCACGCGCTGGCCGCACGGCCCGGCTGCTTCGAAGCGATCCAGGCGTTGGCGTTGTACCTGCAGCCGCGCCGGGGTGCCAGCCTGGATGCGATCGAGTTGCTGGCCAATGGTCCGTTGTGCGAAGCGTGGGACGAGACATTGCGTAATGCGTTGCGCTGGATGCCTGTCGAAGACCGGCTGACACTGCCACATGCCGATCAGCAGCAGGCTGTCGCCGAGTGGCAACAAGTGTTCGAAGCCTGGTCGCAGCGCCCGTTAAGGCCAAGGGAGCAAGCCATTCTGCTGGCCTGGCGTGGGGCGTTGCGCAGCCATGCGTTGCACGACCACGTTGGCGGCATGAGTGATATCGCCGCCAGCCTCGCGTGCCAGGCAGATCACGCTGCCATCCCGGCCATGGCCGAGCCATTTCGCTGTCTGGCGGAATTGGTACTGCTAGATGGCATGACAGATGAAAAGCAGCTGCTGCGTACGGCTATCGAGTACTTGTGTGAGGGTCATTCGCATGCGGCGGCCTGCGCATTGCGTACCGCCGGGCACCGCTTCGGCCTGTGGGGCCTGCCGCGTTCTGCCGAGCAGGCCAGGGCCTGGGCGCAAATTGCGGTAAGGCGCCAGTGCGCCGGCCTGTCGCCGGGCTTCGGGGTGCTCGACGTGGCACGGCTGCTGTGGGCGGGCAACCGGCATGAGGTGGCCTGCTATCTGTATGAGCGGTGCGCCGAGCTGAATCTGCCAGGGGCTGCCCTTGCTTTGTACGAATTGCATCACGGCGAGCTGGGCGACACCCCTGAGCAATATCTGGATGACGAGGCGGCCAAGTACTGGCTGCAGCGTGCGGTGCAGGCTGGCAGCCAGCAAGCCAAGTACCACCTGGCCCGGTTGCGCATGGATGGCGATGAAGACCTCAACGATCGCAGCGCCATGCTGGCGGTCCGGCAGCTGCTGGTTGATGCGCTGGGCAATGCGCAGACCAACGCACAAGCGCGGCTGCACCTGGGGATCCTGTTGCGTCGGTTTGGCGAGCCGCAGGAGCGGGCCGAAGCGGTGGCCTACCTGCTGAGCCTGGTCGAGCATCCTGAAGCCGGGATTGCCGGGCGGGCCAGTGCCGAGCTGGGGCTGGCCTGGATGCAAGGGCGCGGCACCCGCAAACAAAGCCGTTTTGCCGCCATCGAATGGGTGAACCGAGCCGCCACCTTGCAGCCGGATGATTCGGCCATTGGCGAAATACAGGCCAAGGTGCTCAATTCACGCAATCGGGTGAAGACGTTGTTCACCCAGTGCGGCGCGGCCTTGTTCCGCGGCACCCTGCATGCCAGCGAGTTGCCGCCCGGGTGAATGTGGAGGCGGCCTGGAGGGATTCAGGCGCGCACATAGACCCAGGCAGTGAGCCCCGACGCGAGGGTGACCGCGATGCGCTTGTAGTCGGCAACTTCATAGCGGTCGGCAGCCGCCAGCTCTTCTTCGTTGATCTGGAAAACCATGCCGGCCACGCTGTCGTCGGCCTGGTTGCTGGGGGAGACGATGGGATGGTGGGACTTGCCGCTGGTCGCCAACACGGCCGGGTCGGTTATCTCGACCCAGTCCTGGCGATAGCCGGGCATCCGGTCGGCCTGGCCGGTCAGCTCACGGCCGAAGTTGGCCAGTTGCACGGCCTTGTCCTGCAAGGTGCCGTATGAGAACAGCAGTACCGGGTAGGCATCGGAAGGCTGCATTCACTTGTCCTGTGATGTCGGGGTCAGCCGCGCTTCCAGCTCGGCTACTTGTTGTTCCAGGGCTTCGAGGCGGGCACGGGTGCGCGCCAGCACAACCATCTGGCTGTCGAATTCATCGCGGCTGACCAGGTCCAGCTTGCTGAAGGCACCTTGCATCAGCACCTTGAACTGGCTTTCCAGTTCGGCACGGGGCTGGGTGGTATCGCTGCTGAACAGGCGCGAGGCCTGGTCGCTCAGGGCGTCGAGGAGGGCTTTTGGCGCGAGCATGGTTCGGCTGTCCACTGGTACTGGGAAATGGCCCGCAGTGTATCACGCACCTACCTCGCCTTTAGAGTGCGCATTGTTCGCTTCCACAGGAGCGCGTGGTTGCACACATTTCGAGCAATATGCCGGGCTGTCGCGCCCCAGGTTGGTGCGTGTATCCCGTGCTGGCGACTGGCCAATCACGCTTCACTGACATAAGCCGCTGTTTTCCGGGTGCCTTGGTAGAACTGGCAAGGTTTCTGCAAAGACCAGTACGAGCCATGCACTGATGCGGTTCCTTGTGACCAGGCAGTGCGCATGCGGAGCCGGATGCCGACGACGCGTTACAAAGCCAACTGCTGCGCTTAGACTTGAGACGGGTTTGTTTTCCTGGGGCAAGTCCACCAAATCGGGAGAGAGTTTCATGAAGCTAGTCACAGCCATCATCAAGCCGTTCAAGCTAGACGACGTGCGCGAGTCGTTGTCGGAAATCGGCGTGCAAGGCATCACCGTCACCGAAGTCAAAGGCTTCGGTCGGCAGAAAGGCCACACCGAGCTGTATCGCGGTGCTGAATACGTGGTCGATTTCCTGCCCAAGGTGAAGATCGATGTCGCCATCGATGACAAGGACCTTGATCGGGTAATCGAAGCCATCACCAAGGCAGCCAACACCGGCAAGATCGGTGACGGCAAGATTTTCGTGGTGAATCTGGAGCAGGCGATCCGTATCCGTACCGGCGAAACCGATACCGACGCGATCTAACAGCAAAAAAAGCCTCACCAAACCCAACGCCCCAGGAGAAAACAACATGACTCTGCGTAAAATCGCAGGGCTAGGAGCCCTATTGTCCCTCGTCATGCCCGGGCTTGCCCTGGCAGAGGAAGCTGCCCCAGCGCTGAACTCCGGCGACACCGCCTGGATGCTGACCGCAACGGCGCTGGTGCTGTTCATGACCATCCCAGGCCTGGCCTTGTTCTATGGCGGCATGGTGCGCTCCAAGAACGTGCTGTCGGTGATGATGCAATGCTTTGCAATCACTGGCCTGATGAGCATTCTGTGGGTCGTCTACGGCTACAGCATGGCCTTCGATACCACCGGTATGGAAAAGGGCGTGCTCAACTTCAATTCCTTCGTCGGTGGCTTCTCCAAGGCGTTCCTCAGCGGCGTCACGCCCGGTAACCTGACCTCGGCCACCGCGCTGTTCCCCGAGGCGGTGTTCATCACCTTCCAGATGACCTTCGCCATCATCACCCCGGCGCTGATCGTCGGTGCCTTTGCCGAGCGCATGAAGTTCTCCGCGATGCTGGTGTTCATGGGCATCTGGTTCACCCTGGTCTACGCGCCGATCGCCCACATGGTGTGGAGCGGTGACGGTGCGCTGATGTGGGACTGGGGCGTACTGGACTTCGCTGGCGGCACCGTGGTGCACATCAACGCCGGTGTCGCTGGCCTGGTCTGCTGCCTGGTGCTGGGCAAGCGCAAGGGCTACCCGACCACCCCGATGGCTCCGCACAACCTGGGCTACACCCTTGTCGGCGCGGCGATGCTGTGGGTTGGCTGGTTCGGCTTCAACGCAGGTTCTGCCGCTGCCGCCAACGGTACTGCGGGCATGGCCATGCTGGTGACTCAGATCGCAACTGCCGCCGCTGCACTGAGCTGGATGTTCGCCGAGTGGGTTGGCCACGGCAAACCGAGTGCCCTGGGTATCGCCTCGGGCGTGGTCGCCGGCCTGGTCGCGATTACCCCGGCTGCCGGTACCGTCGGCCCGATGGGTGCCCTGGTGATCGGCCTGGCCGCTGGTGTGATCTGCTACTTCTGCGCCACCAGCCTGAAACGCAAGCTGGGCTATGACGACTCGCTGGATGCCTTCGGCGTGCACGGCATCGGCGGTATCGTCGGCGCCATTCTCACCGGTGTGTTCGCTGCCCCGGCACTGGGTGGCTTCGGTACCGTGACCGACATCGGCATGCAGGTCTGGATCCAGGCCAAAGGTGTGATCCTGACCGTGCTCTACACCGCCATCGTCACCTATGTGATTCTCAAGGTGCTGGACCTGGTGATGGGCCTGCGGGTCAATGAAGAAGAAGAGTCGGTCGGCCTCGACCTGGCTCAGCACAACGAACGCGGCTACAACCTGTAACCGCGGCGCGGTAAAAAACTTGCCCGGCTTGCCGGGCATTTTTTTGCCAGATTTTTAGCATTTCGCGTTCGGCAAACGGTTTATTCGGTACGTTTGCGACGTGGGCATAAAACTTACAAAACGTAGAGCGTTCAGGGTGCTTTGCTTTTTCTTCTGGCGCGCTAGAATGCGCGCCGAAGGGTGTTTGACTGTTGTCCGCACGCTTCGCCAGCCTTTGCTAGGCTTGCCAATAGCGAGTGGCCAGCAGGGGCTTATGGATTTGTCAGGTCCTGCCAGGAGCAGGGTCTGCTGGGTACCGCCTCCCATCAGGAGCGCCGGCCCTAGGGCAGTGGCCTTACCACGGCCAGTTGAATTTTCACTGGTGGCTGCCGGTCTACGGCTGCACTGGTCTATAACTAACCTGCTTTTCGCAAGTCATGAGGTAGAACATGAGCGACGACGATCTGGAAAATGATGACCTCGAAGTAGGCGACGAAGACGAGGCTGACGAGGGCCTCGAAGCAGCGGCTGATGAAGTCGCCGAAGATGCCGGCGATGATGACAGCAGCCCGGCACCCACTGCCAAGGGCAAGTCCAAGGCGGCTGTCTCGGTAGACGAGATGCCGAGCATGGAAGCCAAGCAGAAGGAACGTGATGCCCTGGCCAAGGCCATGGAAGAGTTCCTCGCTCGCGGCGGCAAGGTTCAGGAAGTCGAGGCCAACGTTGTCGCCGACCCACCCAAGAAGCCGGACAACAAGTACGGCAGCCGCCCTATCTGAGTGGCTGATCGTCAAAAGGCCCGCCGTCGCTGCGGGCTTTTTTGTGCCAGTTGTACAGGCCAGGCCTGTGCGGCCCTGGAGACGACCATGAGGAGCCGCAGAGAATCTGTCAGCGCCAGCGCGCGAGCACGTCAGGTAGCTGCGACAGCCGCTGGATCTCGGCATCCGGTGCCTGTTCACCGGCCCAGGCCTTGCCCTGCGGGTTGAACCATACCGCCCGCAGCCCGGCGCGCTGGGCGCCGGCGATATCGTCGCCGGGGTGATCGCCGATGTGCACGGCGGCACTGGCGTCCACTTCACCGCGGCGCAGCGCCTCCAGGAAGGGTGCCGGGTCGGGCTTGCCGATGCCGAGGTCTTCGGCACACAGGGCAAAGCGGAAGTAATCGGCCAGGCCCAGCCGGCTCACGTCGGCATTGCCGTTGGTGACCACGCCCAAGGTGTAGTGGTGGCGCAGGATCTCCAGCACCGGCTGCACCTCCGGGAAAATCTCCACTTGGTGGCGGGCATGCAGGAATACTTCGAAGCCTTCGTTGGCCAGTTCCTGCGCATGTTTTTCGCTGTAGCCGACTTCTTCCAGGGCATGGAACAGCACGCGTCGGCGCAGGGCGCTGATGCGGTGTTTCAGACCGGGTTCGGCCTGCACCAGGCGCTCACGAATGGCGAACAGGTGCTCCACCGGCACGCCTCCGAGGATTGGGGCGTTGGCTTCGAGCCAATCGCGCAGCACCACTTCCGCGCTGGCAATTACCGGCGCGGTATCCCACAAGGTGTCGTCGAGGTCGAAGGTGATCAGCTTGATGCTCATGAGTCTGTGCCTTTGCTGCGTTTGGCCCGAGGGTGGGCGCTGTCGTACACCGCGGCCAGGTGCTGGAAGTCCAGGTGGGTGTAGATCTGTGTGGTGCCGATGTCGGCATGGCCGAGCATCTCCTGCACCGCGCGCAGGTCCTGGGACGATTCCAGCACATGGCTGGCGAAGGAATGGCGAAGCATGTGGGGGTGCAGGTGCTGGCCCAACTCGCGCTCGCCAGCCACCTTCACCCGTTGCTGGACCGCCCTTGGGCTGATGCGGTTGCCCTGGCGGGTAATGAACACCGCGCGGTCGCGCGGGTTGCCGAGGCCGCGCAGGCGGTACCAGGCCTGCAGCGCTTCACGGGCCTTGCGACCTACTGGCAATACGCGCGTCTTGCTGCCCTTGCCCAGCACCTGTACCAGGCCGGCAGCGAGGTCGAGGTGGTCGAGGTCGAGGTTGGTCAGCTCGGACAGGCGCAGGCCCGATGAATAGAACAGTTCGAGCATGGCCTGGTCACGGCGAGCGATGAAATCGTCATCGACGCCACCATCCAGCAGCTGCAGGGCGCGGTCGGTGTCCAGGACCTTGGGCAGCCGGCGCTCGCCCTTGGGCGCGCTCAGGCCGCTGGCCGGGTCATGCTGGCACAGGCCCTCGCGGTTGAGATAGCGGTACAGGCCGCGCACCGCCGACAACAGCCGCGCCAGGCTGCGCGAGGACTGGCCATGATGGTGCTGGCGAGCGATCAGCTGGCGTAGCTGCTGGATCTGCAGCGCTTGCCAGCCGGCAATGCCATGTTCCTTGCAGTAGGCGACAACCTTGTCCAGGTCGCGACGGTAGCCCAGCAGGGTATGCTCGGAAACCTGGCGCTCATTGCGCAGGTGTGCGCAATAAGCCTCCAGCTGGCGTTCCATCAGCGCACCGGGCGCAGGGTCTGGGTAACGCGCGGTACAACGCGGCCAAGTACCTCGGCGATATAGCCGAGGAACAGGGTGCCGACGCTGCTCTTGTAGTGCTGCGGGTCGCGGCTGCCGATCGCCAGCACGCCGTGCAGGCCTTGATATTCCAGGGCAGCCACCGCGCTGGAGCCAACCTCTCGGCGCTGCTCTTCGCCAAACAGGAATGCCAGCTCGTGCTCGCGCAGGTTGCCGCTGACGGTCTTGCCGCCGCCCAGTAGGGCGCCGATGGCCTGCTGCGCTTCGGCATTGCTGACCCAGCGCCCGACCGGCGCAACGTTCTCCCCGAACAGGATCAGGCTGACGAAGGGCACCTGGAATTCCTGGCGCAGGCTGTCTTCGACCGCCATTACCACTTCCTCCAGGCTGCCGGCATCCAGCAGGTCGAGGATCAGCCGACGGGTCTTGTCGAACAGCCGGTCATTGTCACGGGCCACATCCATCAGTTGTGACAGGCGATGGCGCATTTCGATGTTGCGGTCGCGCAACAGCTTGAGCTGGCGCTCGACCAGCGACACGCTGTCGCCGCGTTGGTGCGGGATGCGCTGTTCGATCAGCAGTTCGTCGTGCTCGGCGAAGAAAGTAGGGTGGGCGCGCAGGTAGGCGACAACCGCATCGGCATCGAGCTCGGCGGACTGCTTGGGTACAACCTTTGGCTGATCGGTCATGGCGGTTACTCGCTTAGAGACGAACCTGTCCTTCGTAGACGCGTACGGCTGGGCCGGTCATCAGCACAGGCTTGCCAGGGCCGGCCCATTCGATGTGCAGGCGGCCACCGGGCAGCTCGAGGGACACCGGAGAGTCCATCCAGCCCTGGCTGATCGCCGCCACGGCAGCGGCGCAGGCGCCGGTGCCGCAGGCCTGGGTTTCGCCCGCGCCGCGTTCCCACACGCGCAGGTTGGCGCGGTGACGGTCGACAACCTGAAGGAAGCCGGCATTCACCCGCTGTGGGAAGCGTGGGTGGTTTTCGATTTTCGGCCCCAGCTGGTGCACAGGGGCGCTACGCACGTCGTCGACCCGCAGCACGGCATGCGGGTTACCCATGGACAGGGCGGCGATCGGATACACCTGGCCGTCGACTTCCAGTGGGTAGCTCAGCGCCTGCTCGTCGGCGACGAACGGAATGTCCGCCGGGTTGAAGCGTGGCGGGCCCATGTCGACACTGACCTGGCCGTCGTTCTGCACGTCCAGTTCGATGATGCCGCTCTTGGTTTCCACGCGAATGCGCTTCTTCGCGGTCAGGCGCTTGTCCAGCACGAAGCGGGCGAAGCAGCGCGCACCGTTGCCGCACTGCTCGACCTCAGAGCCGTCGGCATTGAAGATGCGGTAGCGGAAGTCCACCTCCGGGTTGTTCGGCGCCTCGACGATCAGCAACTGGTCGAAACCGATGCCGGTATGGCGATCGCCCCATTGTTTGGCGTGCTTGGGCTGGATGTGCGCGTGCTGGCTGACCAGGTCGAGGACCATGAAGTCGTTGCCCAACCCATGCATCTTGGTAAAACGCAGCAGCATGGGCTTACTCCGGCAGCAGGCTTTCGCCAGCGTACAATTCGGCGATGGTCTCGCGGCGGCGAACTTCGAAGGCCTGGTCGCCGTCGACCAGGATTTCAGCGCAACGGCCGCGGGTGTTGTAGTTGGAACTCATGACAAAACCATAGGCGCCCGCAGACTGAACAGCCAGCAGATCGCCTTCGGCCAGGTTCAGCACACGGTCCTTGGCAAGGAAGTCACCGGTCTCGCAGATCGGCCCGACCAGGTCGTAGGCACGGCCTTCACCTTCACGTGGGATGACCGCGCTGACGCCCATCCAGGCCTGGTACAGGGCCGGGCGGATCAGGTCGTTCATCGCCGCATCGACGATGGCGAAGTCCTTGTGTTCGGTGTGCTTGAGGTATTCCACGCGGGTCAGCAGCACGCCGGCATTGGCCACGATGTAGCGACCCGGTTCGAACACCAGGGCCAGGTCGCGGTCGCCGATGCGCTCGCGGATGGCTTTGATATAGTCGGCCACCAGGGGTGGCTGTTCATCGCGATAGCGCACACCGACACCGCCGCCCAGGTCCAGGTGGCGCAGGTGGATACCGCATTCGGCCAGGCGGTCGACCAGCACCAGCAGGCGGTCGAGGGCGTCGAGGAAAGGCTCGACGCTGGTCAGTTGCGAACCGATGTGGCAGTCGACCCCGACCACTTCCAGGTTCGGCAACTGCGCGGCGCGCACATAGATGGCCTCGGCGTCGGCGATGGCGATGCCGAACTTGTTTTCCTTGAGGCCCGTGGAGATGTACGGGTGGGTGCCGGCGTCGACGTCCGGGTTGACCCGCAGCGAGACCGGGGCAACCTTGCCCATTTCGGCGGCCACCACTTGCAGGCGTTCCAGCTCGTCGGTGGATTCGACGTTGAAACAGTGCACCCCGACTTCCAGGGCGCGGCGCATGTCCTCGCGGGTTTTGCCGACACCGGAGAACACCACGCGGTCAGCGCGGCCGCCAGCGGCCAGCACGCGCTCCAGCTCGCCGCCGGAGACGATATCGAAACCGGCGCCCAGGCGCGCCAGCACGTTCAGCACGCCCAGGTTGGAGTTGGCCTTGACCGCGAAGCACACCAGGTGCTCGGTGCCTTGCAGGGCGTCGGTGTAGCTGCGGTACTGGGCCTCGATGTGGGCACGCGAATACACGTAGGTGGGAGTGCCGTAACGTTCGGCGATGGCCGACAGGCCCACGCCCTCCGCGAACAGCTCGCCGTCGCGGTAGTTGAAAGCGTTCATCTGGTTTCCTTACTGCGCTGGCAACTGCTCGGGCTCGGACTGCAGCTCGGGCTGCTGTTCCTGCGTCGTGGCCGGCTTGGCTTTTGGCGAGTGCTGGTGCGACTTGTGCGCTTTGCCGTTATCGCCGTCTTCAGGCAGGTACAGTGGACCTTTCTGGCCGCAGGCCGAAACGAGGCAGGCAACAGCGACCAGCGCCGCGAAGGAGGAAATCAGGCGCTTCATGGGTGAAATCCTTAGAAATTTGCAGTATTGCGCCGAGTATACCGAGCGACCGACGGCTTGCCTATGCAAGGGCAGGCCCGCCGGGCGGGCTATTCTTGGCGCTTGCAGCGGCCCGTTCCCAATCCTGCAGGCACTGCGCAGGCTTCGAGTTCGCGCCGCTGCAGGCAATGGGTAAAACTTTGCATTCGGCGGCAAGCGCCCGTATCTTGCCCGGCATGCCAGTAACGCAGCCAATTTCGAGGTTCCTGTAATGAGTTTGAGTGAAGCGCGTTTCCATGATCTGGTCGACACTACCCAACAGGCCCTGGAAGACCTGTTCGACGAGAGCGGCCTGGACCTGGACATGGAAAACTCGGCGGGTGTCCTGACCATCAAGTTCGACAACGGCAGCACGCTGATCTTCAGCCGCCAGGAACCGCTGCGCCAGTTGTGGCTTGCCGACCGTTCCGGTGGTTTCCACTTCGACTACGACGAAGAGAGCGGCAAGTGGGTGTGCGAGAAGAGCGAGGAGCTGCTCGGCGAAATGCTCGAACGCATCGTCTGGGAACGGGCCGGGGAAAAGCTGGACTTCGACGAGATCTGACATGAGCAGCACCCAGGCCCGGCCGCCCAGGCCGCTCTACAGCAACGTCAGCCCTGCCGTGCCGTCGCCGTGCATCAGCGTGTGCCGGCTGGACGAGCAGCGTATCTGTACCGGCTGCCACCGGCATGTAGAGCACATTCGCGAATGGCGCTCGGCCGATGACGAGCGGCGCCGGCAGATCTGCCGCGAAGCCCGGGCCCTGCGCGATCAGGCTAAGGCACACTGATCGCAGGGGCTTGAGTATTTGCCCGGCTGTGGTAGTGTCGGGTTCTGCGTCAGTGACGCAATGCCATTACAAACCCCGCCCTTGGGCGGGGTTTTGCTTTATCTGCATGTTGAAAACCGCCTGTTCAAAGGAGTCTGACTGGATCATGAGCACCAAGCCTTCCCTCATCCTCACCCGATTGGACGTACAGCGTCTGGAGCGTCTGATCGACAGCCTCGACGAGAGTACGCCGGGTGTGCTTGCCTTGATGGGCGAGCTGGACCGTGCCGAGCAGGTAGTCGGTCATGAGGAGGTGCCGGCTGGCGTGGTGACCATGAACTCGCGCGTGCATTGCCGTGAAGAAGCCAGCGGCAAGGACTACCACCTGACCTTGGTGTACCCGAAGGACTCAGGGCCTGAAGGCACGGTTTCGATCCTCGCGCCGATTGGTTGCGCCTTGCTGGGGTTGTCGGTGGGCGAGCAGATCGACTGGCCGGCACCGGGGGGCAAGACCCTCAAGCTGAAGCTGCTGGAAGTCGAGTACCAGCCGGAAGCGGCGGGCGATTTCGACCTCTGATCGCCCGCCCGGCTACTTCATTGCATGTTCCGCGCCCTGACTTGGCAGGCGTGGATGCAGTTCTCGACGATGCGGCTGCGCAGTGACCAATCGGTGTTGATGATGTCGAAGCCCTGGATGTAGCTGTCGATGTCTTTCGAGGCGAACCATTCGTCGATCTTGTCGCTGAAATCGTCGGGTGTGAATACAACCTTGTTGTATTTCGCACACTGAATCGAACGTAGCCTATCACCGGTCCTGTAGCGTTGCGCGCACTGGTCCATGAATGTTTTCAGCTCTTCGGTGGATGGCGTGTTCTCCCCGAACCAGTGGTGCTTCACGCCCGGCCAATGCTGCGCCCGGGCGTGGTGGTTGTACGCAATGACCACGGTCTTGCCGGGGTGCGCGTTCCACAAGTCATCCAGGGTGAGTTCGTGCAGCGCCCATGGGATGATCCGCTGTCCCATGTGCTTTTCCAGCATTCCCAGCATCCACTCGTGTTCCTTGTCAGTGAAGTTGTCGAACTGGTGGAAGTTGAGAATGATGATCTCCCGCTGAGTGGCAGGGTCGTCATAAAAACGCTTCAACTCCAGCACGACGTCGCCGAGCACGGTACGCCCCGAAGTACTCAAGTGATAAAGCTTGTAACGGGTGAGGCGAATCGGGCGTGTATTCGCGGTTGGCGCGCACTCGCAGGTCAAGAACGCGAATGCCGTTGCGGATCTGCTCGATGCACGATACATCCTGGGTCACTTCCTGCAGCGGCACGATGTTGTCGGCTTGTTTGTCCATGCCCGAGTCATGACTCCCGGGGAGAATCAACTGATCAACCCGTAGTCGGCCCAGTTCGGGCAACGCTCCCATCCAGCTCTGTTTGTTCATGTTCAGCTCTACTCGTTAGTCGAGTGGCAAGCATGTTTAGCTGGCGGAGCGTGGAGCAGAGGGAAATGCTCTAGCGTAACGCTGAGACAGGCGGCTGCAGCTGCGCCAGGCCCTGATTGAGCGCCAGCTCCAGGTGCTCCTTGTAACGCAGATAAAGGATGGTCGACCCTTGCTCGTCCTCGAGCAGCGCCGACAGGTCAAGGTCGGTGATGTAGCAACGATACTGGCCGGCACTGCGGCGTTGGCCCAGGATCTGTCGGGCTACTACCGCATACAGCTGCTCGCCATGCTCCAGTTCGGAAAACTCCTGCTGGTCGCAGTACAGCGTTACATGCGCAGCACCCGCGACCCCGGCCTGGATAATGGCCTGTACCTCGTAGTAGGGCTGGTTGCTGCCTTCGAAAGGGGCCGGGCGCGGCTCGCTGCTGCGCGCCTTGCCTGGGCCGGATGGCAGCAACTGGGCGTAATGGATGTCCGATGACGCCGGCCGCAGGGTGTCCATCGGCAACCGGGCATCGCGGCGCATCACCACCGAGCGCAGAAAGCGCTGCAGCGGCAGCAGCAGGTGTGCTTCGTCGTGCAGTGGCAGGCGCTGTTGCCACAAGGCGTTGTACTCATCCAGCACATACAACTCGGCCCAGCCTCCCTGCAGGCGGTAGAACACCTGGATGCAGGCTGGCTGGCCTTGTTCCAGGACCAGGCGCAGGTCGTGGTCCGGCAGGGCGTTGGCGTCCAGGTACAGGGGGCTGTAGGTACTGCGTTCTTCGCCAAGGTAGGCCAGTAATGCCTCGTGGTCGGCCAGGGTCGTCAGGCTTACGTGCCCGGCCAGCAGTTCAAGCACATGGGTATGCTGGGCAACCTGCAGCAGGTAGCGGTGGTTCTGGCCCTGGTCAAGCAGCAACTGCACCGTGTCGAATATTTCCTCCACGCGCTGGCTGATGGCCTGGGCGCGGCTCTGGCAGAAGCAGCGTACCCGCACCCGTGGCCGCTGGCCATGCAGCACCGGGCCGTTGAGAAAATCGCGCAGGCAGCGCACCAGCGCATGTTCGCCGTCATAGCGCTGGACCAGCACCTCGTTCCAGCTGTTGAGGGTGACCTGGTCCAGGGTCAGCACCAGGTTTTCGCGCACACCGGCGTAGCTTAGCGAGTCGGTGCGCTCGGTGGTCATCAGGATGTTCAGGTCGCGGTGGTGGCGCAGCGGGTCGACCGCGACGTTGACCAGCAGCAGTACTTCGTCGGCAACACTGGGTTGCAGCAGGCGCACCTCGCTGACGATCGGCAAGGGCAGGGGAATGCTCTGCTGCAGGCAGCCCACCAGGTTGAACAGCTCGATTTCGCTGAGGTCGCTGACACCGGGGTGCAAGGCCAGGCGCGTGCTGCTGTCGATCACCCCGTTGCGGTGCGCCCAGGTCAGCAGTTCGATCAGCTCGCGGCAGCGTTTCAACGGGCTGAAATGCTCCACGTCATGCGTGCTCAGGTTGCCGGTGTACAGCCCCCAGTGGTAGCTACCGGGCTCCTTGCGGTTGGGCGCCTGGACCAGGGTCAGCGTCCCTTCGGCGAGATCCGGGGCGATGCCTGGGTTGATCACCTCGACCTTGCCGGCACGGCGCTCGAAAGCCGCATACAGGCGCCGACCCAGCACGTTTAGGTCACGCTGGTCGGCGCGGCTGCTGGCGTTCTGCGTGCGGGCGAACTGGTTGAGAAAGCGGTAGCTGTGATTCAGCTCCGCTACCAGGTCGCGGCGTTCCACGGCGACGTGCTGGACTTTCCACTGGTTGCGGCTGTCCAGCAGTGCCAGCTGGCGCGTGTCCCAGCCCCATTCGTCAGTCAGGCGTTGCAGCAGTCGGCGTTGCCAGCCATTGGTCCGGGATGCATCGCTGAGCTTCTTGTTGACCTTCAGGTACAGGCTGCGGCGTACCAACTCCAGGCGGGCCCGTTCGCCACGCTGCAGCAGGTAGTGTTCGATGCGCCGGTAGACCATCACGTAGGGGTCCAACGCGTCGAGGTCGAGCTGGTTGGCGAACACGGCTTGCTTGTAGTCCAGGCTCAGGCAGCGCACGGCGGGGTGTTCGCTGGCATAGGCCTCGGTCAGCAACAGCTTGAGCAGCGACTTGTAGGGCGAGTCGATAGCTTTGAACAGCTGCCACATGCCGGCGCCAACGAACTCGCCCGGCGGAATGTGCGCCAGGCTGCCGAGGTCGAGCGCGTCCTGGCTGCGGATGAAGCGCTTGGACAGCAGGGCCTGGGTGTAGCTGTGATAGTGCTGTTCCTGGTACACCGGCACCATCCACCACAACGGCGTGCGCCCGGCCAGCCAGATGGTGGTGCGGTAGAACTCGTCCAGCAGCAGGTAGTGCTGGGTGGTACCGCAGTCGTCGGAGCCGAGCTGGCCCGCGCGTTGGCCCTGGGCGAAACCTTGCGTGTCGATCAGGAAGAAATGCGCCTCGGCGCCCAGGCTTTCCGCCCATGCTTCCAGCAACTGGCACTTGCGTCGCAGTTCGCCCAGCTGTTCATCGGCCAGGTCGGGCGCATGGCACACCCACAGGTCCATGTCGCTGTGCTCGGCCTGCGCCAGCGAGCCCAGGCTGCCCATCAGGAACAGGCCATGGATCGGCCGCGGCGGGTTGCCGTGACGGGCCTTGTAGGTGAACGAGCGGGCCAGGCGCTGGGCTTCGAGCAGCAGCTCGGCGCCTGGCTCGTAACCCGATACGCCGGCAGGGGTGCTGCCCGAAACATAGCCTGGCAGCAGCGGATGGTTTATGTGGAACAGCAACGGCAACAGCCTCAGCACCTGTTGCTGGCGCGTCGACAGGCCTTCCATTGCCCGCTGCAGCCGGCCCTGGTTGAGCCGCAGGAAACGCGCGCGCAAGGTCGCCAGCTCCTTGCGGTCGATGCCTTCATCCAGGTCGGGGCGGATTTCGTGGGGGTGGTTCATTGCGCACTCGGGCAGGCCAACGGAGCTGTGGCGAGTTTAGCCTGAGGGCTCGGCAGTGGATAAGCGTCAGTTGAAAAATTGACGCCATTTTGCCATCGCCGATGGGCGGCAAGCTCCAGCTTTTGCTGCCGTTGAGGCATGATGGCTGCCTTGGAAGAATGATGAGGTTACCCGATGCGTGTGTGGATCGATGCCGACGCCTGCCCCAAGGCGGCCAAGGATCTGGTCGTCAAGTTCGCCCTCAAGCGCAAGTTTGAAGTGGTCATGGTCGCGGGCCAGGCTGTGGCCAAGCCGGCATTCGCCACCGTACGCCTGATCGTTGTACCCAGCGGCATGGACGCCGCGGACGATTATCTGGTGGAGCACGCCGTGCCCGGCGAACTGGTGATCTGCAGTGACGTACCATTGGCCGACCGCCTGGTGAAAAAGGGCGTGGCAGCGCTGGACCCGCGTGGGCGCGAGTTCGACGAGCGCAACATGGGTGACCGGCTGGCGGCGCGCAATCTGTTCACCGAACTGCGCGAGCAGGGCCAGGTGGGGGGAGGGCAGGCGCCGTATGGCGAGCGCGAGAAGCAGGCGTTTGCCAATGCGCTGGACCGTATCATTGCCCGGCTTTCCAAACCCTGAAGCAACCCGGCTGGCGGGATGAACGCGCCATGTGGGAGCGGCCTTGTGCCGCGAAAGTGCCGCAGCGCGGCCCCGGCAATTCATGCGGCGAAGCTGAAATTCCGGGCCGCTTCGCCGCCCTTTCGCGGCACAAGGCCGCTCCTACAGGGACCCCGTCAGATTCTGAATCTTGCACCCGTTACTCGTGGGTCAGCTCCAGCACCCGATCCACCAGCTTGTAGATGCCGCCAGCCGCCTCGCTGATCGACTTGGCCTCCATGTATGCCGGGGTAGTAACCAGCTTGCGCTGGGAGTCTTCGACGATATCGTGCACGTCACATTGTTCATGGGTACCGCCCATTTTCACCACGGCCGCTGCGGTGTCTGCGTCAGTACCGATGGTGCAGACCACTCCCGGTCCGTAGATCTTCGCTGCCAGCGCCGGCGAAATACAGATCAGGCCAACCGGCTTGCATGCCGTTGCAAAGGCTTCGGCCAGGGCCAGCACATCCGGGTTGACGCTGCAGTTGGCGCCCTCCACGGCAAAGTTGGAGAGGTTCTTCGCCGCACCGAACCCGCCCGGGACGATCAGCGCATCGAAGTCCTCGGCCTTGGCCTCGCGAATGTCCTTGACCTGGCCGCGGGCAATGCGCGCCGACTCCACCAGTACATTGCGCGACTCGGGCATTTCTTCGCCGGTCAGGTGGTTGATCACATGCAGCTGCGCAATGTTGGGCGCAAAGCACTGCACTTGCGCACCGCGCTGGTCGAGGCGCAGCAGGGTGATCACGCTTTCGTGGATTTCGGCGCCGTCATACACGCCACAGCCGGAAAGAATCACCGCTACTTTTTTTGTCATGCTCATTACTCCAGTGTCGAGGCGCTAAATGTCCTCTAGTTTGGCAGATGTCGCCATAGGGATTCCTGCGGCTACGGCCTAATCTTGGTGGATAACGCCTGAGCTCATGCCCATGGATCTGATATTGCTGGCCGTGCCGTTCTTCTTCGTGTTGATCGCCGTGGAGCTGGCGGCCGACCGCGTGCGTGGGCAGCGCAATTACACCCTGGCCGACTCGATCAACAGCCTCAGCACAGGTGCACTGTCGACCAGCACCGGGCTGCTGACCAAGGGGCTGGGGCTGCTGACCTATGCACTCGCATTCGAGCATCTGGCGCTGCTGCGCTTGCCGGCGCAGGCCTGGTGGGTGTGGTTGCTGGCTTTCGTCCTGTACGACTTCTGTTATTACTGGCTGCACCGCCTCGGTCACGAGCGCAACGTGCTGTGGGCCGCGCACTCGGTGCATCACCAGAGCGAGGAGTACAACCTCACCACCGCGCTGCGCCAGACCAGCAGCGGCTTCATCTTTTCCTGGATCTTCTACCTGCCGTTGGCGCTGGTCGGGGTGCCGCCAGTGGTGTTCATCACTGTGGCGTCGCTCAACCTGTTGTACCAGTTCTGGGTACATACCCGGCATATCGCCAAGCTTGGCTGGCTCGAGTGGGTGTTGATCACGCCATCCAACCATCGCGTCCACCATGCGCAAAATCCTGCTTACTTGGATCGCAACTACGGCGGTGTGTTCATTCTCTGGGACCGTCTGTTCGGCACATACCAGGAGGAGGACCCGGCCGAGCCGGTAGTGTTCGGCGTGACCACGCCGCTGGCCAGCTGGAACCCGCTATGGGCCAACCTGCAGTTCTATGCCCAGCTCTGGCATGACGCCCGGCGTGCCGGCAACGTGTGGGACAAGCTGCGCATCTGGTTCATGCCCACGGGGTGGCGCCCGGCCGATGTAGCCGCCCGCTACCCGCATGGCAAGCAGGACCTGGTGTTGTTCCGCAAGTTCGAGGTTGCCCTGGGCCGCCCGCAGCAGGCCTACGTGGCGGCACAATTTGTGGTTTACCTGGCGCTGGGCAGCTATCTGATGGGCGTGGCCGAGCGCGTGCCAACCGCCGCGCTGGTGCTCGGCTGGTTGCTGATGGCGTTTGGCTTGTTCGTACTGGGCACGCTCCTGGAAAACCGGCCATGGGCCACGCGCCTGGAACTGGTACGGCTGGTGGCAAGCGCGCCGGCGCTGTACCTGGCCGGTGCATCGGGCCTAGCGGTGGTCGTGCCGCTTGCCTGGTTCCTGCTCGTGGCTTACGGCCTGCTCAGTCTCTGGGGCCTGGGCCTGGTCCGCCGCCTTGCGCTCCGCCCGCAGGGTGCGGAAGCGCCGGCGCAGCCATAACAGGCCCCCCAGCGCCAGCAGGCCACCCAGTACCCAGAGCTCGTAGCGCTTCACGTTGCCCAGCAGGCCTTCGAGAATGGCGCCGAAGTGGTACGCGGCCGCGCCCAGGGCGACTGCCCAGATCGCCGCGCCCAGACCGTTCAGCAGCAGGTAGCGGCGTGGCGGGTAGCCGGACAGGCCGATCGCCACCGGCATGACCGTGCGCAGGCCATAGACGAAGCGGAAGCTCAGAACCCAGATGTCAGGGTGGCGACGGATGTGGTCCAGTGCCCGGTCGCCCATCGCCTGCCAGCGTGGCCTGCGCGCCAGAATCCTGCGGCCGTGGCGACGGCCCATGAAGTACCACAGCTGATCGCCGGCATAACTGCCGAAAAAGGCCACCAGGCACACCAGGTTGATGTCCATGTAACCGCGGAACGCAAGGAATCCCGCAAGCACCAGGATGGTCTCGCCTTCGAAGAAGGTGCCAAGAAAAAGGGCGAAGTAGCCGAAATCCTGCAGGAATTGTTGAAGCATTTTCTGAGGTGCTGGCGAAATGAACGCGCAGCCTACCCCTTCGCGCGCATTCATGAAAGTGTCCAAATGTGTCTCGACGTGAACATTTCCTGCATCGAGAATGCCCGAAGGCGCGCGCCATCGCTTGCCCTGGCGTGTAACACAGGCGTCATAATGGGCGCTTATCTTGCCGCTCAATTGATGATAGGGCGTTAACGTCCTCAGGAACGCCAGATGAATAATGAAGTGCTAACCCCTGTCGCGATCAAGGATGCTCAGGAACTCCCCGAAGAGATGGTGCAGACCCCGCCAGACCTGCCGCCGACGCCTGCGCCTGCCGTAGAGCCAGCGGCCGGGCCCGTGGCCCCGGCGCCAGCACCGGCCGCGGCCCCGGCCATTGCCGTCCCCGGCCTGGACGACAGCAGCCTGTACATTCATCGCGAACTTTCGCAGCTGCAGTTCAACATCCGCGTGCTGGAACAGGCGCTGGACGAGAGCTACCCGCTGCTCGAACGCCTCAAGTTCCTGCTGATCTTTTCCAGCAACCTCGACGAGTTCTTCGAGATCCGCGTGGCCGGCCTGAAGAAGCAGATCAATTTTGCCCGTGAACTGGCCGGCGCCGACGGCCTGCAGCCGCACCAGGCGCTGGCGCGCATCAGCGAGCTGGTGCACAGCGAAGTGGAGCGCCAGTACGCGATCCTCAACGATGTGCTGCTGCCAGAGCTGGAAAAGCACCAGATCCGCTTCATCCGCCGCCGTTACTGGACACCCAAGCTCAAGACCTGGGTGCGCCGCTACTTTCGCGACGAAATCGCCCCGATCATCACTCCGATCGGCCTCGACCCGACCCACCCGTTCCCGCTGCTGGTGAACAAGAGCCTCAACTTCATCGTCGAGCTTGAGGGTGTCGATGCCTTCGGCCGCGATTCGGGCCTGGCGATCATCCCGGCCCCGCGCCTCCTGCCGCGGGTCATCCGCGTGCCGGAAGAGGTGGGTGGCGCAGGGGACAACTATGTGTTCCTGTCGTCGATGATCCACGCGCACGCCGACGACCTGTTCCAGGGCATGAAGGTAAAGGGCTGCTACCAGTTCCGCCTGACCCGTAACGCCGACCTGGCGCTGGACTCCGAAGAGGTCGATGACCTGGCACGCGCGCTGCGCGGCGAGTTGTTCTCGCGCCGCTATGGCGATGCCGTGCGCCTGGAAGTGGCCGATACCTGCCCGAAACACCTGTCGGACTACCTGCTCAAGCAGTTCAGCCTCAGCGAAAGCGAGCTGTATCAGGTCAACGGCCCGGTCAACCTCACCCGCCTGTTCAGCATTACTGGCCTGGACAGCCACCCGGAGCTGCAGTACACGCCATTCACCCCGGCGATTCCCAAGCTGCTGCAGAACGCTGACAACATCTTTAGCGTGATCGGCAAGCAGGACATCCTGCTGATGCACCCGTTCGAGTCGTTCACCCCGGTGATTGACCTGCTGCGCCAGGCGGCCAAGGACCCGCACGTGCTCGCCGTGCGCCAGACCCTGTACCGCTCCGGTGCCAACTCGGAAATCGTCGACGCCCTGGTCGACGCGGCGCGCAACGGCAAGGAGGTCACCGCGGTGATCGAATTGCGTGCCCGTTTCGACGAAGAGTCCAACCTGCAGATGGCCAGCCGCCTGCAGGCCGCCGGTGCAGTGGTGATCTACGGTGTGGTCGGCTTCAAGACCCACGCCAAGATGATGCTGATCCTGCGCCGCGAGCACGGCGAGATCGTGCGCTATGCGCACCTGGGCACCGGCAACTACCACGCCGGCAACGCCCGCCTGTACACCGACTACAGCCTGCTGACTTCCGACGACGCCCTCACCGAGGACGTCGGCAAACTGTTCAGCCAGCTGATCGGCATGGGCAAGACCCTGCGCATGAAGAAGCTGCTGCACGCGCCGTTCACCCTGAAGAAGGGCATGCTCGACATGATTGCGCGGGAAACCCAGTTCGCCCTCGAAGGCAAGCCGGCGCACATCATTGCCAAATTCAACTCGTTGACCGATGCCAAGGTGATCAAGGCGCTGTACAAGGCCAGCCAGTCGGGCGTGAAGATCGACCTGGTGGTGCGTGGCATGTGCTGTCTGCGCCCAGGCATCCCGGGGGTTTCGCACAACATCCAGGTGCGCTCGATCATCGGCCGTTTCCTCGAGCACACGCGGGTGTTCTATTTCCTCAATGGCGGCGAAGAGCAGATCTACCTGTCCAGTGCCGACTGGATGGAGCGCAACCTCGACAAGCGTGTCGAGACCTGCTTCCCGGTGGAAGGCAAGAAACTGCTGTTGCGGGTGAAGAAAGAGCTGGAAGGCTACCTGACCGACAACACCCACGCCTGGACCCTGCAGCCGGACGGGCGCTACGTGCGCAGCACGCCGACCGGCAACCAGAACCCGCGCAGTGCCCAGGCGACCTTGCTGGAGCGCCTGAGCAACCCGGTCCTCAACGTACGCTGAGGACGAAACCGACCCGGGCCAGCCATTCCGCCTCGTTGGCGAAGTCGGCCTGGGTCAGCTGGTTCTGTTCCAGCCAGCCTTGCGGGAATACCACATCGAGGCTGTCACCGGCTGCCTTCAGTTCCACCTTCGGCATCTGCTGGTTGCCACGGATATGATGGAACAGGATGGCGAAGCGCAGCAGCACGCACAGGCGCAGGAGCTTCACCCCTTCCTCGCCCAGTTCGGCGTATTTGTCCTTGGGGATGTTGCGGCGGTGGCCGCGTACCAGCAAGGCCATCATCTGCTGGTCCTCGCGCGAGAAGCCCGACAGGTCGGAATGCTCGATCAGGTAGGCCCCGTGCTTGTGATAATGGTAGTGGGCTATGTCCAGGCCGATCTCGTGCACCTTCGCTGCCCAACCCAGCAGGTCGCGCCAGTTCCCGTCCTTCAGGTCCCAGGCATCGGCGACCTGGTCGAACGCGTGCAAGGCCTTGCGCTCGACGCGAGCGGCCTGGCCCTGGTCGACGTGGTAACGTTCCATCAGCGAGTTGAGGGTGCGCTCGCGCACATCTTCGTGATGGTGGCGGCCTAGCAGGTCGAACAGCACGCCTTCGCGCAGGGCGCCGTCGCAGTGGTCCATGCGCTGCAGTTCCAGCGCATCGAAAATCGCTTCGAGTATCGCCAGGCCTGCCGGGAAGATGGTCCGGCGGTCAGGTTTGACGCCGTCGAAGTCGATCTTGTCGGCCTCACCCAGCTTGAACAGCTTGCGCTTGACCCAGGCCAGGCCTTCGGCGTTGACCTCGCCATTGCCCAGGCCTCCGGCCTTGATGGCTGCGCCGATGGCGCGGATGGTGCCGGAGGAGCCGATGGCCTCGTCCCAGGTCAGGCGATGCAGGGCATTCTCGATGCTCATCAGCTCCAGGCGCGCGGCGGTATAGGCCTGGGCGTAGCGGGCCGGGGTGATCTTGCCGTCGCGGAAGTAGCGCTGGGTGAAGCTGACGCAGCCCATCTGCAGGCTTTCGCGCAGCAGCGGTTCGAAGCGCTGGCCGATGATGAACTCGGTACTGCCGCCGCCGATGTCGGCGACCAGGCGCTTGCCCGGCGTATCGGCGAGGGTGTGCGACACGCCGAGGTAGATCAGGCGCGCTTCTTCGCGGCCGGAGATGACCTCCACCGGGTGGCCGAGGATGGCTTCGGCGCGCTGGATGAATTCGTTGCGGTTGCGCGCTTCGCGCAAGGCGTTGGTGCCCACGATGCGCACCGAGCCGGCGGGCATGCCGTTGATCAGCTGGGAAAAGCGCTTGAGGCAGTCCAGGCCCCGTTCCATGGCTTCTTCGCTGAGCATGCGGCCCTCGTCGATGCCGGCGGCCAACTGCACCTTCTCGCCGAGCCGCTCGAGAATGCGGATTTCGGTATGGTGGGCCTTGGCCACGACCATGTGAAAGCTGTTGGAGCCAAGGTCGATGGCGGCAATCAGGGACAGGTTCTTCGCGATGGTATGCGGCATGATCTGGTTGTTCTCGGTCGTTAACCCGGCAATCGTGCCACGATAGCAGGCTATCGCCAACGCGTCGCACCCAGCCGTTGAGCTGGCCTTGATGCAAGGCAACAGGTCATTCGATGTTATGACACTGGCATGACAGTTCCGATTCGCTGCGTCTTGCACAACTATAGTTACACTCAATCGCCCGCGACTTCCTGTAGGAGACGGGTGCGGCTATGATGGGCAACGTTTTTTATTGCTTACGACCTTGGAGATTTCCATGAGCGACAAAATCAAACACGTCACCGACGCCAGCTTCGAAGCCGAAGTACTGCAGGCTCAGGGCCCGGTTCTGGTCGACTACTGGGCTGAATGGTGCGGCCCATGCAAGATGATCGCTCCGGTTCTGGACGACATCGCTGCCACCTACGAGGGCAAACTGACTGTCGCCAAGCTGAACATCGACGAGAACCAGGAAACCCCGGCCAAGCACGGCGTGCGTGGTATCCCGACCCTGATGCTGTTCAAGAACGGCAACGTCGAGGCCACCAAGGTCGGCGCCCTGTCCAAATCGCAGCTGGCCGCGTTCCTCGACGCCCACCTGTGATAGCGAAAAGCCCCGCGAATGCGGGGTTTTTTTTGCGCGCAAAGGTCTGCAGGGGTACGATTTACCCTGTCAAAACCACTAGACGTCGAAAAAAGCAAGTGTTACATTCGGCCTCGCACTGCTTCTCCAGTGCCCTCTACACGCCGTCGCCGAAGCATCCCTAATTCGAATCAGTACGCGATCCTGTCGCCATCTAGCGGCGCGGCCTCATTAAGCCAGAAGCTTAATTCTCCCTTCTTACATGATTACGTCACTCCCCTTATGAACCTGACTGAACTCAAGCAAAAGCCGATTACCGATCTTTTGGAAATGGCCGAACAGATGGGCATCGAAAACATGGCCCGTTCGCGCAAACAGGACGTGATTTTCGCCCTGCTGAAGAAGCACGCGAAAAGCGGCGAAGAGATCTCGGGTGACGGCGTGCTGGAGATTCTCCAGGATGGTTTCGGTTTCCTGCGTTCGGCTGATGCGTCCTACCTGGCCGGCCCCGACGATATCTACGTCTCGCCCAGCCAGATCCGCCGCTTCAACCTGCGTACCGGCGACACCATCGTCGGCAAGATCCGCCCACCGAAGGAAGGGGAGCGTTACTTCGCCCTGCTGAAGGTCGACACCATCAACTTCGACCGCCCGGAAAACGCGAAGAACAAGATCCTGTTCGAAAACCTGACGCCGCTGTTCCCGAACAAGCGCCTGAAGATGGAAGCCGGCAACGGCTCCACTGAGGACCTGACTGGCCGCGTCATCGACCTGTGCGCCCCGATCGGCAAAGGCCAGCGTGGCCTGATCGTGGCGCCGCCAAAGGCCGGCAAGACGATCATGCTGCAGAACATCGCGGCCAACATCACCCGTAACAACCCTGAGTGCCACCTGATCGTCCTGCTGATCGACGAGCGCCCGGAAGAAGTGACCGAAATGCAGCGCACCGTGCGCGGCGAAGTGGTTGCCTCCACCTTCGACGAGCCACCCACCCGCCACGTGCAGGTTGCCGAGATGGTGATCGAGAAGGCCAAGCGTCTGGTCGAGCACAAGAAGGATGTGGTCATCCTGCTGGATTCCATCACCCGTCTGGCGCGTGCCTACAACACCGTGATCCCGAGCTCCGGCAAGGTACTGACCGGTGGTGTCGACGCCCATGCCCTGGAGAAGCCGAAGCGCTTCTTCGGTGCCGCGCGTAACATCGAGGAAGGCGGCTCGCTGACCATCATCGCTACCGCGCTGGTCGAAACCGGCTCGAAGATGGATGAAGTGATCTACGAAGAGTTCAAGGGCACCGGCAACATGGAACTGCCACTTGACCGTCGTATCGCCGAGAAGCGTGTGTTCCCGGCCATCAACATCAACCGCTCCGGTACCCGTCGCGAAGAGCTGCTGACCGCCGACGACGAACTGCAGCGCATGTGGATCCTGCGCAAGCTGCTGCACCCGATGGACGAAATCGCCGCCATCGAGTTCCTGGTCGACAAGCTCAAGCAGACCAAGACCAACGACGAGTTCTTCCTGTCGATGAAGCGCAAGTAAGCTTCCCAGCCAGGTATTGAATGGGGCTGCTTCGCAGCCCATCGCCGGCAAGCCAGCGCCCACGGCAACTGCACAGCTTTCGAAGCTTGTGCAAAGCCTGTGGAACTGGCTTGCCGACGATGGGGCGCGAAGCGGCCCCAAGTCATTTTTGGCCTTTGGGCACCGAACGGCGCTACACTCTGCACCCCGACCGATACGGCCAACATGAGGCTCCTGCATGCAGTATCGCGACTTGCGCGACTTCATCCGTGGCCTGGAACAGCGCGGCGAACTCAAGCGCATCCAGGTACCGATCTCCCCTGTGCTGGAAATGACCGAGGTCTGCGACCGCACCCTGCGCGCCAGGGGCCCCGCATTGCTGTTCGAAAAGCCCACCGGCTTCGACATGCCGGTGCTGGGCAACCTGTTCGGCACCCCGGAGCGCGTGGCCATGGGCATGGGCGCCGAATCGGTGGCGGAACTGCGCGAAATCGGCAAGCTGCTGGCCTTCCTCAAGGAGCCCGAGCCGCCGAAGGGGCTCAAGGACGCCTGGTCCAAGCTGCCGATCTTCAAGAAAGTCGTGTCGATGGCGCCAAAGGTAGTCAAGGACGCGGTGTGCCAAGAGGTAGTGGTCGAGGGTGACGATGTCGACCTCGGGGCGCTGCCGATCCAGCACTGCTGGCCGGGCGACGTCGCACCGCTGATCACCTGGGGGCTCACCGTCACCCGCGGCCCGAACAAGGACCGCCAGAACCTGGGCATCTACCGTCAGCAGGTGATCGGCCGCAACAAGGTCATCATGCGCTGGCTCAGCCACCGTGGCGGTGCCCTGGACTACCGCGAGTGGTGCGAGAAACACCCCGGCCAGCCGTTCCCGGTTGCCGTCGCCCTGGGGGCGGACCCGGCAACCATCCTTGGCGCGGTGACCCCGGTGCCGGACACTCTTTCCGAATACGCCTTTGCCGGCCTGCTGCGTGGCAACCGTACCGAGCTGGTCAAGTGCCGGGGCAGCAGCCTGCAGGTACCGGCTACCGCCGAAATCATCCTGGAAGGGGTGATCCACCCGGGCGAGATGGCCCCGGAAGGCCCGTATGGCGACCACACCGGTTACTACAACGAAGTGGACAGCTTCCCGGTGTTCACCGTCGAGCGCATCACTCACCGGCAGAAACCGATCTACCACAGCACCTACACCGGCCGTCCGCCGGATGAGCCGGCGATTCTCGGCGTGGCGCTGAACGAAGTGTTCGTGCCGATCTTGCAAAAGCAGTTCCCGGAAATCGTCGACTTCTACCTGCCGCCGGAGGGATGTTCGTACCGCATGGCGGTGGTCACCATGAAAAAGCAGTACCCAGGCCACGCCAAGCGCGTAATGCTGGGTGTATGGTCGTTCCTGCGACAGTTCATGTACACCAAGTTCGTTATTGTCACCGACGACGATATCAACGCCCGCGACTGGAACGATGTGATCTGGGCCATCACCACGCGCATGGACCCCAAGCGTGATACGGTAATGATCGACAACACGCCTATCGACTACCTGGACTTTGCCTCGCCGGTATCGGGCCTGGGATCGAAGATGGGCCTGGACGCCACACACAAGTGGCCGGGCGAGACGACGCGCGAATGGGGGCGGGTCATCGTCAAGGACGAAGCCGTTACCCGCCGTATTGATGAGCTGTGGGATCAGTTGGGAATAGATTGATGCAGGTAACGTTGCAGCCGTCCGGGGCGGTGCTGGCGCTCGAACCCGGGGAACGGATCCTCGATGGAGCGCGGCGGCTGGGCTATGACTGCCCGAACAGCTGCCGCAATGGCAATTGCCATGTCTGCGCCGCATTGTTGGTTGAAGGCAGGGTCCGCCAGGACGGCGCGGTCCGTGACCATGGTGAGCTGTTTACCTGCATTGCCGAACCGCTGGAGGACTGCGTATTGCTCTGGGATGGTGTGCTCGCCCTGGGCGAGCTGCCGGTGCGCAAGCTGGCGTGCAGTGTCAGCGAGTGCGTCGAGGTGGGCGGCGATGTCTGGCGCGTGCGTTTGCTCGCACCGGCCGGCAGGGCGCCGCGCTATCACGCCGGGCAATACCTGATGATCGAGCGCGACGGCGGCAAGCAGGCGGCGTTTTCACTGGCTTCCGCGCCTCATTCCGGGCGTGAGCTGGAGCTGCATGTGCTGGCACGCGAGCCCAGCGCCCTGCAACTGATCGCCCAGTTACAGCGCGATCGCCTGGCGCGCATCGAAATGCCGTTTGGCGACACCCACCTGGCCGAGCTGCCTGACGGGCCACTGGTGCTCATCGCCGCCGGCACGGGCATGGGCCAGATGCACAGCCTGGTCGAGCATTGCCGGGCCCAGGGTTTCCGTCACCCGGTGCATCTGTACTGGGGCGTGCGCCGGCCGGAGGACTTCTATCAGATCGAACACTGGGACGAATGGCAGCGTCTGCCCAACCTGTTCTTGCACCAGGTCGTCAGCGACCTCTGCGGCTGGGAGGGGCGATGCGGGATGCTGCATGAGGCGGTCTGCGAAGACATCGCCGACCTCAATGCCGTGCATGTGTATGCCAGCGGCTCGCCAAACATGATCTATGCCACCCTCGACGCCCTGGTCGAAGCTGGCATGGATGCGCACCGCATGCGCGCAGATGTGTTTGCCTACGCACCACGCGGTTAATAACCGAAGTTTAAAAGTGCGGGTATAAGGCGGTAATTGTTACCGCCTTGGCCACTAACTTTCACGCCGCCTGGAATAATAATTCCCAATCGTCGGAATGCCCGTTGAAAATCTCGACATATACTTGAGCTAACGCACCGGTCTGCCTTAGGTTATGCATGTCTCCCTCGTGGGAGCTGGCTTGCCGGCGACAGTGCTGGCGCGGGCAGTACACTGCGACTGCTTCGAATCGTTTTTCCGCTACATGTGTAGTTCACAGGGAATCATGGCGGCAGCTTATGTCGGCACTTGAAAGTTCGTCCTGGAAAGTTAGTTACCCCCCTTCGCTCGACTTCGGTCAGCAACTGACCCGCGAGCAATTGTACAACTCCATGCAGAGCACCATGTCGCGCCATCAGGGTGGGCCGGTCTGGCTGTTTGCCTATGGTTCTTTGATCTGGCGACCGGAGTGCAACTCGGTAGAGCGCCAGCGCGCCCGGGTGCATGGTTACCATCGGGGCTTGTATCTGTGGTCGCACGAACACCGCGGCACCCCGGAAACCCCTGGGCTGGTGTTCGGCCTGGACCGGGGCGGTTCCTGCAGCGGCTTTGCCTACCGGCTGGATGAAAGCAACCTGGACGACTCGCTGATGGCCCTGTGGCAACGCGAGATGCCGTACCCGGCTTATCGGCCGCACTGGCTCAACTGCCGGCTGAGTGATGGCAGCAAGGTGCAGGCCTTGGGTTTTGTACTGGAGCGGCACCTGCCGTGCTATGCCGGGAACCTGCCCGACACCCTGCTGAGCCAGATCCTGGCCAGCGCCAAGGGGCGCTATGGCACTACGCGTGACTATGTCGAGCAGACCTTGAATGCCTTGCGTAGTCACCAGATGCCCGATCGCAACCTCGAAGCACGGTTCCGCCGTTGCCATAACCTGCGCGAAGTCTGACAACCTGCACTGATCAACTTCGCGGGCATGCCCGCGAAGGGCCGGAACTGCGGATCAAGTTCTGCAGCCTTACCGCGCCAGCACCACCAACTTACCCACAGCCTGCCGCTGCCCCAGCCTTTCAATGGCCGCACCCGCCTCAGCCAGTGGATAAGTCTGCGACACCAGCGGCTTCAGCTTGCCTTCGGCATGCCAGGCAAACAGTTGCTGGAAGTTGGCCGCGTTGTCCTGTGACTGGCGTTGGGCAAACGCCCCCCAGAACACCCCCAGCACCGCTGCGCCCTTGAGCAGCACCAGGTTGGCTGCAAGTTGCGGGATGGTCCCGCTGGCAAAGCCCACCACCAACAGCCGGCCATTCCAGGCCAGCCCGCGCACCGCCTGCTCGAACAGCCCACCGCCCACCGGGTCATAGATCACGTCGACGCCCTGGCCGCCGGTCAGCCGCTTGATCTCGTCACGCAGGCTGGCCTGGCTGTAATCGATCAGCTCATCGGCCCCGGCCGCCTTGGCCACGGCCAGCTTTTCCGCACTGCTGGCTGCCGCGATCACTCGCGCGCCCATGGCTTTGCCAATTTCCACCGCCGCCAGGCCAACCCCGCCGGACGCGCCCAGCACCAGCAGGGTTTCGCCCGCCTGCAACTGGCCCCGCTGGCGCAGGGCATGCATGGAGGTGCCGTAGGTCATGCCAAATGCGGCAGCAGTGGTGAAGTCCATGCTTGGCGGCATCGGCATCACGTTGTAGAACGGCACCGCCACCTGTTCAGCGAATGCCCCCCAGCCGGTGAGTGCCATGACCCGGTCGCCGACCCGGAAGGCGCCGGCCTTTTCCCCGACCGCGGCCACCACACCTGCCGCTTCACCGCCTGGGGAGAATGGCAACGGTGGCTGGAACTGGTACTTGCCTTCGATGATCAGGGTGTCGGGAAAGTTGACCCCGGCAGCCTGCACATCGAGCAGGATCTCGTTCTTCTTCGGCACCGGGCTGGCCACCTCTTCCAGCACCAGGTTGCGCGCCGGGCCCAGGGTTTTGCACAACACAGCTTTCATCAGGGCTATTCCTTTGCGGGTAGTGGCCGATAAGTGTAGGAGGGCCGCCTGACCGGTCAACGAGCATGGCCCGCCCTGATGGCGCGGCATAAGCCCGGGCTTGGGTTTGCGCGGTGTGCTGGGTAAGCTGGCGACAACTGTATTGAGGAGCGAATTCGTGAAAGCGTGGATCTTGATGGTGCTGGCGCTGCTGCTGCCGGCTGCGGCCATGGCCGAGGAAGCCAAGGAAGGGGCGCCCAAGGTCGCCTACATCAGCCTGAGCCCGCCCTTTGTTGGCAACTATGCCCTCGACGGCAGCCCGCGGCTGCGCGTGTACAAGGCCGATGTGGCCCTGCGCGTGACCGGCGACGAAGCCGCCAAGGCGGTGAAGCACCACGAGCCGCTGATCCGCAACCAGCTGGTGGCGCTGTTCACCCAGCAGTCGGTGGAAAGCATGAGCAATGTCGAGGCCAAGGAGCATCTGCGCCAGGAGGCGCTGAAGCAGGTGCAACAGGTGATGGAAGCGGAAGAGGGCAAACCGATCGTCGAAGACCTGCTGTTCAACAACCTGATCGTGCAGTGACCTGCGAGCCCTGGTCCCCGTGCGACTACGGGGGCCTGCATAGGCCTGGCGCCCTGTTCAGGACGCCAGGCTACGGCGAAACCGTGCCAGGGCCACGCCGAAGAACACCAGGCCAATCACGGCCAGTGCCAGGATGTCCGGCCACACTACTGTCCACCCGGCATCACGGAACAGGATCGCCGCGCCAAGGCTGACGAAGTGCGTCGATGGCGAGCCCTGCATCACCCATTGCAACCATTGCGGCATGCTGTCCAGTGGTGTGCTGCCACCAGACAGCAATAGCATCGGAATGATCACCGGGATCGCCAGCAGGCCGAACTGCGGTGTCGAACGCGCCAGGGTGGCGAGGAAGATGCCCAAGGCTGTGCTGGCGAACAAGTACAGCGCGGTCACCGCCAGAAACAACCCCATCGAGCCGGCCAGCGGCACACCCAGTGCCCCCTTGACCACCACCACCAGCGAAATCCAGGTGCAGATCACCACCACCAGCGCATTGCTGGCGATTTTCGCCAGCATGATTTCCAGGGCGGTCAGCGGCAGCACCAGCAGATGGTCGAGGGTGCCATGTTCGCGCTCGCGCAGCAGTGCGGTGCCTGTGAGGACGATCGCCAGGATGGTGATGTTGTTGACAATCTGGATCACCGCCAGGAACCAGCCACCCTCCAGGTTGGGGTTGAACAGGGCCTTGGCATTGATTGCTATCGGGCTCTGGATATCCGCCCGCTGGCCGTAGTCGAGCAACTCGCGTTCGAAGATGCGGTTGATATAGCCGGCGCCCATGAACGCCTGGCTCATGGCGGTGGCATCGACGTTGATCTGCAGCTCCGGCGAGCGCCCGGCCAGCAGGTCGCTCTGGAAGTTCACCGGCACATTGACGACGAAGGTGTACTGGCCGCTGTCCATGGCCTGGTCCAGGCGCTCCGGAGCCAGCGCCACGGCAGGCTGGAACTCGGGTGGTTGCAAGGCTTCGCTGAGCTTGCGGGATAGCAGGCTGTGGTCTTCGTCGACCACCGCGACGCTGGCATTGTGCACGCCGATCACCGAACCGGCTGCCGGCATGTAGATGGCTACGCTGAAGGCGTACAGCAGGAACAGCAGCAATACGCTGTCATGGCGCAGGCTGCTCAGTTCCTTGAGGCCCAGGCGCAGGGTGTGGCTGAGGTGCGACATGTCAGGCTTCCTGCTTCTTCAGCATGGCCAGGCTGAGGCCGGTGAATGCGGCGAAGAAGCCCAGCAGGATCAGGCACTGCGGCCACAGTTCGCGCAGGCCCAGCGCCTTGGTGAAGGTGCCCACCGCAATATCGAGAAAGTAGCCCGCCGGGAACAGCTGGCCCATTACTGCCGCTGCACCGTCCAGCGACGAGCGTGGCACGATCAGGCCGGAAAACTGGATGGTCGGCAGGCTGGTGATGATCATGGTGCCAAGGATGGCGGCGATCTGGGTGCGAGTGAAGGCCGATATCAGCAGGCCCAGGCTGGTGGTTGCCAGCAGGTATGCCACGCCGCCACAGGCCAGGGCCAGCACGCTGCCCTTGAGCGGTACGGCGAACAGCCAGCGGTTCATCGCCACCAGCAGCGCCAGGTTGACCAGGCTCACGGCCAGGTAGGGCATCTGTTTGCCGAGCAGGAACTCCAGGCGGGTGAGCGGTGTGGCGTAGAAGTTGGTGATGGCGCCAAGCTCCTTCTCGCGGACGATGCCCAGCGCCGTAAGCATGGCTGGGATGAAGGCCAGGATCAGTGCCATCACACCCGGGCCGATGGCATTCACGCTGACCACGTCCTGGTTGTAGCGAAAACGTGTTTCCAGGCGCACCAGGTCCTGGCGTGGCTGTGGCTGTCTGCTGGCCTTCGCCAGCTGTTCGAGGTTGGCCTGGTGCACGGCTTCCACGTAGTTGCGGCTGGTTTCGGCACGGAACGGCATGCCGCCGTCGAGCCAGGCGGCCACCACCGGTTGGCGACCGGCATACAGGTCGCGGCCAAAGCCGGGCGGAATTTCCAGCGCCAGCTTGATTTCCGAGCGCTGCAGGCGCTGGTGCATGTCGCGGGCGTCGCTGATGAGCGGTTGCTCGGCGAAATAGCGAGAGCCACGGAAGGCTTCGAGGTAGGCGCGGCTTTGCGGGCTCTGGTCCTGGTCGTATACGGCGAAGGCGAGGTTTTCCACATCCAGCGAAATGCCGTAGCCAAAGATCACCATCATGAACATCGCGCCCAGCAGGGCAAATGCCAGGCGCACCTTGTCGCGCAGCAATTCCTTGCCCTCGCGGCTGGCCACGGCCAGCAGGCGCCGCAGACTGAAGCGCTGGCGTAACGCTGGTACTGGCGTGGCAGCCTGCTCCAGCACGCTGGTGTCGGTGGCTTGCGGGGCCAGCTCCTGGGCCTGTTCCAGGCAGCGTACGAACGCGTCTTCCAAGGTGTCGCCCTGGTATTGGCGTTGCAGGGCATCGGGTGTGTCGCAAGCCAGTACCCGACCGGCATGCATCAGTGAGATGCGGTCGCAGCGCTGGGCTTCGTTCATGAAGTGGGTGGACAGGAAAATGGTTACGCCCTGCCCGCGCGACAGTTCCACCAGCAGGCGCCAGAAGTCGTCGCGGGCGGCCGGGTCGACACCGGAGGTGGGTTCGTCGAGGATCAGCACTTCCGGACGGTGCAATACCGCGACCGCCAGCGACAGGCGCTGGCGCAGGCCGAGGGGCAGGGCGCCGGACGGCTGGTCGGCAATGGCGCCGAGGTCGAAGCGCTCGATCAGCTCATCGATGCGTTGGGCGGTTTCTGCCTTGGGCAGGTCGAACAGGCGCGCGTGCAGGGTCAGGTTCTGCCGGGTGCTGAGTTCACCATACAGCGAAAAACTCTGCGACATGAAACCGACCCGCTTGCGTGTGGCCAGGTCGCTGGCATCCACCGGGCGGCCAAGCAGGCTGGCGCTGCCCTCACTGGCCGGCATCAGCCCGGTGAGCACTTTCATGGTGGTGGTCTTGCCGCAGCCGTTGGAGCCTAGAAAGCCGAAGATTTCCCCGCGGCCAATGGCGAAACTCACCTTGTTCACCGCCGTGAAGTCGCCAAAACGCAAGGTCAGGTCATGGGCCTCGATCGCCACCGGGCCGTCAGACGCCGGACGTGGCGGGATCCTCAACGGCGGGTGTTGCGCCTTGCCCGTGCCCTGGTAATGGGTGAAGGCGTCATCCAGCTTGCCGCTGGGGGTGGCCGCAGCCAGTTCGTGGCTAGGCCCGGCGGCCAGCAAGCGGCCGCCATCGAGCATCAGGCAATGTTCGAACTGTTCGGCTTCCTCCATGTAGGCGGTGGCCACCAACAGGGTGAGCTGCGGGCGTTGTGCGCGAACCTGTTCGATCAGCTTCCAGAAGCGCCGCCGTGACAGCGGGTCGACGCCGGTGGTCGGCTCATCGAGGATCAGCAGGTCCGGCTCGTGGATCAACGCGCAACACAGGCCCAGTTTCTGTTTCATGCCGCCTGACAACTTGCCCGCCGGGCGCTCGGCGAAGCGCTGCAGGTCGGTAGCCTGTAGCAGTTTGGCCATGCGCTGCTCGCATTCACGGCGGCCCAGGCCGAAAAGGGTGGCAAAAAAGCGGATGTTCTCGCTGATCGACAGTTCTGGATAGAGGTTGTTGCCCAGCCCTTGCGGCATGAACGCCACTTTAGGGTACAGCGCCGCGCGGTGGTGTCGCTGGCGGATTGAACCACCCAACACCTGCAGTTCACCCTTTTGCAGGCGCTTGACCCCGGCGATCAGGCCCAGCAGCGTCGACTTGCCAGCCCCGTCCGGGCCGATCAGCGCGCAGCGAGTGCCGGCTGGCAGGCTGAAGCCGACGGTTTGCAGGGCAACCAGGTCGCCATAGCAATGGCTGATGCCTTCAGCCAGCAGTGCCGGGGTGTTCATTGCAGGCTGGCCGGCCAGTCGACCTCAGCCGTGCGTACATAGCCGGCGCCTGGCATGCCCGGTTTGGCCTGCGGCACGGCGCCCGGGTCACTCAGGCGCAGTTTCACCCGGAACACCAGCTTCTGCCGTTCGTCGCGGGTTTCTACCTGTTTGGGGGTGAACTGGGCCTTGGCGGCGACGAAGGCTACCTTCGCCGGCAGCGCCTGCTCGGGCAGGGCGTCGAGCACGATGCGTGCCTGATCGCCGACTGTCAGGCGACCGCTGGTAGAGGCCGGCAGGTACAGGTTCATGTACTGGTCGCTGGGGTCGATCAGCATCAACACGCGACCGCCGGCACCCAGTACTTCACCGGGTTCGGCCAGGCGCAGTTGGATGATGCCGTCGATGGGCGCACGCAGGCTGCTGTCGTCGATCTCGCTGCTGAGCTGCGCCACCTGCGCCTCGGCAGCACCGATGGCAGCCTTGATGGCGGCCAGTTGCGCGCGAGCGGCGACTACCGCTGCGTTTGCCGTGTCGAAGCGCGCCTGTTGCTGGTCGAGCAACTGCTGGCTGGCATATTTGCGCTGGAAAATCTCGCGCACACGCTTGAGTTCCTGGCTGGCCAGCAGCAGTTCGCTCTGGCGCAACTGCACGCTGGCCTGGGCGGCGGCGTAGTTTTCGCGCGCGCGCAGCACTTCGGCCTCGGCCTGGCTGCGTTGGGCTTCCATGGTGCGCGTATCGATACGTGCAAGCAATTGCCCGCGGGTAACCTTGTCGCCTTCATCGACCAGCACTTCGGCCAGGCGGCCGGGGATTTTGCTGGCGATTTGTACTTCGGTGGCTTCGAGGCGGCCGTTGCCCATGCTCAGGCCTTCAGGCAACTGGTCGTGCAGCGACTTCCAGTACCCCAGCCCGGCGGCCGCCGCAAGCAGGGCCAGCAGCGCGATGGCGAAGATTCTGGGAGCGTATCGGTTCATCGTTCTGCATCCTTGCGGTCATGCACACTCCATCATGGTCTGCGGCCATAATTGGTGTGTTGATATCGGTCAAGTCCATGACTGGGCCGCAGGGCGGCCCGTTTGGTTTATGACCTTAGCCGCAGTTTCAACGCAACGCGACAATCACCGCCCATTGCTCCGCAGTCACCGGCATCACCGACAGACGGCTGCCCTTCTGTACCAGCGGCAAGTCGGCCAGGCCGGCCTGCTGTTTCAGCCAGCCCAGTTCCAGCACCCGTGGCAGCGTCTGCACATGGGCCACATCCACTGCACTCCACGGGTTCTTTTCCGGCGTGGCCTTGGCGTCGTAATAAGGACTTTGCGGGTCCAGTGCGGTCGGGTCCGGATAGGCCGCGCGGGTGATTCTGGCAATGCCGGCAATGCCCGGTTGCGGGCAGCTGGAGTGGTAGAAGAAAAATTCGTCGCCAACGCTCATCGCGCGCAGAAAGTTACGTGCCTGGTAGTTGCGCACGCCGTCCCAGCGCGCTTCGCCGAGGCGGCCAAGGGCTTCGATGGAGAGCTCGTCGGGCTCGGACTTCATCAGCCAGTAGGCCATGAAAGTGCTCCTGAAAAAGTTTGAAATAACCTGTTGCACGAAACCGACAGCCGGTTGACGTCAAGGTTTGCGTGTAGACGCAGGTTGTCGGAAAATGCGCCCCGATAAAAGCGCGATGCTCCGGCGGTACCCAGAAAATCGCCGAGTACTGAACAGTTTGCCGGGGGGGCAATCTTCGATGAATCAACGCAACAAGCCAGACTTGCTGTGGGTCCTGGTGTTCATTTTCGGCCTGGGCGTGGTCACTACCGGTTATGCGCAAGGGTTCTGGGAGCGCAAGCTGGACAACGCCTACCAGATGCCAGTCGACGCCAGCCAGCCACAACGTTGATACCCCTCGCTGGCACCCTTCAGCGTGGTGCCAGGTACCAGCCACGGTCCGAGACGGTGCCCTGCAGTGGAACATCCCAGCTGGCCTGGGCCAGTCGCTCGACCTTCTGGCATTCATGCGCCAGCCCTAGCAGCAATGGCTTTTTCCAGGTCTGGCGACGCGCCTGGTAGGCCAGGCTGCGATCATAGAAGCCGCCGCCCATTCCCAGGCGCCCGCCCACTTCATCGAAACCGACCAGCGGTAGCAGAATCAGGTCCAGCGCCCAGATCGGGCGTTGGCGCTTGCGCTCGGTGACAGGCTCGGGAATGCGAAAGCGGTTGGGCAGGAGTTTTTCACCCTGTTCGAAGCGCTGGAATACCATCCGTGTGCGTGGCCAGGCGTGGAGTACCGGCAGGTAGACACGCTTGCCACGGCGCAGGGCCTCGCGCAGCAGCAGGGCAGGGTCGATCTCGCCGTCATTGGGCAGGTACAGGGCAATGTGCCGGGCCCGGCGGAACAGCGGGTGTTGCGCCAGCTGACGATACAGGCCGACAGCGGCCTGGCGTTGCTGGGCCGGGGTCAGGGCGCGGCGGGCATTGCGCAGCAGGCGACGAAGCTGCGGGCGGGTGAGCGGCGCGGTGTCGGTCATGGCACGAGCGGTCCCAAGTGCGTTGGCCGGCATGGCCGGCCAAAACGAATTGCCCGCCGGTAGAGGCGGGCAAGAGAATTCAGGCTCCCCGACAAGACCGCTATCGGTGTAGCCCTTGAACCCGAAAGTTCAAGGTGGAGATTGCAGGGGGCGTTAAGGCTTTCCGTCGGGCGGACATGCACACCGGCCCCAGCGTGCAACCCCCGTGGTTGTGCGTATCGGCTCAGGGACATAACCGACTGGCGCATCCCCCAGGGAGTGGCGCCAGTATACCAACCTCAGCCGATTTTGGTATCCGCATCGTCGGACAGCGCCTGGTCGACCCGCTCCAGCAGGTCGCGCACCTGTTCGCGGGTGGTGCCGCCAGCCGGCGCATCGTTGCGCTCGTCCTGGCGGTGCAGCATTTCGTGGGTGATGTTCAACGCAGCCATGACCGCGATGCGGTCGGCGCCGATCACCTTGCCGCTGCTGCGGATCTCGCGCATCTTGCCGTCCAGGTAGCGCGCCGCGCTGACCAGGTTGTTGCGCTCTTCCGGCGGGCAGATGATCGAGTATTCCTTGTCGAGGATCTGCACGGTGACGCTATTGCTTGAACTCATGAGTCTTGCTCCAGAGCCTTGAGGCGTAAAATCATCGACTCGACCTTGCGCCTGGCGATCTCGTTCTTTTCGATGAGGTGGGCGCGCTCTTCGCGCCAGGATTTTTCCTGAGCTACTAGGAGTGCATTTTGCCGTTTTAGTTGCTCGACGCGTTGGATCAGCAACTCGAATCGGCTCATCAGTGCCTGCAGGTCGTTCTCTTGCGTGGGTTGCACTCGATTCGCTCCGTCGTTGAGTCACCGTGGCGATGTGATGCCTCTGCCCGGGTGGCGACGGCCAGTGCCGATGGTCTTGGCGCGCCTGCCGGTGCTAGGATACAAGGTCTCCATTCTAGTCATTGCGCCGTCTGGCGCCTAGCTGCCCATGCCCAATACCCAATCGCCTTACGTTGCCTTCGCCATGCTGCTGTCCAGCAATGGCCATCCTGTCACCCCGGCCGAACTGCACGGCCTGCTGATCGGCCGCAGTTGCGCCGGTGCCGGCTTCGACGCCGAAGGCTGGCTGGCCGATGCCGCCCAGCTGCTGGAAACCGAGCCTGGCGACACTGTGCGCAACGCGCTGGTCGGCCTGCAGGAAATGGTCAAGGGCGAGCTGACCAGCGACGACATGGCGATCGTCCTGCTGCTGCCTTCCGACGACGCCGCCCTGGGCGACCGCGCCACCGCGCTGGGCCAGTGGTGCCAGGGTTTCATTACCGGGTTCGGTCTGAATGCCGGTGGCAAGGACCTGTCCAGCGAGGCCAAGGAAGTGCTGCAGGACCTGGTGGCCATCTCCCAGGTCCAGGAAGCCCTCGAAGAGTCCGAAGACGGCGAGAGCGACTACATGGAGGTCATGGAGTACCTGCGTGTGGCGCCGTTGCTGCTGTTCTCCGAGCTGGCCAAGCCGGCCGCTCCCGCGCCCAAGCCATCGTTGCACTGATCAACCGGGGTAGTCTGCCCATGAGCCACATTCCCAAGGCCGAATATGCCCGTCGGCGCAAGGCGCTGATGGCGCAGATGGTCCCCAACAGCATCGCCATCCTGCCCGCCGCCGCGGTTGCCATCCGTAACCGCGACGTCGAGCACTTGTACCGCCAGGACAGCGACTTCCAGTACCTCAGCGGCTTCCCCGAGCCGGAGGCGGTGATTGCGCTGATTCCGGGGCGCGAGCATGGCGAATACGTGCTGTTCTGCCGTGAACGCAACCCCGAACGCGAACTGTGGGATGGCCTGCGCGCCGGCCAGGAGGGCGCGGTGCGCGACTTCGGCGCCGACGACGCTTTCCCCATCACCGACATCGACGAGATCCTGCCGGGCCTGATCGAAGGCCGTGAGCGGGTCTACAGCGCCATGGGCAGCAACCCTGAATTCGACCGCCGGCTGATGGACTGGATCAACGTGATCCGCTCCAAGGCACGCCTGGGCGCCCAGCCGCCGAACGAGTTCGTTGCGCTGGATCATCTGCTGCACGACATGCGTCTGTATAAATCAGCGGCGGAAGTGAAGGTGATGCGCGCTGCCGCAGACATCTCGGCACGCGCCCACGTGCGGGCCATGCAGGCCTGTCGAGCCGGGCTGCATGAATACAGCCTGGAAGCCGAACTGGATTACGAGTTCCGCAAGGGCGGGGCGAAGATGCCGGCCTACGGCTCGATCGTCGCGGCCGGGCGCAATGCCTGCATCCTGCATTATCAGCAGAACGACGCCCCGCTCAAGGATGGCGACCTGGTGCTGATCGACGCCGGCTGCGAGATCGACTGCTACGCCAGCGACATCACCCGTACCTTCCCGGTCAGCGGGCGTTTTTCGCCCGAGCAGAAGGCCATCTACGAGCTGGTGCTCAAGGCCCAGGCCGCGGCGTTTGCCGAGATCGCCCCGGGCAAGCACTGGAACCACGCCCACGAGGCGACCGTGCGGGTCATCACCGAGGGCCTGGTGGAACTGGGCCTGCTCGAAGGCAAAGTGCAGGAGCTGATCGACAGTGAGGCTTACCGCGCCTTCTACATGCACCGCGCCGGGCACTGGCTGGGCATGGATGTGCACGACGTGGGCGAGTACAAGGTCGGCGGCGAATGGCGGGTGCTTGAACCCGGCATGGCGCTGACCGTCGAGCCGGGCATCTACATCGGTGCCGACAATCAGGCCGTGGCGAAGAAGTGGCGCGGCATCGGTGTAAGAATCGAGGACGATGTGGTAGTGACCAGGCAAGGCTGTGAAATCCTGACTTCGGGTGTGCCGCGCACGGTCGCCGAGATCGAGGCGCTGATGCAGGCTGCGCGCAAGGACGTCGCATGAACCGGATGAACCTGGCGATCATCGGTGGCGGCCTGGTCGGGGCAAGCCTGGCGCTGGCCCTGCAGGCCGGGGCCAAGGCGCGCGGCTGGAATATCCTGCTGATCGAGCCGTTCGCCCCCGGCGACAGTTTTCAGCCCAGCTACGATGCGCGCTCGTCGGCGCTGTCGTTCGGCACCCGGCAGATCTACCAGCAGTTGGGCTTGTGGCAGGTGATCGAGCGCCGCGCCGAGCCAATCCGGCAGATCCATGTTTCCGACCGTGGCCGCTTCGGCGCTACTCGCCTGGATGCCCAGGAAGAAGGCGTGCCGGCGCTGGGCTACGTGGTGGAGAACGCCTGGCTGGGCCAATGCCTGTGGCAAGGGCTGGACAGCGAAGTGGTGAGCTGGCGCTGCCCGGCGGAAGTGACCTCGATGCAGGCAATCGAAGGTGGCTACCGGTTGATGCTGAACGACGACACCACGCTGGAATGCGACCTGGCGGTGCTCGCCGACGGCGGTCGCTCCGGCCTGCGTGAACAGCTGGGCATCCATGTGCGCCACACGCCATATCAACAAAGCGCGTTGATCGCCAATATCACCCCCGGCGAGGCCCACGGCGGCCAGGCCTTCGAGCGTTTCACCGAAGACGGCCCCATGGCCTTGCTGCCGATGCCGGAAAACCGTTGCGCCCTGGTCTGGACCCGCCAGGGCATGGATGCGCGGCGCCTGGCCGATATCGACGAGCGCCATTTCCTGCGCGAGTTGCAGGCAGTGTTCGGCTACCGCCTGGGCGCGCTGCGCCAGGTCGGCGCGCGGCACCTCTATCCGCTGTCGCTGATCGAGTCCGAGGAGCAGGTGCGGCCGCATCTGGTGGTGCTGGGCAACGCCGCGCACAGCCTGCACCCCATCGCCGGGCAGGGCTTCAACCTGTCGCTGCGTGACGTGCAGGCGCTGGCCGAGGCACTGCTGGCCGGCCCGCAGCGGCCTGGCGACCTGACCACCTTGCTGGCTTATCAGCAGCGCCAGCGCCTGGACCAGGCCCTGACCATCGGTTTCTCCGATCAGGTTACCCGCCTGTTTGGCAGCAGCCAGCCGTTGCTGGCTGCCGGACGAAACTTCGGGCTGCTCGGGCTCGACCTGCTGCCGCCGGCGAAAAGCTGGTTTGCCCGCCAGGCCATGGGCCTGGGTACCCGCCCCGATTCGCGGGGGCAGCCATGACCGGTGATGCGCGCCGGCTGGCGCGCCGCGCGCGCCTGTTGCGCTGGCGCCTGAACCTGTTCCCGCCGCACCTCGGTGCCGGTATCCGCGTGCAGCACATCAGCGCAGACCTGCGTAGCGTCAAGGTAGCGATGAAGCTGACCCGCTGGAACCGCAACTACGTCGGTACCCAGTGCGGCGGCAGCCTGTACGGCATGGTCGACCCGTTCTACATGTTGTTGCTGATCGAGCAGCTGGGACGCGACTACATCGTCTGGGACAAGGCCGCCAGCATCGATTTCATTTCACCGGGCAAAGGCCCGGTGTATGCCGAGCTCCACGTCGATGACGCGTTGCTGGACGAGATCCGTCAGCAGACCGCCACCGGCAAGAAGTGCCTGCCGCGGCTGCAGGTCGATATTCGCGACGGCGCCGGCGAGCTGGTGGCGCGGGTCGATAAAACCCTATATGTGCGGCTCAAGCCGCAAGCGAGGCTGGCGTAAGGCATGGAAATGCGCGCAGATTTGTTGATTGTCGGTGCCGGTATGGTCGGCAGCGCCCTGGCTCTGGCGTTACGCCACAGCGGCCTGCAAGTCCTCTTGCTCGACGGTGGCCCGCTGGCGGTCAAGCCGTTCGATGCCCAGGCCCCGTTCGAACCGCGTGTCAGCGCGCTGTCGGCGGCCAGCCAGCGCATCCTCGAGCGCCTGGGTGCCTGGGATGGCATTGCCCGGCGGCGTGCCACGCCGTACTCGGACATGCATGTATGGGATGGCAGCGGTACCGGCCAGATTCACTTCTCGGCCGCCAGCGTGCATGCCCAGGTACTTGGCCATATCGTCGAGAATCGGGTGGTGCAGGATGGCCTGCTGGAGCGCCTGCATGACAGCGACATCGGTCTGCTGCCCAACGCGCGGCTTGAACAGCTGCGCCGCTCGGGCGATGAATGGCTGCTGAGCCTGGCCGATGGCCGCCGGCTGCGCGCGCCGCTGGTGATTGCGGCCGACGGCGCCAACTCGGCAGTACGGCGCCTGGCTGGCTGCGAAACCCGCGAGTGGGATTACCTGCACCAGGCCATCGTCACCAGCGTGCGCTGCAGCGCCGGGCACCAGGCCACGGCCTGGCAGCGGTTCACCGATGAAGGGCCGTTGGCGTTCCTGCCGTTGACCCGCGATGGCCAGCAGGACTGGTGCTCGATCGTCTGGTCGACTACGCCGGAGCATGCCGAGCAGTTGATGGCATTGGATGAAGTGGCCTTCGTGAAGGCCCTGCAGCAGGCGTTCGAGGGGCGCCTGGGGGATGTGCTGCAGGCCGACCCGCGGGTGTGCGTGCCACTGCGCCAGCGCCATGCCAAGCGCTATGTGGATGAAGGCCTGGCCTTGATCGGCGATGCTGCGCATACCATTCACCCGTTGGCTGGGCAGGGTGTCAACCTGGGCTTTCTCGATGCTGCCGTGCTGGCCGAGGTGCTGATCAGTGCCTGCGAGCGTGGCGAGCGGCTGGCGGATGTGAAGGTGCTCAGCCGTTACGAGCGCCGACGCATGCCGCACAACCTGGCGCTGATGGCAGCGATGGAAGGGTTCGAGCGGTTGTTCCAGGCCAATCCGCTGCCGTTGCGCTGGTTGCGTAACACTGGCCTGAAGCTGGTGCAACAGATGCCGGAGGCCAAGGCGCTGTTCGTGCGCCAGGCGTTGGGCTTGAGTGGTGATCTGCCGGAATTGGCCAAGGCTTGAGATTGTCGGGGCCGCTTTGCAACATCCAGTAACGGCTAGGTAGATGAGCCGGAAAATGGGATTCACTACCATTTGCGCCTCTCACACGATCCGAGGAGCGCTTTCCATGTTGCCACGCAAGCCCCTACTGGCCGCCCTGGCCCTGACATTGTTGGGCGGCACTGCCCAGGCGGCGGAAGAAGTGGTGGTGTACTCCTCGCGTATCGACGAGCTGATCAAGCCGGTGTTCGATGCCTATACCGCCAAGACCGGGGTGAAGATCAAGTTCATCACCGACAAGGAAGCCCCGCTGATGCAACGCATCAAAGCCGAGGGTGACAACGGCGTGGCCGACCTGCTGCTGACCGTCGATGCCGGCAACCTGTGGCAGGCCGAGCAGATGGGCATCCTGCAGCCGATCAAGTCCGAGACCATCGACCAGAACATCCCGCCGCAGTACCGCGCGTCGTCGCATGACTGGACCGGCCTGAGCCTGCGCGCGCGCACCATCATCTATTCCACCGAGCGGGTCAAGCCGGAGGAGTTGAGCACCTATGAAGCGTTGGCCGACAAGCAGTGGGAAGGCCGCCTGTGCCTGCGTACGGCGAAGAAGGTGTACAACCAGTCGCTGACTGCCACCCTGATCGAGACCCACGGCGAGGCGAAGACCGAGCAGATCGTCAAAGGCTGGGTCAACAACCTGTCCACCGACGTGTTCTCCGATGACAACGCAGTCATCCAGGCCATCGAGGCCGGCCAGTGCGATGTGGGCGTGGTAAACACCTATTACTACGGTCGGCTGCACAAGCAGAACCCGGAACTGCCGGTGAAGATCTTCTGGCCCAACCAAGGGGACCGTGGCGTGCACGTGAACCTCTCCGGCATCGGCCTGACCAGGCATGCGCCACACCCGGAGGCGGCGAAGAAGCTGGTGGAATGGATGACCGGTGAAGAGGCGCAAAAGCTGTTTGCCGACATCAACCAGGAGTTCCCGGCCAACCCGAAGGTCAAGCCATCGGACGAAGTGGCAGCGTGGGGGAGTTTCAAGGCCGACAGCATTCCGGTGGAAATCGCCGGCAAGCGCCAGGCTGAAGCGATTCGCTTGATGGACCGGGCTGGCTGGAACTAAGCGCCAGGCTTTATCCTTCAGGGGCCTGCAAGGGCCTCCTCGCGGCTAGTTACGCTCCCGCAGGAACTGCACAGGATTCAGGCATTGTGCGTTCCCTGTTGGAGCGGGTCCTAGCCGCGAACGACCGCACAGCGGTCGCCATCGCACTCGAGAATTCAGCCTTGCCCCACACCCCGCAACGCCGCTGGTACCTCCCGGTCGTCCTGACCGCCGCCCTGGTGCTCCTGCCCCTGAGCGTGCTGCTGCTGTCGTGGCAGTCGATCGACCTGCAGATCTGGTCGCATCTGCTCGACACCCAGATGAGCCGCCTTTTGGGCAATACTTTGACGCTGGTGGCGGGTGTTGGCATTGGCGTCACCCTGCTGGGCGTCAGCCTGGCCTGGCTGACCAGCCTCTGCGAGTTCCCCGGTCGGCGCTGGCTCGATTGGGCGCTGATGCTCCCGTTCGCGATTCCTGCCTACGTGCTGGCGTTCGTCTTCGTCGGCCTGCTGGACTTCGCCGGCCCGGTGCAAAGTGCCTTGCGCGAGGTGTTCGGGCCCATGCGCCTGCCGCGGGTGCGCTCCACCGGTGGGGTGATCATCGTGCTGGTGCTGGTGTTCTACCCCTATGTCTACCTGCTGGCGCGCACTGCCTTCCTGGCCCAGGGCAAGGGCCTCATGGAGGCGGCCCGGGTGCTCGGTCTGTCGCCCTTGCAAGCCTTCTGGCGCGTGGCGCTGCCCATGGCGCGGCCGGCTATCGGTGCCGGGATCGCCCTGGCGCTGATGGAAACCCTGGCGGATTTCGGTGCCGTGGCGGTGTTCAACTTCGACACCTTCACCACCGCCATCTACAAGACCTGGTACGGCTTCTTCAGCCTGTCCAGCGCAGCCCAGCTGGCCAGCCTGCTGCTGCTGGCGGTGATGCTGGTGCTGTACGGCGAACGCCGGGCACGGGGCGCCAGCCGCAGCGGCAATGAGCGGCCGCGCGGCCAGGCGCTGTACCACCTGCGCGGGGTCAAGGCGTTGCTGGCCAGTGGCTGGTGCCTGCTGGTGTTTGCCTGCGCTTTCATCATCCCGCTGCTGCAACTGCTGACCTGGTTCTGGCAGCGTGGTCGACAGGACCTGGACGAGCGCTATGTCGGCCTGGTCCTGCATACCCTGTACCTGGGCGGCATGGCGGCACTGGTTACGGTGAGCGTGGCGCTGCTGCTGGCCTTCGCAAGGCGCCAGGCGCCGACGGGGACTATTCGCGCTGGAGTCGGGCTGGCCAACCTGGGCTACGCCTTGCCCGGGTCGGTGCTGGCGGTGTCGATCATGCTGGCCTTCAGCTACCTCGACAACCAGCTGGTCATCCCGCTGTCCAGCTGGCTGGGTGGGGCCGGCAAGCCGCTGTTGCTGGGCAGTCTTGCCGCTTTGCTGCTGGCGTATCTGGTGCGCTTCATCGCGGTGGCCTACGGGCCGCTGGAAAGCAGCCTGGAGCGTATCCGTCCGTCACTGCCCGAGGCGTCGCGCAGCCTGGGTGTCGGAGGCGTGGGATTGTTTTTCAAGGTGTATCTGCCGCTGCTGGTACCGGGTGCCCTCAGCGCCGCCTTGCTGGTATTCGTCGATGTACTCAAGGAAATGCCGGCGACCCTGCTGATGCGCCCGTTCGGCTGGGACACCCTGGCCGTGCGGGTGTTCGAGATGACCAGCGAGGGTGAGTGGGCGCGTGCATCGCTGCCGGCGCTGACCCTGGTGCTGGTGGGACTGCTGCCGGTCATCGGCCTGATCCGCCGTTCGGCCCGTCGACCCGGTCACAGTCGCTAAGGGTGTCAGCCCGCGCCCTTGCGGCTACAATGCGCGGCACTCGCGCGGCGGGTCCTACACAAGAAGAGCTGACGACCTAACGTCATCGACCGCCGCCGCTTCGCCACGCCCGGAAGGAGAAACCCATGGGACAGCGCACGCTTTTGTATGACCTGCACCTGGCGCTGGGCGCCAAGACGGTCGATTTCGGTGGCTGGGACATGCCCCTGCACTATGGCTCGCAGGTCGAGGAGCACCATCAGGTGCGCAGCGATTGCGGGGTATTCGATGTTTCCCACATGACCGTGATCGATGTCGACGGCAGTGACGCTACTGCCTGGTTGCAGCGCCTGCTGGCCAACGATGTAGCCCGCCTCGACGATATCGGCAAGGCGCTGTACAGCCCGCTGCTGCAGGAGCAGGGCACTGTCATCGACGACCTGATCGTCTACCGCACCGAAACCGGCTACCGTCTGGTCACCAACGCCGCCACCCGGGCCAGGGTACTCGATTGGCTGGCAATACAGCGTACCGGTTTTGCCGTGGATTTTCGGGTCCGCCCTGACCTGGCCATCCTCGCCATCCAGGGGCCGCATGCGCGCGAGAAGGTGGCCGCCTTGCTCAGCCCCGCGCGCGCCGCGCTGATTCGCGAACTGCGCCCGTTCGAGGGCATTGCCGAAGGCGACTGGTTCATTGCCCGCACCGGTTATACCGGTGAAGACGGCCTGGAGATCATTCTTCCTGGCGAGCAGGCCGTGGCCTTCTTCAACGACCTGGTCGGCGCCGGTATTGCCCCAAGTGGCCTTGGCGCCCGCGACACCCTGCGCCTGGAAGCCGGCATGAACCTGTACGGCCAGGACATCGACGAAACGCACACACCGCTTACCTCCAATCTGGGCTGGAGCATTGCCTGGCAGCCAGCCGAGCGCAACTTCATCGGCCGCGCCGCCCTGCTGGCGGAAATCGAACAAGGTGTGCAGGAAAAACTGGTCGGCCTGGTACTGGAGGAGCGCGGCGTATTGCGCGCCCACCAGGTGGTCCGGGTGGCGGGGATTGGCGAAGGGGAGATCACCAGTGGTAGTTTCTCGCCTACGCTGAGCAAGTCCATTGCCCTTGCACGCGTACCCATGGCCACCGGCGACCGGGCCGAGGTGGAAATTCGCGGTAAGTGGTACCCGGTGCGGGTGGTCAAACCGACCTTCGTGCGCCACGGCAAGATCCTGATCTGAACCATTTATAACCGGCGGGCGTACCGCTGAGCCAATCGAGGAATTCAAGACATGAGCGATATCCCTAGCGACCTGCGTTTTGCCGAAAGCCATGAGTGGGCCCGCCTGGAAACCGACGGCACCGTGACCGTGGGTATCAGCGACCACGCCCAGCAAGCCCTGGGTGACGTGGTATTCGTCGAACTGGCCGAGGTCGGCAAGGTGTTCGGCGCTGGCGACGCTGCCGGTGTGGTCGAATCGGTGAAGGCCGCCTCGGACATCTACGCCCCGGTGGCTGGCGAAGTGATCGCGGTCAACGATGAGCTGGCCGACAGCCCGGAACTGCTCAATGAGAACCCTTACGGGGCGTGGATCTTCAAGCTGAAGCCAAGCGACCTGGCCGAGCTGGACAAGCTGCTGGATGCTGCAGGCTACAAGGCAACGATTGGCGAGTAATCGAGGGATTCTTGGGGCTGCGAAGCAGCCCCGACGTTGAGATCAAGTTTCCCCGCACAATCGGCAATCCCTTCCTAGACTTGTAAGTCTCCATGAGAGCTGGCCTAGGAAGAGAGCGTCGTCATGTCCCAGTCGCCATCCCTGCATCAACTGCAAGAGCCCAATCCTTTCCTGCATCGCCATCTGGGCCCCGATGCTGCCGATCAGCAGGCCATGCTCAACGCGCTTGGCGTTGCCAGCCGCAGTGAGCTGATTGAGCAGACCGTACCGCCGGACATCCGTTTCGATCGCCCGCTCGACTTGCCCGCTGCGCTGGACGAGCAGGCCGCCTTGGCCAAACTCGCCGGCTACGCCGAACAGAACCAGGTCTGGACCAGCCTGATCGGCATGGGTTACCACGGTACCATCACGCCCACGGTCATCCTGCGCAACGTGCTGGAAAACCCCGGCTGGTACACTGCCTATACCCCCTATCAACCCGAAATCGCCCAAGGCCGGCTGGAGGCGTTGCTGAACTTCCAGCAGATGGTCATCGACCTTACCGGGCTGGCCCTGGCCAATGCCTCGCTGCTCGACGAGGCGACTGCCGCCGCCGAAGCCATGGCGTTGGCCAAGCGGGTGGCGCGAAACCAGAGCAATGCATTCTTTGCCGACGAGCATTGCCACCCGCAGACCCTTTCGGTGCTGAAGACACGGGCGGAGGGGTTCGGCTTCGAGCTGATCGTCGACTCTGTGGATAACCTTGGAAAACACGCGGTATTCGGTGCTTTGCTTCAGTACCCCGACACTCATGGCGAAGTACGCGACCTGCGTCCGTTGATCGACCAGTTGCACAGCCAGCATGCACTGGCCTGCGTGGCAGCGGACCTGCTCAGCCTGGTGGTGCTGGCGCCGCCGGGGGAACAGGGTGCCGACGTGGTACTGGGCTCGACCCAGCGCTTTGGCGTGCCAATGGGTTACGGCGGCCCCCACGCGGCCTATTTCGCCTGTCGCGACGACTACAAGCGGGCGATGCCGGGGCGCATCATCGGCGTGTCACGCGATGCGCGTGGCAACACCGCCCTGCGCATGGCCTTGCAAACCCGCGAGCAACATATCCGCCGCGAGAAGGCCAACTCCAACATCTGCACTGCGCAGGTGCTGCTGGCCAACATTGCCGGCTTCTACGCGGTTTACCATGGCCCTGAAGGCCTGCGACGCATCGCCCAGCGCGTGCATCGGCTGACCTTCATCCTGGCAGCCGGCCTCGAAGCCAAGGGGATCCCGCGGCTTAACCAGCATTTCTTCGACACGCTTACTGTGGAGGTAGGCGGCGCCCAGGCGGCCATCATCGAAAGCGCCGAAGCTGCGCAGATCAACTTGCGTATTCTCGGCCGTGGGCGTCTCGGTGTGAGCCTCGACGAGACCTGCTCGGAGCAGACGGTACTGCGCCTGTTAGACATCTTCCTGGGGGTGGATCACGGCCTGGACATTGCCGCTCTCGACCAACTCGCCCTGCCCGAAGGGATTCCAGCGAGTCTGGTGCGGCGCACGCCATTCCTTGCCCACCCGGTATTCAACCTGCACCACAGCGAAACCGAGATGTTGCGCTACCTCAAGCAGCTGGAGAACAAGGACCTGGCGCTGAACCAGTCGATGATCCCGCTGGGCTCCTGCACCATGAAACTCAACGCTACCAGCGAGATGATCCCTATCACCTGGCCGGGCTTTGCCCAGTTGCACCCGTTTGTCCCGGCCGCCCAGGCCACCGGTTACAAGGCGATGATCGACGAACTGGAAAGTTGGCTGTGCGCCATTACCGGCTTCGATGCCATCTGCATGCAGCCCAATTCCGGTGCCCAGGGTGAATATGCCGGCCTGATGGCCATAACCCGCTACCACCGCAGCCGTCACCAGCCGCAACGCACCTTGTGCCTGATCCCGGCGTCAGCCCACGGCACCAATCCGGCCTCGGCGCAGATGGCCGGCATGGAGGTGGTGATCGTTGATTGCGATTACCATGGCAACGTTGACCTGGCCGACCTCAAGGCCAAGGCGCATGCCGCCGCAGACCGCCTGTCGTGCCTGATGATCACCTACCCGTCGACCCACGGTGTATACGAAGAGGGCATTCGCGAAATCTGTGAAGTGGTGCATCAGCACGGCGGCCAGGTGTACATGGACGGTGCCAACCTCAACGCCCAGGTGGGCTTGGCACGCCCAGCGGATATTGGCGCCGACGTTTCCCACATGAACTTGCACAAGACCTTCTGCATCCCCCACGGCGGTGGTGGCCCCGGCATGGGCCCGATCGGCATCCGCGAGCATCTCAAGCCGTTTGTCGCCAGCCACCCGGTGGTACCGGTGCCCGGCCTGGACCCGAACAACGGTGCGGTAAGCGCCGCCCCCTGGGGTAGCGCGAGCATCCTGCCGATCAGCTGGATGTACATCGCCATGATGGGCCCGCAGCTGGCTGATGCCAGCGAAGTGGCGATCCTTTCGGCCAACTACCTGGCCAGCCAGTTGAGCGGCGCCTTTCCGGTGCTCTACCGTGGTCGCAACCAGCGTGTGGCGCATGAGTGCATCCTTGACTTGCGGCCGTTGAAAACGCTGACCGGCATCAGTGAAGAGGACGTGGCCAAGCGCCTGATGGATTACGGCTTTCATGCGCCGACCATGTCCTTCCCGGTGCCGGGTACGCTGATGGTCGAGCCCACCGAGAGTGAGTCGAAGGCCGAACTGGACCGGTTCGTCGAGGCGATGCTGGCGATTCGCGCAGAAATCGGCGAAGTGCAGGAGGGTAACTGGCCGGCGCAAAACAATCCGCTCAAGCATGCGCCGCATACGCTGGCTGACGTGCTCGGGGCGTGGGACCGGCCTTATAGCCTGGAGCAGGCGGTGGCACCCAGTGGCCACGTACGCCAGCACAAGTACTGGCCGGCGGTGAACCGGGTCGACAACGTTTATGGGGACAGGAATCTGTTCTGTGCTTGTGTGCCGGTGGAGGCTTATCGCTGATTGTGGTTTGCCCGTGCCGGCCTCTTCGCGGGTAAACCCGCTCCCACAGGACTTGTACAAGTATTGAATACTGTGCAGTACCTGTGGGAGCGGGATCCCCCGCGAAGCAGGCGACGCGGTTACTCGGCTACCGCGTTCTTGGCCAGAATGGCATTGGCCAGTTCCATGTCGGTGGCCTGCAGGCCTTGGTTCTCTGTGCGGGCCTGACGAATTGCCGCCTCCAGGAATGGCCCACGGATCGCGCCTTCGCTGGCCACGAAGCTGCCGGCGTCATCCTGCGCCGCCATCACCAGCTTGTGGTCCCCCGAGGTCAGATAGCTCGATGCTGTGGTGGCACCGGTGGTCATCACGTTACGCCAGAAGGTATCGGCCATGGCCGAACCTATAGGCAGCAAAAGCAAGGCAGCGGCGGCGATGGCGGTTTTGAGACGCATGTTGGAAAACCTCGAAGGGGTGGGGTGTTGACGATGCGCGGTTGGATTGGCGGTAAAGAGGTAAGTTCCTTGAATACAAGGCGTTTTTTCTCATGAACAGGCCCGTAGCACTTCCTCCTCTCGGGTCTGCCCGCAGGCCACCTTGGCGGCCCCGCAAGTGCGCAAGTCGAGCAGGCCATCGGCTTTTGCCTGGTGACGCAGGCTGGCCAGATCGCTGCCTGGGCCTATCAGGGCACGCAGGCTGTCGCTGGGCACCAGCAGCTCGAACAACCCGGTACGGCCGTGAAACCCGGTGCCTCGACAGGTACGGCATGGTTGGCCGCCGGGTGCAGTCAGCGCGCCGCGACAATCCGCGCACAAGGTACGCACCAGGCGCTGGGCCATCACGCCGACCAGCGTCGCCTTGATCAGGTAGTCGGCCACGCCCAACTCTTGCAGGCGGGTGATTGCACTACAGGCATCGTTGGTATGCAGGGTGGACAGCACCAGATGACCGGTCAGTGCCGCCTGGACCGCCACCAGGGCCGTCTCGCGGTCGCGGATCTCGCCGATCATGATGATATCCGGGTCCTGACGCAGCAGTGCCCGTACACCGTTGGCAAAGCCCAGGTCCAGCGCGGGCTGCACCTGCAGCTGGTTGAATGCAGGTTCCAGGCGCTCGATTGGGTCCTCGATGGTGCACAGGTTGACTTTTGGTGTGGCCAGCAGTTTGAGGCTGGCATATAGCGTGCTGGTCTTGCCGGAGCCGGTCGGCCCGGTAACCAGGATGATGCCCTGGCGCTGTCGCAGCAGGCCCTGCCACTGGGCCAGTTGCGGTCCTTCCAGGCCAAGGCGATCGAAACCTTCCTGCAGTTGGTGCGGGTCGAACAGGCGCAACACCAGTTTCTCGCCGAACGGGGTGGGCAAGGTCGACAGCCTCAGTTCTACCTCGGCGCCACCCGGCAGGCTGCTTTGCAGGCGGCCATCCTGTGGCCGGCGTTTTTCCGCGACGTCCATACGCGCCAGATGTTTCAGGCGGCTGACCAGCGCCAGGGTGACCCCGGCGGGGAAGGCATACACGCAGTGCAGCAAACCATCGATGCGGTAGCGCAGCTGGCCCTGCTCGCGGCGGGGCTCCAGGTGGATATCGCTGGCGCGCTGTTCGATGGCGTACTGCAGCAGCCAGTCGACGATATGCACGATATGGGCGTCGTCGGCGCTGGCCTCGGCCTGGCGCTTGCCCAGCTCCAGTAGCTGTTCGAGTTCACCGAGGCTGGCCGACTGCTGGTTTTGCGCACCTTTGACCGACTGAGCCAGACGGTGGAATAACTGCCCTGCCTGACGAATCTGCAACGGGCTGGCCAGCACGCGACGTATCGGCCGGCCCAGGCTGCGCGCCAGGTCTGCCTGCCAGTCATCCTGGTAGGGCTGGGCGCTGGCGACTGTGACACCGGTGTCGTCTGCGGCGACGATGAGAATGCCATGGCGCTGGGCGAAGGCAGGGGAGATCAGGCCGCTGATCTGGGTCAGGTCAAGTTGCATCGGGTCGATGCGCAGGTAGGGCTGGCCAACCCTGTGGGCCAGCCATCGGCAAAGACGATCCAGGTCCAGGGGCTGGCCGGGGTGCAGGCGGTCCTCCAGGGCGCAGGCGGCTATCTGCTCCAGTGGGTGGGTGCCGGGGTGGGTGTTGGCGTGTTCAAGTACTGGCAGGGTGTCGTTAGCGTGCAGGTGCCGGTCGGCGAGCAGGGCCTGGAGCACCCGCCTGAGGTCGAGGGCCGGATTGTCGGGAGTGTGCATTGGGAGCGTCCGTGCTTGATGGGGAAGTGCTGATCAAGCCTAGCCGGGCGCTGGAAAGTGACTGGAGTGAAGGGTTTCTGAATCTTGCTGTTTGCCGTCGCTGTGATACCCCTTCGCAAGTAAACCAATACAGCGAACCGTTCAAACCACTGCCAGCTCCACTCGCTGCAGGTTGGACAGGCTCACCTCGCTCACACACACCAGATTGCGCAGCTTCTGCGCGATCACCTCGGCCCGGTGCCAGCTCAGCCCGCCGATGCCGACTTCGATATCCAGCCAGTCATCCTGTTGGCTGACCTGCACGCTGTGCGGTGTGAGGAACTGCAAGGCAAACAGATTCAGGACCCGGCACAGGCTGTCAGGCTCGGCTTCGGCCTGCAGGCGGTAGTGCACGGTGCTATGGGCGTTGGTGGCGGCCCAGGCGTCGGTACGGGGTTGTGCGTTCATGCTGGTCTCCGCAGATGTGGGAGAAATTCTTGCACGTTGGCAGGGGTATTTTTTCGCTATGATTCGTAGTTTTAGAGGTATTTTCGAATAGAAATATTCATATTTTGACGTTTTGGAGAATAGTCAATGCACAGCGAGCTGGACGCCTACGACCGCCGTATTCTCGAACTCTTGCAGGAGGACGCTTCGCTTTCCAGCGCGCAGATCGCCGAACGCGTGGGGCTGTCGCAATCGCCGTGCTGGCGACGCATCCAGCGTTTGAAGGAGGAGGGGGTGATCCGCGGGCAGGTGACGTTGCTGGATCGCAAGAAGGTCGGCCTGAATACGCAGATCTTCGCCGAAGTGAAGCTGAATGCTCACGGGCGCTCAAATTTTACCGAGTTCACCGAGGCGATCCGCGGGTTTCCGGAAGTGCTGGAGTGTTATGTGCTGATGGGCTCGGTGGACTTTCTGCTGCGGATCGTCACGTCGGATATCGAGGCTTACGAGCGGTTCTTCTTCGAAAAACTGTCGAACGTGCCGGGTATCCAAGAGGTGAACTCGATCGTGGCACTGTCGGAGATCAAGTCCACCACCAGCCTGCCCCTGTCGCGGTGAGGCCATTCGCGGGCAAGCCCGCGAAGAAGGCGACACGCTTTCAAGCCTTGAGCAAGTGCTTCCAGCCGCGGCTCTGATCGACTACCCGGGCCTGGTCGACACGGGCTTCCAGCACCTCATCGCTGATCGGCTGCTCGGCCAGCTCGTGCAGTTTCTTCAGGTCGCCATACAGGCGGTCCATCTGTGGCGCCTCCAGCACCTGGCGGGCATGGTGCAGCCAAGCCAGCAGCTGCTCGATACGTGGCAATTGCTCGGCCAGGTCTTCCGGGCGCTGGGTGTACAGCGGCAGCTTCAACGCACGGCCCTCTTCACCCAGCAGGTGTGCCAGCCAGCTGGCCAGTTGCGCCTTGCCCTGGCGTTCGCCACGGCCTTTGCGTTCAACGGTCCAGGCACGGGCCAGCAGCCAGCGCGAGGTTTCCAGCGAGAACAGGCCCCAGCGCACGTCTTCCAGCTCCTCGGCGAACTGCTCGGGTGCCGCGCGGCGGATATCTTCGTCATCGTTACCGGCCTGCACCAGCGGGCGCCAGTCTTCCAGCAGGGCATCGAGGCTGCTGCGCAGGTCGCGGGTGGTAGCGCGCGGGGCGGCCTGGCCCAGGCTGGCGGTCAGGGCACGCAGTTCGCTCAGGCACTCGACCCAGTCCTGCAGCAGGCGCCAGTGACCGTTGTGGCGGTACTGCTCGGCCAGGCGCTGGCTGCTGCCCAGCAGTTGCCAGGCCAGTGCGGCATAGGCATCGTCCACGGCGGTTTCGGCTTCCAGCTCGGCGTGTGGCAGGCCCAGCTCGTAGCTGTCCGGCTCCAGCAGGCGGTAGCCACGCTCGGCCTTGCTGATATCGCAGGGCATCAGCGGCAGGCTGGCGGCCAGTTCGGCAGCCAGTTCCAGCAGGGCCTGCGGTTCACCTTCGCGCAGTTCCAGCTCCAGCTCGCAGATCTCTTCCTTGCGCTTGCCGGCGATCACGAAGCCTTGGTCAAGCGCCGCCTCGATCACCACCTTGCCCTTGCCACGGCCCCAGGCGATTTCGGCGTATTCACGGCTGAAGTCGGTAGTGAACAGCGGTTTGATGGTTTTCTTGTCGAGGTTGGCCAGTTGCGCGGGCCAGCAGGTGGCGTCGAGCTTTTTCAGGTCGAGCTTGACCTTGTCCAGCTGCCATTCGTACTCATTGCGCTCGGACAGGCCGGCGACGCTTTGGCCGCGGCACTTGAGGGTCTGGATGATGGCCTCGCCGTCGCGGCGCAGGCGCAGGGCGACACGGGCGGCGGAAAGCTCGCGCTCAGGGGTGTCGAAGTACTGGTTGAGCAGTTCGCGGGTCTGCCAGCCGGACTTGTTGCGCTTTTTCAGCAGAGGGTGCTCGCGCAGGGCGGCAAGGGTCTCGCGGCTGGCGCGGAGCTTGAGTTCGGTTTCTTTGTGCATCACAGGCTCGAAAGGGGGCGTGGTTGGCGGAGAGTCTACAGCAGTCGGCCGCCAACGGTTTATTCCAGACAGCGGATAGTCCTATGATGGGTCACGTTTCCAAGGAGTACGGGCATGCCGTTGCCAACGTTGAAAGACCAGTTCGCCGCCTTGATCGCCGCGCCCTCGGTCAGTTGCACCCAGCCTGCACTGGACCAGTCCAACCGCCAGGTCATCGACCTGCTGGCCGGCTGGCTGGACGACCTTGGCTTCAACTGCGACATCCGCCAGGTCAGCCCCGGCAAGTTCAACCTGCTGGCCAGCCGGGGCAGCGGCCCAGGCGGCCTGGTGCTGGCGGGGCACAGCGACACCGTACCGTACGACGATCAGCTATGGGCCAGCGACCCGCTGCGGATGACCGAAGTCGATGGCCGCTGGGTCGGTCTGGGCAGCTGCGACATGAAGGGGTTCTTTGCCCTGGTCATCGAAGCGCTCATCCCGCTGCTGGAGCACGACTTCAAGCAGCCGCTGCTGATCCTCGCTACCTGTGATGAAGAAAGCTCGATGTCCGGGGCCCGCGCCCTGGCCGAAGCCGGCCAGCCGCTCGGCCGGGCGGCGGTGATCGGTGAGCCCACCGGGCTGCGGCCGATCCGCATGCACAAAGGCATCCTGATGGACCGCATCGACATCCTGGGGCGCAGCGGCCATTCTTCGGACCCATGCCTGGGCCGCAGCGCCATGGAGGCCATGCACGCCGTGATGGGCGAGTTGCTGGGCCTGCGCCAGCAATGGCAGCAACGCTACTGCAACCCGCAATTCACGGTGCCGACCCCGACCCTGAACTTCGGCTGCATCCATGGCGGTGACAACCCCAACCGCATCTGCGGCCAGTGCGCCCTGGAATTCGACCTGCGTCCGTTGCCGGGCATGGACGTGGAGCAACTGCGCGCGGCCATCCGTGACAAGCTGGCGCCCGTGGCAGAGCGCTTCGAGGTGCGCATCGACTATGCGCCGCTGTTCCCGGAGGTGCCGCCTTTCGAGCAGGCTGCCGACGCCGAACTGGTGCAAGTGGCGGAGCGCCTCACCGGCCATCGTGCCGAAGCGGTGGCGTTCGGCACCGAAGCACCTTATCTTCAGCAGCTGGGCTGCCAGACCATCGTGCTGGGGCCTGGCGACATTGCCTGTGCCCACCAGCCCGGCGAATACCTTGAAATGTCACGAATCGAGCCTACCGTGCGTCTATTGCGTGACCTGATCCGGCATTACTGCCTGAACTAAACGTCAACCGAGTTTATACGTTCCTGCCTAGAGGAGACCGCGCGTGACCGCAAGCCTGTTCCGACGATGATCCTGAACGCCCCCTGTATCGCCGTTCTCCGTCCACTTATCCACAGGCCCTGTCATGCCCGACTACGTCAACTGGCTGCGTCATGCCTCCCCGTATATCAATGCCCATCGCGACTGCACCTTCGTGGTCATGCTTCCTGGCGATGGGGTGGAACACCCTAATTTCGGCAACATCGTCCACGACCTGGTGTTGCTGCACAGCCTGGGCGTGCGCCTGGTGCTGGTGCATGGCTCGCGCCCGCAGATCGAAAGCCGCCTGGCTGATCGCGGCCTGACCCCGCACTACCACCGCGGCCTGCGCATCACCGATGCTGCTACCCTGGATTGCGTGATCGATGCCGTGGGCGCCCTGCGCCTGGCCATCGAGGCGCGCCTGTCGATGGATATCGCCGCGTCGCCGATGCAGGGTTCGCGCCTGCGCGTGGCGTCCGGCAACCTGGTCACGGCGCGGCCGATCGGCGTGCTGGAAGGGGTGGACTACCACCACACCGGCGAAGTACGCCGGGTCGACCGCAAGGGCATCAGCCGCCTGCTCGATGAGCGTTCCATCGTACTGCTGTCGCCGTTGGGCTATTCGCCCACGGGGGAGATCTTCAACCTGGCCTGCGAGGACGTGGCCACCCGAGCCGCGATCGAGCTGGGTGCCGACAAGCTGCTGCTGTTCGGCGCCGAGCCAGGCCTGCTGGACGAGGACGGCAAGCTGGTGCGCGAGTTGCGCCCCCAGCAGGTTGCCCCGCATCTGCAGCGCCTGGGCAATGATTACCAGGCCGAACTGCTGGATGCTGCCGCAGAAGCCTGCAAAGGCGGGGTGGCGCGCAGTCATATCGTCAGCTATGCCGAGGACGGTGCCCTGCTGACCGAGCTGTTTACCCGTGGCGGTGGCGGTACGCTGGTTTCGCAGGAGCAGTTCGAAGTGGTGCGTGAGGCGAGCATCGATGATGTCGGCGGTCTGCTGGAACTGATCAGCCCGCTGGAAGAGCAGGGCATTCTGGTACGCCGTTCGCGCGAGGTGCTGGAGCGGGAGATCGAACAGTTCAGCGTGGTTGAGCGCGAAGGCATGATCATCGCTTGCGCGGCGTTGTACCCGATTGCCGATTCTGACGCCGGTGAGCTGGCGTGCCTGGCGGTGAACCCGGAGTACCGCCATGGCGGGCGCGGCGATGAGCTGCTGGCGCGAATCGAGGGCCGGGCGCGGCAGGCAGGGCTAAAGACCCTGTTCGTGCTGACTACGCGCACTGCGCACTGGTTCCGCGAGCGCGGGTTTGCGCCGAGTGGCGTGGAACGGCTGCCGGCGGCGCGGGCGTCGCTGTACAACTACCAGCGCAATTCGAAGATCTTCGAGAAACCGCTGTAAGCCGGCGACTTCGATCCAAAAAAAACGCCGCCCTGATGGGCGGCGTTTTCGTTTACACGGTATGCAGGTACCAGTTGTACTCGAGGTCGGAAATCGAATGCTCGAATTCCTCCAGCTCGCTCTCCTTGCACGCGACGAAGATGTCGATGTACTTCGGATCGATGTACTTGTTGAGGATTTCGCTGTCGTCCAGCTCGCGCAGGGCGTCGCGCAGGTTGTTCGGCAGGCTCTGCTCCAGCTGCTCGTACGAGTTGCCTTCGATCGGCTCACCTGGCTCGATCTGATTGGTCAGGCCATGGTGCACACCAGCCAGCACGGCAGCCATCATCAGGTAAGGGTTGGCGTCGGCACCGGCCACGCGGTGCTCGATACGCACGGCGTCCGGCGAGCCGGTCGGCACGCGCAGGGCCACGGTGCGGTTGTCCAGGCCCCAGCTTGGCGCGTTCGGTACATAGAACTGCGCACCGAAGCGCCGGTACGAGTTGACGTTCGGGCACAGGAACGCCATGGACGCGGGCAGGGTCTCGAGCACACCGCCGACAGCGTGACGTAGCGCGGCGTTCTGCTCGGGATCCTCGCTGGTGAAGATGTTGTTGCCATCTTTGTCCAGCACGGAAATGTGTACATGCAAGCCGTTGCCTGCCTGGCCCGGGTAGGGCTTGGCCATGAAGGTGGTGTCCATTTCATGGTCGTAGGCGATGTTCTTGATCAACCGCTTCAGCAGTACGGCATAGTCGCAGGCCTTGAGTGGGTCGGCCACGTGGTGCAGGTTGACTTCGAACTGCGCCGGGGCGCTTTCCTTGACGATGGCGTCGGCCGGGATGCCTTGTTCCTTCGCGCCTTCGAGGATGTCCTGCAGGCAGTCGGCATATTCGTCGAGGTCGTCGATCAGGTAGACCTGGGTCGACTGGGGGCGTTTGCCGGAAATTGGCGAGCGCGGCGGCTGCGGGCGGCCGTTCACGTTCTCCTGGTCGATCAGGTAGAACTCCAGCTCGAACGCGGCACAGATGGTCAGGCCCATCTCGGTGAACTTGCTCACGACCTGGCGCAGTACTTCACGCGGGTCGGCGAAGAACGGTTCGCCTTCGAGCTCGTGCATGGTCATCAGCAGCTGGGCGGTCGGGCGCTTCTGCCAGGGTTCGTTGGAGAGGGTGCCAGGGATCGGGTAGCAGATGCGGTCGGCATCGCCGATGTCCAGGCCAAGCCCTGTGCTTTCGACGGTGGAACCGTTGATGTCCAGGGCGAAGAGGGAGGCAGGCAGGTTGATGCCCTTCTCGTAAACCTTGTGGAGGCTGGTGCGCTCGATGCGCTTGCCACGCACCACACCATTCATATCTGCAATCAGAAGGTCAACGTAGAGAACCTCAGGATGTTCCTTAAGGAACGCGTTCGCTTCGTTAAGCTGAACGGCACGCGGGGGTACCGACATGATGCAACACCTTTTTTGTTAAAAATATCAATCAAGGGGGGCTTGCAGGACCAGTCAATCGAAAACCCAAACTGATGTCAAGCCAACCCCATGATGCCCTGAAATGGCTCATCGACGGCAGATTTGCTGCATATCGGGGCAAGCCATTATCCGCTATTTCCCTCATGAAGGGCTATCTCCGACAAGCCGTGTTTTATTTTTTACGGAAGTGTTGTGTAAAAAAATGAACAAGGCTAAGCTCGGTCTCAACCCAGAACACAATAATACGAGGGTCACATGGTCCGCTTGCCGCGACCTGAAAGCGCTGCCTGCGCAGTGCCATCGGGTACCTCCGTCAATTTTGCAAGCTTCGTCAATGGCGTGGCCGCCATGGCCGCAATAATTGACGTTTGGCAGCTCCGGACTCGCCCTCGCAGCGGCTTGCCGCCCTTCGTTTCGTCTTCCTGCCCTTCGAACTCATTACCGATGCACTTGTTTTCAGTGTATCCAGTGTGGCTCTGCGCGGGGGTTTTTGCTTTAGCAATCTACTCCATCCAGAATCAGTGCGCGGCCCACCTTACCTCCTGAGGTATTTATGAGTAACAACCTCGACCAGCTCACCGATTGGTTGAAAGAGCACAAGATCACCGAAGTCGAATGCATGATCAGCGACCTGACCGGCATCACGCGCGGCAAGATCTCGCCCACCAACAAGTTCATCGCCGAAAAAGGCATGCGCCTGCCCGAGAGCGTGCTGCTGCAGACCGTGACCGGCGACTATGTTGACGACGACATCTATTACGAACTGCTCGACCCGGCCGACATCGACATGATCTGCCGTCCCGACGAGAACGCCGTGTTCCTAGTGCCGTGGGCCATCGAGCCGACCGCGCAGGTCATTCACGATACCTACGACAAGAAGGGCAACCCAGTCGAACTGTCGCCGCGCAACGTGCTGAAGAAAGTCCTCAAGCTCTACGCTGACAAGGGCTGGCAGCCGATTGTCGCGCCGGAGATGGAGTTCTACCTGACCAAGCGTAGCGAAGACCCGGACTTCCCCCTGCAGCCCCCGGTAGGCCGTTCGGGCCGCCCGGAAACCGGCCGCCAGTCGTTCTCTATCGAAGCCGCCAACGAGTTCGACCCGCTGTTCGAAGATGTCTACGACTGGTGCGAACTGCAGCAACTGGACCTGGACACGCTGATCCACGAAGACGGCACGGCGCAGATGGAGATCAACTTCCGTCATGGCAATGCCCTGCACCTGGCCGACCAGATCCTGGTGTTCAAGCGCACCATGCGCGAGGCCGCGCTCAAGCACAACGTGGCTGCCACTTTCATGGCCAAGCCCATGACCGGCGAGCCAGGCAGTGCCATGCACCTGCACCAGAGCGTGGTCGACGTGGCCACCGGCAAGAACATCTTCAGCAATGAAGATGGCAGCATGAGCGAGCTGTTCCTGCACCACATCGGCGGGCTGCAGAAGTTCATCCCCGAGGCGCTGCCGCTGTTTGCGCCCAACGTCAACTCGTTCCGCCGCTTCCTGCCCGACACCTCGGCTCCGGTGAATGTGGAATGGGGCGAAGAGAACCGCACCGTCGGCCTGCGCGTGCCGGATGCCGGCCCACAAAGCCGCCGGGTCGAGAACCGCTTGCCGGGCGCTGACGCCAACCCGTACCTGGCGATTGCCGCCAGCCTGCTGTGTGGCTACATCGGCATGGTCGAAGGCATCGAGGCCAGTGCGCCGGTGCAGGGCCGTGGCTATGAACGCCGCAACCTGCGCCTGCCGCTGACGATCGAGGACGCCTTGGAGCGCATGGAAAACAGCCGCGCACTGGTGCAGTACCTGGGCAAGAAATTCATCACCGGCTACGTCGCCACCAAGCGCGCCGAGCACGAGAACTTCAAACGCGTCATCAGCTCCTGGGAGCGTGAGTTCCTGCTGTTCGCTGTCTGATCAACCCTGAGGCCGCCGCGCGGCCGCCGGAAACTGGAGAGGCACATGAGCGTCAACAACCCGCAAACCCGTGAATGGCAAACCCTGAGCGGCGAGCACCACCTGGCCCCCTTCTCCGACTACAAGCAACTGAAGGAGAAGGGACCGCGCATCATCACCAAGGCGCAAGGTGTGCATTTGTGGGACAGCGAGGGGCACAAGATTCTCGACGGCATGGCTGGCCTGTGGTGCGTGGCGGTGGGCTATGGCCGTGAAGAACTGGTGCAGGCGGCAGAAAGGCAGATGCGCGAGCTGCCGTACTACAACCTGTTCTTCCAGACCGCCCACCCGCCGGCGCTGGAGCTGGCCAAGGCGATCACCGACGTGGCACCGCCAGGCATGACCCATGTGTTCTTCACCGGCTCCGGCTCCGAAGGCAACGACACCGTGCTGCGCATGGTCCGCCACTACTGGGCGCTGAAAGGCAAACCGCAGAAGCAGACCATCATCGGTCGTATCAACGGTTACCACGGTTCCACCGTGGCCGGTGCCAGCCTGGGCGGCATGAGCGGCATGCACGAGCAGGGCGGCCTGCCGATTCCCGGCATCGTGCATATTCCGCAGCCGTACTGGTTCGGCGAAGGCGGCGACATGACCCCGGACCAGTTCGGGGTGTGGGCGGCCGAGCAGCTTGAGAAGAAGATTCTCGAAGTTGGCGAAGACAACGTCGCTGCCTTCATCGCCGAGCCTATCCAGGGCGCCGGTGGCGTGATCATTCCGCCGGACACCTACTGGCCGAAGGTGAAGGAGATTCTCGCCCGTTACGACATCCTGTTCGTCGCCGACGAAGTGATCTGCGGCTTCGGGCGTACCGGCGAGTGGTTCGGCTCCGACTACTACGACCTCAAGCCGGACCTGATGACCATTGCCAAAGGCCTGACCTCCGGTTACATCCCCATGGGTGGTGTGATCGTCCGTGACAAGGTGGCCCAGGTCTTGAGCGAAGGTGGCGACTTCAACCACGGCTTCACCTACTCCGGACACCCGGTGGCGGCTGCAGTGGGCCTGGAAAACCTGCGCATCCTGCGCGACGAGCACGTCGTCGAGAAGGCGCGCAGCGAAGCGGCACCGTATTTGCAAAAGCGTTTGCGTGAGTTGCAGGACCACCCGCTGGTGGGCGAAGTGCGCGGCCTGGGCTTGCTCGGCGCGATCGAGCTGGTCAAGGACAAGGCCACCCGTAGCCGTCATGAAGGCAAGGGCGTAGGCATGATCTGCCGCACGTTCTGCTTTGAAAACGGCCTGATCATGCGCGCAGTGGGTGACACCATGATCATTGCGCCACCGCTGGTCATCAGCCACGCAGAGATCGATGAGCTGGTGGAAAAGGCGCGCAAATGTCTCGACTTGACGCTTGAAGCGATTCGCTAGGCGTTTGCTAGGCTAGCGGTGTGACATTAAGTGGTTACAAGGCCCTGCTTTTGTTGAAACAGAGCCTTGTAACTTGCCAGACTAGCGGCTGTTCCAGTCGCCGCGCGCTCTGCACCGTGGGTCCTGGCTACTGAACAGATGGCTAAATAAAAATTCCGGAGCATTACGCATGAATAAAATGGGCAAGACGTTGCTGGCCGCAGCCCTGATGGGTGCCATGGCCACCGCTGTTCAGGCTGAAGACAAGGTGTTGAACGTCTACAACTGGTCGGACTATATCGCGCCGGACACCATCGCCAAGTTCGAGAAGCAGACCGGTATCAAGGTCAAGTACGACGTGTTCGACAGCAACGAAACCCTCGAGGCCAAGCTGCTGGCCGGCAAGTCGGGTTACGACATCGTGGTGCCGTCCAACAACTTCCTGGCCAAGCAGATCAAGGCTGGCGTATACGAGGAACTGGACCGCTCCAAACTGCCGAACTGGAAGAACCTCGACCCGGACCTGCTCAAGGCCGTTGGCGATGCCAGCGACAAGGACAACAAGCACGCCTTCCCGTACATGTGGGGCTCGATCGGCATCGGCTACAACCCGGAGAAGGTCAAGGCCGCGCTGGGCGTGGACAAGATCGACTCGTGGGACGTGGTGTTCAAGCCTGAGAACATCGCCAAGCTCAAGAGCTGCGGCGTGAGCTTCCTCGATGCCCCGACCGAAATGCTTCCGGCTGCGCTGCACTACCTGGGCAAGCCGACCGACAGCACCAGCAAGGAAGACCTGAAGGCCGCCGAGGACCTGTTCCTCAAGATCCGTCCTTCGATCACCTACTTCCACTCGTCCAAGTACATCGGCGACATGGCCAACGGTAACATCTGCGTAGCCGTCGGTTACTCGGGTGACCTGGAGCAGTCCAAGGCCCGTGCCCACGAAGCCGGCGACAAGGTCAAGGTCGAATACGTCATTCCGAAGGAAGGTGCCGGTACCTTCTACGACATGGTCGCCATCCCCAAGGATGCCGAGCACAAAGATGCTGCCTACCAGTTCATGAATTTCCTGATGCAGCCGGAAATCATGGCCGAGATCACCAACGCTGTGCGCTTCCCGAACGGCAACGCTGCCGCCACCCAGTTCGTGGACAAGGAGATCACCAGCGATCCAAGCATCTATCCGCCAGCTGAAGTGAAGAAACAGCTGTATGCCATCGCTGCTCCTGAAGCCAAGGCCCAGCGTGACATCACCCGTAGCTGGACCAAGATCAAGTCGGGCAAGTAAGCCCGATGCAGCACCTCTGGGCCGGGATACCCGGCCCAGAGCCAGTAAAAGGCAATTGATGATTGCGGCATCGAAGCTGCGAAGGTAAGTTGCGCGCCGGTTTTGCGTGTGCGGCAGCACTGTCGCTACCCGGACACTGATTGTAAAGGAGCACCCACTTGTCCATTTCTGTATTCCGCAAAGCCTTGATGGCTGGTGCGGGCCTGACGCTGGCATGCAGCGTCCAAGCGGCGCCTACGGTGCACTTCTACAACTGGTCCGACTATATCGGCCCGACCACACTCGCGGACTTCGAAAAGGCGACGGGCATCAAGCCCGTGCAGGACGTATTCGATTCCAACGAAACCCTGGAAGGCAAACTGCTGGCCGGCAACACCGGCTATGACGTGGTGGTGCCGTCCAATCATTTCCTCGGCAAGCAGATCAAGGCGGGCGCGTTTCAGAAGCTCGACAAGAGCCTGCTGCCCAATTACGCCAACCTCGACCCGGCGCTGATGAAGCGCCTGGAAAAGAACGACCCAGGCAATCAGTACGCCGTGCCGTACCTGTGGGGCACCAACGGCATCGGTTACAACGTCGACAAGGTGAAGGCCGCGCTGGGCGTGGACACCATCGACTCCTGGGCCGTGCTGTTCGAACCGGAGAACATGAAGAAGCTCGCCAAGTGCGGCGTTGCGTTCCTCGACTCGGCTGACGAAATGTTGCCGGCGGTGCTCAACTACATGGGGCTGGACCCCAACAGCAGCAACGCCAAGGACTACCAGGCCGCCGAGAAGAAGTTGCTGGCGGTACGCCCATACGTGACCTATTTCCACTCGTCCAAGTACATCACCGACCTGGCCAACGGCGACATCTGCGTCGCGGCAGGATTCTCGGGTGATGTGTTCCAGGCCAGGACCCGCGCTGAAGAAGCGAAAAAGGGTGTGAACCTGGCCTACGCCATTCCCAAGGAAGGCGGCAACCTCTGGTTCGACGTGCTGGCGATCCCCAAGGACGCCAGGAATGTCAAAGAGGCACACGCCTTCATCAACTATTTGCTGAAGCCTGAGGTTATCGCCCAGGTCAGTGATCATGTCGGTTACGCCAACCCGAACCCCAAGGCTGGCGACCTGATGGACCAGGCCGTGAGGACTGACGCCGCGGTTTACCCACCGCAGGAAGTGCTGGACAAGATGTTCGTGAATGCAGAGTTGCCACCCAAGGTGCAACGGCTGATGACCCGTAGCTGGACCAAGGTCAAGTCGGGCAAGTAAAAATCCAGACCCGTGGCGGCACCTGCAGAGCAGGCCACGCGGGCACAAAAATCTTGTTGGGAGTTTCACTCATGGCAGTTGCCTCCGGTGCCTATAAAAAAGCCCTCGAGGGTGGCCAGCAACCCAAGCAGGTGCTGGTCAAGATCGACCGGGTCACGAAAAAATTCGACGAAACGGTAGCCGTGGACGATGTGTCCCTGGAAATCCGTAAGGGTGAGATTTTTGCCCTGCTGGGTGGCTCCGGTTCCGGCAAGTCCACCTTGCTGCGCATGCTCGCCGGTTTCGAGCGCCCGACCGAAGGGCGGATTTTCCTCGATGGCGTCGACATCACCGACATGCCGCCCTACGAGCGGCCGATCAACATGATGTTCCAGTCCTATGCACTGTTCCCGCACATGACCGTGGCGCAGAACATCGCCTTCGGCCTGCAGCAGGACAAGATGCCCAAAGCCGAGATCGATGCCCGCGTGGCCGAGATGCTCAAGCTGGTGCACATGACCCAGTATGCCAAGCGCAAGCCGCACCAGTTGTCCGGTGGCCAGCGCCAGCGCGTGGCCCTGGCCCGCTCGCTGGCCAAGCGCCCCAAGCTGCTGCTGCTCGACGAGCCGATGGGCGCGCTGGACAAGAAGCTGCGTTCGCAGATGCAACTGGAGCTGGTGGAAATCATCGAGCGCGTGGGCGTGACCTGCGTGATGGTGACCCACGACCAGGAAGAGGCCATGACCATGGCCCAGCGCATCGCCATCATGCACCTGGGCTGGATCGCCCAGATCGGCTCGCCGGTAGACATCTACGAGACCCCTACCAGCCGCCTGGTGTGCGAGTTCATCGGCAGCGTCAACCTGTTCGACGGTGAAGTGGTGGACGACGCCGAGGGCCACGCGATCATTGCCAGCCCCGAGCTTGAGCGCAAGATCTACGTGGGCCATGGCATCACCACCTCGGTGGAAGACAAGCACATCACCTACGCCCTGCGCCCGGAAAAGATGCTGGTCACCACCCAGCAACCAACCTGCGAGCATAACTGGTCGCGCGGCAAGGTCCACGACATCGCCTACCTCGGTGGCCACTCGGTGTTCTATGTCGAGCTGCCGAGCGGCAAGGTCGTCCAGTCGTTCGTGGCCAACACCGAACGCCAGGGCACCCGGCCGACCTGGGGCGATGAAGTGTACGTGTGGTGGGAAGACGACAGCGGCGTGGTACTGCGGTCATGAAACTTCGCAAGCTCAAGCGAGCCTTCCAGCGCATCATTCCGGAGGGGCGGCACCTGGTGATAGGCGTGCCGTTCATCTGGCTGTTCCTGTTCTTCATGCTGCCTTTCTTCATCGTGCTGAAGATCAGCTTCGCCGAAGCCGATGTGGCGATCCCGCCCTACACCGAGATCTACAGCTACGTCGAGGACAAGGTCCAGCTCGTGCTCAACCTGGCCAACTATGGCCTGCTGACCGAAGACGAGCTGTACATTTCGGCCTACCTGGGTTCGCTGAAGATGGCCTTCTTCAGCACCCTGCTGTGCCTGTTGATCGGCTACCCGATGGCCTATGCCATCGCCAATGCCAGGAAGGAGACCCAGACGGTCCTGCTGCTGCTGATCATGATGCCGACCTGGACCGCGATCCTGATCCGCGTCTATGCCTGGATGGGCATCCTCAGCAACAACGGCCTGCTCAACGGCTTCCTGTTGTGGACCGGGCTGATCGACCAGCCGCTGCAGATCCTCAACACCAACCTGGCGGTCTATATCGGCGTGGTCTACTCGTACCTGCCGTTCATGATCCTGCCGCTGTTCGCCAACCTGGTGAAGCACGACCCGAGCTTGCTCGAGGCCGCATCCGACCTGGGTTCGAGCACCTTCAACAGCTTCTGGAAGATTACCGTGCCGCTGTCGAAGAACGGCATCATCGCCGGCTGCATGCTGGTGTTCATCCCGGTGGTGGGCGAGTTCGTGATTCCGGAACTGCTTGGCGGCCCGGAAACCCTGATGATCGGCAAGGTGCTGTGGCAGGAATTCTTCAACAACCGTGACTGGCCGGTGGCATCCGCGCTGGCGGTGGTGATGCTGGCGATCCTGATCGTGCCGATCCTGCTGTTCAACCGCAGCCAGGCCAAAGAAATGGAGGGCAGGGCATGAAGCGCTTCAGTTTCTCCAAGCTGATGCTGGTGCTCGGCTTGCTGTTCATCTACCTGCCGATGCTGATCCTGGTGATCTACTCGTTCAACGCCTCCAAGCTGGTGACCGTGTGGGGCGGCTGGTCGGTGAAGTGGTACGTCGGCCTGCTCGACAACACCCAGCTGATGGGGTCGGTGATGCGTTCGCTGGAAATCGCCTGCTACACGGCGGTGGCGGCAGTCGCGCTGGGTACCCTGGCGGCATTCGTGCTGACCCGCGTCACCCGCTTCAAGGGCCGCACGTTGTTCGGCGGCCTGGTCACCGCGCCGCTGGTGATGCCCGAGGTGATCACCGGTCTGTCGCTGTTGCTGCTGTTCGTGGCCATGGCGCAGATGATCGGCTGGCCGCAGGAGCGGGGCATTGTCACTATCTGGATCGCCCACACCACGTTCTGTGCGGCTTATGTGGCGGTGGTGGTGTCGGCGCGCCTGCGTGAGCTGGACCTGTCGATCGAAGAAGCGGCGATGGACCTGGGTGCCAAGCCGTGGAAGGTATTCTTCCTCATCACCATCCCGATGATTGCGCCGTCGCTGGCGGCGGGCGGCATGATGTCGTTCGCGCTGTCGCTGGATGACCTGGTGCTGGCCAGCTTCGTCTCGGGCCCGGGCTCGACTACCTTGCCGATGGAGGTGTTCTCGGCGGTGCGCCTGGGTGTGAAGCCGGAGATCAATGCCGTGGCCAGCCTGATCCTGCTGTCGGTGTCCCTGGTGACCTTCCTGGTCTGGTACTTCAGCCGCCAGGCCGAAGAGCGTCGCCGCAAGGCGATTCAGCAGGCGATCGAGGAGGGTGCGGCAGCCAACGCTTCGCAACCGCAGGTCAAGCGTCCGGCGTCGGTGGCTGCTTCGGCCTGATCTTGAGGGCGCCCTGCAGGGGTTGACTCTGTGGAGCGCCTGGTCATTGAAGGCCTTGTTGGCCTGTCTTGTGTGTTTGGGCCGCCAGGGGCCTGGCACAACATCTTCTGCAACTGTGAGCGCCGCCCGCGCGGCGCTCGATTTCACAGGCATCGAAAATGCCATGGCATGCACCTGAACTGGCCACATCTGGCTCCTGTCAGTGCTGTTTATCGAACCCTGAACTACGCTGACAGTCGCATCCCACACATCATTTGTGCGCAAGCAAGGAGCCTGCATGACGTTGTTGCGTCCGCTGTCGGTCGTTTGCCTGGGGCTGTTGTACATGCTCACGGGTTGTAGCAAGGAAGAAGTCCCCAAGACACTGCCCCGGGTGGGCGTGCAGCAGGTCCAGCCGACCGACTTCGCCGCCAGGGTCACCCTGACTGGCGACGTACAGGCACGCGTGCAGACCGACCTGTCGTTCCGCGTCGGCGGCAAGATCATCTCGCGTAGCGTAGATGTCGGCGACCACGTCAAGGCCAACCAGGTACTGGCGCGCCTGGACCCGAAAGACCTGCAGAACAACGTCGACTCGGCCAAGGCCGAGGTGTTCGCTGCGCAGGCGCGGGTCACCCAGAGCAGCGCCGCTTTCGTACGCCAGCAAAAACTGCTTCCCAAGGGCTACACCAGCCAGAGCGAATACGACGCTGCCGAGGCCGCCCTGCGCAGCGACCAGAGCGCACTCAAGGCCGCCCAGGCGCAATTGGCCGATGCCAATGAGCAACTCGGCTACACCGCCCTGGTGTCCGAAGCCGATGGCGTAATCACTGAGCGCCAGGCCGAGGTTGGCCAAGTGGTGCAAGCAACCATGCCGATCTTCAGCCTGGCCCGCGACGGCGACCGCGATGCCGTGTTCAACGTCTATGAGTCGCTGCTGGTGGCGCCGGCCAGCGATGCCGGGGTGATCGTCAGCCTGCTGGACGATCCCAAGGTAAAGGCGCATGGCTTTGTCCGCGAAATCACCCCTACGGTGTCCGAGCAAAGCGGCACGGTTCAGATCAAGGTCGGCCTCAGGGACGTGCCTGCGGCGATGCAGCTGGGTGCACCGGTTACCGCCACCACCAATGCCGAGGGGCGGCCCAGCATCGAGCTGCCCTGGTCCGCCTTGACCAAGGCACTGCATGAACCCGCGGTGTGGGTGGTAGGCGAGGGCGACAAGGTGGAACTGCGCAAGGTTGAAGTCAGCCGCTACCTCACCGGCAGGATCGTGGTCGCCAGCGGCCTGAAAGGTGGCGAAACCGTGGTGGTCAATGGCGGGCAGTTGCTGCACCCCGGCATGCAGGTACAGAAGATCGATGCCAAGGCCAAGGGGGGTGAGCTATGAAGCGCCTGCTGATGATGGTGTCGGCCGGCATGCTGTTGGTCGGCTGCAGTAGCGAGGACGAGGCGCCGGAGCCGATTCGGCCAGTGCTGTCGGTCAAGGTCGAGCCCCAGGTTCAATCGCAACTGGGCCGCTTTGCCGGTTCTATCCAGGCGCGTTTCGAAAGCACCCTGGGCTTTCGCGTGTCCGGGCGCATCGCCCGGCGCTGGCTGGATGTGGGCGCCCAGGTAAAGGCGGGTGACACGCTTGCCACGCTCGATCCAACCGACCAGCAGAACCAGTTGCGCGCCGCCGAAGGCGACCTGGCCAAGGTGCAGGCGCAATGGATCAACGCCCAGGCCGATGCTCGCCGCCAGCAGCAGTTGTACGACCGGGGTGTTGGCGCCCAGGCCCAGCTGGACATCGCCCAGACCAACCTGAAGACCACCAGTGCCGCGTTGGAGCAGGCGCGCTCGGCCGTCAGCCAGGCCCGTGACCAGCTCGACTACAGCACCCTGCGCAGCGACCATGCCGCGGTGATTACCAACTGGAAAGCCGAAGCCGGGCAAACCGTCACCGCTGGCCAGGCCGTGGTGACCCTGGCCCGGCCGGACGTCAAGGAAGCGGTAATCGACCTGCCGATCGGCCTGGCCGAGCAGTTGAACAAAGGCCTGACCTTTACCGTTGCCTCGCAACTCGACCCGAGCATCAACACCACGGCCAGTCTGCGCGAACTGGAACCCCAGGCCGACGCCACCACCCGTACCCGCCGCGCCCGCCTGACCCTGGCCAGCACGCCGGCGGCGTTCCACCTGGGTACCGCCATCAGCGTAACCCTGAGTTCGGCGGTGACGCCGCGCAGCGAGCTGCCCCTGAGTGCCTTGCTCGAACGGGATGGCAAGACCCAGGTGTGGGTGATCGACCCGCAACAGAAAACCGTGGCCACCCGTGACGTGGCCCTGATCGACCGCACCGACCAGAGCATCATCCTGACCTCCGGGGTGCAGCCCGGTGAGCGGGTGGTGACGGCGGGCGTGAACAGCCTCAAGCCTGGCCAGAAGGTCACCTTCGACGAGGATGCGCGATGAAAGGAAGCTTCAACCTGTCCGACTGGGCACTCAAGCATCAATCGTTCGTCTGGTACCTGATGTTCGTTGGGCTGCTGATGGGGATCTTCTCCTACTTCAACCTGGGCCGTGAGGAAGACCCGTCGTTCACCATCAAGACCATGGTGATCCAGACTCGCTGGCCGGGTGCGACCCAGGACGAGACCCTGTACCAGGTCACCGACCGCATCGAGAAGAAGCTCGAGGAACTCGACTCGCTCGACTACACCAAAAGCTACACCCGCCCGGGTGAATCCACGGTCTACGTGTACCTGCGCGACACCACCAAGGCCAAGGACATTCCGGAAATCTGGTACCAGGTACGCAAGAAGATCCAGGACATCCGCGGTGAGTTCCCGGCAGGCATCCAGGGCCCGGGGTTCAACGACGAGTTCGGCGACGTGTTTGGTTCGATCTATGCCTTCACCGCCGACGGCCTGACCCTGCGTCAGCTGCGTGACTATGTGGAGCAGGCGCGGGCTGAGGTGCGCGACGTACCCAACATCGGCAAGATCGAGCTGATCGGCACCCAGGACGAAGTGCTGTACCTGAACTTCTCCACCCGCAAGCTGGCAGCCTTGGGCATCGACCAGCGCCAGGTGATGCAGGCCTTGCAATCGCAGAACGCGGTGACTCCGGCCGGGGTGATCGAGGCGGGCCCGGAGCGCATTTCCGTGCGCACCACCGGACAGTTCGCCTCGGAAAAGGACCTGCAAACCGTCAACCTGAAGATCAACGACCGCTTCTTCCGCCTGGCCGACATCGCCGACATCGAGCGCGGCTACGTCGACCCACCTTCACCGATGTTCCGCTACAACGGCCAGACAGCGCTGGGCCTGGCTATCGGCATGAAAGCCGGTGGCAACATCGAGGTGTTCGGCGCGGCACTGAAAAAACGCATGGATCGGGTGGTCGAAGACCTGCCTATTGGCGTCGGGGTGCATACCGTTTCCGACCAGGCCGTGGTGGTCAAGCAGGCGGTGGGTGGCTTCACCAGCGCGTTGTTCGAGGCAGTGGTGATCGTGCTCGGGGTGAGCTTTGTCAGCCTGGGGGTGCGCGCCGGCCTGGTCGTGGCCTGTTCGATCCCGCTGGTGCTGGCCATGGTATTCGTGTTCATGGAATACAGCGGTATCACCATGCAGCGTATTTCGCTGGGTGCGCTGATCATCGCCCTGGGCCTGCTGGTGGACGACGCGATGATCACCGTGGAGGTCATGGTCACGCGGCTGGAAATGGGCGAGAGCAAGGAGCAGGCGGCGACCTTCGCCTACACCTCGACGGCGTTCCCGATGCTCACCGGCACCTTGGTCACCGTGGCCGGGTTCGTGCCCATTGGCCTCAACGCCAGCTCGGCGGGCGAATATACCTTCACCCTGTTCGCGGTGATTGCCGTGGCCCTGCTGGTGTCGTGGATCGTGGCGGTGTTCTTTGCGCCGGTGTTGGGTGTGCATATGCTCAGCAGCAACCTCAAGGCACATGATGCCGAGCCTGGAAGGCTCGGCCGGGCCTTCGAGCACGGCTTGCTGTGGTGCATGCGCAACCGCTGGCTGACCATCATCGGCACCGTGCTGCTATTCGCCCTGGCGATCTTCTGCCAGCGCTTCGTGCAGAACCAGTTCTTCCCGTCCTCGGACCGCCCGGAAATCCTTGTCGACCTCAACCTGCCGCAGAACGCCTCGATCGAAGAGACACGCAAGGTGGTCGACCGCTTCGAGGCGCGGATCAAGGACGACCCGGCCCTGGTGCACTGGAGTACCTACATCGGCCAGGGCGCTGTCCGCTTCTACCTGCCGCTCGACCAGCAACTGCAGAACCCTTACTACGCGCAGCTGGTGATCGTCAGCAAGAGCTTCGAAGAGCGCCAGGGCATGATGGAGCGGCTGCAGAAGATCCTGCATGAGGAATTCGTCGGCATCGGTACCAACGTGCAGTCGTTGGAAATGGGCCCGCCGGTGGGCCGGCCGATCCAGTACCGGGTCAGCGGCGCCAATATCGACGAGGTGCGCAAGCATGCCATCGAGCTGGCCACCCTGCTCGACCAGAACCAATACATTGGCGAGATGATCTACGACTGGAACGAGCCAGGTAAGGTGCTACGGGTGGAAATTGCCCAGGACAAGGCGCGCCAGCTGGGCCTGTCATCGGAAGACGTGGCTAATGTGATGAACAGCATCGTCAGCGGCGTCCAGATCACCCAGGTCAATGACAACATCTACCTGGTCGACGTGGTTGCCCGTGCGCAGGACAGCGAGCGTGGATCGCCCGATACCCTGCAGAACCTGCAGATCCTTACCCCCAACGGCACCGCGATACCGCTGCTGTCGTTTGCCACGGTGCGCTACGAGCTGGAGCAGCCGCTGGTGTGGCGCCGTGACCGCAAGCCGACCATTACCATCAAGGCCTCGGTCAATGGCGACATCCAGCCCACCGACCTGGTTGCCCAGCTGAAGCCGAAGATCGACGAGTTCGCCAGCAAGCTGCCGGTGGGCTTCGAAGTGGCCACTGGCGGTACGGTGGAAGAGAGTGCCAAGGCGCAAGGCCCGATCCGCAAGGTGATCCCGCTGATGCTGTTCCTGATGGCGACCTTCCTGATGATTCAGCTGCACAGTGTGCAGAAGCTGTTCCTGGTGGTCAGCGTGGCACCGCTTGGGCTTATCGGCGTGGTGCTGGCGCTGGTGCCCACCGGCACGCCGATGGGCTTCGTGGCGATTCTCGGGATTCTCGCGCTGGCGGGCATCATCATTCGTAACTCGGTGATCCTGGTGACCCAGATCGACGAGTTCGAGGCACAAGGCCTGTCGCCCTGGGATGCGGTGGTGGAGGCTACCAATCACCGCCGCCGACCGATCCTGTTGACTGCAGCGGCGGCGAGCCTGGGCATGATCCCGATCGCCCGCGAGGTGTTCTGGGGGCCGATGGCCTACGCCATGATTGGTGGGATCATCGTGGCCACCCTGCTGACACTGCTGTTCCTGCCAGCGCTGTATGTGGCCTGGTACAAGATCCGCGAGCCACAGAAACAAAACTGAAGCCCCCTGCACAAACCCTGTGGGAGCGGGTTTACCCGCGAATGCGATGGTGGGATTTACCGCCGCATTCGCGGGTGAACCCGCTCCCACAGGGTTTTTGTGGGGCTGAAAGTGAGTGTCTGAATTTGGTTATATAAAAATTCTTAAACAGTATTTTTAAGAATAACCTTGCCTCACTACTATTGCCCCAAGCCAGGCGTAATCCCCCATTCAAACCTCAGCCCGGCAACCTCACTCCAAGGAGAACGAGCATGAGTGCATCCCTGCGTAGCATCGACGGTCAGGACGAAGCCACCATTCTGCGGGAAATCCAGAGCGCCCTGCGCGACCTGCGTTTCGGTGCGGTGGAGATCACTGTGCACAACGCTCAGGTCGTACAGATCGAGCGCAAGGAGAAATTCCGCCTGCAACAGCCCGGCAACAAGACCGGCTGACGCGCCACCCATTCAAAACTAGAAAAATGCCAATTGGGAGCTTCACCATGTCCATCCGCCGTTATGCGCTCGCCGCCCTGGCCAGCGCTGTTTTTGCCGGTTCCGCCATCGCCAAGGACTACGAACTGCTCAACGTGTCCTACGACCCGACCCGTGAGCTTTACCAGCAGTACAACGCCGAGTTCATCAAGCACTGGCAACAGGCCCACCCGGGCGACACGGTGAAGATCCAGCAATCCCATGGTGGCTCGGGCAAGCAGGCCCGTGCGGTGATCGACGGCCTGCGCGCCGACGTGGTGACCCTGGCCCTGGCCGGCGACATCGACGAAGTTGCCAAGCTCGGCAAGAGTTTGCCCGAGGACTGGCAGAAGCGTCTGCCGGACGCCAGCACGCCCTATACTTCGACCATCGTGTTCCTGGTGCGCAAGGGCAACCCGAAAGGCATCAAGGACTGGGGCGACCTGATCAAGAAGGATGTATCGGTCATTACCCCGAACCCGAAGACCTCCGGGGGCGCCCGCTGGAACTTCCTCGCCGCGTGGGCCTACGGCCTGAAGACCGGGGGGAGCGAAGACAAGGCCAAGGCCTACGTGCAGGAGCTGTTCAAGCACGTGCCGGTGCTGGACACCGGTGCGCGTGGCTCGACCATCACCTTCGTCAACAACGGCCAGGGCGACGTCCTGCTGGCCTGGGAAAACGAGGCCTTCCTGGCCCTGAAGGAGGACGGTGGCGCCGACAAGTTCGAAATCGTCGTGCCGTCGCTGTCGATCCTGGCCGAGCCGCCGGTGGCGGTGGTCGACAAGAACGCCGAGAAGAAGGGCAATACCGAGATTGCCAGCGAATACCTCAAGCACCTGTACAGCCCGGCCGGGCAGAAGATTGCTGCCGAGAACTTCTACCGTCCGCGTGATGCCAAGGTAGCCGCCGAGTTCGGCAAGCAGTTCCCGAAACTGGACCTGGTGACTATCGACAAGGACTTCGGTGGCTGGAAAACTGCACAGCCCAAGTTCTTCAATGATGGCGGTGTGTTCGACCAGATCTATCAGGCACAGTAAGCGCCAGGGAAAAGCGGGGCTGCAAGGCAGCCCCAGGATTCACAAGCCTGCACCGGCCCGGGATTGATCCCGGGCTTCGTGCGTTCAACCAGGGATATTTATGTCACGTCGCATTTCCCCCGTCATACCCGGCTTCGGGCTGACGCTGGGCTACACCTTGGTGTACCTCAGCCTGATCGTGCTGATACCGCTGGCCGCCATGTTCGTGCATGCCGCGCAGCTGACCTGGGAGCAGTTCTGGAATGTCATCAGCGCTCCGCGGGTGATCGCCGCGCTCAAGCTGAGTTTCGGCACCGCCCTGTTCGCCGCCATCATCAACGGCCTGATCGGCACCTTGCTGGCCTGGGTGCTGGTGCGCTACACCTTCCCTGGGCGCAAGGTCATCGATGCGATGATCGACCTGCCATTTGCCCTGCCCACCGCCGTTGCCGGCATCGCCCTGACTGCCTTGTACGCGCCTTCGGGCTGGGTCGGCCAGTTCGCCACCGACCTTGGCTTCAAGATCGCCTACACCCCGCTGGGCATCACCCTGGCCCTGACCTTCGTCACCCTGCCGTTTGTGGTGCGCACGGTACAACCGGTGCTGGCCGACATCCCGCGCGAAGTCGAGGAGGCCGCTGCCTGCCTGGGCGCCAAGCCGTTGCAGGTGTTCCGCCATGTGCTGGCGCCGGCGCTGCTGCCCGCCTGGCTCACCGGCTTCGCCCTGGCCTTTGCCCGCGGTGTGGGCGAGTATGGATCGGTGATCTTCATTGCCGGCAACATGCCGATGAAGACCGAGATCCTGCCGTTGCTGATCATGGTCAAGCTCGACCAGTACGACTACACCGGCGCGACCTCCATCGGCGTATTGATGCTGGTGGTTTCCTTCATCCTGCTGCTGCTGATCAACCTGCTGCAGCGCCGCATAGAAACCCCTTGAAGGAGGCCGGCATGTCCAGTTCAACCCTGAATGCAACCGCCGCCGCCAACGCCGCCCGCCGTGGCAGTGCGACTTCGCGGCGCGTCCTGATCAGCCTTGGCTGGCTGGTATTCGCGCTGTTCCTGCTGCTGCCGCTGGTGATCGTGGTATCGCAGGCACTGAAGAACGGCTTTGGCACGTTCTTCGAGGCGATCCTCGAGCCGGATGCTTTGTCGGCGCTGAAGCTGACCTTGATCGCGGTGGTCATTTCGGTACCGCTCAACCTGGTGTTCGGGGTCAGCGCCGCCTGGTGCGTGAGCAAGTACACGTTCCGCGGCAAGAGCCTGCTGGTCACGCTGATCGACCTGCCGTTCTCGGTTTCGCCGGTGATCGCCGGCCTGGTGTACGTGCTCATGTTCGGCGCGCAGGGCCTGTTCGGGCCGTGGCTGCAGGACCACGACATCCAGATCGTGTTCGCTTTGCCGGGTATCGTCCTCGCCACCATATTTGTCACCGTGCCGTTCGTGGCCCGTGAACTGATCCCGTTGATGCAGGAACAGGGCACGCAAGAGGAGGAGGCTGCGCGCCTGCTCGGCGCCAATGGCTGGCAGATGTTTTGGCATGTGACCCTGCCGAACATCAAATGGGGCCTGATCTACGGCGTGGTGCTGTGCACCGCGCGGGCCATGGGCGAGTTTGGTGCCGTGTCGGTGGTGTCGGGCCATATTCGTGGCGTGACCAATACCCTGCCGCTGCACGTGGAGATCCTCTACAACGAGTACAACCACGTGGCGGCCTTCAGCGTGGCCAGCCTGCTGCTGATCATGGCGCTCTTCATCCTGCTGCTCAAGCAGTGGAGCGAGAACCGTATTAACCGCCTGCGCCACAGCGCCGCGGAGGAATGATTCATGTCGATCGAAGTTCGTAACGTCAGCAAGCGCTTCAACAGCTTCCAGGCACTGGACAACATCAACCTGGACATCAACAGCGGCGAGCTGGTTGCCCTGCTTGGCCCGTCCGGCTGTGGCAAGACCACCCTGCTGCGCATCATTGCCGGGCTGGAAACCCCCGACCAGGGCAATATCGTGTTCCATGGCGAAGACGTGTCCGGCCATGACGTGCGTGACCGCAACGTCGGTTTCGTGTTCCAGCACTACGCCTTGTTCCGTCACATGAGCGTGTTCGACAACGTCGCCTTCGGCCTGCGCATGAAGCCCAAGGGCGAGCGCCCGAGCGAAAGCAGGATTGCCGAAAAGGTGCATGAGCTGCTGAACATGGTGCAGCTGGACTGGCTGTCCGACCGCTACCCCGAACAGTTGTCCGGTGGCCAGCGCCAGCGTATCGCCCTGGCCCGTGCGCTGGCGGTAGAGCCCAAGGTACTGCTGCTGGACGAGCCGTTCGGTGCCCTGGATGCCAAGGTGCGCAAGGAACTGCGCCGGTGGCTGGCGCGTCTGCACGAGGACATCAACCTGACGTCGGTATTCGTCACCCACGACCAGGAAGAAGCCATGGAAGTGGCTGACCGCATCGTGGTGATGAACAAGGGTGTGATCGAGCAGATCGGCTCGCCGGGCGAGGTGTACGAGCACCCGGCCAACGATTTCGTCTACCACTTCCTGGGTGACTCCAACCGCCTGGCCTTGAGTGAGGGACACCATGTGCTGTTCCGCCCGCACGAAGTGTCGTTGTCGCGGCACGAGACCGAGGGGCACCATGCCGCCGAGGTGCGCGATATCCGACCGCTGGGCGCTACCACGCGGGTGACCCTGAAGGTGGAAGGGCAGAGCGAGCTGATCGAGGCCGAGGTGGTCAAGGACCATGACAGCCTGACCGGGTTGGCGCGGGGCGAGACATTGTTCTTCCGGCCGAAGGTCTGGCAGAAAGTGGCGGATATCTGAGCCGCCTTCGAACATGAAGAACCCGGGCGCTGTCCCGGGTTTTTCATGCCTGGCGGGTGTCCGTGGCCGCTTCGCAGGCCTGGAAATCCCATGCATTGCGCGCATATTTTGCATGCGCCTGATGCACCGTTTTTTCCCGCCACAGCCACAGCCCACGGAATCCGCGGCGTCGAAGCCATCGCGAAAAAAAGATATTCATTTAAGTTCTAAGTTTAATTTTAAACATTCCTTTAAGAGATAAGTCCCCTGGTTCCATGATTCAGATACACCCTGAATCGAGACCCTGGGAGTTTTATCAATGGGTAATGTCCAGTCGGCCATGAAGGCCTACGCCCAGCCATGGCGCACCGCTCCGGGTGACTTGATCGAGCTTGGGCGCACGCTTCGCCTCCCGCTCGGCCAGCTGCGCCTGCAACGCACGCCTGTCAGCGCGCTCAAGCGCCGCGACAAGCTGGCGCTGGGCCTGCTGGTGCTGGCACTGCATGCTGCGGTGGCCTACTGGATCAGCCGGGCGCCTACGCCCGAGCTACCGGTAGTCCCGCCGCAGGTGCTGCCCATGACCATCGAATTCGCCGCGCCTGCCCCGCCTGTGGTCGAGCCGCCGCCACCTGCCCCGGCACCGCCTGTGGTCCAGCCGCCAGCGCCTGAAGTGATCGACGAACTGGCCAGCAAACCCAAGGCCAAGCCCAAACCTGTGCCCAAGCCGGTGGTAAAGCAACAACCCAAGCCGGTCGAAGCTGCGCCGTCGGTCCCCGTAGCCGCCCCGGCAGCACCGGCACCCGCGCCTGCCGTGCCCGCCCCGATAACCCCGGCATCGGCGAACGCCGCGTACCTGAAGAACCCGGCGCCGGAATATCCGCAGTTGGCCCAGCGCCGTGGCTGGGAGGGCACCGTGCTGTTGCGCGTCGAGGTGCTGCCCAGTGGCGCGCCCGGACAGATCCAGATCCAGAAGAGCAGTGGCCGCGATGCCCTCGACGCCGCCGCGCTGGCGGCAGTCAAGCGCTGGAGTTTCGTTCCGGCCAGGCAGGGCGACGTGGCCCAGACCGGCTGGGTCAGTGTGCCGATCGATTTCAAGCTTCGCTAACTATTCCGCAGAACACAGGAAGACATCATCATGAGCCTGCTGGCATCCCCACTCGAGTCCGTTGAAAGCGCAGTCATCTGGCTGTTGGTTGGTTTCTCTGTCGTCACTTGGGGCCTGGCCCTGGTCAAGGCCTCTCAGTTCGTGCGCTTGAAGCACCAGGACAAGCGCTTCCACCAGCAGTTCTGGGCCGCCTCGAGCCTGGACTCGGCCGCCGAGCCCAGCCACGAGCTGCCGGGCCCGGCTGCACGCGTGGCCCAGGCCGGCTACGCCGCCATCGCTGTGGGCGATACCCAGGCCAGCGACTTGAGCCACGCCATCAACCACCAGGACCGCCTGGAGCGTGCACTGCGCCAGCAGATCGTGCGGGAGCGCCGCTCGCTGGAAACCGGCCTGGCGGTAGTCGCCAGTATCGGCAGCACGTCGCCCTTCATCGGCCTGTTCGGCACCGTGTGGGGCATCATGGAAGCGCTCAAGGGCATCAGTGCGGCCGGCTCTGCCAGCCTGGAAACCGTCGCCGGGCCGATTGGTGCGGCACTGGTGGCCACCGGTGTGGGTATCGCCGTCGCGGTACCGGCGGTGCTGGTCTACAACTATTTCCTGCGCCGGCTCAAGCTCACTGCAGCCGACCTCGATGACTTCGCCCATGATTTCTACAGCCTGGCGCAGAAGAGTGCTTTCCGCGTACTGGTGCACCCGGCCGTGCACGCGCACCAGGGTGGGTTCTCCCAGCCAGTCAAGGAGGCTTCCTGATATGGCCTTCTCGACCCAGGACAATGACGAAGTCCTCAGTGAAATCAACGTTACGCCCCTGGTGGATGTGATGTTGGTGCTGCTGGTGGTATTCATCGTCACCGCGCCGCTGCTGACCAACGCGATTCCTGTGAACCTGCCCAAGACCGAGGCCGTGGCGCCGGTGGAACAGAAGGACCCGCTGGTGGTCAGCATCGATGGTGGTGGCAAGCTGTTCATCAACAAGGACCCGATCCAGCCAGATCTGCTGGAAACCAGCCTCAAGGCCGCCAAGGACAAGGACGCGCAAGTGCGTGTGCAGCTGCAGGCCGACGACGGTGTCAACTACGGCGAAGTGGCACGGGCCATGGCGGCGATCGAACGTGCGGGCATCAGCAAACTGGCGGTGATTACCGCGCGCTGAACCCCGGCAACCCCCTTCAGGCAAGTGCTTATGGGCCATATCTCTTGGCAGGGGATGGCCCATTTTTTTTGCCATAAGCGCCCGTCCAACGATCGCTTCGATTTGTTATTTGGTTATTAACAAATAGCTTCCTATTCCTTTACCGATATAACTGCCGCCCTATACTGGTCTCCAAGCACGCAAACTTACTGGAGGCGTCCCCATGCGCAACGAGTCGATCCGTTACCTGATTGTGCCGGGCTGGCAAGGATCGCCAGACAATCATTGGCAAAGCCACTGGCAGCGCACCCTGCCCAACAGTGCGCGGGTCGAGCAACAGGACTGGTTGACCCCGCAGCGCCAGGACTGGGTGCAGGCGCTGGAGCAGGCGATTGCCGCCGAGCGCTCGCCGGTCATCCTTATTGCCCACAGCCTGGGCTGCGTCACGGTCGCCCATTGGGCCGCCCAAGCCAGCCCGGCCTTGCTACGGCGGGTGCGTGGTGCCTTGCTGGTGGCGCCGGCGGATGTCGAACGGCCCGGTTGCGCACCCGCCTTGCGCAACTTCGCGCCGATCCCGACCGAGGCGCTGCCGTTCCCCAGCCAGGTGGTCAGCTCGGACAACGACCCGGCCGTGAGCGTGCCACGGGCGTTGTACCTGGCCCAGGCGTGGGGCGCCGAAGCGGGGCTGCTGACCAACGCCGGACACATCAACGTCAAGTCCGGCCATGAGCGTTGGGAGCAGGGGTTCGCTTACCTGTATCGCTTGCAGAACCGGGTCGAGCAGCGCGCGCTGCGCCGCGCCTGATCACCCTATTGTTTACCGTTTGCGACGCCCGGCCACTGCAGGCCAGGGGCGGGAGTTCGTCATGACTTTTCAAAACCCGTTTGGCCAGCCGTTGCTGACTTTCCCCGAACTGGACAAAAGCCCGCTGAGCATACGCGCCAAGGCGCTGGTATTCATCGACCCGCGTTCCCAACGGCTGCGCGAGCAACTCGAGCGCCTGGCGCCACAGCCCCTGCCGGTGCTGATCCGTGGCGAAACCGGCACCGGCAAGGAGCTGCTGGCTCGGCAAATTCACCGCGCCAGCGACCGCGGAGGGTTGTTCGTGTCGGTCAACTGCGCAGCCATCAGCCCCACCTATGCCGATGCCGAGCTGTTCGGCTACAGCGCCGGTAGCCACGCAGGCACGGCCAGCAGCCGCGCCGGCTGGTTTGGCTCGGCCAACGGCGGCACGCTGTACCTGGACGAGATCGCCGACCTGCCGCTGGCCATTCAGGGCAAGCTGCTAGCCGCCCTGGAAAACCGCGAGGTTACCCGGGTAGGCGCGCAGCAGCCGCAGCCGGTGGATGTACGCCTGGTAGCCGCCACCAGCATCGACCTGGCCCGGGTGGTAAGCGCGGGGCGCTTCAACGAGCGCTTGTACCAGTACCTGCGCGAAGGGGCGCTGGAGCTGCCGCCACTGCGTGAGCGGCCGGGCGACATCCTGCCGTTGGCCGAATATTTCGTCGGTATCTACAGCGCGCGCCTGCAAAGGCCGGTGCCGCTGGTGAGCGAGGCCGCACAACAGCTACTGGAAGCGCACTTCTGGCCGGGCAATATCCGCGAGCTGGAGAACATTATTCACTTCGCCCTGCTGGTGAATGACGGCGAGGAAATTCTGCCGAAGGACCTGGATTTGCCCAGCCCTGCGCGCTAGACGACGTTCATGAACAAAGTCGCTGATGGCGATTTGCTTTTGGCATAAGCAGCTAAATAAAAGATATTGTTGCGGAATAAAAAATCTAGGTATTGTCCGCCTTATGCCCGCTGATGAACCGGTTGGGCACCCGATTCGCCATCGTCGATGGCCAGAACCAGAACAAGGACCACCATGAAGAAGACCCTGCTGACCACCGCCTTGGCTGCCGCCCTGTCGTTCGCCGGCCTGGCTGCTGCCGCCGAGAAACTGGTGGTTGCCGCCACCCCGGTACCGCACGCTGAAATTCTCGAGTTGATCAAGCCGACCCTGGCCAAGGAAGGCGTGGACCTGCAGATCAAGGTGTTCACCGACTACGTGCAGCCCAACGTGCAAGTTGACCAGAAACGCCTGGACGCCAACTACTTCCAGACCCTGCCGTACTTGCAGAACTTCAACGAAGGCAAGGGCACCCACCTGGAAACCGTGATCGGCGTTCACGTCGAGCCGTTCGGTGGCTACTCGAAGAAGGTCAAGAACCTGAGCGAGCTGAAAGAAGGCGCCACCGTTGCCATTCCCAACGAAGGTAGCAACAGCGGCCGTGCCTTGCTGCTGCTGCAGAAGGCTGGCCTGATCACCCTGAAAGACCCGAAAAATGCCCTGGCCACACCCAAGGACATCGCCGAGAACCCGAAAAAGCTGAAGTTCCGCGAGCTTGAATCGGCCATGCTGCCGCGCGTGCTGGACCAGGTCGACCTGGACATGATCAACACCAACTACGCCCTGGAAGCCGGCCTGAACCCGGCCAAGGATGCGTTGGTGATCGAAGGCAGCGACTCGCCGTACGTGAACTTCCTGGTCGCCCGCCCGGACAACAAGGACAGCGAAGCCATCCAGAAACTGGCCAAGGCCCTGACCAGCCCGGAAGTGAAGGCCTTCATCGCCAAGAAGTATGAAGGTGCGGTACTGCCGGCCTTCTGATCCGCAAGCTGTATGGAGATAACGCCGACGCATTCATGTCGGCGTTTTTGTATCTACAGGACTACCACACGCTTGAACATTGAGGAGACCCTGCGGCGGCACCTGTCTTGTGTTGCCTGTGATGGCCTTATCGCCGCCAAGCCAGCTCCCTAGGATATTCACAGGCCTGAGGGAAGCTGCAGGGTGAGAGCTGGTTTGCCGGTGATGCACTGCAAAGCAGGCCCGGTAATTTCACTGATTGCGCGGCAACCAGTTCAACAGGAATTCATTGACCACCCGTGGGTTCTCCAGGCTGGAGATATGCCCGGCAAAGGGGATCTGCGCCGCCAGGCAACCAATGACCTGGGCCATTTCGTTGGATTCCGCAGGCGGCCGTGGAATGTCCCGGTCGCCACAGACCACGATGGTCCGCTCGCTGGCCAGCTCACCCAACCGCGACAGCAGGTCCGGTCGGCCAAAAATCACCCGCCCCAGTGGATCGAGGCTTTGCCGAATGACTTCGGCACTGCTCGCCTTCAGCGCTGCCCGGAAGCTTTCCCTGACCTGCGGCACCGTCTGCCCACCCGCGTGGAAGAACATCGGCACGACGATATCCAGCAACGGCTCCGGGAACATGCCTGCGCCACTGGCCGCGTCCAGCAGGCCGAAATACTTGAGCCGGGTCGCCTCCGGTTCTGCGCCGAGGTAGGTATCCATCAATACCAGGCGGTCGACCCGCTGGGGGTGCTCCAGGGCCAGCTGTGCACCCCACATGCCACCGACCGACAGGCCGACCAGGTGGCATTGGCCAATATCCAGGGCATCCAGCAGCGCCAGGTGCTGGCGGGCCAGGGCGCTCATGTCGGTGGTCGTGGCAGGCGGAGCGTCGGAGCTGCCGTGGCCCCACAGCTCGGGCACGATGACGCGAAAGTGGGCCGACAGTGCCTCGATCTGTGGCCGCCACATGTCGGCGGACCACAGGTAGCTATGGCCGAGCAGCACCGGGAAGCCCTGGCCCTGGTCGACGTAGCTCATGCGGGCGCCGTCGATTTCGATGAAATGTCTTTGCATGGAGTGGGTCTCGGCTGGAAGGTCTGTAGAGTATTCGAAATTGTCGGGGCCGCTGTGCCGCCCTTAAGGCTCTGGCACCAATCGCAAGGTGCTCTGCGCCGGAATTATGCCCATCTGCGCCCGTTGGTACTGCCCCTGCACATAGCCCCCGGCCTGGTCCGCGTAGTGCCCATCGAACGGCACGCCACTCTGCCCGACCGGGTTGCTGGTCAGCGCCAGCCCGGCATCGGCGAAGTCGATCAGCCGTCGGGTAGACGGCCCATAGTTCACCGGCCATGGCGCCGGGCCGATCTTCGCCGAAAGATTGTTCGGCACCTCGTGGGTACCCGGCGCGGCGAACGGGCCGACATTGAATAGCAGGTGAAGTGGCTTCTTCACCCCAAGCGGGTGGTTGTGGGTCAGGGTATGCGCCTTGCCCCACTGCCAGCTGGCCGAGTCGTTGCCCATGGTGTCGCGCAGGTGCTTCAGGCTGTTCTGCCAGGCCGCGCGCACGATGGCGCTGCGGTCGGTGCGCTGGTTGCCACCACGGGTGTTCCACCAGGGCGAATCGGCATCCGCCGCCAGGCGTGGCAGGGCGGCGTCGATGACGCGGGTGCTGATCAGCACCGGGAACCAGGTATCGCCCAATTCGTCATGCAGTGCGGCGAATGCCAGTTCGTAGAGGAACTGGTTGAAGAGCGTGGCACTGACCGAATCCAGCGGATAGTCACCTGCCCAGGCGGCCAGTTGCTCCACCAGCTCCTTCTCTTCGTCACCCTCGGCTACCGCGCGCAACGTTGCCAGCAGCGGGGCAAGGGTTCGCGGGCCATAATCGCTGGCGGTGCCCAGCTGCAGCTGCTGGCTGTTCTGGGTGTCCCACTTCACCTCGGGGTTGGCCAGTTGGTTGTCGAGCTGACGGCCCCGGTCTGGCAGGTTGTAATAACCCGGTATCGGTACCGCCGCCGGTGGCTGGTAGTTGGCCGAGACAATGTAGCCGCGCGCCGGGTTTTCCTGCTGCGGGTTGACGCTGAACGGGTAGAAGCCGAGCTTGGCGGCCTGAGCACTGGCCCCGTCGAGAATGAACGCCGGGTCGACCCCGTCGGGACGAATCGGCAACTGCGCAGCGGCCCACCAGCCAATGTCGCCACGCGCATTGGCCCAGACAAAATTCAGCCCGGGCGCGTGCACTTTAGCGGCAGCCTCGCGCATCTTGGCCAAGGTATCGGCGCGGTTGATCTGGTAGAAGCCGTCGAGGATCGGGTTCTCGGTTTCCAGGAATGCCCACCACAGGGCGATCGGCGTGGGCCCGGCGGTGACGCCCAGCACGTCGTTGACGATCGGGCCGTGGGGTGAGCGGCGCAGGCTCAGGGTGACCGGTGCTTCGCCTTTCACGGCGATCTGTTGTTCGGTCTTTTCCAGCGCCTGCCATTGGCCATCGACCATGACCTGGTTGGCATCGGCCGGGTTGCTGCGTTCGGCGATCAGGTCGACGTCATCGTTCTGGAACATGGTCAGGCTCCAGCCGAAGTCGCGGTTGTGGCCGAGCAAGGCGAACGGGTTGAGCGCCTGGAAGTAGCCGTACAGGTTGAAACCCGGCGCTGAAAGTTCGGCCTCGTACCACACTGCCGGCACGGCAAAGCCGATGTGCGGGTCGCCGGCCAGCAGCGGCTTGCCGCTGCGGGTGCGGCTGCCGGCCACGGCCCAGGCGTTGCTGCCTTCGAACTGGGGGATACCGGCCTCGCCTAGCGCGTCACGACCAAGGCGGGCGAGGGCCTCGAGGCTGTGCCAGTCGGCAGCGGCCAGTGGTGTACCCAGGGCGCCCTCCGGCTGCCAGCCGAGATCGAAGATGCCCAGGTACTTGGGGCCCAGCTGGTCACGGATATAGGTCAGTGCCGGCTCGGTACGAAAGGCGGCGGCGAAACTGTAGGCCAGGTAGCCGGCGATGCTGAGCGTGTCTTCTGCGGTGAACGCGCGCGGGGTGATACCGAGCAGGTCGAATTCGACGGGCTTGGGATGGCCGGCCTGCCAGCTGTTCACGCCATCGAGGTAGGCCTGCAAGGCCTGCCAGGCCGGGGACTGACGATCCTGACGCTTGGCCATCAGGGCGGCCTGTTCGCGAATGCGCAGGCTGCGGAACAGGGTGTCGGTGGGTAGCAGCTTGGCGCCCAGCACCTCGGCCAGTTCGCCACGGGCCAGGCGGCGCAGGATCTCCATCTGGAACAGCCGGTCCTGGGCATGCACATAGCCCAGTGCCCGGTACAGGTCCGTCTCGCTCTGCGCCTGCAGGTGCGGCACGCCGCGGGCGTCGTAGCGTACGCTGACCGGCGCCTGCAGGCCGGCGACGGCCACCTCGCCCTCGCGCTGCGGTAGTTTGCCCTGCACATACCAGTATCCAGCGCCGGCGGCCACGGTAACCACCACCGCCAACAGGGTCAGGCTGCGCTTCATTCAGGCTCCTTGTGCATTCCAGCGAAAAGTGTGGTCCGATGATCGGCGGATTCGCGAACAGAGCATAGTCCCAGGAAGGAGTTTCCATGTCCCTCAGCGAAAAACAGAAAATGCTTGCAGGCCAGCTCTACCATGCCGGTTGCCCCGAGCTGCAGGCCGAGCAGATCGCCAACAAGCACTGGATGCACCGTTACAACAACAGTGTCGAGCTGCTCAACGAAGCACGGCATGGGCTGTTGGCCGAGCATTTTGCCCAGGTTGGCGAAGGCGCGGTGATCCGCCCACCGTTCCATTGCGACTATGGCTACAACATCAGTGTCGGCCGCAATACCTTCATGAACTTCAACTGCGTGATTCTCGATGTGTTGCCGGTGCGGATCGGCGACGACTGCCAGATCGGCCCCAACGTGCAGATCTACACCGCCGACCATCCGCTCGACCCCGAGGTGCGACGCACAGGGTTGGAAAGCGGGCGGCCGGTGACAATCGGCAACAATGTGTGGATTGGTGGTGCGGCGATCATCCTGCCCGGCGTGAGCATTGGCGACAATGCCGTGGTGGGTGCCGGTAGCGTGGTCACGCGGGATGTACCGGCCGGGGCGACGGTGATGGGTAACCCGGCGCGGTTACGTCAACCGCGCCAGGGGCAGTAGCAGCCCACGGCAAGGGTATTCGAGGCGCTCACCTGTCGACCGTCGAGCAGGGCCTTCAGGATTGGCTCGATGAAACTGTTGCTGGAGTTGCACACCGCACCTTCGCTGTACGGGCCGAAGTAAGCCAGACGGCCTTGCCGGTCCCAGATGGCCACGGCCGGAGAGGCCGGCAGCCGTTCGCTGCCGGGCAAACCGGCGATGGGCTGCAGGCTGCTCAGGTTGGCAGGCAACTGGCCATGGCTGCCTGGCTTTTGCAGGACGTGGAAGGTCACCCCGCGCTCGGCAAACTGGCTGACCAGTTCGCCCAGGTGTTGCTGGTTACCGACGTTGCACGGGCAGGTCGGGTCCCAGAAGTGCACCACGCGGATCGGGCCGGGGCCGGCCAGTTTGGCGGGTAGTTGCAGGAGGCTGCCGTCGAACAGCGTGGCCTGGTTGTCGAACGGACGCAGGTAACGAGCCTGGAACGTGGTGTAGGCCTGCCAGAGGATGGCGGCACCGGCCACGAGGGCGATTGCTGTGCACAGCGGTTTGATGATCCGGTTATTCATGCAGTTCTTCCGCGGTGCCCATTTAGGAGCGGTGCTGGTCGTTCGACGCTGAGCAAGCTTGCCACGACGCCGGCCAGAGCTGAATATCGCAGATCAATACATTGCTTCGCTTTGGATGCACCGATGCCCGCTGCCTTTCATCCCGATCTCCTGCGCACCAGCCTGGCGGCGCTGACCGCTCGCCAGCCGCTGTCGGCCCAGGCTCAGGAATACCAGCGCTTCTATGGCCTGAACCTGCCGGCACAAAGCTGGCTGGGCGGCTTCCAGGCTGCGGGATTCGATCTGGTCGGGCAGGTCTGGTTACCCGAGCGGGCCAACGCGACGCTGTTTTTGCTGCACGGCTATTACGACCATATGGGCCTCTATCGGCACGTGATCGAGTGGGCGCTCGAGCAGGGGTTCGCCGTCATCAGCTGCGACCTGCCCGGCCATGGCCTGTCCAGCGGCGAGCGAGCCAGCATCAGTGATTTTGCGCTGTACCAGCAGGCGCTGGAGGCTTTGTTCGAGCAAGCGCGCATGCTGCAACTGCCACGCCCGTGGCATCTGTGCGGGCAGAGCACCGGTGGTGCGATTGCCGTGGACCATCTGCTGTACCAGGGCGCACAGAGCCCCATCGATGGCCAGGTCATCCTGTTGGCGCCATTGGTGCGGCCCTGTGCCTGGCGTTGGTCGAAGTTGAGCTATCGCCTGCTGCGCCACTTCGTCAATGGCATCGAGCGACGCTTCAGCGAGAACACCAATGACCCGGCCTTCCTGCCGTTTCTAGAGGCCGACCCGCTGCAACCCCGTCGCCTGCCAACGGCCTGGGTCGGTGCCTTGATCGCCTGGGTCAAACGCATCGAAGCCGCCCCGTGCAGTACGCGGCGGCCATTGATCGTGCAAGGGGAGGCGGATGGCACGGTGGACTGGCCCTACAACCTCGAAGTACTCAAGGCCAAGTTCGCCGAGCCGCAGATTCTGCTGCTGCCCGAAGCTCGCCACCACTTGGCCAACGAGCTGCCGGGGATTCGCCAGCGCTACTTCGACTTCATCGACCAGCGCCTGGGCTGATCACTTCAGGTCGCTGCTGCTCTGGCCCACTGCCAGGCCTGCGCGCACGGCTGCCAGGGCGGCCTGGTAATAGGCCTTGCCGTCAGGCGATTCGGCAAAGGTCGCGAACTCTTCCAGCTCGGCGTCGGACAGGTCGCGGTAGACATACAACAGGGTATTGTTGAGGTCTTCGCCGATCTGGCTCATCAGGCGCTGGCGCTGGCCATCGAGCAGGCTCTGGGCCTGGCCGTTACCGAACAGCCCGGGGATCATCGAACTGAGGCTGTCGGCCGCCACGCCAGCGATGGCCAGGCTGACTTCGGCGCCGGCCTCACGTGCCGGCAGGGCCTGGGCCAGGTGGCCGATGATCAGCAGACGGTCGTCGCTGGCCTGGATCTTCGGCAGGCCTTTGGCATTTCTGGCCAGTTCATCCTTGCGTGTGGCCTTGAGTTCGGCTGCCACCACCTTGCGCCCCAGCGGCGACTGGAAGAAGGCCAGCGCCGGTGCCGGGTCGGCCAGGCTGGCACGCAGTTTTGCCTGGGCGCGACGGTCCACGGCCTGGGCCTGGAAGCGCTGGTTGCTGTTGTTGACCAGCGCCTGGTACACGGCGGGTGGCAAACTGTTGCGGTAGCGTTCCTGGGCAGCGGTCAGGGCATCGTTGAAATGGGCACGCTGGTCGGGCCAGCCAGCAGCCTTGTACAGTTGATCCAGGTTGTCTGCCCAGACAGGCACGGTGCAGATCATCAACAGAATCAGGGAAAACAGACGGCGCATTCAGGACTCCTGTCGGCAGGCGGCTATTGTCCTTGGCCTGGCGCTGGTTTGTCGAGATATCTGCGTGCTTCTCGGCCAAGTGGCGCTGTGCGGCGGCATGGCTAATGGATATGATGCGCGCCATGCACATTACCCCCGAACACCCGATGCTTGCGGCCGTCGTCGACGATCTGGCCACCCGTGGCTGGTCGCAGCAGGCGCTGTTTCTGCCTGCCGACCTGGTGCGTGCGCTGGCGGCCGAATGCCGGCGTCGTGATGCCGAAGGCGAACTCAACCCTGCGGGGGTTGGGCGCGGTGTTGCCCAAGAGGTACGCGAAGCCATTCGCGGCGACCAGATTCAGTGGATCGACCCTGGGCAGGCCGAGGCTTGCGACCAGTACCTGGCCGCCATGGAGCAGCTGCGTCAGGCCATCAACCGGGGCCTGTTCCTCGGCCTGGAGGATTTCGAGTGCCATTTCGCCCTGTACCCGCCGGGGGCATTCTATCGTCGCCACCTGGACCGCTTTCGCGACGATGACCGGCGCATGGTGTCAGCGGTGCTGTACTTGAATGAAGGCTGGCAGCCAAACGACGGTGGCCAGTTGCGCATGTTCCTGGCGGACGGCGTCGAGCACGATGTGCAACCGGTGGCCGGTTGCCTGGTGGTGTTCCTGTCTGGGGAGGTGCCGCACGAAGTGCTGCCGGCCGGGCGCGAGCGGCTGTCGTTGACCGGCTGGTTCCGGCGCCGTGGCAATGACCCGTTCTGACCTGCCCAAGGTGCTGGTCAGCGCCTGCCTGCTGGGGCAGCCGGTGCGTTATGACGGCCGTACCAGTGGCTACCCCGACCTGTTGCAGCGTTGGCAGGCCGAAGGGCGTGTGGTGCCATTGTGCCCAGAGATGGCAGGCGGCCTGCCGACCCCTCGCCCGGCTGCAGAGATAACCGGCGGGCAGGGGGCAGCGGTGCTTGATGGTGCTGTACAGGTGCTGACGGTGAGCGGTGAGGATGTCAGCGAGCAGTTCATTGCTGGGGCGCAGCAGGCGCTGGAACTGGTGCGTCGGCATGGCATTCGCGTGGCGGTGCTGAAGGCCGGCAGCCCTTCGTGTGGTAACCGCTTGACCTATGACGGCACGTTCAGTGGCGTGAAGGTGGCCGGGGAGGGAGTAACCACGGCACTGCTGCGGCGGGCTGGGGTGCAGGTGTTCAGCGAACTGGAGCTGGAACTGGCGGAACAGGCGCTGGCTGCGTTTTCAGTTTGAGCCTGTACCGGCCATTTCGCGGGCGCCCTTGAAAGGGCCGGTGCAGCGACAAGGAAATTACTGCCCGGCTGCCGTCGTCGGCACGCCCTTGAACCACTTCTGCTCAAGCTCGGCAGTCCGCCCACTGTCCTTGAGCCGCTGCAATGCGTTGTTCACCGCACTTTCGAAAGCCGGATTGTCCTTCTGGAACGGGATCACCAGCTGCTTCTGGCCAAATGGCAAGCTCACGTCGAGGGGGCCGTCAGCCTGGGGCGACTCATTCGGCGGGGTCAGTGCAATGTCGTACTTGCCACTCTCGACACCAGGCAGAACTTCGGCTGCGGGGGCTTCGATGAATTCGGCGCGCAGGTCCAGCTCCTTGGCCAGGTCCTGGCCAAACTCCACTTCGAAACCGGTCAGGTGGTCGTTTTCCTTGAAGGCGTACGGCGAGTTGTCAGCCTGTACGGCAATGCGCAGTTCGCCCCGGTCGGCGATTTCATCTATCAGCTCGGCTTGAGCCAATGGCGAGACCAGTACCGCCAGCAGTAGTCCAATGGTCGAACGCATGAAAGCCCCTTTTTTTCTTTGGCAGGTGAATAACGCCCGCCACGGCTTTTTTCCTCGCCATGGTCGGGCGCAGCCTATGACCTTGAAGCCTCGGCGATGTTTAACCGTGACTGAAATATTTCTACTGTCGATTTGAACATATGGGCGTTCACATCAACTAAGGTGAATCATCGCCGCCGTTGGATCGCAGGCGGGGGCCGACAAGTGAATCACAGGAGAAGTGAATGAACAGCCTATTTTCGCGTGCTGCCGTTGCGGGTCTGCTGATGGGGGCATCGGTGCTGGCCAGTGCAGCAGACGCCCTGACGAGCCAGGAACCGCCCAAGGAGGCCAAGGTCTTCATCGTTTCCCCCGCCGACGGCGCTACGGTGGACAAGACCTTCACCGTCAAGTTCGGTATCGAGGGCATTGCACTCAAGCCAGCCGGTGATCACACCCCGCATTCCGGCCATCACCACCTGCTGGTTGACGTGGACAAGGAGCCGGTGGCCGATATGCCGCTGCCGACCAGCCTGATGCCGGAAAACGGCGTGGCCCTGCCAGATGGGCCGCAGGTGCTGCACTTCGGCAAGGCGCAGACCGAAACCACCATCACCCTGACCCCCGGCAAGCACACCCTGCAACTAATACTGGGTGACCAGTATCATGTGCCGTTCAAGCCGAGCGTCGAGTCGCAGAAGATCACTGTCGAAGTGAAATAAAAAAGGGAGGCCACCAGGGCCTCCCTTTCTCATGCTGCCAGCAAATCAGAACAGGACGCGGGAACGGATGGTGCCCTTGACCTGTTGCAGCTTCTCTTGCGCCAGGTCCGAGTACTCGGCGTCGACGTCGATCACCACGTAGCCGACCTTCTCGTTGGTCTGCAGGAACTGGCCCGAGATGTTGATACCGTTCTCGGCGAAGACCTTGTTGATCTCGCTGAGCACGCCCGGGATGTTTTCGTGGATGTGCAGCAGGCGGTGCTTGCCCGGGTGCGCCGGCAGGGCCACTTCAGGGAAGTTGACCGAGGACACCGAGGTGCCGTTGTCGCTGTACTTGACCAGCTTCTCGGCTACTTCCAGGCCAATGTTGGCCTGAGCTTCGGCGGTGGAGCCACCGATGTGCGGGGTCAGGATCACATTGTCCAGGCCACGCAGCGGGCTTTCGAACTCTTCGTCGTTGGAGCGCGGCTCGACCGGGAACACGTCGATGGCGGCGCCGATCAGGTGCTTGTCCTTGATCGCGGCGGCCAGGTGGTCCAGCTCGACCACGGTGCCACGGGCAGCGTTGATCAAAATCGAGCCCTTCTTCATTGCACGGATTTCCTTCTCGCCGATCATCCACTGGGTGGACGGCAGCTCAGGCACGTGCAGCGAGACGATGTCGGCCAGGCCCAGCAGTTCGTGCAGGCTGGTCACCTGTACTGCGTTGCCCAGCGGCAGCTTGGTCAGCGGGTCGAAGAAGTACACCTGCATGCCCAGGCTCTCGGCCAGGACCGACAATTGGGTACCGATCGAGCCGTAGCCGACGATGCCCAGCTTCTTGCCACGGATCTCGAACGAGTTGGCCGCGCTCTTGATCCAGCCGCCACGATGGCAGGAGGCGTTTTTCTCAGGGATGCCGCGCAACAGCAGGATAGCTTCGGCCAGTACCAGCTCGGCTACCGAACGGGTGTTGGAGTACGGCGCGTTGAATACGGCGATACCGCGCTCGCGGGCAGCTTCCAGGTCGACCTGGTTGGTGCCGATGCAGAAGCAGCCAACCGCGACCAGCTTCTTGGCGCAGTCGAAGATTTCTTCGGTCAGCTGGGTACGCGAACGGATGCCAATGAAATGGGCATCGGCGATCTTTTCCTTCAGCTCGGCTTCCGGCAGCGAACCAGTGAGGTATTCGATGTTGGTGTAGCCGGCGGCCTTGAGGGTATCGACCGCGTTCTGGTGCACACCTTCAAGAAGAAGGAACCGGATCTTGCTCTTGTCGAGAGAAGTCTTGCTCATCTGCGTAAACCTGTATCCCGGAGAAAAAATGGCGAGGGGTGATGCCAGGCGCCAGGGCTGCCTTAGCATGAACAGCGGGAGGGCTATGCTAGCATACGCGACACAATCTGAGCTTATCCCGACAGGTGAAGAGTGCTCAGGGTGACTATGAATAAGTCGAGAGTTCCAGCGATGACCCATCCCGCTGTAATTGATGAACTGATGACCTTGGTCGACCCTGGCAAGGTCCTGACCGACGCGGCTTCGCTCGAAGCCTATGGCAAGGACTGGACCAAGCATTACCCACCGGCACCCAGCGCCATCGTGTTTCCCAAGACAGTGGAGCAGGTGCAGGCGATTGTTCGCTGGGCCAATACCCACAAGGTAGCCTTGGTGCCGTCTGGCGGGCGCACCGGGCTTTCCGCAGGGGCCGTGGCGGCCAATGGCGAAGTGGTGGTCGCCTTCGACTACATGAACCAGATTCTCGGCTTCAATGCCTTCGACCGCACCGTGGTCTGCCAGCCTGGGGTGATCACCCGGCAGTTGCAAAGCTTCGCCGAAGAGCAGGGCCTGTATTACCCGGTGGACTTCGCTTCCAGTGGGTCGAGCCAGATTGGCGGCAATATCGGCACCAATGCCGGCGGAATCAAGGTGATTCGCTACGGCATGACCCGCAACTGGGTGGCCGGGCTGAAGGTGGTCACCGGCAAGGGCGAATTGCTTGAGCTGAACAAGGGCCTGGTCAAGAACGCCACCGGTTACGACCTGCGCCAGCTGTTTATCGGTGCCGAGGGCACGCTGGGCTTCGTGGTCGAAGCCACCATGCGCCTGGACCGCATGCCGCGCAACCTCACCGCCATGGTTCTGGGCACCCCGGACTTCGATTCGATCATGCCGGTGCTGCATGCCTTCCAGGGCAAGCTGGACCTGACCGCCTTCGAATTCTTCTCCGACAAGGGCCTGGCCAGGATCCTGGCACGCGGCGACGTGCCGGCACCGTTCGAGACTTCTTGCCGGTTCTATGCGCTGCTGGAGTTCGAGGCCAGTACCGAAGAGGTGGCCAACGAAGCCTTGACCACCTTCGAGCACTGCGTCGAGCAAGGCTGGGTGCTGGATGGCGTGATGAGCCAGAGCGAGACCCAGCTGAAAAACCTGTGGAAGCTGCGCGAATACCTGTCGGAAACCATCTCGCACTGGACGCCCTACAAGAACGATATCTCGGTAACCGTTGCGAAAGTTCCAGCATTCCTGCGCGACATCGACGCTGTCGTCGCCGAACATTATCCGGATTACGAAGTGGTGTGGTACGGCCACATTGGCGACGGCAACTTGCACCTGAACATCCTCAAACCCGAGCACATGAGCAAGGACGATTTCTTTGCCTCGTGCACCAAGGTCAACAAGTGGGTGTTCGAGATCGTCGAACGCTACAACGGCTCGATTTCCGCCGAGCATGGGGTGGGCATGACCAAGCGCGACTACCTGGGCTACAGCCGCTCAGCCGAGGAAATCGCCTGCATGAAGGCAATAAAGGCCGTGTTCGACCCTAACGGCATCATGAATCCGGGTAAGATCTTCCCACCCGAATAAAAGCAGTATCCAGAGGAGTCGGCCATGAGTTACCAGCACCAGTACGTAGACGGCACGCGCATTCACTTCCCGCTGGGCAAGGTGGTGTGCATCGGCCGTAACTATGCCGAGCATGCCAAGGAACTGGACAACCCCATCCCCACCGAACCGCTGTTGTTCATCAAGCCGGGCAGTTGCGTGGTACCGGCCGAAGGTGGCTTCAAGATCCCGGCCGAACGAGGTTCGGTGCACTATGAGGCTGAAATCGCAGTGCTGCTGGGCAAGCCGCTGTCGACCCACCCGACCGAAGAAGAGGTACTGGACGCCATATCGGGCTACGCCCCTGCGCTGGACCTGACCTTGCGTGACGTGCAGGCCAGGCTGAAGGAAAAGGGCCTACCCTGGGAACTGGCCAAATGCTTCGACGGCGCCTGTGTGCTGCCGCCGTTCGTATCGGCTGCCAGCTTCGAAGACCTGGCCGACATTCCGCTGCGCTTGACCGTCAACGGCGAAGTACGCCAGGACGGCAACAGCAAGATGATGCTCAACCCGATCGTGCCGATGATTCAGCACATATCCGCGCACTTCTCGCTACAGGCGGGGGATGTGATCCTTACCGGTACCCCGGCGGGGGTGGGGCCGTTCAATGTCGGTGACGAACTGGTGCTGGAGCTGCCAGGTGTGAGCCGCTTCGAAAGCCGGGTGCTCTGAAGCGAAACCGCATCGCTTTCTTCGCGGGTACACCCGCGAAGAAGCCAGCGCTGTTGACCGTTTTTTCACACCTCATCCGGATAATGCGCGGATCTCCGCCCATTACCCCAGGAACCCCGCATGTCATCACCCTCCAGCGCCTCGGCAACACCCAAGCGTCGTTTCTACCTGCGCTGGCCCTTCGGCCTGGCCGTGGCGGCCGTGATTGGCTATGGCGTGGCTGTGGCCATGCACTGGGATGACCGCGGCGCGCTGTGGCTCAAGGAAAGCTTTGAAAGCACCGCCGAGCGCAGCGTAAGCGTGTGGTTGCCGGATTACCGTGTCGACATCGATGCCAAGCCGCTGCCGGGGATGGACGATGACGAAGCCTCCGATGTGGCCTTCAACCCGCATACCCGCACCCTGTTTGCAGTGATGGGCAAGAACCCGTTCCTGGTCGAGCTGAACCTGGATGGCGAGGTCCTGCGCAAGATCCCGCTCAACGGCTGGAACAACCCGGAAGGCGTCGCGGTGCTGGAGGACGGCTACCTGGCCATTACCGACGAGCGCCTGCACGACCTGACCGTGGTCAAGGTGGATGCCCAGACCACCGCCCTGAACCATGATGACTTCCAGAGCCACGACCTGGGCCAGTCGGTGAAAAGCAACAAGGGCTTCGAGGCGGTTGCCTGGGACCCGCTGCGCCAGCGCCTGGTCATCGGCGAGGAGCGCCCGCCCAAGCTGTACACCTGGAACACCGATGGCCGCAGCCCGCTCACGGGTGACAAGCAGGTGTTGCCCAGCGATGAACTGGACCTGCGCAACCTCTCGGCGCTGAGTGTCGACCCGCGAACTGGCCATCTGCTGGTGCTGTCGGCGGATTCGAACATACTGCTGGAACTGGACGAGCAGGGCCAGCAGGTCAGCTTCATGACCTTGCTGGGCGGTTTCAATGGCCTGCGAGATACCATCCCGCGCGCCGAAGGGGTGGCCATGGACGACAAGGGCAACCTGTACATGGTCAGCGAGCCGGCCCTGTTCTATCGCTTCAGAAAAAACTAGCCTGAACATCCGACTTTTCGGATGCTGGCATTAAGCTTTGTTTCAGTTGTTCGTGGTTAGATTCGTCACCCCTATGTCGAGTCTGTACGCATGCGTCGTTTTGTTCGCCTTTCTCTTGTCGTAGCCGTTGCCGGCTTCCTTCTGCTCGGATGGGCCGGGCAGGAGTTCCGCCTGTTCGAGCGTGGCTGGTTCAACCTCAAGGCCTGGTGGCAGCCTGCGCAGCAGGGCATCGGCCTGGACCGCTACCGGGTAGTGGTCGAGGCGCAGCCGGTCGAAGGGCTGGATGATGACCTTTCGGCGCTGACCTACGACCCCGACCGCAAGACCCTGTTCACGGTCACCAATGCCCGTTCCGAACTGATCGAACTGTCGCTGGACGGTCGCATCCTGCGCCGGGTACCGCTGACCGGTTTCGGCGACCCGGAAGCCGTCGAGTATGTCGGGCCGAACAGCTATGTCATTACCGACGAGCGCCAGCAACGGCTGATTCGCGTGCGCCTCGATGATGACACCACGTTCCTCGATGCCGGCGATGCCGAGCAGCTGACCTTGGGCATAGGCCTGAACGGCAACAAGGGCTTCGAGGGGCTGGCCTACGATTCGGCAGGCAAGCGCCTGTTCGTGGCCAAGGAGCGCGATCCGATGCTGATCTACGAAGTGCATGGTTTTCCGCATGACAAGCCCGACCAGCCTTATGCGGTACACGTGGTACAAGACCGCAAGCGTGATTCACGGCTGTTCGTGCGCGACCTGTCGAGTTTGCAGTTCGATGAGCGCAGCGGGCATCTGCTGGCGTTGTCTGACGAGTCGCGGCTGGTGCTGGAGCTGGATGTGGAAGGCCGACCGCTGAGCACCCTGTCGTTGCGCAAGGGTTTCCAAGGGTTGCAGGCGACGGTGCCGCAGGCGGAGGGGATTGCGATGGATGAAGCGGGGACCATTTACCTGGTCAGTGAGCCGAACCTGTTCTATGTGTTCAAGCAGGTCGTAGAGTAAGGGGCGGGGCTGCTATGCAGCCCATCGCGACCCAAGGAGCGGCCTTGTGTCGCGACACGAGGGCCCTCGCGGAGGGTTACTCGGCCTTCAGGCTTTTCACGCCCTCGGACGTGCCCAGCAGCAGCAGGTCTGCCGGCCGCGCAGCGAACAGGCCGTTGGTGACCACGCCAACGATGGCGTTGATCTGTGCTTCCAGCTCCACCGGGTTGGTGATCTGTAGGTTGTGCACATCGAGGATCACGTTGCCGTTATCGGTGACCACACCCTCGCGATACACCGGGTCGCCGCCCAGCTTGACCAACTGGCGCGCCACGTGGCTGCGGGCCATGGGTATCACTTCGACCGGCAACGGGAACGCACCCAGCACTGGTACCAGCTTGCTGGCATCGGCGATGCAGATGAAGGTCTTGGCCACCGCGGCAACGATCTTCTCGCGGGTCAGGGCTGCACCACCGCCCTTGATCAGGTTCAGGTGCGCGTCGCTCTCGTCGGCACCGTCCACGTAGAACTCCAGTTCGCTGACGCTGTTGAGTTCGTAGACCGGGATACCATGGCCTTTCAGGCGCTGGGCGGTGGCTTCGGAGCTGGCGACCGCTCCGTCGAAGGCGGTCTTGTGCTGAGCCAGGGCGTCGATGAAGAAGTTGGCGGTCGAACCGGTACCGACGCCGACAACGCTCTTTTCATCCAGCTTGGGCAGAATGAAGTCGACAGCGGCCTGGGCGACGGCCTGTTTGAGTTGGTCCTGGGTCATGCGGGCTCCGAGAGGGGCAGGGCGGTTTTGAAAGGAGCCTAGTATAACGGCTCGCACGGCTTTGCTGTGGTCGCCCGACGTAGCGCTGGGGTAGACTCCAAGCCCTTGTCCCGCGGCCCAGTGATGCTTTCCCGATGCTCGAACAGTACGTCAAGAAGATCCTCACCTCGCGCGTCTACGACGTTGCGGTCGAAACCCCGCTGCAGAGCGCCGGGCAGCTGAGCAAGCGCCTGGGCAACCAGATCCTGCTCAAGCGTGAAGACCTGCAGCCAGTGTTCTCGTTCAAGATCCGCGGGGCCTACAACAAGCTGGCCCAACTGACTGCGCAAGAACTGGCCCGTGGCGTGGTCACCGCCTCGGCCGGCAACCACGCCCAGGGCTTGGCCCTGGCTGCGCGTGAAATGGGTATCAAGGCCACCATCGTGATGCCCAAGACCACCCCGGAGATCAAGATCGAAGGCGTGCGCTCGCGCGGCGGCAAGGTGGTGCTGCATGGCGACTCCTTCCCCGAGGCACTGGCCTATTCGCTGAAGCTGGTGGATGAAAAGGGCTTTGTCTACATCCACCCCTACGATGACCCGCACACCATTGCCGGGCAGGGCACCGTGGCCATGGAGATCCTGCGCCAGCACCCTGGCCAGCTGGATGCGATCTTCGTGCCCGTGGGCGGTGGCGGCCTGATCGCTGGTATTGCTGCTTACGTGAAGTACCTGCGCCCGGAAATCAAGGTGATCGGTGTCGAGCCGGATGATTCCAACTGCTTGCAGGCTGCCATGGCGGCTGGCGAACGCGTGGTACTGCCGCAGGTCGGGCTGTTTGCCGACGGCGTGGCGGTGGCGCAGATCGGCCAGCACACCTTCGATATCTGCCGTCTTCATGTGGACGAGGTGGTGACTGTCAGCACTGACGAGATCTGTGCCGCAATCAAGGATATCTATGACGATACCCGCTCGATCACCGAACCTGCCGGGGCCCTGGGCGTGGCCGGCATCAAGAAGTACGTCGAGCTGTACGGCGTCACCGGCCAGACCCTGGTGGCCATCGACTCGGGCGCCAACGTCAATTTCGACCGCCTGCGCCATGTGGCCGAACGTGCCGAGCTGGGGGAAAAGCGCGAAGCGATCATTGCCGTCACCATCCCGGAGCGCCCGGGTAGCTTCAAGGCGTTCTGCGAGGCTGTCGGCAAGCGTCAGATCACTGAATTCAACTACCGCAAGCATACCTCTGACGAAGCGCACATCTTCGTTGGCGTGCAGACCCACCCGGAAAACGACCCGCGCGCGGCGTTGGTACAGCAGCTGACCGAGCAGGGCTTCCCGGTGACCGACCTGACCGACAACGAACTGGCCAAGCTGCATATTCGCCACATGGTCGGTGGGCATTCGGCGGGTGCCAGCGACGAAATGGTCCTGCGCTTCGAGTTTCCCGAACGGCCGGGGGCGCTATTCAACTTCCTCAACAAGCTGGGCGGGCGCTGGAACATCTCGATGTTCCACTACCGCAACCATGGCGCGGCAGACGGGCGTGTGGTGGCAGGGTTGCAGGTACCGGAGGACGAGCGCCACCTGGTACCGGCGGCGCTGGCCAAGATCGGCTACCCGTACTGGGACGAGACTGATAACCCGGCCTACAAGCTGTTTTTGGGCTGAGCGGCTAAGCTAAGCCAGATCTCTCGCCTTGCAGGAGCGACCTTGTGTCGCGAAAGGGCCGCAAGGCTGCTCCTGCAAGGAAAAAGGCTGCTGCCAACATGGCCTGATAAAGGACAATTCGGACATGGAACACCTGACCACCTTCAAGACCCTGCACATCCTCGCCAGCGCAGTCCTGTTGCTGGGTGCCCTGGGCCTGGCGATCTGGACTGTACGCGCCCGTCGCCAGGGCGATGCCGAGGCCTACGCCAAGCTGCTGCGCCGGCCGCTGGTGTTCGTCTGGCTGGTGATGGGCCTGTGCCTGGCAAGCATGCCGATCACCGGCTGGTGGCTGGTACACCTGGTGGGCTGGCCGCTGGGGCAAGCCTGGGTGCTGGCTTCCAGCGTCATCTATATATTCGGCGCGTTTGCCGTATGGTGGCTGCTGGTGCGGCTGAACCGGCTGCGCAAGGCTGAGGTGGCAGGGTTGCGTTTTACCTTGGCACTGGCGGTGTTCAGTGCGGTTTGCTTCCTGTCCATTGCCGGGCTGATGGGTGCCAAGCCAGTCTGAAGGCCGGAACAGGAAAACCTCAATCCCGCAACGAGACCACCGGCCACCCGCGCTTCTCGGCCTCGGCCCGCAGCTTCGGGTCCGGGTCCACCGCCACCGCATGCGTCACCCGCCGCAGCAACGGCAAGTCATTCATCGAGTCGCTATAGAAGTAGCTGTCCTCAAGATCGAAGCCGTTCTCCAGCATCCAGCGTTCCAGCCGCGTCACCTTGCCTTCACGGAAACAGGGTATATCGGTACTACGCCCGGTATAACGGCCATCACGCATCTCGCATTCAGTCGCCAGCAACACGCGAACACCCAGGCGCCGGGCAATCGGCGCGGTGACGAAGCGGTTGGTGGCGGTGATGATCACCGGCTGGTCGCCCGCTTCACGGTGCTGCTCCAGCAAGGCCAGCGCCTTGGGCAGGATGATCGGCTCGATGCAGTCGCGCATGAAGTCGCGGTGCCATTCGTCGAGCTGGGCCACGGGCGTTGCCGCCAGGATCTCCATGGAAAAGGCCAGGTAGGCCTGCAGGTCCAGCGTGCCATTCAGGTAGTTCTGGTAGAAAGCATCGTTGCGTTGCTTGTAGGCAAGCGGGTCGACGATGCCGCGTTGGCACAGGTAATCACCCCAGGCATGGTCGCTGTCGCCACCGAGGAGGGTATTGTCCAGGTCGAATAAAGCCAGGCGCATTGCGGTCACTCGCATCAGCCACAAGATAGGCCCGCAGAATACGGAGTTTTCGCACGGCTGCACATAAGCTTGGCGGGCGCGTTGCTGCGCTCGCAAGCTTTGTGGAACAATGCGGTGACATGCGTTTGCGAGGTTGCTGCCGTGATCGACCCGGATGGTTTTCGCCCCAATGTCGGGATCATTCTCACGAATGATGCCGGGCAGGTGCTATGGGCTCGACGGATCAACCAGGATGCCTGGCAATTTCCCCAGGGTGGCATCAACCCTGACGAGACGCCGGAAGACGCCCTGTACCGCGAGCTGAACGAAGAAGTTGGCCTGGAACGCGATGATGTGGAAATTCTTGCCTGCACCCGTGGCTGGTTGCGTTATCGTTTACCTCAGCGGCTGGTGCGTACGCATAGCCAGCCGCTGTGCATCGGCCAGAAGCAGAAGTGGTTCCTGCTGCGCCTGGTCAGCAACGAACAGCGGGTGCGGATGGACCTGACCGGCAAGCCGGAGTTCGACGGCTGGCGTTGGGTCAGCTATTGGTACCCGCTGGGCCAGGTTGTGACATTCAAGCGCGAGGTGTACCGACGCGCCCTGAAAGAGCTAGCACCGCGTCTGCTGACGCGCGACTGACGACGGAGTTCGACCCCGAGCCATGCTCAATACGCTGCGCAAGATCGTCCAGGAAGTAAACTCCGCCAAAGATCTCAAGTCGGCGTTGGGGATCATTGTCTTGCGTGTCAAGGAGGCCATGGGCAGTCAGGTCTGCTCGGTCTACCTGCTCGACCCGGAAACCAACCGCTTCGTGCTGATGGCCAGCGAAGGCTTGAACAAGCGCTCCATCGGCAAGGTCAGCATGGCCCCGAACGAAGGCCTGGTTGGCCTTGTCGGTACCCGGGAAGAGCCGCTGAACCTGGAAAACGCTGCCGATCACCCGCGTTACCGCTACTTCGCCGAAACCGGTGAAGAGAAATTCGCCTCCTTCCTTGGTGCGCCGATCATCCACCACCGCCGCGTGGTCGGGGTACTGGTCATTCAGCAAAAGGAGCGGCGCCAGTTCGACGAGGGCGAAGAAGCCTTCCTGGTCACCATGAGCGCGCAACTGGCCGGGGTTATCGCCCACGCCGAGGCGACCGGCTCGATCCGCGGCCTGGGCCGCCAGGGCAAGGGCATCCAGGAAGCGCGCTTCGTCGGTGTGCCGGGCTCGCCTGGCGCCGCCGTGGGGCGCGCCGTGGTGATGCTGCCGCCGGCCGACCTGGAAGTGGTACCGGACAAGACCGTCGATGACATCGACGCCGAACTGAACCTGTTCCAGAACGCCCTTGAAGGCGTGCGCGACGACATGCGCAAGCTGTCCGCCAAGCTGGCCACCCAGCTGCGCCCGGAAGAACGCGCGTTGTTCGACGTTTACCTGATGATGCTCGAAGACGCGGCCCTGGGCGGTGAAGTGACCGAAGTCATCAAGACCGGCCAGTGGGCCCAGGGCGCGCTGCGCCAGGTGGTGGGTGAGCACGTCAACCGCTTCGAGCTGATGGACGATGACTACCTGCGCGAGCGCGCCTCCGACGTCAAGGACCTTGGCCGACGCCTGCTGGCCTACCTGCAGGAAGCCCGCTCGCAGTCGCTGGTGTATGCCGACAACACCATTCTGGTCAGTGAAGAGCTGACCCCGGCGATGCTCGGCGAAGTGCCGGAAGGCAAGCTGGTCGGCCTGGTCTCGGTGCTGGGCTCGGGCAACTCCCACGTCGCCATCCTGGCCCGTGCCATGGGCATCCCGACGGTGATGGGCCTGGTCGATTTGCCCTATTCCAAGGTCGACGGCATCGAGATGATCGTCGACGGCTACAAGGGCGAAGTGTTCACCAACCCCAGCGAAGTACTGCGCAAGCAGTACAGCGATGTGGTCGAAGAAGAACGCCAGCTGGCGCGCGGCCTGGATGCCTTGCGCGAACTGCCATGCGTGACCCCGGATGGCCACCGCATGCCGCTGTGGGTCAACACCGGCCTGCTCGCCGACGTGGCCCGTGCCCAGCAGCGCGGCGCCGAAGGGGTGGGCCTGTACCGCACCGAAGTGCCGTTCATGATCAACCAGCGCTTCCCCAGCGAGAAGGAGCAACTGGCCATCTACCGCGAGCAGCTGGCGGCATTCCATCCGCTCCCGGTGACCATGCGTACCCTCGACATCGGCGGTGACAAATCGCTGTCGTACTTCCCGATCAAGGAAGAAAACCCGTTCCTCGGCTGGCGTGGCATCCGCGTCACCCTCGACCACCCGGAAATCTTCCTGGTGCAGACCCGCGCCATGCTCAAGGCCAGCGAGGGCCTGAACAACCTGCGCATCCTGTTGCCGATGATCTCCAGCATCCATGAGCTGGAAGAGGCGCTGCACCTGATCCACCGCGCCTGGGGCGAGGTGCGTGATGAAGGTACCGATGTGCCCATGCCGCCGGTGGGCGTGATGGTGGAAATTCCCGCGGCGGTGTACCAGACCAAGGAGCTGGCGCGGCAGGTCGACTTCCTGTCGGTCGGCTCCAACGACCTGACCCAGTACCTGCTGGCCGTAGACCGTAACAACCCGCGTGTGGCTGATTTGTACGATTACCTGCACCCGGCGGTGCTGCAAGCGCTCAACACGGTGGTGCGCGACGCTCATGGCGAAGGCAAGCCGGTGAGTATCTGTGGCGAGATGGCCGGTGACCCGGCGGCGGCGATCCTGTTGATGGCAATGGGCTTCGACAGTCTGTCGATGAACGCCACCAACCTGCCGAAAGTGAAATGGATGTTGCGTCAGGTGAACCTGAGCAAGGCCAAGGAGCTGTTGGTGGAAGCCCTGAGCCATGACAACCCGCAGGTTATCCACAGCTCGCTGCAGCTGGCCCTGAAGAACCTGGGGCTGGCGCGCATGATCGGGCCAGGGGCCAATAAGACCTTGTGAATTGCCGGGGCTGCAAAGCGGCCCCATGGCCCTCAAAGCAAAAGGTCAACTTCCCCCAGGTGCCCGCCAAACGGGCCGAAACTGCGCTCGACAAGCCGCCTTCTGCCGTGATCGTCGACCATCAGCACGGTACTCGCCCGGGTTCCATAGTTCTGGCTGGCAATGAACACGCTTGACAGCAGTTTCTCGGTCGCCAATCCCACACCGGTCTCCGGCAACTCGCCTTCCGGCGCAGGTTCGGTATCGGCCAGCAAGGCCAGCAACCGCTGCGGGTCCGCTGTGGCCAGCAAGCCCTCAAGCCCGCTCCGCGCTTTCACCAGCTTTGGCCACGGCGTATCCAGCCTGGCATTGGACAACCCGTACACCCCGGCCTCAAGCAAGCGCGGTGCGGCATCCCGGGCATGCACGTAGCCAAGCTGGCGGCTATCGCCCACCAGCAGGTTGAAACCCGCATACTGTCCGCTGCGGCTGGCCACCTGATCCAGATACGCCTCGACCCCCAGCTCACCCTGCAGGTAGGCCGCTACCAGCTCGCCGCGTGAACGTGGACCCAGCGCTTGCCCTGGATCGCGAATGTTGGTCAGCGCCGCGAAACGCCCCTGCGGCCCCACTCCCAGCCAGGTTCCGCCGGCTTCCAGGTCGCGCCCGGCATACACCCCCGGTGCGTCTGTCCAGGCTGCCAGGGCCTGGGTAGGGCGGGCATAGAACTCGTCGCGGTTGGCCGCCACGACCAGCGGCAGGGCATGCCCTGGTCGCCAGGCGAATACGATCAGGCACATCGTTCGAGCCTCTGTGTGTTTTAGCCACTGTACTAACAGCGGCGGGGCTGATCCATCCTGACACAGACTTCACTAGAGCGCCGAGCCCGGCTTCCGTTACCATGCCGGATTGTTTTTTCGGGGAAGACGAATGGAATTCGTACTCTATCTTTTGTTGGGCGCCTGTGCCGGTGTGCTGGCCGGGCTGTTCGGCGTAGGCGGCGGTATCATCATCGTGCCGGTGCTGGTGTTCAGCTTCACCTTGCAGGGTTTCGATGCCTCGGTGCTGACGCATCTGGCGGTCGGCACTTCGCTGGCAACCATCGTCTTTACCTCGATCAATGCCGTGCTCGAACACCACCGCAAGGGCGCAGTGCAGTGGCCGATCTTCGCCTGGATGACACTCGGCATTCTCATTGGCGCCGGAGTCGGCGCCAAGACCGCCTCGCTGATCCAGGGGCCGCTGCTGCAGAAGATCATTGGCGTGTTCGCCCTGGTCATCGCCGCGCAGATGGCGCTGGACCTCAAGCCCAAGGCCAGCCGTGGCATCCCCGGCAAGCCCGCGCTGGTTGGTGCCGGCGGGGTGATCGGCTGGGCCTCGGCCATCTTCGGCATCGGCGGTGGTTCGCTAACCGTGCCGTTCCTGACCTGGCGCAGCCTGCCCATGCAGCAGGCAGTGGCCACATCTTCGGCCTGTGGCCTGCCGATTGCGCTGGCCAGTGCCCTGAGTTTCATGCTGCTGGGCTGGCATGAGGCGCACCTGCCGGCCCATAGCCTGGGTTATGTCTACTTGCCGGCGCTGGTCGGCATTGCCGTGACCAGCATGTTTTTCGCCCGCTTCGGTGCGCGGCTGGCGCACAAATTGTCGCCACGCTTGCTGAAGCGCCTGTTCGCAGCCTTGCTGTTCTGCGTCGGGCTCAGCTTTCTGATTTGAACCGAGAGGAAGTTCCATGCTGCCTTACCCGCAGATAGACCCCGTGGCCGTTGCCATCGGGCCGCTGAAAATCCATTGGTACGGCCTGATGTACCTGGTCGGCATAGGGGGTGCCTGGCTGCTCGCCTCGCGCCGGCTGAACCGTTTCGACCCCACCTGGACGCGCGAAAAACTCTCCGACCTGGTGTTCTGGCTGTCGATGGGGGTGATCGTCGGTGGCCGGCTGGGCTATGTGCTGTTCTACGACCTGCACGCCTACCTGGCCAACCCGACGCTGATCTTCGAGGTCTGGAAAGGCGGCATGTCGTTCCACGGCGGCTTCATTGGCGTGATGCTGGCGGCCTTGTGGTTCGGCAAGCGCAACAACAAGTCGTTCTTCGAACTGATGGACTTCGTCGCCCCGCTGGTACCAATCGGCCTGGGCGCCGGGCGCATCGGCAACTTCATCAACGCCGAACTGTGGGGCAAGCCGACCGATGTGCCATGGGCGATGATCTTCCCGCCGTTCAGCGACCCTGCACAGTTGCCGCGCCATCCGTCGCAGCTGTACCAGTTCGCCCTTGAGGGCGTGGCGCTGTTTGTCATCCTCTGGCTGTTCTCGCGCAAGCCGCGACCGACCATGGCGGTTTCCGGGATGTTCGCGTTGTTCTACGGCATCTTCCGCTTCATCGTCGAATTCGTCCGCGTACCGGATGCCCAGCTCGGCTACCTGGCCTGGGGCTGGCTGACCATGGGTCAGATTCTGTGCGTACCGATGGTCCTCGCTGGCCTCGGCCTGATCTGGTGGGCTTATAATCGCAAGCCCACGGCGAAACCCGCCTGACTAATCCCACGGCTGGGGCGATCCCCCAGCCGTTCTTGCTACAGGTAAGCCATGAAACAGTATCTGGACCTGGTCCGCGACGTCATCGAAAACGGCACGCTGCAGGGCAACCGCACCGGCATCCGCACCATCAGCCTGCCGGGCGCCATGCTGCGTTTCGATTTGCAGAAGGGCTTCCCGGCCATCACCACGCGCAAGCTGGCGTTCAAGTCGGCGATCGGCGAAATGGTCGGTTTCCTGCGCGGTGTGAAGAACGCCGGTGAATTCCGCGAGCTCGGCTGCAAGGTCTGGGACCAGAACGCCAACGAAAACGCCCAGTGGCTGGCCAACCCGTTCCGCCAGGGCCAGGATGACCTGGGCGAGATCTACGGCGTGCAGTGGCGCCAGTGGCCTGGCTACAAGCGCATCCCGTTGAGCAACCCGGCAGCCATCGAGATGGCCGAGAAGGCGGGTTTCCGTCGCATCGCCCAGGACGAGGAAAACGGCGTCGCCTTCGTCATCCTGTACAAAGCCATCGACCAGGTGCGTCAGTGCCTGGACACCATCGCCAATGACCCGGGCAGCCGGCGCATCCTGTTCCACGGCTGGAACTGCGCGCAGCTGGACGAAATGGCGCTGCCGCCCTGCCACCTGCTGTACCAGTTTCACCCGAATGTAGAGACTAAGGAAATTTCCCTGACCCTCTACATCCGTTCCAACGACCTGGGCCTGGGTACACCGTTCAATCTCACCGAAGGTGCGGCGCTGCTGTCGCTGTTCGGCCGCCTGACCGGCTACACCCCGCGTTGGTTCACCTACTTCATCGGCGATGCCCATGTGTATGAAAACCACCTCGACATGCTCAACGAGCAGCTCAGGCGCGAGCCGCTGGAAGCGCCGAAGCTGGTGATCAGCGACCGCGTGCCGGCGTTCGCCGATACGGGCAGGTACGAGCCGGAGTGGCTGGAGAAGATCGAGCCGAGTGATTTCTGGCTGGAAGGGTATGAGCACCATGCGCCGATGACGGCGCCGATGGCGGTGTGATGTTCTGAATCGCCGGGGCGCAGAAGCAGCCCCGGAATTCTCAATGCCCGTGGCTTCGCCCCACATGCGAATGCTCGGTATCCGGCACCGATACTGCCCCATTCGTCTCCAGCTGCTGCAAAATCGCGCATTCTGCCCCTTGCGTATTGCAGCGCCTGCGCAATTCCACAAGCTGCTGCTGCAGCGCCACCAGACCATCGATCCGCGCCTGCACGTGCTCGATGTGCTCGTCGATCAACGCATTTACGCTGCCGCAAGAACCCTCCGGGCTGTCGCGCAGGCGTAGCAGGCTGCGGATTTCGTCGAGGGTCATGTCCAGGGTGCGGCAGTTGCGGATGAAGGTCAGCCGCTCGACGTGAGCCTGGGTGTACAACCGGTAGTTGCCTTCTGTACGTGCCGGCTCCGGCAGCAGCTGTTCGCGTTCGTAGTAGCGGATGGTTTCCACGGCGCAATCAGTGGCCTTGGCCAGTTCTCCGATCTTCATCAGCAAATCTCCAGCAAGTGGCTTGACCCTATAGTGGCTACAGGGTGTTCACTTGGCAACAGGCTCATATTAAGGACGAACCCATGAACCAGCCTGTCAGCCACGAACACAAGCATCACCACCACGCCCACAGCTGCTGTGAAGCCACCGTTGCGCCCGCCAAGGTACAGGTGAGCGGAAAGGCCAGCAGCCATGCCCAGCTCAGCCGCTTCCGCATCGAGGCCATGGACTGCCCGACCGAGCAAACGCTGATCCAGGACAAGCTGGGCAAGCTTGCGGGTGTCGAGCAGCTGGAATTCAACCTGATAAATCGCGTACTCGGCGTGCGTCACACCTTGAACGGCACTGCCGAAATCGAGCAGGCGATCGACAGCCTGGGCATGAAAGCCGAGCCGCTTGGCAGTGCAGATGACGGCACCGCCAGCGCGCCGCAATCGGCCAGGGCTCGCTGGTGGCCGCTGGCTTTGTCGGCTGTCGCCGCGCTCGCCGCCGAAATTGTGCACTTTGCGGCGCTAGCCCCGGAATGGGTGGTGGCGGCACTGGCGCTGGCGGCAATCCTTGGCTGTGGCCTGGGTACCTACAAGAAGGGCTGGATCGCTCTCAAGAACCGCAACCTCAATATCAACGCGCTGATGAGCATTGCCGTGACCGGCGCCGTGCTGATCGGTCAGTGGCCGGAAGCCGCCATGGTGATGGTGCTGTTCACCGTCGCCGAACTGATCGAAGCCCGTTCGCTGGACCGGGCGCGCAATGCCATCGGCGGCCTGATGCAGCTCGCCCCGGACATGGCCACCGTGCGCCAAGCCGATGGCCAATGGCGTGAAGTGGAGGTGCGTGAGGTGACCATCGGTGCCTTGGTGCGGGTGCGCCCCGGCGAGCGGATTGGCCTGGACGGCGAAGTGACCAGCGGACAATCCAGCGTCGATCAGGCGCCGATCACCGGCGAAAGCCTGCCAGTGGAAAAGGCGGTGGGGGACAAACTGTTCGCCGGCACCATCAACCAGGCGGGCGCACTGGAGTTTCGCGTTACCGCAGCTGCCGGGCAATCGACCCTGGCGCGGATCATCAAGGCGGTCGAGGAAGCGCAAGGTGCTCGGGCGCCTACCCAGCGGTTCGTCGACCGCTTCTCGCGCATCTACACGCCGGTGGTATTCGCCATTGCATTGGCCGTGGCGGTAATACCGCCGCTGTTCATGGCCGGCGCCTGGTTCGACTGGGTCTATCGCGCCCTGGTGCTGCTGGTGGTGGCATGCCCGTGTGCCTTGGTGATCTCGACCCCGGTAACCATCGTCAGCGGGCTGGCCGCCGCCGCGCGCAAAGGCATCCTGATCAAGGGCGGCGTGTATCTGGAGGGCGGCCGCCATCTGGACTTCCTGGCGCTGGACAAGACCGGCACGATCACCCATGGCAAGCCCGTGCAGACCGACGCCAAGGTGCTGGAGCCGCTGTACGAAGGCCGCGCCCAGGCCCTGGCCGCCAGCCTGGGCGAGCGTTCGGACCACCCGGTGTCCCGCGCCATCGCCCAGTTCGGCAAGCAACAAGGCCTGGCCCTGGCCGAGGTCGAGAATTTCGCCGCCCTGGCCGGCCGAGGTGTGCGAGGCAGCATTGCGGGTGAGGTCTACCACCTGGGCAACCACCGCATGGTCGAGGAGTTGGGCCTGTGCTCGCCGCAGCTGGAAGCTCAGCTGGATGCGCTGGAATGTCAGGGCAAGACCGTGGTGCTGCTGCTCGACCGCACCGGCCCCTTGGCCTTGTTTGCCGTGGCCGATACGGTCAAGGACAGCAGCCGTCAGGCCATCGTCGAACTGCACGAGTTGGGCATCAAGACCGTGATGTTGACCGGTGACAATCCGCACACCGCACAGGCCATCGCTGCCGTGGTCGGGATCGACCGCGCCGAAGGCAACCTGCTGCCTGCCGACAAGCTGAGCAGCATCGAAGCGTTGTACGCCCAAGGCCATCGGGTGGGCATGGTCGGCGACGGCATCAACGATGCCCCGGCACTGGCCCGCGCCGAGATCGGTTTTGCCATGGCGGCGGCCGGTACCGACACCGCCATCGAAACCGCCGATGTTGCGCTGATGGACGACGACTTGCGGAAAATCCCTGCCTTCGTCAGGCTGTCGCGGCAAAGTGCGGCGATCCTCATGCAGAACATCGTTCTGGCGTTGGGTATCAAGGCGATATTCCTGGCGATCACCTTTGCCGGCATGGCCACCATGTGGATGGCGGTATTTGCCGACATGGGCGTCAGCCTGCTGGTGGTATTCAACGGCTTGCGCCTGTTGCGCAAATAGAGGACCTGCATGCTGAGTTCGGAGCTCAAAGCCTTCTACATGGTAGCCCGCCTGGGCAGCATCACCCTTGCGGCGAAGAAGCTCGGACTCAGCCAGCCTACGGTGACCACGCAGATTCGTAACCTGGAAAGCCAGTACGCAGTGGAGCTGTTCTACCGCGGCGGACGGCGCCTGGTGTTGAGCGAGGAGGGCGGGCGACTGCTGCCGATGGTCAAGGCGCTGCTGCAGCAGGAGGCCGACATCGAGTTCGAATTGCGCAACAGCGGCCAGGCTCAGGGCAGCTTGCGCATTGCCGCCACGGCGCCTTACTACATTCTCGACCTGGTGAAGATCTTCCGTGAGCGCCTGCCGCAGGTGGACGTGGCGGTGGAAATCGGCAACTCGCAGCAGGTACTGGAAATGCTCGAGGAGTACCGAGTGGATATTGCTGCTTCGTCGCAGCTGGTGGAGGATGCGCGGTTGGTGCGGCGGGTGCTGGGGACCGACCCGTTGGTGGTGGCGGTGCACCGCAATCATCCATTGGCCCAACGCCAGGCGGTGTCGATCGAGGCGGTGGTCGGGCATTGCCTGCTGCTGCGCGAAAAGGGTTCGACCACACGCAAGCTGACCGAGCAGATGCTGCGGGACGCAGGGGTGATGGCTGGAACGTTGCTGGAAATCGGCAGCCGTGAGTCGATCCGCGAGGCGGTTTTGCGCAATATCGGCATCAGTGTGATTGCCCGGCACGAGGTGCCGCACAACCCCGAGTTGCGCGTGCTGACGCTGGAAAACGCGCCGGTGATGCACGAGTACCTGTATTGCCTGAAGGAGCGGCGCCAGGCCCGGTTGCCGGCGGCCTTCCTCGGGGTTGCGCAGGAAGTGGCCGGTTCACAGTTCTAGATTTGTGTTGGCTTCTTCCCGGGTAAATCCGCTCCCCAGGTACTGCACAGCCTTCAGATGCGGCGCGATCCCCGTGGGAGCGGGTTTACCCGCGAAGAGGCCCGCGAAGGCCACTGCAAAATCTGCCTATATCACTATCACCGGCTTTTGCCCTAAAGCCACAGAACCTTCGCACAGCCTTTCTAGCATGGCCCCCATCTCTTCGATGAGGCCCTGCCATGAATTCCTCCACCCCTGGCGCACAGATGAAAGTGCGCAACATCCACAAGCGCTTCGGTGCCTTCACCGCGCTCAATGATGTCTCGCTGGACATCGCCGCCGGCGAGCTGGTGTGCCTGCTGGGCCCGTCCGGCTGCGGCAAGACCACCCTGCTGCGCTGCATCGCCGGGTTGGAGCGCCAGGACAGCGGCACGCTGTACATCGGCGCGCGCGATGTCTCGAGGCTGCCACCCCAGGCACGTGACTACGGCATCCTGTTCCAGTCCTACGCGTTGTTTCCCAACCTGACCGTCGAAGCCAACATTGCCTACGGGCTGACCGGCAACGGCCGCGACCAGGCGCGTCAACGGGTGGCGGAAATGCTGGCGCTGGTAGGCCTGGTCGGTAGCGAGAAAAAGTATCCCGGCCAGCTCTCGGGTGGCCAGCAGCAGCGCGTGGCCCTGGCCCGCGCGCTGGCGCCGTCGCCCTCCCTGCTGCTGCTCGACGAGCCGATGTCGGCGCTGGATGCCAGGGTGCGTGAGCACCTGTGCAGCGAACTGCGCCAGCTGCAGCGCCAGCTGGGCATCACTACGTTGATGGTGACCCACAACCAGGACGAAGCCATGCTGATGGCCGACCGCATTGCGGTGATGAACAACGGCCAGGTCGAGCAGTACGCCACGCCACAGGACATCTACGATAAGCCCGCCACGCCGTTCGTCGCCGAATTCGTCGGCCAGGGCAACTGGTTGCCGTTCCGGCGCAGTGGCGACAGCCATGCCCGGGTTGGTGACATGAACATGCGCCTGGTGCCGGGTTCAGCCCTGGCCAACAGTGGCCGGTTGTTCTGTCGCCCGGAGGCGATCACGGTCAACCCGACGGTGCACGAAGACAACCTGTTCCCGGCGTTGGTCCGCGAGATCACTTTTCTCGGCAACCGCTGCCGCATGAGCTTCGAACTCAAGGCCCTGCCAGGTCATGCGCTGCTGGCCGAGCTGGCCCCCGAGGCCATGCCACGGCTGGGCTCGCAGGACATCTGGGTGGCACTGCCGCCGCAGCGCCTGCAGGTGTTTGCCTGAGATGGCCGCGCCCATGTCCCTGCCGTTGAACCAGGCCCAGGCCGCTCACAACGCTGGCGTCGCCCGGGGTGACCGGTTGTTCGTCGTCGGCGGCAAGAGCCTGCTGCTGATCCTTCTGCTGGTGGCGGTGCTGATGCCGCTGCTGGCGATCTTCTGGCGCGGCTTCAGCGCTGAAGCGGGCCAGGGAGGCGGCCAGGTGGCAGCGCGCGAGCTGTTTACCAGCGCCAACTTCCACTGGTTGCTGGGCAACAGCCTGGCAGTAGCCTTCACCGTCGCGGCCATCGTCGTGCCACTGGCCTATGTGTTCGCCTATGCCCTGCAACGCACATTGATCCCGGGGAAGGGCCTGTGGCGGGGGATTTCCCTGCTACCGCTGCTGGCGCCATCGATGCTGCCGGCCATTGCCCTGGTCTACCTGTTCGGCAACCAGGGCCTGCTGCGCGGCTTGCTCGACGACAACATCTACGGCTTCTGGGGGATCGTGCTGGGCGAGGCAATCTACACCTTTCCGCATGCGCTGATGATCCTGCTGTCAGCCTTGTCGCTGGCCGATGCACGCCTGTTCGACGCCGCGTCCAGCATGGGCGCCGGGCCGTGGCGGGCCTTCACCAGTGTTACCTGGCCGGCCACGCGCCAGGCAGTGTTCGCGGCGTTCTGCCTGGTGTTCACCCTGACCATCACCGACTTCGGTGTCCCAGTCGTGGTCGGCGGCGATTATCAGGTACTGGCGCTGGAAGCCTACAAGGCAGTGGTCGGCCAGCAACAGTTTGGCCGTGGAGCGCTGATTGGCATGGTGCTGCTGGTGCCGGCGCTCTTGAGCTTTTCCGTCGACGCCTGGCTGCGCCGACGCCAGGGCGAGGCCATGAGTGGCCGCGCCCAGGTGTTCGAGCCCAAGCCGTCGCGCAGTCGCGATGCCTGCTTCCTGGCCATCGTGCTGCTGGTGTGCGCGGCGTTGCTGCTGGTGATCGGCATGGCGGTGTATTCCTCCCTGGTTACCTTCTGGCCCTACAACCTGTCGTTGTCGCTGCGTCACTACCTGTTCGAGGACACCGCCGGGGGCGGCTGGCTGGCCTACCGCAACAGCGTGACAATGGCCATCGGTACTGCGCTGATCGGCAGTATCGTGATCTTTACTGGTGCCTACCTGATGGAGAAGACCCAGGGCCAACGCCCGCTCAACCAGGCGCTGCGCTTGCTCAGTTTCATCCCCATGGCTGTGCCGGGCCTGGTCCTGGGCCTGGGCTACGTGTTCTTCTTCAACCTGAACGGCAACCCCCTGCACGTGTTCTATGGCGGCATGGGGCTGTTGGTGGTGTGCACCATTGCCCATTACCTGACCACCGCGCAGATGACCGCGGCCACCGCCCTGCGCCAGCTCGACGACGAGTTCGAGGCCGCCGCGCTGTCGCTGAAGGCCCCGCTGTACCGGCACTTCCTGCGGGTGACCGTGCCAATCTGCCTGCCGGCGCTGCTGGACATCATCCGCTACCTGTTCGTCTCGGCGATGACCACGGTATCGGCGGCGATCTTCCTGTACAGCCCCGACACCATCCTGGCTGCCGTCGCCGTGCTGAACATGGACGATGCTGGCAACGTCGGCGGAGCCGCCGCCATGTCCACCCTGATCCTGCTGACCAGTGCCGGCGCTTCACTGTTGCTGGCTGCAGCCTCACGCGGCCTGCTGCGCCGCTCCCAAGCCTGGCGCCAACGCGCCGCGACCGTCTGACCTGTAAGGAACCTACCCATGCACAAGCACCTTGCACTTGGCGCTGCTGTCTCCGCCGTGTTCAGCCTGCAGGCTTCGGCCGCGGCCACCCAGTTGACGGTCTACACCGCGCTGGAAGCTGAACAGCTGAAGAGCTACAAGCAGGCCTTCGAGAAGGCCAACCCGGACATCGAGATCAAGTGGGTCCGTGACTCCACCGGCATCATCACCGCCAAGCTGCTGGCCGAGAAAGATCGCCCGCAAGCTGACGCCGTATGGGGACTGGCGGCATCGAGCCTGGCCATCCTCGATCACAACGGCATGCTCGAAGCCTATGCACCCAAGGACCTGGACAAGATCGCCAACAACTATCGCGATGCGGCCAACCCGCCAGCCTGGGTCGGCATGGACGTGTGGGCTGCCACCCTTTGCTTCAATACCATCGAGGCCGAGAAACAGGGCCTGAGCAAGCCGCTCAGCTGGCAGGACCTGACCAAGCTCGAGTACAAGGGCAAGATCGTCATGCCCAACCCGGCCTCGTCCGGCACCGGTTTCCTGGATGTCAGTGCCTGGTTGCAGACCTTTGGCGAGCCGCAGGGCTGGGCTTACATGGATGCCTTGCACCAGAACATCGGTCAGTACGTTCATTCCGGGTCCAAACCGTGCAAGCTGGCCGCGGCGGGCGAGTTCCCGATCGGTATCTCGTTCGAGTATCCGGCCGTGCAGCTCAAGCGCCAGGGCGCGCCGCTGGACATCGTGCTGCCGAAGGAAGGCCTGGGCTGGGAGATCGAGGCGACCGCAGTGATCAAGGGTTCGCCCAAGGCGGATGCGGCCAGGCGCCTGGCTGATTTCTCGGCCAGCCCGGCGGCCATGGAGCTGTACAAGGAGAACTTTGCCGTGCTGGCCGCGCCGGGTATCGCCAAGCCACAGACCGAGTTGCCGGCGGATTATGAACAGCGGTTGATCAAGAACGACTTTGCCTGGGCTTCGCAGAACCGTGACCAGATCCTGGCCGAATGGCGCAAGCGCTATGACGGCAAGTCGGAGAAGGTGGCCCAGCAGTAAGCTGCCCCAGGCCTCTTCACGGGCACGCCCGCACCCACAGGGATCGCACAGGCATCACGCTTGCGCGTAGCTGTGGGAGCGGGCTTGCCCGCCTGCTGGCTCAGATCTGTGAAACCAGCATCTCTAACTGCGCCTGCCGCTCCGCCTGGTTCAGCTTCGCCCCAGGATTCAGCGTGGACCATTGCGGATGCGCCCGGGCCTTTACCAGGGCCTCCGGCAACTTGCCCTCGCGCCAGGCTTGTTCTTTCAGCTCGCCCAGCCTGATGCTGTCCTGCGCTGCATGCCCGCGATTTTCCAACGCGACCAGCAACTGCTGCTGACGCAAGGCCAGCAAACGCAACACCGTATCGTCCACGGTCAACTCACGCTTGCCTTTCAACTTGCCTATCAGCCGTGACCCATAGTTGCGAGCGGTCTGCAGCGCGCCTCCGGCAATCGCCCCGGCGAGGGCGGCCGCGCCCAGGGTCAGGCCACCCACCAGCAAGTCGACCCCGGCCCCGGCTGCAGCACCCGCCGCCACACCGCTGCCAAGGCGTACGCCGAGCTGTTTCAAGGTCTCCGGATTGAACAGGTCATCGCCCCAGCGGCCATCCAGCAACGGCAGTTCGCCGGCATGGGCATCCTCGCGGCGGAAGGCGTACAGCTTGAGCAATGCTTCGACACAGCGCTGTTCGCGCTGACGCACATCCTGACGCAGTGCCTCGATGGCCCGGGCTTCGGCAGCCGGCTCGGCCTCGACACTGCGCCGGCAGGCGGCGCAGTCCAGCAGCAGTTCGGCGATCAGGCGCTTGCCGCTGTGCCGGCGAGCCAGGCGCTGCGCTTGCTGATCGTCGATCAGCCGCTGCAGGGCCGGGCGAGCGTTTTCCAGCAGCAGCGCCAGGCTTTCGTACAACCGGCGTTCGCCATCCTCTGGCGGCGCCACGCTGTCGAACCGCACCAATGCGTGAAGGCCAAGCCGGGCAAGGGCTTCACGCCATTGCGCTTCGCGATGCGAGTGGCTGGCGACGAAGTTGAGCACGGGTAGCAGCGGCTTGCCGCAGCTGGCCAGTACCTCCAGCTCGTCACGGTACTTGGCCAGTACCGGCTCACGGGCATCGATCACATACAGGCCGGCATTGCTGGCCAACAGCTGGCGCAGCACCTTGGCCTCCTGCTCGAAACGCTGGCGCGCTTCGCTGCCTTGCAGAAATCGCTCCAGACGGGCCGGGCCGTCCAGGCGCTCGCCAGGACGGTCCAGGCGTTCAAGGTAGTCGAGCAGGGCGATGGCGTCTTCCAGCCCTGGGGTGTCGTACAGCTCCAACAGGGGCTCACCGTCCACCGACAGCCGCGCCCCTTCCACATGGCGGGTGGTGCTGGGACGATGGGACACCTCGCCAAAGCCGACGTCGCGGGTCAGGGTACGCAGCAGCGAGGTCTTGCCGACGTTGGTGTGGCCGACCACGGCCAGTTTCAGCGGCTCAGTCATGGCCATGCTCCAGCCAGGTCAGGGGCGAGGTATCGGCATGTGGCAAGCCAAGCCGGTCGAGGGCTTCGTGCCAGTCACCCAGACGCTGGGCGTCGAGGGCCTGGCCCGGTGCGGTCTGTAACAGCCAGATGCGGGTTGCGCCGGCATTGCGCGCCAGTTCGGCGAGCAACGCCAAGCTGCCCCGGTCGGGCGAGCGGCGTGGGTCGCAGGCAATGGCCAGGCGTGCCGGAGGGAAGCGGCCGAGCTGCTCCAGCAGCCGGTTACGCGATTCACGGCTGTCGAGCACGCCGGCATCGGTGACGCCTTTCGGCAAGGCTGGTGGCCAAGGCCGCTGATCATCCAGCTCCAGGCCGACCAGCAGCGCGCCGCTGCTGCCGCTTTCCAACTGGCCGGCGGTGAACTGCGGCAAGGCTTCGGGCGCGGCGTCCTGTACGCCGATGCGTTCGCTGCGTGGCATCAGCGCATCACGCAGCTGCGCGTAGCCGGGCAGGCTGAGATCCAGGGCCAGGCGTTCATGGCCCTGGCGCCAGCGCCACAGGCACAACCCGGCCAGCAGCAGACGTGGCAGCAGGCCATAAACCAGCACCACGCCGAGCAGCCAGCTAGCCCAGGCCTGGCGGGCCGGGTCCAGGGCCGGCAGGCTGCCGCCGCTCGCGCGGATCATGGTTTCGTCGGGTACGCCGAAGCCCAGCAGCGAGGGCAGGGCGCCCAGGGCCTGGGTCAGTTCGATGAACGGGTCGGCGGCGAGCAGGGTGGTTTCCCAGACAAAACCATAGCGTCGGGTGGCCAGCAAGGCCAACAGCATGCCCAGCGCGCTCAGCATTGCCAGCAGCCACAGGCCGTGCACCAGCAGGCCGAGCAACCAGCGGCTGAGACGCTGGCGCTGCAACAGCACCAGCAGTGCCGGGGCCAGGTGCGCGGCCTTGGCGTCACGGGCGAAGCGTTCGCTCAGCCAAAGCCACAGGCGGCCCAGCCCGGCGCCATATTCGCCGCTGGCGGCAAAGCCGATGGCCCAGCCCAGCAGCATCAGAAGGTCAAGCCCGAGCAGGCTGCCCAGTGCCCAGAACACATTCACCGGGCGTTGCCCATCACCGAGGGCCGCCAGGGCCAGCCCTGCGCCGCTGAGCATGGCCATTATCAGCAAGGCCAGCAGCGCCAGGCGCGCACCCTGTTTCCAGTGGCGCAGGGCGGTGCTCATACCATCGCGTTCAGCCAGGAACAACGCACGGGTTTCAAGGCGGGTCGTCAGGTCACCGCCTGCCTGGCGGGCGCGACGGTTGGCTTCCTGGTCCTCCAGGGGGCCAGCATGTTCCTCGCGCAGGCGTACCGCTTCGGTGAGCCAGCGCTTGTCCAGGGAAGTCGGAGCAGTCACAAGGTCTTCCATTGCACAGGTCAGGGCAGAAGCATAACCCACACGCCCGATGCTATCCTCGCTGGCATGAATACATCACTCCCCCTCAGCCTGATCGCGGCGCACGCCGAAAACCGCGTGATCGGCATCGACAATTCCATGCCCTGGCATCTGCCGGGGGATTTCAAGTACTTCAAGGCCACCACCCTGGGCAAGCCGATCATCATGGGGCGCAAGACCTGGGATTCGCTGGGGCGGCCACTGCCCGGGCGGTTGAACATCGTGGTCAGCCGCCAGGCAGGGCTGGAGCTGGCCGGTGCCGAGGTGTTTGGGTCGCTGGAGGAAGCCCTGGTGCGAGCCGAGCAGTGGGCACGTGAGAAAGGTGCCGGTGAATTGATGCTGATTGGTGGGGCACAGCTGTATGCGCAGGCCCTGGAGAAGGGGTTGGTCAGCCGGATGTACCTGACACGGGTAGAGTTGGCGCCGGAAGGAGATGCCTGGTTCCCCGAGTTTGATGACGGGCAGTGGAAACTGGTGTCGAGCGAGGCTCAGGCCGAAGAAGGCAAGCCTGGGTATCACTTCGAGGTTTGGGACAAGGTTTGAGGTTTTGGGGCTGCAACGCAGCCCCGTCGATCTGTCAGGTATGGCTCAGCTCGACATGCTCATCGTCGGCCAGCACATTCTTGTCGGTCTCTTTCAGCAGTTGGCTGGTCACCACGCCCGCGGTCATCGAGCCATTCACGTTCAATGCCGTGCGGCCCATGTCGATCAGCGGTTCTACTGAAATCAGCAACGCCACCAGTTCCACCGGCAGGCCCATGGCCGGTAGCACGATCAGGGCGGCGAACGTGGCACCGCCACCTACGCCGGCAACCCCTGCCGAACTCAGGGTAACGATGGCCACCAGGGTGGCGATCCACAGCGGGTCGAAGGTATCGATGCCCATCGCCGGCGCCACCATCACCGCCAACATGGCAGGGTAGAGGCCGGCACAGCCGTTCTGCCCGATGGTGGTACCGAACGAGGCGCTGAAGCTGGCAATCGACTGCGGCACGCCCAGGCGGCGGGTTTGCGCTTCGATGTTCAGCGGAATGCTGGCGGCGCTGGAGCGGCTGGTGAAGGCGAAGGTCAACACCGGCCACACCTTGCGCAGGAAGCGCAGCGGGTTCACGCCGGTGACAGCGAGGATAACGCCGTGCACCACGAACATCAGCCCCAGGCCCAGGTACGACACCACCACGAAGCTGCCCAGCTTGAGGATGTCTTGCATGTTCGAGCTGGCCACTACCTTGGCCATCAACGCCAGCACGCCATATGGGGTCAACTTCATCACCACCCGCACCAGGCGCATCACCCAGGCCTGCAGGGTGTCGACGGCCAACAGCGCGCGCTGGCCTTTCTCGGCATCGTCCTTGATCAGTTGCAACGCGGCCAGGCCGAGGAATACGGCAAAGATCACCACACTGATGATCGAGGTCGGTTTCGCCCGCGCCAGGTCAGCCACCGGGTTGCTGGGAATGAACGACAGCAGCAGCTGCGGGATGTTGAGGTCGGCGACCTTGCCGGCATAGTCGCTGTGGATTACCTGCATGCGTGCGCTTTCCTGGGCGCCAGCCACCAGGCCTTCGGCGCTGAGGCCGAACAGGTTGGTCAGGACGATGCCGATCAATGCAGCGATGGCGGTAGTCAGCAGCAGGGTGCCAATGCTCAGCACGCTGATGCGGCCCAGCGACGAGGCATTGTGCAGGCGCGCTACAGCGCTGAGGATCGAGGCGAAAATCAGCGGCATGACGATCATCTGCAACAGGCCGACATAGCCGTTGCCGACCAGGTCGAGCCAGCCGATGGTGGCCTTGAGCACCGGGTGGCCTGCGCCATACAGGGTGTGCAGGGCCAGCCCGAAGACCACACCCAGCACCAGGCCCAGCAGTACCTTCCTGGCCAGGCTCCAGTGGGTGCGGCGGGTTTGTGCCAGGCCCAGCAACAAGGCCAGGAATGCCAGCAGATTAAGGGACAGCGGCAGGTTCATTGAAGCTCCAGCGGAAAAAAGGCAAAAGAGGCATCGCCTCTGTGAGCGATTGCGAACGGAAATGCTAACAGCCTGAAAACAAACGAATTTATACACATATGGAATGTGCATAGTCGTTTATGGAATAACGCTATGTCGCGCATTGCAATGAACGCGGCGTTTGCAGCTGTATGAGGGTCGTTATGAAAGGCCGCCTGCCACCCTCGTTGCACTAGCGTTTCGGGGTCATTTCAGGAGATTCGTCGATGAAATCTGCTCCGAAGGCTGTCGCTGTCGCCCTGTCCCTGCTGTTCAGTATCGAAACCTTCGCCACCGAGCTCAAGCACTGGCCGGCCGAGGCTGCCAAGCAACTCGATACCCTGATCGCCGCCAACGCCAACAAGGGTAATTACGCGGTGTTCGACATGGATAACACCAGTTACCGCTACGACCTTGAAGAGGCCTTGCTGCCATTCATGGAAAACAAGGGCCTGCTGAGCCGCGACAAGCTCGACCCCTCGTTGAAGCTGATGCCATTCAAGGACACCGCCGACCACAAGGAAAGCCTGTTCAGTTATTACTACCGGCTGTGTGAAGTCGACGACATGGTCTGCTACCCGTGGGTAGCTCAGGTGTTCTCGGGCTTCACCCTGCAGGAACTGAAGGTGCAGGTGGATGAAATGATGGCCTCCGGCAAGCCGATCCCCAGCACTTACTACGAAGGCGACCAGGTCAAGACCATCGAAGTGCAGCCGCCCAAGGTCTTCAAGGGCCAGACTGAGCTGTACAGCAAGCTGATGGAGAACGGTATCGAGGTCTACGTGATTTCTGCTGCCTCCGAGGAGCTGGTACGGATGGTCGCGTCCGACCCCAAGTATGGCTACAACGTGAAACCAGAGAATGTAATTGGTGTGAGCCTGCTGCTGAAGGACCGGGCCAGCGGCCAACTGACCACGGCTCGCAAGCAGATCACTGCCGGGCACTACGATGCCAAGGCCAACGTCGGGCTGGAGCTGACCCCATACCTGTGGACTCCGGCCACCTGGATGGCCGGCAAGCACGCGGCCATCCTGACCTATATCGATGAGTGGAAGAAACCGGTACTGGTGGGCGGTGATACGCCAACCAGTGACGGCTACATGCAATTCCATGGCGTGGACGTGGACAAGGGCGGCATCCACCTGTGGATCAACCGCAAAGCCAAGTACATGGAGCAGATCAACGGGATGATTGCCAGGAATGCGGCAGCGCAGGCCAAGGAGGGCTTGCCGGTTACAGCGGACAAGAACTGGGTGATCGTGACGCCGGAGCAGATTCAGTAAGCCTTGCGCTGCCAGCTCCGGCCTCTTCGCGGGTGAACCCGCTCCCACAGGTACTGCACAGGTTTCCGATGCTGTGCCGCACCTGTGTGGGTTTACCTGCGAAGGAACCTCACAGGCATAAAAAAACCGGCGCCCAGGACGCCGGTTTTTTCTCTCTGTCAGGCCTTAGAACCCTTCCAGCATCGCCTTGTTACGCACAGCACCCTTGTCGGCACTGGTTGCCAGCAGGGCATAGGCCTTCAGCGCAGTGGTCACCTTGCGTGGGCGCACTTCGGCTGGCTTCCAGCCCTTCTTGTCCTGCTCGACGCGGCGTTGGGCCAGTTCTTCGTCGCTGACTTGCAGGTTGATCGAACGGTTGGGGATATCGATCAGCACCTTGTCGCCGTCGCGCACCAGGCCGATGGCACCGCCAGCCGCGGCTTCCGGCGAGGCGTGGCCGATCGACAGGCCCGAGGTACCGCCCGAGAAGCGGCCATCGGTGAGCAAGGCGCAGGCCTTGCCCAGGCCTTTGGACTTCAGGTACGAGGTCGGGTACAGCATCTCTTGCATGCCCGGGCCGCCTTTCGGGCCTTCATAGCGGATGATCACGATGTCGCCGGCCTTCACTTCGTCAGCGAGGATGCCGCGCACGGCGCTGTCCTGGCTCTCGAAGATCTTCGCTGTGCCTTCGAACACCAGGATCGATTCGTCGACGCCGGCGGTCTTCACCACGCAACCATCCAGCGCGATGTTGCCGTACAGCACGGCCAGGCCGCCTTCCTGCGAGTAGGCGTGCTCGACGCTGCGGATGCAGCCTTCGGCGCGGTCCAGGTCCAGGCTCGGCCAGCGGGTCGACTGGCTGAATGCAGTCTGGGTCGGGATGCCGGCAGGGCCTGCCTTGAAGAAGGTATGCACGGCTTCGTCATCGGTCTGGGTAATGTCCCACTTGGCGATGGCTTCTTCCATGCTGCGGCTGTGCACGGTCGGCAGGTCGGTGTGCAGCAGGCCGCCACGGGCCAGCGAGCCGAGGATGCTGAAGATGCCGCCGGCGCGGTGCACGTCTTCCATGTGGTATTTCTGGATGTTCGGCGCCACCTTGCACAGCTGCGGTACTTTGCGCGACAGGCGGTCGATGTCGCGCAGGTCGAACGCCACCTCGGCCTCCTGGGCTGCGGCCAGCAGGTGCAGGATGGTGTTGGTCGAGCCGCCCATGGCGATGTCGAGCATCATGGCGTTCTCGAACGCCTTGAAGTTGGCGATGTTGCGCGGCAGGACCGACTCGTCGTTGTCGCCGTAGTAACGCTTGCACAGCTCGACGATGGTGCGGCCGGCAGTGAGGAACAGTTGCTCGCGGTCGGCGTGGGTGGCCAGGGTCGAGCCGTTGCCCGGCAGGGCCAGGCCCAGGGCTTCGGTCAGGCAGTTCATCGAGTTGGCGGTGAACATCCCGGAGCACGAGCCGCAGGTCGGGCAGGCGCTGCGCTCGTATTCGGCGACCTTTTCGTCGGAGGCCGAAGAGTCTGCAGCGATGACCATGGCGTCGACCAGGTCCAGGCCATGGTTGGCCAGCTTGGTCTTGCCGGCTTCCATCGGGCCGCCGGATACGAAGATCACCGGGATGTTCAGACGCAGTGCGGCCATCAGCATGCCGGGGGTGATCTTGTCGCAGTTGGAGATGCACACGATGGCGTCGGCGCAGTGGGCGTTGACCATGTATTCAACGGCGTCGGCGATGATCTCGCGGCTTGGCAGCGAGTACAGCATGCCGTCGTGGCCCATGGCGATGCCGTCATCGACCGCGATGGTGTTGAATTCCTTGGCCACGCCACCGGCGCGTTCGATTTCGCGGGCGACCAGCTGGCCCAGGTCCTTCAGGTGCACGTGGCCTGGGACGAACTGGGTGAACGAGTTGGCGATGGCGATGATGGGTTTCTTGAAGTCTTCGTCCTTCATCCCGGTGGCGCGCCACAGGGCACGGGCGCCGGCCATGTTGCGGCCTTGGGTGGAAGTCTTTGAACGGTAATCAGGCATGAAACACTCCTGGCGGCTTAATCAGGTCACAGAAAGGGGAGTGAGCTTCTCTTGTCCTTTGTACCGCAGGCCGGTTGCCACTGGCACGGATGGGGCCGAGGACTGCGCGGGATCGCCGCGTGCCTGGCCAGAGCTCATAAACCCGCCGGGGATGACTGGCGATGAATAGGCCGATTCTACACCGCTGAGGCGGTGAGGGAATGGCGATGTGGCCAGGCGGTGGCTTTGGCCTGTTGGTCGGTTGCTTGTAGGACCTTTCTGAATCGCTGCTGATGGGGCTGACCAGCAGTTCCCGAGCTTTTATCATGCCGGCGCCGCATGTGCGGCTTTGCGAGAAAACACTCAATGGACCTTCCCAGTTACCGGTTCCACACGAACCTGAAATCTGGCACTGAGCGCGCCGTCGCCAGGGCTGCCGAAGGCTTGAGTCCAAGGGGCTGAGGTCTGTGGGCGCCTGGGTCGGCGCCTGGAGAAACTCATGCAACAATCGCTCGATAGAAATACCTCCGATCTGAACACCCAGGCAGCCCTGGAGGCACAACGGCGTGAGGCGACCGAAGATTTCCACAAGGGCGCCTCGATCACCAATCACATAGGCAATCTGCGACACGCGACCCTTGGTCTGCTTTACCGCAAACGCGTGTTCTGGCTGGTTCTGCTGGTGTTCGGCAACCTCTTTTCCGGGGCGGGCATTGCTGCCTTCGAGGAAACCATCGCCGCCCACATCGCTCTGGTGTTCTTTCTGCCACTGCTGGTGGACAGCGGCGGTAATGCCGGTGCCCAGTCTGCAACATTGATGGTGCGGGGCCTGGCCACAGGTGAAGTGGTCATGCGTGACTGGTGGCGCATGCTGGGGCGGGAATTCGCGGTGGCGCTGCTGCTTGGATGCACCATGGCGGTGGCCGTAGCGTCCCTTGGGGTACTACGCGGGGGGCCGCAGATTGCCCTGATCGTTGCCAGCAGCATGGTGTTGATCGTGCTGGTCGGCAGCCTGATCGGTATGAGCCTGCCGTTCCTGCTCAGCCGCTTCAAGCTGGACCCGGCCACGGCCAGTGGCCCGTTGATCACATCGATTGCTGATGCCGCAGGCGTGCTGGTGTATTTCGGAATTGCGACGCAGGTATTGGGCATCTGAAGCGAACCGGGGGCATGAAGGCCCCCGGTTGCCAGCGCTTAGCTGTTGGGCAGTAACCGGCAGGTGATGCTCTTGATGTAGCGGGTTTCGGCGATGGCCGGGTGCACCGGGTGGTCCGGGCCCTGGCCGCCGCGTTCGAGCAACTGCATGTTGCGGTCGAGGTGGCGGGCGCTGGTCAGCAGGATGTTGTGCAGGTCGTCTTCAGGCAGGTGCATCGAGCACGAGGCGCTGACCAGAATACCGTCCTTGGTCAGCATGCGCATGGCCTGCTCGTTCAGGCGGCGATAGGCCGCTTCACCGTTTTTCAGGTCTTTCTTGCGCTTGATGAACGCGGGTGGGTCGGCAATGATCACGTCGAAGCGCTCTTCGGCGGCCTTGAGCTCGCGCAGGGCCTCGAAAACGTCGCCTTCGATGCAGGTCAGCTTCTCGCTGATGCCGTTCAGCGCGGCGTTGCGCTCCACGCCATCCAGGGCAAAGCCCGAGGCATCGACGCAGAACACTTCGCTGGCGCCAAAGGCACCCGCCTGCACGCCCCAGCCACCGATGTAGCTGAACAGGTCGAGCACACGCTTGCCTTTCACGTACGGTGCCAGGCGGGCACGGTTCATGCGGTGGTCGTAGAACCAGCCGGTCTTCTGGCCGTCACGCACCGGGGCTTCGAACCTGACGCCGTTCTCTTCCAGCGGCACCCAATCCGGGACTTCACCATAGACCGTCTCGACATAGCGCTGCAGGCCTTCGGCGTCGCGCGCCGAGGAGTCGTTCTTGAACAGGATGCCGCTGGGCTTGAGCACCTGGACCAGCGCCGCAATCACGTCATCCTTGTGCGCTTCCATGGTGGCCGAAGCCAGTTGCACCACGAGAATGTCGAAGAAGCGATCTACCACCAGGCCTGGCAGCAGGTCGGAATCACCGTAGACCAGGCGGTAGCAGGGTTGCTCGAACAGGCGCTGGCGCAGTGACAGGGCCACGTTCAGGCGGTGCACCAGCAGCGACTTGTCCAGCGGCAGTTTGGCATCGCGCGACAGCAGGCGGGCACAGATCAGGTTGTTCGGGCTCAGTGCCACGATGCCCAGCGGCTTGCCGTTGGCCGCCTCGAGTATGGCCTGCTGGCCGGCCTGAAAGCCCTGCAATGGGGTCGCGGTGACATCGACTTCGTTACTGTAGACCCACAGGTGGCCGGCGCGCAGGCGGCGATCGGCATTGGCTTTGAGGCGAAGGCTGGGCAGGGACATGACGTCGCTCCGGGAAAAAAGAGCGGGATTATAGCCTGTCTGCCTACCTATCGGTGTCAGGCTCGACAAGCTGCCGGCCCGATCACCGGCTTGTCGGTGATCGGGCCGGTAGAGACAATCAGGCCGCGAGTGCCTTGATCAACTGCTGGCTGAACGCCGGAATGTCATCGGGCTGGCGGCTGCTGATCAGCTTGCCATCGACCACCACCTCTTCATCCACCCACTCCCCGCCGGCGTTGCGAATGTCGTCCTGCAGGGTCTTGTAGCTGGTCATCCGTTTGCCCTTGACCAGCCCGCATGACACCAGCAACCAGCCACCGTGGCAGATCACGGCCAGCGGCTTGCCGGCCGCGTCGTGGCTTTTCACCAGTTTCTGCGCCGCAGGTATGAGTCGAATCGTGTCGGAGTTTTGCACGCCGCCAGGGAGCACCAGCGCATCGTAGAGGTCCAGGTGGGCACCTTCGAAAGTGGCATCCACGGCGAACTCATCCGCCGGCTGGTCATGGTTCCAACCGCGTACCGTGCCCTCCTTGTCGCTGAGGATATCCACCACCGCGCCGCTCTGTTCAAGCGCTTCGCGGGGGCCGGTCAGCTCCACCTGCTCGAAGCCGTCGGTGACCAGAAAGGCTACGCGCTTGCCGTTCAGTTCCGCACTCATGGTCATTGCTCCTTTTTCGATGGATGTGAAAAAAGAGGCCCGTGGCGCTCAAGGAAAGTTCCGGCGTTACGATTCAGTGGTTGGTCCCTTGCCGGTCCAGGGGGTTAGAATCGCTCGTCCCGAACGAGTGTGCACATATGTCCCAGGAACTCAGCGCCGAACAGATTCAGCAAGCCTTGCAAGGCATCACCATCCCGCCGCAACCGCAAATCATGGTCGATCTGCAGTTCGAGCAGTACATGCCAGACCCTGATCTGGAAACCATCGCCAAGCTGATTGCCCAGGACCCGGGGCTTTCCGGCGCCTTGCTCAAGCTGGTCAACTCCCCGCACTTCGGCCTTTCCAACAAGATCGGTTCGATCCAGCGCGCGGTGAACCTGCTAGGTAGCCGTTCGATCATCAACCTGATCAACGCCCAGTCGATCAAGGGCGAAATGAGCGACGAGACCATCGTCACCCTCAACCGCTTCTGGGATACCGCCCAGGATGTGGCGATGACCTGCCTGACCCTGGCCAAGCGCACCGGCATCCAGCCGGCGGACGAGGCCTACACCCTCGGCCTGTTCCATGACTGTGGCGTGCCGCTGATGCTCAAGCGCTTCCCCGACTACATGGAAGTGCTGGAGCAGGCCTATGCCACGGCCGACGGAGAAACCCGGATCGTCGACACCGAAAACCGGGCCTTCAACACCAACCATGCGGTGGTCGGCTATTTCACCGCCAAGTCCTGGCGCCTGCCCGAGCACCTCAGCGCGGCCATCGCCAACCATCACAATGCCTTGGCGGTATTCCGCGACGAAAGCTCGCGCAATACCCAGAGCCAACTGAAGAACCTGCTGGCGGTACTGAAAATGGCCGAGCACATCTGTGCCTCCTACCGGGTACTGGGCAACCAGTCGCTGGACCATGAATGGCGCGTGGTCGGCCCGCTGGTGCTCGATTACATCGGCTTGTCGGAATACGATTTCGAAAACCTCAAGCAGAACATTCGCGAGTTGGGCGGGCACTGACACATGCCGGAATTACCCGAAGTAGAAACCACCCGGCGCGGTATCGCGCCGCACCTGGTAGGCCAGCGGGTCAGCCGGGTGGTGGTGCGTGACCGGCGCCTGCGCTGGCCGGTTCCCGAAGACCTGGACGTGCGCCTGTCAGGGCAGTGCATCGTCAGTGTCGAGCGGCGCGCCAAATACCTGCTGATCAATGCCGAGGTCGGTACGCTGATCAGCCACCTGGGCATGTCGGGCAACCTGCGCCTGGTCGAGCTGGGTTTGCCGGCGGCCAAGCACGAGCACGTCGACATCGAACTGGAGTCGGGGCTGATGCTGCGCTATACCGACCCGCGCCGCTTTGGCGCGATGCTGTGGAGCCAGGACCCGTTGAACCACGAGCTGCTGCTGCGCCTGGGGCCGGAGCCACTGACCGACCTGTTCGACGGCGAGCGGTTGTTCCAGTTGTCCCGTGGGCGTTCGATGGCGGTCAAGCCGTTCATCATGGACAACGCAGTGGTGGTGGGGGTGGGCAACATCTACGCCACCGAGGCGCTGTTTGCCGCCGGAATCGACCCACGCCGCGCGGCCGGCGGGATTTCACGGGCGCGTTACCTGAAGCTGACGATAGAGATCAAGCGGGTGCTGGCGGCGGCAATCGAGCAGGGCGGCACGACCCTGCGCGACTTCATCGGCGGCGATGGCCAGCCGGGGTACTTCCAGCAGGAATTGTTCGTGTATGGGCGGGGCGGGCAGCCGTGCAAGGTGTGCGGCACGCAATTGCGCGAGGTCAAGCTGGGGCAGCGGGCCAGCGTGTATTGCCCGCGCTGCCAACGCTGAGGCGCTGCGCTCCTGCAGGTACCGCGCAGGCCTGCAGATTCAGGCCTTGCCGGTGATCCGGCGATACTTGGCCATCAGCTGTTCTTCGGTTTCCGGGTGCGCCTCATCCAGCGGGATGCAGTCGACAGGGCAAACCTGCTGGCATTGCGGCTCGTCGTAATGGCCCACGCACTGGGTGCACAGGTTCGGGTCGATCACGTAGATCTCTTCGCCTTGGGAGATGGCCTCGTTCGGGCACTCGGGTTCGCAGACGTCGCAGTTGATGCAATCGTCGGTGATGATCAGGGACATGGGGACTCCGGCCGGGGCTCTGCGCCCGGGCATGTTCAACGCAGTGGGCACAATTGTGCCGCATTCGCGCCCGCAGTGCACGCGGGCGCGACAATCAGCTGTCTGGCTTACTTCCTGAAGCGTTCGGTCAGCGCTTCGGCCACCGCAGGATGGACGAATTTGCTGATATCACCCCCCAGTGCGGCGATTTCCCGGACCAAAGTCGAGGAAATGAACGAATAACGCTCCGAAGGCGTGAGGAACAGGCTCTCGACATCGGGCGCCAATTGCCGGTTCATGTTCGCCAACTGGAACTCGTACTCGAAGTCGGATACCGCCCGCAGGCCACGCAGGAACACGTTCGCGCCCTGTTCCTTGGCGAAGTGCGCCAGCAGCGAGGAGAAGCCGATGACTTCGACATTGGGCAGGTGCTTGGTGACCTCACGGGCGAGCTCCACCCGTTGTTCCAGCGGGAACAGCGGGTTCTTCTTGGGGCTGGCCGCCACGGCGATGATCACGTGGTCGAACAGCCGCGAGGCGCGTTCGACCAGATCGCCATGGCCTTTGGTAATGGGGTCGAAAGTACCCGGGTACAACACTCGGTTCATCGCGTCATCCTGGCTGGAGTGCGTTGGGGAGTCGGATGGTAGCGCAGCGACTGCGCCCGGCCAAGTCATGCGGCCAGCTGATGGCACTATAGACAGGGGCCGCGATCGTTGTCATGCGCTGTGTGTCAGGCGGGCAATCAGCGCCTCGCTGAGCATGGCGCTGATGGCATACACCGACAATTGCGGGTTGGCGCCGATGCTGGTGGGGAACAGTGAACCGTCGTGTATCGACAGGTTTTCCAGCTGGTGATGGCGGCCCAGGCTGTCGCATACCGCCTGGCGCGGGTCGTTCCCCAGGGCACAACCGCCCATTACGTGGGCGCTGCCCAAACGCATGCGGAACGGCTCCAGGCGCAAGCTGTCGATCATGGCCAAGGCCTGTTGCAGGCTGGACGCGGCACTGGCATCGCTGTGCACGGGGGTTACCTGGATGGCGCCGGCGGCGAACTGGATTTGCGTCATGCTGCGATAGGCGCGGCGCAAGCCGTCATACAGGTAGCCGGTGAGCGGATAGTCGAGCACAGGTGAGCCATCACCGCGCAGCTCCACCGTCCCACCCTGGCTTTGCGGGTGAAAGCCGTCGCGCAGCAGCGCCAGCATTACGTGGGTATGTGGTAGCTCGGCCATGCGCCGGGCATTGTCCTCGCCATACCCACCCAGCAGGGTGCTGGCCAGGGCCGGGTGCAACGGCGGTACCTCCAGCTTGTAGCCAATCGGGCCGTCGACGCCGCCTTGCCATTGGAAGTGGTCGCTGTAGATGGATTGCGGGGCACCGTAGTAAGGGTCGATACGCTCGTTGAAGCGCGCTGCGCTGAAGTTCACCAGGTGCAGGAAGGTGCGCTTGCCCAGGCGGCCGTGCGGGTCGGGCGCGGCGGACCGCAGCAGTAGCGCCGGGCTGTTGATACCGCCCCCGGCCAGAGCATAGTGGCGCGCGCGAATGCGGATCTGGCGGCCTGAAGGGTGTATGCCCTGGCTGTCCAAAGCCTGGCAGGTCAGGCCATGGATGCGTTCGCCGTTGTGCTCGAAGCGCTCGGCGCGGGCCAGATAGAGTAACTCGCCGCCTTGCTCGAGAGTGGCGGGTATGCGGGTCACGAGCATTGATTGCTTGGCATTCACAGGGCAGCCCATGCCGCAATAGCCCAGGTTCCAGCAGCCGCGCACGTTGCGCGGAATCACCGCCCAGCGGTAGCCCAGCTGCTCGCAGCCACGGCGCAGCACGTCGTTGTTGGCGTTCGGCGGCAGTCCCCAGGGGCTGATGCCCAGCTCCTGTTCGATGCGTTCGAACCAGGGGCGCATCTGCGTTTCGTCCAGGCCGCTCACGTTGTGGGCCGAGGCCCAGTGCGCCAGGGTCTCGGGAGGGGTGCGAAAACTCGAGGTCCAATTGACCAGCGTTGTGCCACCCACGGCGCGGCCCTGCAGAATGGTGATGGCGCCATCCTTGCTCATGCGGCCCAGGCCTTCCTGGTACAAACTGGCGTAGGCTTCGTTTTCCAGCAGGTGGAAATCGCTGCTGGTCTTCAACGGGCCTTCTTCGATCAACAGCACCTTGAAGCCGGCGGCGCTGAGCATCTGTGCACTGGTTGCGCCACCGGCACCGCTGCCAATCACGGCAACGTCGGCTTCCAGGGTAAGGTCCTGCTCCAGGCGCGAGGCGTCATGGATGATCCAGCCACCCTCCAGGCCTTGGCGAAACGGGTCGGGTACAGGCATTTGCGCTGCTCTTGTTGTTTTTCAGATCTTCGGTGGCCCTGGGTAGCCGCACGCGGCCCAGGATTCAGGGCGTTCGTACCAGGCCATTTGCAGCAACTGCAGTAGTGAGGCGTGCCCCATGCGCAGCAGGTTCAGTGAGCTGTGCTGCCAACGCTGCAGGAATCCCCTGACTTGCGCGGGGCTGGCTTGTTCCCAGGCGCCCCAGACACCCGTCAGCGGGCCGCGGGTGAGCGGCAGGCTGAGCGCGTCGAACAATTGCCGGGTGAGCTTGAGCATCTCAGGCGACAGCGCCGCCAGCTTGTCGTCAAGGCTGTGCAGCACCAATGGTTCGGTGGCCTGTGTGTCGGCCAGTACCACCGGGATCAGCGCACTCAGTAGCGGCAGGTCATCGTCGCGCAATGCTTGGTAACCGGTCGCGGCTGTTTGTGCGCGGCAACCGACCAGGCTGGTACCGGCCAGCATCAGGCTGGCGCCAAGGCTGAAACGCAACAGTTCGCGGCGGTGCATGGGTTGGCCCTCAGCCGATGAACAGCCTGAACACCAGGCGCTGCAGGGCTTTGCCATAAGGCGGGTAGATCAGCCGCGCAGCATTGAAACGTTGCTTGGCCAATACCGCCTTGGCCTTGCTGAAGGTGAGGAACCCGTCATGGCCATGGTAGTGGCCCATACCCGAAGGGCCGATGCCGCCGAATGGCAGGTCGTCCTGGGCCACCTGAAGCAGGGTGTCGTTCAGGCACACGCCGCCGGAATGGGTGTGACGCAGCACCTGCTCCTGGCCGGCGCGGTCATAGCCGAAGTAATACAGCGCCAGCGGGCGTGGTCGTTGGTTGATGTAGGCCAGCGCCTGTTCGAGACTGTCGTAGGGCACCAGCGGCAGCAGCGGGCCGAAGATCTCGTCCTGCATCACTTGCATGTCGTCGTGCACGTCGAGCAACAGGTGCGGCGGCAGTCGCCGACCCTGGCGGGTTTCATCGGGGTAGATATCCAGCACCTGCGCGCCCTTGGCACGGGCGTCATCCAGCAGGCGCTGCAAGCGCTGCAGCTGGTACGGGTTGATGATGGCGGTATAGTCGGGGTTGTCTGCGATGCGCGGGTACAGCTGGCGTACGGCACGCTGGTAGGCGTCGCTGAAGGCCTGCAGCCGCTTGCGCGGCACCAGCACGTAGTCGGGTGCGACGCAGGTCTGGCCAGCATTCAGGGTCTTGCCGAAAGCGATGCGTTCGGCGGCACTGTCCAGCGGTACGTCGGCCGAGACAATTGCCGGCGACTTGCCACCCAGTTCCAGGGTGACCGGGGTCAGGTTGTGTGCCGCAGCCAGCATCACCTGACGCCCGACGCTGGTAGCACCGGTGAACAGCAGGTGGTCGAAAGGCAGGCGGGCGAAGGCCTTGCCCACCTCGACTTCGCCAAGCACAACGCTGACCAGGTCGGTGGGGAATACGCGCTCCAGCAGCTGTTTCAGCGCTCGACCGCAAGCCGGTGTGGCTTCGCTGAGCTTGAGCATGACCCGGTTGCCAGCAGCCAGGGCGCAGGTCAGCGGGCCGATGGCCAGGAACAACGGGTAGTTCCACGGCACGATGATGCCGACCACGCCCAAGGGTTGATAACGCACCTGCGCGCTGGCTGGCTGAAAGGCCAGGCTGACGCGGCGTCGGCTGGCGCGCATCCAGCGTTGCAGGTGCTTTTCGGCGTGGCGCAGGCCCTGCACCGAGGGCAGCAGTTCGGCCAGCAGGGTCTCGTTGGCGCTGCGCCCTTCAAAGTCCTGGCCGATGGCTTCGATCAGCTCCGCCTGGCCGGCCAGCAAGGCCTCGCGCAGGCTTTTCAGCCATTGCCGCCGCTGCGCCGCAGGTGGCAACGGGTTGCCGGAAAAGGCCCGGCGCTGAACAGCGAACATCGCCGCCAGGTCGGTGTCGGATTGCACAATAGGCAGGGCACTAGGCGAGTTCATGGCAGTGGCGAGTCCGGGCGGGAAATCCTTAGAGCCTATACTCTAATCCAGGCGATGGTGCGACTTTTTCCGCGCACTCATGCGGTGTATTCCACCGCCAATACGCCGTAAGATGACCTTTTGATGAAGCCCGCAGACTGGGAGCCGAGCATGGCGCCGCGCATGAACACCCGAGAGCGCATCGTGCAGAACAGCCTTGAGCTGTTCAACCAGCAGGGTGAACGCAGCGTCAGTACCAATCACATTGCCGCGCACATGGAAATCTCACCCGGCAACCTGTATTACCACTTCCCCAACAAGCAGGCGATCATAGCCCTGTTGTTCAGCCAGTACGAAGACCTGGTGGACAGCTTCCTGCGCCCGCCGCAAGGCCGCCCGGCGACCGTGGAGGACAAGCGCTTCTACCTCAAGGCCCTGCTGGCAGCAATGTGGAACTACCGCTTCCTGCACCGGGACCTGGAGCATCTGCTCGACAGTGACCCGGAGCTGGCGGCCCGTTACCGGCGCTTTTCCGAGCGCTGCTTGCGCCAGGGCCAGGCCATCTACCGCGGCTTCGTCGAGGCGGGGATTCTGGCCATGGTGCCGGCGCAGATCGAATCGCTGACCATCAACGCCTGGATCGTGCTGACGTCCTGGGTGCGTTTTCTTAGTACCACGCGGGAGCATTCCGCGCATCTGGGCGAAGAAGCCTTCAAGCGCGGCGTCTATCAGGTGCTGGTGCTGGAGCTTGGCTTTGTCACCGAGAATGCCCGCAGCGCCGTGGACGCCCTGTGTCAGGAATTCCATGTACCGTTCAACCAGGCCCTGGCGAAGTAACCCGGGGCCCTAGTGCCATCGATCAGGAGATTGTCATGCCCCTTGCGCAATTGATCACCCCGCAGCAGTTGGCCGAGCGTCTGGGTTCGGCCAAGTTGGTGATACTCGACTGCCGCTTTGCTCTGGAGGATGTGGACTATGGCCAACGCAGCTACGCCCAGGGGCATATTGCCGGGGCGCACTTTGCCGACCTGGAGCGTGACCTGAGCGGGCCGATGAGCAAAGGCCGCACCGGGCGCCACCCGTTGCCGGATGCGCAGCGGCTTGTCGAGCGCCTGCGCGAGTGGGGCGTGGACAATGACAGCGAGGTGGTGCTGTACGACGACGGCCCTGGCGCCTTTGCCGCCCGAGCGTGGTGGTTGCTGGCCTGGCTGGGCAAGCGCAGCGGTGTGGCGATCCTCGACGGGGGGCTGAAGGCCTGGCATGCGGCTCACCTGCCGCTGAGCCTCGACCCGCCAGCCAAGCGGGAAGGCACGTTCGCAGGTGAGCCGGACGCCAAGCTGCTGATCGACGCCGGGCATCTGGCCAAGCGTTTGGGTGCAGATGACATGACTTTGCTCGACGCGCGTGCATTGCCGCGGTTTCGCGGGGAAGTGGAGCCGATCGACCCGGTGGCGGGGCATATCCCTGGCGCCCAGTGCGCAGCGTTCACCGACAATCTGGGGGCTGACGGGTGCTTCCTGCCGGCTGAGCAGCTCAGGCAGCGCTTTGCCGAGAAGCTGGCAGGGCGCGCGCCGGAGCAGTTGGTTTCGTATTGCGGATCTGGGGTGACTGCTTGCCATAACCTGTTTGCGCTGGCGCTGGCGGGGTATCCGCTTGGCAAACTGTATGCCGGGTCCTGGAGTGAATGGATCAACGACCCGGCGCGTGGCGTAGCGACCGGTGAATAGGCAGGCCTGGCCTCATCGCCGGCTTGCCGACGTTGAGGCCGTTACCGCTTTACTGGCCTTGCAACAGCCACTGCGGAATCCGCCGCTCCAGGTAATATGCCGGGTTGCGCAAGCTGCCATCGACAAAACCCACATGGCCACCCCGGTCATGCAGTTCGAAACGGGTCTGTGGTGCCAGCTCACGTGCCGTGGGCAGGCTGTGGTCTGAAACGAATGGATCATCGCTTGAATGGATGATGAGTGTCGGCGTGCGGTTGCCGCCCAGGAAGAAGTGGCTCGATGAGCGGCGATAGTAGTCGTTCGCGTCGCGAAAGCCGTTCAGTGGGGCGGTGACCTTGCCATCGAAGTCCCAGAATGTGCGCAACTTGTCCAGCGGCCCCAGCCGTTGCAGTGTCGCCAGCCGTTCATGCTGGCCATTGTCGTGAAAGTGCCGCTGCTTGAGTTTCACGTACGCCAGCATCTCGCGCATGAAATGCGCCTGGTACACCTTGGAGAAACCTTGGCCGATACGGTCGGCACAATGGTCAAGACGAAATGGCACCGACACCGCCACTGCGGCTTCCAGCTGGCTGGCGACGCCGCTTTCGCCCAGGTACTTGAGTAGCACATTGCCGCCCAGCGAATAGCCCACCGCATACAGCGGTGCCAGCGGGCGCTGGGCGCGCAGGTGGCTGACAATTTCTGCCAGGTCTTCGCTGGCACCGGAATGGTAGCTGCGCGGGAGCAGGTTGGGTTCGCCCGAACAACCGCGCCAGTTCGCCGCCACGCTGGCCCAGCCGCAGGCCTGCAGCGCTTGCTGCAAGCCTTTGACGTAAGGCGAGTGGGATGAGCCGGTCAACCCGTGCAGCACCAGTACCAGAGGAGTATGTGCATGGTGCGGGCCGTGCCAGTCCAGGTCGATGAAATCGCCATCGGCCAGCCACAGCCGCTCGCGGCTGCGTGGCAGGTCGGGCAGCTTGCGCCACAGTGGCCCCCACAGGGTTTGCAGGTGAGGGTTGGACAGACCGATGGCTGGGCGGAATGTGGCGCTCGAACTGGGCATGCTGGGCGACTCGTGGTGTGCCTGCCTAGAGTGCCATGAAATAGCGCCACTGTACCTGCGCTATTGGTCGGTAGGCGGCAGCGGCTGCTGCTCGGCCGCAGGGCCGACACTGACCAATACCTTGTGGTCGAGGTCCAGCCGGCGTTGCATGACCGAGCGGACATCTGCCGCAGAGGTTGCACTGATGCGCTCGATGTAGGTGTTCAGATGATCGGCGGGCTGGCGTTGATGGGTGACCCGGGTGAGCAATGCTGCCAGGCTCCGGTTTTGTGCAACGGCACGCAGCAGTTGCCCGGCCAGCTGCTTGCGGGCGAGCTGCAATTCCGCTTCGGTTGGCCCTTTGTCGATGAATTCGCGCAGCAGGGCCTCTACCAACGCTTGCGAGCCCTGGAGGTATCGGGGGGCGATTTCCCATTCAACGGCGAACAACCCACCCGCACTCAAGGGCTTTACCATGCTGTGGATGCCGTAGGTAAGGCCGCGACGTTGGCGTAATTCCATCATCAAGCGGGACTCCAGGCTTCCTGCAAGTACTTCGCTGGCCAGTATCAGGGGAAGAAACTCTGGGTCGTTGGCAGGCACATTCATGGGCAGTGCAAGCAGCGTGGCAACGCTTGCACCAGGTTGTTGGATGTTGATCGTTGCGCTGGTGACCGTGGGTACGGCAGGCAGTTCAGCAGCTGTCCAGCCCTGCGGCAGGGCCTGGCTGATCCGTTGAGCGATCGCTTGGGCTGTGCTCAAGGAAAGGTCACCCACCATGACTATTTCAAGGTTGCTGGCCGCATAGGCGCGTTTATGGAACTTGCGCAGGTCGTCGACAGTTACAGATTCCATTCCCTGTCGGGAGCTTCCCAGATAATTGCCATAAGGGTGGCCGTTGAACAAATAACGGAATGCTTCTGTGCGCGCCTTGACGCCAGGCTGCCGTTCTCGCGATGCGTTAAGGCGTTGTAGCTGCGGTTTTATGTTGTCCAGTGCAAGTGGCGGAAAAGCAGGATTTGCAGCGAGGTCGATGAACAGCTCCAGGGCCGCATCGAGTATTTTCTCGTTGCCAAGACTGCGCAAACTGAGCGTCGCATGCTCCAGGCCTATGTTTTTTTCCGTGATCGCGCCCAGGCATTCCAGATGCTCTGCATGTTGGCTCGCCGTATGCTGCTGGCTGCCTTCGTCAAGCATGTAGAACGTCAGGGCTGCCAAGCCGGACTGGTCGGTGTCCTGGCTGGTGCCAGCCTTGAACCGCAGTACCACGTCGACGATTGGCAGTCCGCGTGCCTCGATGAACTTCACGCCTGTGCCGGCCATCGTGGTCCAGGTCTGGACCGGTACGTGCAGGGTTTCGAACAGGTCCAGATCAAGCCCTTGGGTGGACAGCAAGCTGCTGCCGACGCTGCTGGCTACGGTTGGTTGTGGCGCAATCGAAATGGTGTCACGCATGAGCGTTCTCCTTGGCGTGCATGAAAGTCATGGCGGCTCGGGATTCGGTCAGGAAGTCATAGGCTGCCTGGCCCACCTGCTCGGCCGTCACGGCCTCTATGGCTTGTCGCTCGTCATCCAGGGCAACCGGGTCTAGCCCGCAAGCCGCCTGTTTGCCGATGGCACGCGCCTGTTTGTCGATGTCATCCCTTTCGAACTGTTGCCGGGCCAGCAGGCGTGCCTTGGCGCGCTCAAGGTCTTGCCTGGTGGGTGCCGCCTGGCGAAATGCACCGATCTCGAGCATCAATCGCTCGGCTGCGGCCTCCGGGGTGACGTGCGGGCTGCAAAATGCGTAAAGGGCAAGCATGCTGTCGCCGCGTTGCCAGGGCTCATAGGTCGCTCGCAGGCCCTGGAGGAGCGGCTCTTCCACCGCCAGCAGCCGTTTCAGCCTGCTGGCGTGGCCATCAGCAAGGATTTCGGGCAGTAACCGCAGCGCATAGGCTTGTGCATCCGACCCAGCGGTGCATTGGCTGGGCAGGTTGAAGCCGAGCACCGCGCCGGTATACAGGCCTGGCAGGCGCAGGGTCTGCTGGCGCATGCCTGGGTTTGGAAGGCCCATTGGTACCTGGCGCGGGGGAAGGCGATGGGCGGGTATGCCAGCAAAATGCCGGGTAACGAGTGTTTGCAGCTGCGGCAAGGTTATGTCGCCGGCGACCGCGAGTGTGGCGTTGTTGGGGTGGTACCAGGTCCGATACCAGGTTTGTGCCGCCGCCGGAGTTAAGTGCTCAAGATCGACTTTGTGGCCGATCACAGGCGTGCCATAACCGGCGTCGCCGTAGGTCAGCAAGTGGTGATGCTCCAGCGCAAGTGCCAGCGGGCTGTTCTCGACATTCGCACGCCGCTCGGCCATGACCACCGCCAGCTCCCTGGCAAATGGCGTATCGCTCAGGGTGGCGCTGGCCATGACATCGGCCATGGCCTCCAGGGCGATTTCCACGCGGCTGGCCGGCAATGTGAGTGGAAAAACAGTGGCGTCCGAGCCCGTGAATGCATTTGGCTCACCGCCCAGGCGGGTCATGAGCGTCGAATACTCGCCCGGCGCCAGTTTGCTGCTGCCTTCGAACAGCAAATGCTCCAGTGCGTGGGACAGACCGCTGTGGCCCTGCGGTTCATAACTGGACCCGACGTGATACCAAAGCTGCACGCTGACCAGCGGGGCGCGATGATCTTCGCGCAAGTAGATGCGCAAGCCATTGTCGAGGAGGAGGGATTGCACCGCGCTTGGTAGCGTGGGTGGGGAGGGGCGATCGGTCATGGTTGAAGTGCTCCTGCAAGAACGAAGGAGCAGCTTCAATGACAACGCAGGCGGGATGGCGGTATCTAATTAGCCAACCTGCGGCTTTTCGGTCAGCCCCGTTGCCAGAGCGCGTAGTACACCTGGCCGGTTTTCTTTTCACGGTGCAGGCGCCAGTTGCCAGGCAGTTGCAGGGTCGACGGCGCGGTTTCGCTTTCGGTGTAGACCCACGCTTGTTCGTGCAGCCACTGGTTCTGCTCCAGCAGGTTGCAGGTGTTGGCCAACAGGTCCTGGTGGAACGGCGGGTCGAGGAAGACCACGTCGAACTGCTGCTTGGCCGGGCCTTGCAGGTAGCGCAGCGCATCGGTCTGCAGGATTTGCCCGCGTGGGCAGCGCAGGATTTCGAGGTTGTTTTTCAGGTTGGCGATAGCCACCGGGTTGCTGTCCAGCGCCACGGCGTCTTCGGCCCCGCGGGACAGTGCTTCAAGTACCAGGGCGCCGCTGCCGGTGAAAGCGTCCAGCACGCGGGCGCCTTCGATGTAAGGGGCCAGCCAGTTGAACAGGGTTTCGCGCACGCGGTCGGGCGTTGGCCGCAGGCCTTCGCCATCCGGTACTGCCAGGCGGCGACTGCGCCATTCGCCGGCGATGATGCGCAGGTGGCCCTGGCCCTTGCTCTGGCCCGGTTGCGGGCGGGCGGGAGGGGTGGATCTAGGCATTAGTGCTCCGGTACCCCGAGCGATTGCTCGGAGGGTTTGTCGGTAGGTGCTGGCAGCGGTTTTTGTGGCACTTTCGGGCCTACGGTGACGATCACCAGTTTATCGGCTGACAGGTGTTTGTTCATGGCCGCCTTGACCTGCTCGACGGTGAGCGCCTGGGACTGTTGCATGAAGTCCTCCAGCCAGGTGAGCGGCAGGTTGTAGAAGCCAATGGCGCCCAACTGACCGACGATGTTGGCATTGCTGGCATTGGACAGCGGGAAGCTGCCGGCCAGTTCGCGTTTGGCATCGTCCAGTTCCTGCTGGGTGGGACCGGCCTTGAGGTAGTCGGCGAGAAGGTCCTGTACCAGCTTGAGCGTGCCTTCGCTGAGTTCGGCGCGTGTCTGCAAATTGATCATGAACGGGCCGCGTACCTGCATTGGGCTGAACGCCGAATATACGCCGTAGGTCAGGCCGCGCTTTTCTCGTACTTCGGTCATCAGCCGGGTGCCGAAAGCACCACCACCGAGAATCTGATTGCCAAGTGAGAGGGCTGGCCAGTCCGGGTCCTGGCGGTCGATACCGAGCTCGGCCAGCATCAGATGGGTCTGCTTGGACGGGAAGTCGATGTGAGTCAGGCCTGCCCTGGCTTCAGTGGGCTGGGCCGGGGCGCTCAGCGCCGGGCCCTTGGGCAGTCCGGCGGACACCTGGGCGGCAATGGCTTCGGCTTCGGCGCGGCTGAGGTCGCCGACCAGCGCGATGACCGCGTTGCCGCCGGTGTAGGCCTTGGCATGGAAGGCGCGCAGCTGTGCCAGGGTGATGCGGTTGATGCTGTCGGCGGTGCCGTCGCTCGGGTGGGCGTAGGGGTGGTCACCGTAAAGCTCGGCGAACAGGGCCTTGCCAGCGATCTTGCCGGGGTTCTGCTTGTCGTATTCGAAGCCGGCCAACATCTGGTTCTTGATGCGCTTGAGGGCCTCTTCCGGGAAGGTCGGTTTGCCAGCCACTTCGGTAAACAGCTTCAGCGCCGGTTCACGCTTGTCCTTGGCGCTGAGGCTGCGCAGCGAGGCTATGGCCATGTCGCGGTAGGAGCCGTTGCCAAAGTCTGCACCCAAGCCCTCGAAACCTTCGGCGATGGCGGTCACGTCCTTGCCGGCCACGCCTTCGTTGAGCATGGCGTTGGTCAGGGCCGCCAGGCCTGGCACGCCGCCATCCTGGCTGCTACCAGCAGCGAAGGTGACGCGCAGGTCGAACATGGGCAGCTCGCGGGCCTCGACGAACAGCACTCGGGCGCCTTCCGCGGTGTTCCAGTGCTGAATGTTCAACTGACGCCGGCTGGGTGCCTTGCCATCCAGCTCGGCCAGCGACTGCAAGGTGTTGGCCGGGCGTGCGGCATTGCCTTCGGCCTTGGTGACGTTGTCAGCCATGGCCGGTCCGGCCAGCACGGCCGCCAGCGCGAGGGCACGGATGCCGCTGGCCAGCAGGGTCGGGTAGGATGAGCGGCGGTCACTCATGAGCGGACTCCTCGGGCAGTACATGGGCAACGCTCAGGCGTTCGCGGGTGAAGTAGGTGCGCGCAGCGTTCTGGATGTCCTGCGGGGTAACGCGTTTGAGCTCGTCCAGTTCGCTGTCGATCAGCTTCCAGGACAGACCGACGGTTTCCAGCTGGCCAATGGTGGTGGCCTGGCTGCTGATGGAGTCACGGTCATAGACCAGGCCGGCAATGACCTGGGCGCGCACGCGCTCGACTTCCTCGGCGCTGGGTGGGGAGTTCTTGAGCTCATCCAGCAGTTGCCAGATGCCCTTTTCCACGTCCGCCAGGGATTTGTGCTTCTGTACGTTCGGTGTGGCCGAAATCAGGAAAAGGCTGTCGCCGCGGGTGAAGGCGTTGTAGCTGGACGAAGCACCGGCCACCAGCTCCTGACCACGCTCCAGGCGCGCCGGCATGCGGGCGCTGTAGCCGCCGTCGAGCAGCGCCGAGATCAGGCGCAGGGCGTGCACCGTGCGCGGGTCCTTGGCAGTGGCCAGGCCGGGGACATTGAAGCCGTAGATCAGGCTGGGTAGTTGGGTGCGTACGTGCAGGGTCAGCTGGCGCTGGCCGGGCTCGGCCAGTTCCAGGGGCAACTTGGCCGGCGGCACGGCACGCCTGGGGATGCTGCCGAAGTACTTCTGTGCCAGGTCCTTGACCTCGTCGACGGTGACGTCGCCCACGACGACCAGGGTGGCATTGTTGGGGGCGTACCAGGATTCATACCAGTGGCGCAGCTCTTCGACCTTCATGCGCTCGAGGTCGGCCATCCAGCCGATGGTCGGCGTGTGATAGCCGCTGGCCGGGTAGGCCATGGCGCGGAACAGCTCGAATGCCTTGGCGTTGGGCTGGTCATCGGTGCGCAGGCGGCGTTCTTCCTTGATCACCTCGATTTCGCGGCTGAACTCGTCGGCAGGCAGGCGCAGGCTGGCCAGGCGGTCGGCCTCCAGCTCCAGGGCCACCGGCAGGCGGTCGCGGGCCAGAACCTGGTAATAGGCGGTGTAGTCATCGCTGGTAAAGGCATTTTCCTCGGCACCGATGTCACGCAGGATGCGCGATGCCTCGCCAGGGCCGACCTTGGCGCTGCCTTTGAACATCATGTGTTCCAGCGCGTGGGACAGGCCGGTCTGGCCCGGGGTTTCGTAGCTGGAGCCAACCTTGTACCAGATCTGCGAGACCGCCACCGGGGCGCGATGGTCCTCGCGCACGACCACTTTAAGGCCGTTGTCGAGGATGAATTCGTGGGTGGGTTGCACATCGGCGGCGAAGGCTGCGAGCGGCAGGCACAGCGTGCCGAGCAACAGGCCTGCGGCGCGGCGGGCTAGAGCATTCATACAGTGTTCAACCTGTTCGGCGGCCCGCCGGTTTAGCGTCGGTGGGCCAGGAGGTGCTAGGATACTGATCCGGTTGCCTGGCGACCATGCCTGTCGCCGTTCTGGCCCACAGGACATCAAGACAAAACGTTGCGCATGAACCAGCCGGCTTCAAGATAGTCTGTTCTGCGTAGAGAGAATTCCCGATGCGCCGTAGCTGGCCCATCGCTACCCTGAGATAGCCGTCTTCCATGTTTGGTTCCAACGACGACAAAAAAGCACCGGCCGAGGCTGGTGAGAAGAAAGGCCTGTTCAGCTGGTTTCGCAAGAAGCCGCAGCAACCTGCGGAGGCTGGCTCGCCCGCGCACGAAACCCACGCCGTCGAGCAGCCTGCAGCCGCTCCGGTAGAGGCCCCTGTCGGCCAAGCGCCGCAGGCCGCAGAGCCCGTCCAGGCCCCTGCCGCGCCGGTGCTGGCCGAGCCGCAGCAGGCCGCCGAAGCAGCCCAGTCCCAAGTAGCCCACGCGCCGACACCCGAACCGGTGGCTTCCCAGCCATTGCAGGCCCCCGAGCCTGAGTCGGTCGCTTCCCAGCCACTGGTGGCGTCAACGCCGCAGCCGGTTGCTTCCGTACCCTTGCAGGCGGCTCCGGTCGAGACTGCTGCCGTGGTCGAACCTGCTGCGCCGGCCAGCAACCTGGTACTGCCGGTTGCTGAAGAACCTGTGGCTCTGGTGCCGGACCTGGAGCCAAAGGCTCCACCGGCCATCCCGGAACGCCCTGCACCAGACCCCGTCGCCCCTGTGGCTGTTGCCGCAGCGCCGGTCGAGCCGGCATCGGCACCTGCACCGGTCGAGCAGGCCAAGCCCGGCTTCTTCGCACGCCTCAAGCAGGGCCTGTCGAAGACCAGCGCCAGCATCGGCGAGGGCATGGCCAGCCTGTTCCTGGGCAAGAAAGTCATCGATGACGACCTGCTCGACGAAATCGAGACCCGCCTTTTGACCGCCGACGTCGGCGTGGAGGCGACCTCGACCATCGTCCAGAACCTGACCCAGAAGGTCGCCCGCAAACAGCTGGCCGACGCCGACGCCCTGTACAAATCGCTGCAGGAAGAACTGGCTGCGTTGCTGCGTCCCGTTGAACAGCCGCTGGTGGTACAGGCGCAGAACAAACCCTACGTGATTCTGGTGGTTGGGGTGAACGGCGCCGGCAAGACCACCACGATCGGCAAGCTGGCCAAGAAGCTGCAACTCAAAGGCAAGAAAGTGATGCTGGCCGCCGGTGATACCTTCCGTGCCGCGGCGGTCGAACAGTTGCAGGTATGGGGTGAGCGCAACCAGATCCCGGTGATCGCCCAGCACACCGGGGCCGACTCCGCCTCGGTGATCTTCGACGCCGTGCAGGCCGCCAAGGCCCGTGGCGTCGACGTGCTGATTGCCGATACCGCCGGCCGCCTGCATACCAAAGACAACCTGATGGAAGAGCTGAAGAAGGTCCGCCGGGTTATCGGCAAGCTCGATGCCGAAGCGCCGCACGAGGTGCTGCTGGTGCTGGATGCCGGTACCGGCCAGAACGCCATCAGCCAGGCCAAGTACTTCAACCAGAGCGTAGAACTGACCGGCCTGGCCCTGACCAAGCTGGATGGCACTGCCAAGGGCGGGGTGATCTTTGCCCTGGCCAAGCAGTTCAAGCTGCCGATTCGCTTTATCGGTGTTGGTGAAGGCATCGACGACCTGCGCACCTTCGAAGCCGAGCCGTTCGTCAAGGCTCTGTTCGCCGAGCGAGACTGACCATGATCCGATTCGAACAGGTTGCCAAGCGTTATCCCAATGGTCATGTCGGGTTGCATGAGCTGAGTTTCCGGGCGCGCCGGGGCGAATTCCTGTTCGTCACCGGCCACTCGGGGGCTGGCAAAAGTACCTTGCTGCGTCTGCTGCTGGCCATGGAACGCCCGACCAGCGGCAAGCTGATGCTGGCCGGGCAGGATCTGGGGCAGATCAGCAACGCACAGATCCCGTTCCTGCGCCGGCAGATTGGCGTGGTGTTCCAGAACCATCAGTTGTTGTTCGACCGCACGGTGTTCAACAACATCGCCTTGCCGCTGCAGATTCTCGGGTTGTCCAAGGCCGAGATTGCCAAGCGCGTGGACTCGGCCCTGGAACGCGTGTCGCTGGCCGACAAGGGCGAGCTGTTCCCGGCCGACCTGTCCACCGGGCAGCAACAGCGGGTGGGTATTGCCCGTGCCATCGTGCATCAGCCGGCCCTGCTGCTGGCCGACGAACCCACCGGTAACCTCGACCCGCGCCTGGCTGCGGAGATCATGGGCGTGTTCGAGGACATCAACCGCCTGGGCACCACGGTATTGATCGCCAGTCACGACCTGGCACTGATTGCGCGCATGCGCCACCGCATGCTGACCTTGCAGCGCGGCCGCTTGATCGGCGATGGGGAGGCCGGGCAATGAGCACTACACGTACGCCGAAGGTTTCCGAGCGGGTTGCGCCGAAACCGGCCGACCCGCAACCGGCGAAGAAAAAACACGGTGAAGACGACGACGGCCCGGATTTCCGCACGCTGTTGCATGCCTGGCTGGAAAGCCACCGTGCCAGCCTGGCCGACAGCCTGCGCCGTCTGGGCAAGCAGCCGATCGGCAGCTTCTTCACCTGCCTGGTGATGGCGGTAGCGCTGAGCATGCCCATGGGGTTGTCGCTACTGCTGAAGAACGTCGAAAAGCTCGGCGGCTCGTGGCAGCGCGCCGCGCAGATTTCGTTGTACCTCAAGCTTGATGCCGGCAGCCGCGAAGGCGAGGCGCTGCGCGATGAGATCAAGGGCATGCCCGGTGTGGCTGACGCGCTGTATGTCAGCCGCGAACAGGCGCTGGAGGAATTCCAGCAGCAGTCCGGCCTGGGCGAAGCCCTGCGTGAACTGCCCGACAACCCGCTGCCCGGCGTGGTCGTGGTGACCCCCACCGAGGTCGACAAACCGGCGCTGGAAGCCTTGCGTCAGCGCTTGTCCGAGCTGCCACGGGTTGAGGTGGCGCAGCTCGACCTGCTGTGGGTCGAGCGCCTGGCGGCGATCCTCAAGCTGGGTGACCGTTTTGTTTTCGGCCTGGCTGTGATGCTGATTTCTGCCTTGCTGTTAGTAATCGGTAACACAATTCGGCTACACATTGAAAACCGCCGCACCGAGATCGAAGTGATCAAGCTGGTCGGGGGCACCGACGCCTACGTGCGCCGGCCTTTCCTGTACATGGGGGCCCTGTATGGCCTGGGCGCGGGCGTGTTGGCGTGGGGTATCCTGGCGTTTGGCCTGAACTGGCTGAACGAGGCGGTAGTAGGGCTTTCCGGGCTGTACGGCAGTGACTTCGCCCTGGGTGGGGTGCCGGCGTCCGATGGTCTGTCGCTCTTGATCGGAGCCGTGCTGTTGGGGTATATCGGTGCATGGATTGCAGTCGCCCGCCACCTGAACGAGCTGGCGCCGCGATAGTTTTTAAGTGCCAGCATTGACAGATTCTTCACTATGGAACTTGTACCGTCGTTCCAGGTCAATGTTGGCAGCGCCCACAAGGTGCGAGTCTGGTAAGTCGGAGGTTCTTGAATGACCACATCGTTGCAACCTGCCTATGCCCTGGTACCCGGTGCAAACCTGGAAGCCTACGTGCACACGGTCAACAGCATTCCGCTGCTGACGGTCGAGCAGGAGCGTGATCTGGGCGAGCGTCTCTATTATGAGCAGGATGTCGAGGCCGCTCGCCAGATGGTGATGGCCCACCTGCGTTTCGTCGTACATATCGCCCGTAGCTACGCCGGCTACGGGCTGGCCCAGGCCGACCTGATCCAGGAAGGCAACGTCGGCCTGATGAAAGCCGTCAAGCGCTTCAACCCGGAAATGGGTGTGCGCCTGGTGTCCTTCGCCGTGCACTGGATCAAGGCGGAGATCCACGAATTCATCCTGCGCAACTGGCGCATCGTCAAGGTGGCCACCACCAAGGCCCAGCGCAAGCTGTTCTTCAACCTGCGCAGCCAGAAGAAGCGTCTGGCCTGGCTGAGCAACGACGAAGTGCACCGTGTGGCGGAAAGCCTGGGTGTCGAGCCGCGTGAAGTGCGCGAGATGGAAAGCCGCCTGAGCGGCCAGGACATGGCCTTCGACCCGGCAGCGGAAGCTGATGACGACAGCGCCTTCCAGTCGCCTGCGCACTACCTGGAAGACCACCGCTACGACCCGGCGATGCAGCTGGAAGATGCCGACTGGAGCGACAACTCCACCAGCAACCTGCACGAAGCGCTGCAAGGGCTGGACGAGCGTAGCCGCGACATTCTGTATCAGCGCTGGCTGGCGGAAGAGAAGGCCACGCTGCATGAGCTGGCGGACAAGTACAGTGTTTCGGCTGAGCGCATTCGCCAGTTGGAGAAGAATGCGATGAACAAGGTCAAGGCATTGATCGCCGCCTGATCCAGCGTTGATTGCACAGAAAGCCGCTGGCCCTGATCGGGTGAGCGGCTTTTTTATTGTGCTGGTTTCATCTGACTCGTTCGCGGATAAACCCGCGAAGGAGTCGGCACAACATTCAAAGCTTTCGAGATGAGTCGAGCTGCATCAGGTAACTGGGCCCACCCAGCTGGCTCATCTGCCGCCGGATCCACCCGGCGCGGCTGGCCACATAGGCGCTTGGCCGACTGGCACTCCACTTGATCGGGCTTGGCAGCACTGCCGCCAGCTGTGCGGCCTGCTGGCGGCTGAGCCGGCTGGCATCGACGCCAAAGTGGTAACGCGCCGCGGCCTGGGCGCCGAACACACCCTTGCCCCATTCGGCGCTGTTCAGGTAGACCTCGAGGATCCGTTCCTTCGACCAGAACAGCTCGATCAGTGCGGTGAACCAGGCCTCCAGCCCTTTGCGCAACCAGCTACGCCCGGACCACAGGAACAGGTTCTTGGCCACCTGCTGGGTCAGGGTGCTGGCTCCACGAAGGTTGCCGCCGCGCTCGTTGTAGGCCAGCGCCGCCTGGATGGCGGGAATGTCGAAGCCCCAGTGGTTGGCGAACTTCTGGTCCTCGCCAGCGATGACCGCGACCTTGAGCTCGTCGGAGATATTCTCCCAAGGCTCCCAGTCACGCTGCAGGTCGATTGGCTCGCCATTCACCCAGGATTGCACCTTGCGCTCGACCATCAGTGCCGTACCAGGTGGCGGCACCCAGCGGAACACCAGTACCAGCACGATGCTGCCGGCGGCGAACCAGAGCAGGGCGCGGGAGAGGCGGCGGAATAGGCTTGGCAGCATGGCGATGGCTTGGCCGTACGGATGGAAGGAGCCATTATACAGACCCGATCCGAGGAGTCGTCCCATGCTTCGCAGCTTCCTGATGCTTGCCGCCTTTTTCGGCTTTACCGGTGTCGCCCTGGGCGCTTTTGCTGCCCACGGCCTGAAAAGCCGGCTGACAGCCGACTACCTGGCGGTCTTCCAGACCGGTGTCACCTACCAGTTGGTGCATGCCTTGGCGATCTTTGGCGTCGCCGTGCTCTCGGTGCACCTGCCCGGGCGCTTGGTCGGCTGGGCGGGCGCGCTGTTTGCCCTGGGCATAGTGCTGTTCTCCGGTAGCCTGTACCTGTTGACCCTCAGCGGCCTGGGCAAGCTCGGCATGATCACTCCGCTCGGTGGCCTTTGCTTCCTGGCCGGCTGGTTGTGTCTGGGCCTGGCGGCCTGGCGCCTGGGCTGACCAAGTAGTCCACAATCGCGACTAATGGCGTGCACCGCCCTTGGGTTGCAGGGCGGTTCGGCGCTAGAATGCGGGCCCCAAAGCACAATGGTGGCCGTGCGCATGCGCATTCAATTGAACGGTGAACCTTACGAATTGCCAGCTGGCGAGTCGGTCGCAGCCCTCCTGGCCCGCCTGGAGCTGACCGGGCGTCGCGTCGCGGTGGAACTGAACCTGGATATCGTGCCGCGTAGCCAGCACGACAGCACGCTGCTGAACGATGGCGACCAGGTCGAGGTTGTCCACGCCATCGGTGGCGGCTGACCGCTGCCCGGCGGTTCACCTGAAGCCCTGCAACCTTTTCCCGAGGAACAACCATGAGCAACGTTCGTAGCGACAAGCCCTTCACTCTGGCCGGGCGTACCTTCCAGTCGCGCCTGCTGGTCGGTACCGGCAAATACCGTGACATGGAGGAGACCCGCCTGGCCATCGAGGCATCGGGTGCCGAGATCGTCACCGTTGCCGTGCGCCGTACCAACATCGGCCAGAACCCGGGCGAGCCGAACCTGCTCGATGTGTTGCCACCGGACCGCTATACCATCCTGCCGAACACTGCCGGCTGCTATGACGCGGTCGAGGCCGTGCGCACCTGCCGTCTGGCCCGCGAACTGCTGGATGGCCACAATCTGGTGAAGCTGGAAGTGCTGGCTGACCAGAAAACCCTGTTCCCCAACGTGATCGAAACCCTCAAGGCCGCCGAAGTGCTGGTCAAGGACGGTTTCGACGTGATGGTCTACACCAGCGACGACCCGATCATCGCCCGTCAGCTGGCCGAAGTCGGCTGCATCGCGGTCATGCCCTTGGCTGGCCTGATCGGTACCGGCCTGGGTATCTGCAACCCCTACAACCTGCAGATCATCCTGGAAGAGTCCAAGGTGCCGGTGTTGGTCGATGCCGGCGTGGGTACTGCTTCCGACGCCACCATTGCCATGGAAATGGGCTGCGAAGCGGTGCTGATGAACTCGGCCATTGCCCACGCGCAGCAGCCGGTACTGATGGCCGAGGCCATGAAGCACGCCATCGTCGCCGGCCGCATGGCCTACCTGGCCGGCCGTATGCCGAAGAAACTCTATGCCAGCGCCTCCTCGCCGCTGGAAGGTCTGATCAAGTAAGAGCCCCTGATGACTGAATCGCACGATACGCCGAGCACCCCTGACGGCGAAGCCCGCCCGCACCGCCGCATCAAGAGTTTCGTGATGCGCGCCGGGCGCATGACCGAAGGCCAGCAACGCGGCCTGGAGCAGGGTGGTCCGCTGTACATCCTGCCGCTGGCCGACAGTCCGGTGGATTACGACCAGGTATTCGGCCGCTCGGCGCCGCGCACCCTGGAGATCGGCTTCGGCATGGGCCATTCGCTGCTGGAAATGGCGGCTGCCGCGCCGGAGCAGGACTTCATCGGTGTGGAAGTGCACCGCCCGGGTGTTGGCGCGCTGCTGAACGGCGTGCTGACTCAGGGGTTGAAGAACCTGCGGGTGTATGACTGCGACGCCATCGAAGTGCTGAACCGCTGCGTGGCAGACAACAGCCTCGACCGCCTCATGCTGTTCTTCCCCGACCCATGGCACAAGGCTCGTCACCACAAGCGCCGCATCGTCCAGCTGGAGTTCGCCGAGCTGGTACGGCGCAAGCTCAAGCCGGGTGGCGTGTTCCACATGGCCACCGACTGGGAACCGTATGCCGAGTACATGCTGGAAGTGATGAGCGCGGCCCCGGGTTATCGCAACCGTGCGGCCGATGGCACCTACGTGCCGCGCCCTGAAGAACGCCCTATCACCAAGTTCGAACGCCGTGGCGAGCGGTTGGGGCATGGGGTTTGGGACTTGAAGTTCGAGAAGGTGGATTGATCGGCCGATATGGCCTTTCTATGTGAAAAAACCGCCCTGAGAAGGGCGGTTTTTTTTCGACAGGATTGAGCAACCCGGCTGACAGCCATGGCCTCGCGGGCATGGTCACGTTGCAACAAATGTAGGAGTGGGTTCATCCGCAATGCGGCGCGCGATGCCACTGTGTGGATTGGCTTAGCCCCGCCGATCGGCCACTACCCCAATCAGCACAAGCACCACCAGCAGCACCGGCGCCAGCGCATAGTTGTTGAACTGGCCCAGCCCTTTCACCACCCAGGGTGTGGCATAAATCAACGCCGCACCACTGCCGATCATCACCAGCAAGGCCATGAACGGCACGCGCAGGGCGCCGGCCAAACCGCCCAGGCGCTGTTCCACCCAGCCTTTGATATCGGTGCCGAACAGCACCAGCAGGCAGCCTACCAAGGCTAGCGAAATCTCCGACAGGTTGCTGCGGCTCCAGCGGGAAACCGTCGCGAGCAGATCAAGTACCAGATCCATGGGTCATCCTTAGCTCAAGAAATACTGCAGCAGGTCATTGAGGAACAACTGGCCCCGCGGCGTGGCCGCCAGTCGATCCGCTTCGACCTGTAAAAGGCCCTTTTGTTCGGCGGCGCGCCGCGCTTCGCGCAGCTGTTCCAGTGGCAACCCGGTGCGCTGGGTGAACAGTTCGGCTTCCACGCCATCGGTCAGACGCAGGGCATTCATCAGGAACTCGAACGGCAGTTCGTCGACCGGCAGCAGCTTTTCGCCGGCTTTGAACGGCTTGGCCAGGTTCAGGTAGTCCTTGGGCAGACGGGTCTTCCAGGTGCGCAGGATGCGCCCGTCGGCGAAGGTCAGTTTGCCGTGGGCACCGGCACCGATGCCGATGAAGTCGCCGAAGCGCCAGTAATTGAGGTTGTGCCGCGCGGCGCGGCCAGCCTGGGCATAGGCCGAGACCTCGTATTGGCGGAAGCCATGGCCGGCCATCAGCGCCTGGCCGGCTTCCTGGATGTCCCAGAGGATGTCGTCCTCGGGAAGCTCCGGTGGCTGGTTCCAGAACACCGTGTTCGGTTCCACGGTCAGCTGGTACCACGACAGATGCGTGGGCCCCAGGTCGATGGCCTGGCGCAGGTCGCCCAGCGCGTCGTCCAGCGACTGATCGGGCAGGCCGTGCATCAGGTCCATGTTGAAATTGTCGAAGCCGGCGGCACGCGCCATGCCGGCAGCGCGGACCGCTTCATCGCCATTGTGGATGCGCCCCAGCGCCTGCAGCTTGGCTGGCTGGAAGCTCTGCACACCGATCGACAGGCGGTTGATGCCGGTTTGCCGGTAGGCTTTGAACTTGTCCTGCTCGAACGTGCCCGGGTTAGCCTCCAGGGTGATTTCGATGTCCGGCGCAAACGCAATGCGTTGCTCCACGCCTCGCAGCAGACGGCCGAGGGCGTCGGCACTGAACAGGCTGGGCGTACCGCCGCCGAAGAAGATCGAGCTGATCGGCCGGCCTTGCACGGCGGCCAGTTCCTGGTCGAGGTCGCTCAGCAGGGCTGCAACATAGGCATCTTCTGGCAGATCAGGGCCGGCGGCATGGGAATTGAAGTCGCAGTAAGGGCATTTGCGTACGCACCACGGAATGTGGATGTACAGCGCCAGCGGCGGCAGGCTGGTGAAACCCGCCGCGCCGGGGGTGGACAGCGTGTCGATCATGCCAGGCCCAGACGTTGACGCAGCTGGGCCATGGCGCGCGCGCGGTGGCTGAGCTGGTTCTTGTCCGCAGGGGCCAGTTCGGCACTGGAGCAACCGCGCTCCGGTACCCAGAACAGCGGGTCGTAGCCAAAGCCGTGCTCGCCGCTGGCCTCGAACATGATGCGCCCGTGCCACAGGCCTTCGCACAGGATCGGCAGCGGGTCATCAGCATGGCGTACCAGTGCCAGCACGCAGACGAACTGCGCACCGCGCTCGGCTTCGGGTACATCCTTCAAGGCTTCGAGCAGCTTGGCGTTGTTCGCCGCGTCACCCTTGCCGTCGGCATAACGCGCCGAATAGATGCCCGGCGCCCCGCCGAGAAAATCCACTGCCAGGCCGGAATCGTCGGCCAGGGCGGGCAGGCCGGAAATGCGTGCGGCATTGCGCGCCTTGAGGATGGCGTTCTCGACGAACGACAGGCCGGTTTCTTCCGGCTCTACCTGGCTGAACTCGCCGATCGAGCGCAACTGCACCGATGCGCCAAGCATGGCCTGGAGTTCCTTGAGTTTGCCGGCGTTGTGGCTGGCCAATACGAGTTGCTGGAAATTCATCATTCGCCTGGGAACACTTCCTGGTTGAAGCTGAGGGAATTGCTGATGCCGCCGGTTTCGATGTTCAGGTCGAAGGTGACGGTCTCTGCCTGGTCGATCTTGAATTGGGCGATGTAGTACACCGCGCCTTGCTCGTTTATCTGCTTGAACGACAGCGGGCTGCTGCGCCCGGTCAGGTCCTTGACTGTGCCGCTGACCACCGCCATGGCGGGTTTGTTGGCCCTGAGCACGGCAATGTTGAGCACGCCCTGGTTCTTGCTGCGTACCAGCCCGGTGGCCGCAGCCACCTCCGGTGTCAGCATGCTTGAGGTAAACGCGCTGTAGTGCACCGTCACGTCGCCAAACACTTCCTTGCGCTCGGGGCGGGCTGCATCGGCAGCCAGTACCGGCAGGGCCAGGCACAGGCTGATCAGGAACAGGGCTAGGCGACGCATGGGGTGGTTCCTCCGCTGGGCGTCAGACAGCGAGCTGGTGCTCTTGCAGGCCTGGGCTGCTGACGCGGTAGATACCGATCTCACCTAGAAGATTAGGCCAAAGCCGGCCACCCCACCCATTACGGTGCAAGTGGTCGACAGCCAGGCGGTCAAGCACCCTGGCCTTGCGCTCGTGCACCAGCTCCTCGAAATCGGCAAAGGTGCAGAAGTGGATGTTCGGCGTGTTGTACCAGGTGTACGGCATGAAGTCCGACACTGGCATGCGGCCTTTGGTTGCCAGGTACCAGCGGCAGCGCCAGTGGCCGAAATTGGGGAAGGTGATGATGCACTGGCGACCCACGCGCAGCATCTCGTCGAGGATGCGGTCGGGATACTCCACGGCCTGCAGGGCCTGAGTCATGATCACCACGTCGAAACTGTTGCTGGCGAAGTTGCCCAGCCCTTGGTCCAGGTCCTGCTCGATTACGTTGACGCCCTTGGCCACGCAGGCGGCGATATTGTCGGCGTCGATCTCCAGGCCGTAACCGGTGACCTGCTTGCGGTCACGCAGCGAGGCCAGCAGCTCGCCATTGCCGCAGCCCAGGTCGAGTACCCGGCTGCCGGCGGGGATCCAGTCGTGGATGATTTCCAGATCGGCTCTCATGCTGTCCTCAGATGGCAATGCGGTTCATGTAGTTCGCGAAACCCTGCATGTAGCGACGCGTGGGGATCAGGAAGGCATCGTGGCCATAGGGCGAGTCGATCTCCAGGTAGCAGACGTTCTTGCGTGCGGCCATCAGGGCATTGACGATTTCGCGCGAGCGGGCCGGGGAGAAGCGCCAGTCGGTGGTGAACGACATGATGCAGTAGTCCGCCTTGACGTGGGCCAGGGTGGCCGCCAGGTCGCCACCATGGGCAGCGGCCGGGTCGAAGTAGTCCAGCGCCTTGGTCATCAGCAGGTAGGTGTTGGCATCGAAACGGCCGGAGAACTCCTCGCCCTGGTAGCGCAAGTAGCTTTCGACCTGGAATTCGACGCTATGGAAGTCGTAGTTGAGCTTGTCGCTCTTAAGCTCACGGCCGAATTTTTCGCCCATCGAGTCGTCGGACAGGTAGGTGATGTGGCCGACCATGCGCGCCAGCATCAGGCCACGCTTGGGGATCACGCCCTGGTCCTGGAACGAACCGCCGTGGAATTCGGGGTCGGTGAGGATGGCCTGGCGTGCCACTTCGTTGAATGCGATGTTCTGTGCCGACAGCTTGGGCGCCGAGGCGATATCGACACAATGGCGCACGCGCTCGGGGTAGCTGATGGTCCACTGCAGCGCCTGCATGCCGCCCAGGCTGCCGCCGACCACGGCAGCCCATTGCTGGATGCCCAGGCGGTCGGCCAGGCGCACCTGGCTATGTACCCAGTCTTCCACGGTCAGCACCGGGAAGTCGGCGCCATAGGGCTTGCCGGTGGCCGGGTTGATGCTGCTGGGGCCGGTACTGCCATTGCAGCCGCCCAGGTTGTTCAGGCTGACCACGAAGAAGCGGTTGGTGTCGATCGGCTTGCCGGGGCCGATGCAGCTGTCCCACCACCCCGGCTTGCGGTCGGTGGCGGCATGGTAGCCAGCGGCATGGTGGTGGCCGGACAGGGCATGGCAGATCAGCACGGCGTTGCTGGCGCTGGCGTTGAGGGTGCCATAGGTTTCGTAGACCAGTTCGTAACTGGCCAGCGAGCGGCCACAGGCCAGGGCCAGCGGTTCATCGAACCGGGCTGTTTGCGGTACTACCAGACCGACGGAATCTTCGGGAAAGACAGTGGACATCGACCCTGCTCACGCTTGACGGAGGCGTCAGTCTAAAGAGCGCTACCCCCAGCGGCAAGCAGAGGCTTGCCGCTGGAAGCAACCAGGGCCGGGTGCGGCTCAGATCATCCGCCACAGCTCTTGTGGCATGCCGGCGTAGGCGGCCAGCGGCGGCATGACGAACGACTGGATCACCTGGATCGCGAGGAAGGCGAAGATTGGCGAGATGTCCATGCCGCCCAGGTTGGGCACGATGCGGCGGAACGGTGCCAGCACCGGTTCGCTGATCTGGTAGGCCAACTCGGCAGCCGGGTTGTGGCTGTTGGGGGCTACCCAGGAAACGATCACCATGACGATCATCGCCACCCAGAAAATCTTCAGGAACAGCGAGGTGATCCCGATGATTGCCCACATCAGCAGGTGCAGGATGTCACCGAACGTGCCGTAGGTGACCATCAGCACGAAACCCATCAACAGCGCCTGGATGACCACCGACAGCAGCAGCGACGAAGTGTCCAGCCCGCCGACACTGGGGATGACCCGGCGAATCGGCTTGAGCAGCGGCTGGGTGGCACGTACCGCGAACTGGCAAAGCGGGTTGTAGAAATTGGCCTTCACCAACTGCAACACGAAGCGCAGCAGGACGATCACCAGGTACAGGCTGACCAGGGTTTGCACCACGAAGATCGCGGCGCCGGACAGTGCATTCATCTGGAACTCCTTATTTGCCCAGTTGTTCGGCCAGCTCCGCAGAGCGCGTGGCTGCGGCTTGCAGGGCTTGTTCGACGATGGCTTCGAAACCGCTGGCCTGGAACGATTTGATCGCCGCTTCGGTGGTACCGGCGGGCGAGGTGACACGGCGGCGCAGTTCGGCGGCATCGACATCGCTGGCGACTGCCATGTGCGCGGCGCCCAAGGCCGTCTGCAAGGTCAGCTGAGAAGCCGTTTCGCGTGGCAGCCCGAGCTTTTCGCCTGCTGCGGTCATGGCCTCGATCAGCAGGAAGAAGTAAGCCGGGCCGCTGCCGGAGACAGCTGTCACGGCGTCCAGTTGCTGTTCCTGCTGCAGCCACAGGGCGGTGCCAACGGCCGACAGCAGTTGCTCGGCCTGCTGGCGCTGCTCGGCGGAAACCTCTGCGGTGGCGTACAGGCCGCTCACGCCTTGGCGCAGCAGTGCAGGGGTGTTGGGCATGCAGCGTACCAGCGGGCGAGCGCCAACCCAGCTCTGCAGGCTGGCGCAGGTGATGCCGGCGGCGATGGAAACGATCAGCTGGCCATCCTGCAGGTGCGGTTGCAGCGTCTGACACACGGCTTTCATGACCTGCGGCTTGATCGCCAGCACGATCACGTCGGCGCCGTCGATGGCCTCGGCATTGTTCTCGAAGGTTTCGATGCCGTGTTCGGCCTGGATGCGGTTGCGGGTCTCGGCGCCCGGGTCGCTGGCGCGGATCTGCGAGGCGTCCAGGCCCTGGGCACGCAGACCACCGATCAGGCTGGCGGCCATGTTGCCGGCGCCGATAAAGGCAATACGTGTCTTGCTCATGTCAGGTCCTTGTTGGAAAGAGTGAGTAAAGCATGGGATCAGGCGTGGCCGCCGTAATCGCGGGCACCGAACAGGGCAGTACCGATACGCACCCACGTCGCGCCCTGGGCAATGGCTGCTTCCAGGTCGTGGCTCATGCCCATGGACAGGGTATCCAGGCCGAGGCCCAGGGCTTCCTGCAACTGGCGCAGGGTGGCAAAGGCGGCCTCCTGGGCGGCGCGGTCATCGGTGGGTTCGGGAATGGCCATCAGCCCGCGCAGCCGCAGGTTGGGCAACGCGGCTACCGCGTTGGCCAGGGCCGGAAGGTCAGCCGGTGCACAGCCGGATTTGCTGTCTTCGCCGCTGACGTTCACCTGCAGGCAGATATTCAGCGGTGCCAGCCCGGCAGGGCGCTGTTCCGACAGGCGTTGGGCGATCTTCAGGCGGTCCACGGAATGTACCCAGTCGAAATGCTCGGCGATGGCTTTGGTCTTGTTCGACTGAATGGGGCCGATGAAGTGCCAGATCAAGGGCAAGTCGCTGAGTGCCTGCTGCTTGGTCAGCGCTTCTTGTAGGTAATTTTCACCAACATCACGCACGCCGGCGGCGTGGATTTCGCGGATGGCGCTGGCGGGCTTGGTCTTGCTCACGGCCAGCAGCTGGACGCTGGCCGGATCACGCCCGGCAGCCTGGGCAGCCCTGGCGATACGGGCGGAAATAGCGGAAAGGTTGTCTGCTAGGGTGGACATGGACTGGTGCCGGCGGCTTTAGGGTTTGCGGCATTCTACCGACTTGCAAGCCTTTGGGGAGTCTCATGGAAGTGACCGACCTGTTGGCCCAGGCCGTGGACGCGGGGGCTTCCGACCTGCACCTGGCAGCGGGCCAGATACCGATGTTGCGCCTGGATGGCGAGTTGCACTGCATGGCCATGCCGCCCTTGGCTGCGGCCGCCTTGATCGAAGGCATGGCGGCCATGCTGGACAAGGGCCAGCAACGGCGGTGGGCCCAGGGAGATGATCTGGACCTGGCGCTGGAACTGCCCGCGCTGGGGCGCTTTCGGCTGAACCTGTATCGCCAGTTGAATGGCTTGGCAGTCACCTTTCGCCTGATCCCGGGGCGCATCGCCACGCTCGATGAACTCGAGCTGGCGGATGTGTTTCAAGCTGTTGCTCGGTGCCAGGACGGCCTGATCCTGGTAGGAGGGCCAACCGGCAGCGGCAAGTCCAGCACTCTGGCGACTCTGCTCGACCAGTTGAACCGGAGCCGGGCGCTACACATCATCACGCTTGAAGACCCGGTCGAAGTCATCCACAGCAGCCAGCGCAGCCTGGTCACCCAGCGCGAGGTCGGCCGCCATTGCAAAGGTTATGCACAGGGGCTGCGCAGTGCGCTGCGCCAGGACCCGGACGTGATCATGATCGGCGAACTGCGCGACCTGGAAACCATCCGCCTGGCGTTGCGTGCAGCCGAGACCGGCCACTTGGTCCTGGCAACCGTGCACACCCGCTCGGCGGCCAACAGCATCGACCGCCTGGTGGAGGTGTTTGCGGCCGGAGAGAGGGCGCTGGTGCGGGCGATGCTGGCTGATGCACTGCGTCTTGTAGTGGCGCAGGTGCTGGTCAGCCGTGTGGGTGGAGGACGAGTTGCTGCACGGGAGGTGCTGGTGGCAACGCCGGCGGTGCGCAATCTGGTGCGCGAAGGGCGGATGGCGCAGTTGTGTTCGGTGATGCAGGCGGGTGGTGCAGAGGGGATGCGGACGATGGAGGGGGCGTTGCGGCAGTTGGGGGAGAGGGGGGTGATTCGCGATTCGTAGTGCTGGTGGCGACCCTTTCGACGCGTTAACCCGTTCCCGCAGATACAGCGCTGCACGCGAGAGCGACGCTGTATCCGTGGGAGCGGGAGAGGCCTGGTACCTATTAGCGCTTGGCCAGGTTCAGTTGTTGCTGCTCTTTCGGCAGCACCCGTTTGGCCACTACATAATGCTTCTGCCAGTAAGGTTTGCTCAGGGTGTCGATGCTCACCCGTTTGCCACGGCGCGGGGCATGGATGAAGCGGTCATTGCCCAGGTAGATGGCAACGTGATTCACCCGACGGCTCTTGATATTGAAGAAGATAAGATCACCAGGCTTCAGGTCTCCCTTGGCCACCTTGACCCCGTGGCCTCGTGCCATGGCGTTTGAGGTGCGTGGCAGGTCGACATCGGCGACATCATTGAAGGCGTACTTGACCAGGCCGCTGCAGTCGAAGCCCTTCTTCGGGCTGCTGCCCCCCCAGACATAAGGCGTGCCGAGCACATTCACCGCACGGCTGAGCACATCGCTGCTCTGCTTCGGCGACATGGCAATGGCCGGCACGCTGCGGCTGCTGCCGGCTGCATTATTTGGTCGGGTACGCAGCGCGGTCTGCTTGACCGGCGTGTGTCTCACCGAGGCATTGGTGGTGTAGCCGGTGAAACCATTGGGGAGACGTTGCTCACGATTGGTGGCGTGGGCGGCCAGGGGCAATAATAGGCAGAGGGTCAGCCATGTCTTGAGTAAAGGCGGCATAGATGAAGCTCTTATGAATAGTTGTGTGTTGGGCGCGCAACTTTATAACAGCTTTTTGATCAATCTTTGATCCGTTGGTCGACTGTCCGGGTGCCGTACGTCGGCCTGCAACGAAAAAGTCACATTTTTTTTGAAATTTTTTTGGATAACCCGCAGGAGCTACGAATGAACAGTTATCAACAGGGAGCGCAGTTCCACGATACCCACAGCAAGACCATTGGCTACCTGTTGTGGATTTTCGGCTTCACCGGGTCGCATCGCTTCTACTACGGCAAGCCCGTTACCGGCACCATCTGGTTCCTGACCCTGGGCCTGCTGGGCATCGGCTGGCTGATCGACCTTTTTCTGATCCCGTCCATGGACCGTGAAGCCGACTTGAGGTTCGAGTCCGGGCGCATCGACTACAACATCGCCTGGGTTCTGCTGACCTTCCTCGGGGTGTTCGGCCTGCACCGGTTGTACCAAGGCAAGTGGGTGACCGCGATCATCTACTTCTTCACCGGCGGGCTTTGCCTGGTGGGGGTGCTGTACGATTTCTGGACGTTGAACAGCCAGGTGTCCGAGCGCAACGCGGGCCGGGCCTGAGGGGCTTGGGGGCGCAAAGCGCCCCCATTTGCAGGCTACTGGCGGGTTTGCCGTTGTTGCAGCAACAGGTTGCTGAAACCAGCCCCGGCCAGCTGCTTTTGCGCCCCGGTCAGTTGCTCGCGGTTGCTGAACGGGCCGACCATGACGCGGTACCAGGTTTCGTCCTTGACCGTGCCTGACTCCACCTTTACCGCCTGGCCCAGCAGGATGATCTGCGCACGGACCTTGTCGGCGTCAGCCTGCTTGCGGAACGAGCCGGCCTGCAGGAAGAACTGGGTGGTTGCCGCCGGCTTGATCACTGGTGGTGCCGGTGGCGGAGTCTGGCCCATCAACGCCGCCTGAGCTCGCGCCGTGTCGATCTTTGCCGCTTCGGCGGGGGTCACCGGTGTCACCGGCTGGGCCGGGACGGGCGGTGTTTTCTCAGGTACGGCTTCCGGCGGCACGATCACCTCCGTCTCCGGCAGCAGGGTATAGAAGTCATACTTCGGCTTCACCGGCTGCTGCGGCGTGGCCTGTGCCGTCCTGCCGGCCTCGGCCACCTTCTCTGGTTTCTGCTGCTCGGGCTTGGCCCGCTTGATGTCTTCGCCACCAGGCTCGAGCTTCATCAGGAACACGATGAACGCGCCTACGGTCAGGCCGACCGCCAGCCATACCCAGCCGGGAATCGGCTGCTTGGCCGGCGCCGTCTGGCGGCTGGCGCCGCGTTTTGGGGCAGGTTTTTTCTTGGCAGCCAACTTACATGCGCTCCAGGGTTTCCAGGCCGAGCAGTTCCAGACCTTGCTTGAGGGTGCGGCCAGTCAGGGCTGCCAGGCGCAGACGGCTCTGCTGCTGCTCTGCAGTTTCGGCGGCGAGGATCGGGCAGTTCTCATAGAAACCGGAGAACAGCCCGGCCAGGTCGTACAGGTAGCTGCACAGCACATGCGGCGTGCCCTTGTCGGCCACGTTGTTGAGGATTTCGCCAAACTGCGCCAGGCGCGCGGCCAGGTCCTGTTCGTGAGGTGCCTGCAGCACGATGTTGCCTTCGACTTCGTCAAAGCCCTTGCCCAGCTTGCGGAACACGCCGGCCACACGGGTGTAGGCGTACAGCAGGTAAGGCGCGGTGTTGCCTTCGAAGTTGAGCATCAGCTCGAAGTTGAAGCTGTAGTCACTGGTGCGGTGCTTGGACAGGTCGGCGTACTTCACTGCGCCGATGCCCACCACTTCACCGATGCGGCGCAGTTCCTCGTCGGCCAGGCTTGGGTTCTTTTCCTTGACCAGCGCGTAGGCGCGCTCCTTGGCCTCGGTGAGCAGGTCGATCAGCTTCACGGTGCCGCCGTCACGGGTCTTGAACGGGCGACCGTCGGCGCCGTTCATGGTGCCGAAGCCCATGTGTTCCATCTGCATCGGGTGGCCGACGAAGCCTGCGCGGCGCGCGACTTCGAACACCTGGTTGAAGTGCAGGGCCTGGCGCTGGTCAACGAAGTACAGGGCGCGGTCGGCCTTGAGCACGTTGCTGCGGTAGCGCACGGCGGCCAGGTCGGTGGTGGCGTACAGGTAGCCGCCGTCGGCCTTCTGCACGATCACCGGCAGTGGCTCGCCCTCGCTGTTCTTGAATTCCTCGAGGAATACGCACTGGGCGCCCTGGTCTTCGACCAGCATGCCCTTGGCCTTGAGGTCGGCTACCACGTTGGCCAGGTCGGCGTTGTAGGCGCTCTCGCCCATCACGTCGGCCATGGTCAGCTTGACGTTGAGCAGCTCGTAGGTCTTCTGGCAGTGCGACAGCGAGATGTCCTTGAAGCGTGTCCACAACGCCATGCAGTCCGGGTCGCCAGCCTGCAGCTTGACCACCAGGCCGCGTGCCCGGGTGGCGAACTCTTCGGATTCGTCGAAGCGTTTCTTGGCGGCACGGTAGAAGTTTTCCAGGTCCGACAGCTCGTCGCTGGTGATCGGGTTTTCTTCCAGGTAGGCCAGCAGCATGCCGAACTGGGTACCCCAGTCGCCTACGTGGTTCTGGCGGATCACCTCGTCGCCGAGGAATTCGAGCACGCGCGCCACGCTGTCGCCGATGATGGTCGAACGCAGGTGGCCGACGTGCATTTCCTTGGCCAGGTTGGGTGCCGACATGTCGATCACCACCTTTTGCGCTGGGCCGGCCTTGTGTGCCCCCAGGTGGGCATCGGCCAGCGCGGCATCCAGGCGGTTGGCCAGGGCGGCAGTGTTCTGGAAGAAGTTGAGGAAGCCGGGGCCGGCGATCTCGACCTTGCTGATGTCGGTGCTGGCGGGCAGGGCATCGATCAGTTTTTCCGCGAGGTCGCGCGGTTTCATGCCGGCCGGCTTGGCCAGCATCATGGCGATGTTGCTGGCGAAGTCGCCATGGGTCTTGTCCCGGGCGTTTTCCACCTGGATCGCCGGCGACAGCCCTTCAGGCAGCACACCGTCGGTGACGAGTTGGGTGAGGGCTTGCTGGATCAGCTGGCGAATGGTGTCTTTCATGGGGATCTCTTTTCGACCGCAAGCGCGGTGGAGCGCTTCGATGCGCAGGTGGAAAAACTGGATATTATCCGTGGCCGGGAGCAGGTTGCCAACCTTTGGGCCGCAAAGCGGAGCTGGTTTCAGTAAAGGTCTACCGGGTCGACATCCAGTGACCAGCGTACCTGGCGCCCGCTCGGTATTTGCTCCAACACTAGCAACCAGGCGCTGATCAGTCGATGCAAAGGCGCGCGGGTATTGGCCTGTAGCAACAGTTGCGCGCGGAAGCGCCCGGCCCGCCGCTCCATCGGGGCCGGCACCGGCCCCAGCAGCTCGATGCCTGCCAGGCCCTGCTCGGCTACCAGACGCTCGGCGGCGGCGCAGGCCTCGTCGAGGAAACCTTCGGCCTGCCCTGGCCGGTGTGCTTCGGCGCGCAGCAGCGCCAGGTGCGAGTAGGGCGGCAGCCCTGCCGCCCGGCGCTCTTGCAGGGCCTGCTCGGCAAAGGCGAAGTAGCCCTGTTCGGTCAGTTGCACCAGCAGGGGATGGTCGGCCAGGTGGGTCTGGATGATGACCTTGCCAGGCTCTTCGGCACGCCCGGCACGCCCGGCCACTTGCACGATCAGCTGTGCCATGCGCTCGCTGGCGCGGAAATCGCCGGAGAACAGCCCGCCATCGGCATCAAGGATCGCCACCAGGGTCACCCGTGGGAAGTGGTGGCCCTTGGCGAGCATCTGCGTGCCGACAAGAATGCTCGGTTGGCCGCGCTGGATGGTGCTGAACAGGTTGTGCATGGCGTCCTTGCGTGCCGTGCTGTCGCGGTCCACGCGCAGGATCGGGTAATCCGGGAACAGCACCTTGAGGCGCTCTTCGGCCCGCTCGGTACCGGCGCCAACCGGGCGCAGGTCGACATGGCTGCATTGCGGGCACTGGTGCGGCAGGCGTTCGTCATAACCGCAATGGTGGCAGCGCAGCACGCCGGAGCGTTGGTGCACGGTCATGCGCGCATCGCAGCGCGGACACTCCGACAGCCAGCCGCAGTCGTGGCACAGCAAGGTCGGGGCAAAACCGCGGCGATTGAGGAACACCAGCACCTGCTGGCCCGCCTCCAGTGTCTGCCGGATGGCCTGCTGCAACGGGCCGCTGATGCCACTGTCCAGCGGCAAGCTCTTGACGTCCAGGCGCAGCATGCGCGGTGGCCGGGCGCCGCCGGCGCGCTGGTTCAGGCGCAACAGGCGGTAGCGCCCGTTGAGGGCGTTATGCAGGGTTTCCAGTGACGGTGTGGCCGAGCCGAGCAGGATCGGGATGTTTTCCTGGCGGGCGCGCACCAGCGCCAGGTCGCGGGCGTGGTAGCGCAGGCCTTCCTGCTGTTTATAGGAACCGTCATGTTCTTCGTCGATGATGATCAGGCCAGGGTTTTTCATCGGCGTGAACAACGCCGAGCGGGTACCGATGATGATGTCCGCTTCACCGTCCCGTGCCGCCAGCCAGGCGTCCAGGCGCTCGCGGTCGTTCACCGCCGAATGCAGCAGGGCGATGCGGGCATTGAAACGCTGCTCGAAGCGCGCCAGGGTCTGCGGGCCGAGGTTGATCTCCGGAATCAGCACCAATGCCTGTTTGCCGGCTTCCAGGGTTTCCCGGATCAATTGCAGGTAGACCTCGGTCTTGCCGCTGCCGGTCACGCCAGCCAGCAGGAACGCCGCGAAGCCGCCGAAGCCTTCGCGCACGGCATCAAAGGCCTCGCGTTGCTCTTCGTTGAGCGGTAGCTCAGGTTGCGCCAGCCAGTGTTCGTGGCGCAACGCCGGGAGGTGGCGGCGCACCTCGATCTGCACCAGGTCCTTGGCCAGCAGCAGGTCGAGGCTGTCCTTGTTCAGGTTGAGTTTGGCCAGCAGGCTGTGGGCCACGCCGTGCGGGTGCTGGGCCAGGGTCTTGAGGGCGTCGCGCTGGCGTGGGGCACGGGCGATGCGCGGGTCTTCCAGGCGGGCGCCGGGGGCGACATGCCAGAAGCGCTCCTGGCGCATCTCGGCCGGTTCGCCCTGGCGCAGCAGCGTTGGCAGGGCCCAGCTCAGGGTGTCGCCCAGGCTGTGCTGGTAGTACTGGGCGGTCCACAGACACAGCTTGAACAGCGATGGCGGGATCGGTGACACCGGGTCGAGCAGGGCGCTGGCCGGTTTCAGCTTGTCTGCCGGCACCTCGCTGCGCTCACAGACCTCTACCAGCACGCCGATCATTTCGCGGCGGCCGAATGGCACGCGAACACGCATGCCCGGAGTCAAGGCCTGGCGCGCCATGCTCGCCGGTGCCTTGTAGTCGAACAGGCGACGCAGCGGGGAGGGCAGGGCAAGGCGCAGAATGACGTCGGACACGCGGAAAGTCTCGGAGGGCGTTTCAAGAACTGGCGAGCCTAGCAGACGACGGTCGGTGCAAGCGACAACTTGCACTGGCGCAGCGCTCTGGTATTATTCGCCGCCTAATTACGTGCGGTATTCAACAATTGGTGTTGGGTGGCGGCACGCAGCTCGAGGAAGTGACCATGAAAGCAGATATTCATCCGAACTACGAAGTAGTTGCAGTCACCTGCAGCTGCGGCAACAAGTTCGAAACTCGTTCGACCCTGGGCAGCACCCTGGCGATCGACGTTTGCAACCTGTGCCACCCGTTCTACACCGGTAAGCAGAAAGTTCTGGACACCGGTGGTCGCGTACAGAAGTTCGCCGATCGCTTCGGTATGTTCGGTACCAAGAAGTAATCATGCGCATGGCGAACCCCTCGGGTTTCGCATTGCTGCAAAAAAGGGCGCCCCTCGTGGGCGCCTTTTTTATGGCTGTCGTCTGGCACTTTCCGGCCCAGGCGTTCTGCTTGCTGCCGGACAGGCCTCAGCAGGTGGCGGTGCGCCAGGTGGTGGACGGCGATACCTTGCGTCTGGTCGACGGTCGCAGCGTGCGGCTGATAGGCATCAATGCCCCGGAGATCGGTCGCAACGGGCGTAGCAGCGAACCCTATGCGGAGGCCGCCAGGCGGCGCCTGCAGGTATTGGTCAAGGCCAGTGACGGGCGAGTCGGTCTGGTGCCTGGCATCGACAGCAAAGACAAGTACGGCCGAACCTTGGCGCATATCTATTCCAGCAATGGCGACAATCTGGCAGCGCAATTGCTCGGAGAGGGCTTGGGCTATCGGGTGGCGGTTGCCCCCAATGTGCGCCTCAGTGCTTGCCACCAGCTTGCCGAGCAGGCGGCGCGCAAGGCTGGCGCCGGCCTGTGGCGACGCTCGCCAGTGCTGCGTGCCGAACAGGTGCGGCAGTCCGGTTTCGCCGTTGTCGCTGGCCGTATCGAAGCTGTGCAGCGCAACCGTGGCGGAGTTTGGCTGAACCTGGACGATGCCGTGGTGCTGCAGGTTCCCGCTCGTCTGCTACGCAACTTCCCCGCCGGCTTCTTCGATAACCTCAAGGGACGCCAAGTCGAAGCGCGTGGCTGGGTGCTGGATCGTTCCCGCAAGGGCGGCCTCAAGCCAGGGCAGCGGCGCTGGCTGTTGTCATTGACCGATCCAGGCATGTTGGAGCGTATTTCAGGCTAAAAGTTGTAGACATTTCGCTATTGGATTGTACACACTGTGGACCGTATGCCCCGTGGGTTATAGCGTAAAGTCGTAGGCTAAAGGCCTTGACACAAGTGACCGGCCAGTCTTGTGGCTACCCGGCTCTTTGCGTATCCTCGGCGGTCCGTCAGAACAGTAAACAGCGGAATGCCCACCATGTCAGACCTGAAAACCGCCGCTCTCGATTATCACGCCCAACCTCGTCCGGGGAAACTGAGCGTCGAACTTTCCAAGCCCACTGCCACCGCACGTGACCTCGCCCTGGCCTACAGCCCAGGCGTTGCAGAGCCCGTGCGCGAAATCGGCCGTGATCCGGAGCTGGCTTACAAATACACCGGCAAGGGCAACCTGGTTGCGGTGATTTCCGATGGCACTGCCATCCTCGGTCTGGGCGACCTCGGCCCGCTGGCCTCCAAGCCGGTCATGGAAGGTAAAGGCGTACTGTTCAAGCGTTTCGCCGGTATCGACGTGTTCGACATCGAAGTGGAGTCGGAAAGCCCACAGGCATTCATCGACACCGTTCGCCGTATTTCGATCACCTTCGGTGGTATCAACCTTGAAGACATCAAGGCCCCTGAGTGCTTCGAAATCGAGCGCACCCTGATTGAGCAATGCGACATCCCGGTGTTCCACGATGACCAGCACGGTACCGCCATCGTCACCGCGGCCGGCATGATCAACGCCCTGGAAATCGCCGGCAAGAAACTGGAAGACGCCAAGATCGTCTGCCTGGGTGCTGGTGCTGCTGCCATCTCCTGCATGAAGCTGCTGGTGAGCATGGGCGCCAAGGTCGAGAACATCTACATGATCGACCGCAGCGGCGTGATCCACGCGGGCCGCGACGACCTCAACCAGTACAAGGCGCAGTTCGCCCACGCGACCGACAAGCGCACCCTGGCTGACGCCCTCAACGGTGCCGACGTGTTCGTAGGCCTGTCGGGCCCGAACTTGCTGAGCGCCGAAGGTCTGAAGTCGATGGCTGCCAACCCGATCGTGTTCGCCTGCTCGAACCCGGACCCGGAAATCTCGCCGGAGCTGGCGCACGCCACCCGCAGCGACGTGATCATGGCTACTGGCCGTTCCGACTACCCGAACCAGGTCAACAACGTACTGGGCTTCCCGTTCATCTTCCGCGGTGCCCTGGACGTGCGCGCCAAGCGCATCAACGAAGAAATGAAGATCGCTGCCGCTATCGCCCTGAAGGACCTGGCCAAGCTGCCAGTGCCGAAGGAAGTCTGCGAAGCCTATGGCGTCGAAGGCCTGGAGTTCGGTCGTGAGTACATCATTCCGAAGCCGCTGGACGCCCGCCTGATCACCGTCGTTTCCGACGCTGTGGCCAAGGCCGCCATCGAATCCGGCGTCGCTACCCTGCCGTATCCGAAGCACTACCCGCTGAAGAGCGTGGATGACGTGTTCAACGGCTGATTGCAGCTGAGCGAAACAAGAAAGCCCCGGCTCGCATGAGCCGGGGCTTTTTGTTTGCCGCTGTCCCGATGAGTGCGGTCCTGCAGGGGGGGGCTGCTTCAGAACAGATCCATTGGTGCCGCTTCATCCGCTGGCAGCGGGCTGCCCGGCGCCGCTCCGGTGCCCAGTTCGTCCACCGAAGGCGGCGAATCCTCGGCCTTGAACAGCTCGAAGTAGGCATTCGGCGTGCTTGGCGAGGCAGCCCGACCGCTGACCGGATCGACGCGCAGGCTGAGGATGCCCTCCGGCTCTGCGGGCGGATGTTCAGGCTTGTCCTTGAGTGCCGCCCCCATGAAGCTCATCCAGATCGGGAGTGCCGCCGTGCCGCCGTATTCGCGACGACCAAGGGTTTCGGGCTGGTCGAAGCCGACCCACACGGTGGTCACGTAGTCGGCGTTGTAGCCGGAGAACCAGGCGTCCTTGGACTCGTTGGTGGTACCGGTCTTGCCGGCCAGGTCGGTACGGCCCAGCGCCAGCGCCCGGCGACCGGTGCCGCGCTTGATCACATCCTGCAGCATGCTGGTGAGGATGTAGGTGGTACGCCCGTCGATGATCTGTTCGGCCACGGCTGGCGCCTGCGGTGCAGCTGCCACCTGGCTGAAGGCGGGCGCTTCACCCGGCATGGCTGCGGTACTGATCGGCTGTTCAGGCGCCGCCAGGCCGGCGTGGTCCTCGGCGCCTTGCGGTACCCGCGCCGGGTTGGCGGTGAACAGGGTCTCGCCGCTGCGGCTCTCGATGCGCTCGATCAGGTACGGGGTAACCTTGTAGCCGCCGTTGGCAAAGGTGCTCCAGCCGGTGGCAATTTCCATCGGGGTCAGCGTAGCGGTGCCCAGGGCCAGCGACAGGTTGCGCGGCAGGTCCTGTTTGTTGAAGCCGAACTTGGCAATGTAGTCGATGGTGCGGTCCACGCCCATGGCTTGCAGCAGGCGGATCGACACCAGGTTACGTGACTTGTAAAGGGCCTCGCGCATGCGGATAGGGCCAAGGAAGGTGTTGGTGTCGTTCTTCGGTCGCCAGACCTTGTCCAGGTACTCGTCAACGAACACGATCGGAGCATCGTTGACCAGGCTGGAAGCGGTATAACCGCTATCCAGGGCGGCACTGTAGATGAACGGTTTGAAGCTGGAGCCCGGCTGGCGCTTGGCCTGCATGGCGCGGTTGTAGTTGCTCTGCTCGAACGAGAAGCCGCCAACCAGCGCGCGGATGGCACCGCTGTAAGGGTCGAGGGTGACCAGCGCACTCTGGGCCCCAGGTACCTGGCTGAATTTGAGCTTGCCATCCTCCAGGCGCTGGACACGTACCAGGTCGCCGACCTGGGCTACATCTGCCGGTGACTGCGGCGAGCGGCCCTGAGCATTGCTGTTGATGAAGGGGCGGGCCCATTTCATGGTGTCCCAGGCCACCAGTTCTTCCTGGCCGCTACGGGTCAGCACCTTGACGCCAGTCTTTTCGACCTGGGTGACAATGGCCGGCTCCAGACCCCCTAACGTGCGCTGCTTGCCCAGTTCCTGCAGCCAGGCCGCCTGGGTGCGGCCCGGGAAGCGTGCTTCCGGCCCGCGGTAGCCGTGGCGCTCGTCATACTCGGAAAGACCGTTGAGGATGGCCTTGTTGGCCATTTCCTGCATGTCACTGGGCACCGTGGTGGTGACGCGGAAGCCTTCGGTATAGGCCTCGCTGCCGTAACGACCGACCATTTCGGCGCGGGCCATTTCCGCGATATAGGGTGCGTTCACTTCCGGTGCGGGCACGTGATAGCTGGCATTCAACGGCTCGGCCAGGGCGGCCTGGTAGCTGGCTTCGTCGATCTTGCCCAGCTTGTACATGCGGCCGAGGATCCAGTCGCGGCGCTCCTTGGCGCGCACCGGGTTGGCCAGCGGGTTGAAGCGCGACGGGGCCTTGGGCAGCCCGGCAATCATCGCCATCTGCGCCAGGCTCACATCGCGAATCGACTTGCCGTAGTACACCTGCGCGGCGGCATCGATACCGTAGGCGCGGTTGCCCAGGTAGATCTTGTTCACGTAGAGCTCGAGGATCTCGTCCTTGGTCAGCTCACGTTCGATCTGCAGGGCCAGCAGGATCTCGTTGGTCTTGCGCGAGAAACTGCGTTCGCTGGTGAGGAAGAAGTTCTTCGCCACCTGCATGGTGATGGTGCTGCCGCCGGTCTGGATATGCCCGGTTTTTACCAACTGGGTCGCGGCGCGCATCAGGCTGCTGGGGTCGACACCGTAGTGATTGAGGAAATTGTCGTCCTCGGCTGACAGAAGCGCCTGGATGAATTGTGGGGGGATTTCCGCGAAGCGGATCGGCGAGCGGCGCATTTCGCCGAACTCGGCAATCAGCTTGCCGTCGCTGCTGTACACCCGCAGGGGGATCTGCAACTGGATGCTTCTAAGCGAATCGACCGAGGGCAGGCTGGGGCTAAGATACAGAAACGCACCGCTCACACCGAGTACGAGCGCGCAGATGACTGCGACGGAAGACCACCAGAAGAACTTCAGCAAGCGTATCAAGGCTTTTCGGTGTCCAGGTTGGGAGTGGATTGCACGCGGGTCCGGCGGACCAAAAAACGCTGGGCATTATAAGCATTTTTTAGCCTCTCCGGGTTACCGGTCAGGCTGCCCGTCGCCTCGAGGCGACGGCGCGGCCCGGTCTTTGCGGGGTTGCTACAGATAGCTGCGGCTACGACAAGGAAGCCATGATGCTAGGACGCTTCGGCAAGAATGCGGGTTCACTCGTGGGGGTGGAAATAGCCCCTGATACTGTTCGTGTCGTGCAACTGCAGCGGCGTGGCCGGCGCTACCGGGTGCATGCCTCGGCGCAGGAACCGTTCGAGCCGCCAATTGGCAACGATTGGCTGGCAGAGCCCGTGGCAGTGGTGGCCGCCTTGCGGCGCGCCTGGCGCCGCAGCGGCCTGGGGCAACGCCGAGTCGCGCTGGCGCTGCCGGCCAACCTGGTGATTTGCAAGCTGTGCCAGCTTCCAGCGGGCCAGGATGAGGCGGAAATGGAGGCGCAGTTGCTGGCTGACGCAGAGCGGCTGTTTCCTTTTCCGTTGGAAGACCTTGCCCTGGATTTCCAGGTCATCGGAGGCTCCGGCGTTCAGCCAGGTTGCGTCGAGGTAATGGTGGCTGCATGTCGGCAGAGTGCGATGACGCCCCTCGAAGCCATCGTCGACGAGGCGGGGTTGCAGTTGGAGGCCGTGGAAATCGACAGCATCGCCTTGTGCCGCCTGTTGCCAGGTAGCGAGGCCAAGACAGCAGCGCTGCTGCGTATCGAAGCGCACGGCGCGACGCTTTATGACTGGCAGCCGGGGCGGCTGCACCAGCGCCGGGACCTGCAAGTGGCTGGAGCGGGTATGAAAGAACGGTTGCCCGAGTGCCTGCACGCGCTGTTTGCCGATGGGCCCCGGCCCGCGGGCCTGTGGCTTGTCAGTAGTACCCCGATCGACCCGGGCTGGCTGCAAAGCCTGAGCGCCCGGCTGCACATGCCTTGTCGGCATCTGCCCGGCCTGGCTGGGCTTGAGCACGTCGATGGCTCGATGATCCTGGCATGCGGCCTGGCGCTTGGCGGGTTGCAGCCATGATGCGGCTGAACCTGCTGCCCTGGCGCGAACGGCAGCGCCAGGCCGCACTCCGCCGTTTTCGCCGACAGCTGGTCGCTGGCGCACTGTTGGCCCTTTGCGCGGTGACGCTGGTCGACCAGCTGGCCCGCCAGCGCGGCGAGCACCTGGCCCTTGCCAATAGCCAGCGCGAGGCAGCCATTGGCCTGTTGAATGAACAGCTGCAGCCGCTGGCCGATGTGCGGGAGCGGCATGAAACCCTGCTCGCCCGCGCGATGTCACTGGAAAGCTTGCGCGCCAACCAGGATGTACTCGCCGACGTGTTCGCGGACCTTGAGGCTGCGTTGCCACAAGGCATTCAGTTGCTCGATCTCAGCCTTGAAAGCGGCCGCCTGCAGGTAACGGGGCTGGCCACGTCGGGTGCCGTGGTCGCGCAGTTCATGCGCGACCTGGAGCGCTCAAGTGCATTGCTCGACCTGGAACTCAAGCGCATGAGAAGCCTGCCGGGCGGCGATGAGTTTCTGCTGAGTGCGCGTGTTTCGGCGTTCTGGTCATGAATGCAGCGAAGCTGCTGGCCTGGCTGACTGCGGTCGGCCGTACCAACCGTTTCAGGCAACTGGCGCCAGTTCTGCTGGCCGTGGCGCTCTTTGGCCTGGGGTGCATGATCCGCCTGCCGGCGCCGTTGCAGCAGCAGGCGCACGAGGCAGCCCGGCACGTCGGGTTGACCGAGCAACACGCCGCCAGCGCCGCGCGGGTTTACGAGCTGGAGCAACTGCGGACGTCCGTGGCGCTTGCCGAGCAACGTTTGAAGGAGGCTCAGTGGCAGCTGGCGGCTGGCGAGGGCATGAGTGATCTGCTCGACCGCCTGGCGGCACTGGGGCAGGCCCACGGTCTGCTCATCGAGCAGGTCGTCGTGCTGGAAGGCGAACAACAGGCCGGCTTTCGTCGGGTACCTCTGGAGCTGCAGCTTGTGGGGCGTTACACGGCCTTGCGCCAATGGCTGGGCGACTGGCTGGGGCAGGCGCGAGTGCTGCGCGGCGATTACCTGCGGCTGGTGGCAGCCGATGGCCTGCTGCGCCTTCAGTTGCGGGTTGATACCTATCAGGCACTGGTGCCCACGTCAGCACCCGCCGTGCTGGCGCGGATGCCGGCCAGGGCTGCTACACCAGTGCCTGCGATCGACCCGTTCGCCCCAGGGGCGTCGCGGCTGCCGAGCGACGGGCTGGCCAGCGTGCCGCTGGCCCAGTTGGAAATGGTCGGCAGTCTGTCGCGCGGCGCCACTCACGAAGCGCTGCTGAGGGTGGCTGGCAGGCTCTACCGTGTGCGCCTGGGTGACCGGGTGGGGCGTGACCAGGGCGTAGTGACGCAGATCGACCCGCGTCAGGTCGAGGTGCGCGAAAGGCTGTTCATGGCGGGGGGCTGGCACGAGCGCACGGCCTTCCTCACCCTCGCAAAGCGCCTGGGCAAGGAGGCCCCGGAACAGAATGAAACGAGTGAAGAAGTTGGGGCTGGCAGCCCTGCTGTCGATCCCGCTGGCGTCGGCCACGCCATACCAGGGTGAGCCGCTGTCGCTGAACTTCCAGGATGTGGAGGTCCGCGCGGTGTTGCAGGTGCTGGCAGATTATGCCGGCGTCAACCTGGTGGCCAGCGATGCCGTGCAGGGCAATGTCACCTTGCGCCTGCAGGACGTGCCTTGGGACCAGGCGCTTGATCTGGTGCTGCGTAGCAGGGGGTTGGCCCGACGCCAGGAAGGCAATGTATTGCTGGTGGCGCCTGCGTCCGAGCTTGCCACGCAATCGCTCGATACCCGCGTGGAGCAGGCGCTGGAGGCGCAACTGCAGCCGTTGCGCCGGGAGCTGCTGCCCATCCACCATGCCAAGGCCGCCGAGCTGGCGGAGTTGCTGTTGGCGAGCCTGGCTGATGACGGCATTGGGCGCGGCAGCCTGAGTGTCGATGAGCGCACCAACACGCTGGTGGTGCATCAGCCGGCCGAGCGCCTTGGCGAATTGCGGCAACTGGTGGCGCAGCTGGATGTACCGGTACGTCAGGTAGTGATCGAGGCACGTATCGTCGAGGCCAACGTTGATTACGAGAAGAGCCTCGGCGTGCGCTGGGGCGGGCCGCTTTACCTGGAGGGCCCGCAACCGGGCAAAGACCTGTTCGTCGACCTCGGGCTGGAGCGTGCCGGCAGCAGCATCGGCCTCGGCCTGCTGCGCGGGGGTGTGCTGCTCGACCTCGAACTCAGCGCCATGGAAAAGAGTGGCAATGGGGAGATCATCTCGCAGCCCAAGGTGGTCACGGCCGACAAGGAGACCGCCAGGATCCTCAAGGGCACCGAGGTGCCTTATCAGGAAACCAGCCAGAGCGGCGCCACCTCGGTCGCGTTTCGCGAAGCCTCGTTGTCGCTGGAGGTGACCCCGCAGATCACCCCGGACAACAAGGTGATCATGACCGTCAGGGTGACCAAGGACGAGCCGGATTACGTCAACGCACTGAACAATGTGCCGCCGATTCGCAAGAACGAGGTCAATGCCAAGGTGCGCGTGATGGATGGCGAAACCATCGTGATCGGCGGCGTGTATTCGACTTCGCAAAACAATGTGGTCGACAAGGTGCCATTTTTCGGCGATCTGCCGTATGTTGGGCGGCTGTTTCGACGCGATGCATTACAAGAGAAAAAATCCGAGCTGCTGGTCTTCCTGACTCCGCGTATCATGAGTGACCAGGCGATTGCTGTGAGTCGTTGATTCTGTGCGAAATTTGATACTTGTGGGACCCATGGGTGCTGGTAAAAGCACCATCGGACGCCTATTGGCCAAAGAGCTGCGCCTGCTGTTCAAGGATTCCGACAAGGAAATCGAACTGCGCTGCGGCGCCAACATCCCGTGGATTTTCGACAAGGAAGGCGAGCCGGGTTTTCGTGACCGCGAACAGGCGATGATCGCCGAGCTGTGCGCACTCGACGGCGTGGTTCTGGCAACCGGCGGCGGTGCGGTGATGCGCGAAGCCAATCGTCAGGCGTTGCGCCGGGGGGGGCGGGTGATCTACCTGCATGCCTCGGTGGAACAACAGGTTGGCCGTACCGCGCGCGACCGCAATCGCCCCCTGCTGCGCACGGCCAATCCCGAGGCAACCTTGCGTGCCCTGCTGGAGACCCGCGACCCGCTTTACCGCGAAATCGCCGACCTGGTGGTGGAAACCGACGAGCGGCCACCGCGCATGGTGGTGATCGACATTCTCGAACGCTTGCAGCAGTTGCCGCCCCGGTAGCCCGGGACTATTCTCGGCCACCAGCGCCGAGGCGAGCTTGAACGTTACCGCGTGGCGCCGTCGCGAAGGCGCCGCGCTCAAGTACATTGTGGGGATACATGCAGACACTTAAGGTCGACCTGGGCGAGCGTAGCTACCCGATCTACATTGGCGAAGGCCTGCTGGACCAGCCCGAGTTGCTGGCCCCGCATATTGCCGGGCGGCAGGTTGCCATCGTTTCCAACGAAACCGTCGCGCCCCTGTATCTCCAACGCCTGAGCAAGACCCTGGGTGCCTATTCGGTACTGCCGGTGGTGTTGCCCGATGGCGAAGCCCACAAGAACTGGGAAACCCTGCAACTTATCTTCGATGGCCTGCTGACGGCGCGACACGATCGCCGTACCACCGTGGTCGCCCTGGGTGGCGGCGTGATCGGTGACATGGCCGGGTTCGCCGCGGCCTGCTACCAGCGCGGTGTCGACTTCATCCAGGTCCCGACCACCCTGTTGTCTCAGGTCGATTCATCGGTAGGCGGCAAGACCGGCATCAATCACCCGCTGGGCAAGAACATGGTCGGTGCCTTCTATCAGCCCAATGCAGTGCTGATCGATACCACCAGCCTCAAGACCCTGCCGGCACGTGAACTGTCCGCAGGGCTGGCGGAAGTGATCAAGTATGGCCTGATCTGCGACAAGCCCTTCCTCGCCTGGCTCGAAGACAATATGCAGGCGCTGCGTGCCCTCGACCCGACGGCGCTGACCGAAGCCATCCGCCGTTCCTGCGCAGCCAAAGCCGCAGTGGTAGGTGCTGACGAACGCGAGTCAGGCGTACGGGCCACGTTGAACCTGGGGCATACCTTCGGGCATGCCATCGAGACCCACATGGGCTACGGCGTGTGGCTGCACGGCGAAGCCGTTGCGGCTGGCACGGTGATGGCCCTGGAAATGTCCATGCGCCTTGGCTGGATCAACCAGGCCGAGCGCGATCGCGGAATCCGCCTGTTGCAGGACGCAGGTTTGCCGGTGGTGCCACCACAGGAAATGACCCCGGCGCATTTCATGGAGCACATGGCGGTCGACAAGAAGGTGCTCGACGGCCGTCTGCGTCTGGTGCTGCTGCGCCAGATGGGCGAGGCCGTAGTTACCGACGACTATCCGAAAGAGATACTACAGGCCACGTTGTCGGCGGATTACCGCGCGATCGTGGCCCAGCTTTGAGGTTGTGACAGCGCAATGACCAGTTTGCATGCCGATGAGGCCTTTCTCGACCATTACCAGTTGAGCCACGATCCGTTCGCACCCCGCGTGCCCGGTTTCAAGTTCTTCCCGGCCCAGCGCAAGCCCGTGCTCGGCCAGTTGCATCACCTGGCGCGTTACAGCCAATTGATGCTTGTGGTCAGCGGTCCGCTGGGCAGCGGCAAGACCCTGCTGCGCCAAGCCCTGGTGGCCAGCACCAACAAGCAGGCAGTGCAGAGCGTCGTGGTGTCTGCCCGCGGTGCCAGCGACGCGGCCAGTGTCCTTGGCCAGGTCGCACAGAGCCTGGATGTGGCGCAGCCGGAAGTGCCGGCAATCCTGGCCAAGGTGGTGCAGTTGGCACTGACCGGCCAGGAAGTGTATTTGCTGGTGGACGATGCGGAACAACTCGACGAGTCGGCACTCCAAGCGTTGCTGGAATTGGCCGCAGGCGTACCGGAGGGGCGCCCGCATGTGTTCCTGTTCGGTGAACCTTCGCTGATTGCCGGGCTGGATGAGCTGAATATCGAGGAAGAACGCTTCCACATCATCGAGCTCGCCCCCTACAGTGAAGAAGAAACCCGCGAGTACCTTGAGCAGCGCCTGGAAGGGGCTGGCCGGGGCATCGAGGTGTTCACCCGCGAACAGATCGTCGATATCCATGAAAACTCTGACGGTTGGCCTGGCAACATCAACCAGGTCGCCCGTGACACTTTGATCGAAGCCATGATCGCCAGCCGCTCGACGGCCAAGCGACCATCCATGGGGTTCAAGATGCCTAAAAAACACGTGCTCGCGTTGTCCGCTGTGGTCGTGGTCGCCGTAGCGGCCGCGGTATTGATGCCCAGGAAAGGCGACAAGGCGCCCGCCGAAGCGCCCGTCGCCCAGGCACAGCTGCCGCTGGGTGAAGGCCAGGGCAACGGTGGCAACCCGGCCATCGAGTTCTCGGGTTCGTCCCAGCCGATGCCGCTACCACTGGTTGGCCAGTCGCAGCCGGTGATGCGCGAGCCGCTGGCCCAGGCTGCCGGCATGGGCGAGGGCGAAGAGGGCAGCCCGGCCGGTGATACCGCGCTGCAGCCTGGCAACCCGCCGCCTACCGTGACCACCATCGCGCCACCGCAGGGTGCGCAGGCGGGCCCGGCGCCAGTACCTGCCCAGCCTGTCGCTATTGCGCCGGCCCAGCCGGTACAGCCACAGCCGGTTGCGCCTGAGCCTAAGCCTGTCGCAACCCAGCCTGCCAAGCCGGTTGCGCCAGCCAAGCCAGCCCCGGCGCCGACCCAGGTTGCCGTGGCCAAGCCAGCTGCCAAGCCTGCCGAGAAGCCAGCTGTGGGTGGCAATGGCAACGGTGGCTGGTACGCCGGGCAGAAGCCGGGCAACTACGTGGTGCAGATCCTTGGTACCAGCTCCGAAGCGTCGGCCCAGGCCTTCGTCAAGGCCCAGGGTGGCGACTATCGCTACTTCAAGAAAAACCTCCAGGGCAAACCGCTATACGTCGTCACTTACGGCAACTTTGCCAACCGTGACGCGGCGGTTGCGGCAATCAAGAACTTGCCAGCGAAGGTCCAGGCTGGTAAACCTTGGCCACGTACCGTCGGCAGCGTTCAACAAGAGCTTGCCACGGCTCGCTGATTACCTTCCGGGCGGCAACACCCCGCTGCCCAGTTGCTAAGCGATTACAGAACTTCGACTAGCCTGCTGCGCCTGAGCGCGGCAGGCTTTTCTGTCCCAGGCTGCCGGCCAAAAGCCTCACTTGCAGTCATGGCTGAAACGCTTCAGACTCGAGCCAAGCCGCTATCACGGCGCATGGCGTAAAACATTCAAAATTGCGACATGAATTTTCAATGGTGAGACATGAAAATTTGTGAGCATCGCTGTCGCTGTGCAACAATGGTTTTCCATGGCCACCGCAAAAAGCTGGCGTTTGATCGGCGTGGATGGTAAGTGGTTGTTAAAAAAGAGATTTACCTCCGTTGAGAGGTGAACCTGGTGAGAATGTGTCTATGAAAACAGGTCTGTACCATCCCGAAGAATTCAAGGACAACTGTGGTTTTGGCCTGATCGCCCACATGACGGGTGAACCGAGCCACCACCTTCTGCAAACCGCCATGCAGGCACTGACTTGCATGACCCACCGCGGCGGTATCAACGCCGACGGCAAGACCGGGGACGGTTGCGGTCTGCTGATGCAGAAGCCCGATCAGTTCCTGCGCGCCGTGGCCCAGGAACATTTCGCCGTCGAGCTGCCCAGGCAGTACGCTGTCGGCATGGTGTTCTTCAACCAGGACCCGGTCAAAGCCGAAGCCGCCCGTGCCAACATGGACCGCGAAATCCTCGCAGCCGGCCTCAAGCTGGTCGGCTGGCGCAAGGTGCCGATCGACACCAGCGTGCTCGGCCGCCTGGCCCTGGAGCGCCTGCCACAGATCGAGCAGGTGTTCATCGGCGGCGAAGGCCTGAGCGACCAGGAATTTGCCATCAAGCTGTTCAGTGCCCGTCGCCGTTCGTCCGTGGCCAACGCCCATGACGCCGACCACTACATCTGCAGCTTCTCGCACAAGACCATCATCTACAAAGGCCTGATGATGCCGCGCGATCTGGCGGCGTTCTATCCGGACCTGGGTGACGAGCGCCTGCAAACCGCGATCTGCGTGTTCCACCAGCGCTTCTCCACCAACACCTTGCCGAAATGGCCGCTGGCACAGCCATTCCGCTTCCTCGCTCACAACGGCGAGATCAACACCATCACTGGCAACCGCAACTGGGCCATGGCCCGTCGCACCAAGTTCGCCAACGACCTGATCCCCGACCTCGAGGAGCTTGGCCCGCTGGTCAACCGCGTCGGTTCCGACTCCTCTAGCATGGACAACATGCTCGAGCTGATGGTTACCGGTGGTATCGACCTGTTCCGTGGCGTGCGCATGCTGGTGCCGCCAGCCTGGCAGAACGTCGAGACCATGGACGCCGACCTGCGCGCCTTCTACGAATACAACTCCATGCACATGGAACCGTGGGACGGCCCGGCCGGTATCGTCATGACCGAGGGCCGCCACGCGGTGTGCCTGCTCGACCGCAACGGCTTGCGCCCGGCGCGCTGGGTGACCACCAAGAACGGCTACATCACCCTGGCGTCGGAAATCGGCGTATGGGACTACAAGCCAGAGGACGTCATCGCCAAAGGCCGTGTCGGCCCTGGCCAGATCTTCGCCGTCGACACCGAAACCGGTCAGATCCTCGACACCGATGCGATCGACAACCGCCTGAAGTCGCGCCACCCGTACAAGCGCTGGCTGCGTCAGCACGCCACGCGCATCCAGGCCACGCTGACCGACGACCAGGGTGTGGCCAGCTACGACGCCGATCAGCTCAAGCAGTACATGAAGATGTTCCAGGTCACCTTCGAAGAGCGTGACCAGGTGCTACGCCCGCTCGGTGAGCAGGGCCAGGAAGCGGTCGGCTCGATGGGTGACGACACGCCGATGGCCGTGCTGTCGCAGCGCGTGCGCTCGCCGTACGACTTCTTCCGCCAGCAGTTCGCCCAGGTGACCAACCCGCCGATCGACCCGCTGCGTGAAGCGATCGTCATGTCGCTGGAAATCTGCCTCGGCGCCGAACGCAACATCTTCCAGGAATCCCCGGAGCACGCTTCGCGGGTGATCCTCAGCTCGCCGGTCATCTCGCCTGCCAAGTGGCGCTCGCTGATGAACCTGGAGCGCGAAGGCTTCGACCGCCAGCTGATCGACCTCAACTATGAAGAGAGCGTCGGCCTGGAAGCGGCCATCCGCAACATCGCCGACCAGGCTGAAGAAGCGGTGCGCAGCGGCAAGACCCAGCTGGTGCTGAGCGACCGCTACATCGCCCCGGGCAAGTTGCCGGTGCATGCCTCGCTGGCCGTTGGCGCGGTGCATCACCGCCTGACTGAACAGGGCCTGCGTTGCGACAGCAACATCCTGGTGGAGACTGCCACGGCCCGCGACCCGCACCACTTCGCCGTGCTGCTGGGCTTCGGTGCCTCGGCCGTGTACCCGTACCTGGCCTACGAAGTGCTGGCCGACCTGATCCGCACCGGCGAAGTGCTGGGTGACCTGGATGAAGTCTTCAAGTACTACCGCAAGGGCATTTCCAAGGGCCTGTTGAAGATCCTGTCGAAGATGGGTATCTCGACCATCGCCTCGTACCGCGGTGCACAGCTGTTCGAAGCCATCGGCCTGTCCGAGGAAGTGGTTGGCCTGAGCTTCAAGGGCGTGTCCAGCCGCATCAAGGGTGCGCGTTTCGAAGACCTTGAAAGCGACCAGAAACTGCTGGCTGCCGAGGCCTGGAGCGCGCGCAAGCCGATCCAGCAAGGCGGCCTGCTGAAGTTCGTCCACGGAGGCGAATACCACGCCTACAACCCGGACGTGGTCAACACCCTGCAGGCTGCCGTGCAGCAGGGCGACTACGCCAAGTTCAAGGAATACACCACGCTGGTCGACCAGCGCCCGGTATCGATGATCCGCGACCTGCTGAAGGTGAAGGTGGCTGAGCAGCCGCTGCCGCTGGAGCAGATCGAGCCGCTGGAGGCCATCCTCAAGCGCTTCGACTCCGCTGGTATTTCGCTGGGCGCATTGTCGCCAGAGGCGCATGAGGCGTTGGCCGAGGCCATGAACCGCCTGGGTGCGCGCTCCAACTCCGGTGAGGGCGGTGAAGACCCTTCGCGCTATGGCACTATCAAGAGTTCGAAGATCAAGCAGGTAGCCACTGGTCGCTTTGGCGTGACCCCGGAATACCTGGTCAACGCCGAAGTGCTGCAGATCAAGGTCGCCCAGGGTGCCAAGCCCGGTGAGGGTGGCCAGCTGCCAGGCGGCAAGGTCAACGGCCTGATCGCCAAGCTGCGCTACGCGGTGCCGGGTGTGACCCTGATTTCGCCACCACCGCACCATGACATCTATTCGATCGAAGACCTGGCCCAGCTGATCTATGACCTCAAGCAGGTCAACCCGCAGGCCCTGGTGTCGGTCAAGCTGGTGGCTGAAGCAGGCGTCGGCACCATCGCCGCCGGTGTGGCCAAGGCCTATGCGGACTTGATCACCATCTCCGGCTACGACGGTGGTACCGGTGCTTCGCCGCTGACCTCGATCAAGTACGCTGGCGCCCCGTGGGAGCTGGGCCTGGCCGAAACCCATCAGACCCTGCGCGGCAACGACCTGCGTGGCAAGGTCCGGGTACAGACCGACGGCGGCCTGAAAACCGGCCTGGACGTGATCAAGGCGGCCATTCTCGGCGCCGAGAGCTTCGGCTTCGGTACCGCACCGATGATCGCCCTGGGCTGCAAGTACCTGCGCATCTGCCACCTGAACAACTGCGCTACCGGCGTTGCCACCCAGAACGACAAGCTGCGCAAGGACCACTACATCGGCACCGTCGACATGGTGATCAACTTCTTCACCTTCGTCGCCGAGGAAACCCGTGAATGGCTGGCCAAACTGGGCGTGCGCAGCCTGGGCGAGCTGATCGGGCGTACCGACCTGCTCGATGTACTGCCAGGCGACACCGAGCGCCAGCAGTACCTCGACCTGTCGCCGCTGCTGGGTAGCGCGCATATCCCGGCGGACAAGCCGCAGTTCTGTGAAGTCGACAGGAACCCGCCGTTCGACCAGGGCGAGCTGGCCGAGAAGATGGTTGAAATGGCCATGCCGGCTATTCGCGACCAGGCCGGTGGTGAGTTCAGCCTCGACATCTGCAACTGCGACCGCTCCATTGGTGCGCGTGTATCGGGCGAAATCGCCCGCCTGCACGGCAACCAGGGCATGGCCGCGGCGCCGATCACCTTCCGCTTCAAGGGCACTGCGGGCCAGAGCTTTGGCGTGTGGAACGCCGGTGGCCTGAACCTGCATCTGGAAGGCGACGCCAACGACTACGTCGGCAAGGGCATGACCGGTGGCAAGGTCACCATCGTGCCGCCAGCCGGCAGCCCGTTCGAAACCCAGCACAGCGCCATCGTCGGCAACACCTGCCTGTACGGAGCGACTGGCGGCAAGCTGTTCGCCGCCGGTACCGCGGGCGAGCGCTTCGCTGTGCGTAACTCTGGCGCCCACGCTGTTGTCGAGGGTACTGGCGATCACTGCTGTGAATACATGACCGGCGGCTTTGTCTGCGTCCTGGGCAAGACCGGTTACAACTTCGGTTCTGGCATGACTGGCGGCTTCGCCTACGTGCTCGACATGGACAATACCTTCGTCGACAAGCTCAACCACGAACTGGTGGAAATCCAGCGGATCAGTGGTGAAGCGATGGAGGCCTATCGCAGCCACCTGGCGCGGGTCCTTGCCGAGTACGTAGAGGAGACCGGCAGCGAGTGGGGGCGTGAGCTCTCGGAGAACCTGGACGACTACGTGCGGCGCTTCTGGCTGGTCAAGCCAAAGGCGGCCAACCTGAAGCATCTGCTGTCCAGCACCCGTGCCAACCCGCAGTAACAACAGCTGCAAGTGACGGCCCCGTGCGCGGGGCCTGTCGTGCTCAAGTGATCGTCTTGCAGCTTGCAGCCTGAGGCTGGCAACTGCGGTAAAGAGGTTTTGAAAAATGGCTGAACGTCTGAACAACGACTTCCAGTTCATCGAAGTGGGCCGCAAGGACCCAAAGAAAAAGCTGCTGCGCCAGCGCAAGAAGGAGTTCGTGGAAATCTACGAGCCGTTCAAGCCGCAGCAGTCCGTGGAGCAGGCGCACCGCTGCCTGGGCTGCGGTAACCCGTATTGCGAATGGAAGTGCCCGGTCCACAACTTCATCCCCAACTGGCTGAAGCTGGTCTCCGAAGGCAATATCCTGGCGGCGGCCGAGCTGTCGCATCAGACCAACACCCTGCCGGAAGTGTGCGGCCGTGTATGCCCGCAGGACCGCCTGTGCGAGGGCGCCTGCACCCTCAATGACGGCTTCGGCGCGGTGACCATCGGCTCGGTCGAGAAGTACATCACCGACACCGCCTTCGCCATGGGCTGGCGCCCGGACATGTCCAAGGTCAAACCGACCGGCAAGCGCGTCGCCATCATTGGCGCTGGCCCGGCCGGCCTGGGCTGTGCCGACGTGCTGGTACGCGCTGGCGTGACCCCGGTGGTATTCGACCGTAACCCGGAAATCGGCGGCTTGCTGACTTTTGGCATTCCGGAGTTCAAGCTGGAAAAGACCGTGCTCAGCAACCGCCGTGAAGTGTTCACCGGCATGGGTATCGAGTTCCGCCTGAACACCGAGGTGGGCAAGGACGTGACCATGGAACAACTGCTGGCCGAGTACGACGCGGTATTCATGGGCATGGGCACCTACACCTACATGAAGGGTGGCTTCCCGGGTGAAGACCTGCCGGGTGTGCACGACGCGCTGGACTTCCTGATCGCCAACGTGAACCGCAACCTGGGCTTCGAGAAGTCGCCGGAAGATTTCGTCGACATGCAGGGCAAGAAGGTGGTGGTACTCGGTGGTGGTGACACCGCGATGGACTGCAACCGCACCTCGATCCGCCAGGGCGCCAAGTCGGTGACCTGTGCCTATCGCCGTGACGAGGCAAACATGCCGGGTTCGCGCCGTGAGGTGAAGAACGCCAAGGAAGAGGGCGTGAAGTTCCTGTACAACCGCCAGCCTATCGCCATTGTCGGCGAGGACAAGGTTGAAGGCGTGAAGGTGGTCGAGACCCGTCTCGGCGAGCCGGATGCCCGTGGTCGCCGTAGCCCCGAGCCGATCCCGGGTTCCGAAGAGATCCTGCCGGCCGATGCCGTTGTGATCGCCTTCGGCTTCCGCCCCAGCCCGGCGCCGTGGTTCGAGCAGCATGGTATTCAGCTGGACAGCCAGGGCCGAGTGGTGGCACCGGAGAAGGGCAAGTTCAAGCACCAGACCAGCAACCCGAAAGTGTTTGCCGGTGGCGACATGGTGCGCGGGTCGGACCTGGTGGTGACGGCTATCTTCGAAGGGCGTACGGCTGCCGAGGGTATCCTCGATTACCTCGAAGTCTGATCCATTGTCGGGGCCGCTTTGCGGCCCTTTCGCGGCACCAGGCCTCCGCTACCGGGGTCGCGTATATCCTGTAGTTGCGGCGTTGTGTCGCTATCACCAGCAAAGCAGCCTCAAAGGCATTTTTGTATACAAAATTCCTTGATCCATGGCATCCAATAGACAAAACGCATGGCCCCGGCCGTGCCTTTTGTGCTGGCGTCTGAGAAAATGCCCGCACTTTTTTTCCGGATGCCGACATGACTGCCCTGAAGAACGATCGTTTCCTGCGTGCACTGCTCAAGCAACCCGTGGACGTTACCCCAGTGTGGATGATGCGCCAGGCTGGCCGCTATCTGCCGGAGTACCGCGCCAGCCGCGCCAAGGCCGGTGACTTCATGAGCCTGTGCATGAACCCGCAGTTCGCCTGCGAGGTCACTCTGCAGCCGTTGGACCGCTACCCGCTGGATGCGGCGATCCTGTTCTCGGACATTCTCACCATCCCCGACGCCATGGGTTTGGGCCTGTACTTCGAAACCGGCGAAGGCCCGCGTTTCAAGAAGGTCATCAGCACCCCGGCCGATATCGAAGCGCTGCCGATCCCCGACCCGCAGAAAGACCTTGGCTACGTGATGGACGCGGTCAGCACCATCCGCCGCGAGCTCAATGGCCGCGTGCCGCTGATCGGCTTCTCCGGCAGCCCTTGGACCCTGGCCACATACATGGTCGAGGGCGGCTCGTCGAAGGACTTCCGCAAGACCAAAGCGATGGCCTACGACAACCCGCAGGCCCTGCACCTGCTGCTGCACAAGCTGGCCCAGTCGGTTACCAGCTACCTCAACGGCCAGATCCTTGCTGGCGCCCAAGCCGTGCAGATTTTCGACACCTGGGGCGGCAACCTGTCGGCGGCGGCATACCAGGAGTTTTCCCTGGCCTACATGCGCAAGATCGTCAGCGGCCTGATCCGCGAGCACGAAGGGCGGAAGGTGCCGGTGATCCTGTTTACCAAGAATGGCGGCCTGTGGCTGGAAAGCATCGCTGAAGCGGGCGCCGACGCGCTGGGCCTGGACTGGACCTGCGAGATTGGCGACGCTCGCCGCCGTGTGGGTGACAAGGTGGCGCTGCAGGGCAACATGGACCCGACCGTGCTGTACGCCAAACCCGAAGCCATCCGCAATGAAGTGGCGCGGATCCTGGCCAGTTACGGTCACGGTACAGGCCATGTGTTCAACCTGGGCCACGGCATCACCCCGGAAGTCGACCCGGAGCACGCTGGCGTGTTCATCAACGCCGTGCATGAGCTGTCGGCGCAATACCATCAGTGAGCTGGTCGCTGAAAGCCACAGCCCGGCCATGTGCCGGGCTTTTTCTTGCATTAAGTTTCAATTCAGCGATCGTCGCTAATCTGGTCCCATCGAAACTGGAACAGGACCTTATCCTCATGAAAACCCGCTACCTCGCCCTGATCTTCGCACCGCTGTTCAGCACCGCAGCCCTGGCGGCCAGCTACACCGGCCCCGGCGCCCAACCGGTCACCACTGTTGCCGCCGCCAACGATGCGGCCGATGACACCCCGGTGGTGTTGCAGGGCTTCGTGACCAAGAAGGTCAACAACGACGACAAGTACGAGTTCAAGGACAATACCGGCACCATCACCGTCGAGATCGATGACGAAGACCTGCCGCAGACGTCCTTCAATGAAAAGACCAAGGTCAAGCTGACCGGTGAGGTGGAGAAGCACCTGATGAGCCGGGAAGTGGATGTGGACATCGTCGAGATCATCAACTGATCCGACATTCTGGGGCTGCAAGACGGCCCCCGGGGTTCAGCTCGATTTAGGCGGTAGCTTGCTCAGGTAAAGCGCCACCAGCAACGCTACCGCCAGCAAGCTACCTATGAACAACCCGATGCCATTCCAGCCCCAATGGTGCCAGAACACCCCACCCGCGGTGCCCGCTACGCTCGACCCGGCGTAATAGCTGAACAGGTACAGCGACGAAGCTTGCCCCTTGGCTTTCAGCGCCCGCCGCCCGATCCAGCTGCTGGCAACCGAATGCGCGCCAAAGAAGCCGAAGGTGAACACCAGCATCCCCGCGATCACCATTACCAGCGGGCTGGCCAAGGTCATCAGCAAGCCGCTGGCCATCACCACGATACTGGCCCAGAACACTTTGCGCCGGCCTAGCTTGTCGGCCAGGGCGCCGACCTGCGCCGAGCTGTAGATGCCCGACAGGTACACCACCGACAGCAAGCCGACCAGCGCCTGGTTCATATGGTAGGGGCCGGCCAGCAGGCGGTAGCCGATGTAGTTGAACAGGGTGACGAAGGCACCCATCAGCAGGAAGGCTTCAAGAAACAGCCAGGGCAGGCCGGCATCCTTGAAGTGCATGACAAAGCCGTCCAGCAGGCTACGTGGGTTCATCGCCTGTGGGCGGAAGTTGCGCGATTCGGGCAGCACTTTCCAGAACACCAGCGCGGCTGCAAGGGCCAGGCCACCGATGGACAGCATCGCCGTGTGCCAACTGACGAAATCGATCAATACCCCCGTGATCAGGCGCCCGCTCATGCCGCCAATGGCATTGCCGCCAATGTACAAGCCCATGGCCAGGCCGATGTGCTGCGGGTGGATCTCCTCGCTCAGGTAGGTCATCGCCACTGCCGCCAGGCCGCTCAGGGACAGCCCGACCAGGGCACGGGTGGCCAGGACCAGTTCCCAACTTGGCATTACCGCGCTGGCCAAAGTGGAGAGGGCGGCACAGGCCAGGGCAAAGACCATCACCTGCTTGCGACCGATGCGGTCGGAAATGGGGCCGGTGATCAACAGGCCGAACGCCAGCATCGCCGTCGATACCGACAGCACCAGGCTGCTCTGCGCCGCGTTGATGGCAAATTCCTTCGACAGCAATGGCATCATCGGCTGCACGCAATACAGCAGCGCGAAGGTGGCGAAGCCGCCGCTGAACAAGGCCAGCACGGTTTTCATGAAAGCAGGCGTGCCCTTTTCGATCCACATTTCGTTCAAGGAGGCGGGTTCTGGCTCGGCGGGGAGGGGCGCTACAGCAGTTTTCACGGGTGGTGACCTCTGGTGCAATGAAAAAAAGCATATAGCTGGCTAATGATTAGATCCAATATATTGTTCGACCTATTTAAGATGTTTGGCGACTTGTTTGGAGCTGATATGGAACTGCGCCATCTGCGTTATTTCATCGCCGTTGCCGAAGAGCTGCACTTTGGTCGCGCCGCCCTCCAGCTAGGTATTTCGCAGCCGCCCCTGAGCCAGCAGATCCAGGCGCTGGAGCAGGAACTGGGCGCGCGGTTGTTCGAGCGCACCAACCGGCGGGTCGAGCTGAGCGAGGCGGGGCGATTGTTCCTCGACGAAGCCCGCCAGGTGCTGGCGCAGGTGGAAAAGGCCGCCGATGTGGCCCGGCGTGCGCAATTGGGCGAACTTGGCGAAATGAAGATCGGTTTCACTTCTTCAGCCCCTTTCACCTCGAAGATCCCCAAGGCCATCCATGCGTTCCGCCAGCGCTTCCCGGCGGTGCACCTGAACCTCAGGGAAATGAGCAGCCGCGATGTCGCCGAGGGGGTGTTCGATGAATCCATCGAGGTCGGGTTGATGCGGCCGATGCCCCTGCCGGAGGGGCTGGTCGCCACAGAGCTGTTCAGCGAGCCGCTGGTAGCGGTTATCAACGCATCGCACCCGCTGACCGAAGGCTCCGAGCATGGCGTGTACATGACGGCACTGGCCGATGAGCCGTTCGTGTTCTTCCCGCGCAGTTATGGCAGCGGCCTGCATGCGCAGCTCTTGAGCCTGGCGCGGCAGGCGGGCTTCAGCCCGCATTTTGCCCAGGAAGCGGGGGAAGCGATGACCATCATCGGGCTGGTGTCGGCGGGCTTGGGGGTTTCGGTACTGCCGGCATCCTTCCAGCGCATGCGCATCGAAGGCGTGGTATATCGCACCTTGCTCGATGACGGCGCGATGACGGCGGTGTGGCTGGTACAGCGTGAGCGCGGCAGGTCGGCAATGGCCAAGGCTTTCGCCGAGTTGGTCACCGGGCAGTCCTATGACTGACGACCTGCAGGTGTGAACGGCAAATGGCACTGGCCATTGCCGCGGCGCCGCCACATACTCGGGCATTCGTTGAAACACGGAGGTCAATCATGCGGCGCGTGGTGTTCAATCAGAAAGGTGGCGTGGGCAAGTCGAGCATCGCCTGCAACCTGGCGGCGGTCAGTGCCAATGAAGGCTACCGGACCCTGCTGATCGACCTGGATGCCCAGGCCAATTCGACCCAGTACCTCACCGGCCTCACCGGCGAGGACATCCCCATGGGCATCGCCGATTTCTTCAAGCAGAGCCTGTCCAGCGGGCCGTTCAGCAAGAAGAACAAGGTCGATATCTACGAAACCCCCTTTGACAACCTGCACGTGGTCACCGCCACCGCCGAGCTGGCTGACCTGCAGCCGAAGCTGGAGGCCAAGCACAAGATCAACAAGCTGCGCAAGTTGCTCGACGAACTGGACGAGGACTACGAGCGGATCTATATCGATACCCCGCCGGCTTTGAACTTCTATGCGGTTTCCGCACTGATCGCCGCCGATCGCGTACTGATTCCCTTCGACTGTGACAGCTTTTCGCGCCAGGCCCTGTATGGCCTGCTGGCCGAGATCGAAGAGCTCAAGGAAGACCACAACGAAGACCTGGTGGTCGAAGGCATCGTGGTCAACCAGTTCCAGTCCCGTGCCAGCCTGCCGCAGCAGATGCTTGATGAGCTGCTGGAGGAGGGTTTGCCAGTGCTACCGGTGTACCTGGGCAGCTCGGTGAAGATGCGTGAATCGCACCACGCCAGCCTGCCGCTGATTCACCTGGAGCCAAGGCACAAGCTGACCCAGCAGTTTGTCGAATTGCATTCGCTGCTGGAAGAGAACGCTTAAACTCCTTGGCTGCGCAGCCACTCCAGCAGTGATTGGAGTGGAAACGCCCCGGCCTGGCGGCTGATCTCGCGGCCGTTCCTGAACAGCAGCAGGCTGGGGATCGAACGGATAGCCAATTGCCCGGCCAGGTTGCGGTTGGCTTCGCTGTCGAGCTTGGCCAGCCGGCAGCGGCCGGTCAATTGGCGGGCGGCCTGTTCAAACGTGGGGGCGAAGGATTTGCACGGCCCGCACCAGTCGGCCCAGATGTCGACCAGCAGCGGCAGGTCGCCCTTGATCTGGCTGGCGTAGCTCGCTGCGGTGAGCTCGAACGGGGCGTCGAGCAGCACATCCTGTTTGCAGCGGCCGCATTTCGGATTGTCGCCCAGGCGCTCGGCGGGCAGGCGGTTGAGGCCGTTGCAGTGGGGGCAGGGGATTACCAGTGGCTCGGACATGTCGTTTCCTTGAGATTTTGGGGCTGCAAAGCGGTGCCGGGATTCATGATGAACAGCTGATTTCCAGGTGTTTGCCCCACTCCGGTGGCCGTTCGGCGTAGGCCTGCATCCCGGCTTGCTCTGCAAACGGCTTGCTCAGCACCTGGTGCAACCGTCGCACTTCACTGTAGTCGCCCGCTTCCGCCGCTTCGATGGCTTTCTGCGCCAGGTAGTTGCGCAGCACATACAGCGGGTTGACCGCATGCATCCGCTCCCGACGCCCGGCGGCATTAGCGGCTTCACGCTCGCAACGGGCCAGGTAGTCGGCCCCCCAGGCATCGAAACCGGCCAGGTCGATGAAGTCGTCGCGCACCACTCTCAGCGCTTCGGCTACCGGCTTGTCACCCAGCTTACGGAAGAACAGGTTGTAGTCCACCCCACCGCTCTGCATGCGTTGCAACAGGCGCTCGACCAACGCCATGTCGTCGTCCTCGGCGCTGGTCAAGCCCAGACGGCGGCGCATCAGGTCGAGGTAATGGGCCTGGTAAAGCGGCAGGAACAGCCCCAGCGCCTCTTTCAGGGGGTCTACTTCGATCACCGTGGTCAGTGCCTGGGCCAGGGCACTGAGGTTCCAGTGGGCGATCGGTACCTGGTTGGCATAGCTGTAGCGGCCACGGTCATCGGAGTGGTTGCAGATGAAGTTGGCGTCGAAGTCGTCCAGGAACGCATAGGGGCCGAAGTCGAAGGTAATGCCGAGAATCGACATGTTGTCGGTGTTCATCACGCCGTGGCAGAAGCCATAGGCCTGCCAACGGGCAATCAGTTCGGCGTTGCGCTCGACGATGCTGCGGAACATGGCCAGGTAGGGCTGCTCGGCGTCACGGCATTCGGGGTAGTGCTGTTCCAGCACATGGTCAATCAGCACGCGCTGCTGCTCGGGCTGTTTGGTGTAGTAGAAGTATTCGAAATGGCCGAAACGCACATGGCTCGGGGCCAGACGGGTGAGCATGGCCGCGCTCTCACGGGTTTCACGCCATACCGGGGTGCTGGAGCCAATGACGCACAGCGCTCGGCTGGTGGCGATGCCCAAGGCGTGCAGGGCTTCCGAGGCGAGGAACTCGCGGATCGACGAGCGCAGCACGGCGCGGCCGTCGCCCATGCGCGAGTAAGGGGTCTGGCCGGCGCCCTTGAGATGCAGGTCCCAGTGCTCGCCGGCGTCATTGAGCACTTCGGCCAGCAGCAGGCCGCGGCCATCACCCAGCCGTGGGTTGTACGAGCCGAACTGGTGACCGGAATAGACCATCGCCCGTGGGTCGGCCTGGTCCCACAGCTTGTGGCCGCTGAACAGCTCGGCGAACAGTGGCAGTTCGGCCTGGGCCGGGTCGAGGTCGAGCAGGGCCATGGCTGACTCGCTTGCAACCACCAGGCGTGGGTCTGCAATGGGCTCGGGCAGTACCTGGGTTGAGAACGCATCGCCCAGGCGGGCGAAACGGTTGTCGAAGGTGAGTTGGTCGAGAGCTTTCACAGGCCGGCTCCTGGGGTTGATTGACCGGGGCCGCGGTACGGCCCTCGCGAGCTTGCCCGCGGACGAGGGCAAAGACCTCGCGGGGGTTGCCCAGAATAAAGCATTGGAACGTTCTCAGGCCGAAGCAGTGCCATCCGATTTTGGCTGCTCCACTGGAACCAGCTGTTGCTTGCCGCCTGTCGGGTCCATCAGGAATACCTCTACCTGGCGTACCGAGATCTTGATGTTGTGCGCCTTGAACTCGCGGTTGATGTAGCGGTTGATCTCATCCAGGGTCGGGTTGCGGTCGCCCAGGTCGCGCACGTGCATGCGCAGCTCGTGGTCCAGTGAACTTTCGCCAAAGTTGAGGAAATACACGATCGGCTCCGGGTCCTTGAGCACCCGTGGGTTCTCATGGGCACCCTTGAGCAGCAGGTCGCGTACCAGGTCAAGGTCGGAGCCGTAGTCGATGCCCAGCTTCAGTGTCACCCGGGTGACCGTGTCGGTCAGCGACCAGTTGATCAGCTGCCCGGTGATGAAGGTCTTGTTGGGGACGATGATGTCCTTGCGGTCGAAGTCGGTGATGGTAGTGGCGCGGATGCGGATCTTGCTCACGGTACCCGACAGGTTGCCGATGGTGATGGTGTCGCCGATACGCACCGGGCGCTCGAACAGGATCATGATGCCGGAAATGAAGTTGGCGAAGATTTCCTGCATGCCGAAGCCCAGGCCCACCGACAATGCGGCCACCAGCCACTGCAGCTTGTCCCAGCTGACCCCCAGGGTGGACAGGGTGCTGACGATGCCAACACCAACGATGGTGTACGACAACAGCGTGGTGGTGGCGTAGGCACTGCCCTGGGCCAGGTTCAGGCGTGACAGTACCAGTACTTCCAGCAGGCCCGGCAAGTTGCCGGCCAGGGCAAAGGTGATGCCCACGATGACCAGGGCGCCGAGCAGGTCGCCGAGGCTGATTGGCACCATGCTGGCGGCGGCACCGGTGCCGCTGGTGTATTCGTAGAGAACGAAGTTGTTGAGGTAGGCGAACACCGAGATCAGGTCTGCCCACACCCAGTACAGGCCGGCGATGAAGCCGCCGAGCAGGGCCAGGCGGATCAGGCGCAGCGACTGCTGGTTGACCTGTTCGATGTCCAGGGTCGGCTCTTCGGTGATGACTTCGCCATCAAGACCCTCCTTGGCCGCTGCCCGCTTGCTCAGCGCGCGTTGGTAGGCCAGGCGCCGTGCAGCTACCGACAGGCCGCGCACGAATGCGGCCTCGATCACCAGCCAGAACAACAGCAGGTAGAGGGTGTAGATCAGTCGGTCGGTGAGCTTCAGCGCGGTGTAGTAATAGCCGAAGCAAACGGCCACGAACAGGGCGATGGGCAGTGCGGTGAAGGCCACGCCCACGGCCTTGCGGAACAGCGATGTGTCGCGGTGTGCCGGGCTGCTGAGCAACAGGCGGCTGAGCAGCCAGGCCATCAAGGCATAGCAGGTCAGCACTACGCCGATGCCCAGCACGTCATCGGCGAGTGCCGAGGGTTGATGCTCGGCCACGGCCACGACGCCGACCAGCGCCAATACCACGGTGCCCAGGCGGCGGACCCAGCCGCGTAGGAACTCGACCTGTGGCTTGTGCCAGCGGAAATGAATTTCCGCCACGCCGCCAGGGGCGAGGATGCGGTAGGCGGTATAGAACACCAGCCAGGCCTGGGCCAGTTGCCAGAGGGCGGCGCCGAGGTTGGCATTCTGCCCACGGGCGTCGATCTGCAGGGCATAGCTGCACAGGGCCAGGCCCAGGCTGACCGGCATCGCCAGCAGGATGTTGATGAGAATCGCCTGGGGAGTATGCCACTGGCTGTCGCGGCGGAAATGGCCGATGTCCTGGTGCACCTTGCCGAGGCGTTGGTACAGGTACGTGCGCCGCCACAGCAGGGCGCCGATCACCAGCAGCAGCGGCAGGAACAGCAACGGGCGCTGGCTCAGGCCGTCGGCCAATTCCTTCAGGCCCGAGCCCCACGGTAGGTTGGCGACCTGGTCAGCCAGGCGCTCCGGCACGTAACGCAGCCAATCCCAGTCCAGCGGTTTGTTGCTGGGGATCCAGAACATCTGCTCGTCGAGGGTGGTCCGCAGGCTCTGGGCGGTGCCTAGCAATTGCTTCTGGTTCAGCTGCAGGGTGATCGATTCGTTGAGCAGTGCCGACAGTTCGCGGTTCAGCCGTTCCAGCAGGTCGCTGCGGGTGATGGCTACTTCCAGCAGGGCTTTGCGCAGCTGCGGTGTCACCTCTTCCTGCGGTTGTGCCGCCAGCAGCTTGTCGACGTAGGTGACCGGGTTGCTCATCTGCTCGCGTTGCTGGTTGACCTCGAACTGGTACAGGCGGGTGTCGGCGATCTGGTCGGCGAGGTCGCGGTCCAGTTTCAAGTGCGGCAGGGTCTGCTTCTGCTTGTAGAGGATCTTCGACAGCAGCAGGCTGCCTTTGAGCACGTTGATCTGCTCGTCCAGTGCCTGGTCAGCCTGGGTCAGGCTGTCCAGCTGTTGCTTGGTGCGCAGGTTCTGCTGGGTCAGTTCGTTGAGCCGATCGGTGCTTTTGAGCAGGTAGTCGGAGAGCTTGAGGTTGACCGCGCTTTCGGTGGCCAGCAGGCTGCTGCCGCCGGCCTTCTGCGCCTCGATCGATTGCTGGGTGACGGCTTCCTGGGACTGGGCCAGACGCTTGTCGTTGATCAGGGTCTGCAGGTCCTGGATTTCCTGCTCCAGGCGCGCCGCGCGCTCGATCAGCAAGTCATGGCGGGCGTTGCCGAGGTCCTGCAGCAGACTGTTGCCGGCCAGCTCCTGGCGGCGTAGCAGGGTCAGGGCGTTGAGCGAGGCCAGTTCGGCATTCAGCTGGTTACGCTGGTCAGCGTTGATCGGTTTGCCGGCATCCTTGCCGGTCTTGAGGATGCTGTTGATCTGTTGGGTGCGCGCCTGGGCGTTGCTGATCTCCGCCTGGGCGCGTTCCGGACGGGTCTGCGAATTGATGATCAGGCTGTTGGCTTCGGACAGTGCCTTTTGCAGCTCGCCCTGCTGGGTGCTGCGCTCGCTGAGCATCTGCTCCAGCTGCGGCACGCTGAGGCTGGCGTAGCGCTGGGTCACCGGCTGTGGCTTGCTTTCCTTGAGCTTGGCCAGTTCGCGCTGGCTGTCGCTGGTTTCCTTCGGGGCTCCGGCCAGCTGCTGCTTGAGCGCGGCGAGCTTCTTCTCGTTGTCTTCCTTGCTGGCGAGCAGGCTGAGGGTTTGCTCCAGGACCTGCTGCAAGGCTTTCTGCTCAGCCTCGGGCAGCTTGCGCTCGGCAATCTTGTCGAGGCTGTTCTGGATGCTGGCGGTGGTCGGGGCTTCTGCCCCAATGGCTGCAACAGAGAGAGACAGACACAGCCCCAGCAGGGCTGTGCGGAGATACGCGCGCAGGGACATAGGCAGGCTACTTGTGAATCAGGCAAACGAAATTTAGAGGAACAATCCTGGTCCGGGTCGCGTTCCTTCGGGGAATCTGACGCCCACTTTCTGGATCTTGTTCCCGTCCATGGTGGCCACGGTCCAGATTGTGCCATGCCATTCGACCTGGTCGCCTACTACTGGAGCGCCTCCGACCTTCTGTCGGATGAACTGCGCCAACGGCATTTTCGCGTCCAGGCCATCGAGTTTCAGGCCGTACAGCGCTGCCACCGCACCCAGTTCGGCATCGCCCTCGAGTACGAAGTCGCCGAAGAAGCGCAGGTCCAGGCCCCGTTGCGGTGCCTGGCTGAAGAGTTTGCCCAGGGCTGGCAGGTTGTGCTCGTGGCCGATCACGCAAAGCATGTCGCCTACTTCGAGCACGGTGCTGCCCGACGGGTGCAGCAGTTGCTCGCCTCGGAACAGTGCTGCGATCCGCGTGCCTTCGGGCATTTTCAGCTCGCGCAGGGCGGCGCCAATGCACCATTTTTCCGCGCCCAGGCGGTAGACGAACAGTTCCCACTCGCTCGTCAGGTGGACTTCCAGGGCGGAACGGGAGATCGGTGCCGGGTCGGGCGGTACGGTCACTTTCAGCAGCTTGGCCATCCACGGCAGGCTGGTGCCTTGCACCAGCAGCGACACCAGCACGATGAAGAACGCCAGGTTGAAGAACAGCTGGGCGTCCGGCAGGCCGGCCATCAACGGGAATACTGCCAGGATGATCGGTACCGCGCCGCGCAGGCCAACCCAGGAAATGAAGCCCTTTTCACGGCCATGGAAGGCCTTGAATGGCAGCAGGCTGGCGACCACCGACAGCGGGCGCGCCACCAGGATCATCCACAACGCCAGGCCCAGCGCAGGAAGGGCGATGGGTAGCAGGTCGTGCGGGGTGACCAGCAAGCCCAGCACCAGGAACATGCCGATCTGTGCCAGCCACGCCATGCCGTCGAGCATGTGCAGGATGCCATGGCGGCTGCGGATCGGTTTGTTGCCCAGCACCAGGCCGCACAGGTATACGGCAAGGAAACCACTGCCGTGCAGGGCGTTGGTCAGCGAGAACACCACCAGGCCGCCCGCGATCACCAGGATCGGGTACAGGCCGCCCGCCAGGTTGATGCGGTTGACCAGCTGCAGCATCAGCCAGCCACCGCCCAGGCCCAGTAGCCCGCCAATGCCGAACTCGCGCAGCAGGTGGGTGAGCAGGCTCCAGTGCAGGCCGGTCTGGCCGCTGGCGATCATGTCGATGAGGGTGACGGTGAGGAACACGGCCATCGGGTCGTTGCTGCCCGATTCGATTTCCAGGGTAGCGGTCACCCGCTCGTTCAGGCCTTTGCCGCCAAGCAGCGAGAACACCGCCGCGGCGTCGGTGGAGCCGACAATTGCACCGATCAGCAGGCCCTGGATCAGGCTCAGGTCGAACAGCCAGGCGGCGACCATGCCGGTGAGGGCGGTGGTGATCATGACACCGACGGTGGCCAGCGAAAGCGCCGGCCACAGGGCCACGCGGAAGCTCGCAACCCGTGTACGCAGGCCGCCGTCAAGCAGGATTACGGCCAGTGCCAGGTTGCCTACCAGGTAGGCGGTCGGGTAGTTGTTGAAAATGATGCCGCCACCATCGACACCGGCGATCATGCCGACCGCAAGGATGATGACCAGGATCGGGATGCCCAGGCGCGACGACAGCGAGCTGACCAGGATACTTGCACCCACCAGCAGTGCGCCGATCAGGAACAGGCTGTTGATGGTGCTTGCATCCAAAGGCAGGTACTCCGAAACAGCGGCGGGAAGGGGCGTGGTAGCGCGGTGTTCAGCAAAAGCTAGCAGGTCGCGTGCCAATCGATTCTAACCTGAGGCCAGCGCAGGCTGTAAAGCGATACCGCATCTTCGCTGCGGCTTGCGGCTGCAATGGTGTGCCCACAATCAGGCAGCCGAGTATCATGAACGTCAAAGCAACCATTCCTCTCGCCCAGGTGGCCCAGCGCCTGCTCGGGCGATTTCCTGATTTGCACAATCTGGCGCGCCAGGCGGCGGGCCATGTGCTTTGCCGCCAGCTAGGGTACTGGCTGGACCCGGACGGGCTTTATTGGCACGAATTCCCGTCGGCGGCCAGCAGCTCGTCGAGCTTCACTGGCTGGTGTCACAATGGGCCACCACGGCGGTCCTTGAGCCTGACCGAACTGGTCATCCAGCGATTCAGTCCGCAGCAGCAGGCCAATGCTGACGAGCTGAGTATTTACGGTGGCTTCTACCGGGTGGATGCCAGCCACACGGTCTTTGACGAGCGCAACGAAGTGCGGCTCGATCCACGGGATGTCCTGACGGCGTTCTGGCGGTTGGACTTTGCCGGGCGCTACACCGAGGCGCTGGGCAAGTTTCGCGAGCGCCATGGTGAAGACTACTGCGTCTTGGCCCGCGCCCGCTTCCTTGCCGCTGTGGGCCGATCTACGTTGAGCGAACCTGAGCGCCAGGAACTGATGGTGGCGACGGTCGCTGTACCCGCTTTGCCGATTACCGTGCAAGGCTTGCGACAGGACCAGCTAACGAATGCCCAACATGGATGGAGTGCACTGGTCATCGGCGATATCAGCGCCAAGCTGATGTTCTTGCATAAGCTGAAAACTGGCAGGTTGTGCCTCTATCTTGCCGATGCTCAGGCCGTGGTGCAGGTATTCGAAGATCGCCATGCGTTTCAGGCGTGGATGGCTGGCCAGGCAGCCACGGATGTGGGGCGAGAGCGGCTGGTCAGGTTGTTCGTCGGAGACGGGGTATTGGCGCAGTCGCTGCGCCCGCGTTTACGCAATTACTTCAAGTTGCTCGCGCAGTCACGGGGCGACAGCATGATTGCCGGGCCGGCCATTGAAGGAGACCTGTTCGTCCGTCTGCGCGACTCGGTCATGGATGATCTGGCCAGCGACGCGCACGAGCGGCTGACCAGCAACGCCCAACTGCGCCAGGCCGATTGGCTGGCGGGCTTGCAGGCAGCGAGTTTTATCATTGCGCCGATGGCGCCGCTTGGCTGGCCAGTGATATTGGCATCGCTCGGTCTGGGCACCGCAAGCCTGGCTCTGCACCTGGACCGGGCTATCAATGGCAAGCAGGGCTGGCGTACAGCAGCATGGTGGTCGGTACTGGCGGACATTCTGTTCGTACTGCTTGATATTGCCATGATGCGTGCCGGCGAGCTGTTCGCTGATGGCCATGTCCCCCCACGTGTGGCTGGTCAGGCGCAAGCCTCTGCCGCCAAGGTCGACTGGGAGCTTTATATGGCCCCGGCGGCAGACGAATTGCTGGCTATGTCGGATAAGGCGCTGGCGCGCCAGGAAGCCCTGTTGGGTGCGGTACCGTGGGCTGATCTCGACGCCGTGGGGCCCAATGGCGAGTATCTGGATGCATTCAGTGAGCCATACCCCGCCTATCGCGATGAGCACGGCTTTGGGTCGCCCGCCATTGCCGGGTACACCAGCTCGCCGGAGCGCTACAACAACCTGTGGCGGGGTATGCCGCTAGAGGGCACCCGCGCGGAGAATATCCGGCGCAGCCATGAGCTTGCCCGCGCACTGGGGCAAATTGGCGTCAGTAATCAGGTGAGGCTGTACCGGGCGGCTTCCAGCCTGCGGGGCACGGGTTTTCAGGCATCTGGTGAGGGCGCCATTGAAGTGGGTGACGTGCTGGTGACCACCGACTTCACGTCATTCACGGAAAACCCCTATGCCCTCTGGGAGGTTTTCAACGACCCGCAGACCCAGGTCAGCGGCCGGAGTGCTTTCGATGAAAATGCGTTGGTGTATGTATTGGAACCGGGCGAGGGCATGCAGGCGACGCCTATCGGGCCCTTTTCAAGGCGACCCGATGAGGCAGAGTCTTTGATGATGCCCGGGCGCTACTTGCAAGTGGAAAAGGTGACGGCCATTCAAGGGCGCAATTATCACTTCACGGAAGTGTGCCTGAAGGCACTGGCGCAGGCGCCAATTGGGAAAGCAGTGCGCGATATGCGCACAGGACAGTTGTTCGATCGCCAGGCACTGGCGGGGCGGCTGGGCGTTGAGGACGATTCGTTGATGCGCACCTTCTTTGCGCTGCCCACCTGAGCAAAGAGTGAAAGGGGCCGCTGCGCGGCCCCTGTTCAAGCTTTCAAGCCTGCTTCACTTCGCGCATCGGCTTGCCCTTCACTGGCGCATCACCCGCCACGTAGTACTTGGCCGTGCTACGCGGTAACGGCTTGCGGCCACGGATCTTGTCCGAAATCTTCTCGGCAATCATGATCGTGGTGGCGTTGAGGTTGCCGGTGATGATGATCGGCATGATCGACGCATCGACCACCCGCAGGCCTTGCATGCCGTGTACGCGGCCTTCGCCATCGACCACCGCCATATCATCGGTGCCCATCTTGCACGAGCAGGACGGGTGGAAGGCCGTTTCGGCGTGCTCACGGATGAACTTGTCCAGCTCCTCGTCGGTCTGCACGTGTGCGCCCGGGCTGATCTCGCGGCCGCGGTACGGGTCCAGCGCCGGCTGGGCCATGATCTCGCGGGTCAGGCGGATGCCGTCACGGAACTCCTGCCAGTCCTGTTCGGTAGCCATGTAGTTGAACAGGATGCTGGGGTGCTGGCGCGGGTCCTTCGACTTGAGGCGGATACGGCCGCGGCTTGGCGAACGCATCGAGCCCATGTGCGCCTGGAAGCCGTGCTCCTTGACGCCGTTGGAGCCGTTGTAGTTGATGGCCACCGGCAGGAAGTGGTACTGGATGTTCGGCCATTTGAATTCAGGGCGGGTACGGATGAAACCACCGGCCTCGAACTGGTTGCTGGCGCCGATACCGGTGCCGTTGAACATCCACTCGGCGCCGATCGCCGGCTGGTTCCACCACAGCAGCGACGGGTACAGCGACACCGGCTGGGTGCAGGCGTACTGCAGGTACAGTTCCAGGTGGTCCTGCAGGTTTTCGCCAACGCCCGGCAGGTCGTGCACCACCGGGATGTCGAGGCTTTCCAGCAGGGCGCGCGGACCGACACCGGAACGCTGCAGCAGTTGCGGCGAGGCGATGGCACCGGAGCTGACGATCACTTCCTTGCGTGCACGGGCTTCGACGCGCTCTTCGCTATCGCCGACCAGGTAAGTCACGCCGATGGCGCGCTTGCCTTCGAACAGAACGCGGTCAGTCAGGGCATGGGTGACGATGGTCAGGTTCGGGCGTTTCTTGGCCTGGTCCAGGTAGCCGCGGGCGGTGCTGGAGCGGCGACCGTTCTTGGTCACGGTGCGGTCCATCGGACCGAAGCCTTCCTGCTGGTAGCCGTTGAGGTCTTCGGTGCGTGGGTAACCGGCCTGCACGCCTGCTTCGACCATGGCGTGGAACAGCGGGTTGTTACCGGCCTTCGGCGTGGTCACGCTGACCGGGCCTTCGCCGCCATGGTAGTCGTTCGGGCCGATGTCGCGGGTTTCGGCCTTGCGGAAGTACGGCAGGCAGTCCAGGTAGGTCCAGTCTTCCAGGCCCGGCAGTTCTGCCCAGCCATCGAAGTCCATGGCGTTGCCGCGGATGTAGCACATGCCGTTGATCAGCGACGAGCCACCCAGGCCCTTGCCTCGGCCACACTCCATGCGGCGGCCGTTCATGTGCGGCTCCGGGTCGGTCTCGTAGGCCCAGTTGTAGCGGCGGCCCTGCAGCGGGAAGGCCAGGGCGGCCGGCATCTGGGTGCGGAAGTCGAAGCGGTAGTCTGGGCCACCGGCTTCCAGCAGCAGTACGGTGACGCCGGCATCTTCGGTCAGGCGGGTCGCCAGGGTGTTACCGGCCGAGCCGGCACCGACGATGATGTAATCGTATTCTTTGGACATGAAAGTACCCTCATGTTGGCGGTGATCAAGGAGCGGGAACGCCCGTGCGCAGCGGCACGGGCGTGGCCAGACAGGGTTTAGAAAACCGAGTTGTAGCCGCCCAGCTCGACCTGGACCGACTTGATGCGAGTGTATTGAGCCAGCGAGCTGATGCCGTTTTCACGGCCGACACCCGACTGCTTGTAGCCACCCACCGGCATTTCGGCCGGCGATTCGCCCCAGGCATTGATCCAGCAGATACCCGCTTCCAGCTTGTGAATGATGCGGTGGGCGCGGCTGATGTCGTTGGTGCACACACCGGCGGCCAGGCCATACTCGGTGTCGTTGGCGCGGCGGATGACTTCTTCTTCGGTTTCGTAGGTGAGGATGCTCATCACCGGGCCGAAGATTTCTTCCTTGACGATGGTCATGTCGTCGGTGCAATCGGTGAACACTGTCGGGGCGACGAAGGCACCCTTGGCGAAATCACCTTCGGTCATGCGCTCGCCACCGCACAGCACGCGGGCGCCTTCTTCCTTGCCCTTGGCGATGTAGCCGAGCACGCTTTCCATGTGCTGGAAGCTGACCAGCGGGCCGAAGTTGGTGTTCTCGTCTTCCGGGTTGCCAGCACGAATGCGCGCAACGCGCTCGACGATCTTGGCTTCGAAGGCCGCCTTCATTGCCGCCGGGATGAACACGCGGGTGCCGTTGGTGCACACCTGGCCCGAGCTGTAGAAGTTGGCCATCATGGCGATGTCGGCGGCCTTGTCCAGGTCGGCGTCGGCACAGATGATCAGCGGCGACTTGCCGCCCAGTTCCATGGTGACTTCCTTGAGCGACGAGCTCGAGGCGCTTGCCATCACCTTCTTGCCAGTGGTGGTGCCGCCGGTGAAGGAGACTTTCTCGATGCGCGGGTGCTCGGTCAGCCAGGTGCCGACTTCGCGGCCGCTGCCGGTCAGGACGTTGAACACGCCGTTCGGCAGGCCGGCTTCGGTGTAGATCTCGGCCAGTTTGAGGGTCGTCAGCGAGGTCACTTCCGACGGTTTGAAGATCATCGCGTTGCCAGCGGCCAGGGCCGGGGCGGATTTCCACAGGGCGATCTGAATCGGGTAGTTCCAGGCGCCGATGCCGACGGTCACGCCCAGCGGCTCGCGGCGGGTGTAGACGAAGGACGACTCGCGCAGCGGGATCTGCTCGCCTTCGATGGCCGGTACCAGGCCGGCATAGTACTCCAGTACGTCGGCGCCGGTGACGATGTCGACGTAGCGGGTTTCCGAGTACGACTTGCCGGTGTCCAGGGTTTCCAGCATGGCCAGTTCGTCGTTGCGCTCGCGGAGGATGTCCACGGCGCGGCGCAGGATGCGCGAACGCTGCATGGCGGTCATCGCGGCCCAGACCTTCTGGCCGCGTTCGGCGCTTTCGACGGCCTTCTCGACGTCTGCCTGAGTGGCACGTTGAACGTGGGCGAGGACTTCGCCGGTGGCCGGGTTGATGGCTTCGAAAGTGGCATCGCTGCCAGCGTCGACGTAAGCGCCATCAATGTAGAGTTTTTGCGTTCCGAAACGGGCCATAGTGTCCTCGCAAGTGCAGTGTGTGGTTGGCTGCGCGTCACGCTCCTGCCGGGTCGACAAGTGCCGTGCGTGCTTGATCAGCAGGCTGGTCGGTTATGCCCAGGGTGTGCTGTTTAGCCAGTTGTAGATCCATGTATTCGTAAGCAATCCGTATCGCCTGGTCGGTGTCGAATGCATCACCCGACAGGGCGCCACGCAGCCACAAGCCGTCGATCAGGGCTGCCAGGCCGCGGGCGGCCTTGCGCGCATGGTAGAGCGGCAGGGCGCGGCGAAACTGGCAGCACAGGTTGGAATACAATCGGTGGTCGTTGATCCGCTGCAACCTGTGCAAATCGGGCTGGTGCATGCTGGAAGCCCAGAAGGCCAACCAGGTTTTCATTGCCGGGCCGTTCACCTGGCTGGCATCGAAGTTGCCCTCGATGATCACTTTAAGGTGGGCGCGCGGGCTGTCGTCCGTCAGGGCCTGGCGACGTGCTCGAACGCCTTCGTTGAGCATGTTCATGATGTAACCCATCGTCGCTGCGATCAGGCCGTTCTTGTCCCGAAAGTAGTGACTGATGATGCCGTTCGACACACCGGCCAAACGGGCAATCAGCGCAATGCTGGCATCCCCCAGTCCGACCTGATCGACCGCCTGCAACGTGGCTTCGATCAACTGCTGGCGGCGGATGGGTTGCATACCGACCTTGGGCATCTTGCTATCTCCTCAGGCCTGCGAGCAGGCGACAGGCGCTGACTCGGCGAAGGCCAGTCTATTTTGTTTTGATTGAACGTTCAATCAATAAAGAATAAGCTCTGCGACAATTTGTGCCATTGACAGTTTTTCAGGCGGTCTAAGAAGCACGGATTGACACCCCAGGAAATCGCGTAACCCCCGTAATACAAGGCGTTGACGGGCATGAGCGATGCGAAATGCAGATTCTGCCGTACGCTCGTCGAGCATGCGGCAGGCCCTTGGAGCGGGCGGGGTGGGCTGTGGCTAATGCGCACACCTCGACCGAGGCGCAGCACTGGCGACAGGCCACCTGTCTGGTTTTTGCAACGTATCGATTCGGGATCACGGTTTCCAGGGTGCCTTTTATAACACCTGACGCAGTGGGGATATTCCACCAATTGCTCGGGAACACTGATTAGCCTCCATAGCCGTACTGCCCGGAGCATTCGTGCAATGAGTTCTGCCTCACTTACCAAACCCCCCGCCGAGAGGGTCCGGGTCAACCGCGTGGTGTTCTTCACCTCCGCGCTGATGATCCTTGTTCTGACTGCCTTGCTTATCGCTGTACCCGAAACTGCCGGCCAGGTGCTTGGCGTGGCCCAGAAGTGGCTGACGCGCACCTTTGGCTGGTACTACATGCTGGTGATCTGTGGTTACCTGCTGTTCGTCGTCTACCTGGCCTTCTCCGACTACGGCAAGCTCAAGCTTGGCGGCAAGGACGACGAGCCCGACTTCAGCTATGGGGCCTGGGCCGGCATGCTGTTCTCCTCGGGTATCGGTATTTCGCTGCTGTATTTTGGCGCCTCCGAGCCGCTGGACCACTATTTCAACCCGCCGGAAGGCACCTCGGCCAGCCTTGAGGCCGCGCGCCAGGGCTTGCAGTTGACCTTCCTGCACTGGGGCCTGCATGGCTGGGCAATCTACGCCCTGGTCGGCCTGGCCGTGGGTTACTTCGCCTACCGCCATAACCAGCCGCTGGCCCTGCGTTCGGCGTTGTACCCGCTGGTGGGCGAGCGTTGGGTCAAGGGTGCCGCAGGCAACGCCGTGGACATCTTTGGCATGTTCGTGACCTTGCTGGGCCTGGTGACCAACCTTGGCATCGGTGCGATGCAGGTGGCCTCGGGCCTGGAATACCTGTTCGGCATGGACCACAGCAAGACCAACCTGCTGGTAGTGATCCTGGTCATGGCCGGTGTGGCCACCGTGGCTGCGGTCTCGGGTGTGGAAAACGGCATTCGCCGCCTGTCCAACCTGAACATCATGCTTTTCAGCGGCTTGTTGATCTTCGTGCTGCTGGGAGGCGAAACCCTGTACCTGCTCAACGGCTTCGTACAGAACATCGGCGATTACCTCAACGGTATCGTGCTGAAGACCTTCGACCTCTACGTGTACGAAGGCTCGGGTGACAAGTCCGAGCGCTGGTTGGGCCTGTGGACCGTGTTCTACTGGGCCTGGTGGATTTCCTGGGGCCCGTTCGTAGGGATGTTCATCGCCCGTATTTCCAAGGGCCGCACCGTGCGCCAGCTGGTCATGGGCGTATTGCTGATCCCGCTGGGCTTCACCCTGGCGTGGTTGTCGATCTTCGGCAACACGGCGCTGGACCTGGTCATCAACCAGGGTGCGGTGGAACTGGGCAAGACTGCGCTGGAACAGCCGTCGATGTCGATCTACCAGCTGCTGGAATACTTCCCGGCTGCCAAGATCGTCATTGGTGTGGCAGTGTTCGTCGGGTTCGTACTTTTCCTCACTCCGGCCGACTCCGGCGCGGTGATGATGGCCAACCTGTCGTGCACAGGTGGCAAGGTCGACGAAGATGCCCCGCACTGGATGGTGGTGTTCTGGTCCGTGGTTATCACCCTGGTGACCATCGGCCTGCTGTTTGCCGGTAACTTCGAAGCCATGCAGACCATGGTCGTGCTGGCTGGCCTGCCGTTCTCGGTGGTGCTGGTGCTGTTCATGTTCGGCCTATACAAGGCCATGAAGCAGGACGTGGTGATCGAGCAGGAGCGCGCCGAACTGGCCGCCCGTGGCCGTCGCGGCTTCAGCGAGCGCCTGACCCAGCTGGAACTGCAGCCGACCCAGGCCGTGGTGCAGCGCTTCATGGACAAGCAGGTCAGCCCGGCGTTGAAAGAGGCCGCTGCACAGCTGCAGACTCAGGGCTTCGAGGTGGAAACCCGCGTTGGCCAGTCGCGCAACCTGATGGGCTTGCGGGTGATGATGGAAGAGGGCAACCCGTTCGTCTACGAAGTGAGCCTGGACGGCTACATGGCCGCGCCAAGCGAGGCACCGGTCGACGGTGAGCCGGAAATGCGCCAGCGCTTCTACCGCGCCGAGGTCTACCTGCACGACGGCAGTCAGGAGTACGACCTGATGGGCTTTACCCCCGAGCAGATCGTGCGTGATGTGCTCGACCAGTTCGAGAGCCATCGCCAGGTGCTTAGCCGCGTCTATAGCTGACCGCCCGGCAGGTTGCGGCACCGCCAGGTGCCGCCGCCTGCCAGCAGCAATATGAAGCACCGCCTTCGGTTACATCTCCAGGAGGCGGTATTCAGCAGGTGGGGTGGTGATGCACATCGTACATTGAGAGATCCTGTTGATCATGGACTGGATGAATACCGACTACGGTTCTCGATCGCCCGGCGAGCAAGGCCGAACATCTCGGCATTTGCCATGGGCACGATGACGTTCTCGTTCTGTGCCACTACCTGCCTGACTGCCAGGCCGGCAGGCAAATAAATATGTAAGCCTCACTGGGTGGCGCGGTCGCGCATGGTAACGGCTCATAGTCGTAGCTGGAGCCAATCGCATGACCCTTACCACCGAACCCTTCGCCCCCCATGCGCAGAGGGACATGATCGCAGCACAGTTCGCAACACGCCCGACGTTGCGCCAAGTGTTGGACACCAAGCTGTTCAGCGCCCTCGTCGCACGTTATCCACAGCTGGCTTCTCACTTTCCCGAACGTGATTCCAGCGAAGGGTTCACCGTGACCCTGGCGCGCAATGGCAAGATCGACCTGCAGAGCCTGGCCACGGTGCTGCTCGACGGGCTGGTTCAAGGCCGGCCGGCAGCCTTCACCGAGCAGCATCACCTGAGCGCCGAGCCTCCCGCCAGCGGGCTTTCCGAGGTTATCGAACACAGTGGCTTGCAGTCGCTGAACGTGCGCTTGCACGAACTGAATGCTGTTTTCGATGAAGTCCTGGCCTCGCTGATCGAAGATTTTCAGCGGGCGCAGATCGACTACTGGAATGCCGAAGCTCGCCCGAATCCCGATGATGCTGGTGTCGGCAGGCACCGCTGGATGCAGCAAGCGCTGCGGATGGCGCTGGCAGGCAGCGTATCGCGGGCCCAATTGGAGGATGACGAACGCACGTTGGTCAACGAACTGCTGTTGGGCGTGAGCGGGATCCAGGTCACCACGCTGGGCTTTTCCCGGACCGTTGATGAGCGCGAGCAGGTGTTCATGCCGGGGGACCTGTTGATCGAGGCTGAGCGAGACGAGCGCAAGCTAATCCTGTGGTGCACGCTGTCTGGCGCGGTCAGGGCGTTCGCTGATGTGCTGGAATTCAGCGAAGCGCTGCGTGACTACTCGGCGGTGCGCTGCCGGGCCGACGAGCTGACCTGGCGCAGGTACGCCTTCGAGGGTGATGTCTTCATGCAGCAATCCGGGTTGCTGCTGGCCCTGTTGCTTGATGATGTGGCACAAGTCAAGTTGTCGTCGATGGCCGATGGTGCCGAACTGGAAGCGGTGATGAGCGTACTCACCGACCCGTCCCGGCTTTTCCTCAACGAGGACCGTTCTGAAGATATCGACGTGACTTCGGCCTTGCCTGAATGGCTGTTGGCCGCCAGTAGTCGTGACCGTTTCGAGTATCAGGTGGCATTGCTGGATGCCTCGATCGCCCAGGCGCTGAGCAAGGGATGCACTTCGCTGGGCGGTCTGCAAGACCTTCACAGCTATGCCGCAGATCGCTTGCGCAAGCAGATGCTCGACGATTACCCAACTGAAGCCAATTACTTCCCGGATGACCTGATACTGAAGGTGTCCATTCCCGACACCACTGTCGACAAAGACTTGCCCGTCACCCTCAAGGATGGCGGCAGCCTGACCCTCACCCAGCTGGCAATCGGGCACCTGGATGCCCTGTCGGGCGGCATCATCAGCAGCATTAGCCATAGGGAAAACCAGTTGATCATGGACTGGATGAATCCGGTCTATATCAGTAGCCTGATCGAGCGTGTGGACATTGGTGGCAACTATCCTGTGCATGCCGCCGAAGTGCTCAATGACAGGGCCACATTGACGGAGCGCGGCAAGCTGTTTGGCCGTGAATGGCGTTATGGACTGTTGTTCGACGGCTTGAAGGCCAAGGTCGAGGGCAACCTGAGCGAGAGTGCCTGGCATGCGCTGGCCGAGTTCTGCCGCAGCGGACGGGACCTGAGGGTGAATGTGGGTATCGCCCCCTTGGCCTTCAGGGCGGCCCCTGGCCGGCGTCAGGTCGACGAGGTTGTGTGCATGTATGTGATCGCCCTGACCCACCCTTCGGTGGTGCTGCTGTACCGGCCGCTTTATGCACAACAGACGCTACTGCAGTACGACGATCAGGACGGCCTGATGAACGCCATAAGGGAGCCTGGCGACCTGCAGGACAGTGTGCTCGCCTGGTTGCCGGAAAGTGCGCGATCCATCTACGCCTATGGCGGTTTCATCGAACCTCACCTGGGTCGCCCGATCATCGATACTTCGATCCTGCCATCACCGGTCGCGCCGCCGAGATTGATGCTACGGAACTATCTGTCCGATATCGACGTGCGCATGTTCGCCAGCAAGCGCGCAGCGCTGATCGAACTGGCGGACCGGCAGACGGTGTCGAATGCCGAGCATCGCTGGGCGGTGGTGAAGACGTTCGGTTGGCTGTTCTTCGACCTGGTAGCGCCGGTATTGCCGGGCCTGCTGGGCCGGGTCGCTGCCTTGGTGGGCCTGCTGTCGCCGTTGCTGGAAAAGACCCCGGCTTCGCAGCGTGGCTTATCGGATACGGTAATGAGTGCGAACCTAGTGGCTACCGTAGCCATGGCGCTCATGCATGGTCGACAGGGCGAGATTGCCCGCGCACCGCGAATGATTCATGCCGAACCGATCTACAAGGCCCTTGCACCTAGAGACCCCGCTATCTGGCGGCCCGCTGAGGTGGTGTCCACAGTGGAAACCTCCATCGGTTCGCTACGGGAGGAAGTGGGGCCGGTATCGCTGGGGCACGGTTGGGGGCAAGGGCCGGTGGCACAAGCTAAGGCGTTGGCCCCGTATGTCGCCGACATCGATCTGACTGGCGCTACGCGCAGCAATGGCCTCGAGCGTGTTGGCGAACGGTTCTATGTGGTCATTGACGGGAATGCCTACCAGGTGCTGCACGACGATCATGGGCGGCGCATCGTTGGCCCTGACGGTGAGCATGGCCCGCTGTTGGTGGATGATGGCATATGGCGCATAAGAACCGATGGTTTCCTGCCTGGAGGCGGAGGCCGAGGTGAGCGGAGGGCGCCGCAGGAAAGATTCGACCGCGTGACGGGTCAAGCAACGGAACTGCTTGGTGAGCTGCAACAGCGTCAATACGAGACGGTCAGGTTGTCCCAGAAATGTCAGCAACTGTTTTCGGAGCTTAATACGCTCAAAGGCATGAGGGACAAGTTCCTGCAGATGCCGGACCAACAAGCTGATCAGCGTGCGCGGCTGGTCGCTTCCACCGAAGAAAAGATCGCGACGAAAAAGGGCGAGCACCGCGAAGCAAGCACCCAGTTCGTCAACGACCTGCGTGATGTCATCGGCCGGAACAAGCGACTGGTCGGGCTGCTGAACACCGCTGCCGAATTGAAAACCCATTACTCCAGATTGGTATCCCGGTTCTCGCTGGCAACGATCGAGAAGGCACGGCTTGAATCATACGCCGAGATCGTCAGATGCAGCGAAAACATGCTGCACCAGGTACTGCAAAATGCCGAGCCCGGTGAAGTCTATCGGCTGGAGGATGAGCTGATTGGGCGTAACGTCAAAGACGTAGAGGGGCAGTACCTGGAGTACAAGCGCCGCATCGTAGGCCTGGTCGAAATCACCAGGCAGGCCGTGGAAGCGAGTGCCAACCTCGACGAATTCATCGTTCTGGTGCCCGAGGATCATGTGATGAGCTCGGTTCTGGATGAAAATGGCCAGCCGAGAACCGTGGGTGGATTAGTCGCGAAACGTACAGCCACGACGCTGGACATGCAGCTCGGGCAGGCTATGTTCCATGCAGAGCTCTCGTTCAATCTGGAGCAGGAAGGCGCTGTCAATCGGGCGGACGACAGGCGCAAGCTTGTCAGCGAAGCATTGAAAGTCGCCAGCAATGCTCACGCCCAACTCCTTACGAGCAACCTGCCGCCCGCAGATCGTATCGAAGTGCTGCAAGTGGCCTGGGATGAATACAGCGCTGCCATCATCAATAGCATCGACATGAGGCGCGGGGTTGACCCCGTTGTGAATCCCGCCATGCTCGAGGCTTTCGAACAGGACATGATGGCGTTGAAGCAGTCGGCCAACACCCTGTTGGTCGAGGCAATGTGGGAGCTTGAAGGCCGAGCTCCCTCGGCACGTCGTGCCTATCCTGTCGAGCAGGCGCAGCAGTTCGTGGTGTATGGCCGGGACGGTCAGATTGCCATAGGCCGTCAGGTCGATGACGGGGGGGGCGCCCGTGGTCGAGGTGACCAGCCGATCGGGCGATATGGCGGTGCTCAAGCGCTTCGACAGGGTCGATGGCGTATGGACCGAGCGGGTACCAGCCCCGACAATACCTGATCGCGCCCGCGCGGAGCTGGTCGGGCATGCCCTGTATCTGCTGTCCCAGGACACAGCCCTTGAGCGAATGATCGAGCAAAAGGCACGCGAAGGCGTGAGTACTCGAGATCTGAAAAACCTCCTCGACGACCATATCGGCCAACTCCGTACCCACGCCGACGCGTTGCAGAGCGACGAAGGTTTCACCCATGGAAAACTGGTCGAAAAGCTGAGCAGCTGGACGCAGCGACGCCAGGAGTTGCTGATCAGGATCTATTCCATTACGCCTTACCCTGAAGCTGAGGGTTTACGCTACCTGCATCAGCAACAGCGGATCTCGATCGAATACCGTGGTCCGCGGAAGGTATTGAAGGACAATTCCTCCATGGATGAATATGCGATTCGCCTGCGCGACAGTAAGGCTGGCAAAGCCAAAAAGATCATCTGGGCTGCACACTTTCACTTCGGTTCGCCTGATGCCTTGCCAGCGGAGTTCACCGTGGGCCATCTCAAGACCTGGGAGCAGCGCTTCCTGGGCCCCCAGGATGCCCCGGCATTGGCTGAGCGCGGCCAACGACTGCATCGGGGCCGGTTGACACTTGCCCAGGCATCGGCCGTTTTCAGCGAGGCTTGGAACCGCCCATCCTGAACCTTGCGCTGACGCTCAGCGGTTCTGGTAACGGCCATTGCGGCCATGTGCCGGCATGGCCTGGTTGGCGCGTTCCGCAATCATCTGGCGCAGGCCGATCAATTCGATCCCCTGGCTCTTGAGCCTGGGGATTTCCCGTTCCAGCACTGCCAAGGTCTGTGGATAAGGGTGTCCAATCAGCACCGCCGAGCCTTGTTTGCGCGCCAGGGCGATACCCTGTTGCAACTGAGCGGTAATGGCCTCGGGTGTGCGTACGTCATCCAGAAATACATCCCGTGACACATGCGCGACATCCTGTGCCTGCGCCTCGGCTGCGGCGACGGTGGCGGCACTGGTGCGACTGTCGACAAAGAACAGATGGCGCCGCTGCAGCTCGCCCATCAACCACGTCATGGGGTCACGCTGTGCCGTCATGCGGCTGCCCATGTGGTTGTTGATGCCGGCTGCGTAGGGCACCTTGGCCAATGCTGCGTCCAGGCGCCGCGCCAGTTCTTCGATGGCGATACCTGGGTGCCAGGCATAGGGCCCGGTGGCCGGGTCCATGGGCATGTGCAGGATCACCGTCTTGCCGGCCTTGTGCGCCTGGCGTGCAAAGTCGGTGGCATGCGGGGTGTCGGGCATGATCGCCATGGTCACCGGCCCGGGCAGGGCCAGGGTACGGCCGTCACGCTCGGGGCTCTGGCCCAGGTCGTCGATGATGATGCTCATGTAGGCCTTGCTGGCCGGCGCCGCTTGCGCGATTCCGGCCATCAGGCAGAACAACAGGCACAGCAGATAACGCATGGGGTAGATCAGTCGCCCTTGGTGATGTTCAGGCCCTTGAGCAGGCTCAGGGCCTGGCTCAGCTGGAAGTCGTCATCCTGTGGGCGCTCCTTGCGTTTGCCACTGCCGGTCGGGCGGTCGGCGCCGCCGTTGCCGTTGCCCAGGTGACCCTGCAGGTCGGCTTCCTTGAAGTTGTCGGTGTCGGCTTCGGCGGTGAGCTTGGCCGGGCGTACTTCGATGTCGGGGACGATGCCCTGGGCCTGGATCGAGCGGCCATTGGGGGTGAAGTACAGCGCAGTGGTCAACTTCAGGGCGCGATCGTTGGCCAGCGGCAGCACGGTCTGCACCGAGCCTTTGCCGAAGCTGTCGGTACCCATCAGTACCGCGCGTTTCTGGTCTTGCAAGGCGCCGGCGACGATTTCCGAGGCCGAGGCACTGCCGCCGTTGATCAGCACTACCAATGGCACGCCTTCGCTGGCGTCGGCCGGGTCGGCCGAGAAGCGCAGCTCGGAGTTGGCGATGCGCCCCTTGGTGTAGACGATCAGGCCTTTGGTCAGGAAGTGGTCGGCCACTTCCACCGCCGACTGCAGCACGCCGCCCGGGTTGTTGCGCAGGTCCAATACCACGCCGCGCAGCTTCTTGCCGTTGTCCTTGCGCAGCTTGGCCAGCGCCTTGCCCACTTCGTCGCCAGTCTTGACCTGGAACTGGGTGATGCGAATGTAGCCGTAGTCGTTTTCCAGCAGTTGGCTCTTCACGCTCTTGACCTGGATGACAGCGCGGGCAAGGGTGACGTCGAACGGGGTACCGCCATCGCGCACCAAGGTCAGGGTGATCTTTTCACCGACCTTGCCGCGCATCTTGTCGACCGCCTCGGTCATGGTCTGGCCCCGGGTAGGAGCGCCGTTGATCTTGACGATCAGGTCACCCGCCTGCACGCCGGCACGCGAGGCCGGGGTGTCATCGATGGGCGAGACCACCTTGATGAAACCATCTTCCTGGCCCACTTCGATACCCAGCCCACCGAACTCGCCGCTGGTGCTTTCCTGCAGCTCCTGGAAGTCCTCGGGGCCGAGGTAAGCCGAGTGCGGATCGAGGTTGCTGAGCATGCCCTTGATGGCGTTTTCCAGCAGGGTCTTGTCGTCTACCGGCTCCACGTAGGCCGCCTTGATGCGGTCCATCACCTCGGCGAAGGTGCGCAGTTCCTCAAGCGGCAGAGGTGCCTTGGTGGTCACCTCGGTGGCCGGCTCTGCAGCCGGCTTGGCCGGCTCTGCGGCAGTGGCCAGGGGCGCGCCCACCGCCAGGGCGATGGACAGGGCCAGCTGGGTGAGACGAGGCGAGTGCAGCATGTCGAACGAACTCCTGATCCTGTAGGCGCTCCCTGGGGAGCATCGGCGTGGCCCGTGGGCTACGCCGTCGAAATTTGACTAGCCCCGGCACCACTGCGAAGGGTCGGTAGGGCGGCCCTGCTGGCGAATGGCGAAATACAAGCCGGCAGCATCCTGGCCGCCGCTGTCGCCAACAGTGGAAATGGCTTCGCCGGCCTTGACGATATCACCGGCGCTCTTGAGCAGGCTCTGGTTATGCCCATACAGGCTCAGGTAACCGTTGCCATGGTCGAGAATTACCAGAAGCCCGGCACCGCGCAACCAGTCGGCGAACACCACGCGCCCGCCGTGCACGGCACGTACCTGGGTGCCCGGGCTGGCGCTGATCATCACACCGTCCCACTTGGCACGGGCGTCGCTGCCGCGGGCATCACCGAAGCGTGCCAGCAATCGACCATTGACTGGCCAGGGAAGTTTTCCCCGCGCGGCAGAAAATGCGCCGCCATAGCTCGCGCCGTCGCTGGAAACCATCGGGCCCAGGGTGGTACGCGCCTTTTTCGGTGGCTCTGCGGGTTCGCTGTCTTGCGCGCGGGCGGCGGCTGCAGCCAGGGCCTTTTGCTGACGGCGTTTTTCCGCCTCCTGCTGGGCCAGCAAGGCTTTCTGGCGCGCCTCTTCGGCCTCGCGGGCCTGGCGGGCGAGGGTTTCCTCGATGGTCTTGAGCACTTTGGCCAGGTCGGCCTGGTCCTGCTCGCGCGACTGCAGCTTCTGGTCGCGGTCCTTCATGTCGCTGTTGAGCTTGGCCAGTACCTGCTGGCGTTTGCCACGCTCAACTTCCAGGGCCTGGCGGCGGCTGTCGAGGTCGGCGCGCTGGGCCAGCAGCTGTTCCTGCTGGTTGGCAATGTCCTTCTCAACGTTGGCCAGCTGGCGCAAGGTCTCGTTGAAGGTGCGCAGTTGCTCCAGGCGCGCCTTGCTCAGGTAGTCGTAGTAGGTGAGGGTGCGGGCGAACTTCTCGGGATTCTGCTGGTTGAGCAGCAGCTTCAGGTATTCCTCGCGGCCGTTCTGGTAGGCCGAACGGCCCTGGATGGCGATCAGTCGCTGTTGTTCAACGCGGGCGCTCTGGAGTTTTTTTTTCTCGGTATCAAGGCGCTCCAGCTCGCCCTCGGTCTTTTTTAGTTCTTGCTGCAGAGCCTCCACCTGCTTTTCGAGGTTGCCGATATCGGTCTCGGTGGCTTTGAGGTCCTTCTGCACACCGGCCTTTTCTTCCTGGAGCTTGCTCAGCGTCTTCTTGAGCTCGGCAATATCCTGGCGGGTGGCATCCAGTTGCTGCTGGGTCTGCGCACGCTCATCGGCGAATGCCGGACCGAGCAGGCAAGACAGGGCTAGGAGGATCAGGGCGCGAAGCATGGGGTTTGGCGTACCAAGGATGGAGACTGGCCTAGTATGCCCGCGTGGGCGTGCAAAAAAAATGCCTCGCTGCGGGTGCAGGGAGGCGTTTGTCTGGAATTCATGTGGAAAGAGGGCCGCAACGCGGCCCATGCACAGAATCAGGCGTCGACCAGGATCGAAGTACCGGTCATTTCCGCCGGTTTTTCCAACCCCAGCAGCTTCAGCATGGTCGGTGCCACGTCGGCCAGCACGCCACCATCACGCACTTTCAGGTTGCGCTTGCCCACATAGATGAACGGCACTGGCTCGGTGGTGTGCGCGGTATGTGCCTGGCCGGTGCTTTCGTCTTCCATCTGCTCGACGTTGCCGTGGTCGGCGGTGATCAGCGCTTCGCCACCCACCTTGTCCAGCGCGTCGACGATGCGGCCGACGCAGCCATCCAGGGCCTCGACGGCCTTCACTGCCGCTTCGAACACGCCCGTGTGGCCGACCATGTCGCCGTTGGCATAGTTGACCACGATCACGTCGTAGCGTTGCTGCTCGATAGCCTCGACGATGCGGTCGGTCACCTCCGGCGCGCTCATTTCCGGCTGCAGGTCGTAGGTGGCGACCTTCGGCGACGGGATCAGGATGCGTTCTTCGCCGTCGAACGGCTCTTCGCGGCCACCGGAGAAGAAGAAGGTCACGTGCGCATACTTCTCGGTTTCGGCGATGCGCAGCTGGGTCTTGCCGTTTTTCGCCAGGTACTCGCCCAGCACGTTGTTCAGGCTGGCCGGGGCGAAGGCGGCAGGTGCCGGGATCTTCGCCGAGTACTGGGTCAGGCCGATGTAGGCGGCCAGCTTGGGCAGGCGGGACCGCGGGAATTCGTTGAAGTCGGCTTCGACGAACACACGCGACAGCTCGCGGGCACGGTCGGCACGGAAGTTCATGAACACCACGGCGTCGCCATCTTCGACCTTGACCGCATCGCCGATGCGCGTGGCCTTCACGAACTCATCGCTCTCGTCACGGGCGTAGGCTGCTTCCAGGCCTGCCAGGGCGGTGTCGGCGGTGTACTCGGCAGCGCTGTCGACGATCAGGTTGTAGGCAGCGCTGACGCGGTCCCAGCGGTTGTCGCGGTCCATCGCGTAGTAACGGCCAATGAGGCTGGCGATGCGCCCCTTGCCCAGCCTGGCGAAGGTGGCGTCGAGCAGTTCGATGGACGACTGCGCGCTTCGTGGAGGCGTGTCGCGGCCATCGAGGAAGGCGTGCAGGTAGATCTTTTCTGCGCCTCGTTGCGCGGCCAGTTCGGCCATTGCCACCAGGTGGTCCTGGTGGCTGTGCACGCCACCGTCGGACAGCAGGCCGAGAATGTGCACGGCCTTGCCGGCAGCGGCGGCCTTGTCCACCGCTGCGGTCAGCACCGGGTTTTCGAAGAACTCGCCGTCGCGGATGGCCTTGGTCACCCGGGTGAAGTCCTGGTAGACGACGCGCCCGGCGCCGAGGTTCATGTGGCCGACTTCGGAGTTGCCCATCTGCCCGTCCGGCAGGCCGACATCCATGCCCGAGCCGGAAATGAGGCCATGCGGCTGGCTGGCGCGCAGGCGATCATAGACCGGTGTGTTGGCGGCGTAGATGGCGTTGTATTCGGGGCTTTCGCTGTGGCCGAAGCCATCCAGGATGATCAGGACCAGGGGTTTGGGCGTACTCATCAATCAAACTCACGGTTGTTCAAAGATGATAAAGACACGCATTTTAGGGCAAATACGCCATGGGCGGCGAATATTCGTCCCATCCGCCGACCGACGCGCGCAGGCACGGTGATGGGAGGAAGGTTTTGCCGCCGGCCCGTCGGGCTTTGGTGGCACTAAGGGGCTGTGTATACTGGCCGGCATTTTCAATCGCCTGGAACACCGCTGATGGTTGCTCACCTGATTCAATTCGCGACAGATCACTACATCCTGGTCGCGATCTTCGTTGTTCTGCTGGTCCTGCTGCTGCTCAATGAAATCCGCCGTGGCGGCCAGAGCCTGAGCAATGGCCAGCTGACCGCTCTGGTCAATGCTGACAAGGGCCTGGTCCTCGACATCCGCCCGTCCAAGGAATACGCCGCAGGCCATATCGTCGGCGCGATCAACATTCCGCAGGACAAAGTGGTCAACCGTCTGAGCGAGCTGGAAAAGCACAAAGCGAAGACCCTGATCGTCGTCGACGCAATGGGCCAGCAGTCCGGTGCTATCTGCAGCGAGCTGCTCAAGGCTGGTTACAACGCCGCCAAGCTGAGCGGTGGCGTTTCCAGCTGGAAAGCCGATAACCTGCCCCTGGTGAAGTGATATGAAGCCCGTCATCGTTTATTCCAGCGACTACTGCCCTTATTGCATGCGCGCCAAGTACCTGCTCGAGAGCAAGGGCGTTGCCTTCGAGGAAATCAAGGTCGACGGCAAGCCGCAGGTTCGTGCCGAGATGAGCCAGAAGGCCGGCCGTACATCGGTGCCGCAGATCTGGATCGGCAGCACCCACGTCGGTGGATGCGATGACCTCTATGCCCTGGAGCGCGCCGGCAAGCTCGACGCGCTGCTGGCGGCCTGATTTGCACTGCATTCAAAAACATTAGGATAAGGACCAGTCATGACTGACCAACAGACCAACGGCGCTGCTGCAGAAGACAACAGCCCTCAGTTCTCCATGCAGCGTATCTATGTGCGCGATCTGTCGTTCGAGGCCCCGAAAAGCCCACAGATCTTCCGTCAGAACTGGGAACCGAGCGTAGCCCTGGACCTGAACACCAAGCAGAAGGCCCTGGAAGGCGACTTCCATGAGGTGGTGCTGACCCTGTCGGTTACCGTGAAAAACGGTGAAGAGGTCGCCTTCATCGCTGAAGTACAGCAGGCCGGCATCTTCCTGATCAAGAACCTGGATGCGGCTTCGATGAGCCACACCCTGGGTGCATTCTGCCCGAACATCCTGTTCCCGTACGCCCGTGAGACGCTGGACAGCCTGGTGACCCGCGGTTCGTTCCCGGCCCTGATGCTGTCGCCGGTCAACTTCGACGCCCTGTACGCGCAGGAAATGCAGCGCATGCAGGAAGCCGGCGAAGCGCCGACCATGCAGTAACTTTGCTGTTTTGAAAAAGCGCCCTTCGAGGCGCTTTTTTGTTTCCTGTGCCGGCCCTGTCGCCGGCACTGCATCAGCTCCCGGCAAACCCGTTCTGCCGCCACGCCTCATACACCGTCACCGCTACGGTATTGGACAGGTTCAGGCTACGGCAACCTGGCCGCATCGGCAGGCGCAGGCGCTGTTCGTCCGGCAGGCTGTCCAGCACCTCGGCCGGCAAGCCACGGCTCTCCGGTCCGAACAGGAAGGCATCGCCCGGCTGGTAGGCCACTTCGTGAAATGGCCGCGAGCCCTTGGTGGTGAAGGCGAACAGCCGAGGGTTGCCCAGGCTTTCCAGGCATCCGGCCAGGCTCTCGTGGCGCTTGAGCGTGGCATACTCGTGGTAATCCAGCCCGGCGCGCCGCAGGCGCTTGTCATCCAGTTCGAAGCTGATGGGCTCGATCAGGTGCAGTTCGCAGCCGCTGTTGGCGCACAGGCGAATGATGTTGCCGGTATTCGGCGGTATTTCAGGTTGAAAAAGGATGACGTGAAACATGCACGGCTCCAAGCGTGAAGATGACGGGCATTCTACCCCTGAACCGGATGTGCGTTCGAAGGCGTTCCCGCGGGTCATGCTGTCGCTGGCGATTGTCGGGATCATGGTGGGGCTGATGATCGGCCGCCTGACCGCGCCCGAGGAGCGCGAACTGCAGCAGGTGCAGGTGGTGCAGGATGGCCTGGAGCTATGGTTCAACGCCGAGCCCCGGCTGCACGGCGAGAACGTGGAAGGCACGGTGGCGCTGCTGTTCCAGGCCCAGGGCAAGCGCCAGCAGGGGCAATTGAGCCTGCAAGGCAAACCGGTGAGCTGGAAAGTGCAGAAGAGCAAGGAAGGCTTGCTGCTGACGGTGGTGGCGGCGCGCCCCCTGCACGGCGAATGGGCCGGTGCAGAGGACGCTGGGCGCTGGCGGGTGCAGCTGAAACTGCACGAATAAAAGAGGGGATTTCCCGGCCTGCCTGTACCGAGGTCCCCAAAACGGGCGGTGTCGCGAATAAAAGAGGGGTTCACCCGGCCTGCCTGTACCAGGGCCCCCGAAACTGGGTATGTTTTAGTTAATGCAGGGGGCGTGCCAGTTCTGGAAAGCCTGTGAGTACTGGGCTTTCATGGGAATTTGGCCGTTTTTTGAGGGGATTTGTGCCTTCGAGAGGTGCATCGGGCACAGGATCGGTGCATCAGGGGCTGAAATGGCTGGGGCCGCAAAGCGGCCCCAAAGATCGAAGGGTTTATCCACTAGTCAGTGGTCATCACCTTCCTCATCGTCCCCACCTGCCACGTTCATCCCCAACTCCTTGATCTTGCGCGTCAGGGTATTGCGCCCCCAGCCCAGTAGCAACGCCGCATCCCGGCGGCGCCCGGCGGTATGCTTGAGCGCCGTCTCGATCATGATCCGTTCGAAGCTCGGCACTGCGCTGTCCAGCAGGTTGGACTGGCCACGGGTAAGTGCCTGGTCGGCCCACTGGCGCAGGGCCTGCTCCCAGTTGGTCACCGGCGCAGCGTCCTGCGGCAGGTTCAGCAGCTCGGGCGGCAGGTCGCCGATCAGTACTTCGCGGCTGGAGGCCATCACCGTGATCCAGCGGCACGTGTTCTCCATCTGCCGCACATTGCCCGGCCATGGCAGATTGCGGATGAACTCCTCGGTTTCCGGCTTGAGGATCTTCGGCTCGACCGCCAGTTCCTGCGCGGCACGGGCAAGGAAGTGGCGGGCCAGGGCCGGGATGTCCTCGCGCCGGTCGGCCAGCCGCGGGATATGGATGCGGATCACGTTCAGGCGGTGGAACAAGTCCTCACGGAATTTGCCGGCCTGTACCAGCGACTCAAGGTTCTGGTGGGTCGCGGCGATGATGCGCACGTCGACCTTGACCGGCACGTGGCCGCCCACGCGGTAGAACTCGCCATCAGCCAGCACCCGCAGCAGGCGGGTTTGAGTGTCGGCGGGCATGTCACCGATCTCGTCGAGAAACAGGGTACCGCCATCGGCCTGTTCGAAGCGGCCCCGGCGCAGGTTGGACGCGCCGGTGAAGGCGCCTTTCTCATGGCCGAACAGTTCCGACTCCATCAGGTCCTTGGGAATGGCGGCCATGTTCAGGGCGATGAAAGGTGAAGCCGCGCGCGGGCTATGGCGGTGCAGGGCGTGCGCGACCAGCTCTTTGCCGGTACCGGACTCGCCGTTGATCAGTACGGTGATGTTCGAGTGGCTGAGGCGGCCTATGGCGCGGAACACCTCCTGCATCGCTGGTGCTTCACCGATGATTTCCGGGGTGCGTGCCAGGTTCTGCGGCACGTCCAGCCCCTGTTGCTCCTGGGCGTGCTGATTGGCGCGCTTGACCAGCGAGACCGCCTCGTCCACGTCGAACGGCTTGGGCAGGTACTCGAAGGCTCCGCCTTGGTACGACGCTACGGCGCTGTCCAGGTCGGAATGGGCGGTCATGATGATGACCGGCAGACGAGGGTGTTGCTCGCGAATCTGCGCCAGCAGGTCAAGGCCGCTGGTGCCGGGCATGCGGATATCGGAAATGATCACATCCGGCTGCTGGCGTGCCAGGCGGCCCATTACGCCGTCTGCGCTGTCGAAGCTCTGGGTGGTCATGCCTTCCTGTTGCAGGGCTTTTTCCAGGACCCAGCGGATGGAACGATCATCGTCGACGATCCATACGGTTTCACTTCGGCTCATGAGGCGGTGGCTCCTTGTTCCAGGGGCAGGTAGATCGAGAAGGCGGTGTGGCCTGCATGGCTCTCACACTCGATCAGGCCTTGGTGCTGGCTGATGATGTTCTGGGTAATGGCCAGGCCCAGCCCGGTGCCGTCCGGGCGGCCGCTGACCATGGGGTAGAAGAGGGTGTCTTGCAGTTCCGGTGGAATACCGGGACCGTTGTCGATGAGCTCTACACGTGCCACCAGGCGATGGCGAACATGGCCGATGGTGAACTGGCGCAGGGCGCGGCTGCGCAGGGTGATGCGGCCCAGGCGCAGTTCGTTCTGGGAACTGATTGCCTGCATGGCGTTGCGCACGATGTTGAGCACGGCCTGGATCATCTGCTCACGGTCGATCAACACGTCCGGCAGGCTGGGATCGTAATCGCGCACCAAGGCGATGCAGCCCTGGCTTTCGGCTTCGACCAGGCTGCAGACCCGTTCCAGTACTTCGTGGATGTTGGTCATGGCCAGCGACGGCAGCTTGTTCGAACCGAGCATGCGGTCGACCAGGTTACGCAGGCGGTCAGCCTCCTCGATGATCACGTTGGTGTAGTCGCGCAGCCCTTCCTCGGGTAATTCGCGCGCCAGCAGCTGGGCTGCACCGCGAATGCCGCCGAGGGGGTTCTTGATTTCGTGGGCGAGGCCGCGCACGAGCATCTTGGTGGTTTCCTGCTTGCTCAGCTGGGCCTCTTCCTTGGTGATGCGCAGCAGCCGGTCACGCGGGTGCACCTCGAGCAGCAGTAGGGTCTGGCCCTGGTGCAGGATTGGCGTTACCGCGTAGTCGACAGTGATGGTCTGCCCGGTCAGCGAAGTGAGCTGCGCTTCGCGCTTGGTGAACGGGTGCGCCTGTTCGACAGCCTGGCGCAGCGAGCTGAGGGCCTCGCTCGATTCGGTGAACAGCTCGCTGATGAACTGCCCGTGGCTGCGCTGCCCACTGACCGCCAGCAGCATTTCCGCAGCCGGATTCATGTACTCCAGGCACAGCTCGGCGTTGAGCAGTAGCGTGGCAGTGGTCAGGTTGTCCAGAAGCAGACGGTGCTGTGCATCGCTGATGGTCATAAGGCGTCGGTGACCTCTTTTGGCGCTTGTCTGGCACGGGAGCGGGCATGGTTGGCCGCGTGTTGGATCCGCTGATTCCAGTCTCCTTGCGCAAATGCAAGAAACAAACCAAGGCTCCGAAAGGAAGCGGAAATCGGCCAATAACAGCCTGAAATTTCGCACATTTGCACCAGAATGTGCTGGTGTAACGGTTCATGTGATCTTTTTTGGGGTGCATTCAGGGGCGCGAGCCCACAAAATGCACCAATATGGAGCATAGAGGTTTCGTGGCTAATCGCATAATTGGCCAGTGGCGCGAATCAAGGCGTGTTTCATCAGCTGCGGCAAGGCACGCTCGTTGATCGAGGTCGCCAGGCGTTGGTTGCAATCGACCCTGGATTCGTTGGGCAGGCTGGCCAGACCTTTCAGCAACCTGGCTTGCAGGGCATCCAGTTCGGGGCGTAACTCATGCTGAAGATCCCGACGAGGTGTATCTGGCGCTTGGCCTTGGCTGTGCCATTGGTTAAGAAAACTGTATTGCACCATTTTGTGCGCCTCGATCTGGTCGGCAAAAAAGGACGCTGCCCGTTCGCCTGGCAGTCCATAGCGCCACGCGTTGTTGCGCACGTCATTCAGTATTTGCCGTTCGCGCTTGCTGTCCTGTACGGGTTGAGTCTTGTCCCATTTGTGCAGTGCGACGAACTCGGCATTTGCCAGGCGATGCTCGATATCATCGAGCAAGGTTTCCAGCGGCCCCTCATCTGCCGGTTGTCGCCTTGGGCATTGGCCTTGCGGTGTGGAAAAGGCCAGGTCTTCGTTTGCAGCATGGAAAACCATCACCGTGGCGGCTTGTCGCATGGTTTTGCCGCGGTGCACCTCGTCTACCAGCTCAGCCAGTGTGTCACCCGCGATCAGTCTTGTTCGCTCACCGTCGGTGGTTTCCACCTCCAGCTCACCTTCCGCCAGATAACCGAGGTTGAGCGCCTGATGGCAGTGCCAGTCGAGGGTGGTATGGGCAGGGATGCTGACTTTCACCAGCGATAGTACCGGCTGTCCTTCGGGGTACCGGGTGTAGGGGGTACCTTCCCAGCTGCCGGTGGCGCGATGAAGCACTTGCGTGTGTACCGTCCCGGGCTGGCTACTGCAACCAGAGAGGAGGGCGGACAAGGTCAGGACTGCGGGTAGAAATCGGCTCATTGCATGACGTCCGTTGATGAATGGACGTCTACCCTGCGAGTTGTTGCTGCGCAGAACTGTCAGTGGGATCCCTGCGCGCTGTAGGAACTAGAGCGAGAAAGCGAAGCAACGAAAACGGCCTCCCGAGGGAGGCCGTTGTGATCATGCCATCAGCGCAAGGCGCCGATCAGATCAGCAGCTGTAGTACAGCTCGTATTCCAGCGGGTGCACGAAGGTACGGACCTTGATCTCTTCTTCGCTCTTCAGTTCGATGAAGGCATCGATGAAGTCGTCGGAGAACACGCCGCCCTTGGTCAGGAACGCACGGCCTTTGTCCAGCTCTTCCAGGGCTTCCTTCAGGCTACCGCAAACCTGCGGAATGTCCTTGGCCTCTTCAGGCGGCAGGTCGTACAGGTTCTTGTCGGCGGCATCGCCTGGGTGGATCTTGTTCTGGATACCATCCAGGCCGGCCATCAGCAGGGCGGCGAAGGCCAGGTATGGGTTGGCCGATGGGTCCGGGAAGCGTGCTTCGATACGGCGGGCTTTCGGGCTGCCGACGTAAGGGATGCGGATCGAGGCGGAACGGTTGCGCGCCGAGTAGGCCAGCATTACCGGGGCTTCGAAACCTGGGACCAGGCGCTTGTAGGAGTTGGTCGACGGGTTGGTGAAGCCGTTCAGGGCTTTGCCGTGCCTGATAATGCCGCCGATGAAGTACAGAGCGGTATCGGACAGGCCGGCATAGCCTTCGCCCGCGAAGGTGTTCTTGCCGTCTTTCCAGATCGACATGTGCACGTGCATGCCCGAACCGTTGTCACCGTACAGTGGCTTCGGCATGAAGGTAGCGGTGCGGCCGTAAGCGTCGGCAACGTTGTGCACCACGTATTTCAGGGCCTGTACTTCGTCTGCCTTCTTCACCAGGGTGTTGAACTTGACGCCGATTTCGTTCTGACCGGCAGTCGCCACTTCGTGGTGGTGGACTTCGACGGTCTGGCCCATTTCTTCCAGTGCGTTGCACATGGCAGTACGGATTTCATGGTCGTGGTCGAACGGCGGGACCGGGAAGTAGCCGCCTTTCACGCCCGGACGATGGCCCTTGTTGCCGCCTTCGATGTCAGCGCCGGTCATCCACGAGCCTTGCTCGGAGAAGATCTTGAACATCGAACCGGAAATGTCCGACTGGAACTTCACTTCGTCGAAGATGAAGAACTCTGGCTCGGGGCCGGCGAATACGGTGTCACCGATGCCGGTGCTCTTCAGGTACTCTTCGGCGCGCTTGGCGATGGCACGTGGGTCACGGTCGTAGCCCTGCATGCTCGACGGGTCGACGATGTCGCAGGTCAGGATCAGGGTCGGCTCTTCGGTGAACGGGTCGAGTACGGCAGTTTCGTCGACCGGCATCAGGATCATGTCGGAGGCTTCGATGCCTTTCCAGCCTGCGATGGAGGAGCCGTCGAACATCTTGCCGACTTCGAAGAAGTCGTCGTCCAGCGCATCACGCGCCGGCATGGTCACGTGGTGCTGAGTGCCTTTGGTGTCCGTGAAACGCAGATCAATCCACTTGACGTCATGATCTTTGATGAGTTGAACCGACTTCGACATGTTGTCCTCCGGATGGTCTAGAGCGCGGTGGGCCGCTGCCCTGGAAAAAGGGTGTTGCCGGGCGCGGATAGTCGGCCAAGCGTACCTGCCTCACAAGGGAGCAAATTGCATGCCAGTGCCCGAAAATGGCGAGGGCGGGATAAAAAGGGGCGGTTGTGGGCATCTGGCAGGGGGTTGAGTCGGAAAAGTGCACTCTAACGAGGCGGTTTTCGGTGCCTGTGCACCAATAGTGTGCATTGGCTGATTATCGTGCGTTTTTTGAGGGCCTCTTCGTGGGTGAACCCCCTCCCACAGGAGCGCACAGATTTCGAAGGCTGTGACATTCCTGTGGGAGCGGGTTCACCCGCGAAAGGGCCGGGACAGGCAGCACAAACCCTGCTTCCTGCATTTATCTGCAAGCTTCTGATCAAAAGTTGGTCAAATCCTGAGCAATTTCCGCTATAATTCGCGCCCCTCATTTTCGGCAGGCCCTGCGCGCGCTGTTAACCAATGAAACTTATCGTCAAAGTCTTCCCAGAAATCACCATCAAGAGCCGGCCGGTGCGCAAGCGCTTCATCCGCCAGCTCGGCAAGAACATCCGCAACGTGCTCAAGGACCTTGACCCTGAGCTCGTGGTCGATGGTGTCTGGGACAATCTCGAAGTGGTCACCCGCGTCGAAGACGAGAAAGTCCAGCGCGAGATGATCGAGCGCCTCACCTGCACGCCGGGTATCACCCATTTCCTGCAGGTAGAGGAGTACCCGCTGGGGGACTTCGACGACATCGTTGCCAAGTGCAAGCAGCACTTCGGTCACTTGCTGGCCGGCAAGCACTTCGCCGTGCGCTGCAAGCGCGGCGGCCACCACGACTTCACTTCGATGGACGTCGACCGCTACGTCGGCAGTCAGCTGCGCCAGCAGTGCGGTGCGGCCGGCATCGAGCTGAAAAACCCGGACGTGCTGGTGCGCATCGAAATCCGCGACCAGCGCCTGTACGTGATCCACAACCAGCACCAGGGCATCGGCGGCTATCCGCTGGGCGCCCTGGAGCAGACCCTGGTGCTGATGTCCGGTGGCTTCGACTCCACCGTGGCGGCCTACCAGATGATGCGCCGTGGCTTGATGACCCACTTCTGTTTCTTCAACCTCGGCGGCCGTGCGCACGAGCTGGGCGTGATGGAAGTGGCCCACTACCTGTGGAAGAAGTTCGGCAGCAGCCAGCGCGTGCTGTTCATCAGCGTACCGTTCGAAGAAGTGGTCGGCGAGATCCTCAACAAGGTCGACAACAGCTACATGGGCGTAACCCTCAAGCGCATGATGCTGCGCGGTGCCGCACGCATGGCCGACCGCCTGGAGATCGACGCACTGGTCACTGGCGAGGCGATTTCCCAGGTGTCCAGCCAGACACTGCCGAACCTGTCGATCATCGACTCGGCCACCGACAAGCTGGTCCTGCGCCCGCTGCTGGCCAGCCACAAGCAGGACATCATCGACCAGGCCTACGCGATCGGTACCGCCGATTTCGCCAAGCACATGCCGGAATACTGCGGCGTGATCTCGGTGAACCCGACTACCCATGCCAAGCGCCACCGCATGGAGCATGAAGAGAAGCAGTTCGACATGGCCGTGCTGGAGCGCGCCCTGGAGCGCGCCCGGCTGATTTCCATCGACCACGTGATCGATGAGCTGGGCAAGGACATCGAAATCGAGGAAGTGACCGAGGCGCTGCCCGGCCAGATCGTCATCGATATTCGTCACCCCGATGCCCAGGAAGACGAACCTCTGGTGCTGGACGGTATCGAAGTCCAGGCCATGCCGTTCTACGCGATCAACAGCAAGTTCAAGCACCTGGACGCCAACCGCCAGTACTTGCTGTATTGCGACAAAGGTGTGATGAGCCGCCTGCACGCACACCACCTGCTCAGTGAGGGACATGCCAATGTGCGTGTTTATCGTCCGGCATAAGATGCCAGGGCTGTATGGCGGCAGCATCCGCCATCGCCCTCCCGACCATCGGGCCCGCTGAGCCTCAAAGCGTACATATTCGCCGCCTACACTGGCGGCAACCGAATCCTCTGATCGAGATACAGTTGTGATCGAAAATCTGCGTAACATCGCCATCATCGCCCACGTTGACCATGGTAAAACCACCCTGGTCGACAAACTCCTGCGCCAGTCCGGCACCCTGGAGCGTAACGAGCTCAACGACGAGCGCGTGATGGACTCCAACGACCAGGAAAAAGAGCGCGGCATTACCATCCTGGCGAAAAACACTGCCATCCGCTGGAACGACTACCGCATCAACATCGTCGACACCCCCGGCCACGCCGACTTCGGTGGCGAGGTTGAGCGCGTGATGTCGATGGTCGATTCGGTGCTGCTGCTGGTCGACGCCCAGGACGGCCCGATGCCGCAAACCCGCTTCGTGACCAAGAAGGCTTTCGAAGCCGGCCTGAAGCCGATCGTGGTCATCAACAAGGTCGACCGCCCGGGCGCACGTCCTGACTGGGTTCTGGACCAGATCTTCGACCTGTTCGACAACCTCGGCGCCACCGACGACCAGCTGGATTTCCAGGTTGTCTACGCCTCGGCCCTGAACGGCATCGCCGGCCTGGACCACACCAACATGGCCGAAGACATGACCCCGCTGTACCAGGCCATCGTCGACCACGTACCGGCCCCGACCGTTGACGTCGACGGCCCGTTCCAGATGCAGATCTCGGCACTGGACTACAACAGCTTCCTCGGCGTGATCGGCGTTGGTCGCATCGCCCGCGGCCGCATCAAGCCGAACACCCCGGTCATCGCCATCGACACCGAAGGCAAGAAGCGCAACGGCCGTATCCTGAAGCTGATGGGCCACCACGGCCTGCACCGCGTCGACGTCGAAGAAGCCACTGCTGGCGACATCGTCTGCATCAGCGGTTTCGACGAGCTGTTCATTTCCGACACCCTGTGCGACATGAACCACGTCGAAGCCATGAAGCCGCTGACCGTTGACGAGCCGACTGTTTCGATGACCTTCCAGGTCAACGACTCGCCGTTCTGCGGCAAGGAAGGCAAGTTCGTCACCAGCCGTAATATCAAGGAACGTCTGGACAAGGAGCTGCTGTACAACGTTGCACTGCGCGTTGAAGAAGGCGACTCGGCTGACAAGTTCAAGGTTTCCGGCCGTGGTGAGTTGCACCTGTCGGTACTGATCGAAACCATGCGTCGTGAAGGCTTCGAGATGGCCGTAGGCCGTCCTGAAGTGATCATCCGCGAGGTGAACGGCGTCAAGCAGGAACCGTACGAGAACGTCACCATCGACATCCCTGAAGAATCCCAGGGCAAGGTCATGGAAGAAATGGGCCTGCGTAAAGGCGACCTGACCAACATGGCGCCGGATGGCAAGGGCCGTGTACGTCTGGAATACAACGTACCTGCTCGTGGCCTGATCGGTTTCCGTAACCAGTTCCTGACCCTGACCAACGGTGCCGGCATCCTGACCTCGATCTTCGATCGCTACGACACCATGAAGCCAGGCCATATGTCCGGCCGCCTGAACGGTGTACTGGTTTCGATCGAGACCGGCAAGGCGCTGACCTACTCGCTGGAAACCCTGCAGGCGCGCGGCAAGCTGTTCATCGAGCACGGCCAGGATATCTACAACGGCCAGATCATCGGCCTGAACAGCCGTGACAACGACCTGGGCGTGAACCCGACCAAAGGCAAGAAGCTCGACAACATGCGTGCATCGGGCAAGGACGAAGTCATCGCCCTGGTACCGCCGGTTCGCCACACCCTGGAACAGGCCCTGGAATTCATCCAGGATGACGAGCTGTGCGAAGTCACGCCGAAGTCGATCCGCCTGCGCAAGAAGATCCTGGACGAAGGCGAGCGTACCCGCGCTGCCAAGAAAGCCAAGGCTTGATCGTCTAGCGTGAGCTGAAAGAAAACGCCCCCGGTCGCAAGGCCGGGGGCGTTTTTGTATGGCTTCGGATTCTGGGGCCGCAAAGCAGCCCTGAAATCTCACGCATTACGCGTTCTCAGCGCCCGACCACTTTCGGCTTGTAGGCACAATACCCCGGTCGGGGCCCGACCTTGGGGTGGTTGCGGCAAGTGTCCGGGCGCTTGTCGTAAATGGTGCACAGCCGGCTCTTGCGGTCCAGATACAGGCAGTCGTCGTTGCTCATGCGGGTCAGGGTGAAGATTCCCGACTTCTGGTTGAAGCGTTCGATGATGCCTTCTTTCTGCAGGCGCTTGGCGATGTTCTTGGGCGGTTCGTCTTTTTCGAACTCGTCGACCACGCCGATACGGATCAGATCCTTGATCTTCACCTCCACCGGCAGGGTGCAGCAGGTCGAATGGCAGCCATGGCACATGTTGCTGGTGTAGCGCTGCCAGGTCTCCAGGCGGTCGACTTCGGCCGCGGCGATCAGGGTCGTTTTCATCGTTATGGGGGTGTATCACGGTCTTGGGGCGCGCGATGATACCGGAATTGTTCAATTTATGAACAACCTTTTGCCGGAATCGCAGAGTGGGCATGAAAACTGCGAACGGTAACTGTCACTCCCTGTCGAAGGGTCTAGGCTCAAAAGTCTCCCTCCGTTTTCGTCAACTTGCCCGAGGATGCCGCATGTCCCAGGAACCCAAAGCTCGTGACGCCGAGGTGGCCGAATTCCGCGCCGCTGTACTGGACAAGCTGACCTACGCGGTTGGCAAGGACCCGGAACATGCCTTCGACCACGACTGGTTCGAAGCCATCGCCCTGGCCGCGCGCGATCACATGGTCGATCACTGGATGGACCACACCCGCCAGGCTTATCGCCGTAGCCAGAAGCGGGTCTATTACCTTTCCCTCGAATTTCTCATTGGCCGCCTGTTGTATGACAGCCTCAGCAACCTGGGCCTGCTCGACATCGCCCGCGATGCACTGCAAGGGCTGGATGTGGACCTGGAGCGGATTCGTCTGCTCGAGCCCGATGCGGCGCTGGGTAACGGCGGCCTGGGGCGTCTTGCAGCGTGCTTCATGGAAAGCATGTCGACCCTCGGTATTGCCGCCCACGGCTATGGCATCCGCTATGAACATGGGCTGTTCCGCCAGGCCATGGTCGATGGTTGGCAGCAGGAACAGACCGAGAACTGGCTGGATTTCGGCAACCCCTGGGAGTTCGAGCGCGCCGAGGTGATCTACCCGATCAGCTTCGGCGGCAGCGTCGAGACGGTGCATGATACGCACGGCCACCAGCGCCAGGTATGGTGGCCGGGCGAGACCGTGCGCGCGGTGGCCTACGACACACCGGTAGTCGGTTGGCGTGGCGCCAGCGTCAACACCCTGCGCCTGTGGCGTGCGCGGGCGCTGGAAGAGCTGCACCTGGAACGCTTCAATGCCGGCGACCACCTTGGGGCGGTAGCCGAAGTCGCGCGGGCCGAGAGTATCTCGCGGGTCCTTTACCCGGCCGACAGCACCGAAGCCGGCCAGGAGCTGCGCCTGCGCCAGGAATACTTCTTTGTCTCGGCCTCGCTGCAGGACCTGTTGCGCCGTCACCTGAACATGCATGACAACCTGCTCAACCTGCCCGATGCGGCGGCCATCCAGCTCAACGACACCCATCCGTCGATTGCCGTGGCCGAGCTGATGCGCCTGCTGGTCGACCAGCATGAAATTCCATGGGATACCGCCTGGGAACTGACCGTGGGCACCCTGGCCTACACCAATCACACCCTGTTGCCCGAAGCCCTGGAAACCTGGCCGGTGGCGCTGATGGAGCGGATGCTGCCGCGGCACATGCAAATCATCTACCTGATCAACGCCTACCATATCGACGCGCTGCGAGCGAAAGGCCTGCATGACTTCGATGTATTGCGGGCGGTGTCGCTGATCGAGGAAGACAACGGCCGTCGGGTGCGCATGGGCAACCTGGCATTTCTCGGCTCGCACAGCGTCAACGGGGTTTCGGCGCTGCACAGCAAACTGATGAAAAGCACGGTGTTCGCCGAGCTGCACAAACTTTACCCGCAGCGGATCAACAACAAGACCAACGGCATCACTTTCCGCCGTTGGCTCTACCAGTCCAACCCGCAGCTAACGGCCATGCTGGTCGAGGCGCTGGGCCCTGAGCTGCTGGATGACCCTGAGGGGCGCCTGGCCGGCCTGGTGCCGTTCGCCGATAAAAGCGCTTTCCGCAAGCAGTTCGCTGCCCAGCGCCTGCACAGCAAGCGTGCCCTCGCCAGCATCATCCAGGACCGCCTGGGCGTTACGGTGAACCCCGAGGCGCTGTTCGACGTGCAGGTCAAGCGCATCCACGAGTACAAGCGCCAGCTGCTCAACCTGCTGCACACCGTGGCGCTGTACCAGGCCATGCGCAATGATCCGGGCACCGACTGGGTGCCGCGGGTCAAGATCTTCGCCGGCAAGGCCGCGGCCAGCTATCACCAGGCCAAGCTGATCATCAAGCTTGCCAACGACATTGCCCGGGTGGTGAACAACGACCCCACGGTGCGTGGCCTGCTGAAGGTGGTGTTCCTGCCCAATTACAACGTCAGCCTGGCCGAATGCATCATCCCGGCGGCGGACCTTTCCGAGCAGATTTCAACCGCCGGCTACGAAGCGTCGGGCACCAGCAACATGAAGTTCGGCCTGAACGGCGCGTTGACCATCGGCACCCTGGATGGCGCCAATGTGGAAATGAGCGAGCAGGTCGGGACCGACAACATGTTCATCTTCGGCCTCACTGCGCAGCAGGTGGAAGCGCGGCGGCGCGGCGGAGATTTCGGCGCCACGGCGGCGATTGCCGCGTCCAGCCGCCTGAACGACGTGCTGCAAGCCATCCGCAGCGGGGTATTCTCGCCGGATGATCCGTCGCGCTACACCGCGCTGATCGATGGGCTGGTGGCCTATGACCGCTTCCTGGTGTGTGCCGATTTCGACGCCTACTGGGACGCCCAGCAGCGGGTCGAGGATTTGTGGCACAAGCCGCAGGAGTGGTGGCGCATGGCGGTGCTGAACACCGCGCGAATGGGCTGGTTCTCGTCGGACCGGACCATTCGTGAATATGCCAGCGAGATCTGGAAGGCTCTGGATTGATTCGAGCCTGAACTGGCCTGTTCGCGGGCATGCCCGTGAATAGGCCTATAACCAGACCGTTGGCCTGGCGCACGCTGAACTCCCGACCTATTGTGCCGTCTGAGAGCCGTGGCGAGTCTCATCACTCGCTAGCCTGCAACTCTCCCTGTAAACTGCGTGGGTTTTTATCCCGCCAATCCTTTCGGAGCCATACATGTCCCGCGTTACCCTGAGTCGCTATCTGATTGAGCAGACACGCAGCAACAATACCCCTGCCGATCTGCGCTTCCTGATCGAGGTGGTGGCGCGTGCGTGCAAGGAAATCAGCCATCACGTGTCCAAAGGCGCCCTCGGTGGCGTGCTGGGCAGCATGGGCACTGAAAACGTGCAGGGCGAAGTCCAGAAGAAGCTGGACGTGATTTCCAACGACATCCTGCTGGAGGCCAACGAGTGGGGTGGCCACCTGGCCGGCATGGCCTCCGAAGAAATGGACAACGCCTACCAGATCCCGGGGAAGTACCCGAAAGGTGCCTACCTGTTGGTCTTCGACCCGCTGGACGGCTCGTCCAACATCGACGTCAACGTGTCGGTCGGCACCATCTTCTCGGTACTGCGTTGCCCTAACGAGTACCTGAGCCAGAACGAAACCCTGAACGAAAACGCCTTCCTGCAGCCAGGCACCCAGCAGGTCGCTGCCGGTTACGCCATCTATGGCCCGCAGACCATGCTGATCCTGACACTGGGCAACGGCGTCAAGGGCTTCACCCTGGACCGCGAGCTGGGCAGCTTCGTCCTCACCCACGAAAACATCCGCGTGCCGGAAACCACCGCCGAATTCGCCATCAACATGTCCAACCAGCGCCACTGGGAAGCACCGATCCAGCGCTACGTAGGCGAACTGCTGGCAGGCGAGACCGGCCCGCTGAAAAAGAACTACAACATGCGCTGGATCGCCTCGATGGTGGCCGACGTGCACCGCATCCTCACCCGTGGCGGCCTGTTCATGTACCCACGTGACGCCCGCGAGCCGAGCAAGCCGGGCAAACTGCGCCTGATGTACGAAGCCAACCCGATGTCGTTCATCATCGAGCAGGCCGGCGGCGCTTCCACCAACGGTTACGATCGCATCCTCGACATCCAGCCTGAGAGCCTGCACCAGCGCGTGTCGGTAATCCTCGGCTCGAAGGAAGAGGTCGAGCGCGTTACCGCCTACCACAAGGAGTAAGTCATGCTCGCACCTTGGCAGCCGTTGCTGGAGTGGTGGTTCGGTTGGGGCACCAGTCCCCAGGCCGTGGCTGACGAGAAGAGCACGCTGTGGTTCGGCAAGCATCACGATGCCGAGGCCCATGCGCTGTTTGGTGATCTGGTCGAGCAGGCCCTGGCCGGCGGGCTCGACGAGTGGCAGCAGAGCCCGCAGGGCTGGCTGGGCCTGCTGATCCTGCTGGACCAGCTGCCGCGCATGATCTATCGCGACACGCCACGTGCCTTTGAAGGTGACCGGCGTGCCCAGGTAGTGGCCATGCAGGGCTTGCAGAAGGGCTGGGACTACCAGCTGCTGCCGATCCAGCGGGTATTCGTGCTGCTGGTGCTGGAGCATGCCGAGGTGCTGGACTGGCAAAACCTGTGTGTCGAGCGCTACCAGATACTGCTGGACGAGCAGCCTGAGGCGAACCGCCGCCTGTTCGAAGGCTTCCTCGACTATGCCGAGCAGCACCAGCGGGTAATCGCCCGATTCGGGCGCTTTCCGCACCGCAACCTGGTGCTGGAACGGCCGAGTACCAGCGAAGAGATGGACTTCCTGCTGGAGCCCGGGTCGAGGTTCTGAGGCCAGGGGGCCCGCCGCGCAGGCCGTCGTAACGCAAGGCCGCTTCTTCACGGAAGCGGCTTTTTTATTGCCTGCGCGGTTAATGCTTTGTGATTAATCGCACATTAGTGGCCATCCGACCAATGGTGTAAGGGGAAAGGGGGGAGGGCAGGGAACCTGGGAGGGATTTTTCCGTCGAAGGTCACTGCAGGCCACTCGCCTGTATCCCCTGTCCAGGAGTGTCCTTCATGTCGTTGCGTTCCCTCGCCCTGTTGTCGCTGTGCGTCGTCCTGACTGCATGCAGCAAGATCAATCAGGAAAACTATTCCAAGATCAAGGCCGGTATGACCAAGGCCGAGGTCGAGCAGTTGCTCGGCACACCGACTGAGTGTTCTGGCGCGCTGGGCATGAGCAGCTGCACCTGGGGGGACGAGAAGAGCTTCATCAGTGTGCAGTACGCGGCTGACAAGGTGCTGATGTATTCAGGGCAGGGCCTCAAATGAGGCGCCTGTACCTGCTGATGGGGGTATGCCTGGCGTTGCTGCTGGGTGGCTGTGCCGGCTCGGTGCATGACCCGCTCGCGCCGAAAACCGCTGGCAATGTCGACCTCAAGCGCTACCAGGGAAAATGGTACGAGCTGGCACGCCTGCCGATGCTATACCAGGACGGTTGTGAGCAATCCGAGGCGCACTACAACCTCAGGGTCGATGGCAGCCTGGGCGTGCTCAACCGTTGCCGCACGATGGGTGACGAATGGCTGCGTGCAGAAGGGCACGCGAACATTCAGGAGCCGGGCCACACCGACAAGTTGTGGGTCGAGTTCGACAACTGGTTCACCAAGCTGGTGCCAGGCGTGGCCAGGGGCGAGTACTGGATTCTGTATGTGGACGAGCGTTACCGCACGGCGGTGGTCGGCAGCCCCGACCGCAAGCACTTGTGGCTCCTGTCGCGTACGCCGACGCTACCGGCCTGGGAGCGCGAGAACCTGATGTCCAGGGCGCGGCAACAGGGGTATGACACCAGTCGCTTGATCTGGCGCGCTTCGGACCAGAAAATCGTCAAGATGCATTGAATTGTGGGGCTGCAAGGCAGCCCCAGTACATCTCTAGCCCAACAGCTGGCGCAACACCTCGGCAAATGCCTGCCCGCTGTCCTCTTCCTGCGCATGTCGCCCCTGGCGCACCACCCACTGCCCATTCACCATCACATCGCGCACCTGCCGATCACCGCCAGCAAACAGCCAGCGGTTGAGAATGGCATCACCCTCGGCCATGGCGATGTAAGGGTCCTGCCCATCGAGCACCAGCCAGTCGGCCCGCTTGCCCACCGCCAGCTCCCCGACCGCCTGCCCCAACGCTTGTGCGCCACCCGTCAGCGCCGCGTCATACAAGGTGCGCCCGACCATCGGCTGGTCGCCACGATGCAGGCGGTTACGCCGCTGGTCACGCAGCCGCTGGCTGTATTCCAGCCAGCGCAGCTCCTCCACCACGCTCAGCGATACATGGCTGTCCGAGCCGATGCCCAGGCGGCCGCCCTGTGCCAGGTAGTCCACCGCCGGGAAGATCCCGTCGCCCAGGTTGGCTTCGGTGGTCAGGCACAGTCCCGCCACCGCGCCGCTGCGGGCCATCGCGGTGACTTCGTCCGGCTCGGCGTGGGTGGCATGTACCAGGCACCAGCGCCGGTTCACGTCCACATGCTGGTACAGCCACTGCAACGGACGCTGGCCGCTCCAGGCCAGGCAGTCATCGACTTCCTTCTGCTGCTCGGCGATGTGGATATGTACCGGGCATTGCTGGTCGCTGGCTGCCAGGACCTCGGTAATCTGCCCAGGGGTCACCGCCCGTAGCGAGTGGAAGCACAAACCCAGTTGCTGTGCCGGTTGGCCGGCCAGCAGAGGGGCCAGCTGCGCTTGCAACTGCAGGTACCTTTCGGTGGAGTTGATGAAACGCCGCTGCCCGTCATTCGGCGCCTGGCCGCCGAACCCGGCATGGCTGTACAGCACCGGTAACAAGGTCAGGCCGATACCGCTGTCAGTGGCAGCCGCGCAGATGCGGCGGGACAGCTCGGCCGGGTCGGCATAGGCCTGGCCGGCCTGGTCGTGGTGCACGTAGTGGAACTCGGCTACCGAGGTGTAGCCAGCCTTGAGCATCTCGATGTACAGCTGGCGGGCGATGACCTGCAGTTGCTCCGGGCTGATCTGGCCGACCAGGCGGTACATCAGGTCACGCCAGGTCCAGAAGCTGTCGTTGGGATTGCCGGCCACCTCCGCCAGGCCCGCCATGGCCCGCTGGAAGGCATGCGAGTGCAGGTTGGGCATGCCTGGCAGCACAGGGCCACCAAGGCGCTCTGCGCCTTCGGCACTGGCCTCGGCTTCGACTGCCGCCAGAGTGCCGTCGGCGGCTACCTCGAAACGGACATTGTGGGCCCAGCCGGTGGGCAGGAGGGCACGTTCGGCGTAATAGGCGGGCATTGCGCTATCCTGTTATTGTTCAACTTGTATATACATATACAGCCGTTTGCCTGCCGGGTAAACTCCGGCAAGCTACCATCAATCTATTCGCACAAGGATCAAACGCCGTGCCGACACCTTCTGTTTCCGCGCTGGTGGCCCAAATGGGCGAGGGCCCGGCGCCGCTGTACGCCCGGGTCAAGCAGATGATCGCCCAGCAGATCGAAAATGGCAGCTGGCCGCCGCACCACCGCGTGCCGTCCGAAAGCGAGCTGGTCAGCCAGCTGGGCTTCAGCCGCATGACCATCAATCGCGCGTTGCGCGAGCTGACCGCCGAAGGGCTGCTGGTGCGCATGCAGGGGGTCGGTACCTTCGTTGCCGAGCCCAAGACCCGTTCGGCGCTTTTCGAAGTCAACAATATCGCCGATGAAATCGCCGCCCGTGGCCACCAGCATCGCTGCCAGGTGATCACCCTGGCCGAGGAAACCGCTGGCTCCGAACGCGCCCTGGCCCTCGATATGCGCGAAGGCCAGCGGGTGTTCCATTCGTTGATCGTGCATTACGAAAACGGCGTCCCGGTGCAGATCGAAGACCGTTACGTCAATGCCCTGATCGCCCCGGACTACCTCAAGCAGGATTTCACCTTGCAGACGCCCTACGCCTACCTGTCCCAGGTAGCGCCGCTGACCGAGGGCGAGCACGTTGTCGAAGCCATCCTTGCCGAGCCTGAGGAATGCAAGCTGCTGCAGATCGAGCACGGTGAGCCATGCCTGTTGATCCGCCGCCGCACCTGGTCCGGTCGCCAGCCTGTCACCGCGGCGCGGCTGATCCACCCCGGTTCCCGTCATCGCCTGGAAGGACGTTTCAGCAAATGAGCCAAGTGCACTGGCTGCGTGCCAAAGACTACCCGCGCATGCCGTGGAAGAACGGTGGTGGCTTCACCGAGGAAATCACCCGCGATGCCGGTGACGGGCTCGAGGGCTTCGGCTGGCGTCTGTCGATAGCCGATATCGAGGCCTCCGGTGGGTTCTCTACCTTTGCCGGTTATCAGCGCATCATCACCGTGCTGCAAGGGGATGGCATGCGCCTTACAGTGGATGGCCAGCCCAGCCGGCCGCTGGTGCCCTTCGATGCCTACGCGTTCAGCGGTGAAAGCCAGGTGAGCTGCGCGCTGCTGGGTGGGGCGATTCGCGACTTCAACCTGATCTACGCACCACTGCGTTACCGTGCTCGACTGCAGTGGTACCACGGCGGCAGCCGGTTGTTCAGTGCCGCCGGCACGGTGCTGGTGTTCAGTGGCCAGGCGCAATTGCAGGTGAGTATCGACGGCCAGTTGCAGCCGACGCTGGAGCTGTATGATTGCTTGCAACTGAGCGGTAACGACCGCCTGCTGGAAGTGGAAGTGCTCGGACGTTGCTGTGTTATCGAGCTGACTGCGCTTTCGTAATATCCGCCGGCCCTTCGCAACCCGGCGAAAGGGCCGCACATCGCCCACCAAGAGTTACCCGGTAACGCCCCGAAAAAGTCTGGTCTGTTACCGAACGCCCCAAGATGGCGCAATGCCCAGCGGGCCTCGTCCCCCTCGCCAATCTTCTCGCCAGTTTTTTTCAATTTCCTGCATCCCTTGAGCCATCGGGCCTGCAACGCCATAAGCGGCCCTCTGGAAGCGCCCGGAAAAGCAACTTGGCCGTCCGATTGCATATGCTTGTATGTACAAGTAAAGCCAAGTGAGCGAAAGTGGATAGGCCGTCCACTTCGCGCTGTACAAACCGCACCACTGGCCCGCCGATCGCGTCGGGTTTTGGATAGATCGCTCGAGGAGCACTTTTCGTGACTGACAACAAGCTGAACAAATTCCGTGACGTCGAGATCCGCGCCCCGCGTGGCAACAAGCTGACCGCCAAAAGCTGGCTGACCGAAGCGCCGCTGCGCATGCTGATGAACAACCTCGACCCGCAGGTTGCCGAAAACCCGAAAGAACTGGTGGTGTATGGCGGCATTGGCCGCGCCGCACGCAACTGGGCTTGCTACGACAAGATCGTCGAGAGCCTGACCCAGCTGAACGACGATGAAACCTTGCTGGTGCAGTCGGGCAAACCGGTCGGTGTGTTCAAGACCCACGCCAACGCCCCGCGCGTGCTGATCGCCAACTCCAACCTGGTACCGCACTGGGCCAACTGGGAGCACTTCAACGAACTGGATGCCAAGGGCCTGGCCATGTACGGCCAGATGACCGCCGGCAGCTGGATCTACATCGGCAGCCAGGGCATCGTCCAGGGCACCTATGAAACCTTCGTCGAGGCAGGCCGCCAGCACTACGGGGGCAGCCTCAAAGGCAAGTGGGTGCTGACCGCGGGCCTGGGCGGCATGGGCGGCGCCCAGCCACTGGCCGCCACCCTGGCCGGCGCCTGCTCGCTGAACATCGAGTGCCAGCAGAGCCGAATCGATTTCCGCCTGCAGACCCGCTACGTGGACGAGCAGGCCCACGACCTTGACGACGCTCTGGCGCGCATCGCTCGGTACACCGCCGAAGGCAAGGCCATTTCCGTCGCCCTGCATGGCAACGCCGCAGAAATCCTGCCCGAACTGGTCAGACGCGGCGTACGCCCGGACATGGTTACCGACCAGACCAGCGCCCACGACCCGCTCAACGGCTACCTGCCAGCGGGGTGGACCTGGGAGCAGTATCGCGACCGTGCGCAGACCGAGCCGGCTGCCGTGGTCAAGGCCGCCAAGCAGTCGATGGCCGTCCACGTGCAGGCCATGCTCGACTTCCAGAAGCAAGGCGTGCCGACCTTCGACTATGGCAACAACATCCGCCAGATGGCCAAGGAAGAGGGCGTCGCCAATGCCTTCGACTTCCCGGGGTTCGTCCCGGCGTACATCCGCCCACTGTTCTGCCGCGGTATTGGCCCGTTCCGCTGGGCCGCGCTGTCCGGCGATGCCGAGGACATCTACAAGACCGACGCCAAGGTCAAGGAACTGATCCCGGATGACGCCCACCTGCATCGCTGGCTGGACATGGCCCGCGAACGCATCAGCTTCCAGGGCCTGCCGGCCCGTATCTGCTGGGTTGGCCTGGGGCTGCGGGCCAAGCTGGGCCTGGCGTTCAACGAGATGGTGCGCAGTGGCGAGCTGTCGGCCCCGATCGTGATCGGTCGCGACCACCTCGACTCGGGTTCGGTTTCCAGCCCCAACCGCGAGACCGAGGCCATGCAGGATGGTTCGGATGCCGTGTCCGACTGGCCGCTGCTCAATGCGCTGCTGAACACCGCCAGCGGTGCCACCTGGGTTTCGCTGCACCATGGCGGTGGCGTGGGCATGGGCTTCTCCCAGCACTCTGGCATGGTCATCGTATGTGACGGCACCGATGCGGCGGCCGAGCGTATCGCCCGCGTGCTGACCAACGACCCGGCCACCGGGGTGATGCGTCACGCCGACGCGGGTTACCAGATCGCGATCGATTGCGCCAAAGAGCAGGGTCTGAACCTGCCGATGATCACTGGCTGATCGTCCACGGGGTGCTGCGGGCCGAGCCACGCAGCACCTTCATGGAGCCAGCTTTTTTCTTGCAAGGACTGCCGAATTCCACTTTCAAGTTTGGGAGCGTCACGCAATGAAAACCAACAAGACCTTGCTTGCTTCGCTGTTTGCCCTTGGCCTGCTCGGTGCTGCCGGTAGCAGCCAGGCCGCTGGCTGGTGCGAGTCTGGCAAGCCGGTGAAGTTCGCCGGATTGAACTGGGAAAGCGGCATGCTGCTGACCGACGTGATGCAATTCGTGCTGAAGAACGGCTATGGCTGCTCGACCGACAGCCTGCCCGGTAACTCCATCACCATGGAGAACGCGCTGGGCACCAATGACATCCAGGTGTTCGCCGAAGAGTGGGTTGGCCGCAGCGAGGTCTGGAACAAGGCCGAAGCCGCCGGCAAGGTGGTCGGTGTCGGCGCTCCGGTCGTAGGCGCGGAGGAGGGCTGGTACGTGCCGCGCTACGTGATCGAGGGCGACGCCAAGCGCAACCTCGAAGCCAAGGCGCCGGACCTCAAGCGCGTGGCTGACCTGGCCAGGTATTCCAGCGTGTTCAAGGACCAGGAAGAGCCCAGCAAAGGTCGCTTCTACAACTGCCCGGCCGGTTGGACCTGCGAGCTGGACAACACCAGGATGCTCAAGGAGTACGGCCTGGAGAGCAGCTACACCAACTTCCGCCCCGGCACCGGCCCTGCGCTGGATGCCGCCGTGCTGTCGAGCTACAAGCGCGGCGAGCCGATCCTGTTCTACTACTGGACACCCACCCCGCTGATGGGCCAGGTCGACCTGGTCAAGCTGCAGGAAAAGGACGGCGTGGACAAGACCGTGTCGATCAAGGTCGGCCTGTCCAAAACCTTCCACGACGAGGCGCCGGAGCTGGTCGAGGTACTGCAGAAGGTCAACCTGCCCATCGACCTGCTGAACCAGAACCTGGCACGCATGACCAAGGATCGGATCGAGTCGCCTGTGCTGGCCAAGGCGTTCCTCAAGGAACATCCTGAAGTCTGGCAGGCCTGGGTCAGCGAAGCGGCTGCCAAGAAGATCAACGCGGCGCTCTGAGCGTCCTCAGCTGATGAGTGGAACCTATGTTTCCTGACAACCTGACATTCTCCATCGCCGACTGGGTCAACGGCTGGGTCGACGCCCTGGTGACCAACTATGGGGATGTGTTCCGGCACATCTCCGATACCCTGCTGTGGGCGATCGTCAGCCTCGAAGGCATGCTGCGGGCGACACCCTGGTGGCTGATGCTCGGCGTGGTGGCTGTCATCGCCTGGCACGCCACCCGGCGTGTCGTGCCGACCCTGGTGATCACCGGCCTGCTGTTCCTGGTGGGGGCCGTCGGCCTGTGGGACAAACTGATGCAGACGTTGGCGCTGATGTTGGTGGCCACGCTGATCTCGGTCCTGGTGGGCATCCCCCTGGGCATCCTGTCGGCGCGCAGCAACCGCCTGCGCGCGGTGCTGATGCCGCTGCTGGACATCATGCAGACCATGCCCAGCTTCGTGTACCTGATCCCGGTGCTGATGCTGTTCGGCCTGGGCAAGGTGCCGGCGATCTTCGCCACGGTGATCTACGCGGCGCCACCGCTGATCCGCCTGACCGACCTGGGTATTCGCCAGGTCGACGGCGAAGTCATGGAAGCGATCAACGCCTTCGGCGCCAACCGTTGGCAGCAACTGTTCGGCGTGCAGCTGCCGCTGGCGCTGCCGAGCATCATGGCCGGTATCAACCAGACCACCATGATGGCCCTGTCGATGGTGGTGATCGCCTCGATGATCGGTGCCCGTGGCCTGGGCGAGGACGTGCTGGTCGGTATCCAGACCCTCAACGTCGGTCGTGGCCTGGAAGCGGGCCTGGCCATCGTGATTCTCGCGGTGGTGATCGATCGCATTACCCAGGCCTATGGCCGGCCACGCCATGAGGTGAGCAAATGAGCATGCAGCCGATCAGCAAGATCGAAGTGAAAAACGTCTTCAAGATCTTCGGCGATCGTGCCGACGAGGCCCTGCAGTTGATCCGCAACAACCACGGCAAGGACCAGGTGCTGGCGCAGACCGGTTGCGTGGTTGGCGTCAACGACCTGTCGTTGTCCATCGGCAGTGGCGAGATCTTCGTGATCATGGGCCTGTCCGGTTCGGGCAAGTCGACACTGGTACGCCATTTCAACCGCCTGATCGATCCCACCAGCGGGCAGATCCTGGTCGATGGCGAGGACATCCTGCAGTACGACATGGACGCCCTGCGCGAATTTCGTCGGCGCAAGATCAGCATGGTGTTCCAGAGCTTCGGCCTGCTGCCGCACCGCAATGTGCTGGACAACGTCGCCTATGGCCTGAAGGTGCGCGGCGAGAACAAGCAGCTGTGTGCCGAACGCGCCCAGCAGTGGATCGAGACCGTCGGCCTGAAGGGCTACGAGAAGAAATACCCGCACCAGCTGTCCGGCGGCATGCGCCAACGCGTCGGCCTGGCACGGGCGCTGGCGGCGGATACCGACATCATCCTCATGGATGAGGCATTCAGTGCCCTCGACCCGCTGATCCGCGCAGAAATGCAGGACCAGCTGCTGGAGCTGCAGAAGACCCTGCACAAGACCATCGTGTTCATCACCCATGACCTGGACGAGGCCGTGCGCATCGGCAACCGCATCGCCATTCTCAAGGATGGCCGCCTGATCCAGGTCGGCACGCCGCACCAGATCCTCCACGACCCGGCCGATGAATATGTCGACCGGTTTGTCCAGCGCCGCGCGGTCGCGGTATGAGAGGCAGCATGTTGCAGGTCGATACGGTCACTCTCAGCGGCGCAGCACTGCGCTGGCAGGACATCGCCGCGGTCGCCCGCCAAGGGGCGCGCCTAGAGCTGGCCCCGCAGGTCTGGGCGCGCATCGACAATGCCCAGGCGATTGTCCGCCATATCGTCGCCAGCGGTGAGCGCGCCTATGGCGTGAACACCGGGCTGGGCGCGTTGTGCAATGTTTCGCTGCAGGGCGAGCAGCTCAGCCAGCTGTCGCGCAACACCTTGCTCAGCCACGCCTGTGGTGTCGGCCCGGCGCTGGCCGATGAACAGACCCGGGCGATCATCTGCGCGGCCGTCTGCAACTACAGCCATGGCAAGTCCGGTATCCAGCGCAGCGTGGTCGAGGCATTGCTGGCATTGCTCAACCACGGCATCACCCCGCAGGTGCCGTCCCAGGGTTCGGTTGGCTATCTGACCCACATGGCCCATGTTGGCGTGTGCCTGCTGGGTATCGGCAAGGTCAGTTACCGCGGGCAGCTTGTCGATGCCGCCGAGGCCCTGGCCGATGAAGGCCTGGCACCGGTACAGCTGGGCGCCAAGGACGGCCTGTGTCTGGTCAATGGCACGCCGTGCATGACCGGGCTGGCCTGCCTGGCCCTGGACGATGCCAGCCGGCTGCTGCAATGGGCCGACGTGATCGGCGCCATGAGCTTTGAAGCGCTGCGCGGCCAGATCGCCGCCTTCGACCCCGAGATCATTGCCCTCAAGCCCCACCCGGGCATGCAGGTGGTGGGCGCGAACCTGCGAGCGCTGCTGGCCGACAGCGAAGTGATCGCTGCTAGCAAAGGCATCCGTACCCAGGACGCCCTGAGCATCCGCTCGATCCCGCAGGTGCACGGCGCCGCCCGCGACCAGCTGGTGCATGTGGTGCAGCAGATCGAGGCCGAACTCAACGGCGCCAACGACAACCCGCTGCTGCTGGGCACGCCGGACGACTTCCGGGTGGTCTCCCAGGCCAACCCGCACGGCCAGTCGGTGGCCCTGGCGGTCGACCTGCTGGCGATTGCCATGGCCGAGATCGGTGCGATCGCCGAGCGTCGCCTGGACCGCCTGGTCAACCCGCTGGTCAGCGGCCTGCCGGCGTTTCTGGTCAGCAACCCGGGGGTCAACTCAGGGATGATGATCGCCCAGTATGTGGCCGCCGCGCTGTGCGCGCAGAACCGTCAACTGGCGCAACCGGCAGTACTCGACAACTACGTCACTTCCGGGCTGCAGGAAGACCATCTGAGCCTGGGTACCAATGCAGCGCTCAAGCTGCACCAGGTGCTGGAGAACTGTTTCCAGATCCTGGCCATCGAGTACCTGCTGGCCGCCCAGGCCTTCGAATTCTTCAATGGCCAGCGCTTCGGCGTGGGTACCCATGCCGCCTGGCGCCTGCTGCGTGAGCAGGTGCCGGCGTACGTGGAAGACCGCTGGCTGGCGCCGGACATCGCCCGCGCCGCGGCCCTGTTGAAATCCTCGCTCGCGCCGCAGCCTGTGCTGCCGGCCGCGCACTGAACAATAGAAAGGAGACTTTACATGGAAGCCCTGAACCTCATTCCTGGCCAGCTGACCCTGGCCCAGCTGCGCGGTATCCACCAGGCGCCAGTGCACCTGAGCCTGGATGCCAGCGCCGCGCCTGCCATCGACGCCAGTGTTGCCTGCGTCGAGCAGATCATTGCCGAAGACCGCACCGCCTATGGCATCAACACCGGTTTCGGCCTGCTGGCCTCGACCCGCATCGCCAGCCACGACCTGGAAAACCTGCAGCGCTCGCTGGTGCTGTCTCACGCCGCCGGTGTCGGCGCGCCGCTGGACGATGACCTGGTCCGGTTGATCATGGTACTGAAGATCAACAGCCTCAGCCGCGGCTTCTCCGGCATCCGCCGCAAGGTCATCGACGCGCTGATCGCCCTGGTCAACGCCGAAGTCTACCCGCACATTCCACTCAAGGGTTCGGTGGGCGCCTCCGGCGACCTCGCCCCGCTGGCGCACATGTCGCTGGTACTGCTCGGCGAAGGCAAGGCCCGCCACCAGGGTCAGTGGCTGCCGGCCACCGAAGCCCTGGCGGTTGCCGGCCTCGAGCCGCTGACCCTGGCCGCCAAGGAGGGTCTGGCCCTGCTCAACGGTACCCAGGCTTCCACCGCCTATGCCCTGCGTGGCCTGTTCCAGGCCGAAGACCTGTATGCAGCGGCCATCGCCTGCGGCAGCCTGAGCGTCGAAGCGGCACTGGGTTCGCGCTCGCCGTTCGATGCGCGTATCCACGAAGTGCGTGGCCAGCGGGGCCAGATCGATACCGCTGCCTGCTTCCGTGACCTGCTGGGCGACTCCAGCGAAGTCTCGCTGTCGCACAAGAACTGCGACAAGGTTCAGGACCCGTACTCGCTGCGCTGCCAGCCGCAGGTCATGGGCGCCTGCCTGACCCAGTTGCGCCAGGCCGCCGAAGTACTGGGCATCGAGGCCAACGCCGTGTCGGACAACCCACTGGTGTTCGCCGCCGAGGGCGACGTCATTTCCGGCGGTAACTTCCACGCCGAGCCGGTGGCCATGGCCGCCGACAACATCGCCCTGGCCATCGCCGAAATCGGCTCGCTCAGCGAGCGCCGCATCTCGCTGATGATGGACAAGCACATGTCCCAGCTGCCGCCGTTCCTGGTGGAAAACGGCGGGGTCAACTCCGGCTTCATGATCGCCCAGGTCACCGCTGCGGCCCTGGCCAGCGAGAACAAGGCCTTGTCGCACCCACACAGTGTCGACAGCCTGCCGACTTCGGCCAACCAGGAAGACCACGTATCGATGGCCCCCGCCGCCGGCAAACGTCTCTGGGAAATGGCCGAGAACACCCGCGGCGTGCTGGCCATCGAATGGCTGGGTGCCTGCCAGGGCCTTGACCTGCGCAAGGGCCTGAAGACCTCGGCCAAGCTGGAGCAGGCGCGCCAGGCGCTGCGCAGCGAGGTGCCACATTACGACCGCGACCGTTTCTTTGCGCCCGATATCGAAAAGGCCGTGGAACTGTTGGCCAAGGGCTGCCTGACCGGACTGCTGCCGACGGGGGTGCTGCCAAGCCTGTAATACCCTGGGGCCGCACAGCGGCCCCGTCGACCTCACGACCACAAAAACAACTCAAGGACGTGACATGCAACAAGCTCAAGGTCTCAAGCGCGGCCTGTCAGCCCGCCATATCCGTTTCATGGCCCTCGGTTCCGCCATCGGCACCGGCCTGTTCTACGGCTCTGCCTCGGCCATCCAGATGGCCGGCCCGGCCGTGTTGCTGGCCTACCTGATCGGTGGCGGCGCCGTGTTCATGGTCATGCGCGCGCTCGGTGAAATGGCCGTGCACAACCCGGTTGCCGGCTCGTTCGGCCACTACGCCAGCACCTACCTGGGCCCCATGGCGGGCTTCATCCTTGGCTGGACCTACGCCTTCGAGATGGTCATCGTCGCCATTGCCGACGTCACCGCATTCGGTATCTACATGGGCTTCTGGTTCCCGGAAGTGGCACGCTGGGTCTGGGTGCTGGGCATCGTTTTCCTGATCGGCGGCCTCAATTTGTGCAACGTCAGGGTATTTGGCGAAATGGAATTCTGGCTGTCGCTGCTCAAGGTCGGTGCCATCGTGGCGATGATCCTGGCCGGCCTCGGCATCATGGCCTTCGGCTTCAGCCAGGCAGGCAGCCCGCAGGCCGGGGGCATCGGCAACCTGTTCGAGCATGGCGGCTTCATGCCCAATGGCGTGGGGGGGCTGATCGCCTCCTTTGCGGTGGTGATGTTTGCCTTCGGCGGCATCGAGATCATCGGCGTCACCGCCGGTGAGGCCAAGGACCCGCAACGCGTGATCCCCAAGGCGATCAACGCCGTGCCGTTGCGCATCCTGCTGTTCTATGTGCTCACCCTGCTGGTGCTGATGTGCCTGTACCCATGGCCGCAAATCGGCAGTCAGGGCAGCCCGTTCGTGCAAATCTTCAGCAACCTGGGCATTGGTTCTGCCGCCGCGGTGCTGAACATCGTGGTGATTTCCGCCGCGATCTCTGCCATCAACAGCGACATCTTCGGCGCAGGCCGCATGATGTATGGCCTGGCCCAGCAAGGCCACGCCCCGCGCGGCTTCGGCAAGCTGTCGAAACATGGTGTGCCGTGGATGACGGTATTGGTGATGGGCGCTGCACTGCTGATCGGCGTGCTGCTCAACTATCTGATCCCGGAAAACGTGTTCCTGCTGATCGCCTCGATTGCGACTTTCGCCACTGTATGGGTGTGGCTGATGATCCTGCTTACCCAAGTGGCCATGCGCCGCGGCATGAGCCGCGACCAGGTGGCCCGACTGCAATTCCCGGTACCGTTCTGGCCTTACGGCCCGGCCATGGCCATTGCGTTCATGGTATTCATCTTTGGTGTGCTCGGTTACTACCCCGATACACAGGCAGCGTTGCTCGTCGGCGTGCTGTGGGTGGTATTCCTGGTGGCGTCCTACCTGCTGTGGTGCAAGCCGCGCGCGGGGCAGGGCCAGCCGGCTGCGGAACCGGCCGAGCTGCACCGCTAGCAAAGGAGATTGTGCATGACAACCCTATGGCAGAACTGCCATGTGGCAACCATGGCCGAGGGCCGTTACTCGGCCATCGAGAACGCGGCCATCGTCACCCGTGACGGGCTGATCGAATGGCTCGGCCCGTGCGCCGAGCTGGCGACGGTCGAGGCTGAACGCACGGTGGACCTGGGTGGTGCATGGGTCACCCCGGGGCTGATCGACTGCCATACCCACGCGGTATTCGGCGGCAACCGTAGCGGCGAGTTCGAGCAGCGCCTGCAGGGCGTGAGCTATGCCGAAATCGCCGCTCAGGGTGGTGGTATTGCCAGCACCGTGCGGGCGACCCGCGCGGCCAGCGAAGACGAACTGTTTGCCAGTGCTCGCCAACGGGTCCAGGCGCTGATGCGCGATGGCGTCACCACTATCGAGATCAAGTCCGGCTACGGCCTGGACCTGGCCAACGAACGCAAGATGCTGCGCGTTGCCCGGCGCCTGGCTGACGAGCTGCCGCTGGCCGTGCGTAGCACCTGCCTGGCGGCGCATGCATTGCCGCCGGAATACGCCGGTCGGGCCGATGACTACATTGCCCACATCTGCGACGAAATGCTGCCGGCCCTCGCCGCTGAAGGTTTGGTCGATGCGGTAGACGCTTTCTGTGAACACCTGGCGTTCTCCCCGGCCCAGGTCGAGCGGCTGTTCATCAAGGCGCAGGAGCTGGGCCTGCCGGTCAAGCTGCACGCCGAGCAGTTGTCGTCGTTGCATGGTTCCAGCCTGGCGGCGCGCTACCAGGCGCTGTCGGCCGACCACCTGGAGTTCATGACCGAGGAAGATGCCATTGCCATGGCCAAGGCCGGCACGGTCGCTGTGTTGCTGCCAGGGGCCTTCTATTTCCTGCGCGAAACCCAGTTGCCGCCGATGGACGCGCTGCGCCGCCACGGGGTCAGGATTGCGCTTGCCAGCGACCTCAATCCGGGGACTTCGCCGGGGCTGTCGTTGCGCCTGATGCTGAACATGGGCTGCACCTGTTTCCGCATGACCCCGGAGGAAGCCCTGGCCGGCGTCACCCTGCACGCCGCCACGGCGCTGGGCCTGGGCGACAGCCACGGCTCGCTGGAAGTGGGCAAGGTGGCCGACTTCGTCGCCTGGCAGATCGAACGCCCTGCCGACCTGGCCTACTGGCTGGGCGGTGACCTACCCAAGCGCGTGGTGCGCATGGGCCTCGAAATTACCCACTGAGAGGGGCACGATGGACAAGGTACTGAGTTTCCACCAGGGCCGGCTGCCGCTGCTGGTCAGCATGCCGCATGCCGGCCTGAAACTGTCGCCGGTGGTACGAGATGGCCTGGTCGAACAGGCACGCAGCCTGCCGGACACCGACTGGCATATTCCACGGCTGTATGACTTTGCCCGTGAGATGGGCGCCAGTGTGGTGGCAGCGGAGTATTCGCGCTTCGTCATCGATCTGAACCGCCCGGATGACGACAAGCCGCTGTACGCCGGTGCTACCACCGGCCTGTACCCGGACACGCTGTTCGAAGGCGAACCGTTGTTCAAGGACGGTATGGCGCCGACTGACCAGCAGCGCAAGGGATACCTGGAGCAGATCTGGCGGCCTTACCACGACACCATTCGCAACGAACTGGCCCGGCTGCGTGAGCAGTTCGGCTACGCACTGCTGTGGGACGCCCATTCGATCCGCTCGCGGATCCCGCACCTGTTCGACGGCAAGCTACCGGACTTCAACCTGGGTACCTTCAACGGCGCCAGTTGCGACCCGGCCTTGGCCGAGCGGCTGGTAGGTGTATGTGGGCAAGCGCGAGGCTACAGCCATGTGCTCAACGGACGCTTCAAGGGCGGCCATATCACCCGCCATTACGGTGACCCGGCCAGGCACATTCATGCGGTACAACTGGAGCTGGCGCAAAGCACCTACATGGAGGAAGTCGAGCCATTCGTCTACCGTGACGACCTGGCGCGGCCGACCCAACAGGTGTTGAAGCAGCTTCTGCAGACGCTGCTGGAATGGGGGGCGGCGCGATACCGGCAATAAGGTTCGAGCATGCAAGGGGCGACGCGATGCAGGCATACGCGTCGCCCGTCCGCAAGCGTCAATTGGTGTTGACTTGCGCGATAGTAAGTTCGCGCAATAACTCCTGTTCCTCTTGCTCCTTGTCGTCTTGCAGGCCCTGCTGCAGTTTCAGCTCGTGCTCAAGTGCGTGGTCCTTGCTGGCCAGTTCAAGCACACGCAGGCGGAAGCGGGCTTCGATTTCGGCGAAGCGTTCGCTGAACTCGGCTCGCAAGCGTGCGGTCCAGTCGGCATTCGCCAGCATGAAATCCACCAGCGCGTCGCTCAGTTCATTCTGGCGAACCTTTTCCAGCACGCTGGAGAGTTCGTCACTCGCCAGGTTTGCCGCGCCACGAAAACGCATGCTATCGGCGATCGGCAAGTCCAGCTCCCTGGCCAGCCCGCGGCGGTAGGCCAGGCGCACCGAAACCAGGTCGCCCGGGCGGGACCGTTGGTTGGCCAGCAAGTCCAGCTGTTCCATCCGGAACAGTTGCAACAGGCGACGACGCAGGGCTTGCAGGCTATCGCCAGCCTCTGTCAGCAGGCGCTGGCTCATCAGGTACAGTTCGATGTTGTTGAATTCTTGCAGCGCGCCATCATGGCAGGTTTGCGAGCCGGTTTCCGGGTCGGGCAATGCTGCCGCGGCGATGCCTTCCATGACCGGGCGTTCGGTTTCGTTGCTCGCAGCCACAACCAGCATCAGTCGTACCCGCTCGCAGAAGGTGGTGCGCGTGTTTGGGTCGACGTATGGGGCCGCATTGTGCAAACGGCCTACCAGGCGTAACAGGTCACTGCCTTCGAGTTGTTCCCAGCAGTCTTGCAAGGCCTCGTTCTGCGCCGCGTTGCCGAGCATCCAGTCTTCGAGCCTGGGTGTATCGTCGCCGAGCAGCGGGAAGTGAGGGTGATCGAGGGAGCCTTCGCTCGAGGAGTCGACAAGCAGCAGGTTGCCGGGGATATCCAGGGCGAAGGAGTAGCTGTGTTGGCTGTCCGAGAATGCCCGCACGCGCAGGATGGTATCGAGTGGTAGTGGGTTATCGAAAAGCGCGATGGATGAGATCGGCATCGGATCGTTCAGGGTCGTCAGGATGTGCTCGGGCAACTGGCTGATATTGTTCGAACTCAGGTCCAGCAGCTCGAGGGGCAGCAGGCTGTCGCACCAGCTTGGCCAGGTCTGCAGGTTCATGTTGCTCAGCGACAGTGTCTGCAGGTTGCGGGACAGCTGTGCGGGCACCCGGTTGATGATGCCCACACGGTTGCCGGAAAGGTCGATCGAGCTGAGATGCTCCAACCCCGCGAAAATCTCGAGCACGGACTGGTCGATTTCCAGGCCCATGTTGCGGAACTCCAGGTAGGTAAGTCGGGGAACGCGCGCCAGGGCGGAGGCCAGCTCCGGAGTGGCTGCCTGATGAGCATCGATGGTCAACCGGGTGACATTGGGAAAGCGGCGCAGCAACTCATCGAGCTGCGCAGCGCTGCCTCGCAAACGGGTCAGGGTCATTGCCCGTACGCGCTCGCCGAAAAACGCTGGAAGCCGTCGGGGGAAATGCTCGATGGCCACATCTTCGAGTTGCAGGCGCAGGAACTGTTGCCCGCGCTCCTGCTGTTGCCAGAACTCACTGATCGCGGTGCCGATGCGTTGCCGGTCCGCCAACGCTTCCTGGGTGAGCGGGTTGCTTGAACTGGAGGCGTGGGCCCAGCCATCGATTGCATCACGCATCTGCTGTCGCTCATTGCGGATCCGGGTGAGTTGTTCGGCCAGCGCGGCGGGCTGGTCCGTGGTGATCCCGGACATGTCGACATGCTCATTCAACAGCAAACGCTGCAAATGGCTTTCATTGATGCTGTTGCCCTGCAGCGAGATGACCGGCGGGGCCGTGAGGGTTTCAGCTTCATGCAGCAGGAACGATGGCAAGGTCCTGAGGTTGTTGTCGCGCAGGGACAGGTGGGCGATGCGGCCAAGGGCATCACTGCCAATGCCGATCGGCCATTGGGACAATTGCATCTGGTTAAGGCCCAGGTAGTCCAGGGTCAGCTCGTGGAAACTGGGGCTGTTGTTCTGCGCCAGCCGATTACCGCTCAAGTCCAGGTACCTCAACTGGCCAAGGCCTGACAACAGGTTCAGGTCGCTGTCGGATAGCGCGATGTTCTGGTTGGTCAACGCCAGCCGCTGCAGGCCGGGCAAGCTTGCGGTGATGGTAGGAATGCTGAACATGAAGGAGGAGGGCGTTGCCCTGGGGTCATAAGCTCGGCTGATTTCCAGTGACTCGATCTGTGGCATCTGGCTCAGCAGGCGTTGCAGCAAGCGCTCGTTCTGTGCCCAACCTGCCAGGGTTCCTGATGGCAGGTCGACCAGGCTCAGCCTGCGCACGCGGGCAGTGAAGAAGTCGGGCAGCGTCAATGGGACATCGGCCAGAGGGACGCGGGTAATGCGTAGTTCGGTGTTCTGCCCGGCGCCTTCATCCAGCGCGACGTCGTACCAGTGTTGCAGGATCGATTCACGCAGGCTGTCGTAGTCGCGTGCGGCCTGGTCGTTTGTCGGTGTAATGGCTTCGCTCCAGTCTTCCAGGCGGCTCAGCAGTTCATTGCGCTGCTCCAGCAATACCTGCAAATGTCCGAGGATCTGCTGTGGCGAGCGGCCGGTGCTGGAAAGCGTCAGCAGCACCTGGTCCGCCGAGCGCCCGGTACCTGTGGCCAGCCCTGTGGCTTCGACCGCTTCGAGCAGGCGCTGGCGGGTAACGCCTGGTGCGGCTGCGCCGCCGCCACTGAGCGGGTAGCCCAGGCGGCCATCTGCCAGGCGCATGGGCGAGCGGTAGCCGGGGCGCACCGGCTGCATGCGCAGAAGCGCCCTCAGTGCCGGGCGGGGTAGCAATGGGCTTTCCTGTACCAGGTGCTCGAGCGCCTGCTGGTCGGCGATATCCATTTCTTTCATGACTGCCGGCAGCGCCTTGTACAAGGCGGCGTAAAGGTTCGGGTAGAGGTTGATGGCTGCACCCGGCTGGCCATCGTCGTGAACGATGTAGCCTGCCTTGGCGTGGGTAATGGTGTTGTACGGGCGCCCCTCCAGCGGGCCCAGCTCATAGTCCTCGGCCGGCCACGACATGCGCTGCAGCAGGCGTATCCGGGTTTCGGCAGGCCAGCCCGGTAGCTGCGCCAGGGTGTGCACGATCAACCGGTCGCTATCCCAGTTCGGCACGCACGACAGGTACAGCCCTTCGTAGGCGCGGGTAAGGCGGATCTGCTGCCGGTAGATGCGGATTTCTTCGCTCAGGCGCATGGGCACCTTGCCGTTGCCAAGCATCTGCAGTTCGCTGCTACTGGCGGCGCGGGCCAGTTCGTTGGCAACCACTGCCGGCAGTTGTGGATACACCCGCTGGAGGGCTTCGGCGCCCGGTGCCAGTGCGATCGGCAAGGCGGTGTAAGCCCTGTGAAATTCGACAGAGCGAGTGCTGGTGTCAGGTAGCTGGCGGAGGCTGTCGTCCAGTCTGAAGCGTTGCAGGGTGTCTTCGAGCAAGGCTGGCAGCCGCTGGTTGTTCGCCAAGGCCCGGCGCAATTGGTTTTCGTCGCTGCCGCTGAGGGCCACGATGCGTTGCAGCGTCGTCTCGTCGAAATGCGCGTTCAGGTGGCCGATACGGCGCAACAGCTGCATGCCTGACCAACTCAGTGGTCGATCCGTGCTGAGCAGCCAGGCCCCGGCACCATTGTGCCGCAACGGTGGTTGATAACGGCGGGGGTTTTGCGGGTGTTGCAGGCGATACTCGCCGGTTGCCGCGGACTGCTCGACGACGTACTGGTCGCCTTGCAGAACCAACCAGCGCCTGCCGTTGTGCTGGCGCAGGCCGAGCGCGTCTGCTTCGATGCCTTCGGGTAGTCTCTCGGTGCTCCGATAGGGTGCCAGGTCGGGTTTCCACAGGCGAGCCTGGCCATCGGCTGTTTCCACCTCTTCCAGTTCCTCGATGAATGAAGGCGTTTCCACCGGAATACGCTCTATTTCTGGCTCTTCATCATCGCTGTCACCGATCGCCTGCTCTTCCACGGCCGCGCCGGCCTCACCGCCCTTTGCGCCCTTCAAGGCTTTGGCTGCCGCGTTGAGCGCCGTCATGAGCGCTACGTTTTCGACTACATCGACCAGGTAACCAAAGGCGATGTCGCGTTCGTCGTTTTGCCAGGCCTCGATGCCGTCATACACCTCGCAGGCCAGTTGGGTCACGCACACGGCCAGCATCGCCTCACCCAGCCCGGGTACGAAGAACCCGGCGATGTTCAAGGCGGTCAACACACGCCCCGCTACCAGCTCCCGGTGCGCCTGCGCTGTGCGTCGGTCGACGATCTCGGTTGGCACGGCATGGAACAGCACATCCTTTTCATGGCGCTGGGCTTTCTGGAAAGCCATGACGCCCTGGAATGCATGGCCGAAGGGCTTTGTGACCGGATTCAGGGTGGCATGCAGGTCCGCAACAGGCTCTCGGATCCCTCGGGTACTCCAGCTCAGTGGTGTGAGTCGGTCCTTGAGGCGGGCGATAACGGACGGTTTGTCACGGTCGCAGATGTGTTTGTCCAGGTAGTGGATATCGGCCTGCAACCTTTCGCCGAGCTCGGCCAGCAAGGCTTCCTGGCTGGTGAACTCCTTCAGGGGTCGCGTACTGTCTTGCGGGATATACAGGGCCACGGCCTGGCGATCGGCTGCCTGCAGCGTGAGGAGCACGACGCCGGTCAGTTCCGCCTCCCACAAATCGAGCAAGCTGAACGTTACTGTCGAGTTGGCCGATGGCGCCTGGTCAAGTGGCGCGGCAAGGGCGGCGGCGTACAGCGTTTCGCTGATGTCCCCCTTGAGCCGGGCGAAATGCAGCGTTTGCCTGAACGCCGAAACCTCGGCCCGCCCCAAGGTTTCATAGATGGCCAGTGCGGCTTGGTCGGCGTCTGCTCGCGGCATGCCCGTCGGGTAGTAGATGGCATGCACCTGCTCATGGTACTTGCCGCCGATATCCAGCGTGCGACACAAGTCGGCAAACGCTTCGGCGGTGAGGTCTACCGTATTGGTGATCGGCACCGTGCCCATGAAGCGGCGGTGATCGAGGATGACTGACTTCTTCAGCAAGGCATCAGGCGCATCCATGCCGTGCTCCGCAGCGGCGGCCTGGTCGAAGTTGTGCAGCGCGCAGTGCAGCAGCGAACGGGTGGCCCGATCGATCGCCTGACGGCTGTCTATCGCGTTACGGCTATCGATCAGGCGGGCATCGACCAGGTAGGTGTTGCGCACGTCCAGGTCAAGCCCGAAGCGCTGCCTGATCGCCTCGGTCAGCATTTCGCTGGCGTAGGTTTCCAGGTCAGGTAGCTGCTCGAACAGTTTGTGCACCTGCGCCTGGTGCTCGCGGTGCCGTGCATGTTCTTTTTGCCAGGCCCTGGCGACTTCCGGTTGCTGCTGGATGGCTGCCGACAGCCAGGCGGGGGCCTGCTGCCAGTTGCGCATCGCACGATGGGTTTCGGGCGGGGCAAGCTTGAGCCAGGCGGGGATCTTGCGTTCGATGGTGGCGTAATGAGCGCCAGGCTGGGAAAGCGCTGGGTTTGGCATGTTGGCGGCCTCGCATGATAGGGCAAGGGACTATCAGCGGGGGGCCTGGCCTGTGGGAGGTAGATATGTCTGGCGCTGCGCGGCGGACGTGTCAGAGAGGACGGTGCTGAAAGCGCAATTCAGGTTTATGATGGCCCACGGCCGAATAATCCTCACACGGAGTGCGCAATGCAGACCCTGTACCCGCAGATCAAACCCTACGCCCGGCACGATCTGGCCGTGGAAGCGCCGCATGTGCTGTATGTCGACGAAAGCGGCTCGCCAGAAGGTCTGCCGGTGGTGTTCATCCACGGTGGCCCGGGGGCCGGCTGCGACGCCCAGAGCCGCTGCTACTTCGACCCCACGCTGTACCGCATCATCACCTTCGACCAGCGCGGCTGCGGCCGCTCCACGCCGCACGCGAGCCTGGAGAACAACACCACCTGGCATCTGGTCGAGGACCTGGAGCGTATCCGCGAGCACCTTGGGATAGACAAATGGGTGCTGTTCGGCGGCTCGTGGGGTTCGACCCTGGCCCTGGCCTACGCCCAGAAACACCCCGAGCGGGTGCACGGCCTGATCCTGCGCGGCATCTTCCTGTGCCGTCCCCAGGAAATTCACTGGTTCTACCAGGAGGGCGCCAGCCGCCTGTTCCCCGACTACTGGCAGGACTACATCGCGCCTATCCCGCCGGAAGAACGTGGCGACCTGGTCGCGGCTTTCCACAAGCGCCTGACCGGCAACGACCAGATCGCCCAGATGCATGCCGCCAAGGCCTGGTCGACCTGGGAAGGCCGCACTGCCACCCTGCGGCCCAACCCGCTGGTGGTCGACCGCTTCTCCGAGCCGCAACGCGCCTTGTCGATTGCCCGTATCGAATGCCACTACTTCATGAACAATGCCTTCCTCGAGCCGGATCAGCTGATCCGCGACATGCCGAAGATCGCCCACCTGCCGGCGGTGATCGTGCACGGTCGTTACGACGTGATCTGCCCGCTGGACAACGCCTGGGCGCTGCATCAAGCCTGGCCGAACAGTGAGCTGAAGGTGATCCGCGACGCCGGCCACGCGGCCTCCGAGCCTGGTATCACCGATGCCCTGGTGCGTGCTGCCGACCAGATGGCTCGGCGCTTGCTCGACCTGCCCCTGGAAGAAGCATGAAGGGCCTGCTACAGCGTGTGCGTGGCGCACGGGTAGAAGTGGCCGGGGAAGTCGTCGGCGCCATTGACCGGGGGTTGCTGGTGCTGGTGGCGGTCGAACCTGGAGATTCACGTGAACAGGCCGACAAGCTGTTGCACAAACTGTTGAACTACCGGGTGTTCAGCGATGAGCAGGGCAAGATGAACCTGTCGCTGAAGGATGTTGGCGGCGGGCTGTTGCTGGTTTCCCAATTCACCCTGGCAGCGGACACCCGCAATGGCATGCGCCCGAGCTTCTCGACGGCGGCACCACCGGCCCTTGGCGCCGAATTGTTCGACTATCTTCTGCAGCAGGCGAAGGCCTTGCATGGGGACGTCGCGAGTGGGCAATTCGGCGCGGATATGCAGGTGCATCTGGTCAATGATGGCCCCGTAACATTTATGTTACAAATATGAGGTCGAAAAACCCCGTGTTCACAGGAAAACAAGGGGTTTTGTACGATAAATAGTTGTTCCAGCCTGATGCGTTGTAACGCGACCTGCTGGATAATCGCGCGCTGCATGGACCTGCGTTCGCAGGTTCGTTTCACTCTGACTCGAGCATTGTCTGGATCCGTTTGGGGAATCATTACGCCCTCACGGGGTCCGAACAGTGCTCGCCAACCCGGCATTTGTCGCTGGCCGTTGGTTTCATGATCTGTTTTCGGCGAGGGTTGCTCGTGATTGTTAGTCCCCAAAATGCATCAAGAATCCCCGGTGTTCGGTTACGCAAGGCCTTGATGGCCGGCGTGGCAGTGGTCGGCCTGATGAGCGCGGGCCAGCTGTGGGCATTCAATCTTGACGATGTTGCAGCCAAGGCAAAGGATCTGGCCGGCCAGAAGTACGAAGCACCGAAAAGCAATCTGCCGGCGGTGTTCCGCGACATGAAGTTCGCGGACTACCAGAAGATCCATTTCCTGCAGGAAAAGGCCGAATGGGCCAAGGACAAGACCCCGTTCAAGCTGTCGTTCTATCACCAGGGCATGCACTTCGACACACCGGTGAAGATCAACCAGGTCACCGCCACCAAGGTCGAGGAAATCAAGTACGACCCGAGCCGCTTCGAGTTCGGTGACGTGCCGCACGACCCGGAAACCACCAAGAACCTGGGTTACGCCGGTTTCCGCGTGCTGTACCCGATCAACAAGGCCGACAAGCAGGACGAGATCATGACCCTGCTTGGCGCCAGCTATTTCCGTGTGGTCGGCAAGGGCCACGTGTACGGCCTGTCGGCCCGTGGCCTGGCCATCGACACGGCGCTGCCGTCGGGTGAGGAATTCCCGCGCTTCACCGAGTTCTGGGTCGAGAAGCCCAAGCCGGCCGACAAGCACCTGGTGATCTACGCACTGCTGGACTCGCCACGTTCCACTGGCGCCTACAAGCTGACCCTGCGTCCGGGCAACGACACGGTGGTCGATGTGCAGTCCCGCGTGTTCCTGCGTGACCACGTCAGCCGCCTGGGCATCGCCCCGTTGACCAGTATGTACCTGTTTGGCCCCAACCAGCCGTCCAAGATCCTCAACTATCGCCCGGCCCTGCACGACTCCGAAGGCCTGTCGATCCATGCGGGTAACGGCGAGTGGCTGTGGCGTCCGCTGAACAACCCGAAACACCTGGCCGTCAGCAACTTCAGCGTCGAAAACCCGCGTGGCTTCGGCCTGATGCAGCGCCAGCGCGCATTCAGTGACTACGAAGACCTCGACGACAACTACCAGAAGCGCCCGAGCGCCTGGATCGAGCCGAAGGGTGACTGGGGCAAGGGCACCGTCGACCTGGTCGAAATCCCGACTGCCGACGAGACCAATGACAACATCGTGGCGTTCTGGAGCCCGGAAAAACTGCCTGAGCCAGGCAAGCCGTTCGAGTATGCCTACCGTTTGCACTGGACCATCGACGAGCCGAAGTTCCAGGCGCCTGAGCTGGGCTGGGTCAAGCAGACCCTGCGTTCCACCGGTGACGTCAAGCAATCCAACCTGATCCGCCAGCCTGACGGCAGCGTTGCATTCCTGGTCGACTTCGCCGGCCCGACGCTGGCGGCCTTGCCGGAAGACACCGCCGTGCGCAGCCAGATCAGCGTCGGCGACAACGCCGAGGTGGTGGAGAACAACTTGCGCTATAACCCTGAGACCAAGGGCTGGCGCCTCACGCTGCGCCTGAAGGTCAAGGAAGCCAACAAATCGACCGAAATGCGCGCCGCGCTGGTGCGTGACGTGCCAGTCGAAACCGCCAAGCCTGCCGCCGATGCCAAGCAGGACAAGGCTGCAGCCAAGCATGCCAAGGCCGACAAAGCCGCCAAGGCCGAACAACCTGCCGCCGATGCGGCACCCACCAACGGGGCCCCGGCCACCACCGAGAAGGTGCTGACCGAGACCTGGAGCTATCAGTTGCCTGCCGATGAGTAACTCAAGCGCAAGGCCGGAATCGCTACGCGAATATCTGGCCCACCTACCACTGAGCGATGAGCAACGGGCGGAACTCGCCAGTTGCACGTCCTTCAGTGAGCTGCACCAACGCCTGGCGGCCAACCCGGCCGCCAGCTCTGCCGAGGCCGTGCAGGCCTCGGTGGGCCCGCGCCTGACCGTAGGCAGCGCCGCCGAGCTGGAAGACGCCGAAATGCTCGGCGTCGACGGCAGCGGTCGGCTGTGCCTGAAGATCGCCCCGCCGATCAAGCGCACCAAGGTCGTGCCCGAGCCATGGCGCACCAACGTCCTGATCCGCATGTGGCGACGCATGACCGGCCGTGCCAATGCGCCGCAGCCGCCCAAGCGAGAGCTGCCGCCGGCCCGCTGGCGCACGGTCGGCTCGATCCGCCGTTACATCCTGCTGGCGCTGATGATCGGCCAGACCATCGTCGCCGGCTGGTACATGAAGGGTATCCTGCCTTACCAGGGCTGGTCGTTCGTGGACTTCGACGAAGTCATCAACCAGCCACTGTGGGACACCGTGGTACAGGTCTGGCCGTACGCCTTGCAGACCTCCATCCTGGTTCTTTTCGGCATCCTGTTCTGCTGGGTGTCGGCAGGTTTCTGGACCGCACTGATGGGCTTCCTCGAGCTGCTCACCGGGCGCGACAAATACAAGATCTCGGGCAGCAGCGCCGGTAATGAGCCGATCGCGCCCGAGGCGCGTACCGCGCTGGTGATGCCGATCTGCAACGAAGACGTTCCGCGGGTGTTCGCCGGCCTGCGCGCAACGTTCGAGTCGGTAGCCGCCAGCGGCAACCTCGATCGCTTCGACTTCTTCGTGCTCAGCGACACCAACGACACCGACATCGCCGTGGCCGAGCAACAGGCCTGGCTGGACGTGTGCCGCGAAACCAAAGGCTTCGGCCGCATCTTCTACCGTCGCCGCCGGCGCCGGGTGAAGCGCAAGAGCGGCAACCTCGACGACTTCTGCCGTCGTTGGGGTGGCGAGTACAAGTACATGGTCGTGCTCGACGCCGACAGCGTCATGAGCGGCGAGTGCTTGAGCAGCCTGGTGCGCCTGATGGAGGCCAACCCGGACGCCGGCATCATCCAGACCGGGCCGAAGGCCTCGGGCATGGATACCCTGTATGCGCGCCTGCAGCAGTTCGCCACCCGCGTGTACGGCCCGCTGTTCACCGCCGGCCTGCACTTCTGGCAGCTGGGCGAGTCGCACTACTGGGGCCACAACGCGATCATCCGCATGAAGCCGTTCATCGAACACTGCGCCCTGGCGCCGTTGCCGGGCAAGGGCGCGTTCGCCGGGGCGATCCTGTCCCACGACTTCGTCGAGGCCGCACTGATGCGCCGCGCCGGCTGGGGCGTGTGGATCGCCTACGACCTGCCGGGCAGCTATGAGGAATTGCCGCCGAACCTGCTCGACGAACTCAAGCGCGACCGCCGCTGGTGCCATGGCAACCTGATGAACTTCCGCCTGTTCCTGGTCAAGGGCATGCACCCGGTGCACCGCGCGGTGTTTCTGACCGGGGTGATGTCGTATCTGTCGGCGCCGTTGTGGTTCCTGTTCCTGGTGCTGTCGACCGCGCTGCTGGCGACCAACACGTTGATGGAGCCGCAGTACTTCATCGAGCCGTACCAGCTCTACCCGCTGTGGCCGCAGTGGCACCCGGAGAAGGCCGTGGCGCTGTTCTCCACCACCATCGTGCTGCTGTTCCTGCCCAAGCTGCTCAGCGTCATCCTGATCTGGGCCAAGGGTGCGACCGAGTTCGGTGGGCGGATCAAGGTCACCTTGTCGATGCTGATGGAGATGCTGTTCTCCATGTTGCTGGCGCCGGTGCGCATGATCTTCCACACCCGCTTCGTGCTGGCTGCATTCCTCGGCTGGGCAGCGACCTGGAACTCGCCGCAGCGTGACGACGACTCCACGCCCTGGAGCGAAGCCGTGCGCCGCCACGGTCCGCAGACCCTGCTGGGTATTGCCTGGGCGGCGCTGGTGGCCTGGCTTAACCCGAGCTTCCTGTGGTGGCTGGCGCCAATCGTCGGTTCGCTGGTGCTGTCGATCCCGGTTTCGGTGATTTCCAGCCGCACCCGCCTGGGGCTGGCGGCCAAGGACGAAAAGCTGTTCCTCATTCCCGAGGAGTACGCCACGCCGCAGGAGCTGCTGGCCACTGACCAGTACACCCACGAAAACCGCTGGCATGCCCTGCATGACGGCTTCGTGCGCGCAGTGGTCGACCCGCGGCAGAACGCCCTGGCCTGCGCCATGGCCACTGCCCGCCACGGCCAGGCGGCGCCGATCGAGGCGCTGCGTGTCGAGCGTGTGGCCAAGGCGATGGAGGTCGGGCCAAAGGGGCTGGATCTCAATACCCGCCTGGCCCTGCTCAGCGACCCTGTGGCACTGAGCCGCCTGCACGAACAGGTGTGGGCCGAGCACAACGCGGCATGGATCGATGTGTGGCGTGCGTCGATAAAGAACGACCCGCATTCGCCACTGTTGCCGCTGCATCCGGAGAATGAAGGCCAGCCGGCACTCGTCGGCGCCTGATTCATCCCGATCGCGGATAAATCCGCTGCTGCGGGGCTACCCCTGTAGGAGCGGATTTATCCGCGATGTTTTTTTGGCCAACAAAGTCCCCGCCGGCTCTAGGTCCGAGAGCCGCCATGCGTTAGCATCCCTCTCCGACATGCCGCATCGGCCAGTACGGCCGTGCCAACAATAAGATTCGCTACTTTTCTTGCTAGGGGACCTGGTGATGATCAAGAAATACCTTTCGCGACTGCTGGTCGGTGTCACCGCCCTGGTCGCCGTGACTGCGGCCCAGGCCGGAGCCATCGATGACGCGGTCAAGCGCGGCACCCTGCGGGTGGGTATGGACCCGACCTACATGCCGTTCCAGATGACCAACAAGCGTGGCGAGATCATCGGCTTCGAAGTCGATATCCTCAAGGCCATGGCCAAGTCCATGGGCGTCAAGTTCGAGCCGGTGTCCACCGCCTATGACGGCATCATCCCGGCCCTGCTGACCGACAAGTTCGACATGATCGGCAGCGGCATGACCCTGACCCAGGAGCGCAACCTGCGCCTGAACTTCAGCGAACCCTTCATCGTGGTCGGCCAGACCCTGCTGATCCGCAAGGAGCTGGCGGGCGAGATCAAGTCGTACAAGGACCTCAACAACGAGAAGTACCGCCTGACTTCCAAGCTGGGTACTACCGGTGAGATGGTTGCCAAGAAGCTGATCGGCAAAGCCAATTACCATGGCTACGACAATGAGCAGGAAGCGGTGATGGACGTGGTCAACGGCAAGGCCGATGCCTTCGTCTATGACGCGCCTTACAACGTCGTGGCAGTGGAGAAGGCCGGTGCCGGCAAGCTGCTGTTCCTCGAAGAACCCTTCACCTACGAGCCGCTGGCCTTCGGCCTGAAGAAAGGCGACTACGACAGCATCAACTTCATCAACAATTTCCTGCACCAGATCAAGCATGACGGGACCTATGATCGTATTCACGACAAGTGGTTCAAGAACAAGGACTGGCTGAAGGAAATGGAGTAAGGCCCAGGCCACAAGCCCGGCTTTATGACCCCGACGCGCAGGCAAACCCTGCGCGTTCGCATTTACGGAAGTACCCCACGTGATCAAACACAAGAAAGCCCAGTGGCCTTGGCATGGGCTGACCGCCCTGGTTCTGGTGGGCCTGGCGTTCAGCCTGTACCTGGCCACCTCGATGATTTCCTACGAATGGCGCTGGAACCGTGTCCCGCAGTACTTCGCCTACAAGGCCGAGGAAGCACAGCGTGCCGCCGGTTACGGTACGGTGCAGGAAATCGTCATTTCCGGCGATAACGCCCGCGTCACGCTGAAGGACGAGAACGGCGACGAGCAGGTGCTCGACGTGGCCAAGGACAGCCTGCAGCTGGCCCGTGGCGATGATGTCGCGGAAGGTGACCAGATCGGTGTTACCCGCCACTGGGCCGCCGGCCCGCTGGCCTGGGGCCTGTGGACCACTCTGTGGATTTCGGTGGTGTCCGGTGCCCTGGGCCTGGTGATCGGCCTGTTCGCCGGCCTCTGCCGCCTGTCCAGCAACCCGACCTTGCGTGACCTGTCGATGGTGTATGTCGAACTGGTGCGCGGTACCCCGCTGCTGGTGCAGATCTTCATCTTCTACTTCTTCATCGGCACGGTGCTCAACCTGTCCCGCGAGTTTGCCGGGGTCGCCGCGCTGGCGCTGTTCACAGGCGCCTATGTGGCCGAGATCGTGCGTGCCGGTGTGCAATCCATCGCCAAGGGCCAGAACGAAGCCGCGCGCTCGCTAGGCCTGAACGCGGGCCAGTCGATGCGTCATGTGATCCTGCCGCAGGCGTTCAAGCGTGTGCTGCCGCCTCTGGCCGGGCAGTTCATCAGCCTGGTCAAGGACACCTCGCTAGTGTCGGTGATCGCCATCACCGAACTGACCAAGAGCGGCCGCGAGGCCATCACCACCTCGTTCTCGACTTTCGAGATCTGGTTCTGCGTGGCAGGTCTGTACCTGCTGATCAACCTGCCGCTGTCGCACCTGGCCAGCCGGCTCGAGCGGAGGCTTGCGCAAAGTGATTGAAGTCCGTGACCTGCTGAAAGTCTTCGACACCCGTGGCCACGTGGTACGTGCTGTGGATAACGTCACCACCCAGGTTGCCAAGGGCGAAGTGGTGGTGGTGCTCGGCCCGTCGGGGTCGGGCAAGTCGACCTTCCTGCGCTGCCTCAACGGCCTGGAGCATTTCGACGAAGGCCATGTGGCCATCGATGGCCTGCAACTGGCCGACCCGAAGACCGACATCAACGCCTACCGCCGCGAAGTCGGCATGGTGTTCCAGCACTTCAACCTGTTTCCGCACATGACCGTGCTGGAAAACCTGTGCCTGGCGCAGAAAGTCGTGCGCAAGCGCAACAAGGCCGAGCGCGAGGCCAAGGCCCGGGCACTGCTGGAGAAGGTCGGCATTGCGCAGAAGGCCAACGAATACCCGTCACGCCTGTCCGGCGGGCAGCAGCAGCGGGTGGCGATCGCCCGCGCCCTGGCCATGGACCCGAAAGTGATGTTGTTCGACGAGCCGACTTCGGCGCTGGACCCGGAAATGGTCGGCGAGGTGCTGGACGTGATGAAGACCCTCGCTCAGGAGGGTATGACCATGGTCTGCGTAACCCATGAGATGGGCTTTGCCCGCGAAGTGGCGGACCGCGTGCTTTTCTTCGACCATGGCAAGTTGCTGGAGGACGCGGCGCCAGCGGCGTTCTTCGCTGCGCCGAAGGACCCGCGGGCACAGGCCTTCCTGCGTCAGGTGCTGTAACCACGGGCGGCGCTTAGCGCCCCTTTCGCGACACAAGGCCGCTCCTGCAACAGGCCGCGTTCCTCGGCAGGAGCGGCCTTGTGTCGCGAAAGGGCTGCAAAGCAGCCCCGGCAATCTCACATGCTGAACCGCCTCACCATCCCGCGCAGCTGTTGCCCCAACTGCTCCAGTTCCCCGCTCGAAGTCGCCGTCTGTTCGCTGGCCGCGCTGGTCTGATCCGAAACGTCCCGCACATTCAGCACGCTGCGGTTGATCTGTTCGGCGACCACGCTCTGTTCTTCACTGGCCGTGGCGATCTGCTGGTTCATGCCCTGGATGCTCGACACCGTGTCGGTAATCTGGCCCAACGCATGCCCGGCCCTGCGGCTCAGTTCCACGCTTTGCTCGGTCAGGCTCTTGCTGTTGTCCAGCAGCCGGGTCACTTCATCGGTACCGTTATGCAAGCTGTCGATCAGTTGGCCGATTTCTTCTGTCGCTGTCGAAGTGCGCTGGGCCAGGCCACGGACTTCGTCGGCCACCACGGCAAAACCGCGCCCGGCTTCACCGGCCCGTGCCGCTTCGATCGCTGCGTTCAGGGCCAGCAGGTTGGTCTGTTCGGACACCGACTTGATCACATCGAGGATGCTGCCGATGCGCTGGCTCTCGCCGGCCAGGTGCTGCATGGCCGCCAGGCAATGGTCCATCTGCCTGGCCAGTTGCTCGATCCGCCCGATGGCTTCGGCCACCACCTGGTCGCCCATCTGCGCCTGCTGATCGGCATTGGTCGCGGCCATCGAGGCCTGTTCGGCGTTCTGCGCGACTTCTTGCACCGTGGCGCTCATCTGGTTCATGGCGGTGGCTACCTGATCGGTTTCCTCGCGCTGCTGGTTGATGCGCAGCTTGGTATCCTCGCTGCTGGTCGCCAGCTCCGAGGCGGCCTGTGACAGCTGGCCGACGCCTTGGTCTATGCCGCCGATCAGTTCGCGCAGGCTCAAGGTCATGTCGCGCATGCTGCCTTGCAACTGGCCCATCTCGTCACGACGCTGCACCGCTTCGACCTGGCTCAGGTCGCCTTTGGCAATCCGCGCAGCCACGCCCAGCGTCTGGCGCAGCGGCTGGGTAATCTGCAAGGTGATCAACCAGCTGGCCAAGACACCCACCACCAGCGCCAGCAGTGCCACGCTGGTCAGCAGCGAGCGGGCGGCCAGGGCTTCGCTGTCGCGTTGTTCGATCTTGCGCTTGCCCAGTTCCAGGCTTACGGCACGCAGTTCGTCGCCCATTGTTTCCAGGTTGTTCTGTAGCTGCTCGACGTGCACGGCGGCGCGGCGGTACTGCTCCAGGCTGGCGCGGTATCTGGCCAGTTCGACCGCCGGCTGTTCGGTCAGGGCGCGGGGCAAGCCTAGCGGGGCAAGGCCTTTGAGCAACTGTTCAAGGCTGCTGTCAGCGGCAGCCAGGGCGCTGTTTCCGACCTTGGCGAAGTCCTCGACAGGGGAGAAGGTGTAAGCCGGCACCAGGCTCTGCTGGTTGGCACCGTCGATATGCCGGCTTACCGTGTCCATCAGGCCGAGCACGCCTCTTTGCTGGCTGTCGGCGCCCATCCTCAGCAAGGCCTGGGTCTGCAATTCGTCGATCGCGTCGTTGAGTTTCTGCTCCTGGGCCTGCATGGCCTGGCGCAGGCTGGTACGGTTGGCGACGCTGCGTTGCAGTTCGCTGAAATCGTCACGCAGCCGCTGCAACAATGCCAGCTTTTCGCTGAGTATTTCCCGGGATTCGTCGACGTTGCTGCGTTGCTGCAGGGCGGTCAGCCTGTTGTTCAGTTGGTCGAGGATGTGGCTGATCTGCGTTTTGCTGCTGTCATCGCTGAGGACGCGGTAGGTAATGCGTTCCGCGCGCAGGTCCTTGGTCAGGTCGTTGATCTGGCCTATCTCGCTGAGTTGCTGCGAACGCACGATGGCGCCATCCAGCGCGCGCCAGCCGCTGATCGTGGTTGCCAGGGTAAGCAGCAACACCACAGCGAAGCCGAGGGCGAGCTTGGCACCGACACTGATGTTGCCGAGCTTGCGGTTGAGGTAGCCGAGCATGGTGAGTCTCCGTGCAATTGGGGAGGGGATGCGGGCGCAGTGCCAGCATCACACCTCTGCCAATCGGCAGCGGAGGTGTAGGACTTGACCTGAAAATCAGGTAGGAAATTTCACCGTAACTAGTAGGAATGATCTGCCTGTGCTGGTCCCTCCGCGGGAACAGCACAGGCTACCCCATTCACCAGATCAAAGCTTGAACCGCCCCACCAACCCTTGCAGGTGGGTACCCAGCCGCGCCAGTTCCACGCTCGAGCTGGCTGTCTCTTCACTGGCTGCCGAGGTCTGGTCGGAAATGTCCCGCACGTTCATCACGCTGCGGTTGATCTCCTCGGCCACCGCTGTCTGCTGTTCCGCCGCCGTGGCGATCTGCTGGTTCATCGCCTGGATCGACGACACGGTCCGGGTAATAGTTTCGAGGGAACTGCCTGCGCGGCGGGTCAGTTCGACGCTGCTGTCGGTCAACTGGCGGCTACTGTCCATCACGCTGGCCACACGCTGGGTGCCGCTCTGCAGGCCGGCGATCAGCTCTTCGATTTCCTCGGTCGATTGCTGCGTTCGCTGGGCCAGGCTGCGCACCTCATCGGCAACCACGGCGAAGCCACGCCCGGCCTCGCCGGCACGGGCGGCCTCGATCGCCGCGTTGAGGGCTAGCAGGTTGGTCTGCTGGGCCACCGACTTGATCACATCGAGCACGCTGCCGATCTTGTCGCTTTCGGCCTTGAGCTGGTTCATCGCCTCGCTGGAGTTGACCACTTCGCCCGCCAGGCGCTCGATCTGTGCCACCGCTTCGCCCACCACGCGGTCGCCTTCGCGGGCCTGCTGGTCGGCTATCAGCGCGGCTTCCGAGGCCTGCTCGGCATTGCGGGCCACTTCGTGCACGGTAGCGGTCATCTGGTTCATGGCGGTCGCCACCTGGTCGGTTTCGACTTTCTGGTTGTTGACCCCGGCACTGGTCTGCTCGGTCACCGCCGACAGCTCCTCGGCGGCGCTGGCGATCTGCGTGACGCCATCGCCGATGCCGCCGATCAGTTCGCGCAGGCCTTGGGTCATTCGCTGCATGCTGGCCTGCAGCTGGCCGAGTTCATCGCGGCGTTGCACCTGGGGCTGCTGGGTCAGGTCGCCACTGGCCACCCGTTCGGCGGCGCGCAAGGTCTGGCGCAGCGGGATGATGATCTGCCGGGAGATGATCCAGGCTGCCAGCAAACCCAGGGCCATGGCTAGCGCGGTGGCCAGGGCGAGCAGGCTCTTGGCCTGGGCGGCGCCGGCGTTGCGTACCTGAGTCTGCGAATCGGTCATCGCCTGGCCGGTCTGCAACAGCACCGTACCGTGCGCGACCATGTTTTGCAGGGCCTGCTCGGTAGCGGCCTGGGCGTTGCCGAACTGGGTTACCGCGTCACGGTAGCCCGCCATGGCAGTGGCAGCGTCGTCCAGGCTGGCGGCATGTTCGGCAGGCACCTTGGCCGGCAGCGCGCGCAACTCGGCCAGGGCCTGGTCGATGGCCTTGAGTGCGGTTTGCTGGAAATCGGCATTGCCGCTGTAGGTGTAGCCACGTACCTGGAAGCGCGCCTGTTGCAGCAAGGCACCGACTTCAACGGCGTACTGGTATTGGCTGATGTCGCCACCTTGCAACAGGCCACGCTGTACGCGGCCGACCAGTTCCGTGGCCTTGTCGGCTGTGTCGCCAAGCACGCTGCGGCTGGCCTCGCGGCGTTGCCCGGCCTGTTTCAGCTCGCTGAATGCCTGTTGGTAGCCGCGCACGGCCTCGCGCTGTTGCTCCAGGCGCTGGCGGTCGGCGGGTTGTTCGATCTGCGTGAGCATCAGTTGAACCTGACGGTCGAGATTGGCCAGGGCTTTTTCCAGCTCTGCCACCGAAGCATCGTCACGCTGGCGCTGGTATTGCTGGCGGGCGATGCGCAGTTCCTGGGTATATCCCAGGATCCCCGAGATGTTGCCCAGCTTGTCGCCACGGTCGACGATGCTGTCCATGCCGTGCCAGCCAGTCAGGGTGGTGGCCAGGGTCAGTAGCAGAACGAGACCGAAGCCCAGGCCCAGTTTGCGACTGACGCTCACGTTGCCCAACGATTGGGCGATCCATTGATACATGTGAAATCCCCTGGCCGGCTTGGCAGCACGAAAATGTGTTGTTGTTGCCAAAGCCATCGGCGCGGGGAAGGGAAACTTTATGGGTAAAAGTTGACCCGTTTGTCAGAATATTCGTGAAAGCAGTGCTGTCACAGCGGTCTCTACGCGCAGGATGCGCTCACCCAGTTGCACCGGGGTCAGGCCGGCCTGGCCCAAAAGCTCCACTTCGTAGGGGATCCAGCCACCCTCCGGGCCGATGGCCAGGGTCACGGCTTGCTCCACGGCACGTGGGCAGGCGGGGTAGGGGCCAGGGTGGCCGACCAAGCCCAGGGTGCCTGCGGCGATGGATGGCAGGCGATCTTCGACGAACGGTTTGAAGCGTTTTTCGATGATCACCTCGGGCAGCACGGTGTCACGTGCCTGTTCCAGGCCGAGGATGAAGTTTTCGCGAATGCTGTCGGGGTGCAGGAAGGGCGTTTGCCAGAAGCTTTTCTCGACCTTGTAGCTGTTCACCAGGATCAGCCGCGGTACGCCCAGGGTGGCTACGGTCTGGAACAGCCGGCGCAGCATTTTCGGGCGGGGAACGGCCAGCACCAGGGTCAACGGCAGTTTCGCCGGTGGCTGCTGATCGAAGACGACCTGCAGTTCGGCCTCGTGAGTTTCCAGGCGCAACACCGTGGCCTTGCCCATCAGGCCGTTGACACGGCCCACGCGCAGATTGTCGCCCACCGTCACGCGGTGGATCTCCTGCATGTGGGTGAAGCGCCGGTCAGCAAGAACGACGCGGTCGGCCGCGACGAAGTCGGCCTCTTCAAGAAGCAACAGGTTCACGGTTGGGTCGCTGGCGGCTGGTCGTTGTGGTCGTTGGCGGGGTTATCGTCGGCTTCGCTGCGCTTGCGGATCAGGCTGCCGCACAGCACGCCGATCTCGAACAGCAGCCACATGGGTACAGCGAGCAGGGTCTGGGAGAAGATGTCCGGCGGAGTGAGGACCATGCCGACCACGAAGCAGCCGATGATCACGTAGGGGCGGATCTTCTTCAGGTACTTCACGTCGACCACGCCGATCCACACCAGCAGTACCACCGCCACCGGGATCTCGAAGGCCACGCCGAAGGCGAAGAACAGCGTCATCACGAAGTCCAGGTAGCTGGCGATGTCGGTCATCATCGACACGCCTTCTGGCGTGGCACTGGCGAAGAAACCGAAGATCAGCGGGAACACCAGGAAGTAGGCGAACGCCATGCCGGCGTAGAACAGCAGGATGCTCGATACCAGCAGCGGGATGGCGATGCGCTTTTCATGACGGTACAGCCCGGGTGCGATGAAGCCCCAGATCTGCTGCAGGATGAACGGGATCGCCAGGAACAGCGAGACGATCATGGTCAGCTTGAACGGTGTCAGGAACGGCGAGGCCACGTCGGTGGCGATCATCGTCGCATTCGCCGGCAAGTGCTCGCGCAGTGGCGCCGAGACCAGCGTGTAGATCTGCTGGGCGAAGGAGAACAGCCCGGCAAAAATGAGGAAAATGACAGCAACGCAGCGCAACAGGCGTGTGCGCAGTTCGGTCAGGTGCGATACCAGCGGCATCGGCTGGTCGTGTTCCGGGTTCTCGCTCATGGGGCTCGCGGCGGTTGGGGCGGTTCGGAAGGTGTGGCCGGGGCGGCAGCTGTCTCGACTGGCCGGGCTTCAAGCCCGGCAGGGGGCTGCACGACTGCAGTGGTGACGGGCGGCTGTGCCGGTGGGGTCATCGGGTTGAGGATGCGTTTGGCTTCCTCTTCCATCTGCAGGATGTGCTCGTTGTGCAGTTGGCGACGGATTTCGTCGGCGCCGATTTCGCGCTCCACTTCCATCTTGATGCTGTTGAAGCTGCGCTTGAGCCGACCGATCCACAGGCCCGCCGTGCGTGCGGCACCGGGCAGGCGCTCGGGGCCGAGCACCAGCAGGGCGACCAGGCCGACGAGCAGCAGCTCGCTGAAACTGATGCCGAACATGGGTCAGTCTTTCCGCTGCGGCTCTTGGACCGGCTGGGCCTGGCCTTCGATGGTATGCGCCTGGTTCGGCTGGGCGGTGTTCTGTACCGGGGGGACGGGCTGGGCTGGCGGTGGGGTCTGCTCGGCCGGCTTGTTCTCTTCGTCGCTCATGGCCTTGCGGAAACCCTTGATCGACTCGCCCAGGTCGCTGCCGAAATTCTTCAGTTTCTTGGTGCCGAACACCAGGACCACGACGACCAGCAGGACGATCCAGTGTTTCCAGTCAAAGATACCCATTTCTTACTCCTGAAATTGTGTGTGGGCGCAGGACATCTGTGTTGCATCCTCTGTGGGAGCGGGCACGCCCGCTCGCACAGGCCTTTGATACATCAGGCAGAGGGCTGGCGTGCTGCCTTCTCATCGTGCCCGGACAGCCCGAAGCGGCGTTCCAGTTCATCGAGCACGGCTTGCGGATGCTGGCCCAGCGCGCTGAGCATCACCAGGCTATGAAACCACAGGTCGGCGGTTTCATAGATGACATCGCTGTAATCCTTGCTGAGCGCAGCATCCTTGGCGGCAATGATCGTCTCGACCGATTCTTCGCCGAGCTTTTCCAGAATCTTGTTCAGGCCCTTGTGGTACAGGCTGGCCACGTAGGAGCTGTCGGGCGCCGCTTGCTTGCGTTCTTCAAGCACGTCGGCCAGGCGATTGAGGGTGTCGCTCATGTCAGTGTCCTGCGCTGTAGATGGCATCCGGGTCTTTCAGGACCGGGTCGACGGTTTTCCACTGGCCGTCTTCGAAAACACGGTAGAAGCAGCTTTCACGGCCAGTATGGCAGGCGATATGGCCCAGTTGCTCGACCATCAGGATGACCACGTCGGCATCGCAGTCCAGGCGCATTTCCTGCAGCTTCTGCACATGCCCGGACTCCTCGCCCTTGCGCCACAGCTTGCCACGCGAACGCGACCAATAGATGGCACGCTGTTCGGCGGCGGTCAGGGCCAGCGATTCGCGGTTCATCCAGGCCATCATCAGCACGCGTCCGGTCTTGTGGTCCTGGGCGATCGCCGGTACCAGGCCCTCGCTGTTCCACTTGATCTCGTCCAGCCAGTCTTTCATCGTCGACTCCAAAGCGGGCCCGCTCCTGTGCCGGGCCCTTTGCGCTAGTGTGCCAGCCATGGGCGCGGCTGGCTATTGGCGCACGATCAGGTAAAGGCCAGCGGCCAGCATCAGCCAGGCCGGCCAGGCGCTCGGGGCGGCCAGGCTGGCTGCCTCGGCGGCTCCCGCGGCCAGCAC
>NZ_DGIR01000028.1:0-4836 GCF_002386445.1 Pseudomonas sp. UBA4617
AAGGCCGCTCCTACAGGGATCGCGTTCTCCCCGCCCATTCCATGCACAGGAGATGTTCTGCGTGCAGACACCTATTCCCGTAACCGTACTCACCGGCTTCCTCGGCGCCGGCAAGACCACCCTGCTCAAGTACATGCTCAAGGCCGAGCATGGCCTGAAGATCGCCGTGATCGAGAACGAATTCAGCGAGGCCGGCATCGACAGCCAACTGCTCGGCGACGAGCCGGTGCAGGTGATGACCTTGGCCAATGGCTGCGTGTGCTGCAGCATCCATGGCGACCTCACCCGCGCCCTCTACCTGCTGCTCGAACGCCTGGATACAGGCGAAATCACCTTCGACCGCCTGGTGATCGAATGCACCGGCCTGGCCGACCCGGCGCCAGTGGCGCAAACCTTCTTCATCGATGAAGCGCTGCGTGAGCGCTATATCCTCGACGGCATCATCACCCTGGTCGACGCCGCCCATGCCGGGTTGCACCTGACCCAGACCATCGCCCAGGCTCAGGTCGGCTTTGCCGATCGCCTGCTGCTGAGCAAGACCGACCTGGTCGAGCCGGATGCGGTCGAGGCGCTGGGCGAGCGCCTGGCTCGCATCAATGGCCGGGCCCAGATCCGTGTGGTCGAGCATGGCCGCATTGACCTGGCGGAACTGCTGGATGTGCGGGGGTTCAACCTCAACCCTGATCTGGGCACAAACCTGAAGCCAACGCTACGCCCGCTGCTCAAGCCCGCTACCCCGGACCGCATCTCCACCTTGGTACTGCGCACGCAAACCGCTTTGGACATCGACCGCCTCAGCGACTTCATGAACGCGTTGCTGGAAACCCACGGCAAGCAGCTGTTGCGCTACAAGGGGGTGCTGAACATTGCCGGTGAGGCTCGCAAGCTGGTGTTCCAGGGCGTGCTCAAGCTCTACGGCTTCGATTGGGATGCCGAATGGGCCGAGGATGAAACCCGCGAAAGCGTAATGGTATTCATCGCCGACGATCTGCCGGAAGCTACGATTCGGGCTGGGTTCGAGGCGCTGGCTGCGCGCTGAGCTGGCGCGCCGTCTGCGCCTGAAACCATTGTGGCCAGGAGCTGCGGTGGCGGGTCTCGACCTCGATGCACGGGATCAGGCGCTCGCTCAGTAGCGCCGTCTGCCGTACCGCTTTGGCCGTGCGGTACTTGACGCTGTGAATGCACTCGCGATCGCCAAACTCGCAACGGTTCAGCGCGGTACCGCCGCAAGGGCCGTTGGCCAGGCCCTTGGGGCAGGTTTCGGGGCAGATGTACAGGGTGTCTTCCAGGCGGCAACGGCCGCAGGTGTCACAGCCTACCAGCGGCTGCTTCACCGCGCGCTCCACCGTATGCAGTACCTGTGCGCCAAGGCGCGTGGTCCACAACGGCTGACGCACGGCCCAGCCGAATGCCTTGCTCAAGCCGTTGCGGCGGCTGAACAGCAGCGCGTGCATGCCATGCATCAGGTGGTAGCGCGTTTTCTCCGTGAGCGAGGCAGCGACCCGTGACTCACCCTGGCGCCAGGCTGCCTGTGGCGGGTGGAAACTGACCGCCGACAGGCCAGGCATCTGCCAACTGGCGTGCCAGGCCGGTGCCCAGTGTTCCAGCGTTTCGATTTGCGCTTGCCAATGCTCGATGCGTGCTTCCAGCGCCAGCAGTTGCTTGAGATCGTGAATCCCTGACAGATGCACACCGGCATAGCCCATCAGTTTGACGCCGATTATCTGCAACGCCAGGCGGTCGACGCTACGGGCCAGGGCAAAAGCCTTGGACTGGGCCGCTTCAGCTTCGAGCAGGTCGCGCATGGACGGCGTGACGGTCACCCCGGCGACATGGTCGAGCATCGCCGCCCGCCCGTGGGTCAGACTCATGAGGCAGGCCAGCATCGGCCTGGGCGTGGCCTGGCGGCTCATCCAGTGCATGGCTTCCTGATGTTTGCTGGCATCGAAGCCCAGTTGCAGGGTGAAAAAGTCGGCACCCGCCGCCAGCTTTTTCTCGGCCTTGAAGTACTGGGCGCCGCCTTCTTCCTCACGGTACTTGAACGGGTTGAGGGCCGCGCCGAGCAGCCAGTGCGGGCAGGCCTGGCGGGCAATCTGCAAGGCAGCGACCGACTCCAGGTAGCGCACCGGGCGCTGGCCAGGCTGGTGACCGGGCAGGCGGTCGCCAGTCAGCAGCAACAGCTGGTCGAGGCCGGCCGCATCCATGCGTTGCAGTTGGGCGAGCAAGTGATGGCGTTCGCGATCCTTGCCGGAGAAATGCGGCAGGGCGGGTACCGGGGTGCTGAAGGAAGCGAGGGCGTCCAGCGGTGACATGTCCAGCGGGCTGCCGACGCGGTCGCCGATGGCCACGGTCATTGGCCAGCCGCACAGGTGCGCGCGCGTCAGGATTGCCTCCATGGCAGCGAAACGTTCTGCGGACGGTTTGGGGACGAATTCCATGACGCAGACGAAGGTGTTTTCGCGCAGCGCGGTTTTCAGCAGGCTCATGGGCCGGGCACCTGTGTGGTCAGGGTGGCATTGTGCGGCAGATGCCGGTTGGGGTCATGTCCGGATGCGCAGGGTGCTGCTCTGAATGAGACATGGGTTGTTTCTGCTGCGGCCTGTCGTCGGCACCACAGGGCCCTGATCATGAGGAAATCTTGAGTTCATCTCAAATTTAATGAGTTTGTTTCAAGAAGGCTGCGCCCGGACAATCCCCTCATTCATTTTGCATGCTGAGGGACAGGACATGGCACTGGCACACAACCTGGGTTTTCCACGTATCGGCCACGACCGCGAGCTGAAAAAGGCCCAGGAAGCCTTCTGGAAGGGCGAACTCGACGAAGCCGGCCTGCGCGCCGTGGGCCGCGAGCTGCGTGCCCGGCATTGGCAGGTACAGAAAGACGCCGGCATCGAATTGCTGCCGGTCGGCGACTTCGCCTGGTACGACCAGGTGCTGACCCACTCGCTGACCTTTGGCGTCATCCCCCAACGCTTTGCCAGCAACGATCCTGCCGGGCCCACCCTGCAGACCCTGTTCGCCATGGCCCGGGGTGCCGTCGGGGACAGCTGCTGTGGCGGCGCCCATGCCCAGGAAATGACCAAGTGGTTCGATACCAACTACCACTATCTGGTCCCCGAGTTCACCGCTGACCAGCAATTCGTCCTCAGCTGGGAACAGCTGTTCGAAGAAGTGGAAGAAGCCCAGGCCCTGGGCCATGTGGTCAAACCAGTGGTGATCGGCCCGCTGACCTATTTGTGGCTGGGCAAGGCCAAGGGCGGCGATTTCGACAAACTGGAGCTGCTCGACCGCCTGTTGCCGCTGTATGACCAGATCCTCAACCGCCTGGCTGCCCAAGGCGTGGAGTGGGTGCAGCTGGACGAGCCGATCCTGGCCCTGGACTTGCCCCAGGACTGGAAGAACGCCTATGAGCGCGTCTACAACATCATTCAGCGCGCGCCGCTGAAGAAGCTGATCGCCACCTATTTCGGCGGCCTGGAAGACAACCTTGGCCTGGCCGCCAACCTGCCGGTCGATGGCCTGCACATCGACCTGGTGCGGGCGCCCGAGCAGTACCCCACCATCCTCGACCGCCTGCCGGCCTACAAGGTGCTGTCACTGGGCCTGGTCAATGGCCGCAATGTCTGGCGCTGCGACCTGGAGAAGGCGCTGGAGGTGTTGCGCCATGCCCATGAACGCCTGGGTGAGCGGCTGTGGGTGGCACCGTCCTGCTCGCTGCTGCACAGCCCGGTGGATCTGGCCCGTGAAGACCAGCTGGATGCCGAGCTGCAAAGCTGGCTGGCCTTTGCCGTGCAGAAATGCCAGGAAGTGGCGCTGCTGGCCAGGGCCATCGACGACTCGCAGGCCGCTGATGTCGCTGCAGCCCTGGCGCATAGCCGGGCCGTGCAGGCCAGCCGCGCTGCCTCGCCGCGCATCCACAAGCCCGCCGTACAAGCCCGCCTGGCCGCCATCAAGCCCGCCGACAGCCAGCGCCAGTCGGCGTTTGCCCAGCGTATCGTCAAGCAGCGTGCGCAGCTCGGCCTGCCAGCGTTCCCGACCACCACCATTGGTTCGTTTCCGCAGACTCCGGCCATCCGTCTGGCGCGCCAGGCCTACAAGCAGGGCAAGCTGACCGAGGCCGATTATGTCGAGGCCATGCACAGCGAGATCCGCCATGCGGTGAAGATCCAGGAGGATCTGGGCCTGGATGTGCTGGTACACGGCGAGGCCGAGCGCAACGACATGGTCGAGTACTTCGCCGAGCAGCTCGACGGCTATGCGTTCACCCGCTTCGGCTGGGTGCAGAGCTATGGCTCGCGCTGCGTGAAGCCGGCAGTGATCGTCGGTGACCTGAGCCGGCCGAAGGCCATGACCGTGGAATGGATCAAGTATGCCCAGAGCCTGACCGGCAAGGTGATGAAGGGCATGCTGACCGGCCCGGTGACCATGCTGATGTGGTCGTTCCCGCGCGAGGACGTGAGCCGTGAAGTGCAGGCGCGTCAGCTGGCACTGGCGATCCGCGACGAGGTGCTCGACCTGGAAGCGGCGGGGACCAGAATCGTGCAGATCGACGAAGCGGCCTTCCGCGAAGGCCTGCCGCTGCGCCACGCTGCCTGGGCCCACTACCTGGAGTGGGCCACCGAGGCCTTCCGCCTGTGTGCTTCGGGCGTGCGCGACGAAACCCAGATTCATACCCACATGTGCTACAGCGAGTTCAATGATGTAATCGAGTCGATTGCAGCGATGGATGCCGACGTGATCACCATCGAGACTTCGCGTTCGGACATGGAATTGCTGGCGGCGTTCGAGCGGTTTGCCTACCCCAACGAGATCGGACCGGGGGTATACGACATTCAC
>NZ_DGIR01000028.1:5016-5283 GCF_002386445.1 Pseudomonas sp. UBA4617
GGGGGTATACGACATTCACTCGCCACGGGTGCCGAGCCGCGAGGAAATGGTCAAGCTGTTGCGCAAGGCCGCCCGGCGCATTCCCGCCGAGCGCCTGTGGGTCAACCCGGATTGCGGGCTGAAGACCCGTGGCTGGCCGGAGACCGAGGCGGCGTTGATCAATATGGTTGCCGCTGCCCGCGAGCTGCGCGCCTTGGCCTAGGTGGGTGGTCTGAGGGGGGGCGAGGTGTTTGCCGTGATAACGGCAGTGCCTGTGAGACCGAGCGC
>NZ_DGIR01000027.1 GCF_002386445.1 Pseudomonas sp. UBA4617
ACATGCACTGGTCGTGCGGCAGGCCGGCTTCGGCCGCCGCGATGGCGATGCGTTGACTGATGGTCATGAACGACTCTCGGATGTCGGCAGGGATTCGGTCAGGCGGCGCCATTGCTCCTCGGAGTAACGGGCCAATGCAGGCGCAAGGGGGCGTTGTTGCCCAACGATTGAGCTGATCAGTTCGCGAACCGCAGCAACGTTGTGCAACCGAGGATGAATACACAGTTGGTGGAGGGCAAAAACCGCGATGTCCTCCGCTTCGCTCAACCCCAGCGCCCGCGCATTATCGATGTGGTTCGATGCACGCACGGCGGCAAACGGCGGAATCGAACATGGGTAGGCCTCGCTCGCCCCAGCCCGCAACGCTCTCCAGATGCCCAAAACGCGTTCCACCAACGCCGCATCGTCCTGGATCCGCTGGGCAGGCGCTGGCAGAGGATGAAGCTGCTGAGCCAGCCCTTTCAGGTTTACCAGCCGCCCTCCACTGCTGAGGAACAACCATTTGCTGACCGGCCACCACGGGCCGTGCTCAACCTGCTGGTAGGTCGCTGCGAGCAGCTCCAGGCGAACCGGTTCGTAGACTGGATAGAAACTGAACGCCCCTTTGCCATCGGGTACCCGGCACAAGGCCGCTAGGTGCGAAGCAATCGTGACCGACGGCGCCTCACTGAAGAGCCAACCGCACAGGTAGCGCCGACGCTGATACAAACCTTGCTGCGCCGCCCGCGCTGTCTGTTCCAGCAATGAGCGACTGGGCGCGGCTCCAGGCATAGCCAGACAAACCAGTACGGGATACAAATGGGGCGCATGGGCTAGATCGGCCCTTGGCACGTTAATCAGTGCAGGCTCGCCCAAAGCGCTGCGCAGCTGCACAAGCAAGGCGTGGTCGCCATTGTCAGGAAGCGCAAGCGGGTCGATCAGCACATGGCAATGCAAATGGGGTTCGTACTGTTTTTCAATGAGGTTGGCCAGGCCTTCGAAGCCCATCAGAGCTGGCCCTCACACTTGTCGCTGGGGTTCGGCGTCAGCAACAGTGACTGGGCGTCGCCTGTGCCCTTGGCGAGCGCCGTGGTTTGCCCCTGCAGGTCGAGTGCCAGCCCATTGATGGTGATGCCTCGCTCATCCAGCAGAATGCTGCCACCCGCGGTTCTGAATTCGATGCGTTCGCTGGCCCGCACCTGGTAGATCGTCGTGTGGTGCTCCATACCCTGCCCGACAGTGACCTTTTGCATACCTTTGACGACAAGCTCGCTGTCATTACCGACAGACACCTGCTGATTGCCTCCCGTTGATTCGCTCCGGTTGTTGCCGACCTTCTCGACCAGGTCCTGCCTGATATCCAGGCGGCAGGTCTGCCCGACCAAGCGGGTATGGTCGCGCCCGACTTCTTCGCGCAAGTCATTGCCGATGCTGGATTGCTCGTCATGCCCTACCTGCTCGACACGGTTGCGCCCGACACGCGTGGTCTCATCATTGCCAACGACATTGTTCTGGTCCCGCTGGGCGTGGATGAACACCTCCTCCTTGCCCAGTTCATCCTCGAAACGCAGCTCGTTGAAGCCGTTGCCCTTGTGGGTCTGGCTCTTGATGGTCATGCGCGTCTTGTGCTGCGGCAAGTCATAGGGCGGCAATTGGTCGCCGCAGTAGGTACGCCCGATGATCAATGGCTGGTCGGGGTCGGCGTTGACGTACTGGATGATCACGTCCTGGCCGATGCGCGGGATGGCCATCGAGCCCCAGCTGCCGCACGCCCAGCCCTGCGACACGCGCACCCAGCAGGAGCTGAATTCGTTGTCCCGGCTCTCGCGGTCCCAAGGGAAGCTGACCTTGACCCGCCCCCATTCGTCGCAATAGATCTCTTCACCCGGCGGGCCGACCACGGTGGCCATGTGCGGGCCGTCGATACGTGGTTTGGCCAACGGCGCCGGGCGCCATTCGCCTCTTCCCGGCACCAGCACCGCTGCCTGCTGGTAGCGCGTGCCTTGCTCACTGCCAGCAGCCTCTTCCTGCAGGCTGGTGAACTGGATGCCCTCGTGGTGCACGCGGATAGTGCGCCAATGCACATTGAGGTCCTCGCGAGGATGTTCGACCAGGGTGAAGCTCAACCCCGGTTGCAGGCGCACATCGTCACCCTCCACCTCGGCGAGGCGGGCGTCATGGCGCAGGGCCGTGAGGCGGGTGGCGGTGAAGGGGACACCGACCGCATCGCGCTTGTAGCGGCCTGGATAGTCGAAACGCTCATAGTCCAGCGACTGATGGGTGATGCTGCTGTCGCTCGCGCGATGTTCCTGGCGGTACTGCGGGTTGGTGAAGGTGTAGTCCCGTTGCACCTGCTTTGCGGTACGCACCTGCTCGCTGTAACGCAGGCTCCACAGGCAGGGTCGGGCCTGATCACCACCGCTGTTGGCGCGGTACAGCACCCGGTCGGGACCGACGTCGTCCTCTTCATGGAAGCCTTCGTCATCGTCTTCGCATTTGATGGCACCACGACTGAGCTGACCCAGCGCCAGCAGCCGATCGCTGATGACCAGCTGGTGATATTTCGGCGTGTGTTCGAAGCGGTAGACGAAACCCTCCTCGGCGGCCAGGCGGGCCATGAAGTCGAGGTCGGTTTCACCGGCCTGTACGCAGAACTCTCGCCCCTGATGTGCGCTGGTACTGTTGATTTCGAAGCGGCTGATGCCCTGGCGCTGGAGCATCAGTTCGAGAATCTGCGGCACGCTCTTCTGCTGGAAGATGCGCCAGTTCGAACGCAGCCCGGCCCGCGCCAGCACGGGTTCGACCAGCGCGCGGTAACGGGTGCGGAAATGGCCTGTCTCACCCTGGCTGAAGCGGCTGACCAAGCCGTGCACATAGCGTAGCGGGCGTTTGCCGCGCCACAGGGTGAACAGTGCCGGTTTGTCGAGCACCGCGCCGAAGTCGACGTCGCTGTCGAAACTGATCAGCTCCAGGCTCAGCTGGAAAGGTGAGCTGAGCGCTTCGTCGAGTTCGAACGAAACCACTTCGAACTCAAGCCGGCTCGCCAGCGGCTGAAAGGTAAAGCGCAACTCGGATTGGCTAGGCATGCAGGTTACCCCTGGCTACGGCTGCAGAATGATGCTGTCGAGCGATTCCAGGACCTCGCCGGTGATCAGGCTCAGGCGGTAGCTGTAGTAGCAGTAGGCGCACACCATGGCGACGGCAGACACCACCAGCGGGCTCCACCAGGGCCAGGTCCGGCGCCGCCGGCGATAGGGACGATCGACAACGTTGGTGTAGGGGTCGCAAATGCTTTCGGGGGTGGGACCACGCAGTTCGCGAAGTTCCTTGTGCATGCGTGAAATCAGCGCATTGATGATTTCATCGCCCTTGGGATCGAGCGCGTACTTGCCCTTCAGGCCCAGGCAGAAACAGAAGTACAGGAACTCCAGCACATCCTGGAACTCCGCAGGCGACTGCATCATCCGCTCCAGCAGCACGAAGACCTTTTCGCCACCGTGGGTTTCGTGGTGGAACACACTCAATAACGGTTCCTGGCTCCAGCACGAATTGCAGCCCCAGGGGCGGCTCATTACCGCCTCGTCCAGGTACAGGCACAGCGCGTAGGAGTACGCTTCGAGATGCGCAGCGGGATAGCCGTGCTGCTGGATTTCCTCGCGGATGGCGCTGATCTGCGTTTGCAGGGTCTTGTGCACGTATTCGATGTTTGGCAGGTCATCCAGGGTGCGCAGGCGAATGACCAGGCCGAACAACGGGTTTGCCGCGTCGAGCATCAGGTTGTCGAAGCCGCCGCGTAGCTGGAACTCAGGGTCGGCCGGGTAACCTGCCAGCTCTGCCGCCGCAGCCAGGTAGGGCGACTGAGCTTCCTGCGGCGCCTCGAGCATGGTGTTCAGGCTGTTTTCCATGACGTCGTGAGCAGCCTTGGCGCCCCCGATTTCTTCAGGTGGGTTGAAGCGTGGCCGGGGCATGAGAAGGTCCTTGTCTTCCAGCGGACTGAAGGCATGAACGCTATCGGGGAAGCCATTCTGGGAGAAGTCGGGGCCTTCCCAAGCCGTTGTAGGACATTTCGACTGGCCTGTGCCGGGTTTGGAAACAGCCCCAAACGCATCGCCTGCAACCAATGCATCCAAGTGAAACGTTCCGCCTGCAAAGCCGTCATAACCTGAGCCGGTGAACGCAATGAGGAAGCGCAATGACCCAGCCCGACCCGTCCTATGTCAAATGGCTCGAAGAGCGCGCCATGCTTCAGGCAGCCCAGCAGCGTACCCATCTGTACTCAGGCCAGTCGCGCCTGTGGCAGCAGCCTTACGCCGAAGCCCAGCCGCGCCGGGCCATCGAGATCGCCTCGGTCTGGCTGACGGTCTACCCTGACGCCATCATCGCCCCCGAGGGCTGTTCGGTACTCGGCGCCCTGGCCCACGAAGCGCTGTGGAAACGCCTGTCGGAGATCGGCGTCCAGGGCCTGCACACCGGCCCGATCAAACTGTCCGGCGGCCTTCGTGGCCGCGAACTTACGCCCAGCGTGGACGGCAACTTCGACCGCATCAGCTTCGACATCGACCCGCTGTACGGCAGCGAGCAGGAGCTGATCCAGATGAGCCGCATGGCCGCCGCACACAATGCGGTGACCATCGACGACCTGATCCCCTCGCACACCGGCAAAGGCGCCGACTTCCGCCTCGCCGAGCTGGCCCACGGGCCCTACCCGGGGCTGTACCACATGGTCGAGATCCGCGAGGAGGACTGGCCGTTGCTGCCGGACGTCCCCGCCGGACGCGATGCGGTCAACCTGCTGCCGGCACAGTGTGATGAACTCAAGGCCCGGCACTACATCGTCGGCCAGTTGCAACGGGTGATCTTCTTCGAGCCCGGCGTGAAGGAAACCGACTGGAGCGCCACGCCGCCGGTGACCGGGGTGGACGGCAAGACCCGGCGCTGGGTATACCTGCACTACTTCAAGGAAGGCCAGCCGTCACTGAACTGGCTGGACCCGACCTTCGCCGCGCAACAGATGATCATTGGCGATGCCCTGCACGCCCTGGACTGCCTGGGCGCGCGCGGCCTGCGCCTGGATGCCAACGGCTTCCTCGGCGTAGAAACGCGCGCCAGCGGCACAGCCTGGTCGGAAAGCCACCCGCTGTCGCTGGTCGGCAACCAGCTGATCGGCGGCATGATCCGCAAGGCTGGCGGCTTCAGTTTTCAGGAACTGAACCTGACGCTCGACGACATCGCGCAGATGTCCAAGGGCGGTGCCGACCTGTCCTATGACTTTGTCACCCGGCCCGCCTACCAGCATGCTCTGCTGACCGGCGACACCGAGTTCCTGCGCCTGATGCTGAAAGAGATGCATGCCTTCGGCATCGACCCGGCCTCGCTGATCCATGCCCTGCAGAACCACGACGAACTGACCGTGGAGCTGGTTCACTTCTGGACCCTGCACGCCCATGACATGTACCTGTACAAGGGCCAGACCCTGCCCGGCGGCATCCTCCGTGAGCACATCCGCGAAGAAATCTACGAGCGGCTGTCCGGCGAACATGCACCCTACAACCTGCGCTTCGTCACCAATGGCATCGCCTGCACCACAGTCAGCCTGATCGCCGCGGCACTGGGCATCCGCGACCTTGGGCAGATCGGCCCGGCAGAGGTCGAGCTGATCCAGAAGGTGCACCTGTTGCTGGTCATGTACAACGCCATGCAGCCGGGCGTGGTGGCACTGTCCGGCTGGGACTTGGTGGGCGCCCTGCCCTTGCCCGCCGAAGCGGTGGCAGAGCGGATGACGGATGGCGATACCCGCTGGATTCACCGGGGCGGTTACGACCTGGCCGGGCTCGCCCCCCAGGCCGAAACCTCGGTGCGTGGCCTGCCGCGGGCGCGGGCGCTGTATGGCAGCCTGGACAGCCAGCTGGAAAACGGCGATTCATTCGCCTGCAAGGTGAAAAAGCTACTGGCGGTGCGCCAGGCCTATGGTATAGCCAGCAGCCGCCAGTTGCTGGTACCCGACGTCAACAGCCCCGGGTTGCTGGTGATGGTGCATGAGTTGCCGGCCGGGCGCGGCATCCAGATCACTGCGCTGAACTTTGGCCAGGAAGCGATAGCCGAGGAATTGCAGTTGACCGGGTTCACCCCGGGGCCGGTGGTGGACATGATCAATGAGACGGTCGAGGGGGACCTGACCGAGGACGGGCGGCTGATGCTCAACCTGGACCCGTACGAGGCGCTGTGCCTGCGTATCGTCAATAGCAGCGGGCATGTCTGAACCAGCCTGGCCAGGCTTGCATTTGCCGCGCCACGGGCATAGCGTTCGGAAGTTTTCTTTCTCTGTGCCCAGGAGCAACCCATGTATACCGGCATCGTCCAGGCTGTCCGCCCGCTGCTTGAAGTGACCAGCTACCCGGGCCACAACCAGTTCACCATCGACCTTACCCCGGCGCTGCTCGACGAACTGAAGATCGGCGCCAGCGTCAGTGTCGAGGGGACTTGCCTGTCGGTGACCGAGATTGACGGCACGCGGGTCAGGTTCGACGCCATGACCGCCACCCTCGAGCGCACCAACCTGCGCTTCTTCAAGCCTGGCCAGGGCGTCAACATCGAACGCTCAGCGAAGATGAACGCCGAAGTCGGCGGCCACCTGATGGCTGGGCACATCGCCACCACGGCAGAGATCGTCGAGCTGTCGATCCAGCCGACCGGCGCCTTCATCAGGTTCCGCATGCCGGCGCAATGGGGCAAGTACGTATTTGCGCGCGGTTTCATCGGGGTCAACGGCTGCAGCCTGACGGTCGCCGACGTGGAAGACAACGTAGTCACCATCAATCTGATCCCCGAAACCCTGCGCCAGACCACCTTCGCCCGTTACCAGGCCGGCGAGTTGCTGAATATCGAGGTCGACCACCAGACCATGGTGCTGGTGGATGTAGTGGAACGCACCATCAAGAGCACCCTCGCTCGCGAACTGCCGCGCTGAGGACCAGGCATGCTGCCCAACGCCCTCCCCGCACGCACGGCACGCCGGCTGCGCCTGCAGATCCTGCGTGGCCGTGTCGGCCTTGGCCTGGTTGCCGGCCTGTCGGTCCTTGCCGGCATGACCGACGCCATCGGCCTGCTGGCCTTGGGCGACTTCGTGTCGTTCATGAGCGGCAACACCACGCGCCTGGCAGTGGCCATCAGTGAAGCGGACCTGGCCATGGTGCTGCGCCTGAGTGGCGCCGTGCTCGGTTTTGTCGCCGGTAATGCACTGGGCGTGCTGTTGGCGCGCGGCTTCCGCCGCCGGGCCTGGCCAGTGCTGCTGGTGGTCGCCGTACTGCTGACCTTCGCCGCAGGCTGGCGCCTGGGCAATACCTTCCCGGCGCTGCTCGCCGCCACCTTGGCCATGGGCATGATCAATGCCGTGGTCGAACAGGTGAACGGCCTGCCAATCGGCCTGACCTACGTCACCGGCGCCCTGTCACGCTTCGGCCGTGGCCTGGGGCGCTGGCTGCTGGGCGAGCGGCGCAACGGCTGGCGGGTGCAACTGGTGCCCTGGGCCGGCATGCTGCTAGGCGCTGCGCTAGGTGCCTGGCTGGAGCAACGCCTGGGTCTGCAAGCCCTGGCCGGCAGTTGCACGCTGGCCTGCGTGCTGGCCTTGGTGTCGCGCTTCATTCCCCGCGCGTGGCAGCGTGGCTACATGCCGCGCTGATCAGTCGATGCGGGGGTGCTGCTGCACCAGCAACTTGCGCTTGGCCTCCAGTTCGGCAATCTGCGCATCGATGTCCTCGATCTTCTGCTCGATATTGTCGTGGTGCTCCTGCAGCAGTTCGCGCGCTTCCTCGATATCCGATGCAGCCGGTGCCGCGCCGCGTAGCGGCTTGTTGGCGGTTTCCTTCATGGTCAGGCCGGTGACCAGCCCCACCGCGGCAATCACCATCAGGTAATAGGCCGGCATGTACAGGTTGCCGCTGCTCTCCACCAGCCAGGCAGCGAGGGTCGGCGTAAGCCCGGCAATCAGCACCGAGATATTGAAGGCGCTGGCCAGGGCGCTGTAGCGGATGTGCGTGGGGAACATGGCTGGTAGCGTCGAGGCCATTACCCCAATGAAGAAGTTCAGCAGCACGGCAATGATCAGCAGCCCGGCAAAAATCACCCCCAGCACACCGCTGTTGATCAGCATGAAGGCTGGGATGGCCAGCACGAATAGCCCGACGCTGCCGACGATGATGAACGGGCGTCGGCCGAACTTGTCGCTGAGCAGCCCGATCATCGGCTGCACGAACAGCATGCCGATCATGATCGCGATGATGATCAGCACGCCGTGGTCTTCGCTGTAGTGCAGGTTGTGCGACAGGTAGCTGGGCATGTAGGTGAGCAGCATGTAGTAAGTGACGTTGGTGGCGATCACCACGCCGATGCAGGTCACCAGGCTGCGCCAGTGCTGGGTGGCGACTTCCTTGAACGAGACCTTGGGCCCGGCGGCCAGCCCTTCGCGGTCGCCCTGCTCCAGCTTGTCGACGTGCTGCTGGAAGGCCGGCGTCTCCTCCAGCGCGTGGCGCAGGTAGAGGCCGATGATGCCCAGCGGCAGGGCGAGGAAGAACGGCAGGCGCCAGCCCCAGTCGAGGAACTTGTCCTCCCCCAGCACGGTAGAGATCAGCACCACCACGCCGGCCCCCAGCACGAACCCGGCAATCGAGCCGAAGTCCAGCCAGCTGCCAAGAAACCCGCGCTTGCGGTCGGGCGCGTATTCGGCGACGAAGATCGAGGCGCCGGTGTACTCGCCCCCTACCGAGAAGCCCTGGGCCATCTTGGCCAGCAACAACAGGATCGGCGCCCAGATGCCAATGCTGGCATAGGACGGTATCAAGCCAATGGCGAAGGTGCTGAGCGACATGATCACAATGGTCGCCGCGAGGACTTTCTGCCGCCCGAAACGGTCACCCAAGGCACCGAAGAACAGCCCGCCCAATGGCCTGATCAAGAAGGGCACTGAGAACGTGGCCAATGCCGCGATCATCTGCACACCGGGGTCGGCGTTGGGAAAGAACACCTTGCCCAAGGCGTAGGCGACGAAGCCGTAGACACCGAAATCGAACCACTCCATGGCATTACCCAGGGCGGCTGCGGTAATCGCCTTGCGCATCTTGGCGTCGTCGACGATGGTGATGTCCTTGAGGCCGATTGGCTGGACGCTTTTCTTGCGAGGTTTCATGTCCGTATCCCTGTCGATGAATGCTCTAAGGGATGAGATACAACGGGACACTAAATAATTCAGCGCTTACTGCTTTTTCGTGCTTTCTCGGCAACTGGAAGCCGCTGCGATGACAGCGGCTTACACGCGCAAAGGCCCGGTCAGAAACCGTCGCGGGCCAGGTCCATGGCGAAGTAGGTGAGGATCAGGTCGGCACCAGCACGCTTGATCGCGCCGATGCTTTCACGCACCACCCGGCCTTCATCGATGGCGCCAGCCAGGCCGCCGAACTTGATCATCGCGTATTCGCCACTGACCTGGTACGCGGCCAGCGGCAGGCGCGAGGCAGCACGGATATCGGCAATCACGTCGAGGTAGGCGCCGGCCGGCTTGACCATCAGCACGTCGGCCCCTTCCTGCTCGTCGAGCAGCGACTCGCGCACTGCTTCGCGGCGGTTCATGGGGTTCATCTGATAGCTTTTGCGGTCACCCTTCAGCGCGGTACCGCCGGCTTCGCGGAACGGGCCATACAATGACGAAGCAAACTTCGTGGAATAGGCCATGATCGCGGTGTCGTGGAAACCGGCACTGTCCAGCGCGCTGCGGATGGCCTGCACCTGGCCGTCCATTGCCGCCGAAGGGGCGATGAAATCGGCACCGGCAGCGGCGGCGATGACTGCCTGCTTGCCCAGGTTGGCCAATGTGGCATCGTTGTCCACGCCGTGGTCATGCAACACGCCGCAGTGGCCGTGGCTGGTGTATTCGCAGAAACAGGTGTCGGACATCACTACCATTTCCGGCACGGTGTCCTTGCAGATCCGCGACATGCGCGCGACCAGGCCGTTTTCGTTCCAGGTGTCGCTGCCAACGGCGTCCAGGTTGTGCGAAACGCCAAAGGTCATCACCGACTTGATGCCGGCACGGGCATAGCGCTCGATTTCCTGGGCCAGCAGCTTCTCGGGGATGCGGTTGACGCCCGGCATGCTGGTGATCGGCACGAAGTCGTCGATGCCCTCTTCAACGAAGATTGGCAGGATCAGGTCTTCAAGGCGGAACTCGGTTTCCTGGAAGATCGTGCGCAGGGACTCGTTCTGGCGCAGGCGGCGAGGACGAACGGACGGGAATTGGTTGGACATGACTGCTCCAGGGAATTTGAACGGCGTATACCTTATGCCTGTCCCGCGCCAGTGAAAAGGCCAAATGACGAGATATTGTCGTGCGTCAAAGGCAAAGGTTGCTGCGGCACAGGCGACCTGTTATCGAAGCCAGGGCGGCGTCGGCTCATCGGCCCCAGCCGGCCCATGCTCGGCTTCGGCCCGCGCCGCACGCCGGCGCGCATCATCCCGCCGGGCCGCATCGATCTCGCGCATGACGCCAGCGACGTCGGCATCCTGCGCGGCCTCCTCGTACAGCCCTGTCAGCGGGCTATCCGGGCGCAGTTCGCCCGCCTCGTACAAGGCCCACATTTCCTGCGCGTACCGGGTATTTTTCAGCTCCGGCGCAAAACGCCCGAAGTAGTGCGCCATGTTGGCCACATCGCGTTGCAACATGCTGAAGGCATGGTTGTTGGCCGCTGCATCCACAGCCTGCGGCAAGTCGATGATCACCGGGCCGTCGGGGCCGAGCAGCACGTTGAACTCCGACAGGTCGCCATGCACCAGACCGGCACACAGCATCAGCACGATCTGGCGGATGACGAAGGCGTGGAAGGTGCGGGCTTCCTCGGCCTCCAGATGCACGTCGTTCAGGCGCGGTGCCGCGTCGCCGTCGGCGTCGGTCACCAGCTCCATCAACAGCACGCCGTCCTGGAAGTCGTAGGGGTGTGGCACGCGCACGCCGGCAGCGGCCAGCCGGAACAACGCCGCCACTTCGGCGTTCTGCCAGGCATCCTCGGCTTCCTTGCGGCCATACTTGCTGCCCTTGGCCATGGCCCGCGCCTGACGGCTGTTGCGGACCTTACGGCCTTCCTGGTACTCGGCGGCCTGGCGGAAACTGCGCTTGCTGGCTTCTTTATAAACCTTTGCGCAGCGTACCTGGCTGCCGCAGCGCACGACATACACGGCAGCTTCCTTGCCACTCATCAATGGCCGCAGTACTTCATCGACCAGGCCGTCTTCGATCAGGGGTTCGATTCTTTTCGGTGTCTTCATCAGGCTGCGTTCGGGGTCCTGGCTGTGATGGCGGACATCCTCTCACAGCCGGGAGCGACTTGCTCGTCTGTCTTCAGAGCGCCAGGATCATGCGCCCTGCCCCGCACCACCTGGCACCATCCCGCGTGCGCGGCGCCGGGTAACCAGCAGGCCGGAACACACCACCAGCAGCGCCAGCACCAGGGTCGACACCACCTCTATGCGGTGGTCCGGACGGAACAACATCAATACCAGCACAGCGCTGATGAACAGAATCACCGCCCAGGTCAGCCACGGGAACAGCCACATGCGGTAACCCAGGGTCCTGCCCTGGATGGTCAGGCGCTGTCGCAGGCGCAACTGGGAAACGGCAATCACCAGGTACACCAGCAAGGCAATCGCGCCGGAGCTGGCCATGAGGAAGCCGAATACCTTGGCCGGTACCAGGTAATTGGCAATGACCGCCAGGAACGCCGCCCCGGTGGACAGCAGTACCGCCACCACCGGCGTGCCACTACGGCTGGTCAGTTGCGCGCAGGCCGGCGCATCACCGCGGCGGCTCAGCGAGTAGACCATGCGCGAGGCGGTGTACAGCGATGAGTTGAGGCAACTGGTGACCGAAGTCAGCACGACAAAGTCGATGATCGCCTTGGCATGCGGCACGCCGAGGGTATCCAGCACCGTGACATAGGAGCCCTCGCTGGCCAGGCGCGGGTCGGTCCATGGCACCAGGGCGATGACGATGAAAATCGACAGAATATAGAACAGCGTGATCCGCCAGATCACAGAGTTGGTGGCCCTGGAGATGTGCTTGCCCGCTTCATCGGACTCGGCTGCGGCGATAGTCACTACCTCGGCACCGAGGAACGAGAACATGGTGATGAGCATGGCACTGAGCACCGCGCCGAAGCCGTTGGGCATGAAACCGCCCGTGTCCCACAGGCGCGACACGCCGCTGACAGCGGAGCCCGGCAGCAGGCCGAAGATGGCGCACGCCCCCAGCGCGATGAAGCCGACGATGGCCAGCACCTTGACCAGCGCCAGCCAGAACTCGAACTCACCATAGTTCTTCACGCTGAACAGGTTGGTCGCGGTCAGCAGCAAGGTGATGACCAGCGACAGCACCCAGATTTCCAGCTGCGGAACCCAGGAATTGATAATGGTGGCGGCGATGTTGGCCTCGATCGGGATAATCAGCACCCAGAACCACCAGTACAGCCAGCCGATGGTATAGCCGGCCCATTTGCCGATGGCGAGGTCGGCATAGGTAGAGAACGAACCGGTGTCCGGCGAGGCCACCGCCATTTCCGCCAGCATGCGCATTACCAACACCACCAGGGCACCGGCCAGGATATAGGCGAGGATGGTGGCCGGCCCGGCTTCGGCAATCGCCCGGCCGGAGCCGACGAACAGGCCGGCACCGATCACGCCGGCAATGGACAGCATGGTGACATGCCGTGATTTCAATCCATGACTCAAATTGTTGTTGTGGTTTTGCATGGTGCTACCTTGTTGTTTTTGTCATGCCCACGCAGGGGCCGCCGGCTTGCACGTCACCGGCGCAGGCGCGAAAAAGCCCGCCCTGCCCTGGAGGGTGAGCAGGGCAGTACGGGTTGAGTAAACGAAACCGCAGGGTGTGTACGGCTACTTCAGCTGGCTGCCCGCTGCCGCGGCATCAGGTCGGCCTTTGGCGTATTGCTGCCCTGGCGGCTGACTTGCTCACAGACTTTCTCGACGATGTAGGCACCGATCGGGATGGCAGACGTGGCAGCCGGCGACGGGGCATTGCAGACATTGACGCTGCGCGCGGTGTTGACGAACAGGAAGTCGTCGATCAGCTTGCCGTCTCGCGACACGGCCTGGGCACGCACACCGGCCGGGTAAGGCGTAAGGTCGGCCTTGGTGATGCTCGGGCAGTACTTTTGCACCTGCTTGAGGTAGCCGCCCTTGAACAGCGAGTTCTTCATCTCGATCAGGCCCGGGCGGAAGTTCTTCGCCAGTACCTTGAGAATGCCGGGGGTGGTCAGGGTCTGGAACAGGTCGCCAGGGCTGATGTCGGTCTTGCGATAGCCCTCGCGCTTCATCGCCAGTACGGCGTTGGGGCCGACGGTGACGGTGCCGTCGATCATGCGCGTCAGGTGCACCCCGAGGAACGGCATGGATGGGTCGGGAATCGGGTAGATCAGGTGGTTGACGATCTGGTTGTGCTGCTGGGGCAGCAGGTAGTATTCACCCCGGAACGGGCAGATGACGAACTCGGTGCGCAGGCCCAGCATGTTCACCACGCGGTCGGCCATCAGGCCCGAGCAGGTCACCAGGAAGCGGCTGCGCAGCTCGTCGCCCGGGGTGCGCACGACCACTTCGCTGGCCAGTTCCTGCAAGCCGACCACCTCGGCGCCATAACGGATTTCGCCACCGGCACGCTGGAATTCGGCGCCCATCGCCGCTGTCACCTGGGCGTAATTGACGATGCCGCTGGAGGGCACGAAGATGCCGCCCAGGCCCACGATGTTGGGCTCGCGCTCGTGCAGCTCGGACGCTGACAGCCAGTAGCGTTCCAGACCATTGGCCGCGGTGCGCTCCCACAGCGCCTTCATGCGTTGCATTTCCAGTGCGTTGGTGGCCACCAGCAGCTTGCCGCACTCGTCGAAGCGGATGCCGTGCTGGGTGCAGAAGGCTTTGGTGGCCTTGTTGCCTTCCAGGCAGAAGCGCGCCTTGAGGCTGCCCGGGGTGTAATAAACGCCGGCGTGGATCACGCCGCTATTGTGGCCGGTCTGGTGGCGGGCCGGTCCGGACTCTTTCTCCAGCAGGAGAATCTTCGCATCCGGATAGACCTTGACCAGGTGCATGGCCGTGGACATGCCCACAATGCCACCGCCGATGATGATGAAATCGTACACAGCCTTACCTCACACGCAGGCTTTGCCTGGCTGGCTCACCAAGGTCGCACGGACCCTGGTGGCATCGTCTGTTACCTGAACGCACGGGCGGGCGCCCGCCCCGCGCATTGTCATTATTGCCCGCGCTGGTACAGCGGTTTGGGGAAGGCGAGGTAACCGCGCTGGCGCATCAGCTCGCGGCGCAGGCCTTCATGTGGCGTGAAACGGTCGCGGCCATGCAGCCAGAACAGGTTGTTGATGAGCAGGAAGCTGCCCACGCCGACCGGTACCGAAAGCTTCTTCGCACTGCCTTCCAGCGATTCCGACAAGGCGTTCAGCCAGATGCCTTCTTCATAGTTTGCCGGCTGCACGAACTGGTCAATGTAGCGCATGGTCGGGCGGCCTTCAGCATCGGTGTCGAATACCGCGTGGAACACATCCTCGGACACCTTCTTGCTCGGCGGCGCGGTCCAGCGCATTTCGCGACGTGCCAACGGGTGGCGGAAGAACTCGTCGCACTGCTCCCAGTCATCCAGGTGCAGCAACAGCGAGTTGCCGCCTTCCATGTTCTTTTCGTCGATTTTCAGCATCAGCACGTAGTCGGTGATCTGGTTGACGAAAGTGCCGTCATTGTGCAGCTCCATGACCCGGTGCGGCTGGCGCAGGTAGCTGTCGGAATTGTCGGTATTGACCACCACGAAGCGGGCATAGAACTGGCCACTCATGGCGTCGTAATTGCTGCGCCCGATCAGGTGTGCGCAAGCGGTGGTGAACTTGACCATGTCTTCGGCCTGGCTCACGTCATCCAGGCCGACCGGGTTGATCAGCATGCCGCCGCTGGCGCGATCGAGGATGGTGTTGAGCAATACCGGACGCAGGGTGCCCTGGCACAGCTCATCGAGGATCTCGCCGACGCGGAAACGCAGGAACGACTTGTATTCCAGCGCCTGTACCGGCCACTGGGCAACGGCCTGGACGAACGCTTCGACCGTTTCGCGGGCAAAAGTGATCTCCAACAGGCGCGGCGACTGTGGTGAAGGGGCGATGGTGTAACCATGCGGTTCGAGCGGCAGTGGCATCACAAGTTCGTCGATCTGCGTAAAAGCGTTCATGGCAATGTCCTGGCAAGAAAAGGTTGATGGCGCCGTCCGGTCATGACGTGGATCTGTGCGGGCGCCACAGAAAATATCGCCATAAATATAAAATGTCTACATTTTTGTTTTTCAGCGACAATTTGCTCGTTTGTCCATTGTTTTTCGCCAGCAGGCGCTTTCGGTATGATCGCCAAAACGGTTTGAGGAAACAGGACCTTGGAAGCGCTCGCCCCCCGACAAAACTCAGCATTCAGCGGGTATGAGAGGCTCAAGAAGGACATCATCCGCGGCGTGTTCAAGCCCGGGGAAAAGCTGTTGATGAGCACGCTGAAGGAACGTTACGACCTGGGCGTCGGCCCTTTGCGCGAGGCACTGTCGCAGCTGGTAGCCGAGCATCTGGTCAACGCGATCAGCCAGAAGGGCTACCGCGTGGCGCCCATGTCGCTGGAGGAAATGAACGACATCTACGATGCCCGCGCCAACCTGGAGGCGATGATCATCACCCTGGCCATCGAGCGCGGGGATGATGCCTGGGAAGCGTCGATACTGGCCCACTCGCATACCCTGGCCAAGGTGGTGGAGGTGAAAACCCGCGAGCAGCGCCTGGATGTCTGGGATGAACGGCACAAGGCGTTCCACACCGCGATCGCATCGGGTTGCGGCTCCCGGCATCTGCTGCAGGCGCGTACCTACCTGTTCGACCAGGCCGAACGCTACCGGCACCTGTGGCTGACCCAGACTGTGTTTTCCGAGCAGGCCCTGGAACTCAAGCGCCAGGAACATGCGGCACTGGTCGAAGCGATTCTCGCCCGGGACGCCAAGCGCGCCAGTGCCATGATGCGTTCACACCTGATGACCCCGGTGCCGATCATTGCCCAGATCATGCATGCCGAAGGCATCGGCGCGCACGTGTAAGACGCGGCCCTGCCCGTCCAGGCGCCTAGATGAATTTTTCTTAAATCGCCGGTTGACTATTCTTTGGCACAATCAACTTTCCATCAGATGCCCGGAAACCAGCATGCCTCGCGTACTGACCATCGAAGACGACGCCGTCACCGGCCAGGAAATCGTCGCCGAACTTACCAGCCACGGCCTGGAAGTGGATTGGGCCGACAACGGCCGTGAAGGCCTGGCCAAGGCCATTGCCGGCGGCTACGACCTGATCACCCTGGACCGCATGCTACCCGAGGTCGACGGGCTGACCATCGTCACTACCCTGCGCAACCTCAAGATCGCCACGCCAATCCTGATGATCAGCGCCCTCTCGGATGTCGACGAACGGGTGCGCGGCCTGCGTGCCGGCGGTGACGACTACCTGACCAAACCGTTCGCCTCCGACGAGATGGCTGCACGGGTCGAGGTCCTGCTGCGCCGCAACAGCGTGCCCGTCACCCAGACCCGCCTGCAGGTTGCCGACCTGCAACTGGACCTGATCAGCCATGAGGCCCGACGCGGCAATCAGACGCTCAACCTGCTACCCACCGAATACAAGCTGCTGGAATACCTGATGCGCCACAGCGGCCAGGTGATCACCCGCATGATGATCTTCGAAGAAGTCTGGGGCTACCACTTCGACCCGGGCACCAACCTGATCGACGTGCACATTGGCCGCCTGCGCAAGAAGATCGACTCTCCCGGCCAGTCGCCGCTGATCCGTACGGTGCGGGGCTCCGGCTATGCCATTGCTGAACCCGTCTAAAGGCTGGAGTTCCTCGACCAGCCGCCTGCTGGCGCTGTACAGCTTCCTGTTCGTGGCCTGGAGCAGCATCCTCATGGGGGTGCTGTATTTCGAAGTGTCCAGCTACCTGAACAAGCTCACCCGCCATTCCATGCTGCAGCGCCAGCACCTGTTCGCCCACATGAGCGGCAAGCAGCTGGATGACGCCCTGGTCGCCAGCCAGGCCCTGGAAGAGCGCAGCTTCGACGCCTATGGCCTGTTCGACGGCCAGCTCAAGCCGCTTGGCGGGCGCATTCGCACCATCCCGGCGGAACTCAAGCTCGATGGCAAGGTTCACGAGCTCAAGCGCTGCCTGGACGCTGCCGACCCACACATGCCGCGCGACAGCTGCGATGCCGTGGCGATCAAGGTGCAGGACGGTCGCTGGCTGGTGCTGGTACGTGACAACGGCTCGCTGTTCGTGGTCACCCGGATCATCCTGCATGCACTGCTGTGGGGCATCTCGTTGACCCTGATCCCCGGCTTTGCCGGCTGGTACCTGCTGCGTCGCAGGCCGCTCAAACGCATCCGCGCGATCCAGGCCCAGGCCGAGCTGATCGTCGCCGGCGACCTCACCCACCGCCTGCCGTTGTCGGCCCGGCGCGACGAGCTGGACATGCTCGCGGCCATCGTCAACGCCATGCTCGATCGCATCGAGCGGTTGATGCACGAGGTCAAGGGCGTCTGCGACAACATCGCCCACGACCTGCGTACCCCGCTCACGCGCCTGCGTGCCCAGCTCTACCGTATTCGCCAGCAGAGCGACAGCGATTCCACCCAGGCCGAGGCGCTGGACCAGGCCATCGGCGAGACCGACACCTTGATGGCACGTTTCCGCGGGCTGCTACGGATCAGCGAACTGGAAGACCGGCAACGCCGCGCCGGTTTCGTACAGCTGGACCCACACGCCTTGCTGGTGGAGCTGCATGACTTCTACCTGCCCTTGGCCGAAGATGGCGGCATTCGCCTGGAACTGCAGCAGCCCACGGAATTGCCGGCCTTGCATGGTGACCGCGAACTGTTGTTCGAGGCCTTGGCCAACCTGGTGGGCAACGCTATCAAATTCACCCCCGAGGGTGGCCAGGTGCGAATGAGCGCGACGCAAGACGACAACGGCCTGCACCTGGCCATCGAAGACAGCGGGCCAGGCATTCCCGAAGACGAACGCGCTGCGGTGCTGAAGCGGTTCTATCGCAGTGAGGAAGGCCATCGCCATGCAGGGTTCGGGCTGGGGCTGTCGATCGTTGCGGCGATCGTCGACCTGCACGGGTTCGGGCTGGAAGTGGGAGCAAGCGAGTTGGGTGGGGCCAAGCTGGTTCTGCATTGCCCGTTGGCCACGTCAGGCAAGTAGACAATGGGGCTGCTTTGCAGCCCATCGCGGCACAAGGCCGCTCCTACAGGGGCGACGCAAGCATCCTATGCTGCGCTATTCCTGTAGGAGCGGCCTTGTGCCGCGATGGGCCGCAAAGCGGCCCCGTCTGTACTGATCAGTCAGCCAGGCGCCAGGTAGTACTACCCTTGCTGTCTTCCAGCACAACCCCCAGGGCGGTCAGCTGGTCGCGAATACGGTCGGATTCGGCCCAGTTCTTGTCCGCACGCGCCTGCAGGCGCGCCTGGATCAAGCCCTCGACCTCGGCGGCATCCACCTTGCCTTCAGCACCGGCACGCAGGAAGTCATCGGCGTCCAGCTGCAGCACACCCAGCACGTCGCCCAGTTCGCGCAGTCGCCCTGCCAGGCCAGCAGCCGCGTCCGGGTCGCTGTCACGCAGGCGGTTGATCTCGCGCACCAGGTCGAACAGCACGGCGCAGGCTTCGGGGGTGCCGAAGTCGTCGTTCATCGCCACGCTGAAACGCTCGACAAACGCTTCGCCACCCTTGGCTGCAACCCGCGGCAGACCACGCAAGGCGTGGTAGAAGCGCTCCAGGGCACCCTTGGCATCGCGCAGGCTGTCTTCCGAGTAGTTGATCGCGCTGCGATAGTGGCTGGCCACCAGCAGGTAACGCACCACTTCCGGGTGGTACTTTTCGAGCACGTCGCGAATGGTGAAGAAGTTGTTCAACGACTTGGACATCTTCTCGCCGTTGATACGGATCATGCCGCAGTGCATCCAGGCGTTGGCGTACTGCTTGCCGGTGGCCGCCTCGCTCTGGGCGATCTCGTTCTCGTGGTGCGGGAACTCCAGGTCGCTGCCACCGCCATGAATGTCGAAGCTTTCGCCCAGGCAGCAGGTGGACATCACCGAGCACTCGATGTGCCAGCCCGGACGGCCCGGCCCCCATGGCGATGCCCAGCTCGGCTCGCCCGGCTTGGCGCCTTTCCACAGGACGAAATCCAGCGGGTCCTGCTTGGCTTCATCAACCTCGATGCGCGCACCGATACGCAGGTCTTCGATCTTCTTGCGCGACAGCTTGCCGTAGCCGACGAACTTGCCGACCCGGTAGTACACGTCGCCGTTGCCCGGGGCGTAGGCGTAGCCCTTGTCGATCAGGGTCTGGATCATCGCGTGCATGCCGGCGATATGATCGGTGGCGCGCGGTTCCTGGTCCGGCGGCAGGATGTTCAGGCGCCGCTCGTCTTCGTGCATGGCGTCGATCATGCGCGCGGTCAGGGCGTCGAAGGTTTCGCCGTTCTCGTTGGCCCGGTTGATGATCTTGTCATCGATGTCGGTGATATTGCGCACATAGGTCAGCTCGTAGCCGCTCTTGCGCAGCCAGCGGGTAACCAGGTCGAAGGCCACCATGCTGCGGCCATGGCCGAGGTGGCAGTAGTCATATACGGTCATGCCGCACACGTACATGCGCACCTTGTTGCCATCCAGTGGCTTGAAGACTTCCTTGGCTTTGCTCAGGGTGTTGTAGATGGTAAGCACGGCGGTTCCTCAGCTGCCCCAGGAGTCACGCAGGGTGACAGTGCGGTTGAACACCGGGCGGCCCGGCTGGCTGTCTTTCAGGTCGGCGCAGAAGTAGCCCTCGCGCTCGAACTGGAAGCGGTCCTCGGGCTGGGCCTGGGCCAGCGACGGCTCGGCACGGCAGCCGTGCAGCACCTGCAGCGAATCCGGGTTGATATTGTCCAGGAAGCTGCCGCCCTCCTCGGTCTTTTCTGGGTTCGGCGAGCGGAACAGGCGGTCGTACAGGCGCACTTCGCACTCGACGCTACCCTCGGCCGGTACCCAATGGATAACCCCCTTGACCTTGCGGCCTTCAGGGTTCTTGCCCAGGGTGTCCGGGTCGTACGAGCAGCGCAGCTCGACGATGTTGCCGTCGGCATCCTTGATGGCCTCGTCGGCGCGGATCACGTAGCTGCCGCGCAGGCGCACTTCACCGGCCGGTTCCAGGCGCTTGTAGCCCTTCGGCGGCGCTTCCATGAAGTCGTCGCGGTCGATGTACAGCTCACGGGAGAACGGCAGCACGCGTACGCCCATGTCCTCCTTCGGGTGGCGCGGCAGCTCGAGCTGCTCGACCTGGCCTTCCGGGTAGTTGGTGATGACCACCTTCAGCGGGCGCAGCACGCACATGGCGCGAGGTGCCGTACGGTCCAGGTCGTCACGGATGCTGAACTCCAGCATCGACATGTCGACCACGCCGTCGGAACGGTTGGTGCCGATCATTTCGCAGAAGTTGCGGATCGAGGCCGGGGTGTAGCCACGGCGACGGAAGCCGGACAGGGTCGACATGCGCGGGTCGTCCCAGGCTTCGACGTGCTTTTCGTCGACCAGCTGCTTGAGCTTGCGCTTGGAGGTAATGGTGTAGTTCAGGTTCAGGCGGCTGAACTCGTACTGGCGCGGGTGGGCCGGCACCGGCAGGTTGTCGAGGAACCAGTCGTACAGCGGACGATGCCCTTCGAACTCCAGGGTGCAGATCGAGTGGGTGATACCCTCGATGGCGTCCGACTGGCCGTGGGTGAAGTCGTAGTTGGGGTAGATGCACCACTTGTCACCGGTCTGGTGGTGGTGGGCATGGCGGATGCGGTACAGGATCGGGTCGCGCAGGTTCATGTTCGGCGACGCCATGTCGATCTTGGCCCGCAGCACGCGCTCGCCGTCCTTGAACTCACCGGCCTTCATGCGGGCGAACAGGTCAAGGTTCTCTTCCACGCTGCGCTCACGGAACGGGCTGTTCTTGCCGGGCTCCTTGAGGCTGCCACGGTATTCCTTGGCCTGCTCGGGGGTGAGGTCGCAGACATAGGCCTTGCCGCGCTTGATCAGCTCGACCGCCCAATCGTGCAGCTGGTCGAAGTAGTCGGAGGCGTAGCGCACATCACCGGCCCAGTCGAAGCCCAGCCACTTGACATCGCTCTGGATGGCGTCGATGTACTCCTGGTCTTCCTTGGCCGGGTTGGTATCGTCGAAACGCAGGTGGCAGACGCCACCGAATTCCCTGGCCAGGCCGAAGTTCACGCAGATCGACTTGGCGTGGCCGATGTGCAGGTAACCGTTGGGCTCCGGCGGGAAACGGGTGACGATGCGGCTGTGCTTGCCCGAGTCCAGGTCGGCCTGGATGATCGGCCGCAGGAAGTTCGCAGGGACAGCGGGGGCGCCTTTGGCAGCGGCGTTGGGCGCGTTGTCGGCAGTGGGCTTGCTCATAGGATCCTTGAATGCACGTAGCCGGCCTGGGTAGGCCGATTGAATCAAAGGGCCTATCATAGCCGAAGCAGTCAAGCTGCTGACAGTCGGGCCCGGACAAACAGGCGTGATTTATCACGGCTTTTTGCCGCAGCCTGGCAAAATGGCCAGTGCGCGCAATGTGTCGCGACCGCCTGATCCTGCGTCAGGTGGTAACCCGCGCCCTGCGCACCCTAATTCCCGATTGCCTTGAAAGAGCGAGTTTCAGCATGTCCAAAGTCAAACTGAGCACCAACCACGGCGACATCGTCCTGCAACTGGACGCCGAAAAAGCGCCGCTGACTACCGAAAACTTCGTTCAGTACGTCAAGGATGGCCACTACGACGGCACCGTATTCCACCGCGTGATCAAGGGCTTCATGATCCAGGGCGGCGGCTTCGAGCCTGGCATGAGCCAGAAAAAAACCCGCGCCAGCATCCAGAACGAAGCCGACAACGGCCTGAAGAACAAGAAGTACAGCATTGCCATGGCCCGTACCATGGAGCCGCACTCCGCCTCGGCGCAGTTCTTCATCAACGCCGCCGACAACGACTTCCTCAACCACAGCGGCAAGAACGTGCAGGGCTGGGGCTACGCGGTGTTCGGCGAAGTGATCGAAGGCCGTGAGATCGTCGATGCCATCGAGAAGGTCGCTACCGGTTCCAAGGCCGGCCACCAGGACGTGCCGAAAGACGACGTGGTCATCGAGAAAGCCGAGATCATTGAGTGATCCTGCTGATCTCCGATCTGCACCTGCAAGAAGAACGCCCGGACATTACCCGGGCGTTTCTTGATTTGCTCGATGGCCGTGGCCGCCACGCGGAGGCCTTGTACATTCTCGGCGACTTCTTCGAAGCATGGATCGGCGACGATGCCATGACGCCGTTCCAGCAGTCGATCTGCCAGGCCTTGCGGCGCTTGAGCGACAGCGGTACGGCCATCTACCTGATGCATGGCAACCGTGATTTCCTGATTGGCCAGGCCTTCTGCGAAGCTGCGGGCTGCACGTTGCTGGCCGATCCCAGCGTGATCGAACTGGGCGGCGAACAGGTGTTGCTGATGCATGGCGACACCCTGTGCACCCGCGACCTGGGTTACATGAAGATGCGCCGCCTGCTGCGCAACCCGCTGAGCTTGTGGGTGTTGCGTCACCTGCCGCTGGCTGCGCGCTACAAGCTGGCGCGCAAGCTGCGCAACGAAAGCCGCTCGCAAACGCGAATGAAGGCCACCGAAATCGTCGACGTTACCCCGGAAGCAGTGCCGCAGGTGATGGCCGCGCAGGGTGTGCGCACGCTGGTGCATGGCCATACCCACCGGCCGGCGATCCACAAGCTGGTGGTCGATGGACAACCGGCGCGGCGTATCGTGCTAGGTGACTGGGACCGCCGGGGTTGGGTCTTGCAGGTTGATGAACAAGGCTTTCAGCTGGCGCCGTTCGAGTTTTCCTGACGCTGTAGCACTGGCACAAACTGGTCGCTTCGCGGATAAATCCGCTCGCAGGGACTGCACCGCTTGCTGTCATGGTGCAGTGCCTGGGAAGCGCCTCAAGGCTGACTGGCCAGCGCGCCCTTGTCTCCCTCACTGATCACATACTGCCGGTATTCAGGATCGGCCCGGATTTGTGCCTCGGTAAACGGTAATGGCAGCAGTTGCTTGGCCGCGAAGGCCTTGGTCTGGTCGCCGAAGTGCGCCGAACCGGCTTCGCTGGACTGAGAGAACGCCAGCAACCCGCGCGCCTCCGGCCCCTTGTCGGTAAAGCTGACCAGTTGCAGGTAGCTGGTACCACTGACCACCAGCCGCTTGCCCTGCCCGTGCGGCACGCTGTGGATCGCGTTGTACACGCCCAACCCTTGCGGGCCGCCCGGCACCGGCGTGCCATCGACTGCCTGTTGCACATGGCCCCAGCGCACCTGCCCTGCCACACCACTCTCATTCACCTGCCTGAGCGAAGCCAGCGCCGCCTGGTGCAGACGCTTGCGTACCGCTGCCTGCTCGACCGCCAGGCCACGCGGGGTGTGCTGTGGGTCAGCCGGGTCGAAGGCCACTCGCCAGCTTTGCGGGTGCTCGGCCAGCGCCTCGAACAGGTTGTTGAAGTGTACCAGGCCAATGCCACTGTCGAGGTCGGCCTTGCCGTTCCAGGCCGCCAGGCTGCTGCATACGGCCTGCACGTCTGCGGCGGCGCCACGGCACCACTGCAGCAGGTCGGGCAGCACCAGGCTGGCCAGGTAGACCTCATCGTCGGTCACCATGCGTTGCAGATCATCGATACCCAACCGGGCCTTGCCCTGCAGGCGTTGCAGGGCAAATCGGCCACGCATGCCCAGCGGCTGGTCGCTACGGCTTATCAGCGGCGAATAGCCGGTCAGCGGCTGCGCCGGGTTGGTCATCCAGGCCGGGTCGTTGGAGTTCTGTACGAAATCGCTGCGCTGAAGGCTTGGCAGCAGGCGTGCCGGGAAGATACCCGGCTGTGCCGCCTGCGTATCCACCTTCCATGCGCACGCGCTGCGCGAACCATCCAGCACTACCAGGCGACCCTGGGCCTGCGGATTGCTGCAGGTGTCCAACAACTGCTGGTCAACATAGGGCACCACCGACTGGTTCAGGTACAAGGCCTGGCCGTCCTGGTCCACCGCCAGCGTGTTGACCCAGGGAATACCCTGCAACTGGCCGATCGAACCCTGCAGCGTTGCCAGACTGTCGGCGCGGTTGATCTGGTACCACTGCTGCAATACCCGGGTGTTTTCCAGGTTGGCATCGCGCAAGCTATAGGCCGTGCGGCTGTCCCAGTCCAGGCGCCCCGGCCATTGCACCACCGGGCCGAAATGCGAGCTGTAGACCTGGCGTTGTACCTGGCTCAGGCTGCCATCCTCGGCCTTGACTGCAACGCTGATGGTCTGCCGGACCAGCGGCAGCGATTTACCATCGAGCAGGTAGCGGGTCGGGTCCTTGGGATCGAGCTGCAGACGGTACAGGGTAAAGTGCTGCGACGTATCGACCGTGTGCGTCCAGGCCAGGTGCTGGTTGAAACCGATGTTGACCACGGGCAGTCCCGGCAATGCCGCCCCCATCACATCGAGCTTGCCGGGAATGGTCAGTTGCATCTGATAGAAGCGCATGCCCCCCCTCCACGGGAAGTGCGGGTTGGCCAGCAACAGGCCGCGACCATTGGCCGAACGCCGGGCGCCCAAGGCCACCGCATTGCTACCGCGCTCCAGGGCAAACCGCTCCTGCCGAGCCAGCGCCGCGGCATACCCGCTGGTGGCCTGCCGGTTGGCCAGACTTGGCGGTTGCGCGCCCGCCAGGGCTTCGACGAACTGCCCGACACCCCCTTCGGCCAACAGCCGGCGAGTCAGCTTGACCAGGTCTTCGCTACTGATCGGTCGCAGCCACTCGCCGTTGCCGCACTCGGCGGGCAACCCTTGGCCACGGCGCTCGGCCAGGGCCCGGTTGTAGCCACTGGCATAGCCCGCCAGCAGCGCCTGGACCGAGTCCGGTTGCGCCTGCAAGAACGCGTTGACTGCCGAGGGGCTGTTGAGCCAGGTGAAGAACAAGTCACTCGCCAGGTTGTCGCGCTGCTCCAAGGTCTTGCCGCTGGCGCCGAAATATCGGGACCGTTCGCCGCTTACGGTCAGCACTTCGTTGCCCAGCAGGCACAGGTTGTCCTGGGCATAGGCGTAGCCGATGCCATAGCCCAGGCCCCGCTCATCCTTGGCCACGATATGCGGCACCCCGTAGCTGGTGCGACGAATCTGCGCGCTGGCATCGCCTGCGGCGGGCTGCGCCGGTACACCTGCGCTGAACACCACCAGGGCGGCGGCCAGACCAGCGCAAGTCATGGGACGGAAAAGTGGAAACACAGGTATTCCTCGATTTCGGGGCTCATCCCGATCAGACGAATACCTGAATGAAAATTTTACGGACCACCCGCTGATGAAACGTCTTGAACAGAAACCGGCATTTTTTTTCGCTGAAGGGCTGCAGTTTTTCCCTTCTCATTCGTCTTAGTCAGTGAGGCACCCACTATTTCGGGTTCGTCGACGAAAAGGAGCATTCACATGTACAACCCGCAATCCTCGATCCAGGCCGGGCACACCCCGGGCAAAGCGCCCCAGGAACAGGACGCACTGGCCGACGAACGCACCGGCAACGAACAGATCCGCGAGTTGTTGCGCACCTTCGGCCTGCGCACCAGCCTGATCCGCCTCAAGGTGATCGACGCCCTGCATGTCGCCCAGCGCAGCGGCCGCAGCATCGGTGTGCGCGGTGTGCACGCCCAACTGGAACAGCTGGATATTCCGCTGTCGTTCCTCAGCGTGCGCGAAGTGCTCAAGCGGCTGTGCGCCGAGGGCGTCATCCAGTTGGGCAGCGACAAGTGCTACAGCCTCAACCCGCAGGCACGCGCCGTACTGGAGCAAACGCAGTCAAGCTGAACGTACGGCCGGCCACAGCTGGCCGGCCCGCACAGGTCAGGGCTTGACCTTGCGCCGCAAGATGCCGTTGATCACCACGACCACCACAGCGATGGCAATCGCCAGTATCTGGAAGGTCTGTTCACTGATCGTACCCTGCTTCTGCAGGTGCGACAGGCCCAGCATCAGGCCCAGTACAACCAGGATGATCAGAAGGGAATATTTGAGGCGCTGCACATGTGTCATCGAAGGTTCCTTGCAACATCTGGGGCAAATGGCTCGCGACGAGCCGCGGTAATGATACAACGGCCACCGGCCACCGCGCTGCATTTCCTGCTGGGTGCGGCGGCGCTTGCCTGCAAGCATGGCGCTCCCAAGCACCCACCGCCGGAGGCACCATGTACAAACCCCTGCTGTTCGCATCCCTGCTTCTCACGCCCTTTTCCCTTCATGCATTGAACACCCGCCAGGTTTCGACCGAGCAACTGTTCGAACTGGGACGCGACCTGGCGGCCCAGGCCGGCGCCAGCCAGTGGCAACAACTATGGCAACGCGTGCGCCAGGCTGGCTACCTGCAGGAAAACCGGGCATCGGTACATTTCAGCGTAGCGCCGGCACTGCTGCCCGAGCTGGCCCGGCAAACCTTGGCCCAAGCTGACCAGGTACAAGCGCAGCAACAAACCCTGGCGTTGTACCGACGAAACTTCGCCGACCAGGTCATAGGCCAGCGCAACGGCCAGCCGCTGAATGCGCTGTGCCTGCTGGTCGATTGGCGCACGTTGCCACAGAACATGCTCCATGCTCCCGAGGCCTATCTGCGCGGCGCCAGCCTGCTCAGCAGCTATCCGTGCGATTGAGGGTCACCAGACCCAGCAGGCCGATCCAGAAGCTACTCGATGGGAAACCACGCACCACGGCCAATTGTTGAAGCCATGTCCTACAGCGCCGGATATCGCTGCCTGCAAAACCTGTTCTCCGAGGCTACAAGGCCCAACCCCTATGCCGCCTAGCGACCTGCTTTGCCCGTCGCAGAGAATTCAGTCACACCGTCGACATAACGCCGCTGGTGATCGGGTAGTAATCCCATCCATCCCCAAGGAGCGCCACATGGAATTGCCAGACTTGAGCCACATCGATATCAGCCAACTCCCCCATTCGTTGCAGGCCCTGATCGACTGCATCGGTATCGACAACGCCTACCAGCTCACTTGTGCCTACGGCGGCAGGCCGAAGTACATCCCCAAGCACCGCGAGCGCACCAAGCTCGCCGATGTGCTGCCGGCAGATGCACTTGATGCGCTGATCAAGCGCTTTGCCGGGGTCGCCCTGGAGATTCCCAAGGCTGACCACTTCCTGCGCCAGTTGCGCAACCAGCAAATCCAGAAAGAAAGCGCCAGCGGCTTGTCACGCAGCCTGCTGGCCAACAAATACGGCCTCAGTCTGCGCCAGATCGGCAACATTCGTCGCCAGGAAGCGTGCGTGCGCTGAGCCCCACCCACCGTGGCCGGTCGCTAACGATCGCTTGTCACACCCAACCAGAGAGAGAGACCAGTCATGATAGATAACAGCCTCATCGGATCCGTCATCAACTCCTTGCCGATGGATCGCATGATTGCCGGCCCGCTGCAAGCGATGGTCCAGGCCCAGGTCACCGCGAGCAAGTCGTACGCCGACTTCCTGATGCAAGTCTGCATCCAGGACGGCAAGGCGGTCGCCATCCAGTTCGACTACGACGAAACCATCGTCGACGAACAGGGCGAATACAAGGGCGTGGTCAGCAAGACCATGAAAGTGCCGCTGCTGGCGGCCATCACCCACCCGAACATTGCCATCGAAGAAGGCAAAGTCGAATTCGAACTGACCATCCAGCAGTCGGCCGAAGACACATCCAGTAGCGATAGGAGCGGCGAAATGGCCGCCTCGCTGGGCTGGGGGCCGTTCAAACTGAGCATGAAGGGCAGCATCAGCCACAAGTCCACGCAAACCCGCAAGACCGATACCCGCGCCCGCTATGCCTTCAACACCACCATCAAGCGCCAGGATCCGCCAGAGGCGCTGATGCGGGTGATCGACTTCCTGACCGACGCCGCCACCAAACCGACCGTCGTCCAGTCAGCAACGCTGGAAAGCCCCGAGGCGATCTCCAGGGCCGACACGCTGAGTAGCAGCGGCGCCGGAGCAGGTGCAGGAGCTGGCGCCCCGACTCCTTGAGCCACGCAAACCCGCCCCCCCACCCGCGTGGTGGGGGAACCACCCGCCCAAAGGAGCCAAGTGAGTGAGCAAAGTTCCCGCCCCGATGACCTCCATCGACCTGCGTGAAATTACCCGCGGCCTGCAAGAAGCCGCCAGCGCTACCAATAGTCTTATCGCGCAGCAGTACATCAACTTGTTCGATCAGTTCTTCGATTGCGACACCGAAACCTTGGGTGCGCCCATGAAAGCCAAGATGGTCGAGGTAGCCATCGACAGCCAGCACATCATGCGCGTGCCGCTGTTCGCGCTGGTCTCACCCAAGGGCCTGGCGCTGGAACGTATGCAGGTCGACCTGTCGGTGCGGGTCAAGGGCACCGAAGCGCAACAGGCACTGCTGACCGCTGGCGAAAACAATGCGGCGAGCTTCAAGGTCACGATCGGCGGCCAGAGCCGTCAAGGTGAAAGCCGTGACCCCGACGAAGTACAGATCCGCATGCAGTTCCAGGCCAGCGAACCACCTGAAGCCCTCAGCCGGCTGATCGAGCAGTACACCAACCTGATTATTCCGGTACGCGCTCCCAGTCCGCCACCCGCGCCCGATAGCAACGAGTTCATCGAGGCGGCCACCGTCCGTTGACGGCCGCCCTTGCGCGGCTCAAAAGTCGCGCTTGTAGAAGATGTCCAGGGAGCTGGCCAGCCCACTGGCAGCTTCGAGGTAGACCTTCTTGCTCAGCTTGTAGCGCAACGCAATGGTGTTGGCGGGCTCGAACACACCTACCCCGTAGCGCAGGCTCAGTTTCTCGGTAAGGTTGCCGCTGGCGACCACGCTGGTGGTGGTGCCGGAACCTTCGGTGTCCAGCTGGAAATCATCGATCCCCAAACTCGAAGCCAGGCTGCCGGTGATGCCGGCGCTACCCGCCAGGCCCAGGCCCAGAGCGGCCTCGGCAAGCATGTTGCTGTCTTCGCCGGAAGCACCCAGTGGCCGTCCCAGCACCAGATATGACAATGCCTGTTCCTGGCTCATGGCCGGTTCCGAGAACACCTTGGTCGCGGGTTGCTCGGCATTGCCGGTCAGGCGGATACCGGCAATCACGTCATCAACCTTGCGGATCGCTTCGATGTCCAGGTACGGTTGGTCGATCGGCCCGGCAAACAGTAGCCGCGCACGGCGAATGGTCAGGCGCTGGCCGTAGGCACGGTAGCGCCCGTCGGCCAGGCTCAGCTCACCACGGGTATCGAGATTGTCGCCGATGTGCACATGGCCGAGCAGGTTGGCCGTCAGACCAAAGCCACTGAATGACAGCTTGTCTTGACCCACCTCGACGTCGATGTCCATGGCCATCGCCATGGGAGGAGTGCCCTCTTCGGTCTGGTGGCCGACGATCACCGTGTCCTCCGAAACTTTAACGGTGGACGGTGGCAGTTCACGCACGGTGATAGTGCCTTTGGGCACTTGCACCTTGCCGGTGACTGCCAGCTTGTCATCGACCAGGCGCAAGGTCAGGTCAGGGGCGACCTCCAGCGTTGCATAGGGCTCGACGGTAACGGGCAGTTGCTGGCCTTGCAGGCGCAAGTCCATGCCCAATGCCTGGCCCCAGGTGAGGTTGCCGCGCAACTGTCCCCGCCCCGCCTCGCCACTGCGCCAGTCACCCACAAGCTGTACCTGCTCACCGGCAATCAACGCCTGCAACGACAGGCCTTCGAGGCTGACCGGCAGTTCGGCGCCACTGACCTCGCCGCCGCTGAGCATCAGGTTGCCGTTGACCTGCGGCGCCAGCAGGGTACCCGACAGCCGTCCAGTGCCATTGAGTTGCCCGGCCAGGCGCTCGACCATCGGCACGAACGGGCGCACCACTGATACGTCGAGACCGGCCAGGCGGAAATCACCTGACAACGGCTTGTTCTTGCCCAGCGGGTCGAGGCGGGTATTGACGTTCAGCTCACCCAGGCGCTGGCCGCGAAACACCAGGCGGGTATCGATGCGCCGCGGCGCCAGTGCGCTGTCCAGGCGCAGGGCCTGGTAGGGGAAATCGACCCAGCGTTCCTGGTCACGCATTCGCAGGGTACCGCCACTGGCGTCGACGACGATGCTGCCCTTGGGACCGCTGGCGGGAATGTCCAGATTGATGTCGGCATTGAGCAGGCCCTGCCAGGCGAAGTCTTTCGGCAACCATTGGGCCAGGCTGTCCAGCGGGAACTGCTTGAGGTGGTAGCGCAAGCGCGGATCCGGGGCCAGGCGCTGGTCCTCGCCACACAGGCTGGCCTGACCGGAGCGCCAGCAATGGGCACCGAAATCCAGCTGGCCGCTGGCCAGCCGCTGCAGGCGGGCCGGTGCCTGCAACTGCCAGTCCTGGCCACCGGCCTGGATTCGTCCGCTGGCCAGGCGCCCACGCCAGTCCCCCTTGCTCAGCTGGCCATCCAGGCCCAGGTCGAGTTTGAGTTGCGGGCCGTCCAGCGCCAAGGCCAGGGCTTGCTGGCGGATATCGCCCTTGCCGTTGGCCTGCAGGTCACCCAATGCCGTGTCACCCAGGTGGATGCCGCTGGCCTTGAGCACGACGACGCCGTGCTGGGCGTTATCCAGGCGGGCATCCAGGCCCAGCTGCTGCAGGCGGTTTTCAGCCAGGGCCAGGCGTTGGCCTTGCACGGCCAGAGTACCTTGCGGGGCTTGCAAGGTACCGGCGACGTCCAGCCGGCCCTTGACCTGGCCCTGCAGCCTTGGCCACAACTGGCCCAGCCGCGGCAGGTCGAGGTCGATCCGCCCGGCCAGGCGCTGTTGCAGGCTGCCACTGCCATTGATTCGGTTGTCCCCCAGCTGGATGGCCAACGCGCCCAGCGTCCAACGCTCCCCTGCCCCCTGGGCGTCGACCTTGAGCACTGCCGGCTGGCCGCGCAGACGGCCTTTCAGGTCAAGCTGGGCCTCCAGGCTCAGCGCATCACCTTTGAGCTCGCCCTTGCTGCGCAGCGGCCCGGCCAAAGTGCCTGGCAGCTCGGCCAGCCAATAGGCCGGGTCGAGCGCCGAAAGCTGCAAGGCAACGTCCCATGCCAGGTGTTCGGCAAAACCCACGGCAACACTGCCTTCAGCCTTGCCTTGCCCGGCACTCAACGCCAGCTGCGGCAGCTTGACCTGGCTCAGGTCCCCCTGGAACGGGCTGGCCAGGTTGAACGGCCCGGCGGGGCCATCCAGGTCGCCGTCGAAGGTGCCCTGGTAATTGCCATCGCGGTAATGCACCTGCGCGATGAAGCGCTTGAGCGTGACCTGGGGCGGCGTCTCCAGCGGATACAGACGCAGCCACGGAAAGTCCTGCCAGTCCACCTGGGCATCGGCGACCAGGCCTTGCTGCCAGTCAGCCGTGGCTTGCAGCTTGACGCGCTGGGTGTCGCTGGCGCTCAGGTCCAGGGCATCCAGCCTGGCCCCTTTACTGTCGACCAACCCAGACAACAGCAGGGCCACTGGCGACTGTTCGGCAGGCAGGCTGGCAGAGCCCGACAGCTGATAGCCGCTGAGCAAGTTGCCCTTGGCATCGAGCTTGAGCTGGTTGAACTGCAGGGTGTCGGGTAGCGAAGCGGCCGGTTTGAATGCCTCGGCGCGGACCTGCAAGGCTGCCGGCAGATGCTCGGCCAGCGCCTGCAACTGCCCGCTCAGCGTAGCGTCGAGGTAGCCGCTGCTGGTCCCTGCAAGCTGCAAGGTATTCTGCAGTTCGCCGCTGGCGGTCAGCGCCACCTGCCAAGGTTTGCCGTCGACAGCGGGCAGTTGCAGCTGTGCCTGCAATTGTACCGGCCAGTCACCTTCGGGCTGCAGGTCGCCCTGCAGGTTCAACTGCAGGTCATCACGCCGCAGCTGCAGGCTGTCGATACGCATCCCGCTGCGTGTCCAGTGTGCAGCCAGGTGCAGGTCACCCAGCAGATCACTGCCGTCCAGGCGCAACTGGCCAACCTTGACTTCACCCAACTCGACCGCCAACGGCAAACGCAGGGCCGGCAATTGCAGCGGGGCGCTTTCGCTCGGCTCGGCCCCTGGGGCGACGGCCATGTCGATGCGCTGCGCCTGCAACTGGTCGATGCACAAGGTGCCGCGCAGCAAGCAGGCAGGCGACCAGGCCAGCAGCGGTGCCTGCAGCTCTACCCTGCTGCTGCCATCGTCCCAGACCAGCCGGCTGGCTTGCCAGCTAGCGCCCAGGCGGCCCTGGAAATCCGCCACCTCAAGCCCGGGCACCTGGCCCAGCGTCCAGCGGCTGCCCGCCTCGGTCCCCAGCATCAGGCCCACGACCACACCCAGGCTCGCAATGCTCCCGAGCAGGCCTGCCAGGAGATACTTGATCACGCGTTTCACAGCTCAGGCCCCATGGAAAAGTGCAGGCGAATGCCCCCTTCGTCATCCAGCGCCCTGGCCAGGTCCAGGCGCAACGGCCCGACCGGCGATACCCAGCGCACACCGAAACCGACGCCGGTCTTCAGGCTCGGCAGTTCAAGGTCGTTGAACGAGTTGCCCTGGTCAACGAAGGTAGCCAGTCGCCACTTCTCGGTCAGCGAATATTGGTACTCGACACTGCCTGCTACCAGATAGCGCCCGCCAATGCGGTCACCATCGCTGTTTTTCGGCGACAGGGTCTGGTAGTCGTAGCCGCGCACGCTCTGATCGCCACCGGCGAAGAAGCGCAATGAGGGTGGAATGTTGTTCTTGAAGCCATTGGTCGCACTGCCTCCGAACTGCACCCGGCCGAGCAGCCTGTGGTTGTGGCCCAGGGTGGTCAGGCCCTTGAGCAGCACGTTGCCATGCAACAGGTTGGTGTCCGAAACCAGCCCTTCCTTGGCGGCCTGCACATCGAACTGCAGGCGGTAGCCGTTATGCGGGTCGATGCGGTTGTCGCTGCGCAGGAACGAGAAGCTCACCCCCGGCATCAGCAGGTTGCTCAAGCCGGAATCGTCGCCCAGGCGATACTCTTCCCGCTGGTACTTGAGCGAAACCACCCGCTGCCAGCCACTGGGCAACTTGCTGTGCCACTCAGGGCCGACCGTCAGCAGCTTGCTGAGCGTGTCGGTGCCGGCGATTTCCTCGTTCTGGTAGCCACCGGCAAAGCGCAGCTTGTCGGTGAGCGGCGGGTCGAGCGGTATGTCGTACCACAGGCCAACGTTCTGCCGCGGAGCCGACAGTTCGGTTTCCCAACCATAGCTATGGCCCTGGGGGTTGACCCAGTGGCGGGTCCAGTTGGCCTTGCCGCGGGGGCCGACGTCGGTCGAAAAGCCCAGACCCAGGCCGAGTGTGCGCGGCTTGCGCGTTTGCAGGTGGACATCCACCGGGACCTCTTCGCCGACAGCGGCGGTAGGCGCCGCATCCACGCGCACGCCTTCGAAGTAGCCGCTCGATTGCAAGTCATTGTTCAGTTCGGCCACCAGTTCGGAGTCGTAGGGTGTACCTGGCTTGAACGAAACCATGCGCTGCAGCAGGTCGTCGTCCAACGGGGTGTCACCACCGAAGGTCACGGCGCCCAGCCGATAGCGCGGGCCGCTCTGGTACACCAGCTCGATATCGGCTACGCCAGCCTGGGGGTCAACCGCCAGGCGCTGGCGGCTGAAACGCCCACTGAAGAAGCCATAGCGTGACGCCTGGTTCTGGATCAGCCGCTTGGCATCTTCGTAGTGGCCATGGTTGAGCTGCTCACCGGCACGCAGCGCCTTGCTGTCGGGCAGGCGAAAAGCCGTCAGCTCGCTGGCGGGCCCTTCGATGCGCACGGTGACGTTGCGCAGGCGAATCGGCTCGCCCGGGTCGATGGTGATGATCAGTTGCGGGGAACGGTCAGCCGCGCTGGCAGGCTTGACCTCGGTGTCGATCTGCGCCTGATAGTAGCCAAGTGCCTGCGCGGCTTTGCGCGCCTGCTCCTCGGCGCCGCGACTGAAGCGCAGCAACGCTTCTTCATCACGGTCGCCAAGGGTACCGATATAGCCTTCGACATTGGCCTTGAGCGCCTTGTTGGCTGGTTCAACCTTCACCAGCAGCTCGCTCTGGCCCCATGCTGCGAAACTGGCAGCCCAGATAACCAGGCCCCAGGTAAATCTTCCTGAATACGTCATGCGGCGCATGCTACCAGAGCCGCGCGCTCAAGTGAGCCGCTGCGCTGCCCGCCTAGGCAAAAGCGGAATCGGAAGAGACCGGGTTGGGATGAAAGAATACCCTCTCTCGGATTGGTCCTACAGCGACCTCGCCAATTTCTTCGTAACCCAGACGCTGGTAAAACGCCAGGTAGTGCTCGTTGCCGGTGTCCAGTACCACTCCTTGGGTATTCGCGTCCGCTGCGCACCAGTCGTGCACAGCTTGCAACAATTGTTCGCCGTACTGCTTGCCCTGAAACTGCGGATGCACGCCGAGCAACGGCAGCACATGAACCTTGTCGGTGGGCAGGCAACTGGCAAGCGCAGCCTGGTAGTCCATGTAGCGACGCGTACAGCGCAGGCCGGTGCCCAGCATCATGCGCAGGCGCCAGGCCCAGCTATCGGCCACGCCCAGCCGGCGCAGCGGTGGCACGATCAGGGCCAGGGCGATCAGGCGGTCGTCCAGCAGCAGGCCGATGGCGGGCAATTGCAGGTAGAAATGCTGGCGAACCCATTCGCGCACCATCACCCGCAAACGCCGCTCATACCCCGGGCGCTGGGCCTCGAAGATATAGGCACAGGTCGGTTCGTGGCGGTAGGCGTTGTACAGCAGCGAACGCGTCTCGCGGCTGTAGCCGTCATCGAGCAGGCAGACACGGGCCGGAGCGGCGGTGGTTTCGGGCATTGCGGACAGACCTCCTGGAATGGGCATACAGTGCCTTGGAGGTGCCTCAGCGTACATCGTTCACCCCCCCCTGCAAAGCACGTTAGCAGCAGCCTCGCGAAGCCGCCATGCTGGTGGTGATGGGCGATGTCGGCTAGCATCGCGCCTTTTACCAGGATTGTCTTTCCATGAAGATCGTCTGTTTCAACATCAATGGCCTGCGGGCCCGCCCGCACCAGCTGGCGGCGCTGATCGAAAAGCACCAGCCGGACGTGATCGGCCTGCAGGAAACCAAGGTCAGCGACGATCAGTTCCCAGCGGCCGATGTGCAGGCACTGGGTTACCACGTGCACTACCACGGCCAGAAAGGCCACTATGGCGTGGCCCTGCTCTCGCGGCAGGCACCGCTGAGCCTGCACAAGGGCTTTGCCAGCGATGAAGAAGATGCCCAGCGCCGCTTCATCTGGGGCACCTTCGCCGACGCCGACGGCACCCCGGTCACCATCATGAACGGCTACTTCCCGCAAGGCGAGAGCCGCGACCACCCCACCAAGTTCCCGGCCAAGCAGCGCTTCTACAGCGACCTGCAGGCGCTGCTCGAAGGCCAGTTCCGCAACGACCAGCCACTGCTGGTGATGGGCGACATGAATATCTCGCCGCAGGACTGCGACATCGGCATCGGCCCGGACAATGCCAAGCGCTGGCTGAAGACTGGCAAATGCAGTTTCCTGCCGGAAGAGCGCGAGTGGCTGGAGCGTTTGAAAGGCTGGGGCCTGGTTGACAGTTTCCGTCACCTGCACCCGGACGTTACCGACCGTTTCAGCTGGTTCGACTACCGCAGCCGTGGCTTCGAAGACGAGCCCAAGCGTGGCCTGCGCATCGATCTGATCATGGCGTCACAGCACCTGGTGCCACGCATCAAGGCGGCAGGAGTGGACTACGAGCTACGCGGGATGGATAAACCGTCGGACCACGCGCCGATCTGGTTGGAGCTGAGCTGATCGCACTGCCCGGGCGGCCTCGCATGACCAGCCTTTGCGTTGCAAAGGGCCACACCTGCGGGGCCGCCGCTGATTTTCACAACCCCAAGCGCAACGCCTCGCCCACCCCTGCCCCGCGCACGTCGTCGGCCGCGCTGACCAAGGCAAAGTTGTAGGCCCCGTGCGACCAATAGCGCGCCTCCAGCTGGCCCTCCACGCGCTGCCCGTCGGGCATGCGCCGGTATTGCTTGCCCGGTGAGCGCAGGAACAGGCTGATGCGCTGCCCCTTGCCGTCCTCGAACACCAGCAACGCCGCCGGGCCTTGCTCGTTGCTCAGCAGGCGCGCGCCAACCGGCGTGAAGCCGTAGCCTGCCAGGTCTGGCAACTGGCCCACGCGGCTGAAATGCCGGCCCAGCCAGTCGCGCAACTGCGCCGGGTCGCTGGCCTGGATATCCAGCGCCTCGCTGTCGGCGAACAGACGGTGCGCCTGGACGGCATCGGCCATCGGCAGGCTGGCCTGCGTCAGGCTCAGGTCGCGTACCTGCCAACCACCCAGGCCGCCCACACCCAGTGCCAGCAGCAGTACCGCTGCCGTCGCCCAGCGTCGCTGACGGCGCTGGCGCACTTGCCGCTGCAACCGAGCAAAGTCCAGCTGTGCCGCCCCGGGCAGTTCGGCAAAGCCGGCCAGCGCTGCACGCAACCGGCGGGCATCGGCACGCCAGCCCTCGACCTTGGCCGCTGCCTGCGGGTTGGCCGCCAGCCAGGCCTGCACTTCGGCGCGGCGTGCGGGCTCGAGGCGCTCATCGACATAAGCGTGCAATTCTTCTTCGCTGGGGATCAGGCGCGTCATTTGAGTCTCCGCAAGGCCGTTGGCTGGGGGGCACCTTCGGTGAGTTGGCGCAAGGCATTGCGCGCGCGCGACAGGCGCGACATCACGGTGCCGATGGGGACGCCAAGCGCCTGGGCGGCCTCCTTGTAGCTCATGCCTTCGATACTGACCAGCAGCAACAACGCACGTTGTTCTGCCGTCAGCCGGGCAAACGCCTGCAAGTCGGCCTGGGCCAGGATGGTGGCTTCGAGGTTGTCGCCAACCGGTTCCTCGTCACGCTCGCCACCGCCAAACCAGGACAGCCAGCGCGCATGCAGGCGCTCACGGCGTTTAGCGTCAAGGAACAGCCGGTAGAGAATGGTGAACAGCCAGGCGCGCAATGCATCGGCGTCACGTTGTTGATCGCGCCGGCTCAAGGCCCGCTCTACCGTGGCTTGCACCAGGTCATCGGCGCTGCCCGGCTCGCGCGTCAGCCACACGGCAAAGCGGCGCAGGCGGGCCAGCAGCTCGCGCCACTGGTGGTCGTCCAGATCGTGCATGGCAAAGTCCCGGCCTCTGAAGGTGTCAGTGTAAGGGGCAGACGCCTGTCATGAAATTTTATTCCAGCCGAGGGAATAAGCCTTTGCCGACGGCGTCGTACCGGCACCTTCACTGAACCGGACAATGACCATGAACTCACCCCTGCACGGCCAGGCCAGGGCCTTGCGCCTGGCGGCCATCGGTGCCGTGATGCTGGCCGCCGGCGCCAGCTTTGCCTATGCCGCCGGCTGGCTCGGCGAGCCCCGGCTGACGCCACAACGAATCATCGACACGTTCGCAGCCCAGGCTGGGCACTACCCAGGCTATCGCAAGAACCACGCCAAAGGCCTGTGCGTCAGCGGCTACTTCCAGGCCAGCGGGCAGGCCGCCAGCCTGTCCACGGCGCGCGTTTTCAGCCAGCAGCGGGTGCCGGTCACCGGCCGTTTCGCGATCGGCGGCGCCAACCCGTTCGCCCCCGATACCGGCATACCGGTACGCAGCCTGGCTATCGAGCTACGCACCGATGACGGCCAGGTCTGGCGCACCGGCATGAACAACCCGCCGGTGCTGGCGGTCAGCACCCCGCAAGGGTTCTATGAGCAAGTGCTGGCGAGCGCGCCGGACCCGGCTACCGGCAAACCCGACCCAGGCAAACTGCAGGCATTCTTCGCCGCCCACCCGGAAAGCGCGGCGTTTCGCCAGTGGATAGCCGCCTACAAGCCCAGCAACAGCTTCGCCAGCACGCAATACCACAGCATCAATGCCTTCCGCCTGATCGATACAGCCGGCGGCGCCCACCCGGTACGCTGGCAACTTGAGCCACACACCGCGTTTGCCGCGTTGCCTACCCAGGTCGATGACAAGCAGTTCCTGCAACACGACCTGCAGCAACGCCTGGCCCAGGGCCCATTGCGCTGGACCCTGCGCCTGGTCCTGGCCGAGCCGGGCGATGCGGTGGATGACCCGGCCCGCCCGTGGCCTGCCGAGCGGCGCAGCGTGGATGCCGGCACCCTGGTGCTGGAACAGGTCGATGCCCCCGAACAAGGCGCCTGCCGTGACCTCAACTTCGACCCGCTGATCCTCCCCCACGGTATGGAAGCGTCGGCTGACCCGATCCTCGCCGCCCGCTCCGCCGCCTATTCGGAATCCTTCAACCGCCGCAGCCGTGAATCGCTCAGCACTGGAGCCCGCCCATGAGACCCGAAGCCTTCCACCCGGTCGCCCGCCTGCTGCACTGGCTGATGGCCATCCTGATTCTGGCCATGTTGTTCATCGGCGTGAGCATGGTCGCGGACCTGTCGCCGCGCCATACCGTGCTGATCGGCCTGCACAAGGCTACTGGCCTGGCCCTGCTGGTGCTGGTAGTGCTACGCATCGGCGTACGCCTGGCTCTGCCCCACCCGCCTTTGCCAGGCGACCTGCCAGCTCCGCAGCGCTGGGCCGCCGGGGCCTCGCACCTGCTGCTGTATGGCTTGATGCTGGCCATGCCACTGCTGGGCTGGGCCATGCTGTCGGCGGGGGGCTACCCGCGGCCGCTGGGCCTGCCGGCGATCGCCCCACACGACCTGCAGCTCTACGCCGTGTTGCGCCAGGCGCATGGCTGGGCCGGCTACCTGCTGTTTGCCACCGTGCTGGTGCACGTGGGGGCTGCATTGATGCATGCGTGGGTGCGTCGTGACGGGGTGTTGCGCAGCATGTGGCCCGGCCCTTTGCGCCGCAACCCGTGACCGCCAGCAGACCGGGCGCTCGACAACCGATGACGATTCCTGATCAACTTGGCCTTCTGTCTGCCGCATCGCCCTGGACTGCCTGATGAATGCTGCAAAGGATCCTGCCACTCTCCTCCCGGCCAGCGCGCTGGACCTGCGCCCGCTGCTGCTGGCCAACATGGCCTGTACCTTGTCGATGATGGCCTTTGTCGCCCTGATCGGCCCGATTGCCCGGCAGCTCGGCATGGCCACCTGGCAAGCCGGTGCCGCGGTTACCGTGGCGGGAGTGGTCTGGGTGCTGCTGGCACGCCCCTGGGGGCGCGCAGCGGATCGCTTCGGCCGTCGGCGCGTCCTGCTGCTGGGCAGCGCCGGCTTCACCCTGGCCTATTGGCTGATGTGCCTGTTCATCGAAGGTGCATTGCGCTGGTTGCCGGGCGCGACGCTGGCGTTCATCGGCCTGACCGTGGCGCGCGGCTGCATCGGTGCCTTCTATGCCGCCATACCGGTGGGCTGCAACGCGCTGATCGCCGACCATGTCGAACCCCAACGCCGGGCACGAGCCATGGCCGCGCTGGGCGCCGCCAACGCCGTTGGTCTGGTGGTTGGGCCAGCATTGGCCGCGCTGTTGGCGCGGCATAGCCTGAGCCTGCCGTTTCACATACTGTCGCTGCTGCCAGCCAGCGCCTTCCTCGTCCTGCTGTTCAGCCTCAAGCCACAGGCGTTGCCGCACCGCCATGTCCCGCGCCCGGTGCAGCTGAACGACCCGCGTCTGCGTCGCCCCCTGCAGGTTGCATTCTGCGCCATGCTCAGCGTCACGGTCTCGCAGATCGTGGTCGGCTTCTTCGCACTCGACCGCCTGCACCTGGGCCCAGCCGAAGCCGCCCAGGCCGCCGGCATCGCCCTGACCACAGTGGGCGTGGCACTGATCCTGGCGCAAGTACTGCTGCGCCAGCTGGAGTGGCCACCACTGAAAATGATTCGGCTGGGCGCCACGGTGTCGGCCCTGGGTTTTGCCTGCGCGGCACTCGCAATCACCGCACCGTGGCTGTGGGCCTGCTATTTCGTCGCGGCGGCGGGCATGGGCTTTGTGTTCCCGGCGTTTTCGGCGTTGGCGGCCAATGCCATGCACGCGTCGGAGCAAGGCGCTACAGCCGGCGCCATCGGCGCGGCGCAGGGCATGGGCGCGGTGATCGGGCCGCTGGCGGGCACCTTGGTATACGCCCTGGACCCAAGCTTGCCGTTCCTGGCCGTTGCGGCCCTGTTGCTGCTCGTCGGGCTGTGGCCGATACCCAGCGCACAACGGCCCTGACAAGCACAGCGCGCAAGCGTGCAGAGTGTGTTCTAATGCGCATCGCTCATTATTTTTGACACCTCTTGAATACAAGGCGGCTATGGACACGGGGACGCGACTCAAACTGGTGCGTGAACGCAACAACCTCTCCCAACGGGAACTGGCCCGCCGCAGCGGGCTGACCAATTCGACCATTTCGCAGATCGAGCAGAATCGCGTCAGCCCTTCGGTCAGTTCCCTGAAGAAACTGCTCGAAGGCATCCCCATGAGCCTGGCCGAGTTCTTCAGCTTCGACGAGCCGGTGCGCGAAGAGCGCTACGTGTTTCGTGCCGGTGAACAGCCAGACCTGGGCCGCAATGGCTTGCGCATGCTGCTGGTGGGCGCCAGTGTCGAAGGCCGACAGATGCGCATGCTGCGTGAACTGTACGCACCGGGTGCCGACTCGGGCGAACCGATCGTGCATGCCGAGGGTGAAGAGTGTGGCCTGGTCACCCGCGGTACCGTCGAGTTGTGGGTCGATGGCCAGGTGAGCGTGCTCAACTCGGGCGACGGCTACTACATCCCCACTACCTTGCCGCACAGCTTCAAGAACATCGGCCCGGACGAGGCCGAGATCATCAGCGCCAACACCCCGGCGAATTTCTGATCCGGCCGAACTGCCGCGAAGGGCCGCACAGCGGCCCCCCGACAGGAGCAGCATGAACACTCGGACTATCTACCAATGTCTGCGTGATGCAGCGCTTGGCATCCATGCCTTGTCCGTTGAAGCCCGCCACGATCACGGCCTGGTCGATATCGATATCCAGGGCTGGCAGCTGACCCTCGTTATGGATGCCGAAGGCCTGGCCCAATGCATTCACTGCAAGGCACCCAACGGTGAACAGGCCGGACTCGAGGATTGGCAGCGCTATGGCACCAACCCGACCGACCTGCTCAGCCTATGGGAGCGCACTCAGCTGGAACGGCTGCTGTCGCCCTGACACAGCGCCTGCTCGACAAAGTCCAGGCGGTCCTGGCCAAAGAACATTTCGTCGCCGACAAAGCAGGTCGGCGCACCAAACACCCCGCGCCCCACAGCTTCGTCGGTCACCTGCCTGAGCGCAGCCTTCACCAGCTCATCCCCCGCCAGCGCGCGGAATGCCTGCGGGTCGAAGCCGCCCTGGCTGAGCGTATCGTCGAGGACCGCGCTATCGCCCAGGTTGCGGCACTGCACAAACAGCCCAGTGAACAGCACCGCCAGTAACGCCTCGAACCGCTCCGGCGAGCGCAGCTGGGTGCCCAACGCCCCACGCATCAGGGTCAAGGTGTTGACCGGGAACCCCGGCGGCAGCTCGAATGCAACCCCATAGCGCGCGGCGAAGCGCGCCAGGTCGATGAACATGTGACGCCCCTTGGCCGGGATCATGACCGGCGAGGCGTTACCGGTGGCCTGGAAAACCCCACCCAGCAGCATTGGTCGGTAGCGCAGCGTGGCACCTTGGCGGGCACACAGCCCTGGCAGTTGGGTCCAGGCCAGATAGCTGGCCGGGCTACCCAGGTCAAAAAAGAAGTCGACAGTCTTGTGCATGGTGACGGTCCTTGCTCGGCGAAGGGGGCTTTACCAACGTTCCAGCCAGGGGCGCAGGTCCAGCTCGAAGGTCCAGGCGTCGCGGGGCTGGGTGTGCAGGAACCAGTAGCTGTCGGCAATGTGGGCCGGGTCGAGAATGCCATCCTGATCCTTGAGGGCGTAGCGCTCGGGGAAACTGTCACGGATGAAGGCAGTGTCGATGGCGCCATCCACCACCACGTGGGCGACATGGATGTTTCGCGGCCCCAGTTCGCGCGCCATGCTCTGCGCCAGGGCGCGCAAGGCGTGCTTGGCCCCGGCGAATGCCGCAAAACCCGCCGCGCCACGGGTGCCCGCGGTGGCGCCGGTGAACAGCAGCGTGCCGCGCTCGCGCTGGACCATGCGCCGGGCCACCGCCTGGGCGGTGAGGAAACCGGCAAAACAGGCCATTTCCCAGATCTTGAAGTATTTGCGCGGGGTTTCTTCAAGCACACTGCAGGGCACATTGGCTCCAATATTGAATACAAATGCTTCGATCGGGCCGATATCACGCTCGATGGTATCAACCAGCGCCGCCACGTCCTCCTCCTTGCGCGCATCGGAGCCAAAGCCGTGGGCCTGGCCGCCGGCAGCGCGGATTTCGTCCACCAGTGGCTGCAACCGGTCAGCCTGACGCCGGGTCACACAGGCGATATAGCCCTCGCGGGCAAAGCGCTTGGCAATCTCGCCGCCAGTCGCATCGCCCGCCCCTACCACCAGCACTACTTTCTGTTGTTCTGGCATGCCTGCACCCATTAGTGAATGATCGTTTAGTAAACGAACGCTATGTTATGATCGCCGCCACCGTCAAGCCCGCCCGCAGAGGCAAGCGAATGCGCTACACGAACGAACACAAGCAGCAAACCCGTGAGCGGCTGCTGGCCAGCAGCGGCGCCCTGGCCAAGCGCGGGGGCTTTGCCAGCACCGGCGTGGCCGGGCTGATGAAGGCGATCGGCCTGACCGGCGGCGCCTTCTACAACCACTTCCCGTCCAAGGACGACCTGTTCACCGAGGTAGTGCGCCAGGAACTGTGCAATAGCCCGCTGGCGCGCCTGGCCAACCAGGAGGCCAGCCGCGAACGCCTGGGCCGTTGCCTGCAGCAGTACCTGAGCCTGGCCCACCTGCACAATGCCGAAGGTGGCTGCCCGCTGCCGCCGTTGGGGGTGGAGATTGCCCGGGCCCAGGCCTCCGTGCGCGCGGTGGCCGAGCATTGGCTGGTGGAACTGCACCGGGCCTGGAGCGCGACCCTGGAGGACGACGAGTTGGCCTGGGTGCTGATCAGCCAGTGCGTCGGCGCCTTGCTGGTCGGGCGCATGCTGGCCACCGAGCGCGTGCAGTCGCAGGTGCTGGATGCTAGCCGCCACTTCGTCCAGAAGGCCCTGCATGAAGCGGATTAGTCTCCTGCTGGGGCTACTGACCCTGCCTGCGTTCGCCGAACAAGCCTGCCCACCAGGGCAGTACCAGGTGTGCCTGATGGGGTGTTTCTGTGCGCCCATTGACCCCGGGCAGGCCGGGCAGATTTTCAGGGACGTTGAAGTGCTGGCTTCTTCCAGCCTGACCTACGCCTTGCAGCAGGCCCGCGACCAGGCCACCGCCGACGGCGTGCAACCGATCCCGCTGCATATCCGCGCGCAACTCGAACCCTGGTATGACTTCGCCGTGCTCGACGCGGCACGTTTCCGGGTGGGTGACGAACAGCAGATGAGCGCGGCCAACGCGCTACTGCAGAACCCTGATGTGAATGCCGTGACGCTGATCGACACGATCATCTTCCGCCGCGCTTCCGACGCCGAGGACAACGTGGCCTTGTGGGCACACGAGCTCAAGCATGTGCAGCAGTATCAGCAACTGGGTGTGGAAGAGTTTGCCCGCCGCTACACGCGCAACTATGACGAGCTGGAAGCGCCGGCCTACAAGATCGAGGCTGAAGTGGGCAAGGCGCTGCGCGCGCGTGGTTCAGGGCAGGCCAGGTAAATGCCGACGGTCGCCGTGCAAGGGCGACCGGGTCGCTGGCGAAACCGCGTGTCAGGACGCCGCCGATACCTCTTCGGGCACCTGCTCACGGCTGGCGTAACGTTGCGCCAGTACCGCACAGACCATCAGCTGGATCTGGTGGAACAGCATCAGCGGCAGGATCATCGCGCCAATGCCACTGCCGACGAACAGCACCTGGGCCATCGGTACCCCGGTGGCCAGGCTTTTCTTCGAGCCGGCGAACAGGATGGTGATGCGGTCCTCCAGGTCAAAGCCCAGCAGCTTGCCGAGCAACCGGGTACCGTACAGCACCACTGCCAGCAAGATCCCGCATACGGCAAACAATCCGGCCAGGTGTTGTGGCGATACCGTGTGCCACAGCCCGGTGACTACCGCCTCGCTGAAAGCGGTGTAGACCACCAGCAGGATCGAGCCCTGGTCTACCACCTTCAACCAACGCGCATTGCGCTTGACCCAGGCGCCGATCCAGCGCCGCGCGATCTGCCCGGCCACGAACGGCACCAGCAATTGCAGGGTGATCTTCAGCACTGCGTCCAGACCCGAGCCGGTATCGCCACTGGTTCCGAGCAACAGCATGACCAGCAAGGGGGTGAGGAAGATGCCCAGCAGGCTGGATGCCGCCGCGCTGCAGATGGCCGCTGGCACGTTACCGCGTGCCAGCGAAGTGAAGGCGATGGCCGACTGCACCGTAGCCGGCAAGGCACACAGGTAGAGCACGCCCAGGTACAGTTCGTTGCCCACCAGCGGTACGAACAGTGGCTTGAACGCCAGCCCCAGCAGCGGGAACAGCACGAAGGTGCAGGCGAATACCAGCCCGTGCAGGCGCCAGTGCCCGGCACCGGCGATGATCGCCTCGCGCGACAGCTTGGCGCCATGCAGGAAGAACAGCAGGCCGATGGCCAGGTTGGTCAGCCAGCCGAAATACACCGCACCGTCGCCCGAGCAGGGCAGCACGGTGGCGATCAGTACCACCGCGAGCAAGGCCAGGGTGAAGTTGTCGAACAACATGCGCAAATATTTCATTACCGTTTCCGTGTTGTCATTGTGCAAGGGCAGACGATAAGGTCTTCGGCTTTTCGCCGCTAACGCCGGAACCCCCACCGGTATCGCTCAACGGACACTCTCCCGCAAAAGGACCCGCCCATGCCTTTCCCCCGCCTGGCCGCACTTGCCGCCGCCCTTTTCCTCAGCCTGGGCCATAGCACCGCCGAGGCCGACGACCAATTGCAGGCCAAGGTCGACCGGATCATTCGCCCGCTGATGCAGGAACAAGGCATCGCCGGCATGGCCGTAGCAATCTATGCCCGCGACCATGCTCACTACTTCAGCTATGGCGTGGCCAGCAAGGCCGACAACGTGCCGGTCAGCCGCGACACGCTGTTCGAGGTCGGTTCGCTGAGCAAGACCTACACCGCCAACCTGGTCGCGCTGGCCAGTGCCGAGGGCGCGCTGGACCTCGCCGCCCCGGCCAAGCGCTATCACCCAGCCCTGGCCGGTGCCCCCATCGGCGAGGCGAGGGTGCTGGACCTGGGCGCCTACAGCGCTGACTGCCTGCCGTTGCAGTTCCCGGATGCGGTGCAGACACCGCAGCAGGTGGTCGATTTCTTCCGCCACTGGCAGCCCCGCGCCGAAGCGGGTGTCCAGCGTTGCTACTCCAACCCCAGCCTGGGGCTGTTCGGCGACCTGGCAGCGCGGGCCCGGCATCAGCCGTTTGCCACGCTGATGAGCGAGGGGTTGCTGGCGAAAATGGGCCTGCAGAACACGTATCTGCAAGTTCCGGCCGACGCCCGGGGGCTATATGCCCAGGGCTACGACGCCAACGACCGTCCAGTGCGGGTCGGCCCTGGTCCTTACGCAGACGAGGCTTACGGCATCAAGACCAGCGCCAGCGACCTGCTGCGCTATGTGCGCCTGCACATGCAGCCGGACGGCCTGCCTGCCGCCCTGGTGCAAGCGACAACCACCACCCGGCAGGGCTATTTCCAGGTTGGCGCCATGACCCAGGGCCTGGGCTGGGAGCGTTACCCGTATCCGGTCACGCTGGATACCCTGGTCGCCGGCAACGGCCCACGGCTCATCCGTGAACCTCAGGCAACCACGCGCTTGCAACCTGCCCTGCCCGCGTTGGCGGCCGCCTGGTACAACAAGACTGGCTCGACCAACGGCTTCGGCGCATACGCCGCTTTCGTGCCTGCCGAACAACTGGCCGTCGTACTGCTGGCCAACCGCAACTACCCGAACGAAGCGCGCGTGCGCGCAGCCTTTGAGATTCTCTCCGGGCTCTAGTAGCGGCTGCGATTGTCAGACAAAACGACATAATGTAGTGAGCAGAAATATTCACTACAAAATGGTTGACGCCGTTTATCGCCCTTGGGCATGATGAAGCCGTCTCCCTGATCGGGAGCGGTGGCAAGGGTGTTCCAGACGGCCTGCGCGGTAACGCAGGCCGTCCGTGGAGAGGGAAACTGTCCAAAAGGCAGCGTGAGAAAGCCCCTGTTGCGATGCTGCTGTAGCAGCCTTGGTAGTGCGCTACACCGCGATAGCGCCAACTGTGAAAAATCACTACGACTGGGTAATGGGGGCTTTATGATGAACCTGAACAACAATCCGACTATCGACCAATTGGCTCAGCTGTTCGCCGTACGCAAGGACAGCCTTGACGACCACCTGCTGTGGGTCAGCCAGACCGGTGAAGTGCGCCTAGACCGCCTGCCACCGAACACCGTCGAAGATGAATTCGAAGAGCACCTGCCCAGCATGCGTGCTCGCTTCAAGGTCTACCGTCGTGGCCAAGGCTACGTCGGCAAGAAGGCCGCCGCCGACACCGAGTTCGTCGGCCGCGTCCTGCAGACCCTGCAAAAGGAATGGCCCACTGCCCGTGAGCAGCAGGCCGTCAAGGTGATCGAATCGATCAATTGAGGGTTCACACCATTACTTGAGCCCGGCCTGCATAGGCCGGGCTTTTTCATGCCTGGCGCCGGTGGTTGCGGGTTTCCGGCAGCGGCAAGGCACCGGTGGCCATGGCGCGGGCGCGGTTAACGCCCCAGACCAATGCACGGGTCATGGTCTCGCCTGGCCGTGCAGGGTAATACTCCTCCAGCAATGCCCGCCCGTCCCGGCCATACAAACCCAGGAACAGCTGGGTCGCCCCCAGGCGCGACAGGCGCACCTGCACGTCCAGCGTGGTGCCGTCACTGAGCGCTTCATCATGGCAGCGGCTATGCAGCTGGGCATCGGCCCACTGCCAATAAGTCTCTTCCCTGACTCGCATGAGCATTCATCCTCCGTTACAGGAATGCGACGTCAGGAAAGCACAGCCTTGGCAATCCGGCGAGCGCTACCCGGCAATGCCATGAGGCGGATCAACGAATTGCAATAAAAACCCCGCCGTTCGGCGGGGTTGTACCAGGGCGGCATCACTTTTTCAGTGGCACCCGCGGCATGAAGCGGCCTTTCTTGCTGCGCTGCAAATGTGTTGGCTGGAGCTGTTCGGAATCATCCAGCGTCATGTGGGCGAAACCCAGGCGGAATGCCGCCTGGCCGCAACGCACCTGGCTGTTGATCGGGAACGCGTCGTTCAGGTCTTCGAAAAAGGATTCGCTCATGCCCTGTCTCCCTCCAGTGGCGGACGCGCCGACAACCAGAAGGGTTGCCCAGGTAAACGCGCCCAGTGAAAAAGAGACTAGCCGGTCATTTGCAGACCGTTCGGACTGCAACCCCGAACCCGACCAGCGGCGGAGCGCTCTACTTCAGGCGCACCGCCGTGCCGGTGGCAAATACCACGACCATGCCGCCCTGTACCGACGGCATGCTGATCTCGAAATCCACTCCCACTACCGCATCGGCTTGCAACTGGCGTGCCCGCGCTTTCAGCTCGTCGGTGGCCTGTTCCCGGGCTTCGCGCAATGCGCTTTCCAGGGTTTGCGAACGGCCGCCGAAAAAATCGCGAAAACGTGCAAAGAAATCGCGCACGAAATTGATGCCCTGCACCGATTCGGAGCTGACTACGCCCAAATATTCGGCAATCGGGCGGCCTTCGAGCTGGCTGGTGGTGGAAATGATCATGGGTGCACTCCATTGGCCTGGCAAAAGAGCCCGATTCTAGCAGCCCCGAGGGCCTTCCTTCATGCACTGACCGCGCGCAAGCGCTGGCCGATGCGCGCGCCAAACACGTTCACCAGCAGCCCTGCCATCACCAGCAAGGCCCCCCAGCCCTGGGTTGCGCTCAGGCGCTCGCCCAGCAACAACGCCGACGAGCTCAGGCCGATGACCGGCACCAACAGGGAAAATGGCGCTACCTTGCCTGCCGGGTGGCGCGACAGCAGCTTGCTCCACAGGCTGTAGCCCAGCATGGTGGCGACAAACGCCAGGTAAGCCAGGGCCAATACCGAACTCCAGCTGATATTCGCCAGGGCATGACCGATGCGCTCCGGCCCCTCCAGCCACCAGGACAAGGCCAGGAACGGCAGCGGCGGGATCAACCCTCCCCAGATCACCAGTGCCACCAGGTCAACCGAGCCAAACCGCCGGGTGATGATGTTGCCCAGCCCCCACATGGCGCCGCCGCACAGGGTCAGCACCAGCGCCAGCACCGGGACATGGCCACCGTCTTCGCTGCCGATCAGCGCCAGGCCGCTGGCTGCCACCAGCAGCCCTAGCACGCTGGCCAGGCGCAGCCGCTCGCCGAGGAACAGCGCGGCAAAACCGAGGGTGAAAAAGGCCTGCGACTGCAGGATCAGCGAGGCCAGCCCTGGCGGCATGCCGCTGTACATGGCCTGGAACAGGAAGGCGAACTGGCCGAGGGAAATGGTCGCACCGTAGGCGAACAGCCAGCGCCACGGCAACTGCGGCCGCTTGATCAGCAGTATCGCCGGGAACGCCACCAACAGGAAGCGCAGTGCCCCCAGCAGCATCGGTGGCAAGCCATCGAGGCCAACTTTGATGACCACGAAGTTGACTCCCCATGCAACGATCACCACCAGGGCGATGAGCAGGTCCTTGAGCGGCATTGCGTTATCCTTTTCCAGGCGTTCTAGACATATTTCGTTACAGCATAAGGCCATTCCTCCACCGGCAACCAGCACAGTTGCTGCCCAACCTTACGCAACAGTGCACTGTTTTACCTTGGCAACTTCACTTGACCCTACTTGTATATACATGCTGATATTGCTGGCGATATCATCGGCCTCGCCTGCCGCCGATGACTGACTCGCCAAGACAAATACAATGAAGCGGAGCAGCGTATGTCCAGCAAACCCGTAATCGAGCGGCGCTCGATCGACTACATACCCGAAACTGAGCGCCATGGCCGCGTGTACAGCCAATTCACCCTGTGGCTGGGCGCCAACTTGCAGATCACTGCCATCGTCACCGGCGCACTGGCCGTGGTGCTCGGTGGTGATGTGTTCTGGTCGCTGATCGGCCTGCTGCTCGGCCAGTTGATCGGCGGCGCGGTCATGGCCCTGCATGCTGCACAGGGCCCGCGCCTGGGGTTGCCGCAGATGATTTCCAGCCGCGTTCAGTTCGGAGTCTACGGCGCGGCCATACCGATGGTACTGGTATGCCTGATGTACCTGGGCTTCACTGCCACCGGCACGGTGCTCTCCGGGCAGGCGATCGGCCAGCTGCTAAGCGTCAGCGACAGCACCGGCATCCTGATCTTCGCCAGCGTCATCGTGCTCGCCACCCTGGCCGGATACCGGGTAATCCACTGGATCGGCAGAGTCGCCAGTGTGCTGGGCATCATTGCCTTCGTCTACCTGTTCAGCCGTATCATGATGTTGGCTGACATCGGCCAGTTGCTCGACAACCGCCACTTCAGCTGGGCATCGTTCCTGCTGGCCGTCTCACTGGCGGCATCCTGGCAGATCGCCTTCGGCCCGTATGTCGCCGACTACTCGCGCTACCTGCCAAGCAGCACCTCACCACTCAAGACCTTCCTCGCCGCAGGCCTGGGCTCGGTGATCGGCGCCCAGGCGTCAATGGTCCTCGGGGTGTTCGCCGTCGCCATTGCCGGCGGCCAGTTCTCCGGTCGCGAAGTGGCCTACATCGTTGGCCTGGGCGGTGCCGGCGGCACCGCAGCGCTGCTGTATTTCTGCATCGCCTTCGGCAAGGTGACCATTTCGACGCTCAATTCCTATGGCAGCTTCATGTGCATCGCCACCATCATCAGCGGTTTCCGTGGCCACCTGGTGGTCAGCCGCGCACAACGCCTGCTGTTCGTACTGGCTATCGTCGGTGCGGCCACCTTGCTCGCCCTGCTTGGCCAGCATTCGTTTCTCGGCGCGTTCAAGTCGTTCATCCTGTTCCTGCTGACGTTCTTCGTGCCCTGGAGTGCGGTCAATCTGGTCGACTACTACTTCATCACCAAGGAGCGTTACGACATCCCTGCCCTCGCCGACCCGCAAGGCCGCTATGGCCGCTGGAACTGGCCCGGGATCGTCGTCTACACCGTGGGTGTGGCGATACAGATGCCGTTCATCGACACCAAGCTGTACACCGGGCCGATGGTCGCGCACCTGGGCGGCGTGGATGTATCGTGGATGATCGGCCTGGTAGTGCCGAGCGTGCTCTATTACCTGGTGGCGCGTCAGCAGGCACACCACGCGCCAGCGTCGATGATCGTGCCTGGGACGCACTGAACCGCGCAGACACGGCCTGCAGCAACCTAGCGGCCTCGTATCGCGAAAAGGCCGCAAAGCGGCCCCAGTTTCAGCGTCAGCGCCGAGTTCTCTGGGGCTGCTTGGCGGCCCTTTCGCGACACAAGGTCGCTGCTACAGCGTCAGCGTCTGGTACTTGACTCAGGCAGCAACGAACAGTTCGTTGGCAATTTGCGCCTGGGCAGCGTCGATCGCCTGGCTGCGCTGCTCAGGGCCGTAGGCCAGGCCATGGGCGCGAACGATTTCCAGGTCGGTGATACCGATGAAGCCGAGGAACACCTTGAGGAAGTCTTCATGCCCGGCAGCGGTCGGCTGGCCAGCGTGCAGGCCACCGGCAGTCGACACCAGCACGACTTTCTTGTTGCCGCACAGGCCTTCCGGGCCGGCCTCGGTGTAACGGAAGGTCTGGCCGGCAACGGCAACGCGGTCGATCCAGGCCTTGAGCTGGGTCGGCACGGTGAAGTTGTACATTGGCGCACCGATTACCACCGCATCCGCGGCAAGGAACTCTGCCAGGGTTTCCGCGCTCAGCCTGGCTTCGAAGGCCTGGGCTGCGTCGCGCATGTCTTCCGGGGTGCCTGCCGCTACCAGGGTGGCAGCGGAGAAGTGAGCGATGGCGTCAGCGGCCAGGTCACGGTACACCACTTGCACGCTCGGGTCGGCCGCTTTCCAGGCGTCGACCACTTCACGGCTGAGTTGGCGAGAGGCGGAATTGTCGCCCAGGATGCTCGAATCGATATGCAACAGTTTCATGGGATTCTCCTGTGAATGACGACCGCAGCGTTGGGCGATCAGGATGGGAGAATCCTATCGGGGTAGCCAATGAGTGATAAGACCTCGAAAATGCGTTAGTTTGTCCCACATATGGAACAGTGAGACATTCCCATGCAAGACCTCAACGACCTTTTCTACTTTGCCCGCGTGGTCGAAGCCGGTGGTTTCGCAGCCGCCGGGCGCCAGCTGGGCATCCCCAAGTCCCGCCTGTCGCGGCGCATCGCCGAGCTTGAGGAACGCCTGGGCACCCGCCTGTTGCAACGCACCACCCGGCAACTGAAGCTCACCGCCGTGGGCGAGCGCTACCTGCACCACTGCCAGGCCATGCTGCTGGAGGCCGAAGCCGCCGACGAAGCGGTGGCCAGCATGAGCAGCGAGCCGCGTGGGCGCTTGCGGGTGTCCTGCCCGGTGGCGCTGGCCCACGCGTTCCTGCCGGATGTCGTCAGCCGTTTTCTCGAGCAGTATCCACTGGTGCAATTGGACATGGTGCTGCTCAACCGCCGCGTCGACCTGATTTCCGAAGGCATCGACGTGGCTTTGCGGGTACGCGACCTGGGCGATGAAGACCCGGCCCTGGTCACCCGCCGCCTGCGCCAGGCACAGATGCAGCTGGTTGCCGCACCGGGTTTCGCCGACCACATCCGCGAACCCGCCGAACTGGCCTCGTTACCGGTGCTGGGCGCCGCCGAAGCGGACCGCCTGGTACACTTTCGCCTGTTCGGCCCCCACGGTAAACGGCAGGAAATCGCCCTGGAACCGCGGCTGGCCATCGATGATTTCGTAGTACGTAATGCAGCCGTACGGGCTGGCCTCGGGTTTACCGCACTGCCCAGCATGTTCTGCGAAGAAGAACTGGAACGTGGCGAACTGGTGCGCCTGCTGCCGGACTGGTCGCTACCGGGCGGCTACCTGCAGGCGGTGTACCCGCACCGCCGGGGTTTGCTGCCGGCGGTACGGGTGTGGATCGACCATCTGGCGGCGTCATTCGAGGCCTGTGGAGAACAGTATGTCTGAGCGAAGCCTGAGCGAAGCCGAGGTGGCGGCGTTCTGCCTGAGCCTGCCAGGGGCGCGGGAAGACTGCAAATGGGGCGGCATCCGGGTGTTCTCGGTGGCGGGCAACAAGATGTTCGCGGTACTCGACCTGGCGGGCGCGGGGTTGTCGTTCAAAGTGGCCGACGAGCTGTTTCTCGGCTACTGCGACCGCCCGGGGGTGCGGCCTGCGCCGTATCTGGCGCGGGCACGCTGGATCAGCATGGCGCCGCCCTACCCGATGGCGCGCGAGGAACTGTGTGATTTGCTGCGGCGCTCGCACCAACTGGTGGTGCGGCGCTTGCCCAAGCGGCTGCAGGCAGGGTTGCTGTTGTATCCTTGCGATCAACCAAAGGCTAGATAACGCCCGTCAAGAAACAGCCAGTGCGCCCAGAACACCTGGTGCAGCAGCACGATGCCCCAGCACACCAGCTGATACGAGACCTTGCGCGTCTTGTGCCGAAACAGCTGCTGCGCCAGCAGTGCCCCCGGCCAGCCACCCAGCAGCTCACTGCCATGCAGCACCTTTTCCGGCGTACGCCAGGCTTGGCTGCGCGCCTGTTGTTTATCCTGCCAGTACAGCAGCAGGCTGATCAGGCTCATCGCCGGGTACAACGCCAGCAACCACCAGGCTTGGTCGAGCCAGGCCATGCGCGCCACTCCCTGGCCTGGCAACAGGCACAGCAGGCCCAACAGCAGCAGCTTCAGGCGCACCTTGCGTACGCCCTCCCGCGGCGCTGCCCTTGTTGCCTCAGCCATGTGCCGTCGCCCAGTCAACCCAGCCGAACTGCCAGGTCGCCAGAATCAACAGGCCAAAGGCGATGCGATACCAGGCAAACGCCGCGTAGCTGTGGTTGGCAATGAACTTGAGCAGCGCACGCACTGCGATCATGGCGAAAATGAACGAGGTCACGAAACCAAGGGCAAAGACCGGCAGGTCGCCGGGCTGGAACAGTTCGCGGTACTTGTAGCCAGAGTACACCGCGGCCCCCACCATGGTCGGCATGGCCAGGAAGAACGAAAACTCGGTGGCAGCCTTGCGCGACAGGCCGAACAGCAGGCCGCCGATAATCGTCGAACCGGAGCGCGAAGTGCCCGGAATCATCGCCAGGCACTGGATGAAGCCGATCTTCAGGGCATGGCTCCAGCGCATGTCGTCCACGTGGTCGACCTCCACACGGTGCTGGCGACGCTCGGCCCAGAGCATGATCACCCCACCCACCACCAATGCCGCCGCTACAGTGATCGGGTTGAACAGGTATTCATGGATCAAGTCGGCGAACAGCACGCCCAGCACCACTGCTGGCAGGAATGCCAGCAGCAGGTTGCCGGTGAAACGCCGCGCCGTCGGCTGGCTGGCCAGGCCGAAGACCACGTCGAGAATCTTGCCCCGGAACTCCCACACCACCGCCAGGATCGCCGCCAGCTGGATGATGATGTTGAACGCCATGGCCCGTTCGCCAGCAAACCCGATCAGGTCGGCGACGATGATCTGGTGACCGGTACTGGATATCGGCAGAAACTCCGTCAGCCCTTCGACCACACCCAAGATGATTGCCTGAAAGGCAGTCCAAAAATCCATCATTCCCCCGCTGGGGCGCTGCTCGTTGCAGGCCCCTTGTTCTTGATTTGCTTGAAATTGCCGCGCGCGGCCTGGCTGTTTTACAGCGTCTGTTGGGCGCAATGCCAGCAGAAAAGTTCGCCCCGTCTAAAGGTTTCATCTTGCGCGGCCGACATCCTAGCAGAGCGCCTTTGCAATCGCCTCGTACGACCGCTGCAGGCTATCAGTCGCATAGCACTTAGCCATTAGTCGAGTAGGGCCATGGCGGAAAGCATGCTTGGATGCACCGGAATAAAAAGAACAATGCGGGAGCTGTGGATGAAAACCCTGAGATCGATGTCTATCAGCCGCCGCCTGTGGCTGATCCTGCTGGTCGCGGTGGCCATGCTGCTGGTGCTGGGCCTGCTGATGCTGCGCCAGATCCATGGCGACCTGTACCAGGCCAAGGCGGAAAAGACCCGCCACGTGGTGCAGACTGCCGCCGGCGTACTGGCTTATTACCAAGGCCTGGAGACGGCCGGCACGCTCAGCCGCGAGGCGGCCCAGCAACAGGCGTTGCAAGTGGTGCGCGCGCTGCGCTACGACCATGACGACTACTTCTGGATCAACGACCTGGGGCCGAAGATGATCATGCATCCGGCCAACCCCAAGCTCGACGGCCAGGACCTGTCAGGCATTCGCGACCCCGACGGCTTTGCGTTGTTCAACGAGATGGTCGCCCTGGCCCGCAAACAGGATGCCGGGCCGGTCAACTACCGCTGGCCCAAGCCCGGTGCCAGCGAGCCAGTGGCCAAGACCTCGTATATCCAGCTGTTCAAGCCGTGGGGCTGGATCATCGGCTCGGGCGTCTACGTCGATGACGTGCAGGCCGAGTTCAACCGCCAGTTGCGCGACGCCTCGCTGGTCGGCCTGGCCATTGCCCTGCTGATGGCGCTGGTAGTGATGCTGATTGCCCGCAGCATCGCCCGCCCGCTGCAGGAAGCAGTGCAGGCCATGGGCAACATAGCCAGCGGCGAAAGCGACCTGACCCGGCGCCTGGACACCCACGGCCGCGACGAAATCACTTATCTGGGCGAGCACTTCAACCGCTTCAACGGCAAGCTGCAAGGTGTGGTCGGCCAGTTGCAAGGGGCGGCCCATGCCCTCGCCCAGTCGGCCGGGCATGTGGGTGACAATGCCGGTGCCGCACAGCAGCACAGCGCCCAGCAATCGCTGCAGATGGACCAGGTGGCGACCGCCGTCAACGAGGTCACCTACGCCGTGCAGGACGTGGCCAAGACCGCCGAGCAGGCGGCCGGGGAAATGCGTACTGCGCAGCAGCAGGTGGCGCACGGCCAGCAGGCCATCCACGGCAGCCTGGCGCAGATCGACCAGCTGTCGCTGACCATTGACCAGGCCGTGCAGGTGATCCGTGACCTGGCCGGGCACAGCACACGCATCGGTGGCGTGCTGGACGTGATCCGCTCCATCGCCGAGCAGACCAACCTGCTGGCGCTGAACGCGGCCATCGAGGCGGCACGGGCCGGCGAGCAAGGCCGAGGCTTTGCGGTGGTCGCCGACGAAGTGCGCCTGCTGGCGCAACGCACGGCGCAGTCGACGGCCGAGATCCACACCATGATCGAGCACCTGCAAAGCCAGTCGGACGCTGCAGTCAAGGCCATCGACACCAGCAGCGAGGCCTCGCGCCAGACCGTCGAGCAAGCCCGCGAAGCCGGTGCCAGCCTGGACGCCATCAACCAGGTGCTGAACAACCTCACCGCCTTGAACGCCTCGATTGCCAGCGCCACCTTGCAGCAGTCGCATGTGGTCGAGGAGATCAACCGCAACGTGCTGGATACCGCCGGCCTGTCGCAACAGACCGCCGATGCGGCGCGGCAGTCCAGCGAAGCCGGCGCGGCGCTGGGGCGGTTGAGCGAAGAGCTGGAACAGCTGTTGCGGCAGTTCAAGGTGTAACGTCAGGAATACCGGGGCTGCAAAGCAGCCCCGAATGCCCCGACGCCCTACACCTGGCCCAACCGACCCGCTACAATCGCCGCTCTTTCCGATAGTCTCTCCAAGGATCGCCGATGTCCGGCCTTGAACTCATCGCCGCCGTCCTCGGCGTCATCGCTGTCTGGCTCACGGTCAAGCAGAACGCCTGGTGCTGGCCGATCGGCCTGGTCATGGTGCTGATCTATGGCTGGCTGTTCTACGAGGTAAAGCTGTATTCAGGCATGCTGCTGCAACTGGCCTACGCCCTCCTGCAGTTGTATGGCTGGTGGCAATGGAAACGCCCGGGCCATGCTGAAGACGCCCGCCAGGTGTCGCGCCTGCAGCGCCCGGCGCTGCTTACCGGCCTGGCCACCGGGGTGCTGCTGAGCGCCGCGCTGGGCGCTGCCATGGCCAACTGGACCGACGCCGCCCTGCCCTGGCTGGACGCCAGCCTGACCGGCTTCAGCCTGGTCGCGCAATGGTGGATGGCACAAAAACGCCTGCAGTGCTGGCCGCTGTGGGTGGCAGTCGACATCATCTACGTAGGCCAGTACCTGCACCAACAACTGTACTTCACGGCGGGCTTCTTCGTCGTGCTCACCGTCATTGCCTTGCGCGGCTGGCTGGAATGGCATCGCGACCCGGCACTGGTACAGCCATGAGCGCGGCCCAGGCGATGAAAGTACTGGTGCTGTGCGGCCCGGAATCCAGTGGTAAAAGCTGGCTCAGCGGCGTGATCCAGACGCATTTCGGCGGCGTGGTGGTGGCCGAATACGTGCGCCACTTCATTGACCGGGAATGCCGCGACACCTGCTACGCCGATATTCCCACGATCGCCCGCGGCCAATTGGCGTGGGAAGACCGCGCCCGTGCCAAGGCGCCGCCACTGCTGATTCTGGATACCCACCTGCTCAGCAACATGCTCTGGAGCCAGGCCCTGTTCGGAGATTGCCCGGCATGGCTGGAGCCGGCGTTGCTCGCGCGGAAGTATCACCTGCACCTGTTGCTGAGTCCGCAAGGGGTGGACTGGGTAGCTGATGGCCAACGCAGCCAGCCAGCGCTGAGCGATCGCCAGCGCTTTTTCGACGACAGCCTGCACTGGCTGCAGCGGCATCACCAGGCGTACAAGATAATCGAGGGCGATTGGCCGCAGCGCCAGTTGCTGGCTCTGCAAACAGTAGCTAGTCTGATTGATAGCGATGCGCCAGCTAGCCCCACCATGTGTTAAACCGCCGACACAGTGCGGTGGGCCAAGGCTCCCGAAACTGCGGGGGCCTTGCCCGGTTCCGCCGCCAGTGTCAACGTGCTGAAACACCGGCGCAAATCCCTTCCCGCGCAAAGCCTCCCCTTGACCTGGCCGATAGACCCCGCAGTTGCCTGTTTCACGGCTGAGACAGAACACGCCGCAGTTTGCCACGCCCGCGCGCCAACCTGTTGATCCATAACGTTTTCCCAAAAGCGGCACACCTTCTGCTTTCCCGTTCGCATCGCTGCGGGGCCAGCACGCACAGAAGGAGTTGCCGTCGTGAGGAAAACTGACAAAGGCCTTCATCACCTGCTGTTGCTGGGCTGCGTGTTGGGTTCGTTGAGCCTGACCGCGCAGGCAGACAAGGGCATCATCATCATTACCCGAGACGTGCAGACGCGTAACGCGACGGTCCCGCCGCTGATCCCCGATCCGTCCCCCACCACCGTCAATGCCAACCCGTCTGCCCACGTCCTCAGGCAAACCAATGAATTGAGCGATGGCGACTTCGCCAACATCAGCAGCGGCGCCGGCATCAGCAACATGATCACCCAGCAGACCAACCATCTCGGCGGCAACCTCGGCAATCAGACGCAACTGCCCAACCTGTCCGGCGGGCGTGGCACAGGCTCCGGCAATGGTATTGCCAACATGGTCAACTCCAGCGTGCAGCGTGGCCTCGCCCCGCTGCAGATCCTGACCGGGGGAGGCAAGTGACATGAAGTCCTCCCTGCTGATCCTGGCCACACTGTGCAGTGCCTCGGCGCTCGCCCAATCGCCAGTCCCCGTGATCAACCACGCTGACATCGACAGCTCCGGTAGCCGCTACCAGGGCAACCTCTCGGTCAACCAGGCCGCAGGTGACCAGCAACAGCAGGCGAATGCGCGCGCCATTGCCGTCGGGCCTGAAGCACACGCCAGCACCCAGATACGGCAACGGCTGGGTACCCCCGCCAACCCGGCAATGGATGCCGGCGCGGCTATCCAGGGCAACGCCTTCAGCAACGGCAGCGGTGCCCTCGGGGTCAACCAGAGCGCCGGCGCCAATACCCAGCAAGCGAACGCACTGAGCATCAGCGTCGGTGCCCAGCCGCAAAGCATCGATGACAGCGTCCTCCTGCAGCAGAACGTGGCGCTGCTCAACAGCTCCGGTCCAATTGACACGCCAACTGGCCATCGCCAGGTCACCACCAGTGACCAGGCCTTCACCGGTAGCCGTGGCGTGATCCAGTTGAACCAGAGTGCCGGGGTGGGAAACCGCATGGCCAACACCCTGAGCATCCGGGTCGCGGATTGACCCGTTCAGTCAAGAACGACACTTAACCTGATAACGTACGGAGAATCACCATGAAACCCTCGATGGCAATCAAGCCTCTGGTTTTCGCAATTGCTGCGGTCATGGCTGTTGCTGTACAAGCTGAACAGAACGGCCGGAGTGGCGGGCACCACAACGGTCACCACAATAACGGGCAGCACACGCCTCCTCCCACCAGGATCCCTGTGTTTGCCACTGCCAACGCCATTGACAGCCAGCGCAGCACCGGCAACACCATCACCAACCAAGGCACCGTCAACGAAGCCGAGATGAGCAGCTCGGCCACCGGTGCCAGCGGCAACGTGGGGGTCAACGTGGCAGCCGGTAACGGTAACCAGCAGGACAATGCCGCGGCCATTGCCAACGCATCGTCCGAGTCCAGCCTGGATAACAGCTTCGTGTTCGGTACCGCCGAAGCCACCGCTGACGTTCGCCAGTTCAGCAACAACAACCGCGTCGACAACTGGTCCACGCAGAACTCGGCAGTGATGACCGGCTCGGCCGATGGCGCAGAGGGCAACGTCGGCGTCAACATCGCCGGTGGCGACCTGAACCAGCAGAAGAACACCATGGCCATCGCCAACACGGGTGCTCCGCTGGGCAATGCCACTGCCACCGCCTCGGCCGAGCAGAACGGCCCGGGGCTGGTGGTCAACAACGGCGCCGACCGCACCTACCGCGTGGACACGCTGACCTTCACCACCAGCAAGAGTGGTTCCAGCTCGCGTGAGGGCACGTTCAACTCGACCGACGACCGCAGTGCTTCCTCGAGCTTCAGCGTGGCCGGCTCGCAAAGCGCCAGCTCCAGCGGCTCCAATGGCTGGAGCTCCAGTGGCTCGAGCAGCACCAACGCCAGCGGGTCGCACAGCGCCACTGCCAGCGGCTCCAACAGCTGGAACGCCAGTGGCTCGATGGCCGGCAACGCCAGTTCGTCGAGCAGTTCCAGCCTGAGCGCCACCCTGGCCGCTGCAGCTGATGCTACCCGTACCCTGAGCACCGATGACGGCCGCCGCGAGCGCACCCGCACCGACAGCTTCGATGCCTCGCTCAATGCCTCGCTCAACGTGGACGTCGACCGCTCGCAGGAAAGCGCCTATGACGCATCGTTCGAGAAGGCATTCGATTCGTCGTACGACAAGACTCGGCAATCGAGCTACGAGAAGTCTCGCGACTCTTCGTATGAAAAGGCCCACGAGTCGTCGTATGCCAATGCATCGGAATCGGCGTTTGAAAAGTCTGGCGAGAAGTCGTCGCAATCTTCGAACGACGTGTCGAAGAGCTACAGCGAAAGCAGTGCCTACGACTTGAGCAATACCGTGTCCTTCCAAGTGCTGACCCCGACCGGCTGGGCCAACCCTGTCACCAACACTGCAACCCTTAGCGGTTCGGTGAATGGCGGCAGCGGCAACCTGGGCGTGAACGTGGCGGCTGGGGTGGGCAACCAGCAAAGCAACTCGCTGGCCATTTCCAACACCTCGTTCTGATCGCTGTGCTTGAGGCCCCCTTCGGGGGGCCTTTCCAGAAGACGAAGGGAAGGCATCCGATCATGCGTATTATCGCCTTGGCGTGTCTGCTGTGCCTGGCCAGCGTGAGCGAGGCTGCACAAATGCCGCTGTCCGTCCTGCCGGGCGGCGCGGTGGTATTCAAACCCGTCCAGAGTGTGCGCGAGCGCAAGTTTGCCGACCTGGTGCAACAGAAAACCGACTTCAGCTGCGGCGCCGCCGCCCTGGCCACCATCCTGCGCCAGGCTTACTGGCTGGATGTGGACGAGCAACAGATCATCGAAGGCATGCTGGCCCACGCCGACCAGGACCTGGTGCGCACGCAAGGCTTCTCGATGCTCGACATGAAACGCTACGTGGAAAGCCTCGGCATGCGTGCCCGCGGCTACCGGGTGGCGCCCGAGACCCTGCACAGCGTGCGCATCCCGGTCGTGGTACTGATGGATGTACGCGGCTACAAACACTTCGTGGTCATGCAGAAAGTCGACAAGGGCTGGGTGTATGTCGGTGACCCGGTGCTGGGCCACAAACGCTACAAGGTCGACGATTTTCTCAAAGGCTGGAACGGCATCATCTTCGCCGTGATCGGCCAAGGCTACGACAAGAACAACGTCTTGCTCGACCCGCCCCTGCCACTGACCGCCAAGGGCCGGGTGAACGACTTCACCCCGGTGCAGGATGCCGAGCTGCTGGACTTCGGTTTCATCAAGAGCGATTTCTTCTAACGACTCGTCGAACGACAAGGGGCATTGACGCTCCGGGGAGCAAGCATGAGGAATCCATTGTGGCTGGCCATGGCGTGTCTGACAGCCAGCCTGCCCATCCAGGCCGAATCCTTCAGGCCCGTCGAACTGAAGGACCATGAGCTGGCGAGTTTGCGTGGCCGTTATGTGATGCCGGGGCGCATCGTCAGTTTCGGCATCGTCATGACCAGCACCTGGCAGAATGCCCATGGCGACGTGATCGGCGCGACCAGCACCCTGCAGGTACAGCAGTCGACCATCAAGCCGCAATTCTATGTGTCGATGATCGACGAACAAGGCGGCGGCACGGCGTCAGCCGGGGCCCCTGCTGCCGGCAATGGTACCGTGACGGGTGGTGCCGGGCTTGCCACCACCGAGGGTGTCACCCAGGTGGTCCGCGCGGCGGGCGACAACAATACCGCCTACAACAACGTCGACATCAATGTGACCAAGGCCAGCCAGGCGCCCACCGCGCAACCGCAGGGCCAGGCGCTGGGCACCGGCCAGACGCTGACCGGCGAAAACGGCGCAGGTGCGCTTAGCGTTTCCGCCAGCGGTATGGGTGTGCAGTTCACCATCAACGCCAGCAATAACCAGGGTAGCAGCATGCAGCGCCTGGCCCAGGGCGGCCTGATGCAGAACTCGACGCTGCTGGGCAGCGGCAACCGCGTCAACAACATCACCTCACTCAACGTGGTCATGCGCGAAAGCGTGCCGACAGCGGCTTCGCTGAACGGCAGCCTCGACCAGCTGAAAGGTCTTCGTACTTTTGGATATTGATCTACGCTCAGTTCCATCAAAAGTAGTCGGCAGGGACGGCAATTCCATGCACCGATCGTTAACGCTCAAAGCTTTTGTATGTTTGACCAGCCTGGCCCCGGCCACCTTCCTCTATGCAGCTGCCGACCCAGAGGTCGAGGCCCTCAAGCAGGAACTTATCGAATTGAAGCGCCGCTACGAAGCCCAGCAGCAAGCGCTGATGGTGCTGGAGCAGCGCGTGCGCCAGGTTGAGGAAACCCCTGCAGCGCCCCCGCCAAAACGCCTTGTCAAATCCCCTGCCGAAGGGGTCAAAGGCGGGCAAACCGTCGCCTCCGGCGCGCCGGGTACCACCGGCAGTTCGTACGGCCAGGCGCTGACGGCCGATTCCGAGCCGGCGCAGAGTGTATCCAACCTGTATGACGAGGCCAGCGGCTTTTTTGGCGGTGGCAAGTTCAGCTTCGAAACCGGTCTTACCTATACCCACTACGACACCCGGGCGCTGGTGCTCAACGGTTTCCTGGCGCTGGACTCGATTTTCCTGGGCAGTATCAACCTCGACCGGATCAAGGCCGACAACTGGACCCTGGACATGACAGCGCGCTACAACCTGGACCAACGTTGGCAGTTTGATATCAACGTCCCGGTGGTCTACCGCCAGTCCACCTACTCCTCCGGTGGTGCGGGTGGTGCCGGGGCGAGCACTTCGGATGAAACCGTGACGCGCGACCCGGAAATCGGCGATATCAACGTCGGCATCGCCTACAAGTTCCTCGACGAAGACGAGACCTGGCCCGATGCCGTGGCAACCCTGCGCATCAAGGCCCCGACCGGCAAGGACCCGTATGGCATCAAGCTGCGCGAAGTGCCCGGCAACGACAACCTGTCGGTACCCGAGAGCCTGCCGACCGGCAACGGCGTCTGGGCGATCACCCCGGGCATCTCGCTGGTCAAGACCTTCGACCCCGCCGTGCTGTTCGGCAGCCTGTCCTACACCTACAACATGCAAGACTCGTTCAGCGACATCAGCCCGCAGGTCAACAGCAAAGTCCCGGGTGACGTAAAGCTGGGCAACTCGTGGCAGATCGGCGGCGGTATCGCCTTTGCCCTCAACGAGAAGATGAGCATGTCGTTCTCGGTGTCCGACCAGTTCGCCAGCAAGAGCAAGATCAAACCGGATGGCGGCGACTGGCAGTCGATCTCCAACAGCGACTACAACGCCGCCAACTTCAACATCGGCATGACCTTCGCCGCCACCGACAACCTGACCATCGTGCCCAACCTGTCCATCGGTCTGACCGACGATGCGCCAGACTTTTCCTTCAGCCTGAAATTCCCCTACTACTTCTGATACTTGCCATTGTCCGGGCCGGTGCGCGCGGCCCGGACTTTGGTTACCAGCCGTGTAGCGAAACGTGTTCCCTGGCCCAGGCTGTTATCATCCAGCACAGATGTATGACGTTTTGATGGCAAAAGGGAATTTTTTGTGAAGAACCTGTCAGACCACCTACCTACCCGGCTTGCCGCACTGGCAACTCTGGTCCTGGTGATCCCACTGGGTACGCGCGCCATGCTGGGTTGGTCCAACCCGCTCGGTTACCTGTCCGACATGGCCCTCGGCAGCCTGCTGGTATTGCTGCTGCACCGCCGGCCCTGGTGGCTGGCCTTACCCGTGCTGCTGGCATGGGCCGCCTTGTGGGTGGCCTCGGCTGAACTGGTGAGCGCGGTAGGCAGGTTGCCTACCAGCGCCGACCTGGCCTACCTGGCCGACCCGCAGTTCATGGAGAATTCGACTGGCGGTGGCCTGGCCCATGCCTGGCTGCCCTGGGCGCTGGGCATCGGCCTGCTGGCCTGGCTGGCCAGCACCTGGCGCCACCGCAACCAACCCAGCCAGCCGCTGCCACGCAAGGCCTGGGCCATTCCGCTGCTGCTGATCGCTGGCCATTGGGGCAGCCAACACCTGGCGCCTGCCGACGCCGAGCAATGGCGGCTGTACAACCTCCCCCATCAACTGATGTCGGCCGCCGCCGGCGATCTGCAGCGCCACGTCGAGGGCTGGACGGGCCAGACCCAAACCTTCACGCCGCTGGCCAGCAGTGGCCTGACCCAATCCGACCTGCATGGCCAGCGCCTGCTCGCCGGGCCGGGCACGGCCCGCAACCTGCTGCTAATCACCGTGGAAGGTATCCCCGGTGCCTACCTGCGGCCTAACCGCCAGGCCCTGCATAGCCGCTTCGACACAGAGCTGATGCCCAGGCTCAGCCAGTGGGCCGAACGCGGCATGAACACCCCGGACTACGTGCTGCATACCCATCAGACCATCCGTGGCCTCTATGCCATGCTTTGTGGTGATTACGACAAGCTGGCCAACGGCACGCCCAAGGGGGTCGAGCTGCTGACCCAGAACGAACGCAACCAGGCCTGCCTGCCGGCGCAGCTGCGCCAGGCCGGCTTCACCACTCACTACCTGCAGGGGGCCGGCCTGCGTTTCATGGCCAAGGACCGCATCATGCCGCACATCGGCTTTGATGCAGTGCATGGCGTTGAATGGTTCCGCAACAGCAACTACCTGGAGTTTCCCTGGGGCAAGGACGACCGGGCCTTCTTCGAAGGTGCGCTGGGCTATGTCGACCAGTTGCAGAAACAGGACAAGCCCTGGATGCTGACCCTGCTCACCGTGGGCACCCACCAGCCGTACTCGGCACCTGACAAATACCTCGAGCGCTACGACACACCGAAACAGGCGGCCGTCGCCTACCTCGATGACGCGCTGGGTGCCTTCCTCGACAGCCTCGAGCGCCAAGGCGTGCTCAAGGATACCCTGGTGGTGATCACCTCCGATGAATCCCATGGCATCGATGGCGTGCGCCTGGCCTCGTCGTGGGGCTTCAACCTCACCCTGGCGCCTGATCAGGCGCAGTTGCCACGGATCAAGCGTGGCACCTACGGCCATGTCGACCTGGCGACCTCGCTGCTGGACTACTTTGCCCTGCCCATTCCCATGGCGCTGGGTGGGCGCTCGCTGTACCGCGACTATGACAGCGGTCGCGAAATGATCTCGTACACCAACAGCATGCTGCGCTATCACGACGGCCAAGGTGTGTTCACCGAATGTGACTTCCAGCAGCGCTGCCGGCGTTATGCCAGCGAGGGTTTCATCGCCGACCGGGCACGCTACCTTGGCCCGGGCGACAGCCTGATCGGCCAGCAGATCGCAGCGCTGGCCGGGGTGCTCGACCAATCCCTGCAACACACACCGCTGAACCTGCGCTACCAGTTCGGTGGCCCATCGCCGATCCGCCTGCGCAAGCGTATCCAGGATGACTGGGCTGACAACCTGATCGGTGCGCAGTACCTGGAAATGCCCGAGGGCACGCACACCCGCGTGCGGGTCAAGGTACGCTCGCTGGACCCAAAGCGCGCCGCCTATATCCAGCTCAAGGCCAAGCAGTCGGAACAGGACGTCCCGCTGGGCTTGCCTGAGCAGATGAAAGTCACCGCCGATGAGCCATTGGAAATGGAGTTCGGCTTTGACAACCCGACCGCACGCAAGGCGTTTTCCTTCCACTTGCTGGGCTATGGCGGTGGCCAGGTGGAAGTGAGCGACTTCAGCGTGGTTACTGCGCTGCCCGGCGAAGATGACGTCACGGAGGAAATGGCCGACGGGCATATTGCCCATTCGGGATGACTGACGATGCCGCTCATCGGGCTGCCAGTATTGCCTGTCGATTCTGGCCACCGGTGCTCGACCAGTGTGTGAACCCCTAGAGCGGAGACAGCACCATGAGCACCAGCGAAAGCAGGCACCCGGTGGTTTCCCGCAGCCAGTGGCTGGCGGCCCGCCAGCAGCTGTGGCTGCACGAAAAGGCCTTTACCCACCACCGCGACGCGCTGGCCGCAGCGCGTCGCGCCTTGCCCTGGGTAAAGGTCGAGCAGGACTATCGCTTCCAAGGGCCCGATGGCGAACTGGACCTGGCTGGCCTGTTTGCCGGTCGCAGCCAGCTGTTGATCTACCACTTCATGTTCGCAGAGGGCTGGACCGAAGGCTGCCCCGGCTGCTCGTTCCTCGCCGACCATTTTGATGGCGCCAACCTGCACCTGGCGCACCATGACGTGTCGCTGGTAGCAGTGTCGCGGGCACCGTATGCGCAATTCCAGGCGTTCCGCCAGCGCATGGGCTGGCGTTTTGCCTGGTATTCAGCACACGGCAGCAGCTTCAACGAAGACTTCGGGGTGAGTGTTGGCCGCGAAGGCCAGCGCCAGTACAACTACGCGCCGTATGACGGTGAGGAAAGCGAGTTGCCCGGGCTGAGCGCGTTCTACCGGGAGCCGGATGGCAGTGTGTACCACACCTACTCCACCTATGCGCGCGGGCTGGATATCCTGGTCAATACCTACAACTTCCTCGACATCGCGCCACTGGGGCGCAACGAAGGCGGGACCATGGACTGGGTACGGCACCATGACCGCTATCAAGGGCAGGCAGAGCCAGGCCATTGCTGCCACGAATGACCCAAGCCGAGCGCAGCGCTGGCAGGAGCGGCCTTGCGCGACACGAGGTCGCCCCTACAAGCTGTCACATCACGCGCGCACGCCCAGCATGCCGCGCTCGACGATGAAATCGATCACCGCCTGCAGCCCCTCGCCCTTCTTGAGGTTACTGAAGGTCCACGGCCGCTGCGGGCGCATGCGCTGGGTATCGCGCGCCATCACCTCCAGCGAGGCGCCCACATAAGGCGCCAGGTCGGTCTTGTTGATGACCAGGAAGTCCGACTTGGTGATCCCGGGGCCACCCTTGCGCGGTATCTTCTCGCCCTCAGCCACGTCGATCACGTAGATAGTCAGGTCGGCCAGCTCCGGGCTGAACGTGGCGCTGAGGTTGTCACCGCCACTTTCGACGAAAATCACCTCCAGGTTGCCAAACCTGCGCGCCAGTGCTTCGACCGCCGCCAGGTTCATCGAGGCGTCCTCACGTATCGCCGTGTGCGGGCAGCCGCCGGTTTCCACGCCGACAATGCGCTCCGGCTCGAGGGCACCGGCTTCGGTAAGGATGCGCTGGTCTTCCTTGGTGTAGATGTCGTTGGTCACTACCGCGATCTGGTAGTGGTCACGCATGGCCTTGCACAAGGCCTCGAGCAATGCGGTCTTGCCGGAGCCGACCGGGCCGCCGACACCGACGCGCAGGGGTTGTTGATAGCTTTGCATGCAGGCAGTCCTCAAGAGCGGAACAAACGGGTGTATTGGGTTTCGTGACGCGACGAGGCAATGGCCAACATCGGCAAGCCACTGCCGAGCTGGTCATCGCCCAGGGCCAAGGCCTGGTCAAGGGCGGCCGGCAAGCCTGCGCCCAGTTCGCGTAGCAAGGTCTGGGCAGCCTGCTGGCCGAACGGCACCAGCTTGACCCCGGCCATTACCGCGCCCTCCAACCAGGCAAAGGCATGGCCCAAGGCCAATTGGCGCAGCGGGATTGCCCAGTGCGCGGCCAGCCAGGCCATGCCGCCCAGCTGGGTAAGCTCAAGGCTGGCACGCCAGGCTGGATCCTGGCCCAGCTGCCAGCCGTCGAGCAGCCGTGCCAACGCCGCACCGCGTTGCTGTTCTTCCAGGCGCAGCTCGGCGGTTTCGCGGTTGGCCAGCAGGAACCGGCTCCAGTGGCCGAAGGCCAGGGCGTCCTCGGCCTGGCAGGCGCGATACAGGCGGGCCAGTACCGGCCAGTCGAGGCCGGCCAGGGTGTCGTCGATCTGTTCACGCTGCCATGCGGCGAAACCGTCCACGCCCCGGACCCAACCCGCCTCGACCGCCCACTCCAGGCCTTGCGAGTAGGTGAAGCCGCCCACCGGCAAGCCCGGGCTGGCCAGCTGCAGCAGGCGCAGCAACGCCAGGTCGCTGTCCATCAACCGGCCAGTACCAGTGCGGCGCCGGCCAGCAGGCCACCGCCAAAGGCTTTCTGCAAGCCGCTGTGGCGGCGCAACAGGCAACCGACGGCAAAGCCGACCGCCAGCAGCAACCCGCTGACGGCGACAAAGCCGGCGCTGAACTGCCAGAACGCGCTTGGCGTCGCTTCCACGCCATGGGCCCAGCCATGGAACAGGGCGAACACCGGCATGGCCATGGCCAGCAGCAGTTGCCGAGCGGGTAGCAACACGGCCGCTGCAGCCACCAGCAGCGACACGGCGATCAGGGTTTCCATGCCCAATACGTCGCCGAACAGATGACCACACAGCGCACCGCCGAACATGGCCACCAGGGTAGCCGCAGGCAGCGCCAGGCTGCGCCGGGTCAACGCGGCAAGTACGCCGGTGCCGAGCAACATCAGCAGGTGGTCAAGACCGGTCAGCGGGTGCAGCAAGCCATCCTGAAGCGGCTGGCTGTCGTGGCCCGGGTGGGCGAAAGCCGGCAGCGCCAGCATCAGCAGAAACAGGGCGAACGTCTTTTTCATTGGTTGCTCCAGGCAGTTCAGGAATGGGCGGGCAAGCGCACGAACGGGTGATCGTGCGCATGACCATGGCTATGGCCATGACTATGGTTATGCGATGCGCTCTGATAGGCCCCCGCCTCCGGCTCGAACGGCGCTTGCTCGGCCTCCACCGTCAGGCCCAGGCCACGCAGCATGTCGTCGAGCACATGGTCGTGCTGGAAGCGCAACAGGCCGGGTTCGATCTGCAACGGCACATGGCGGTTGCCCAGGTGATAGGCAGCGCGCGCCAGCAGGTGCGGGTCGGCGCAGCGCACCGTGGACACAGCCTCCGGCGCCGCCAGCACGCGGATCAGCTGGGTGCCCTCGGCGTCGCCCAGCAGTTCGCCGCCGCGTAGCAGGTGGCCGCGCTCAAGCATCAGCCCGGCTTCGCGGCCATCGTCGAGGGTTACCCGCAGGCGGCTCTTGATCCGGCTGTCCACATCAAGGGTGACGCTGCCGGTTTCGCCGTGCGTGCCGGGGTCGTTGATTCGGCGGGTCAAGACAATCATCGTTCCTCCTTCAGAACAGGAAATAGCGCTGGGCCAGCGGCAGTTCGCGGGCCGGCTCGCACACCAGCAGTTCGCCATCGGCACGCACCTGGTAGGTCTGCGCGTCGACTTCGATCAGCGGTTGCAGGGTGTTGTGGAGCATGTCGGGCTTGCGCACCCGACGGCAGCCCTGCGCCACGCCGATCAGGCTGCGCAGGTTGAGTTGCTCGGCCAGGCCGCGGTCCATCGCCGCCTGCGGCAGGAAGGTCATGCGCGTGGCATGCCGCGCCGCGCCCAGGGCGCCGAACATCGGCCGGTAGTGCACCGGTTGTGGCGTGGGAATGGAGCCGTTGATGTCGCCCATGGGGGCGGTGACGATCATCCCACCCTTGATCACCAGCGCCGGCTTGACCGCAAAGAATGCCGGCGACCACAGCACCAGGTCGGCCAGCTTGCCCGCTTCCACCGAGCCCACTTCATGGCCGATGCCATGGGTCAGCGCCGGGTTGATGGTGTACTTGGCGATGTAGCGCTTGACCCGGAAGTTATCGCTGTAGCTGGTGTCCGGCGCCAGTGGCCCACGGCGCAGCTTCATCTGGTGGGCGACCTGCCAGGTACGCAGCACCACCTCGCCCACCCTGCCCATGGCCTGTGAGTCGGAGGACGTCATGGCAAAGGCGCCCATGTCGTGCAGGATGTCTTCTGCGGCAATGGTCTCGCGGCGGATGCGCGACTCGGCAAAGGCCACGTCCTCGGCGATGCTCGGGTCCAGGTGGTGGCAGACCATGAGCATGTCCAGGTGCTCGTCCACGGTATTGACCGTGTACGGCAGGGTCGGGTTGGTCGAGGACGGCAACACGTTGGCCTGCCCCGCCGCGCGGATGATGTCCGGCGCATGCCCGCCGCCAGCCCCTTCGGTGTGGAAGGTATGGATGGTGCGTTCGCCGATCGCCGCCAGGGTGTCTTCAATGCAGCCGGATTCGTTCAGTGTGTCGGTGTGAATCGCCACCTGGATGTCCATTTCCTCGGCAACCCCCAGGCAGCAGTCGATGGCCGCCGGTGTCGAGCCCCAGTCTTCGTGCAGTTTCAGGCCCACGGCGCCGGCGGCTATCTGCTCGCGCAGCGCTTCGGGCCGCGAAGCATTGCCCTTGCCGAGCAAGCCGATGTTGATCGGCAGGCTGTCGGCGGCCTGGAGCATGCGCGCCAGGTACCAGGGGCCGGGGGTACAAGTGGTGGCGTTGGTGCCGGTGGCTGGGCCGGTGCCACCGCCAATGAAGGTGGTCACGCCGCTGTTCAGCGCCTCGTCCACTTGCTGCGGGCAGATGAAGTGGATATGTGAATCGACGCCGCCTGCGGTGACGATCTTGCCTTCGGCCGCGATCACCTCGGTACCCGGCCCCACCGGCACAGTGACGCCCGGCTGCACATCGGGGTTGCCAGCCTTGCCGATCACCGCGATGCGCCCGCGCTTGATACCGATATCGGCTTTGACGATACCCCAGTGGTCAATGATCAGGGCGTTGGTCAGCACCAGGTCCATGGCCTCGGCAGCCAGCATCTGGCCCTGCCCCATGCCGTCGCGGATGACCTTGCCGCCACCGAACTTGACCTCTTCGCCATAGACCGTGAAATCCTGCTCGACCTCGACCCACAGCGCGGTGTCGGCCAGGCGCACGCGGTCGCCCACGGTGGGGCCGAACATGTCGGCATAGGCCCGGCGTGAAATACGGCTCATGCCTTGCCCTCCAGCGCACCCATCACCTTGCCCTGGAAACCAAATACCTCGCGCTTGCCGGCGTAGGCCACCAGTTGCACGGTGCGCGCCTGCCCCGGCTCGAAGCGCACCGCGGTGCCGGCGGCAATGTCCAGGCGAAAGCCCAGGGTCGGCGCGCGGTCGAACACCAGCGCCTGGTTGACTTCATAAAAGTGATAGTGCGAGCCGACCTGCACCGGCCGGTCGCCATGGTTGGCCACGCTGACGCTGACCGTCGCGCGGCCGCTGTTCAGCTCGATGTCGCCGTCGGCGACCTGGATTTCACCTGGGATCATGCAGGGCTCCTTGGCTATTTCAGACGATGGGGTCATGCACGGTCACCAGCTTGGTGCCATCCGGGAAGGTCGCTTCGACCTGCACGTCGTGGAGCATTTCGGCAATGCCCGGCATCACCTGCTCACGGGTCAGCACTTCGCGCCCCAGGCTCATCAGTTCGGCTACGCTGCGGCCATCGCGAGCGCCTTCGAGCACTGCGGCACTGATCAGCGCTACCGCTTCCGGGTAGTTGAGCTTCAAGCCACGGGCCAGGCGCCGCTCCGCCAGCAACGCGGCGGTAAACAGCAGCAGTTTGTCTTTCTCTCTCGGGGTAAGCTCCATGGCGCTCTCTCAGGTGGCCCAGATACGCGGGGGGCAGGCAGGCAGGCCAAGGACAGCCGGGCGCAGCACATGCCACAGGCGTTGCAGGGTGCGTTGCAGGTGTTGGTTGTCATGGTCGAGCAGACGTATCACCAGCAACGACCCGAGCAGGGTCGCGCCGGCCGGGTTGCCCAGTTGTTCGAGCAGCGGGCGAACCTGCCCCAGGACGGCCTGGTCGGCAGGTGCAGCGCAAAAGGTGGCCAGCAGCGGGTGCCCGCCAAGCTTCTCCAGGCGCCCGCCTTCGACACGCAGGCGCTCGTGCAGGCCCACTTCGTCGGGCAGTTCGATGTGCAGGCGGCTGTCGACGGCACCTTGGTCAAAACGCTCGCTCATCACCGGGCGCCCCAGACATAGGGTTTCCCAGGCCAGCAGGCGTGCCCCCGGCTCGAGGATGAAACGGCTGTCGAGGCTGGCGCGGGCGCCGGAGAAGAATATGCTGTCCTGCGGCAGCCACTCCAGGGTGCTGCCGGCGGCCAGGTGAAAGCGCTGGGCCAGCCGCGCGGTCGGGCCGATGCTGCGGTAGAACTTGCTCGCGCCGGGCATGGTCAGCAGCGCGTGGCTGCCCGGCTCCAGCTGGATGTCCAGTTCCAGGCGGTCGCCGCCGACGATGCCGCCGGGTGGGTGCAGCACGTAGACATGGCACGGCGCACCTTCCGGATAGAAAGGCCGCTGCACCAGAAGAGGTCCGGAATGCCGCCACGCACCAAGGCGGGTCACCGTGTCGCGCCTGACGAAGCGCAACTGCAGGTAGGCGCTCCAGCCAGTGTCGTCTAGTGTTTGTTCGATCTGCTCCGCGAGCGACATCCTGCGGCCCCTGAAATCCGTGGCCTGCTGGCCGTTTAGAGGGTCAGGCATGCACGCCTGGGGCGCGCGCGGCCTGACCACTCGATCAAATTCGCAGGCTGGATATAGCAGGTTGTGGGCCAACTTCGCAGGTGAACGAAGATGAAACATCCGTGCCAGCTGATCGGGTTTCGGGCATACGGGAGGTTGGCGCACAAAGCAGGGGCGTGATCGGGCCCTGTTCAGGTGCTCAGTAGTCGAAGCGGTCCACCGCGCGCCGACGCTCGTTGTCATCACGCCGGTCATAGATGGCCGTGGTCTGGATATTGGCGTGGTGCGCGAGTTTCTGCGCAATCGACAGGTCGTGCTCTTCGATCACCCGGGTAATGAATGCCCGGCGGAAGTCATGTGGCATGATCTTCACCCCTACCTGGGCACCGCGCTGGCGTGCGATGTAATAGATGGCGTGCTTGGTGATACGCGCCCGGGTGATGTGGCTGCCACGGCGGATGCGGTTGAACAGGAACGGGTCGTCCTCGGCGCCTGCCGGCAGGTCCTGGCGGCGCAGGTCGAGCCACGCCTGCAACTTCTCGAACGCCCATGGCGGCGCGTACTTGATCAGTTGGCGGTTGCCCTTGCCCAGCACCTGCAGGCTACGCGCCTCGAAATCGACCTGGCCGAGATCGATGTCCACCGATTCGGACTTGCGCATGCCGGTACCGTAAAGCAGGGCAATGATCGCCGCATCCCGTACGCCCTGTGGCCGGGGGTCGGCCGCGCATACATCCATCAGCTCGCGAATCAGGCTACGCCGCAGGTTGCGCCCCGGTGGCAGGCGGCTGCCACTGTCCGGCTTGACCTCGCGAATGCGCAACAACTGTTCATGTTCGATCAGCCCCTGACGCCAGGCTTCGTTCACCACCCCGCGAATGGCATTGACGTACAGCGACGAGCTGTTGGGCGCGTAACCATCGGCGCGCAGCGCCGCGACCAGGGCGATCACATGGCCGGGCTCGAGCCGGTGCCAGGGCACATCAACGATATTGCAGTCGACAAAACCCAGTCGATCGGCAGCGTCCTGAAGAATGTAGCGCATGGTTTGCTGGCTGGATGGGGCCAGGCGGGCCATGTACTGCAGCAGCGGGTTTTTCGAGAGATCGGACAAAACGTGAATCCTGTAACGAAGCGTTGGCAACGGCGGACCGCACCAGCCCCTGAAGCAAGCCAAAACGACAGACATAGGAGACGACATGATAGTGCCGCAGGCATCGCATCATCACCCTGAGACAATGCCATCACCTTGATATGAAAGGGGTTTGCAGCTGGCACGGATCGTGATCTTACCCCAAATGCAGCCTCCTGACCGAACCAACCGGGATGCCCAAGCGATGCATGCGGGCTAACCAGCACTCAGCTGCTCGGCCACTGGCCACCATCCCGGGAACATCTGCTGAACCCGGGGCTCGGCGAAACGTTCGTCGATCAGCACCAGCACGCCTCGGTCCTGGTCACCGCGGATAACCCGGCCCGCTGCCTGAATGACCTTGCGTACACCCGGATAGAGGTAGGCGTAATCGAAGCCCGCACCGAACTGCCGGCCCAGGCGCTGCTTGAACTGTTCATTGACTGGGTTTACCTGCGGCAGCCCGAGCGTGGCGACGAACGCGCCGATCAGCCGCGTGCCGGGCAAGTCCACGCCCTCACCGAAGGCACCACCCAGGACGGCAAAACCGACGCCACGGCCATCCGCCACAAAGCGGTCGAGAAAGCCCTGGCGGGCGGCTTCGTCCATACCGGGCTCCTGGCGCCACGAGGGAATCCTCGCATGCTGCTCGGCCAGCAGTGTGGCCACCTGCTGCAGGTACTCGAAACTGCTGAAGAACGCCAGGTAGTTACCGGGCATCCGCGCATACTGTTCGGCAATCAGCGCGACGATCGGCGCCAGCGAGGCCTGGCGTTGCTGGTAGCGGGTGGACACCTGGCTGGCGATACGGACTTGCAGCTGTTCGGCGCGGAACGGCGCCGCCACCTCCAGCCAGGCGGTATTTGCCGGCATGCCCAGCAGGTCGCTGTAGAAATGCCGCGGGCTCAGCGTGGCGGAAAACAGCGTCACACTGCGCGCCGCCTGCATGCGCGGGGCCAGCAGGCGCGCCGGGTTGACGTTGCGCAGGCTCAGGCTGGCCAGCCGCCGCTTGCGCGGCCCCTGGCGCTGGCTGATGTCGAACAGGAAATGCTCGTCGAACAGTTCGGCGACCCGGCTGAACTGCAAGGCCTGGTAAAAGAACTGCAGTACTTGCGGGTCGATTTGCCCAGGTGCCTGGTTCATCTGCTCCTGGATCAGCCCGATGCACTGCTGCAGTGCGCGCAACAGCCCATCCGGCAGCGCGTCGCTGGCCTGGTAAGGCGCCCGCTGCTCCTTGTATAGCGCGTTCCACTGCCGGTTCAAGCGGTCCAGCGCACTGACCAGCCCAGGCGGCTTGCTCTGACGCAGTGCCAGCAACTGGGCCTGGTCGAGGCTGGCGCTGTACATGCCACGCCCGCGCTCGACCAGGTTGTGCGCCTCGTCCACCAGCACCGCTACGCGCCACTGGTTGGCCTGGGTCAGGCCGAACAGCAAGGCGTGGGCATCGAAATAATAGTTGTAGTCCGCTACCAGCACGTCGACCCAGCGCGCCATTTCCTGGCCCAGGTAGTACGGGCACACCTGGTGCGCCAGGGCCACGTCACGCAGCTGTGCGCGGTCGAGCAGCGGCAACGCGGCCGCTGCTTCGCGCGCGGCGGGCAGGCGGTCGTAGAAGCCCGCCGCCAACGGGCAGGACTCGCCGTGGCAGGCCTTTTCCGGGTATTCGCAGGCCTTGTCGCGGGCGATCAGTTCCAGGGTGCGCAGGGCCGGTTGCGGCGTGGCCTCGGTGATCTGCTGCATGGCATCCAGGGCCAGGGCCCGGCCTGGCGTCTTGGCCGTGAGGAAGAACAGCTTGTCCAGTTGCTGCGGCGCCATGGCCTTGAGCAGCGGGAACAAGGTGCCGAGGGTCTTGCCGATGCCGGTGCTGGCCTGGGCCATCAGGCAACGGCCAGTGCTCACCGCCTTGTACAGGGTTTCTGCCAATTGGCGCTGCCCCTGGCGAAACGCCGGATACGGGAAGCCGAGCGCCTGCAGGCCCTGGTTACGCTCGGCCAGGCGCTGCTCCTGCCGGTGTGCCCAAACCAGGAAGCGTTGGCACTGGGTTTCGAAGAAGGCTTGCAGTTCGGCGGCGGTGCAGTGCTCGCTGACCAGCGTCTGGCCGTCGGTGTCCACGTCCAGGTATACCAGTGCCACCTCGATGGCCGACAGTTGCCGTGCCTGGCACATCAACCAGCCGTAGACCTTGGCCTGTGCCCAGTGCAACTGGCGATGGTTGGCCGGCTGGCGCGCCAGGTCGCCTCGGTGGGTCTTGATCTCTTCGAGGCGATTGCAGGCAGGGTCATAACCATCGGCGCGGCCACGCACCTTCAGGGTTTCGAAGTGCCCTTCCAGGGCGATTTCCGACTCGTAGCCCGCAGCGCGCCGTGCCACGACCCGCCGATGCCCCTCGATCCCCTCCTGGGCGGTGGGCGATGGTGTAAAGCGCAGGTCCAGGTCGCCGACCTTGGCGCTGAATTCGCACAGGGCGCGCACCGCCACGCTGTAACTCACGGCGTATCGCTCCAGCGCACATGGCATACCGCGACAGGCAGGCCGTGCGCCCGGCAGAACGCCAGCCAGCGCAGCTGGTTGTCCTGCAGGCGGTCGCCGGGGCCCTTGACCTCGACCATGCGATAGCGGCCCTCCCCGGGCCAGAACTGGATCAGGTCGGGCATGCCGGCGCGGTTGTTGCGGATGTCCTGCAACAGGCGCAGGAAACACTGCTTCAGATGCACTGCGGGCAGGCAGGCCAGCGCCTGTTCAAGCAGCGCCTCGCTGAGCATGGACCAGAACACGAAGGGCGATTGCAAGCCTTGCTTGGCGGCATAGCAGTCGAGAATGGCCTGGTGATGGCTACCGTCGTCAAGCCGCCCCAGGCAACGTTCGAACAGTGTGCTGCGCCGTAGCTGGAAGTCGCTGTCATGCAGGTCCTGGGGCGCAGCCTGGAACGGGTGGAAGAACGCGCCAGGCACCGGGGCGAAGATCGCCTCCCAGCAGAGCAGGCCGAACAGGCTGTTGAACAGCGTGTTCTCCACGTAATGCACCGGTCCACCGTCCTCGGCCAGATGCTGGCGCACGGCCTCCTCCACCCCCAGTGCGGCGTGTTCGCGTGGTAGTTCCAGCTCGATAAGTTCAAGGGCAGCCTCACGCCGGCGTGGCTGTGGCGGGCCGCCGAGCTTGCGTGCCAGGCGTGGCAACATGCGCTCCAGCGCCTGCACTTCCAGTGCGTTGGCCGGTGTCGCCGCCATGTGCAGCGCCAGGGCATGCGCCTCGGACCACTGCTCGCTGCGCTCCAGCACCCGCACCTGGCGGATGCGCGCCTGGGCATGCTGGCATTGCGCGTAGACAGCCATGGCCTGCACCCAGTCGCCCTGGCGCTCGCACTGCTGGCCCAGGGCGAATTGCAGGCGCGCATGACGCCGGGCCAGCCACGGGTTGTCGCTGTGCAGGCCGTGCAAGGCGGTGAGGATCGCCCCCGGGTCGTCGCCCTGCTCCAGACGCTCTGCGCACTGGTGCAAGGCCATGGCCAGGTCGACTTCGGCGCGTTTCTGCAAGGCTCGCGAATCGTTGCTGAATGGCACCTGCTCATAGCGCAACAAGCCCAGGTCGGCGAGGACGAAGTCAGACCAGTCCTGGTGAAGGTTGCCGAAAAACAGCAGGCGCATGCGGTCACACAAGGGCTGCTGGCACCACTGCAGGATGCGCACGCCACTGTCGGGGAACCACTCGGTCAGTGCCCGGGCTTGCAGGCCCAGCGGTTGCAGCTGTGCCAGCAGTTCATGCTTGGCGGCACGCGGACGGCTCAGGTACCGGGCAAAACAGCGGGCAAGTTCGTCCTTGCGCAACAGGGTGAACAGCTGTTCCAGCGCCAGTTGCCCGGGCTCCTGCACCCAGCCGAGGGCCAGCAACGGCTGCAGCGCCTGCCCGGTGTCGCCGATTTCGGCGTAGTCGAGGCGGTCGCTGCGAAACAGCTCGCCCTTGCGCATGACCATGCGCACCATGAGGGCCTGCGCCGGGACAGCCAGCTGGCTGAAGGCGCGGATGAAACCCAGGTCCTGATCGTCGAGCAGGTCTGCGTAGCGTTGTTCTACCCACTGCATTACCTGGCGGAAGTTGTGCAGGTAGTAGAACGGGTCATCGACGGAATGGGCGATCACTGGGCTGGGTCAGGCGGCTGGAATGGACACTGGTTATACATACAGATCAACTGGCTGACAAGTGCCGCAGGTCGTGCCGCGGTCAACCCGCGGCGCGGCAGCTGCGCAGCGCCCGGCGTTGTTCCATCACTGCTCCCGCGCCCCTCGACCGACCGTCCCGGCGGGCCGCCCGCAGCGCAATTCCAACGCCTGGGCCAGGCGTTCCACGGCCTGTTGCAGGACCTCCGCCTGCCCGCCAACCCATACCAGTGCCAGGTACTGCTGATACCGCCCCTGCAGGCTGAACTGCCCGCCCGCAAGCGCATGCAGTGCCGAGCCAGTCAACGCCGCGACAATGTTTTCCCAGACCAGCGGCTGGCGAAAACGCACCCAGAGTGCCTGCCCGCCCTCGGGCATTTCCAGCACCACGCGCTGGCCGAATTGCAGCTCCAGCGCACGCGCCAGGCATTGCGCGCGTCGTTGCAGGTCCGTTCGCAAGCGGACCAGTTGCGCCTCGACCTCACCCCTGCCCAGCATCTGCGCAAGCGCCTGCAGGCGCAGTGGCGCAAGCCGGAACCCGCGCTCGGCGAACGCCCCGGCCAGCACGGCCCCCTGCCCCAGAACATAGGCATAGGGGGCCTCGGCCCCTATGACAGCCTCGAACGCCCCCATTACCAGCAACCAGCGCGGGTCGGCCCAGTCACGCAGGCGCCTGGTCGGGGGCCCGCAGTAGCAGTGGTCACTGTCCAGATCGTTTTCCAGCAGCCACACCGGGTGGCGGGCCAACAGCTCGCCCAGCTGCTGCTGGCAGTGTGGCGTGACCAGACGCCCCTGAGGCATGCCAAGGCACGACGGCATGACCACCATGCCCACTGGCTCGCTTTCCAGCAGCCGGGCCAAGGTACGCAGGTCCGGGTTACCGCGCGGGTCTGCCGGCACTTCCAGCACGCGCATGCCGGTGCGTTCCAGGGCGCGCAGCAATTGCGGACAGCAGGGCGAATGGACGAGCACGGTCTCCCCCTGCAAGGCCAGCGCTGCCAGCAATGTTTCCAGCAGCGCGGGAACATCAGGGGCCAGTTGTACGTCCTCGGCACGCCAGTACTGGCCGGAGGAACGGGTGTAACGCGCTGCCAGCGCATTGCGCAGACGGACGCTGCCGAGTTCTGCCCAGCCCGCGGCACTGTGCGCACGCTGGCGCGCCAGGCGCCGTTCATGGCTGAACAGGGCACGTTCGAGCGTTGGCTGCGCCGGCAATGGCGCCTGGTGGGGCATGGCCGCAGCTGCACGTGTCGCAGCACCTTGTATGTAGTAACCCGATCTCGGCAGGCATTGTACCCGGCCCTCCTCTTCCAGCAGGTTGTAGGCGCTCTGCACGGTGGCCAGCGATACCCTCAGCCGGCGCGACAGCGCGCGCAACGACGGTAAGCGGCATGTGCCCGCCGCCGGCGCCTCGTCGATCAGCGCTATCAGGTAGCGGTACACCTTGCGATAGGCAAACTCGCCGCGAACAGCCCGCGCCATCAGGATTGCCCCGCCACATCACGCCACCGCCCTGCCGCGCAGCGCGGCACCCAGCGCAGGTGGATATCGCGCTGCGCCAGGTTGCTCATCAGGCGCCAGGCCGTCAGGCGCAAACGCCCGCCATAGATCGCCCGCAGCTGCCCCAGCGACAGGCCGCTGGTGTTGACCAGCCAGTCCTTGACCGCCTCCGGGCAGCTTTTACCCTGCAGGGCCCGGTGCAGATAGGGCAACGCCACCAGCATGTCGGCATGCCGACACTGCAGGAACCGCTCGAGGTTCCTCCCCTGCCTGGCGAACGGCCTGAACAGTACGCACACCAGTTGGGTCTGGTTGATACCGTAGGCTTTGCCAAACTGCACCGGCTGCACATCGCCGTGGCGACTGCCGCCAGCCTTGCCAGCCAGGCTTAGGGCAGGTCGATCGGCCTGTGGTTCCAGGCTGTAGTCGTGCAGTTCATGCAATTGCACCAACGCCGACGGTTCGATGAACGCCGCCAGCGGCCAGGCATCCCGGGCGCCATCGTCACAACAGCCGAGCATCACGTCGAGCTGTTGCACATCCAGCAGATGGGGTAGCAGGTCGTCGATGGCAAACACCCGCACCGGCGCCTCTTCCGTGACAACGCTTGCGGCAGGTTCGCCCTGCGCGTCCAGCGCCCCGTCGACGGTGCCGTGCAGCCAGCCCAACCCCTGGGCCAGCGTTGCCACGCACTGATGCACCTGCTGCGAACCGTGCGCGCCTGCCAGGCGCAGGCTGCGCCGGGCCCAGGCCAGATACTTGCGCCGCTGCCGCGCGGGGACGGCAGTGACCAGGACGTCGGCAGGCGCCTGGTCCCGCAGTGCAAGGCCCACGGTTTCGGCCAGCTCCAGATGCAGCCGGCTACCCAACAGGGCTTCGGGCGTGGCATCGACCAGGTGGCCAAAGACCAGCATGGCATCCCGCGCTTGCCGCCACCGCTCGCCTGCAGCCGCAGGCCGACAGCTGAACGGCACTACCTCGCGCCCCTCGATCATCTCCAGCCGCACCCGTTGATCATCCTGCATGAACAGGCCACTGAAGCAGCGTTCATGGCCTTCGAGCGTAGCGCGGTCCGCGCTCGGCAAGCTGACCACCAGCACCCGCAACTGGAAGGTGACCGGCGCACGCAGGGCAATGCTCAACTGCGCGGCACGCAGCATGGCCAGTAGCCGCGTACTACGGCGGTCGCTGCCCTGCAGCACCAGCAGGCGGAAGGTGCCAATGTATTCGGGCCCACCTGCTGCAACCAGCAACCGTTGTATCAGCAACTGCAAGGAGGCACGCTGGGCCTGGGACATGTGACTCAGCAAGCGTTCGAGCACCTGCTGGTAGATATAGTGCATTGCCTGGTCGTGAATAGCAGTCACGAAATCACCTCATCAACTTCAAGCAACCCAAGCAAGCCGAACAGTGAATTGCTCGAGCAAATGCCTCGGCGTTTCCAGAAGAAATTTCCTACAACCAAATGGAAGTAATGACGTAACCACTCTCTGTCGCCAAGCCATCGAAAAGAACGCACCAGCACGCCAGTCCACTGCTACCAAATACTGCCCTGGCTCGGGCATAGCCCTGCTCATCCCACGCTCCTTGTGCAAACTATCATCGGGCCATTATCGAGGGATGGAAAGCGAATAGAAGATACAGATCAGGGTATAAAAACCATTCAGAGAAAACGGAAAAACACATTGACCGCAGGAAGGCGATAGTTCAACACAGAAAACCTGGCAAGATATTTCGTTATGCCACGGAGGCCCAATTTGTAAGTAATCCGGTTCTCTGGTTGCTGTAAGTAATTTCTGTTTTTAATAGTTGACTCATTTTCCACGGCGCAAAAAAAACCCGGGGCAAAGCCCGGGTTTCCTGACCATTCGAACAACCCTCAGTGCTGCGCCATATCCAGCACCACACGCCCGCCGCACGGGCATTGGTCCATGTAGCGGTGCGCCTCCACCACCTGCTCGAAGGGGTATACCTTGATGATCTGCGGTGTCAGCAACTGGTCGGCCGTGAACTGGTTGATATCGCGCAGGGCACGCTGCAACGCCACTTGGTCCTGACTGATACCCAGCTCCGGCTTGCCAGTGAAGTTTCCGATGCAATGCACATAGAACTGGATGTTCTTCTGGAACGCCGCGCACGCCGGGAACGGTGTCTGGTTGCCACCTTGCAGGCCATACAGCACCAGGCTGCCACGCGGCGCCAGGACATCGCCCAGCAGCGACATCTGCGGCCCGCCCATGCCGTCGAGGACCATGTCCACGCCACGGCCATCGGTGTACTTGCCAACCTGCAGCAGCAAATCCTGCTCTTCGGTGACGATCACCTTGTCAGCCCCCAGGCCCAGCAGGTATTCACGCTGTTCCGCTTCCTTGGTGGCGGCGAACACTTTCAGCCCGAGAGCCTTGCCCAGTTGCACGAACGCCGGGCCCGCGCAATGGCTGGCGTCGGTGACCAGCGCCGTTTGCCCGGCCTTGGCCCGGGCCAGGTCGACATAGGCGAAATAGGCGATCAGCAGCGGCGTGTAATGCACGCTGGCCTCGATCGGTGTGAGTACATCCGGGTAGCGGGTAATGGCGGTACGTGGCAGTACGATTACGTCGCCATAAACCGGGTGCTGGTTGGCACTGGTGGCCGGGAAACTCGCCACCCGGTCGCCAACCACGATGTCCTCGACACCTTCGCCAACCGCAGTCACCACCCCGGCCATTTCGTGGCCGATGCCTGCCGGCAGGCGTGCCTGGGAGGGGGCCAGGTTCTGCCGCCAGAGCACGTCATACCAGCTGACGCCAACCGCTTCGACGCGGATTTGCACCTCGTCGACAGCGGGTGACGGTTCGGCCTGCTCCTCGCAACGGAGCACATCGGCAGCACCGAACTTGTGGAACCGGATCATGCGGGACATCGCATACCTCGCCTTTGTGAACCTCTAATTACCCTGAACTCTATCCGGGCTTTACCGGTTAGACCATCAGTGGTCATTAATAGTCGACATGCTTGTCATCGATTGGGCACCAGACTTTCCTTGCGATTGGCCCCCGTAAACCCGTGCAGGGTACCAGCCTTTGGCCTTAAGATTCACCCCTGCCCCCTTTCAGGCGAAGCGCCCCGATGAATCGAAACGACCTGCGTCGCGTAGACCTCAACCTGCTGATTGTGTTCGAAACGCTGATGCACGAGCGCAGTGTGACCCGTGCGGCGGAAAAGCTGTTCCTCGGTCAGCCCGCTATCAGTGCGGCCCTGTCACGCCTGCGCAACCTGTTCGACGACCCGCTGTTCGTGCGCACCGGCCGCAGCATGGAACCTTCGGCCAGGGCGCATGAGATCTTCGCCCTGCTATCCCCTGCACTGGACTCGATTTCCACCGCCGTCAGCCGTGCCGCCGAATTCGACCCGGCCACCAGTAATGCGGTGTTCCGCATCGGCCTGTCGGACGACGCCGAGTTCGCCCTGCTGCCGCAGTTGCTCAAGCGTATCCGTGCCGAAGCACCGGGCATCGTGCTGGTGGTGCGCCGGGTCAACTACCTGCTGATGCCGACGCTGCTGGCTTCCGGCGAGATCTCGGTGGGGGTCAGCTACACCAGCGAACTGCCAGCCAACGCCAAGCGCAAGGTGCTGCGCCGCAGCATGCCGAAGCTGTTGCGCGCCGACAGCGTTCCCGGCGCCATTACCCTGGACGACTTCTGTGCCCGGCCGCACGCGCTGGTGTCGTTCGCCGGTGACCTGTCGGGGTTCATCGACGAAGCCCTGGAGGAAATCGGTCGCAAGCGTCATGTGGTGCTGGCGGTGCCGCAGTTCAACGGGTTGGGGAGCTTGCTGGCGGGCACCGATATCGTGGCCACGGTGCCGGATTACACGGCCGATGCGCTGACCGCAGCGGGTGGGCTGCGGGCGGAGGACTTGCCGCTGGAGGTGCGCAGTTTCGAACTGCACATGGCCTGGCGCGGAGCGCAGGACAATGACCCGGCAGAGCGTTGGTTGCGCTCGCGGATACAGATGTTTTTCGGTGACCCCGATAGTCTTTGACTGGGGTCAACCAAGCGCCATAGCCCTTTGAATACATGGCGCTAGCTATTGGCTGTAGACCAGCGCTTCGCGGCCCCTCATCGCCGGCAAGCGCGGCTCCCACAGGTACAGCGCAGGCCTGAAGGCTGGTGATTTTCCTGTGGGTCAGAGCCTTTAAACAGCCAGGTAACCTTGGGCAGCGTCGCACACCGTGCCGATGGTGTTCGCCCAGAGCATGATGGCAACCGTTCTACCCGCCTACCCTGCCACCCTGTCAAAGGGGGAAATCCTTGGACACCAACCACCCGAGCCCATGGAACACTTTACATGCCTATCGACTTCAGGCCCGCCCAAGCCTCGGACGCACATGATATTGCGCGCTTCTTTCAACTGACATCGGAGGGTATGGCCGATTACATCTGGAGCAAGCTTGCCGCACCCGGAGAAGCATTGCTGAGTGTCGGTGCGTCTCGTTATGCCAGGGAACAGGGCGACTTTTCCTACAAGAACTGCCTGATGGCCACTTTCGAAGGACGTGTCATCGGCATGATGCATAGCTATGCCTTGCGCGAGAGCCCCGACAGGCCTGCCGAGACAGACCCGGTCCTTGCGCCTTATTCAGACATGGAAATACCCGACACCTTGTACATATCCAGCTTGGCCCTGGATGAGGCATGGCGCAGCCAGGGGCTGGGCGCCCAGTTTCTGCGCCTCGCCCAGCAGCGCGCCGAGGACGCTGGCCTGGACGGGATGTGCCTGATCGATTATGCAGAAAACCACGGTGCACGCCGCTTCTACGAACGTCACGGTTTTCAAATTGTTAAAACCTGCCAGATCGTTCCGCACCCGATGCTGGGCGTAACCGGTGAAGCCTATTTGATGTATCGCCCTGCCCATAACGTGCTCGAGAAAAAACCATGACCAAGAAACTTACCGTGTTCCGCGAACTGGATATCGAACCGGTGCGCGACCTTCCGTTCTTTGAAGAGGTCGTGGAAGGCACCCCGCATACGCTGACGTCCAAGTACTATCACGATGAACAGCAAGGTCGCATTTCCGGAGAATGGGAAGCCAGCACCGGAGCGTGGCGTATCGACTACAAGGTCTGGGAGTTCTGCCATGTCCTGAGTGGACGCTGCGTCATCGAGCTCGAGGGTTGCGCTCCCATCACCCTGGCCGCTGGCGACACGTTCATTATCGAACCGGGCGCCAAGGGCAAATGGACCGTGCTGGAGGACATGAAAAAGAACTTCGTGATCCTATTGCCCGCTATCTAGGCACGAGGTCGCGTTTCATCGAGCGCAGCGCAAGGGACTGAGCTGCGCTGTCGCGCATGGAGCCGACCCTTGGTGGGAACCGCCTCAGGTCGCGAAAGGGACGCAGCACGGCCCTACGATCTTGAGGCTGCCTGGTCAGGCTGTGTGCCAATACTCGCCAGAAAAACCTCGGTATCGCGATTGCTTCGCAGGCAGACCGTGCGACAACCCGACGGGGCCATTGCCACCAATCGCTTCATGGCCTCCCGAGACGAGGTTCTTGTCCGCCACATGAACCTGAAAAAGGCTGGCAGGTTGGCCAGCAGTTCCGGGCAGTTGTCCGGCAAGTCTGGTCGGGTTCGACCGCGGTTCAACATCGTCCTGAGGAGTACGCGCCAGAATCGAAGCGGCGCCGGGCGATCAATCCATATCAACATGTCGGCACGGGCCAGGCGGTGGTTCCACGTGGCCGAATGCCCGCCTTCGAAGATCCAGCACTCACCGGCCTCGACCTCGTGGCAAAGACGCGTCTTCTCCTCCCGGCTCCGTTCGACCCATCCGGGCTGCCAATGAATCCTGTCGATGTGCACGACCGGCAAGCCTGTGCGTTCGCCAAGCTTGCGTGCCAAGGTACTTTTCCCAGACCCTGGCTGACCAATGATCATCACCCGTTGCATTGAAACTCCCTGTCGCCATGCCAGCTGGATGTCAGGCTCGCCATTGTACGCAACAGTTCCTGCCATTTGCGCTGAGGCGTATGGCCTGAACCCTTCCCGACATCTGCAACGTCCCACATTTCCTGATAGGCTGCCCCGAGGACCAAAGCCCTACCAGCTCTCAAGGACGTAGATGAACCCGCCAAGCATTGTGCGTTACTGGCATGCGGTCGAGTTGCTGCAACCGCAAGCCGTTCCCAAGCTGAAAAAGCGAGACGCCGACTACCAGCCCTTTTTCCAGGACATACCCAGCACTGCCCCAACCTGCTGAACGTTGCTGCCACCCGGGCCAAGGGACGGCTGTATGTCATTGGCGATCGGACAGATTGGCAAAATCGACAGTTGTTTTGCGATGTGATGGATCTGCTGCCTGCACTTCCACCGCTGGTGATGGCTAGCAACAGCGGTACACCTGCGTAAACACCTGCCATGGCGACGAGCCTCTTCCCCAGAGGTTCATGCTCAATCTGCGGAGCTTGCGCCTTGGCGTGGCTACTGTATTTCAAGGTCGCGCACGGTATGGTTGGCCCACGCCAGGATTGGCGGTGTGCCATGGCCTTCAGCAGGATCGCCAGCGCGGAAAATCGGATTTTCATCAAGTACTACCGTGAAACGTGACATTCTCCTCGTTGTTCCACTGCCCTCGGCCATCGGTCGCTCACCCGCTTCGTTACCCCATCGCGAAGCGCCCCTGCCTATCGGCTGAATCCGGCACTCGCGGCTACCGCTCGCGCTCCCCCATGGCTTTCACGAGACGACCTCCTTGGCAAATTCAAGGCCCCTCGCTTCCCATCACCGTGCCCTCGACTGGCTGAACTTCTTCCTTGCCGACGTACGCGACGGCCTCGGCCCTTACCTGGCCATCTACCTGCTCGCCATGCACCAGTGGCAGCCGGCCAACATCGGCTTGCTGATGAGCCTGGCCGGCATCGTCGCGCTGCTGGCGCAGACGCCGGCCGGGGCCCTGATCGACCGTACCCCGGCCAAGCGTGCGGTGCTGGTGATTGCGGCCCTGCTGGTCACCGGCAGTTGCCTGTTGCTGCCGCTGATTTCGTCATTCGGCTGGGTAGCCCTGACCCAGACGGTCAGTGCCCTGGCAGGCTCGGTGTTCGCCCCGGCGATAGCCGCCATCTCGCTGGGTATCACCGGCCCCAGGGCGTTCACCCGGCGGGTCGGGCGCAACGAAACCTTCAACCACGCCGGCAATGCCTGCTCGGCGCTGCTGGCCGGCGGCCTGGCCTGCCTGTTCGGCCCGGTGGTGGTGTTCTACCTGATGGCGGTCATGACCGTGGCCAGCATCGTTGCCGTCGCGCGCGTGCCCGCCGCAGCGATCGACCACCAGTTGGCGCGCGGGCTGGCCCATGGCCCGAGCGGTGATGACCACCCTGCCGGGTTCAAGCTGCTGCTGCACAACCGCACCCTGCTGGTCTTCGCGGTGTGCTGCGCGTTGTTCCACCTCGCCAATGCGGCGATGCTGCCCCTGGTGAGCCAGAAGCTGTCGCAGGTCGACCTGCGCCTGGCCACCCCGCTGACCTCCGCCTGCATCGTCGCGGCGCAGCTGGTGATGGTACCCATGGCGCTGCTGGTGGGGGCCAAGGCCGAGCACTGGGGGCGCAAGCCGTTCCTGCTGGCCGGCTTTCTCATCCTGCCCCTGCGCGGGGCCTTGTACGTGGTGTCCGACAACCCGTTCTGGCTGGTCGGCGTGCAGCTGCTCGACGGCGTCGGCGCGGGTATCTTCGGCGCGCTGTTCCCGATCGTGGTCAAGGACTTGACCGACGGCACCGGGCGCTTCAATGTCAGCCTCGGTGCGCTGGCGGCGGTATTCGGCCTGGGTGCCGCGCTCAGCCCTGGCATCGCCGGGCTGGTGGTTCAGGCCGCTGGCTATGATGCAGCATTCCTGACCTTGGCCGCGATTGCCGGCGCCGCCTTCTTGCTGGTGCTGGTCGCGCTGCCCGAGACCCAGCCCGACGCTTCGCCATCACCCTCCTTGACGACCCTTGCCGGAAACTGAACAGCCCATGCCAGTCAGCGAACACGCATCGATCATCTGGGCGATAGCCGCCCTGGCCACCGCTGGCGTCATCTTGCGCCCCTGGCGCATCCCTGAATACGTCTGGGCCATGGGCGGCGCCTTGCTGCTGGTCGGCCTGGGCCTGATCACAGCGCCCAGCGCCCTGGCCGCGGTGGCCGAGGGCAGCGACGTCTACCTGTTCCTGGTCGGCATGATGGTGCTGGCCGAGCTGGCCCGCCAGGAGGGGCTGTTCGACTGGCTGGCACGCTACGCCGTGCAGCACGCGCAAGGCTCCGGGCAACGGCTGTTCGACCTGGTGTTCCTGGTTGGTACGCTGGTCACCGTGTTCCTTTCCAACGATGCCACGGCAGTGGTACTCACACCCGCGGTGTATGCGGCGTGCAAGGCGGCCAAAGCCGAGCCTTTGCCGTACCTGTTCATCTGCGCGTTCATCGCCAACGCAGCCAGCTTCGTGCTGCCTATCTCCAACCCGGCCAACCTGGTGGTATTCGGCAGCAACATGCCACCGCTGCCAGACTGGCTCAGGCAGTTCACCCTGCCATCGCTGGCGGCAATCGCCCTGACCTACCTGACGCTGCGCCTGGCCCAGCGCCGGCAGATCAACCAGCCGCTGGCATTGAGCGTGCACACCCAGCCGCTGTCGGCTGGTGCCCGCCTGTGCGCACTGGGCATCGCGCTGACCGCCGCCTTGCTGCTGGGCGCCTCGGCACTGGACATGGCGCTGGGCCTGCCGACGTTCGGTGCCGGCGTCGCGATCACGGCGCTGATCCACCTGCGCCAGCGGCGCAGCCCGATGCCGGTACTGCGTCATGTCGCGTGGGGCGTGCTGCCGCTGGTGGCGGGCTTGTTCGTGCTGGTCGAAGCGGTCGCCCAAACCGGCCTGGTCGTGCGCCTGGCCCAGGCGCTGGCCACGCTGGCAGAGGCTGCGCCGGGCCAGGCCAGCTGGCTGGCGGGCGTGGGTGTCGCCATTGCCAGCAACCTGATGAACAACCTGCCCACCGGGTTGATGGCCGGGTCCATGGGCTCGCTGGTGCAACTGCCGCAACAGACGACGGCTGCGCTGCTGATCGGCGTCGACCTGGGGCCGAACCTGTCGATTACCGGGTCGCTGGCAACGCTGCTGTGGCTGGTCGCGATCCGTCGCGAAGGCGAGCATGTGAGCGCCTGGCAGTTCCTGCGCCTGGGGCTGCTGTTGATGCCCCCTGCCCTGGTGGCGGCGCTGTTGACGTTGCAGGTGTGATGTGGGGCTTCACGGCAGCCAAGCTGCCCTCGCGCCATCCTGCCTATGTGCCGCCCAGCTACCGCTCACACATCCAGGGTGCCTCTGAGCAACGCATTGAGCACCGCTGCCACATCACCGCCCTGGGTATCGAGCAGGCACACGGGCGCGCCGTCGAGTGGCGCCTGCGACAGCACAGGCCCCGCGCCCGCCAGGGCCAGCGGGCAGGCGATCTCCATCTGCAGCCAGCGCAGGCGCTTGGCCAGTGCGGCATTCAGCGGCCCTTGCATCGCCACCACGAGCGCTGCCGGTTGCGCCGCCGCACACACCAGTGCCACCTCCTCCAATGGCAGCGCACCACCCAGGGCCTCGATGCGTTGCTGCTCGCCACTGAGCACCAGCGCAGTACCCAGCAGTACCAGCTCTGGCTGTTCATCGCCAGCCACCAGCAGCACGCGCGGGGCATCGGCCTGGTTCAGCTGCAGGCGCAGCAGTAGCCGTGCCCGCAGGAAATAATCGAGAAACAGCCATTGGCTGCGCGCCCCCAGCGCGTCGCTGCCGCGCAGTTCCTGCCACACCGGCAGCAACACCTGCCCGAACACGACCGCTTTCGGCAACAGGGTGAACAGCTGCCCGTGCAACGCTTCCAGCGCCTGCACATCGTAGGTTGCAGTCGCCCGTGCCAGCGCCGCCCGCCAATCGGCGAACTGTTCGTCGCCCTGCCGTTGCTCGACAGGCTGCCGGTTCAGCAACGGGCCGACCTTGCTGATCGGCAGGCCATTGGCAGTCCAACGCAGGATGTCGCGGATACGCTGTACGTCGCTGGCCGTGTACAGGCGATGCCCGCCTTCGGTGCGATGCGGCTGGATCAGGCCATGGCGGCGTTCCCAGGCACGCAGGGTAACCGGGTTGATGCCGGTGAGGCTGACCACGTCACGCATGGGCAGCAAATCGGTGGGGTTCGTTTCAGTCATACTGGGATTCGTCCGCAAGGTGCGCTCATTCTAGCCCCATCCACCCCTTCTGCGGCGAGCCGGTATGGTCCATCATGGGCAAAACGCGTCGCCTGGCCTGGCCGGCCAGGCTGCGCATACCCCAGACAGACTCCCGGGTGGGCTTGAATGATCAACGCAAAGCTCCTGCAACTGATGGTCAACAACTCCAACGACGGCATCGTCGTCGCCGAACAGGAAGGCACCGACAGCATTCTCATCTATGCCAACCCCGCCTTCGAACGCCTGACCGGTTATCGCAACGAGGACATCCTGTACCAGGATTGCCGCTTTCTACAGGGCGATGACCACGATCAGGCGGCGCTGGAAAGCATTCGCCAAGCGATCCGTGAGGGTCGCCCTTGCTGCCAGGTGCTACGCAACTATCGCAAGGACGGCAGCCTGTTCTGGAACGAGCTGTCCATCACACCGGTGCACAACGACGCCGATGAACTGACCTACTACATCGGCATCCAGCGCGATGTCACGGCGCAGGTGCACGCCGAACAGCGTGTGCGTGAGCTGGAGGCGGAAGTCGCGGAGTTGCGTCGGCAGCTCGCCGTAAAGAAATCCTGAGCAAATAATTGTACAAGACCGTTGCGCTTGTACAATTTTCGCCATAGGCTTCAGTCATACCTGTACAAGTTAGGTGATTTGTACAGTTTTAACTGGAGCTGCACATGTCCGTCTACCTTCAGCGGTTCGCCGAGCGGTTTGCCTGCCTTCAGCGCGACAACCTGCACATTCTTGGCGAGTTATATGACGATTCGGTCACCTTTCGCGATCCCCTGCACCATATCGAGGGGCTCGATGCGTTGCGCGCCTATTTCGGCCAGTTGTATGCCAACGCGCGCGATGTCAGCTACAGCTTCGCCGGCTACGACGAGGTGCGACCAGGCCAGGGCTACCTGCGCTGGCACTTGCGCTTCTGCCACCCGCGGCTGAACGGCGGCAAGCCCATCATTCTGCAAGGTTGCAGTTTCCTGCAGTGGCGCGAACGGGTGTTCAGCCACCAGGACTACTTCGACGCTGGCGCGCTGTTGTATGAACACGTTCCGGTCCTCGGCGGCGCAGTTCGCTGGCTCAAAGGGCGGCTGGCATGACCCGCTGCTGGTTGACCGGCGCAAGCAGCGGCATCGGCGCCGCGCTTGCCGAGCGACTGCTCGAACAGGGCCACCAGGTCGCCGTGGGCGGGCGCCATGCCGAGCGCCTGGCGCCGTTGGCGCAACGCTTCCCCGGCCAGGTACTGCTGGCCGTCGGCGATCTCGACGACCCGCACCAGGTCGAACAGATCGCCGCCCGGATCAGGCAGGCATGGGGCGGCCTCGACATCGCCATCCTCAATGCCGGCACGTGTGAATACCTGGAACCGGGGCACTTCGCCCCGACCCTGGTCGAGCGGGTGCTGCGCACCAACCTGCTGGCTACCAGCCACTGCCTGGCGGCCGCCCTGCCCCTGCTACGCGCCGGCCGTCGCCCCCACCTGGTGGTGGTAGGCAGCTCGGTCACCTGGCTGGCCCTGCCTCGGGCCGGCGCCTACGGTGCATCCAAGGCGGCCTTGCGCTACCTGGTGGAATCCCTGCGCATCGATCTGCTCAATGAAGGCATCGACGTCACCCTGGTCAGCCCGGGGTTCGTCGATACGCCGCTGACCCGGCGCAACGATTTCCCGATGCCACAGATGTGGACTGCCTCCCGCGCAGCACGCTACATCATCAGCCGCTTGCCACGGCGGCCGCTGGAAATCAGTTTCCCGCGCGGCTTCATCCTGGTACTGCGGCTGCTCGGCAGCTTGCCGGCCCGCCTGCGCCTGGCCATCGGACAGCGCCTGGTACGCAGGCAGGAAGGGTGAAAGCCATGCGTATCGCGATCATTGGCAGCGGCATTTCCGGCCTGACCTGCGCCCACCTGCTGTCGCGCCGACATCAAGTGACGGTGTTCGAGGCTGACAGCTGGATCGGCGGGCATACCCACACGGTCGATGTCAGCTGTGGCGGTAGAACCTATGCCATCGACACCGGTTTCATCGTCTTCAACGACTGGACATACCCGCACTTCATCCGCCTGCTCGAGCGCCTGGGCGTCGCCTCACAGCCGACCGAAATGAGCTTCTCGGTGCACGACCCGGCAAGCGGCCTGGCCTACAACGGGCACAGCCTGAACACCTTGTTCGCGCAACGCCGCAACCTTCTGTCGCTGGGTTTCTGGGGCATGCTGAGGGATATTCTGCGCTTCAACCGCGAAGCGCTGGCGGACCTCGACGGCCAGCGCCAGCAGGCAGCTACCACCCTTGGTGAGTACCTGCGCGCCGGGGGCTACGGCCAACGCTTCATCGACCACTACATCATCCCAATGGGCTCGGCGATCTGGTCGATGTCGCGCGCCGACATGCTCGCTTTTCCGCTGGCGTTTTTCGTGCGCTTCTGCCGCAACCACGGCTTGTTGTCGGTCAACCAGCGCCCGCAGTGGCGGGTTATCCAGGGTGGCTCGCGCAGTTACGTGGAACCGCTGTGCAAACCGTTCGCCGACCAGCTACGCCTGGAGTGCAAGGTCCACCGGGTGGTACGCGACGACGGCGGGGTCACCCTGCACAGTGCCGCCGGCACCGAGCGCTTCGACAGTGTCGTGTTCGCCTGCCACAGCGACCAGGCGCTGGCCTTGCTGGAGGCGCCCAGTATCCAGGAGCGCGAGGTGCTCACGGCTATCCGCTATGCCAGCAACGACGTGGTGCTGCATACCGACACCCGCCTGCTGCCGCCGGTCAAGGCAGCCTGGGCCAGCTGGAACTATCGCCTGGGCGGGCCCGCCCAGGCGCCGGCGGCGCTGACCTACAACATGAACATCCTGCAAGGCCTGCAGGCGCCGGAAACCTTCTGCGTCAGCCTCAACCAGACCGCGCTGATAGACCCCATGCAGATCCTTGCCCGCTTCCAGTATGCCCACCCGCAATACAGCCTGGCGGCGACCGCGGCTCAGGCACGCCACGCCGAGCTGCAGGGCCATCTGCACAGCTACTACTGTGGCGCCTACTGGGGCAACGGCTTCCATGAAGACGGCGTGGCAAGCGCCTTGAAAGTCGCCGAACGGTTCGGAGAAACACTGTGAACAGCAGGCTTTGCCAAGGCTGGGTCAGTCATCGCCGGCTGCTGCCACGCGCGCATGCGTTTCGCTACCGCATCGGCATGTTCGACCTCGACCTCGACGACACCGCCAGGCTGCCGAAGCTATCTCCCTGGCTGGGGCGCTGGCGCCTTGCCCCGCTGTGCTGGCGCGAGACCGACTACCTGCCAGGCTTGACCCGCCAGGGGCTGAGCCTGGCCGATGCCGCCCGCCACCTGGTCGGGCTGGCCACCGGGCAGGCGCCCAGCGGTCCGGTTCGCCTGCTGACCCAGCTGCGTTGCTGGGGGTTGTCGTTCAACCCGGTGAGCTTCTACTTCTGTCACGATGCCGAGGCACACCTGGTGGCCATCCTGCTGGAAGTGCGCAACACGCCCTGGCGTGAACGCTTCCATTACGTGCTGCCGGTGCAGGCCGGCCTCGACCGGCCCTACCGCATGGCCAAGGCCTTCCATGTGTCACCGTTCATGCCGCTGGCCATGGACTACCGCCTGCGCTTTCACCTGGACGCCGAGCATGTGCGCCTGCACATGGAAAACTGGCACGCCGGGCACAAGGTCTTCGAGGCCGACCTGGCGCTGCAACGGCAGGCGCTCGATAGCCGGTCGTTGCACCGCCACATCCTGGCGTTCCCGTGGATGAGCCTGCGCACCCTGTCGGCCATCTACTGGCAGGCATTGCGCCTGCTGTTCAAACGTACCCCTGTCCATGACCACGCTGCCAGCCAGGGCAACCTGGCCGTTGGCCAACCCTGTGAGGATCCTGAGCATGCACAATCCCAGCGTGAGCGTTAGCAAGTCCGCCGGAGTGGTCCCATGGCTGGGCGGCCTGGTGCTTGCTCAGCTCGGCAAGCTGCGCCACGGCTACCTGCGAGTGAGCCACGGTGGCCAACAATGGTGCTTCGGCAGCGCCGACAGCCCCTTGCAGGCTGAACTGGAAATTGTCGACGACAAAGCCTGGCGCCTGATTGCCTGCAACGGCTCGATCGGTGCCGGCGAAGCGTACATTCACGGCTACTGGCGCAGCCCTGACCTGGCCGCCGTGACGCGCCTGTTCGTGGCCAACCTCGAGGTCCTCGACGCCATGGAAAGCGGCCTTGCCCGCTTGGGGCGGCCGGCACTGCGGCTGCTGCATTGGCTGAACCGCAACAGCCGACGCGGCGCCAGGCGCAATATCCTGGCGCATTACGACCTGGGCAACGCCCTGTTCGAACAGCTGCTCGACCCGACCATGATGTACTCGGCAGCGATGTTCGAGCACGAGGGGCAAAGCCTCGAGCAGGCCCAGTTGAACAAACTGGAGCACATCTGCCGGAAACTCCGCCTGCACCCCGGCGATCACTTGATCGAGATCGGTTGTGGCTGGGGTAGCCTGGCCATTCACGCCGCCACCCAGCATGGCTGCCGGGTGACTACCACGACGCTGTCGGAAGCCCAATATGCGTATACCCGCCAGCGCGTGGAGGCGCTGGGCCTGGAGCAGCGCGTGACCGTGCTGCGCGAGGACTACCGCGACCTGCGCGGCACGTTCGACAAACTGGTGTCGATCGAAATGATCGAGGCCGTCGGCCACCGCTACCTGCCCGACTACTTCAACCAATGTGCCAGGCTGCTCAAGCCGGACGGCCTGATGCTGCTGCAGGCCATCACCATCCGTGATCAACGCTACCACCAGGCCCGCCGCTCGGTGGACTTCATCCAGCGGTACATCTTCCCCGGCGGGGCCTTGCCCTCGTTGACCGTGCTGCTGCAAAACGCCACCCGGCAAACACCGCTGAACCTGGTGCACCTGCAGGATTTCGGCCTGGACTACGCGCGCACACTGCGGCATTGGCACGACAACCTGCGCCAGGCGCGCAGTGCGCTGACGGCCTTGGGCTATGACGACGCGTTCCAGCGCCTCTGGGAGTTCTACCTGTGTTATTGCCAGGGCGGCTTCGAGGAGCGTGCGATCGGCGTAGCGCAGTTGTTGCTGGCCGCGCCCAAAGCCTTGCGTGCCCCACTGCCCGAGCGTTGAGCATGACCAAGCGTGGGCTGCTGGCCAACGCCGTGTGGCTGCAGGCGGGTTGGTGGCTATGTGTGTATGGGGCCCATCGGCCCTGGTTACTTGGCCTGGTGCCCATCGGCCTGGCCTGGCATTTCGCCTGCTGCCGGGACCGCCAGCGCGAGTTGCACGCAGTGTTGCGCTGCACCCTCGCCGGCTGTGTGCTCGACAGCCTGCTGGGTGTGCTGGGGGTGTTCCGCTTCGACAGTTGGCCGCTGCCGCTGTGGCTGGCCTTGCTCTGGAGTGTGCTGTGCTGCGGCCTGCGCCACAGCCTGGCTTGGCTGGCCCGGCGCAGCTGGCTTGCCGCCCTGTTCGGCGCGGCAGGTGGCCCGCTGGCCTATGTGGGCGGGGCCAGGCTGGCCCAGGTCGAGCTGCCGCTGGGTACGCTGGCGACCGCTACGCTGCTGGCGGCGGTCTGGACGCTGGCCCTGCCCTTGCTATTGCGCCTTGCCACGTGGCGCTGAGCGCCGGCAGCGCTGCGAACAGTAGAGCACCTGCTCCCAGCAACGCGCCCAGCGTTTGCGCCAACTGAATGGCCGGTTGCACACCACGCACAGCTTGCTTGGCAGGTGCTCTTTCTTCACAGCGACGCCCCTGCATCGAGCTGCGCCAGCAACTGCTCGCCACGCGCCCACACCGCTTCCCGTCGCGCCGTCGGCATACCGTCCAGGCTGCGATACACCAGCTGCAGCCGCGGGTTGCCGGCCAATTGCCGGCGATGGCGGATCAGGAAGTGCCAGTACAGCGCGTTGAACGGGCATGCCTGCGCTTCGCTCACCTGCCTGATGTTGTAGGCGCAAGCCTTGCAATGATCGGACATGCGCTGGATATAGCGGCCACTGGCGCAGTACGGTTTGGAGCCGAGAAAACCACCGTCGGCGTGCATGACCATGCCGAGGGTATTGGGCAGTTCCACCCAGTCGAACGCATCCAGGTACACCGCCAGGTACCATTCGCAGATGGCTGCGGGCAGTATCCCGGCGAGCAAGGCGAAGTTGCCGGTCACCATCAGCCGCTGGATATGGTGGGCATATCCCAGGCGCAGCGTCTGGCCGATGGCTTGCGCCATGCAGCGCATGCGCGTGCGCCCGGTCCAGTAGAACTCCGGCAGCGCACGCTGGTTGCCCAGGTGGTTGAGCGCGGCGTATTCGGGCATGCGCAGCCAGTAGATACCGTGGACGTATTCGCGCCAGCCGATCAGCTGGCGGATGAACCCTTCGGCGGCATTGAGTGGCACTCGCCCGTCACGCCAGGCGTGCTCGACATCCTGGCACAGGCGGCGCACGTCCAGCAGGCCGATGTTCAGGGCGGCGCTGATGCGCGCATGAAACAGGTACGGTTCGTCTTCGGCCATGGCGTCCTGATAGTCACCGAACGCTGCCAGGCCAAAGTCCAGGAAGTGCTGCCACAGCTGTTCGGCCTGAGCGTGGGTAACGGGGTAGGAAAAGCCTTCGAGCGCACCGTAGTGGCCAGTGAAGCGCCGGCTTGCCAGGCTGATCACCGCCGCCGTGATGTCATCCACGGCGAACTGCAGTGCAAAGGGCCCCCGCAGCCCACGTGGCAGGGTCTTGCGGTTGTCGCTGTCGAAGTTCCAGGCACCGCCGGCAGGGCCGCCATCGGCTTCCAGCAACAGCCCGCAGCGTTTGCGCATGCCACGGTAGAAATGCTCCATGCGCAGCTGCTTGCGCCCCTGCGCCCAGCGCGCGAAAGCACCCCGCGAGCACAGGAAACGCGTGTCCGGGTGCCATACCAGCGGCAGCCCGGCCTCGCGCAAGGCGTGTTCCAGCCGCCACTCGCCACATTCGGTCAAGTGGATCTCGGCGCAGCCCAGCGCCTGCTGCCAGCGGCGCAGCTCACCGGCGATACTGCCGCTATTGCCAGGTGCCTCAAGTTCGACGTAGCGCACCTGCCAACCGCGCTCGCGCAGGGCCTGGGCAAAGTGGCGCATGGCACTGAAGATCAGCACGATCTTCTGCCGATGGTGCGGCACATAGGTAGCCTCGTCATGCACCTCGGCCATCAGCAGCGTGTCGCGGGCCGGGTCCAGCGCTGCCAGGCTGGCCAGGTCGAACGATAGCTGGTCGCCCAGTACCAGGCCCAGGCGTGGCGGGCGCGCTACCATTGCGTCCCCAGTGACACGGGCACCCGCAGCGGCGCGATGGGGCCGTCGCGCTGGCCGCACATTTCGTCATGCACCACTTGCTGCACCAGCATGCAGGGCAACGCCGGCCACCCGGCAAGCAGCTCGCGCACCTCGGTTGTCGAGCGCAGGCGCGTGGCCTGCCCGTGCTCATCGCTAAGGGTCACCGGGCCGGCGTCGGTCATGGCCCGCAGCACGTAGAAACCGCCCTCCAGCGACAGCAGTTCGAGTTCGTTGACGGCGCCGGCGGCGGCCAGCTCGGTAAGACGTTGCAGGTTCATGGTGTGACCTCCGGCATGCGGCGAAAGAACAAGGTAACCTGGCCAATTTCCACGCCCAGCTTGCTCATGCTCGAGCGGTTGATCAGCGTGTCTTCATCCATCAGGTACATCCAGTCGTCCAGTTCCACTTCCCAGTGCTTGCCGTCAACCGGCAGGTCCAGGCGGTAGCGCCAGCGCAAGGCGTTACCCGCCAGCTGCCCGCGAGCCTCGCCGATCACATCGCCCGCCGTGCCCTTCCACTGGCCGCGGCCGTCCGGCACCAAGGTCCAGGTGCGCTGCTGTCGGGTGCCATCGCTGTAGGTGAAGTGCTCGTCGAGGATCAGCCGCTCACCGTCGCGTCGGCTGTCGATGCGCACATGAAAGCGCTTCACCACCTCGCCGGAACGCTTCTGGAACATGCCCCAGGCTTGTACCGGCTGCGAGAAGAAGGCCACCAGGTCGAGGGCTGGCGTTTCCCGGGCGTAGTGGTCCACGTCGACATTGCCGCAGCTGGTCAGAAGCAGGCAGGCGGTCATCAGCAGCACCTTGTACATGTTCACCCCCATGATTAACGGCCCAGCAGGCGGCCGCGCAATTGCTGGTCCCTGGCACCCTCGCCCAACCAGATGGCGAAAAATGCCTTGGCGAAGGCGATATCGCTGATTTCGCGGCGCAACTGGTCATCCACGTAGAAGCGGCACCCCACGCCCGGCAGATACACACCGGTGATCCGTTGGCCTGGACTCACATCGACAAAGGCCGCTTCCATCAGGCCGCGCCAGGCCGCCAGTTGTTGCGGCGCGGCGCCCAGCCTGCGCATTTCCTTCAGGCTGGCCTGCACGAGGGTGTCGCGGGACAGTTCCACGTGGTAGCGCAGTTCGAGCGCGAACGGTTGCTGCCAACCCTGTACAGGCCCGCCGGACCAGAGCCGGGCCGTGTACAGGCGCAGCCCGAACCAGGTGAATTCGCCGCTGCCGGACAGCTGCGCAGCGGGAATTGCCGACCGCCAGTCGGCGGGGGCCGGCCCGGCGAGCAGGAGCAACAGGGCCAGCCCTGCCCAGCGCGCTACAGTGGATGTCGCCATCGCCTCGACTCGAATACTATACAAAATTAAATTATTGTACAGTTATAGCCGAATATCTATACAGCGCGACCTACCATCGGTCCCCAGCTGCTGCTCGACAGGTAGCGTCACCAGTTGTGCGTATAGCTGGCGGTCACCACCGCGCCTGGCGCCGGCAAGTTGCTGGTATTGTTGTTGTTGCGCAACAACTGGCTGTAGAGCGGGTAGTAGTCCCGGTTGAACAGGTTCTGGATGCCGACGCTCACCTTGTCGTCAGCGGACACCTGATACTGGCTGATCAGGTCGACGGTCGTATAGCTGCTCACTTCATGTCGACCAAAGCTGTCCAGGCCATCGAGCCTGTAGTCCTTGCCGTCGAAGAAGGTGGCTTGCAAGCGGTTGCTCCAGTCCGGGGTCGGCTTGTACTGCACGTAGGCGGTCAGTTTCAGCGGCGGCACACGGTAGCCGGTCATGTCCTGCCAGCCTTTGCCGTCCGGCTTCTCGCGCCCGCGCATCCAGCTGGCACTGCCTCCGGCCCCCCACACCGCATCGTCCGACAGCCAGTCGGCGCTGGCTTCGACCCCATAGATGCGCTCCTTGGTCCGGGTAAGGATCAGGCCATTGTTGAAGCTCTGCACATCGCCCAGCTTGGAGGTGGTGTAGAACACGGCCAGGGTGGCGAGCGTGTTAGCGCCCAGCTCACCGCGCCAGCCGAACTCATAGTTGTTGGTCTTGACCGGCTCCAGGTTCGAGGCGCCGAGGTCGAACCCACGCCGTGCATTGCGCAACTGGATGCCCACGTCAGGCAGCTGGAAGCCCTGGCTGAAGGAGGCGTAGAGCTCCTGGCCAAGCACTGGTGAATAGACGATGCCGAAGTTCGACAGCAGCGCATCGTAATGGATCTTCCCGCCCTCCACCGCCACCGGTGAAGCCGCCCTTGATTCGGACAACGGCACGAAATCATCGAATTCGGCAGTGGAATACTCGTAGCGCAAGCCGCCGTCCACCGACCAATGCTCGTCGAAGCGATGCTGCAGCTGGGCGAACGCACCGGCGCTGCGGGTCTTGAGCGGTGGCATGTAGGTCAGCCTGCCGATCTTGGCGAAGACCAGGCCGCCGCTGGCATCGTAGGCCGCCGGGTCGAACACATCGATCGGCATGTCGCTGCGTTCCTGGTTGTAGTCGCCGCCCCACACCAGCTCGGTGTTGCCACTGTCGCCAAGCGGTGTACGCAAGGTCAGGCGGCTGCCGAACACCTCGCTGTTCTGCATGATCTGGTCGACATTGCCACCACGGGTGGCAACGGCGCGGGCATCGAAGGGCGTGAAGCGGGTGAAGTAGTCCCGGTAGTACAGCTGGGCAGACAGCTTGCTGCCGAGAATGTCGAGGTGCTCGTATTCCAGGTTCAGCAGGGTGTTGCGGATATGGTTCTGCTCGTCCAGGTCCAGGCCCTTGATCGCGTTGGCCGGCAGCGAACCGGCCGGGGCCTTGGCGACGCTGGGGTCGGTGGCGTAATCGGTATCCTGGCGTGCCTCGTAGTGGCTGGCCGCCAGCTGGATACGCTGGTTGTCGTCCAGGTGCAGCCCCAACTTGCCGCCAACGTTGTAGATATTCGAATCGAACAGGTCGCCCTGGCTGGGCTCCGGGGCAATGCGGTCGCCGTGCGCATCGTACGAAGCACCGATATGCCGGGTACCGAAGTCGAAGGCATAGTCGACTGCGCCCTGCGAGCCTGCGAGGTACTGCTGGAACTGCCCGCCCAGGCCATCGCTGCCCAGGCGGGTCAACGGCGAGGTGGCGCTGAGGCTGGTTTCGGCGCGGTTGTCACCACCGGCAGGCCGGGTGGTGATGGAGATGATCCCGCCAGTGGCGCCGCTGCCATAGATGGCGCTGCTGCCACGGATGACCTCGACCCGTTCGATCAGTGCCGGGTCGATGTTGGCCAGGTTGCGCGACGAGTCGCGGTTGGTATTGAGCGGCACCCCGTCGACCAGGACCAAGAGGCTGCGCCCGCGAAGGGTTTGCCCGTATTCAGTGACCGTGCGGCTGGAGTCGGACATACCCGGCACCGCCTTGGCCAGTACCGTGGCCAGGCTCTCCGAGCCCTGGCGCAGCTCCTGCAGTTGCTCGTGCTCGATAACGGTGGACTGCCGCGTCGCCGAGACCAGGCTGCTGCTGGTACGCGAAGCGGTGATTTCCATCTGCGCCATTTCCACCGGCGCACTCTGGGCTGGCGGCACAGCTGCGGGTGCCCCCTGGGCAACGACGACGAAGGTGCGTTCGTCCCTGGCCTGGGCTTGCAAGCCGCTGCCCTCGAGGAGTACCTGAAGTGCTTCCTCGGCAGTGAAGCGGCCCTTCAGCGCAGGGGTCTGGCGACCTGCGCCGAGGTCGCTGGCGAACAGGATCTGCACCGAAGACTGTTGCGCCAGGGCATTGATGGCCTCACCCAACGGCGCAGCAGGCAGATCGACGGTGACCTTGTCCCGGCCTTCGGCCGACATTGCGACAAGTAAGCTACTGGCCAGCAGTGATAGGCGGAGTTGACGACTGCGGAGCGGTAAATGCACTTCTCGAATTCCTTTGTGGCTGGGCTTTTTTCACTAGCCGCCACGGGCGTCGGGAAACCCTACCTGCGCCTGAGAATTATTTTCGCAGCGGTTTGCGCCGAATCTGCACGCTGCCGTCCGCCTGTTGTTGCACGGCAACGGGCAGGATGCTGGGTAACAGCTGCAACAGCCGGTCGACATTGTGCGCGTCGAACACCCCGCTCAGCTTGAGCGCGGCCAGGCTTGGGTCGTCCAGGCGAATGGCTGCCTTGCGATAGTGGCGCAACAGGGAAACCGCTTCATCCAGCGGCGTCTGTTCGAAGACGATGCGGTCCTCCTTCCAGGCCATTGCCCTGGCGGGGTCGACCTTGGCCACCGGCAGCAGTTGCCCGCCAATCGCATCGACCTGCTGCCCTGGCCTGAGGCTGACAGGCGTATTCCCCGCAGCGGCGACCTGCACGCGCCCGCGCGCCAGTGTCACACGCACCTTGTCGTCATCCAGACGGCGCACATTGAACAGCGTGCCGAGCACCTCGACTTGCGTCAGCCCCGCTGACACCACGAACGGGCGGTACACCGCCGAGGACACATCGAACAGGACCTGACCGGCTTGCAGGCCGGCTTCGCGGCTGCGCAGCCGCCAGCTGACATCGACACGGGTGCCGCTGTCGAGCAGCAACTGGCTGCCATCGCCCAGCAGCACGGTGCGTCGCTCGCCAATGGCGGTGGCGAACCGCTCGGTCTTGTACACGGGGTTCAGCCAGGCCAGGGCGGCAAAGGCAAGCGCAACGGTCAGCGCCACACCAGCCGACCTTGCCGGTTTCGAAGGCGCAGGCCTGGAAGGCGGCACAGGGAACAGTTGCTTGAGCTGCTCACGATGTCGCCCCAGGGCATCGTCCAGTGGCGCCTGTTCGGGCGTGTTGCTCATGCAGTCACCTCGTCGCGCCCAAGGCGTTCCCTGCAGGCCGCCACGCCCAGGCGCAGATGCTTCTCTACGGTCTTGATGGAAATACCAAGGTGTTCGGCTACTTCGGCCTGGGGCATCTGGTGAACCTTGTGCAGGATGAAAACGGCCTGGCAGCGAGGCGGAAGGCTGGCGATGGCATTGGCCAACAGCTGGAATTCGCGCTCGGCGTCATACCGGCTGACTGGCGTCGGGGCCGGGCAAGCCGCCTCTGGCAGCTCGGCGAACGCCTGCACCCAGGCCCCGCGGCGGCGATCGCTGCGGTAGCGGCTGACAGCAGTGTCGCTGGAGATCTTGCGCAGCAACGCCAGTGGCGCACGAACGTCATCTTTGTCGCCGCGCTCGAGCAGTTGCACGCACACGTCGTGCACCACGTCGCGTGCCATGCCTCGGTCACCGAAGCGTCGGCGAATGTGGTCCACCAACTCGTCATAATGACGTACCAGGGTAGACAGTAGCGTCGGTTTGGCGGGCTCGAACGACACGATACATCCTGCAAGAGCGCTAGGCTGCGAAGAGAGGCACGAAGTGTAAATGAGAAATAATCGCGAATAAACACCCGCTTCGCTTTCGCCGACCTAGGCAGGCGGCCCGGGCCGATTGCGCGCAACCAACCGCTGGATGACCAGGCACGCGCATGCACCCGCCAATGCCAGGGCCATGTCCTTTTGTGCGTCCCAAGGGTCTTTCTGAGTGGCCAGGAATGCTTGCGCCCGGTCTTCGCCCAGGTACTGTCCACCTACCCATTCGAACAATTCATACAGGGCCGACGTCGCCAGCACCATCGCCACCGCACACACCGCCAGCCACAGGCCATTCAGGCGTGCCTGGCGTTGCAGCAGTTCCCTGATCGGCCAGACGCACAGCAAGCCATAGCTCAGATGCACCAGGCGATCGAACTGATTGCGTTGCCAGCCCATCGCAGTATTCAGCGAATGGCCGGTGAGCGCATCCAGCCAGGCGTCGTAAGGCACTTTGGCGTAAGTGAAATGCGCCCCCAGTTCGTGGATTGCCAGCAGCATGACGATGGCCAGATAGGCAGGTGGCGAAAACCGCCAGCGGCGACAGGTCAACGCCAGGGTCAGTAACAATGCTACCGGTAGAACGTTTTCGACCAGCCAATCTGCCCGGTCCAGCGGCGCCAGCCCGGAGGCCAGCACCATCACCGTGGCCAGGGCCAGAAAACCTGCGGTCTGCCGGGGTGTACTCACCTTCTCGCGCATGCCGATCACCCGTGCGCCACGACCACCGCAAAATCAGCCCTTGGTGCGTCTCGGGTCGGCGGCGCGCGGATAGGTACGCTCTTCTTCAATGCTGCCGTCGGCCTTGTGGATTTTTACCGAGGCAGTCTTGCCGGCAAAATAATCAGGCAGCAGGCCGAGCAACTCGGCTTTGCTCGCACTACGCCTGGAAGCCCGGTCGGCCCCTGTCTTCCTGAGTTCCCAGCCGTCCCCCGCCGGGCTCACATGGTAAGTGTCCATCGCGCTGCTCCTGTTCAAAGCGCCTCGCCGTCATCGTCGATGTCCTGCTCGGACTCGGCCGCGTCCGTGGCATCGGCATCGTTCAGCGGTGGGGAGGTGGGCTTGAGTGGGTCGTTGATGAACGGGACCTTGCCCGGTCCCTGCTGTTCAAGTCCTTCGGTTTCTGGTTGCATGGCGAATCCTCCAGGTCACCTGCCATTGGAGGCCGCATGCGCGGCAATGTTCAGTTTTACCCGCTTCACCTCGGCCCTTGTGCCGCTCGCGCCCGGCACACTGCGTCGCCCGGGCGGCTGGTGTTCACAGCTGAGTATCGCCAAAGGCAACGTTCATTTCCTGAAAAGCCCGGCATTGGCAAGCCCGCCGCGACTACTGGCCCGCTTGATCGCAAGACGTGACATCGCCCACCCGGCAGACATCCGCGCCACGTTCGGCAATGCTGTGGTGCTGCGGCTCCTGGAAAGTCATGGAACGCTTTGCTGCGCCAACCCTCCCACAGTAATGCAGGGCGAGCCGCGCACTGCCCATTGACGTTCGGAGGACATGCTTGCATGAAAAAAATCCTGATGGTCCTGACCTCTCATGACCAGCTGGGCGACACCGGCAAGAAAACCGGTTTCTGGCTGGAGGAATTCGCCGCGCCCTACTACGTGTTCATCGATGCCGGTGTCGATGTCACCCTCGCTTCGCCCAAGGGCGGGCAGCCGCCGCTGGACCCGAAGAGCGATGAGGCCGACGCCCAGACCGAGGCAACCCGGCGCTTCGCCCTCGACACCGAAGGGCAAATGGCCCTGGCCGACAGCGTACCGCTCGCGGAAATCGACCCCTACCACTTCGATGCGGTGTTCTACCCCGGCGGGCATGGGCCGTTGTGGGACTTGGCCGAGGACGCCAGTTCGCGGACCTTGCTCGAGGCGTTCTATGCCTCGAACAAACCGATTGCAGCGGTGTGCCATGCACCGGGTGTGCTGAAGCACGTGAAGGCACCCGACGGACACCCGGTGGTCAAGGGCAAGCGGGTGACCGGCTTCGCCAACAGCGAAGAACAGGCGGTCGGGCTGAGCGAGGTGGTGCCGTTTCTGGTGGAAGACATGCTCAAGGCCAACGGTGGGGAGTATTCCAAGGCTGCCGACTGGGCCAGCCATGTAGTCGAGGATGGCCACCTGATCACCGGCCAGAACCCTGCGTCATCCGAAGCCGCGGCACGGGCACTGCTCAAGCGCCTGAGTCAGGAGCCCGATGCCTGACCTGGCCGATAACCCCGGGCATGCCGACGCGTGGCGCTGCCCGGTCGGCTGCACAGATCCGCTCAGTAAAAAATGAATTTTCGGCAAGCAGTCGCTGTCGCATGATAGCGCACTGCCACTGCCTGCATTGAGCGTCGCAAGCTGACCCGGACTTCCCTACTTTCCACCCGTGCGCGATGTTGAGTATTGCCATGAACACCTACGAGTCACCCGCTGTTTACCCAACCATCCTGCTGGTGGAGGACGAGCCGATCCTGCGTGAACTGCTGACCTGCGCCCTGCAAGAGCTGGGCGCCTCGGTCTTTGCGGTGGGTACTGCCGAAGAGGGCCGGCGCCTGTCGCTGCAGCAGGCGTTTTCGCTGCTGCTCACCGACGTCAGAACGCCCGGCCCGTTGAACGGGCTGGCGCTTGCGCAGGAGATTCGTGAGCGTCAACCGGCGACCCGGATCATCGTCATGAGTGGTTACCACGACGCAGCCAGCACCCGGTTACCGACGGGTGCGGTATTTCTGCCCAAGCCCTGGTCCCTTGACCAGTTGCTCGCGGTCATTGGCGAGCAGTTGGGGGAGATCGAACCGCCGGTCGTCAGGCCTGCGGCCTGACCCCGGCAGCTGCCCCCTCCAGCGCATGCCGAAGGGGTGGCGCTGGACACGCAGCAGGTTCAGGAATTGAAGCCCAGCCCTGATGACAGGTCAGAGCCGCGGCCTGGCTGCACCGGCTGTGTGTCGGTGCCCTGGGCAAGGGTCTGGGAGACCGTGGCCTTCACCTCGCTGCCTTTGGTCTTCAGGGTTTCCGCCAGCCGATCACTGCTGGCGCCCATGAGCTGATCCTCCTTGTGGGTACCGGGTAGCGCCGCGCCCAACGCAGCCCCCAGGGCAATGCCCAGCGCGGCCAACAGCAGCGGCTGCTCGTGCAGCAAATGGTCAAGCTGGCCTTTCAGTACCGTTGCCTGGTCGCCGACCTTGTGTGCGGAACCGCGCAGGGTATCGGCAGATGCCCCCATGGATTCACGCGCACCGCTGCCCAGTTCACTGGCGCGGTCGCGCATGTCGTGCGCTTTCATGCGGACTTTCTGGCTGGCGTCGTGCATCGCCTCGCCTGCCGATGCGAAGGCGCCCTTCACGGTGTCCACCGCCTCGCCAAGCTTTTCGCCAAGCCCTGGCCCCTGGTGCGCCGGCCCCGGGTTGAACGGGCGGTTCTGGTTGAGCCCGAGCCACGCCAGGCCCAGCACGGTCAGGGTGGCCGGCACGGGGTTGTTCTTCAGGGTGGTGCCCAGGTTGGTGAAGAACTCGCCGCCATTGCCCTTGGCGTAGGCCAGCACCCGGTCGACCATTTGACCCGGGCTCAGCCGCTGTTCCAGTGCATCGACCAGGTCGCTGATATGCTCGCGCTTGGCATTGATTTCCTGCTCGAGTTGCTCCGGGTCCTTGTGCGCTTCGTGTTCGAAGGAGGTGGTCATGGCAGTTTCCTCGTCAGCGTGTCCTTGTCCTGTTGCATGGCATGCAAGGTGCGGTCAGGGGCCAGGTGGCCAGGCTCGAACTGCTTCTTGCCCGACTGCAGCATGATGAAGCCGATCACCACCGTGACCGCACCCACGATCAGCGCCGCCAGCCATGGCTGGACCACCAGGGCCAGTGCGTAGACCGCGGCCAGCAACAGCATGATGAACCCCGCCAGGACCACGATTGCTCCGGCCGCCACCGCTGCAGTGCCAGCCTTCAGGGTAGCCAGGTTGTGCTGCAGCTCGGCCTTGGCCAGGGCCAGTTCCTTGGTGAACAGCTCTGGCACCTCACGCATCAACTGACGCAGCAAGCCACCGATGCCGACCGGGTCGTCAGCCGGTGTATGCAACCCTGGGGTAGTGTGTAAAGGATCCTTGTTCATCATTCGCCTCCTTTGAGCGGGTCACGTTCGAACGGGCTGCCACTGACCGGCGTGCCGGCACCGGGCCCGATCGGGTCGACCGGGGTATAGGGTTCACGGGTAGAGACGTCACTGCCCCGGTCGGGCGTGACTGGCTGCGCTGGCCGCGGCTCGGTGAAGCCAGGCTCTGGTACCGAGGGTGAGCCCGCATGGGGATCGCTGGCACGCATGAAGCGTGAAATGGCAAAGCCGACGGCCACGCTGCCGGCGAGGAACAACGCCGGATTGCTCCGCGCCAGCTGCGCACCGCGTTGCAACAGGCTTTCGGCGCTTTCGTGACGCACCTGCTCGGCAAAGTCGCCCATGCACTCCGCCGCCTGGGTCAGGTACCGCGACAGGCCAAGGCTGTCATGGCCTTCCAGGGCGGCTGCGGCCGACCGTGCGCCTTCCTGCAAGGAGTCGAGCTGGTCGGCTGCACTGTCGCGGTAATGCTCCAGCTGCTCGCTGCCTTTCTGCCTGGCCTCACCCAGCAAGGCCCCTGCTTCTTCGCCAATGGCATGTACGTGGTCCGCGTTGCGGTCGGGCGGAGAGGTCGAGCTTTGATCGGTCTTTTCCATCATTACGTCCTCGAAGCGGGTTGTTGGACAAATGCCGGATTTCTGCAGGCATTCCATTCGAGGGACGTAGCCACGCGTCGATGAGTTCACTCGTGATGATCTGTGACATCTGCCCAGCGGACCAATGAACCGCGCGCCTGTAATCCGGGGACCGTGCATTGGCGCAAGAGCTTCAGTGGCCGTGGTAATCAGCGCCGGCAATAGCCTTGAGGAAGGCGCGGTCCGCCAGCCGCCGCAGGTCACGGCACTGCTCCCAGCACACCAGGCCAAGGCGGTCCATCTCTTCGGCCTGACGGAGCAGTTCCTCGTGATGGCTGCTGGGGCAGTCACGCCTTCGCTCGACATCGTCGAACAGGCAGAACCAGCGGTTGATCGCCTCGAGCCGGCGCTGCTCCATGCTGATCTGCCCGCTAAGCGCATTCATGTCGGCCGCCCTCCAGTGTTTGTCAGTCGAGCCCTGACGACGAAACAAGGTTCATTCGAACGCGCTCACCGAGGCGCCGGGTTCGCCACTGAATGATTCCACCTGAACTTTCCCGCTGCCCCTGGCTTCCCCTGCATAGAGCAGCATCAAACCCACCCGCATTGCAGGAGCTGAACCCATGAGAGCATTGACATACCACGGGGCCCAGGACGTCCGGGTCGACAATGTCCCTGACCCGGCCATCCAGGACGAGGACGACATCATCCTGCGGGTTACCGCTACCGCCATCTGCGGATCCGACCTGCACCTGTACCACGGCAAGATCCCGCAGACCGAGCCCGGCGATATCTTCGGCCACGAGTTCATGGGCATCGTCGAGGAGACCGGCCGTGGCGTCACCAACCTGCAGGTTGGCGACCGGGTGGTAATCCCCTTCGTGATCGCCTGTGGCAGTTGCTTCTTCTGCCAGCTCGAGCAATTCGCCGCTTGCGAAACCACCAACACCGGGCGTGGCGCGATCCTCAACAAGAAGGGCATCCCGCCAGGTGCTGCACTGTTCGGCTACAGCCACCTGTACGGCGGCGTACCCGGTGGCCAGGCCGATTTCGTGCGGGTGCCGAAGGCCAATGTCGGCCCGTTCAAGGTGCCCACCGCCCTGCCCGACGACAAGGTGCTGTTCCTCTCGGACATCCTGCCGACGGCGTGGCAGGCCGTGACCAATGCCCAGGTCGGCCAAGGTTCGACCGTGGCCATTTATGGCGCCGGTCCGGTCGGCCTGCTGAGTGCAGCCTGCGCACGGATGCTCGGCGCCCAGACGATCTTCATGGTCGATGACAACGACTACCGCCTGGCATTCGCCCGCGACGCCTACGGCGTGGTACCGATCAACTTCGAGCAGGATGACGACCCGGCCGACAGCATCATCCGCCTGACCCCAGGCATGCGCGGCGTGGATGCAGTGATCGATGCGGTCGGCTTCGAGGCCAAGGGCAGTACCACCGAAACGGTGCTGACCACGCTGAAGATCGAGGGCAGCAGTGGCAAGGCGCTGCGCCAGAGCATCGCCGCCGTGCGCCGTGGCGGTGTGGTCAGCGTGCCGGGGGTGTATGCCGGGTTCATCCACGCCTTCATGTTTGGCGATGCTTTCGACAAGGGCCTGACCTTCAAGATGGGCCAGACCCATGTGCAGAAGTTCCTACCCGAACTGCTCGAACATATCGAAGCCGGGCGCCTGGCGCCTGAACTGATCGTCAGCCACCGCCTGGCCCTGGAAGAAGCGGCCATGGGCTACCGGATGTTCGACCAGAAGCAGGACGACTGCCGCAAGGTCATCCTCGTGCCGGGCGCTGCTGCCGGCACCTTGGGACCAGACCACGCATTCGGGGGGAGCCGACCATGATCGATCCGGCAACCGGCATGAGGCCGGGCGAGCGATACAGTGTGGAAAGCCTGGAGCGGGCGCATCAGTTTCCCGGGTTCTTCCTTGACGGCAGATACTACCTGGGACCCGAACTGCTGACCGCCGCCGGTTGGCTCGAAGGGCAACGGTTCATCTATGACGCGCTCGACGCCACCGGCGAACCGGTGTTCCCGGGCCGTGCGGCTGGCGATATAAAGGACCTGACCTTGACCCTGGTCGACGGCACGCCTCTGCAGTTGACCCCCATCGATGCCTGGGCAGTCGAGAGCGATCGGCGCAGACCGCCGGGCGGGCGCCCCAAGCGGCACGACAAACCTGGCTTGCTGGCTGTCACGGCCATGCTGCTGTTGAGCGGCTGCGTACTGGCCGCACTGCGCCGTAGTCGACACTGAGCCAGTACGGGGCCTTCTTGGCAAAGGCCCCTGCGCCCAGAGCGGCACGACCTCAGGCCAGCTGAATGAACACCGCGTAACCCCCCAGCACGATCCAGAACACCAGGAATATCCACGGTGTGCGCAGCGAAAACAGCAACGACTTGCGGTGGCCCGCCTGCGAGGTTTCGGCCTCGCTGAACAGCGGCGACTCATCATAGGCCAGGCCCATCAATGGCTCGCTGCGCAGCAGGTGGCTCTGTTTCAGTTGCCAGTGCTCGATGATCTTGTAGGCGGCCCGAATGCCCGGCCAGGCATTGAGTGTACTGAGCACTCCAAGCAAGGCGAGAAACGGCGGCACGATCAGGGTGAACATCTCGCCCCAGCTCTGGTTCAGGTTACCCATCGACGATACGAATGCAATGACCAGAAAGGACTGTGCCGTGAGGTAGGCGTCGGTGCGATTGGCAAGGATGCTGGTTTCGTACTGGATCTCATGGCGGTAGAAATCCAGCCGCTCCTTTGGCGAACCGAACATGCGGGCGTTGTGTTCGTCGATTTCGTGCTCGGGGGTAGCGGGAGTGATGATGCGTGGCACGATGGCTCCTGGAAGGTGAAAGTGATGTGGCCTGCACAGGGTTCGTCGAGCCGGTACGGCCGGTGTGGGCGCGGGTTGCCCCGCAGACACCAGCACAACCGGTGCCATGCAGCGCCTGCCCACAACGTCCGTACTGCCGCCCCGGCGCCCTATCCCTTGCTGTGTTCAGGTGAAGACGGCCCGGTGCCGCGCTTGATGCCGCGCGGTCCGAGCACACCCCAGATGGCCAGGCCGACAACCGGCAGGGCCAGCAACAGCAGCGCCCACATGGCCTTGGTTACATCGCGCTTGTCGCTACGGAACACGCTGACGATGGCCCACAGGTCGACCAACAGAATGATCGCCGCCACGGCGATCCAGAAATACGTTACAGGCTCGGTCATGATCGCCTCTCCTCTGGTTAGACCGGCAGCGGTGCAATGCTGCGCACCACCACCCTCCTACTAAGAGGAAGCCACCAGGCCGGGCAAAGTTCAGCAGGCTTTCCCCGGCGTTGATGGGCGGCTCACATGCACTGAACCAACCGTGCAAGAAACACGTCCACCACAAAACAACGCATGAGTGACCTGCCATGGCGACCGACCCCCTACGCGAGGCCATCGATTACCTGAAAACCCACAAGCTGGTGCTGACTACTGCAGAATCCTGCACGGCCGGCGCCATGGTTGCGCTGCTGGCGGCAGTGCCCGGCACCGGTGAGGTGCTGGAAAGCGGCTACGTGGTATACGCGCCCAGCGCCAAGAAACGCCTGCTCGGCGTCAACCCACAGACCATCGAACGCTACGGGCTGACCAGCGAAGCGGTAGCCTGGGAGATGGCCCTGGGCGCCCTGAAAGACAGCGATGCCACGGTAGCGATTGCCTGCACCGGTGTCGCCGGGCCGGAGCCGCAGGATGCCATCCCACCTGGCACCCTGTGTTTCGCCTGGGCATTCACCGGTGAACCGCTGGCCGTGTTCACGCGTACCCAGCGCTTTTTTGGCGAACGGGCAGATATCATGCGCCAGGGCGCGCTGTATGGCTTGTCGCACCTGGCCCATTACCACCAGCGCTGGTTGCGCGGCGAACGCGCCTGAGGGCCAGGCGCATGAGCGACGACGAGCTGGTTTCGAGGCATCATCCGGTCGAGGAAGACATGCGCATGCAGCAGCGTGTGTGGCGCTTCGAACGGGTCGGCTGGTACGTGCTGGTGGCGATCGTGCTGCTGGCCTTGGCCGGGCTGTTTGGCAACGGCCCGCTCAGTGACGCTCGGGTGGCCAGTGATGATGGTCGCGTGCAGGTCGAGTATCAGCGGCTCAGCCGCAGCGGCACCACCGACAACCTGCGCATCACGGTACGCGGCAAGCCGGGGGAGCCGGTGGTGGTGGAGCTTGGCGGCAGCCTGCTGCGCGAAGCCAGCATCGAAACGATACAGCCCGAGCCGCAAGTGTCACGTTCCCATGGCCAGTCGCTGCAGTTGCAGCTTGGCACCAGCGAGGACGGCGTCGCTACCCTGTACCTGACCTTGCGCAGCGAACATGTCGGCAGGCTCGAAGGTGTGGTCAGGGCAGGACAGAGCAGCGCCGTGCATTTCGCCACCTTTCTCTACCCCTAGGAGTTCGACGACATGGATTCGATCCTGCGCGCCACAGCCATGTACATCGCCCTGATGCTGCTGTTTCGCGTGGCCGGCAGGCGCTCGCTGGCCGACCTGACCACCTTCGACTTCGTCCTCCTGCTGATCATCGGCGAAGCGACCCAGCAGGCATTGCTCGGCGAGGATTTCTCCTTTATCAATGCCATGCTGGTGATCGCCACGCTGATCGTGCTGGATGTCGGCCTGTCACTGGCCAAGCTCAATTCCCGACGCCTGGCACGCCTGCTCGACGGCCACGCGACCCTGGTGGTGGAACAGGGGCGTTTCCTCCATCAGCGCATGCGGCGGGCACGCCTGACCGAAGACGATATCCTCGAGTCGGCCCGCGACAGCCAGGGCCTCGAACGTGTCGAGCAGATCAAGTTCGCCATCGTCGAACGCAACGGCAAGATCTCGATCATCGCGCAGGAGTGACCGCACCGTCCGGTTGCAGCACATACGCCAGCAGGCTGGCGGCACAGGCGCTGATGCCCTCCAGCAGTATCATCTCGAAACCGTGGGTGTTCTCGGTCGGGATGGCAATGCACCCGGCGCGGGCATCGGTCCCCGTGCTGAGCACTGCGCTCGCGTCCGAGGCGAAATCCACCAGCAGGGCCGGCTGCGGTGTGTACCCTGCCCTGCGCGTGGCGGCCATCAGCGCCTGCACCACGCTGCGGCTGTAATAGCCCTTCTGGTCGCCGGTATTGATGATCGGGTCGGCTGACAGGCGGGTGCCGTATTCGTCCAGCACCGGTCCGACCTCCACCGCAATCGTCGTGTCGCCCGGCAGCCTGGCGGCGGCATACATGGCGCCGGCGTTGGATTCTTCTTCGTGGGTGGTCAGCACGAACCAGACATCCTGGCGCAGTTCGCTGCGCCGCCGTTGCAGCAGGCGCGCGCAATGAATCACCGCCGCCAGCGGGGCGCGGTCATCGAGAAAATGCGCGGCAATGCAGTCCTCGACCTGGTACGGTTGCCGCCAGTGCTGGCTCAGTACCACTCGCGTGCCCGGGCGCACACCGGCCTGCTCGAGTGCCAGTGGGGTCAGGCGGGTGACGACGTAGACATCCTTCCATTGCACGGCCCCGGACAACACATCACGTCCACTCCCCGACTGCCCGCTGTTGTGCATCGAACCGTAGGACAGGACACCGGGGAGCATCCGATGATCGGCCATGATGTCGACCGGGCACACGCCGAAACTGATGGGCTGCGCACCACCCAGCGCCAGCACCTCGAGGTTGCCGTCCGGCCTGACCTTCTTGACGATCATGGCGATTTCATCGAGGTGAGCCATGATCCGTATCGCCGCTGCTGGGTCGGCCGGGACCGCCGAGCGGATGACACCGATAACGTTGCCGGCGCTGTCGTCATGCACCTCTTCGCAACAGGCGGCCAGCGCTTGCCGGGCTACAGCCCGGACCTCGTCTTCCTGGCCGCCCGGGCCACGCGCCAGCAACAAGGTATTGAGTAACGGCAGAATCTCCACAAACCTTCCTCTGCGATCAAGGGCCGCAGGTGCGGCCCTGATTGACAACGTCATGGCCAGCAAGGCACTTCACGCCTCGCCGGAAGACCCGCTCGAGAACTTCTTCACATCGATGGGGGGCGCGACGAACTCAGGCCCCTGGCCCGATGCCCGCCAACGCACATTGGCCAACCCGTAACGCTCGGCCATCGGCCGGCTGACCTTCTTGATCTTGTGCTGGCCAAACCTGGGGATGATTCCCACGCCGGCATCGCAACTTGCCCAGTGCCAGGCTTCGGCATTGTCCATGCGTTCCTGACGGATGATGAACGTCCGATATTCCCCATGAAGCTCGTACTCGATCACAAACAACTGCTGTCCTGCCATTGGGCTCTCCTCCGTTGATTCAGGCTAATTGAGCCCGCGAATGGCCAAAAGATTCATTTATTCTGACTCGCTGGTCATCCCCACCCCGTGCCGCTGCTGCACGGTGCGTTGATCAACCGCTTTGAACCTTGCGCCCAGCGCTTCACTCCATCGAAGGCAACCGTGATTTTTCCGAGCCCGAAGAGGTGATTCATGAACGCAATCGATCTGTTGGTCCAGGACCATGAACTGGTGAAGAAGCTGCTGGAAGAGCTGTCCTCCACCACCGAGCGTGCGGTGAAAAAACGCAGCGAGCTGCTCGAACGCATCAAGCAGGAGGTGTCCATCCATACCGCCCTCGAAGAGGAAATCCTCTACCCGGCGATCAAGCAGGCCGGTGGCAAGGAAGAGGCGAAGATGTACTACGAGGCCAAGGAGGAGCACCGTGCCGTCGATTCCCTGGTGCTGCCGGACCTGCTGCAGACCGACACCGGCACCCTCGAGTTTGCCGGCCGGGTCAAGGTCATGAAGGAGCTGCTGGAGCATCATATCGAAGAAGAGGAAAGCGAGCTGTTCCCGACCGCCCGCAAACTGCTGGGTAACGCGGCGCTGGAGGAGATGGGCCAGGCCATGCAAGCCCAGAAGAAACTGCTCAAGGGCGAGCAGAACGCCGCCTGATAACGGCCTGCGCGCCCCGCCGGGCGCGCAGGCGCGCGTGGAAGTGTGTGATGGAATATTGGATCGACTGGTTGCAATGGCCCGCCATGGCCCTGACCGTGCTGGCCGCCTGGTGCATTGGCTCGCGCCGCCCTGGCCGACGCAAGCTGGGTTTCTGCTGTTTCATCGCCAGCAACCTGCTGTGGGCGATCTGGGGCTGGCAAGTCCAGGCCTGGGCACTGATCATGCTGCAGGTCTGCCTGTGCGCGATGAACCTGCGTGGATGGAAAAAGAACACCGCCATGGAAGCGGGCTGAACGCCCGCTTTGTCTGACTCAGCGCAGGTAGCGCTGAAGCCTCAAGGCGTCCCCCACTGCAGCACCGGAGGCCGTGTTGTCGAAGATGCACCAGGTCGGCACGCCAGCGGCGCGGCTGCGCTGCAACTGCTCGGCCAGGCGCCGGAGACAGGCGTCGGGGTAGGTGCTGTGATAGATGCGCGGTTCGCCATGCAGGCGCCAGTAGACCAGGCCGGGCCAGCCGCCTGGCTGGGCATCGGTGTCGAAGCGCGAAGGGCTGGCTGCCACCTGGGCGATCTGCAGGTCGGTAAGCATCGAGTGTGCGGCCTGCCAGCTGACGTGCCTGGGCTCCAACGCTACCGGCCCGGCATAGCGGGTTCGCAGGTCTGCAAAGAACTGCCAGGCGGTGTCGGGGGCGTAATCCAGCGAAGGGGGCAATTGCACCAGCAGGCAGCCCAGGTGCTCGCCCAACTGGCCGCACTGGGCGAGAAACGCTTCCAACGCTGGCATGGCCCCGCGCAGGCGCTGTTCGTGGGTAATGCGCTTCGGCAGCTTCACCGCAAAGCGAAAATCCGCCGCGACGGACGCTGCCCAGCGGGCATAGGTCTCGGGCCGATGCGGCCGGTAGAACGAACTGTTGATCTCGACGGCGTTCAAGCCCGTGGCATAGCGCTGCAGGTGGCTGCCGGGCGCTGGAAACTCATCGGCGTACTGGCGAGGCAGACTCCAACCTGCGCAACCCAGATGAATCATTACCTATCACTCCTGATCGTTCCCCGGTGACGGGCTCCCTCAATGGAACATCCCCGAGACGCGACGTTCCATTGGCGACATCCAGTTGAACAGCTGGCGAACCAGGGCGACCTAAGTCAGGTAACCAACCTGCAAGGAGACACGTCATGATCGACCCCAACCACCCCGACCCGTATGTCGACGAGGTGCCGCACAATCCCGGCGAGCCTGTTCCCGAACCTGAACCTGAAGAGGAAGCGCCCGATTGGCCGGAAGGCCAGGTGCCACCCGAGGAACAGTCCGACGGCTGAGGTTCAGCCGCCAAGTGAGTCGACACCGGACGCCTGACGCCCGGTCGCCATCCGCAGAGCGCATCCCTCAACCGCGCCCGGCCCATGGTTTCGCCGGGCATAGGCTGGTTCGTCCAAGGATGCGCGACAGCCACTGCACACCACCACTCGTCGCCTATGCGCAGATTCCTTACAACCTTCCCCCGCCTGCCCTTCTTCTAACTCAACGAGCCTGAACATTCGGTAACACAATACGGGACTAGAACATGGCAAAGGCATATACGGAAGCCGCTAGGCTGCTCGGCCTGCTGGTGCTGGGGGGCATCGCGCTGCAGTTGTCCGGGTGCGACATGGTGCTGTTCAACCCCAAGGGCCAGGTCGGCGTCGAGCAGCGCAACCTGATCATCCTCGCCACGCTGCTGATGCTGATCGTGGTGCTGCCGGTGATGATCATGGCGCTGGTGTTCTCGGTGCATTACCGGGCCTCCAACGTCAAAGCGCGGTACACGCCGGAGTGGAGCCACTCGCGGGCTATCGAGCTGGTGGTCTGGGGCGTGCCGCTGGTCATCATCATCGTCCTCGGCATCGTCACCTGGCGCTCCACCCATGCGCTGGACCCCTACCGCCCGCTACAGTCCGACGCCCGCCCGATCAAGGTGCAGGTGATCGCCACCGACTGGAAGTGGCTGTTCGTCTACCCCGAGCTGGGCATTGCCTCGGTCAACGAGCTGGCCATGCCGGTGGACACGCCAGTGGACTTCCGGGTGACTTCGGACGGTGCCATCACCTCGTTCTTCATCCCCGCCCTCGGCGGGCAGATCTACGCCATGGCCGGCATGCAGACGCAGCTGCACCTGATCGCCAACCATGCCGGCAGCTATACCGGCATCGCCGCCAACTACAACGGCCCCGGTTTTTCCGACATGCACTTCAAGGCCCTGGCCCTCGACCCGACCGGCTTCGACGCCTGGGTGGCCAAGGTCCGTGGTTCGCAGCGGCGTCTCGATCAAGCCAGCTACACGCAGCTGGCCAAGCCCAGTATTGCCCACCCGGTGGAGCACTACGCCGCCGTCGACGAACACCTGTTCCAGTCACTGATCGACAAGTACCAGGGCGTCAAGCGCTCGCGCGAGGTCGAGCGACGTCTGAGCGACCCACAAGCTGATGCAGCGCAACCCGGCAAGGAGTAACGCACATGTTCGGAAAACTGACCTGGGATGCCATCCCCTTCGGCGAGCCCATCATCATGTACACGCTGGCGGTGGTCGGGCTGATCGGCATCGGCGGCATCGGCGCAATCAGCTACAAGCGCAAGTGGACGTACCTGTGGCGGGAATGGTTCACCTCGGTCGACCACAAGCGCATCGGCGTGATGTACATCGTGGTCGCCCTGGTGATGCTGCTGCGCGGCTTCGCCGATGCGCTGATGATGCGCACCCAGCAGGCCATGGCCGCCGACGGCTCGCCGGGCTACCTGCCACCGGAGCACTACGACCAGATCTTCACCGCCCACGGGGTGATCATGATCTTCTTCATGGCCATGCCGTTCGTGGTCGGCCTGATGAACATCGTGGTGCCGTTGCAGATCGGCGCCCGCGACGTGGCCTATCCGTTCCTCAACGCGGTCAGCTTCTGGCTGTTCGTTGCCGGCGCCCTGCTGGTCAACATTTCCCTCGGCATCGGCGAGTTCGCCCGTACCGGCTGGGTCGCCTACCCGCCGTTGTCCGGCATCGGCTACAGCCCGGGCGTCGGCGTGGACTACTACATCTGGTCGCTACAGATATCCGGCATCGGCACCTTGCTCACGGGCCTGAACTTCTTCGTCACCATTCTCAAGATGCGCACCACCGGAATGACCCTGTTCCGCATGCCGGTGTTCACCTGGACCGTGCTGTGCACCTCGATCCTGATCCTGGCGGCCTTCCCCATCCTTACTGCGACGTTGTTCATGCTCACCCTGGACCGCTACCTGGGCATGCACTTCTTCACCAACGAACTGGGCGGCAACCCGATGATGTACATCAACCTCATCTGGGCCTGGGGCCACCCGGAGGTGTACATCCTGATCCTGCCGGCCTTCGGCATCTTCTCCGAAGTGGCCTCGACCTTTTCGCGCAAGCGCCTGTTCGGCTACTACTCGCTGGTGTGGGCGACCATCGTCATCACCGTACTGTCGTTCATCGTCTGGGTGCACCACTTCTTCACCATGGGCGCCGGGCCCAATGTCAACGCGTTCTTCGGCATCATGACCATGATCATCGCCGTGCCGACCGGGGTGAAGATCTTCACCTGGCTGTTCACCATGTACCGGGGGCGGGTGCGCTTCGAAACGCCGATGCTGTGGACCGTGGGTTTCATCGTCACCTTCAGCATCGGCGGCATGACCGGCGTACTGCTCGCCGTGCCGGGTGCCGACTTCCTGCTTCACAACAGCCTGTTCCTGATCGCGCATTTCCATAACGTGATCATTGGCGGCGCAGTGTTCGGCTACCTGTGCGGCCTCACCTACTGGTTCCCCAAGGCCTTCGGCTTCAAGCTCTACGACCCGCTGGGCCGTGCGGCGTTCTGGTGCTGGCTGGTCGGTTTCTATTGCGCCTTCATGCCATCGTACTTCCTTGGCTTCATGGGCATGACCCGGCGGCTGAACCACTTCGACGTGCCGGAGTGGCGGCCGTTGTTGCTACTGGAGATGCTCGGCGTGCTGATCATCCTGTGCGGTGTGGCCTGCCAGGTCATGCAGCTGGTGGTGAGCATCCGCAAGCGCCACGAAAACCGCGACCACACCGGCGACCCGTGGGACGGCCGGACCCTGGAATGGGCCACCGCCTCGCCGCCACCGTTCTACAACTTCGCCGAGCAGCCCGTGGTACATGGCATCGATGCCTATTGGGGGATGAAGGAGAAAGGCGTGAAAACCCTGGTGGAGGCAGACTTCCGCAAGATCCACATGCCATGCAACACCAGCCTCGGCGTGGTGCTCGGGGCCCTCGCCACGGTGATGGGCTTTGCCCTGGTCTGGCACATCTGGTGGCTGGTCATCGTCAGCCTGTTGGCCACGCTGGCGACGCTGGTGGTGCGCAGCTATGACCAGCACACCGAGTACTACGTGTCGGCCGAGGAAGTCGAGCGCGTGGAAACCGAACGGCGCCAACTGCTGGCGGAGGCCTGAGCCATGTCCCCTATCGTGCTGCAAGAAACCGCCCATCAGCAAGAGCAAGGCTACGAGGATGCCGGTTCCCTGAGCCTGTTCGGCTTCTGGGTGTACCTGATGACCGACTGCATCCTCTTCGCCACGCTGTTTGCCACCTACGCCGTGCTCGGCCAGGCGGTGGCCGGCGGGCCGAGCGCGGCGGACATCTTCGAGCTGCCGTATGTACTGGTCGAAACCTTCCTCTTGCTGTTAAGCAGCATCAGCTACGGCTACGCCATGCTGGCCAACCACCGCAAGGACAAACGCCGGGTGCTGCAGTGGCTCGGGGTGACCTTCCTGCTCGGCCTGGGCTTCATCGCCATGGAACTCAACGAATTCCACCACCTGATCGCCGAAGGCGCCGGCCCGCAGCGCAGTGCATTCCTGACCGGCTTCTTCACCCTGGTTGGTACCCATGGCCTGCATGTGCTGGTCGGCCTGATATGGATGGCCTTGCTGATGATCCAGGTGCAGCAACGCGGCCTGTGCTGCGTCAACTCCACACGCCTGAGCTGCCTGAGCCTGTTCTGGCACTTCCTCGACATCGTGTGGGTGTGCGTGTTTACCGTCGTCTACCTGTTCGGGGTGATCTGATGTCCAGTGAAAGCCAGGTCCACAGCAGTGCCGGTGCCAGCCAGAGCAGCCATCAATCCTACAACGTGGGTTTCCTGCTGGCCGCCATCCTCACCCTCGTGCCCTTCGCGCTGGCCATGTACCCCAGCCTGCCGCGCCATCTCACATTTCTGCTGGTGACGGTCTGCGCCGTGGTGCAGATCCTCGTGCACATGCTGTTCTTCCTGCACCTGAGCACGGCACGGGAACAACGCTGGAACCTGGTGGCGCTGGTGTTCACGGTGGTGATCATCGTGCTGCTGGTAGGGCTGTCGTTGTGGATCATGTACTACGTGCACGCCAACATGCTGGGTCTGTAGGCCCGGCCCCTTTCACCCGACCCTGACGGAAGGAGGCAAGCCCTCATGAGTGATCGCATCATCGCACTGTTCGCCGAGACCACGCTGTTCGGCATTTCCATCCTCAACCTGTTGCTGGCATTGGCCGTTGCCATCGTCACGTTCCTGGTCGCGCGGGCGGCCATCAGCTTCGTGCTGCGCCGTGTCAGGCGCTGGTCCGAACACGACGGCGTACTGAGCCAGGTGCTGGCCAAGGTCCTCGCGGGCACCAGCAATTTCCTCTTGCTGCTTGCCTCGCTGCTGGTCGGCCTGAGCATGCTCGACCTGCCCGAGCGTTGGCTGACGCGGGTCGGCAGCCTGTGGTTCGTGGTCGCGGCGTTGCAGATCGGGTTGTGGGCCAACCGCGCCATCGGCCTGGGCCTGAGCCGCTACTTCACGCGGCACAGCAGCAGTGGGCTGAACCAGGGCAGCGCGCTGGCCACCTTGTCGGCCTGGGGCGCCCGGGTATTGCTGTGGTCCGTGGTCCTGCTGGCGATGCTGTCCAACCTGGGCGTCAATATCACCGCCTTCGTCGCCAGCCTGGGCGTGGGCGGCATCGCCGTCGCGCTGGCGGTGCAGAACATTCTCGGTGACCTGTTCGCCTCGTTGTCGATCGCCGTGGACAAGCCCTTCGAAGTGGGCGACTTCATCGTCATCGGCCCGCTGGCCGGCACGGTGGAACACGTCGGGCTGAAGACCACGCGCATCCGCAGCCTGGGTGGCGAGCAGATCGTGATGGCCAACGCCAGCATGATCAGCAGCACCATCCAGAACTACAAACGCCTGCAGGAGCGGCGCATCGTGTTCGAGTTCGGCCTGTCCTACGACACGCCCACCGAGGCGGTGAAGAAGGCGCCGGCGATCGTCGAGGAAGCCATCAAGGCGCAGGACCAGGTCCGCTTCGATCGCGCTCACCTGCGCGGCTTCGGCAAGGAAGCGCTGGAGTTCGAGTGCGTGTACATCGTCAAGGACCCAGGTTACAACCTGTACATGGACATCCAGCAGGCCATCAATTTCCACCTGCTCGAGCGCTTCTCGAAAATCGGCGCCCAGTTTGCCGTACCGGTGCGCGCCATCAAGGTCACTGCCCTGCCGGAAGAAGCCCGTACCCAGGGGCAAGGCCGCGGGAGCCTGGGTATTCGTGGAGCATGAAGGGGCATCCTGCCCCATTCATGCAGCCTGAGGTTCAGGGCTGCTGGTAATGGCCCGGCGAAGTGCCGGGCTGGTGCTCGTGTTCCAGGCGCTGGACCTGCACATCGGTGAAAGAAGTTGCCTCGTTGCGGTGCAAGCCTTGCAGGTAATCACGCGCAGCCTCCCTGCTCAGGTCTTCTTCGTCACTGCGCAACTCGCAGGTGCCCGGTTGGTTGTCGAGAATGTAGCTGATCAGGTACAGGTACTTGGCCATCGGAAGAACTCCTACTGGGCTGGATGTAAACGGACGACGCACTGGGTTGATCCGGGGGCGGGCGATTCCGTTCAACAGCGATGACGGCTGGCCGCAAAACATCCGTTGCGGCGCAGGAAGGCACCGACTGCGCCGGTGATACGCGGCCATGCCCGCTGCCACCTGGCTTGTGCACGCCTTTGGCGCCGCAGCATCGGCTGCCATCCGTCGAGTGGTTCGACCGTTCCAGCCCGTACGGGCCTCACAACAGTACCTATCACTGGAACGGAGAGGTACTTGAAATGGCAACGGTACAAGACAACCTGCTGGACTGGCTGCGCGACGCCCATGCCATGGAGCAACAGGCCGAAAGCATGCTCAAGGGCCAGGCCGAGCGCCTCGAGCACTACCCGCAGCTCAAGGCCCGTATCGTGCAGCACATCGAAGAAACCCAGGGCCAGCAACGTCTGCTGCTGGAATGCATCGAGCGGCTGGGTGGCAGCACATCCACCCTCAAGGACCTGGCCGGCAAGCTCATGGCATTCGGCCAGGCCGTCGGGGGTATGGTCATGAGTGATGAAGTGGTCAAGGGCGCCATGTCGGGCTACGTGTTCGAGAACATGGAGATCGCCTCTTATACGGTCCTGATCGAAGCCGCCGAGGCGGCTGGCGACAACGCCACGGCCGAGGCATGCAGGTCAATTCTGAAAGAAGAGGAAGCCATGGCCCAGTGGCTGAAGGAGCACCTGCCAGAAATCACCCGGGCGTTCCTGGCTCGCTCCGCCGACCCGGATGCCGAAGCCAAACGCTAGAAAGGGCCCGCAGCGGATCGCATGAGCCGTTGCGGGGTTTCCATTACAGCGGCTCGTCACCGTTGACTTTGCCCAGTTCTGCCCCGGTCAGGGGCTGCAACTCGGGGTTGGACAGGGTTCTGGCCTTCATCGCTTCGGCCGCAGCCGCCGACTGCTCGTCGAGCCGCACCGTCGCCATGCCGTCGCCACCGTCCACCGCCGGCTCGGGCTGGTCGACATAGATCCAATCCTGGCCCTCGTTCCATGAGCCACGCATCTCGCCGCCGTGGGACATGTTGAAATAGGTGCGGTTGACCTCCGGGTCGCCAGGCAGCTTGCCTTGCGGGAAGTTCGGCTGAATCGAGTGCAAGGCTTTTTCGAACGACAACTGGTGAGCGATTTCACGGCTCATCAGGAAGCCCAACGCATCCTTGATACCCGGGTCGTCGGTGACATTGATCAAGCGTTCATAGACGATCTTCGCCCTGGCCTCTGCGGCAATGTTGGAACGCAGGTCCGCCGTCGGTTCGCCGATAGTATCGATGTAAGCTGCGGTCCAGGGTATGCCACCGGAGTTGACCAGCGCTGCACCACCGCCATACAACAGGCTGGTGATATGTGAGTCGTTGCCGGCCCCGGTCAACGACCGGTACAACTCGCCTTCGGCCTCTACCCCTTCGGCCAGACGCCCCCTGGCGCCCTTGTTCAGCATCACCACGATCGAGCCGATGATCTCCAGGTGGCTCAGCTCTTCGGTGGCAATGTCGAACAGCATGTCCTTGCGTCCCGGGTCATCCTCGGTCACCGCCTGGGTGAAGTAGCGCATCGCTGCGGCCAGTTCGCCCTGCGGGCCGCCGAACTGCTCCAGCAGCAGGTTCGCCAGGCCGGGGTTCGGCTCGGCGACGCGCACCGTATACTGCAGTCGCTTGTTGTGCATGAACATTGGCAAATCCTCATCAGCGTGCCGGGGCGGCCATGGCCGCCCCGGTCAGTTCAACGGTGATCAGCGGTTGTCATCGCTGTTGCGGCCACCGCCATGGCTGTGCTGGCCGCCTTTGCGACCGGCTTCGGAGGCTTTCTCGCGGTCATTGGCAAAATTGCCGCCGGAGGCTTGCCCGCCCTTCTGGCCTGCCTCGGAGGCACGTTCAGGATCGTTCTTGAAATTGCCGCCGGACATTTGCCCGCCTTTGTGGCCGGCCTCCGCAGCGCGCTCAGGATCGTTCTTGAAATTGCCACCGGACATCTGCCCGCCTTTGTGGCCGGCTTCAGCCGCGCGTTCAGGGTCGTTCTTGAAATTGCCACCCGACGCCTGCCCGCCCTTGTGACCCGCTTCCGATGCCTTCTCGCGGTCGTTGGCGAAATTACCAGGGTTGCTGTTGGCGCTACCGCCCTGGTTGCTGCGTTTGTCGTCGTTGTTAGCCATGATGGTTCACCTCATGTGGTTAACACAGGTTGGTCTGTGTTCACTAAATGACCGAAGGCAAACGCTGCAGGGTGAAAGTGTTTTCACTATCGCTGACGAAATGCTTTAAGCACTTGGGCACAAGATATTCGGGCTAACAAACCCTCTGCCGGGTATTGCTGCAGGTCTGCATCCGAGGTGCCAATTGTTTGCAAGCGTCAGGTCGCGGACAGCTGCTTGCCCAGGCGCGTGAAGCAGAAGCTCGAGTTCCACCCTATGAAGCTGCAAGTGTTGGCTACCGCGCGGTAGCCAGGGAGGCAGGCACCGGCCATGGCCGATGCCATGAGACGGTGCACGCTGGAGCCGCTAGGTCTGCCGGCGCCGCGTGCCCAGTTCGATCCATGTTGGCGCATGGTCGCTGGCCTTGGCTTCGTTACGCACCCAGGCATCGACACCCGCGCGCTTCAGGTATGGCGCCAGATCAGGGTTGAGCAACAGGTGGTCGATACGCAGGCCGGCGTTGCGCGCCCAGTGGTTGCGGAAATAATCCCAGAAGGTGTAGATCCGCTCGTCCGGATACAGCTGGCGGATGGCATCGACCCAGCCCTGGCCCAGCAAACGGGCGAAGCACGCCCGCGACTCCGGCTGCAGTAGCGCATCCTTCAACCAGGAGCGCGGATTGTAGATATCCATGTCGGTGGGGACGACATTGAAATCACCCGCCATCACCGTAGGGTGGCCATTGCCGTGCAAACCCTGGGCATGCTGGATCAGGCATTCGAACCAACGCAGCTTGTAATCGAATTTCGGCCCCGGTTGCGGGTTGCCGTTCGGCAGGTAGAGGCATGCCACCAGCACCCCATGCACTGCCGCTTCCAGATAGCGGCTTTGCGTGTCGTCCTCCATGCCTGGCAGGCCACGACGCACCTCCAGCGGCTCGCTGCCCCGCGCCAGAATGGCCACGCCGTTCCACGACGGCTGGCCCTGGTAGACACAGCCATACCCCGCCGCCTCTAGCGCCTGCCGGGGAAACTGCTGATCCGCCGCCTTGAGTTCCTGCAGGCAGGCGATATCCGGCTGTTCCCGTTCCAGCCAGGCCAGCAACGCCGGCAGGCGGCTGCGAATGCCATTGATGTTGAAGGTGGCGATCTTCAGCGCTTTCATGCGTCGGGGTCACTGACATGCGCCTGCACGGCATCTTCCAGGGCGTGCACGTGGGCATCGTCGGCCAGTGCCTTGAGTGCCAGCCAGTCGTCCCAGTCAATGGCGCCGTCGTCGCGCAAGGCTTCGGCGGTGCGCACCAGTTCATGGTGGTAGGCATCCGGTGACTCGCGCCGGTAGCTGATGTCGTCGTACTGGGCGTACCAGGCCGCAAGCTCGGGGATGCTGCGTTCAATGCTCATCAGGGGAGCCCTCCACTGTACCCTTTGCATGTAAGAGCCCCCTCATCGCGCGACGTTCAACTTCAGCGCGGCATACCGTGCGTCCCAGGCCAGCTGAAAAAAACAACTTCCCGGTTGCTGTCACGGTCCCAAGCTACAGGCGCACCTGGAGACCAGACCATGAAATTCGCTCAATTCTGCCAATGGCTGTCCAACCACGCCGGACGCCCTCGGACATTCCTCATCGCGCTGCTGCTCATCGTCACATGGGGCATTACCGGGCCCTGGTTCCATTACAACGATACCTGGCAGCTGATCATCAATACCTCCACCACCATCATCACGTTCCTGATGGTGTTCCTGATCCAGAACACCCAGAACCGCGACAACGACATCATCCACGTCAAGCTCGACGAGCTGATTCGTGCGACAAAGCACACAGAGATGTCGGTACTCGACCTGGAGGACATGGACAGCAAGACGCTGCAGGCACTACGCAAGGAGTACCGTGCCCTGGCTGAACGCGACCGGGGCGAAGGCCTGCACCTCGACGCCGAGTCGAAGGAACAGCGTGACCAGCAACGCTAGGGCGCGGTCATGCGGGTGAAACTTTCACCCGGCGCGCCAAGTCCAGACCCCTATCGATGACAGCCCGGGAGACGAGCATGACTGGCACGGTAGGCGATTTTCTGGTGGAGCGTCTGTATCAATGGGGCGTAAGACGCATCTTCGGTTACCCCGGCGACGGCATCAATGGCGTGTTCGGTGCATTGGCCAGGGCCAATGGCAAGATCCAGTTCATCCAGGCCCGGCATGAGGAGATGGCCGCCTTCATGGCCAGCGCGCATGCCAAGTTCACTGGCGAACTCGGCGTATGCATGGCCACCTCCGGCCCCGGCGCTTCGCATCTGCTGACCGGCCTGTACGACGCCCGCATGGACCATCAGCCGGTGCTCGCCATCGTCGGCCAGCAGGCACGCGCGGCACTCGGCGGGCACTACCAGCAAGAGCTGGACCTGCTGTCGATGTTCAAGGACGTGGCCGGTGCTTTCGTCCAGCAGGCCTCGACGCCGGCACAAGTGCGCCACCTGCTCGACCGTGCGGTGCGCACTGCCATCGGCGAGCGCCGGGTCACCGCCATCATCCTGCCCAACGACCTGCAGGACCTGCCCTACCACGAACCGGCCAGGGCACACGGCACCGTGCATTCCGGCGTCGGCTACAGCAGGCCCAGGGTGCTGCCTTTCGAGGCGGACCTGCAGCGCGCCGCCGAGGTGCTCAATGCCGGACGCAAGGTGGCAATACTGGTCGGCGCCGGTGCCTTGCAGGCCAGCGAGCAGGTCATTGCGGTGGCCGAGAGGCTGGGTGCCGGTGTGGCCAAGGCGCTGCTGGGCAAGGCCGTGCTGCCCGACGACCTGCCGTGGGTCACCGGTGCCATCGGGCTGCTCGGCACCGAACCCAGCTACCGGCTGATGAGCGAATGCGACACCTTGCTGATGATCGGTTCCGGCTTCCCTTACGCTGAGTTCCTGCCCAAGGAAGGCCAGGCCCGCGGCGTACAGATCGACCTGCAACCGGACATGCTCAGCTTGCGCTACCCGATGGAGGTGAACCTGGTCGGCGATGCCGGTGAAACCCTGGCGGCGCTGTTGCCGTTGCTTGAGCACAAACCCGAACGGGGCTGGCGCGACGCGATCGAAAGCTGGCGTGCGCAGTGGGACAAGACCCTGGCCAAACGCGCCCACGTCAAGGCTGAGCCGCTGAACCCGCAGCGCGTGGTGTACGAACTCTCCCCGCGCCTGCCGGACCACGCCATCATCACCAGTGACTCCGGTTCCTGCGCCAACTGGTTCGCCCGCGACCTGCAGATTCGCCGCGGCATGCAGTGCTCGCTGTCCGGTGGCCTGGCCAGCATGGGCGCCGCCGTGCCCTACGCCATCGCCGCCAAGCTCGCCCACCCGCAGCGCTGTGTGGTGGCGCTGGTCGGTGACGGCGCGATGCAGATGAACAACCTGGCCGAGTTGATTACTGTGGCAAAGTACTGGCGGCAATGGGAAAACCCGCAATGGATCTGCGCGGTGTTCAACAACCAAGACCTCAACCAGGTCACCTGGGAGCAACGAGTGATGGAGGGCGACCCGAAGTTCGAGGCATCGCAATCGATCCCCGACGTGCCCTATCACCTGTTCGCCATATCAATTGGTCTGGAGGGCATCCATGTAACCCGCGAGGAAGACATCAGCCCCGCCTGGGAGCGTGCGTTGGCAGCTGATCGGCCGGTGTTGATCGAATTCAAGACCGACCCGGACGTGCCTCCGCTGCCGCCGCATATCAAGCTGGAACAAGCCAAGAAGTTCGCCAGCGCCCTGCTCAAGGGCGACCCTGACCAGACCGGTATCATCGTGCAGACGGCCAGGCAAGTTCTCAGTTCGGTATTGCCGGGCAAAAAATGAGCAACCAGGTGGCCGCCATCAGCTCGCCGCGAACCGGTTTCCCGGTTCGCGGCGCAATCGATGGGTCGCTCAGGCACTCAGCCTGGAATACCGGCAAACTGCCAAACAGGCAGTTGAGCCGGTTCGGCCTCGCTGCGTTTGCGCGCCCACTGGGTCAGGGCGGCCATCAGGGCAAAGCCAAGCAGGATCATGACGGGGTAGGCCAGCAGCAACTCGGTCAGCGAGTACTTCCAGGCCAGTGGCCGACCGACACCGAGCATGGCCGCATACAACCAGGATACGCCGGACAGCGCACCGGAGAACAAAGCAAACATGCGCATGCTGAAGTTCAGTTCGAGCAAAGAACCCGCTTTGAGCAGGGCCGGCAAAACATAGCGATGCAAGAGCATGCCGTTGAAAGTCAACAACAGGACAATAATAAGCTTTGCCTGAAGTTTGGGGTTGGCAAAATAATTCATGCCTTTGTCAAGGTAGTCGATACCTACTACGGCGGCCCCGGTCAGCCATAAAAAAATGAGAGCATTGGCCACCGACCGTTGCAAACTTGTCATATGTTTGCCGTCTTGCCGGGTATTCGTATGGCCCTTCAGCAAGTTCCTGACCATCTCCACATCGCTGGCGAAGACCAGGCCGATGGCAATACAGCAGGCCAACAAATGAACGTAAATCACTGACAACCGCACCAGCTCCATGGATTCTTTTTGCCCGAACAGGCTAATAATTGTATTGATCTCCACGACGTATTCTCCACGTAATGCGTTAATGCTAGATGATCTTGCCATAGGCGTGCGAAAGGAGTGCTCGCAGCGGCAAGAGCAAATTCATATCGTTTTAAGTGCAAACAGCAAATGATTATTTCAGGTGCACAAACAGGCACCCGAACAGCCTCGGTCAGGCATGGCGTTACTCCACTATTCAAAAAAAGGAAGCCCCCACAAACATCCCTGCGATGCTGATGAGGTTGAACGTCCATAAGTTCCGGGGCGAGTGCGCGAGGGCGAGATCCGGCGGGGAATGCCCTGCTGGCAAATAGGAGTCACACACGTCCAAATCGTTCATTTCTCGAGCGAAACGACCGACAGGCGGCGCACTTCATTGCATTAGTTAGTTTGCTAAGTTATTGCAATTTGACCGCTTGGATAGTTTTCCCTGACAACTGGATCCAACTTGGCGAGCGGCGTTAGGTTGCTCTATTCCGCTGTTTCCATGTAAGCGGTTTGCACACTGCCCTTGCCTGTTGTGCCATTCGTTTGGTCTGATCTTGCAGTTTCATGAACTTGAGCCGAGCCTGCGAAAGCGGCTTCAGCCGCGAACACGGTGCCATCGATGCTGCTGCGCATGCCTGCGCCGACGGTGGCCTAGCCCAGCAACTGGCTCAATACCGCACGCAATTTCCCCGGCTTGACAGGTTTGTTCAGCAATGGCGCACCGAGCTTGTGCAAGGACCGGCGGCACTGATCGCTGCGGTCAGCGGTGATGATCACCGCAGGAATGGCCTGGCCGAAATGTTCGCGCAAATGCCTGACCACTTCGCAACCGACAACACCGTGGTCCAGGTGAAAATCGGCCAGGATCAATTCCGGCGCCCGGCCTTCCAGGGCCAGCAATGCCGCGGCCTGGTCGGTGGCAGTCAGCACTTCGCAGCCCCACTGCTCAAGCAGCGCCCCCATGCTCTCGAGGATGCTCACCTCATTGTCCACCACCAGCAGCCGGCGGCCTGGCAACGGGTTGCCGGTGCCCGGTTGCGGCGCTGCCGGGTGCACCGGCAGCGGTACCGCTTGGCCAAGCGGCACTTCAATGCTGAACACCGAGCCACGTCCCGGCCACGAGCGCACCTCGACCCGGTAGCCAAGGATCTTGGCAATCCGTTCGACAATGGCCAGCCCCAGCCCCACACCCTTGCGATCGGCAGCACGGCCTACGTCCAGCTGGTTGAACTCGAGGAATATCGCCTGCAGCCGATCCTGCGCGATACCCCGCCCGGTGTCCCAGACCTCCAGGCGCAAGTGCCTGCCCCGGCGCCTGGCACCTAACAGGACCCGGCCTTCCTCGGTATAGCGGCAGGCGTTGCTGAGCAAGTTGCGCAGGATTCGCGTCATCAGCCGCAGGTCGGTGCTGATGGCATAGTCGCCAATCCGCGCGCGCAGCTTCAGCCCCGCTGCGTCGGCCACCGTGCGGAATTCCGAAACCAGCGGCGCGAACAGTTCGTCGAGACGGTACAGCGCCACATCCGGCTTGACCGCGGCCTGGTCAAGCCGGGAAATGTCGAGCAGGTCGGTGAGCAGGTCTTCGGCGCCTTCGAGGGCTTGATGGGTACGCTCCACCAGCACTTTTTCCGCTTCCGGCAAGGGCCGTTCGCGCAAGGTCGAAATCAGCAGCCGCGCCGCATTCAGCGGTTGCAACAGGTCATGGCTGGCTGCAGCGAGGTACTTGTCCTTGCTGCGGTTGGCGGTTTCCGCAGCATCGCGGGCAACCCTCAGGGCACGGGCGATCTGTTTGCGCTCGGCGATCTGCTGTTGCAGGTTGCGGTTGGCCTCCAGCAGTTCATCGGTGCGCGCGGCCACCCGTTGCTCGAGCTCGTCGTTGAGTTGCTGCAGGCGCTGCTGGGCCAGCTTGCGTTCGGTGATATCGGCGACGAACCCTTCCACCAGGCCCTCATGCCCAGGCTTGAGCAGCAGGTTCATCAGCACATCGAGGTGGCTACCATCCTTGCGCCGCAAGCGGGTTTCGTAACCGTGCAGGCTACGCTCACGGGCCAGGGTCGCGGTGATGGCGTGCAATTCGTCGGCCTCGACGAACAGGTCACTGGCAAAGTCCGTCAGGCATTGCAGCAATGCTTGCGGGCTGTCGTAACCGAGCATGCGCGCCAGCGCCGGGTTGGCCGCACGCATGCCGTCTTGCAGGCTGGCCTGGAAGATCCCGTGCACGGCATTCTCGAACAACCATTTGTAGCGGTTGCGTTCTGCCTCCAGCTCGTCCAGGCGCGCCGCCAGCTCCGGGTAATGGCTCTTGCGTGCCGAGTGATCGCCCAGCCCCAGCAGCCCGGCCAGCGCCCGCTGCTGGTCGTCAGAGGGCCTCGCCATAAACCACCTCGACATCACGCTGGCTCGACGCACGCGGGTTGGTAAGGATGCACGGGTCACCCATCGCGTGTTGCGACAGGAACGGAATATCGGCTGTGCGCACGCCGTGCAGGCCCAAGGTTTCATGGAAGCCGATGGCATGCTTCAAGGCGATCAGGTGTTCCACCAGGCGCGCGCAGATCTGCCGATGATTGAGGCCGCGGCAGTCGATGCCCAGCACTTCGGCGATCACCTTGAAGCGCTCCGGCGCCGAGCTGTAGTTGAACGCCACCACGTGCTCCACCAGCACTGCATTGCACAAGCCATGTGGCAGGTCGAGGAACCCGCCCAGGCTGTGCGACATGGCATGCACTGCCCCCAGGATCGCGTTGGAAAACGCCAACCCGGCCTGCATGCTGCCCAGCATGATCTTCTCGCGCAAGGCAATGTCGCCGGGGTTGGCAATCATCTCCACGAGGTTGCCGTTGATCAGGCGCATGGCTTCCAGTGCATGGGGGTCGGTCAATGGGCCGTGGCCAGTGGAAACGAAGGCTTCGATGGCATGCACCAGCGCGTCGATGCCGGTGCAGGCCGACAGGAACGGATCCATGCTCAGGGTGGTCTGCGGGTCGATCAGCGACACGTCCGGTACCACCGCCTTGCTGACAATGGAGAACTTCATGCGCTCCTGCTGGTTGGAAATGATCACGAACTGCGACACATCGGCCGAGGTACCGGCCGTGGTCGGGATCAGGATCAGCGGCGGGCTGGGCACGCGGATCGTGTCCACGCCCTCGAATTCGAGGATGCTGCGCCCGTGGGCGACCACGATGCCGATGGCCTTGCCGCAATCCATCGGGCTGCCACCGCCGACAGCGACGATCACATCACAGTGGTTCTGCCGGTAGATCTCGGCACCGAGCATCACCTCCTCGACCCGTGGGTTGGGCGACACGCCGCTGTACAGGCAGTAGTCGATGCCCTGTGCCTGCAGGCTGGCCTCGACATCGGCGACCCAACCGGCGGCAATCACACCGGAATCGCTGACCACCAGCACCTTGCGCGCGCCGAAGGTCTTGGCGTAATTGGCCACGTTATGCCGGCAACCGGCACCGAAAATGATTTCAGGCGAAACGAACTTGCGAAGCGGGCTGAAACTCTGGCTCATCGGAAAGCCTGTTCTTATTGTTCTGGAAGGTAACCGCCAGCGTAAAGCATCCCGTGGCGAAAGCAACCAGACCAAAGCCTGGCCACGGCTCATTCGACCCAGCACTTGGCGCGGGCCACCTCCAGGAACGCCAGCACGTCCTCGTCGAGCCCGGTCGCCCCGGGGAAACGCTGCGCCAACCGGGCGATGACTGCCGCCACGCTACGCTGGCCGTCGAGCAGTTCGAGCACCCAGGCGGCGCTGGCGTTGAGCTCGATGACGCCCGCCGCATGCTGCAACACGGGGCACGCCAGGTGCGGCTCCCAGCGCAGACGGAAGCCACGGGCCAGGGATAGGGTCTGCTCGGGATCGATCAACTCCATAGGGGCTTGGTACACAAGGTCCGGCCATCGCAACGATGGCCGGCCCGGACATCAACGATTGGCGAAATACATCGTTACTTCGAAACCGATGCGCAGGTCGGTAAAGGCGGGTTTAGTCCACATGGGGCGGTCCTCTTGTTATGCCGGGCGATTCCGGTAGAGGCATTAATGCATGCTGGGCGCCAGGGCCGAATGCTACTTTGGAACGAGCTTGCGAGGTGCGTTGGTAGGAGGATCGGTTGCGCGATACCTGTAGAAGCGGCCTTGTGCCGCGAAAGGGCTGCAAAGCAGCCCCAGGAATATAGCATGAACGCACAGATCGCCGGGGCCGCTTCGCAGCCCTTTCGCGGCACAAGGCCGCTCCTACAGTCGACCGCGTCAATCGACCAGATGTTAGAAGAAGCCCAGCGGATTGATGTCGTAGCTCACCAGCAGGTTCTTGGTCTGCTGGTAGTGGTCGAGCATCATCTTGTGGGTTTCGCGCCCCACCCCCGATTTCTTGTAGCCACCGAACGCGGCATGCGCCGGGTACAGGTGGTAGCAATTGGTCCACACCCGCCCAGCCTTGATCCCGCGGCCCATGCGGTAGGCACGGTTGATGTCGCGGGTCCACAGGCCTGCACCCAGGCCAAACTCGCTGTCGTTGGCGATGGCCAGGGCCTCGGCTTCGTCCTTGAAGGTGGTCACGCCCACCACCGGGCCGAAGATCTCCTCCTGGAACACACGCATCTTGTTGTGGCCCTTGAGCAGGGTCGGCTGGATGTAGTAACCGCTTGCCAGGTCGCCGGTGAGCCGCTCGGCAGCACCACCGGTGAGCAACTGGGCGCCCTCCTCCCGGGCAATCTCCAGGTAGGAAAGGATCTTGTCGTACTGCTGCTCCGAAGCCTGGGCACCGACCATGGTCGTGGTGTCCAGCGGGTTGCCGCGGGTGATCCTGGCGATCTTCTTCATCACTTCGGCCATGAACGGCTCGTAGATCGACTCCTGGATCAACGCCCGCGACGGGCAGGTGCACACTTCGCCCTGGTTGAAGAACGCCAGCACCAGGCCTTCGGCAGCCTTCTCGATGAAGGCCGGCTCGGCCTGCATGATGTCGGCGAAGAAGATGTTCGGCGACTTGCCGCCCAGCTCGACGGTCGAGGGGATGATGTTCTCGGCGGCACATTTCATGATGTGCGAGCCCACCGGGGTGGAGCCGGTGAAGGCGATCTTGGCGATGCGCTTGCTGGTGGCCAGGGCCTCGCCGGCTTCTCGGCCAAAGCCTTGGACGATGTTCAGCACGCCGGCAGGCAGCAGGTCGGCGATCAGCTCGGCGAACACGGTGATCGACAGCGGTGTCTGCTCGGCCGGCTTGAGCACCACGCAGTTGCCGGCGGCCAGGGCCGGCGCGAGTTTCCAGGCGGCCATCAGCAGTGGGAAGTTCCACGGGATGATCTGCCCGACCACGCCCAAGGGCTCGTGCATGTGGTAGGCCACGGTGCCTTCGTTGATTTCCGCAGCACCGCCTTCCTGGGCGCGGATGCAGCCGGCGAAGTAGCGGAAGTGATCGGCCGCCAGCGGTACGTCGGCATTGAGGGTTTCGCGCACGGCCTTGCCGTTGTCCCAGGTTTCGGTCACGGCCAGCACTTCCAGGTGCTGTTCGATACGGTCGGCGATCTTCAGCAGCACCAGGGCCCGCTCCTGCACCGAGGTCTTGCCCCAGGCATCGGCAGCGGCATGCGCCGCGTCCAGGGCGCGCTCGATGTCCTCGGCGCCAGAGCGCGGGAACTCGGCAATCGGCTGGCCATTGACCGGCGAGCTGTTGGTGAAGTACTGGCCACCCAGCGGCGCCACGAACTCACCATTGATGAAGTTGCCGTAGCGTGGCTTGAAGGACACGATGGCGCCAGGGGTTCCGGGTTGTGCGTAGATCATGCTGAGCCTCTGTGGTCGATGCCTGTCCGGCGACAGGCGATGAACCGATGGTAAAAAGCCCCGCCTGCCGGGCGAATGCATCGTTGGCAGCGGGGCTCTCGTCATTTGGTAGTAGGGCCGCTTGCCGCCACCGGGTAGCTGGCGGCAGGCGGCAGTGCATGGCATCAGCGCTTGGCGCTGGCGGTTTGCAGCTGCTTGGGCAACTTGAAGGTCCAGAGCATGCCGCCCTGGTTGAAGTCCTTGACCCGCTTGGCCACTTCGCCGCCCCACAGCGGCACCGCGCCGCCCCAGCCGGAGACCACCGAAACGTATTGCTCGCCGTCCATTTCCCAGGTGATCGGCGAACCGAGCACGCCGGAACCGGTCTGGAACTCCCAGACCTTGTCACCGGTCTTGGCGTCGAAGGCCTGCAGGAAACCTTCCGGCGTGCCGGTGAACACCAGGTTGCCCTTGGTGGTCAGCACCCCGCCCCACAGCGGCGCATAGTTCTTGTGGCGCCATACTTCCTTGCCGCTGACCGGGTCGATGGCACGCAACACACCGATGTAGTCTTCGTTGAGCGGCTTGATGGTGAAGCCGGCACCGAGGAACGCCGCACCCTTCTTGTAGGCGATGCCTTCGTTCCAGATGTCCATGCCCCACTCGTTGGTAGGCACATAAAACAGCCCGGTGTCCTTGTTGTAGGCCATCGGCATCCAGTTCTTGGCGCCGAGGAAGGCCGGGGCGACGAATACCGAGCTACCCTTGGCTTCGCTGCCTGGTGCGCCTGGGCGGCTGGCCTCGTTGTAGATCGGCCGGCCGTCCTTGTCCAGGCCGCTGGCCCAGGTGATCTTGTCGACGAACGGGAAGCCGCGGATGAACTTGCCATTGGTGCGGTCCAGCACGTAGAAGAAGCCGTTGCGGTCGGCGGTGGCGGCAGCCTTGATCTCCTTGCCGCCGGCCTTGTAGTTGAACGAGATCAGCTCGTTGACGCCGTCGAAGTCCCAGCCGTCATGCGGCGTGCTCTGGAAATGCCACTTGATGGTGCCATCGTCTGGGTTCAGGGCCAGGCGCGACGAGGAGTACAGGTTGTCGCCCGGGCGCAGGTGCGAGTTCCAGGGGGCCGGGTTACCGGTACCGAACAGAACAAGATTGGTTTCCGGGTCGTAGTAGCCGCCCAGCCAGGGCGCTGCACCACCGGTCTTCCACAGGTCGCCAGGCCAGGTCTTGCCCGCCTCACCGCCGGAAATGCCGTTCTCGATCGCCTTGCCGTCCTTGTACACATACCCCATGTGCCCTTCCACGGTCGGGCGCATCCACAGCAGTTCGCCGTTTTCCGGGTTGTAGGCCTGGATCTTGCCCACCACGCCGAACTCGCCACCAGCAACCCCGGTGATCAGCTTGCCGTTGACGATCATCGGCGCGGCGCTGATGGAGTAGCCTTCCTTGTGATCGGCCACCTTCTTGCTCCACACCACCTTGCCGGTGTCCTTGTTCAAGGCGACCAGCTTGGCATCCAGGGTGCCGAAGAACACCAGGTCGCCATACAGCGCCACGCCACGGTTGATCACGTCGCAGCACGGGCGGATGTCATCGGGCAGGCGCGCATCGTATTGCCACAGCTTCTTGCCGGTGCGGGCGTCCACGGCAAACACCCGCGAGTAGGAGCCGGTCAGGTACATCACGCCGTCCTTGACCAGCGGCTGGGCCTGCTGGCCGCGCTGCTTCTCGCCGCCGAAGGAGAACGCCCAGACCGGCCGCAGGTCCTTGACGTTGTTACTGTTGAGCAGGTCCAGCGGGCTGTAGCGCTGGCCCTGCACGCCCAGGCCGTTGGTCACGATCTGCTGCGGGTTCTTCGGGTCCTGGAGGATTTCTTCATTGCTGACAGCAGCGTGGGCCGTGCTGGCAAGCAGCATGGCGCTGAGCACCAGGCTCACGGCGAACACAGGGCGACGTGGGGATCGGGTCATGACGGCTACCTTTGGTTTTTTTGTTGTGCCCGGGAAAATTTCCCGGTGTGCCGAGAATTCTTGGTCGCTGCCTGCTTGCCAACAATTGCCCGCAGTGCGGAGTTTTCTAGTTCCTTGGTATGGGGCTGCGCACCAAGGCCTGCGCACGCCATCTGCGAGCTGGCGCGTCAGTCATCGGTGTCGATGCGCCGCAACTGTTGACGCTCGTAGCGGGGATACAGGTGGCTGACACTGCGGATCAACTCATATCGGGTCAGGCTGATACCGGCGAAACGCTGCGGGATCGGGCTGCGGATCATCTCCGCCATGTCATCGCCACGCGCCGCACCGGCGCGCATCAGCCCGTCCAGCCAGCCCAGGTAGTCACGCATCTGGGCAAACGGCCGGGCATCACTGGCCAGCGGGCCATGGCCGGGTACCAGCAGCTTCCAGGGCAGCGCCTGCAGGGTATCCAGGTCATTCAACCAGACCTCCAGCCCCGGACTGTTGGGCGTGGTCAGCGCCCGCTCGTAGAACACCAGGTCACCGGCAAACAGCACGCCGGTGGTTTCATCCAGAATCGCCAGATCGGCACCGGTATGCCCGCCTAGCGCCAGCAACCGCAGCCGGTGCCCACCTACCTCATGCATACCTGGCTCGAGCACCCGGGTCGGCAACACCACCTCGGTGCCGCGCATCCAGTCGCCGACCAGGCGATACATGTTCTCGGCCATGGCCTCGCCCTGCTGGCGCAGCAGCTCGCCGGTGCCGCCCAGCGCGCCGATCGGCACATCGGCGAAGGCCTGGTTGCCCAGTACATGGTCGGGGTGATGGTGGGTCAACAACACCTCTACCACCGGCTTGTCGGTGGTGGCGGCGATCGCCCGGCGCAGCGCTTCGCCGTAGCGCTTGGACGGCCCGCTGTCGATCACCACCACCCCGCTGTCGGTGACAATGAACGCGCTGTTGACGATGTTGCCGCCGTTGTCCTTGGCGAAATTGGCGGTACTGCCTTCAAGCAGCCAGGTGCCTTCGGCGATCTGTCGAGGCTGCAGGTGATATTCCAGGCCTGCCTGGGCTGGCAGGCCCAGGCACAGCAGCCATAGCATGAAGCAACGCATGTCGGGTGCCTCGGGTCAGTCAGTTGAAAAGGGCAACCTGCTCAGGGCAGCGCCGCCTCGAACCGGTTGCCGCTGTTGTCCTGCAACAGCAAGCGGGTCGGCCCGGGGACCAGGATGTCGAAACCCAGATTGGGGTTTTCGCTGACCGCCGGGTAAAGCTGCAGGCTGGCCAGGCGCTGGCCGTCCGCGCCTTGCAGCTCGGCATGGTTGAGGAAGAACTCCGGAATGCCGCTGACCAGGCCGTTGTCCATCGGATGGGCCACCTGCAGGCGCAAGCGGCTGCTGTCGCCGCGCGGGTAGCGCCCGCCCAGCACTTCGCCGAGGTGCTCCTCCCAGCCGGGCTGGGTGCGGACCACGCTGGGCGCGGTGCAACCGCCGCCGGCGGCATCGATCAGGGTCGAGCCGACATGCCACAGGCCGTCGCGTGTCAGCACCGCAGCGCGCAGCGGCGTGGCCTGTTCGATGCGAATGCGGATTGACAACCAGGGCAACACGCGCTCGCCGGGTTCGAAATCGACAATCCGCGGCAACGGGTTGAGCTCGGCCCAGGCCAGGATCCGCACCACTTCGCCGCTGAATGCCCGCGCGTCGATTTCCAGCGGCACCTGGCGTGCGTCCTCGGCAAACGGTGGCGCCAGCAGCTTGACCCGGTCATCGAAGACGAACGCGGCCTGGCCCAGCAGCTGCTTGTGGTAGAAGTCCCACATCACCGACGGCACCGGGTCCGACGTGGCATTCGGTTCGCTGGCCTGGGCTGCCCAGGGCAACCAGCAGGCCAGCAGGAAAGTCGCTCGCCAATTCATGGCCCGCTCCTTGATGGCACGATTATCCAATGAGCCAGCGCTGTTACTGATACATCTCCGGCACCTCATAGCGCAGGCCGTAACTGGCGTAGATCGCTTTCATCCGTCCTTCGCGGATCAGCGTCTCGAGCGCTTCCTCCAGCGCATAGGCCAGCTGCCGGTTGCTCTCATGCACCGCCATGCCGATGTCCCAGGCCTGCTTGCCGAGGTTCGGGTAGGCGTTTTCCGCCAGCGCCAGCTGCGCGTCGGCGGCCTGGTGCAGTTGCCAGTCGACCTCGCCGCGCATGGCCATCACCGCGTCCACCTGGCCAGCCTGCATGGCGCCGAAGGCCTGCTGCACGTTGGGGTAATGGTGGGTCCTGGCACTGAGCATGCCGTTGAACACCGAGGTCAGGTAGAACGACGGCACGCTGTCCACCTCGACCCCGATGGGGTGCTGCTGGAACACCGCGACACTGGCCACCGAGGCCAGGCGGCGACGATCGTAGGCCACTTGCCAGCGCTCCTGCTGATAGGGGCCGAACATCACCACCTGGGCGTTTTCCAGTTCGCCGACATCGTTGCGCCGCTGTGCGTAGGCGTGGTCGTAGGGCACCCGCATCATCAGGTCGGCCAGCTGCTGGTTGCGCAGCGGGCTGCCGCGCCAGATGTAGTCGCGCAGGTCGTCGTCGAGCTTTTCCCCGGGCGGCGCCCAGATCAGCTGCAGGCGCACCCCCAGCGCACTGGCCAGGGCCTGCGCCAGCTCCACGTCGACCCCGCGCGGCTGGCCGTGATCCTCGAAGCTGTAGGGAGCGAAATCCTTGTACACCGCCACCTTCAATTCCCCGGCGGCGATGATCGCGTCGTAGTTGCGCACCTGCGCCTGGGCTGCCGCGCACCACAGCAGCAGGCCAGTCAACAGCACCGCCAACAGGCGCATGGCCGTCACTCCTCGACGTGCACGCTGTCCAGGTAGGTGCGTACCGCCCACAGGGCTTCCTGGCTCAGGTAGTCGGCCATCTTCGGCATGTACACCCGGCCGTCGCGAACCGCGCCGTGGCGCACTCGCTCGACGAACCACTCGTCGCCAGCCTCACCGGCGTCGAGCATGCGCAGGTCCGGGGCGATACCGCCAGACTTCGCTTCCAGGCCATGGCAGGCGGCGCAATTCTGGTTGTAGGCCGAGGCGCCAATTTCCACGGCCTTATCGTGCTCGGGGGAATCGCGATACGGGTTGACCGCTGCCCAGCCGTCGCCGTCCACGGCTACACCGGCATCCTTGACCGGGGTCAGGCCTTGGGTTTCCACAGCCTGGGGCACCACATTGCCATGGGCCCAGACCGTACCGGTCAGCACAGCGCCGGCCAGCAGGCCTGCAGCAAGCAAGACGTTTCGTTGTGTTGTCATTGTTATGCCCTCACCATTGCACGCATGGCCTCAACCACAGAGGCCGTGCCGCCATCTTAGGAACAGCCTGTACAGCGCCGTATCCTGCTTTGGTGGCCGGGCCTTAGTCCCTTGGTAGTAGGGCATGTGGCGAAGGGCCAAAAGAGGTGCCGGGCGGGAACTTTTCCCGGCCAGCGCGGGAAGTTTTCCGTATCCCGCGACAATCGCCCCAGCTCACCCTGTGCAGGCCAAAACTCCACAGGGAACTGCAACCATGACAACAACAACGCTACCTGCCCTTTCCCCTTTGAGCCTGAGCCTGCGGGCCGTGCTGCTGGCCGGCAGCCTGGCCCTGGGCACGGTGGCCACGGCGGCACCTGCGAGCAACAACGTGACCTGGGAAGATATCGCCAACGATCACCTGACCACCCAGGACGTGCTGCAATACGGCATGGGCACCAATGCCCAGCGCTGGAGCCCGCTGGCCCAGGTCAATGACCAGAACGTGTTCAAGCTGACCCCGGCGTGGTCCTTCTCCTTCGGCGACGAGAAGCAACGTGGCCAGGAATCCCAGGCCATCGTCAGCGACGGCGTGGTCTACGTCACCGGCTCCTATTCGCGGGTATTCGCCCTCGATGCGCGGACCGGCAAGCGCCTGTGGACCTACAACCACCGCCTGCCGGAGAACATCCGCCCGTGCTGCGACGTGGTCAACCGCGGCGCGGCGATCTATGGCGACAAGATCTACTTCGGCACCCTCGACGCGCGGGTAATCGCCCTCGACAAGCGCACCGGCAAAGTGGTGTGGAACAAGAAGTTCGGCGACCACAGCGCCGGCTACACCATGACTGGCGCCCCGGTACTGATCAAGGACAAGAACAGCGGCAAGGTGCTGCTGATCCACGGTAGCTCGGGTGACGAGTTCGGCGTGGTCGGCCAGCTGTTCGCCCGCGACCCGGACACCGGCGAGGAAGTGTGGATGCGGCCGTTCGTGGAAGGCCATATGGGCCGCCTGAACGGCAAGGACAGCACGCCCACCGGCAACGTCAAGGCACCGTCCTGGCCGGATGACCCGACCAGCGAAACCGGCAAGGTCGAAGCCTGGAGCCACGGCGGCGGCGCCCCTTGGCAAAGCGCCAGTTTCGACCCCGAGAGCAACACCATCATCGTCGGTGCTGGCAACCCGGGCCCATGGAATACCTGGGCACGCACCTCGAAGGACGGCAACCCGCACGACTACGACAGCCTGTACACCTCTGGCCAGGTTGGCGTCGACCCGAGCACCGGCGAGGTGAAATGGTTCTACCAGCACACTCCTAACGATGCCTGGGACTTTTCCGGCAACAACGAGCTGGTGCTGTTCGATTACAAGAACAAGGACGGCAAGCTGGTCAAAGCCACCGGCCATGCCGACCGCAACGGCTTCTTCTATGTGGTCGACCGCAGCAACGGCAAGCTGCAGAACGCCTTCCCCTTCGTCGACAACATCACCTGGGCCAGCCATATCGACCTGAAGACCGGGCGCCCGGTGGAAAACCCCGGCCAGCGCCCGCCCAAGCCGCTGCCAGGGGAAAGCAAAGGCAAGCCGGTGGAGGTCTCGCCGCCGTTCCTCGGCGGCAAGAACTGGAACCCCATGGCCTACAGCCAGGATACCGGGCTGTTCTACATCCCCGGCAACCAGTGGAAAGAGGAGTACTGGACCGAGGAAGTGAACTACAAGAAAGGCTCTGCCTACCTGGGGATGGGCTTCCGCATCAAGCGCATGTATGACGACCACGTCGGCACCTTGCGTGCCATGGACCCGAGCACCGGCAAGCTGGTGTGGGAACACAAGGAGCCGCTGCCACTGTGGGCCGGGGTGCTGGCGACCAAGGGCAACCTGGTGTTCACCGGCACCGGTGACGGCTTCTTCAAGGCGTTCGACGCCAAGACGGGCAAGGAGCTGTGGAAGTTCCAGACCGGCAGCGGCATCGTCTCGCCGCCAATTACCTGGGAACAGGACGGCGAGCAGTACATCGGCGTGACTGTGGGCTACGGCGGCGCGGTGCCACTGTGGGGCGGCGACATGGCCGAGCTGACCAAGCCAGTGGCCCAGGGCGGCTCGTTCTGGGTGTTCAAGATCCCCAGCTGGGACAAGCAGACCGCACAACGTTGACCCTCGGCGGGGAGCGGGCCTTCGCCCCTCCCCGTACCGTCACCTTCCTGCCGGGACCTTTGCCATGAACTACCTGCCATTGGCGTTGCTATTGGTACTTTCCCCTACCTTGGCCATGAACGCCGACGACGCTGAAAGCGATACCCCCTTGACCATCAACGGCTGCCGGATCGCCGAAGCCAGCCAGTGCCCGGGGGCCGACCTGCGTGGCGCCAACCTGGCCAACCAGGACTTGCGCAAGATGAACCTGGCCGGCGCCGACCTGCGCGGTGCCGACCTGCGCCACGCCCGGCTGGACCTGGCCAACCTGGAAAAGGCCCGCCTGCAAGGCGCCAACCTGACCCGTGCCAGCCTGCAGCAGAGCAACCTGCGCCTGGCCGACCTGAGCGACAGCAAGCTGGTGGCGATCCAGGGCTGGGGCTTGTTCGCCCAAGGGGCGCAGTTCGCCAAGGCCGACCTTGGTGCGGCCGACCTGGAATTCGCCCGGTTGTCCGGGGCGAAGATGCACCAGGCCAACCTGCGGGCGGCGGATCTGGAGATGGCCTGGCTGAGCAAGGCTGATCTGCAGGGGGCGAACCTGGGCGATGCCAACCTGCAGGAGGCCAAGTTCGGCCAGAGCAACCTGGAGGGCGCCGACCTGCGTGGGGCGCGGCAGCATTACGGGAATTTCCAGGATGCCAACATGCAGGGATGCAAGGGCTGCCCCGAGACCTGGGACAGATGAAGGGTCCGGCGTGACAGGTTCAGCGCCTGGGAGACCGAGCGCCGCCCGCGCGGCGCATCGCGAGCTGCGCTCGGTCTCACAGGCGCCGCATCTGCCAGGCCGAACCTCACCCCGCCACCCGCACCACCCCCAAGTCGATCCCCAAATGCACCAGCTCGGCATGTGAACTGACCTGCAGCTTGCTCTTGAGCAAGGTCAGGTGATTGGACACGGTCTTGGCACTGATGCACAACTGCTCGGCAATCACCCGCACCGGCGTACCCTTGGCCAACATCACGAAAATCTCCAGCTCACGCTGGGTCATGCTCTGCAAGCGTGGGTCGCCGGCCCCCTGATGCGCAGTGCAGGCAAGCTGGGTGGCCAGCGGTTGCTCGATATAGGCCTGCCCGGCCAGCACCCGCTGCACCGCCTCGATCAGCACTTCAGGCGCCGAATTCTTGGTCAGGTAACCCGCGCCCCCCGCGTCCAGCGCCTGGCGTACCAGCGGCAGTTCATCGTGCATGCTGAAGAACAACACGCGCAGTTGCGGCAAGCGCTGGCGCAGGCGCCGGGTGGTTTCCAGGCCGCTGATACCGGGCAGGCCGAAGTCCATGATCACCAGGTTGGGCACCTGCTCCTGCACCCGCGCCAGCGCCTCCTCGCCACTGCCCGCCTCGCGCACCTGCACCGTCGGCAGCACCGCCCGCAGCAAGCTGGCATAACCCTGGCGGACCACGGCGTGGTCATCAACCAACACGATATTCATTGCACCTCCATGGGGATGTTCAAGGCCAGCGCCCAGCCGGCACCCGGGCGGCTGAGGATGCGCAGTTCACCGCCCAGGCTGCGGGCGCGCTCAGCCATCGAGTGCAGGCCGACCCCGGGGCGCAGCGGCTGCGGCGCGCCGCACCCGTTATCGCGAACCAGCAGGCGCAAGCCCCTGGCGCTGCGTTGCAGGCGCACCCGCACCTGGCTGGCCGCAGCGTGGCGGGCGACGTTGGTCAACGCCTCCTGCAACAAGCGATACAGGTGCGTGCGGCTCGCCCCGGGCAGTGCTGGCAGACGCGCACCGACCCGCAGGCGACAATCGATGCCTTGGCTGGCCTGCCATTGGTTCACCAGCAGGGCTAAAGCCTCCGCCAGCGGCATGTGTTGCAGCGCCAACGGATACAGGTCATGCACCAAGGCGCGAAACCCCTCCTGCAGGCGCTGACAATCGAGTTCCAGGGTGCGGCTGGTCTGCTCCACCGCGGTGGGCTGGTCGGCCACCATGCGCAGCAGGCACAGCTGGGCACGGATGCCCGCCAGGTATTGGCCGAGGTCGTCGTGCAGGGTTTGCGCCAGCTGGGTGCGTTCGCGCTCCTGCACGGCCAGCAGCGCCTGGGTCAGTTGGGCATTGTCGACCCGAGCCTGTTCCAGCGATGCAGCCATGTGGTTGAAATGCCTGGCCAGCTGGCGTGCCTCCGGCAGGCCAGCCTCGCGCAGGCGCGCGCTCAACTGCCCGCCGGAGACCTGGCGCAAGGCCTGCAGCAGTTCATCCAGCAAACCCATGCCGCGGCGCACGGCCCAGCGGATGGTCAGCAGGCTCAGCAACAGCGCCAGGCCGCACAGGCCCGCCAACTGTTGCAGCGAATCGCGGACTTCGTCGATCTCATCCCGCGCATCCACGGCAATCGCTACCCGGCGGCCATCACTCAGCTGCAGCAACCGGGTAGCGTGGTGGCGCTCGCCGAGCAGGTGGCGGCCAAGCCAGGCATCCACGCCACGCGCCTGCGGCAGCGGCAGCGCTTCATCCGCCGCCAGCCAGTGCACCCGCACGTGGCGCAGGCTTTGCGTCAACCTTGGCTGCAGGCGCGCGGGGTCGCGCTCGGCGGTATCGCCAAGGTACGCCACTACCGCTTCGGCCGATTGCAACTCGCGCTCGACATCGGCCACCGCCTGGTGCAACAGCACCCCGGCACAGGCCAGCATCACCAGCAGGAAAAACACAGTGACGCAAAGGTTGATCCGCCACAGGGCCGACAGGTCAATCAGGCGCATGCGCGGTTTTCCTCAGTGTGGCGAGATTGCGGTCCATCGTAAGACCGGGGCCAGCGTGGCGAATTACTACCTTGGTACCGGCCAGGCGCTACTTTCTGCATATTTCCCCGGCGTGGCGGGCTTCCTATGCTGGCGCCATCTGCCGTGGAGTCGCTCTATGCGCCAGCCTGCCCACCTTGTCCTGACCTGCCTGCTGGGCGTCGTCGCCACCCTGTCTGCGGCCCCGGCTTCCGCCGCCGCGGGCCAGGCTGGCGAGCCCTTGCAGGTGCGCATCGGTTACCTGGGCTATCGCCCCGACCCAGGCCCGCTGCTGTCCAATGTCATCCCCGAGCCCGGCGACGCCGGGCTGCAAGGCGCCAGGCTGGCGATTGTCGACAGCAACAGCAGCGGCCGCTTCCTGCAGCAGCAATTCCAACTGACCGAAGCCAGCGTCGACAGCCCCGCAGCCCTGCTGCAGGCCGCCAAGGCCCAGCATGAGCAAGGCCTGCGGCTGTTCGTGGTCAATGCCCCCGCGGCCAGCTTGCGCGCCGTGTCTGCGGCATTGCCTGACAGCTTGCTGTTCAACGCCGGCAGCCCGGACGACAGCCTGCGCAGCAGCCAGTGCCTGGGCAATGTGCTGCACAGCCTGCCCGGCCGCGCCATGCTGGCCGATGCCCTGGCGCAATTCCTGGTGTTGCGCAAATGGCAGCGGGCGCTGCTGATCGTCGGCCAGACCGATGACGACCGCGCCTACGCCGCTGCCCTGCGGCGTGCCGCGAAACGCTTCGGCCTGCAACTGGTGGCCGAGAAACCCTGGACTTTCGACAACGACCAGCGCCGCAGCGCCCAGGCCGACATGCCGCTGTTCACGCAGACTGCCGAGTACGATGTGGTGCTGGTGGCCGACGAGCGCGGCGACTTCGGCGAATACCTGCCCTACCAGACCTGGTACCCACGCCCGGTCGCCGGGACCCAGGGCCTGACCCCGACCGGCTGGCACAAGACCGTGGAAACCTTCGGCGCGGCGCAGCTGCAAAAGCGTTTCGAGGCCCAGGCCGGGCGCTGGATGAACGACCGCGACTTCGCCGCCTGGATGGCCGTGCGCAGTGTCGCCAGCGCAGTCAGCAAACTGCGCCAGGCCGAACCGCGCACCGTGCAGCAGTTGCTGCTCAGCGAACAACTGCCGCTGGACGGCTTCAAGGGCCGCAAACTCAGCTATCGCCCGTGGAACGGTGAGCTGCGCCAGCCGATTCCGCTGGTGCAGCCACGGGCGCTGGTCAGCACTTCGCCGCAGGAAGGTTTCCTGCACCCGTTCAACGAAATGGACAGCCTGGGCTACGACAAGCCCGAAGTCAGCTGTAGCTACCCTTGAGCCGATAACCACAACAAAAAAAGGATTTCGCCATGCCTCGCCGCCTGTTCCACCGGGCCCTGCTTTGCCCCAGCCTGCTCTCGGGCGCCCTGGCGCTCGCCAGCGGCCAGGCCATGGCCGCCACCGCCTGGGTCTCGAACGAGAAGGACAACAGCCTCAGCCTGATCGACCTGCACACCCTGGAAGTCACCGAGACCCTGCCGGTAGGCCAGCGCCCGCGCGGCCTGCTGCTGTCCCACGACCACAAGCTGCTGTACATCTGCGCCAGCGACTCGGACCGGGTCCAGGTGATGGACGTGGCCACGCGCAAGATCATCAAGGAGCTGCCCTCCGGCAAGGACCCCGAGCAGTTCGCCCTGCACCCCAACGACCGCTGGCTGTACGTGTCCAACGAGGACGACGCACTGGTAACCGTGATCGACACCCAGACCGACAAGGTGCTCGGCCAGATCGATGTCGGCATCGAGCCTGAAGGCATGGCGGTGAGCCCGGATGGCAAGTGGGCGGTCAATACCAGCGAAACCACCAACATGCTGCACTGGATCGACACCAGCACCCAGACCCTGGCCGAAAGCACCCCGGTCGACCAACGGCCACGCTTTGTCGAATTCAGCCAGGACGGCACGCGGCTGTGGGCCTCGGCGGAAATCGGCGGCACTGTGACCATCCTCGACGTGGCCACGCGCCAGGTGCTGAAAATCCTCAACTTCCAGATCAAGGGCGTGCACCCGGACAAAGTGCAGCCGGTGGGGATCAAGCTCAGCGCCGATGGCAAGTACGCCTTTGTCGCGCTGGGCCCCGCCAACCATGTGGCGGTGGTCGATGCCAGGACCTTCGAGGTGCTTGACTACTTGCTGGTGGGGCGGCGGGTATGGCAGCTGGCATTCACCCCGGATCAGAGCCAGTTGCTGACCACCAACGGCGTCAGCGGTGACGTATCGGTAATCGATGCGAAGAACCTCAAGGTGCTCAAGTCGGTGAAGGTCGGCCGCTACCCCTGGGGTGTGGTGGTGACGCCATGAACACGCTGGAAGTGAGTGACCTGAGCTTTGCCTATGGCCAGCGCCAGGCGCTCAGGCAGGTCACGTTCAGCCTGGCGCCCGGGCGCTTCGCCGCGCTGCTGGGTCCCAACGGGGCCGGCAAGTCGACCCTGACAGCGCTGCTTACGCGGCTTTACGACCTGCAGCAGGGTGACATCCACGTGTGTGGCTGTTCCCTGCGCAACGCCGCGCGTCCGGCCTTGCGCCAGTTGGGCGTGGTGTTCCAGCAAAGCACCCTGGACCTGGACCTCAGCGTCGAACAGAACCTGCGCTACCACGCCTCGCTGCATGGCCTGTCGCGGCGCCAGGCCAACCTGCGGGTGGAAGCCGAACTGGCCCGCCAGGGCCTCGATGAGCGCCGGCGCGAGCCAGTCCGGGCATTGAACATCGGCCATCGACGCCGGGTCGAGATTGCCCGCGCGCTGCTGCACGAACCGCGCCTGCTGTTGCTCGACGAAGCCAGCGCCGGCCTCGACCCGGCCAGCCGCCTGGCGCTCAACCAGCACCTGCGGCTGCTGTGTCGCGAACAACGCCTCAGCGTGCTGTGGACCACCCACCTGCTGGACGAAGTCCAACCCAGCGACGACCTGCTGATCCTGCATCAGGGGCGCCTGGTGGCCTGCGGCACGGCCGCGGCCCTGAGCCAGGAGCACGGCGGCGACCTCGACCACGCCTTCGCCCGCCTGACCAGCGCACCTTCAGGAGCCAATGCCCTATGAACGCCTACTGGCAATGCTTCAACGGCATTCTGCTGCGCGAATGCCTGCGTTTCGTCCTGCAGCGTACGCGCTTTCTCAGCGCCCTGGTGCGCCCGCTGCTGTGGCTGCTGGTGTTCGCCGCCGGGTTTCGCGCGGCCCTGGGCATCGCCATCATCGAGCCCTACGACACCTATATCCCCTACGAGGTATACATCATCCCCGGTCTGGCCTGCATGATCCTGCTGTTCAACGGCATGCAAGGTTCGCTGTCGATGGTATATGACCGCGAGATGGGCAGCATGCGGGTGCTGCTGACCAGCCCGTTGCCACGGCCGTTCCTGCTTGCCAGCAAACTGTTGGCGACCTCGCTGATCTCCCTGTTGCAGGTGTACGCCTTCCTGGCCATTGCCTGGCTGTACGGCGTGCAGCCACCGGCCGCAGGCTTGCTGCTGGCGCTACCGGCACTATTGCTGGTGGCATTGATGCTCAGCGCCCTGGGGTTGTTGCTGTCGAACGCGATCCGTCAACTGGAGAACTTTGCCGGGGTGATGAATTTCGTGATTTTCCCACTGTTCTTCCTGTCTTCGGCGCTGTACCCGCTGTGGAAGATGCAGGAGGCCAGCCAGTGGCTGTACTGGCTGTGTGCGGTCAACCCGTTCACCCATGCGGTGGAACTGGTGCGCTTTGCCTTGTACGAGCGCCTGAACCCGCTGGCGCTGGCGGTGTGCCTGGGCCTGACCGCGCTGTTCGCCCTGCTGGCGATCCTCACCTTCAACCCCCAGCACGCGGCATTGCGCAAGCCGCGCTGATTGGCAGCTGTCCCCCTCCGGGCCCCTTCGCCGGCCCCGTTGAATGAACAGCGTCCGTATGGGAGCGGGTTTACCCGCGAAGAAGGCGACGCGCTGCATGGCACCGGCTTGGCCGGTATTCGCGGGTAAACCCAATCGCGCACGCATTCGGATATTGGGCAGGATCAGGCCAGAGGCACCCGGCTTTCTACTACTTTAGTACTACCTTTGCTGTCTGATCGTCGAATTCACAATGCACCGCCGCTGGCATGTAATGGGCCTATAACAAAAAGGATGACCCCCATGCCCCGTGCCCTGCCCCGGCTGCCGCGCCCCTTGCTGGTGGCCTTTTCGCTGAGTCTGTCGCTGGGCATCGCCCAGGCCGGCACGGAGCCGTTGTTTTCCGCCGACGGTTATCGCACCGGCGTCTACCGCAGCCCGACACCGCAACAGGTGGACGGCGCAAAGGTCATCGACACCGCCACACTGCAAGGCCTGCTGAAGCAGACCCCCGCCCCAGTGCTGATCGATGTCTATCGGCGCCAATGGCTGCAAGGCCGCTTCATCGAGGACGAACCGCACAGCAATATCCCCGGCAGCCGCTGGTTGGCCAACACCGGTGACGGCGAGCTGAGCTCGGCCTGGCAAGGCTATTTCGCGCGCCACCTGCAAGATGCCACCGCCGGGCGCCGGCAGCAGCCACTGGTGTTTTACTGCCGCTCGGATTGCTGGTTGAGCTGGAACGCGGTAAAACGCGCAAAAGCCTTGGGCTATAACCACCTGTACTGGTATCGCGACGGCCTGGACGCCTGGCAGCAGGCCGATCTGCCGGTCGCCCCCGCGCAACCGGAACCCTTCCCCTGAATTCACTTGCCGCATGCGTGCCCCGCTCCATCCCATAAAAACGAGGTGAAAAGGCCATGTACAAAATTCTGATTGCCGACGATCACCCGCTGTTTCGCGAGGCCATCCACAATGTCATCAGCGACGGGTTCCAGGGCTGCGAAGTCATGGAAACTGCCGACCTCGACAGTGCCCTGGCGCTGACCCGCGAACACGACGACCTCGACCTGATCCTGCTCGACCTGAACATGCCTGGCATGCACGGCCTCAACGGCCTGATCACCCTGCGCAACGAGGCCCCCACCACACCGGTGGTGATCGTCTCGGCCGAGCAGGAAAAGCAGATCGTGCTGCAGGCCATCACCTACGGGGCGGTGGGGTTCATCACCAAGTCCTCGCCACGTTCGCAGATGATCGACGCGATCGAGCAGATCCTCAACGGCAATGTCTACCTGCCGCCCGATATCATCCGTGCCCAGAAAAGCAGCACCAGCCGGCGCCTGAACGATACCCCGAGCTTCCCGCCGGAAATGCTCCAGGCGCTGACCCGCAAGCAATTGCTGGTGCTCGAGCGCATGACCAAGGGCGAGTCGAACAAACAGATCGCCTACACCCTGGACATCGCCGAAACCACGGTCAAGGCCCACGTTTCGGCGATCCTGCGCAAACTCAACGTGCACAACCGGGTGCAGGCAATCCTCAGCGCCGGCGATATCGACTTCGGCGATTACCTGCGCCGCTGAACCGGCTATGCGCCAAGCGATGGCTGGCTGCTGGAAAGCAGGTGGCTCATCGCCGTTTTCAGCTTCATCGGCCGCACCGGCTTGTGCATCAGGGTGTGGCCCAACTCGCGGATCTGTTGCTTGAGCTCGTTGCTGTAGTTGGCGGTGATCATCAACGCCGGTAGCGGCTGGGTACGGCGGGCGTTGATCCGCGCCACCGCATCGACACCATTGCAGTCGTTGTCGAGGTGGTAGTCGGCAATCAGCAGGTCGGCATCGGCGTGGTAGTTGTCCACCTGGCGGGCCAGGTCTTCTTCCGACAATGCAGTCACCACCTGGCACCCCCAGCCCTCCAGCAAGGTGCGCATACCGGCGCAGATGGCGGCATCGTTATCCAGCACCCAGACCCGTGCCCCACGCAGGCGTTCCAGCATCGGTTCGCTGATCGCCAGGCTCGGCTGGGCCTTGGGCGCGGCAGTGGTCACCGGCACCTCCACCGCGAACACCGAGCCTTTGCCAAGCCAGGAACGCACCCGAATGCGGTGGCCAAGGATACCGGCGATCTTCTCCACGATCGCCAGGCCCAGGCCCAGGCCACGGTCCTGCTGCGGGCGCTGCACATCACCGCGGCGAAATTCCTGGAACATTTCCTCCAGGTGCTCTTCGGCGATGCCGATGCCGCTGTCCCATACTTCGATGCGCAGGCCGCCTCGCAGACGCCGGCAGCCCAGCACCACGCGCCCACGCGGGGTATAGCGAATGGCGTTGCTGAGCAGGTTGCGCAGGATCCGCGCCAACAACTGAATATCACTGCGCACCACGGCCGAACAGCTCACGAAATGCAGCGCCAGCCCTTCGCTGCGGGCCACTTGGGCATACTCGGCGGCCAGGTTGTCCATCAGTTCGCCAAGGGCGAAGGGTGCGACGTCGGCCTTGATCACCCCGGCGTCCAGCTTGGAAATATCCACCAGGGTGCCCAGCAGGTTCTCCACATCCTCCAGCGAGTTGCTGACATTGCGTACCAGCTGCGTGCTGTGCTGCGGCTCGCGGCTTTCGAGCAGCGCACTGGTGAACAGCCGCGCTGCGTTCAACGGTTGCAGCAGGTCATGGCTGACCGCCGCGAGGAACTTGGTCTTCGACAGGTTGGCCTGTTCGGCCTCGCGCTTGGCCTCGCGCAGGCGCGCTTCGGCGCGGCTGCGCTCCTCGATCTCCCGCAGCAATTGTTCATTGAGGCTGGTCAGTTCGGCCGTGCGCTCACGGACCCTTTGCTCGAGGTGCTGATAGGCCTGGTGCAGCGCCTGCGCCGTGTTGCGCCGCTCGGTGATGTCGCGGATCAGCACGAAGATACCGGCCACTTCGCCACTGGCCAGGCGGTTCGGCACGTAGGAACGCAGCATGTAGCGTTCCTGCCCGCTGCTGTTGGTTTCAGCGAACTCGAACGTGACGCTTTCGCCTGCCAGCGCGCGTACCACATAAGCTTCCAGGCGCTGGTAATGCTGTTCGCTGTGGGCCTCGCGCAGGCTCAGGCCGAGCATCACGCCGGGTGGCCAGCAGTACCATTCTTCGTAGACCTTGTTGGTGAATTCGTAGACCAGCTCGGCGTTGAGGTAGGCGATCAGCGCCGGCACATTATCGGTGATCAGGCGGATCTGGTGCTGGTGGGCAGTCTCGGCCCGCTGCCGCGCCTCGCTGAGCAGGCGGTTGACCGCCTTGAGCTCGGCCATCGCCTGGTTCAGGGCATCGGTGCGCTCGCGCACCTGCTCGGCCAGCACCACCGAGTGCTGGAACGCGGCGTAGGGGTCGTTGCCGCGGGTTACGCCGGACTCGACACGTTCGATCAGGGCGCCGTTGATACGTTGCAGCTTGTGGTTTTCATGCTGCAGCCGGGCGACCTCGGCCTGCAGGTCAGCGATTGACGGGAGGCCGGTTGCGGGCAATGGCGACGCCGGTGAAGGTCTGGTTGATGTGCATGCCATTGAACTGTTCTCCGTAGGTGTTGAAGCCGATCACCCGTTGCTCGCGCAGGAATGCGCCGATCGGCTCCAGGCCGTGCTGGCCTTCCAGTTCCAGCCGCCGCAGGAAGCAATCGCAACCGATGCTCAGCAACAGCGGGCCAAGACGCTGCTGCAGGCCGTCGAACAGCTGGTGCAGATTGGGCAACAGCGGGCCGGGCGTCATGGCGGTGAGGACGATGCCGTTCTCCACCGCGCAGTAGAAGCTCAGGCTCTGGTCCGGGTGAACTTGCTGGATCGCGCGCACGTAGTACTGGTCATGGATGCGCACGGCCAACGGGTGAGCGGCGAATACCTGATGATCGAGCTCGGCCACCGGCACGCCGATGTGCCGGGCGTACTCCTCGGCTGCCGGCTCGGCATTCAGTTCATAGACCCGGCGCAAGGCACTGTCGGCGCCCGTGACCACCAGCTTTTCCTGCCGCGCCAGGATGTGGTGGGTGGTGAACACCTCGAAGTCGAGCCAGGTATTGACCAGCACCACCACCGCCGCGCCATTATGGAACGCGCCGCCGAAATACACGTGGGTGCGGGTCAGGTAGTTGTCGTCGCCGGCCGAACCGCCAAAATGCGGAATATCCCCGAGGGCGGCGCTGAGTGCGGCGAGCACCATCTCTTCACGGCTGGACAGGCCGTCGAGCAGGGTCAGGGCAAAGCTGTGGCCCTTGATCGGCGCCAGGGTATTGCTGCGGCAGGTACCGACCAGGCGCTCGACCATTTGCTGGGCATCGATCAGGCTGAAGTGCTCCATCTCGTCGATCAGCCCGGTGGCGATGGAAAAATGCCGATGGTCGAACCCGACCGCCGTGATGCAGTTGCGGCCATAGCCCAGCGGGGTGATTTCGCCGGCGCTGGTACAACCGACCAGGCGGATTCCGCCAAACCCCTGCTCCAGGGCCTCGCCCAGCACCTGCAGGTCGTATTCGGCGGAACAGAAGAACAGCACGAAGCCCAGATGCGGGTGCAGCAACTGCACTGCCAGCTCCTGGGCTGCCAGCCGGGCGTCGGTTGCCTGGGACATGGCACTGACCACACCGTCGTTGTGAGCCTGCTGCATCCTGGTCTCCGGCGCGGGTTGGCTGAGCAAAGAGTGTACGAAGGCGACCATTGGCGACGAATGCTACTTGGGTAGCAGGTGGGCGGTCCCATGGTTGTAATAGCGCTCCCTGACGATTGCCGGGGCCGCTGCGCGGCCCTTTCGCGGCGCAAGGCCGCTCCCACAGTTACCGCGCAGGGTTCGTGAAATTGGCCTTGTGCGTTCGATATGGGAGCGGCCTTGCGCCGCGAAAGGGCTGCACAGCAGCCCCAGCAATCTTGAGTCGAGGCCGAGAACCTACCAGGTGAGCACCGCCCCAACCGCAAAGGTATCGGTGTCTTCGTCCTGCGCACTGGTTTCATGACCCTCGATGGAGAACTGGTTGTACTCGGCAACCAGCTTGAGGTTGTCATTGATGTCATGGAACAGCGCCACTCCACGAGTTTCGTAATCCGCACCGCTGTCGACCGCGCCGTTGCCATCGTCCTTGGTCTTGCCATAGGACAGCGCCACACGGTTCTTGCCGACCTTGTACGAGCCCTGCAGCAGGTAGCCGTCACTGTCGACATTGCGCAGGGTCGGTTCGCCAGCGTTGTTGGTGAAGAACGGGTTGATGCCCTTGGCCTGGAACCCCGAACCAGTCAGCGACAGCCCGCCCATCTTCGCCTGCACGCCGTAGCCGACACCTTTGGAAGTAACCGACTGCACTGCCGGGTCGGTGTTGTCGGAGGTCTGGTAGCTACCGTTGACCCAGCTGTAGATCTGCGCCCCGCCCAGGTCGAACTGGTAGGTGATCTCGCTTTCGGTGCGCGGGTTTTCCTGGTAGGCCTTGCCTGTCGGGCTGCTGTCGTTGGTGTCCACCGGGTCCATGATGCCTACCGCGACGCGCAGGCCGTCCATCACCGGGGTGCGGTAGGTGATCTGCGAGGTGGGGAACGGGTATGGGTAGCCGCTGCCGATGTTGCCGAACGATACCCCGCCGCCGTCCACCAGGCCCAGTGTGTCACTGACCTGGCCATAGCCGGCCAGCAGTTCGTCGAGCAGGATGTTGGAGCGGGCGAACAGGCCGAAATCCTTGCCAATCAGGACCTCGCCCCATTCCGGGTTGGCCACGGTACCGTAGAACTGGCGTACGTCGATGGCGGTGTCGGTGCCGTTGGTTTCGCTGTCGTTGATGGTCACCCAGAACGAGGCGCGCGCGCCGAGCTTGAGGTCGTCCACCTGCTTGCCCATGTTGAAGCCCAGGTAGTTGGGCAGGAAACCCATCTTCACCCGCGACTGGCGGCGGTCGAACTGCTCCCCCTCGCGGTCGACATCGCTGTTGACATAGAAGGCATTGATATAGCCGTCGGTGGAAAACGTCGTCTGGTCCTTGTCGTACAGCATGATCTCGGCCTCGGCGATACTGCTCAGGCAAAGGCTCGACAGGCTGACGGTGACAGCCGCCAGCAAACGGGGGGACAGATTCTTATTGTTGTACATGGCGCGCTCCGAAACGGGGACGGGATGTCGGAGGCGATTATCAGAACCGGGCAAAGGGCCAGAAACGCTGCTTTGGAGCGGGCTGGCGGGTGCTTTGGGTCGGCGTGTGGGGCCTGAGCATTCGGGCCCGCTACCGGATTGGGCCGGGAGGCAAGACTTAGGGTTTAGGCATTAATGGCAGGCAGGTACCAATACAAAAGCCCGCCCGCGCAGGAACCGCAGAGCCCTTGATCTGGCCATTAGCCATGGACGCGCAATCGCTTGGCTTCAGGACGCCAGTGCTTGTGAACGTAGCCGCACCGGCACTTCATAGCGGTGCGGTTGCTGCCAGGCCAGCTGGGCCTGCACATCGACCGCGGCATCCTTGACCTTCTGCACCCAGTGTTCATCTTTCGGGCACACCACCAGCACACGGAAACCGTGGTCGACGCCTTCCAGCCGCACCCCCTCGGAATCATCCACATGCAGATCGATGTCGAACGCCGAGGGCAATTTCGACGGTGCATGGCCAAGCCCGTTCATGGCCAGGACATGCTGGTGCCGGTCGCTGTTGACCACCCCGTCGACACGGATGCCGTAAAGCATCAGCCAGCGGCGGATGTAGGACGGTGTGCGCCCCGACGAGGTATAGATCCAGATGCTGCAGCCCTGGCGGCGCAGGTCGCGGATCAACGCGCGCGTGCCACTGCGCAGGGGTTCGCCCAACCAGCGATGGACAAATGCCGGCAGCCTGCTGTGCTCGGCAGCGGCGTGGTCCGGCTGGCAGGCGAGCGTGTCGTCGATGTCGAACGAAATGCGCACCTTTGGCCGGTTGAATCGGCGCTCGACGGCCTGCCAGCCACGCTGCAGCAGTGAAGACCCGTGCATCAGCGGCACCTCTTGCAGGCTGGCACAGGCATGCCGCCCAGGAAAAACTGGCCCGGTTCAGGCGCCTTCGCTTCAAGGAACGCGGCGTACTTCTTCTTGATCTTGGGTAGTTCGTACAAGGCCTTGACACCATGTTTGGCGGAATTGCGGATGACCGATGACGGGTTGAAGTAGCCCTCGGCGTTGTCCAGCGACAGCACGAAGGGTGGCAGCCCGGCGCGCATCAGCAGGTAGCTGACGAGCAGCGACCCGGTGCGGTTGTTGCCTTCGATGAACAGCTGCGGCTTGCTGAGGATGCGCACGTAGACACCGGCGGCGCGCTTCCAGATCGAATCACTGCGGTACGCCCAATACCAGTTGTACAGATCCTTGATACCGCCTTCGACGTTGTTGAAGAAGCGCGCCTCGGTCGCGGCAAGATGCGCGGCGAACTCCCGGCGCCGGGCAGGATCGCTGCCACACAGCACAGTGGCATTGATCTCCAGCATCAGGTTCAGCTGCTGCAGGTCGAAAAGGTCGATACCGCGTGCGACATACTCGTCAATCAGGGCATAGCCTTCAACCACATTCAGCAGCACCTCGTCGGTGAACGGATCGCGCGGCTCGGTGAAGTGTTCGCTGAGTTCGGCAAAACGGCCCTGCACCTCACGCAGTGCGCGCTCTACCGCTGACAGATCAAGACGACGCGTGGCTGGCATTGGAAATCCCGAGTAACACTTCAACGGAAAATGATGCGGCCAAGGTTCAGCTGAACTTGCCGCTGATGTAGTCAGCGGTCAGTTGCTCGCGCGGGTGCTGGAAGATCTGCGTGGTCGGGCCCATTTCCACCAGGTAGCCGGTGCGGGTGCCCTGGGAGATGTCGACCGAGAAGAACGCGGTTTCATCAGCCACGCGAATCGCCTGCTGCATGTTGTGGGTAACCAGCGCGATGGTGTAGTCCTTCTTCAATTCGACCATCAGTTCTTCCACCCGGCGGGTGGCGATGGGATCGAGCGCCGAACACGGCTCGTCCAGCAGCAGCACTTCCGGCTCGGTGGCGATGGCGCGGGCGATGCACAGGCGTTGCTGCTGGCCACCGGACAGCGACAGGCCGCTGACCTTGAGCTTGTCCTTGACTTCGTCCCACAGCGCGGCACCCTGCAGTGCATGCTTGACGCGGTCGCCGATATCACCCTTGTAGCGGTTCAGGCGCAAGCCGAAGGCGACGTTGTCGAAGATGCTCATCGAGAACGGGTTGGGCTGCTGGAACACCATGCCGATATAGCGGCGCACCACGACCGGGTCGACCCCCTTGCCATAGACATCCTGGCCGAGGAAATGCACGTGGCCTTCGAAGCGGAAGCCCTTGACCAGGTCGTTCATGCGGTTGAGGCTGCGCAGCACGGTACTCTTGCCGCAGCCGGACGGGCCGATGAAGCCGGTGATCTGGTTCTTGCGGATCGGTACGTGGCTGTCGCGCACGGCCATGAAGTTGCCGTAGAAGATCTTGTCCAGCTTGCAGTCCATGACGATGGGTGCTTCGCTGACCACGGGAGCGGCTTTTTGCGCAGTGGAGACGTTCAAGATCGGGTGCTCCCTTTCAATACTTGGGCTTGCCGAATACTCGGCTCAGAATGTTGATTACCAGCACGATCATCACCAGTACCAGCGAGGCTGCCCAGGCGAGCTCGAGCTGGTTGTCGAATGGCATGCCGGAGAAGTTGTAAATCAGCACGGCCAGCGAGGCCGTAGGGTTCATGACGGCCAGGTCGCCGTCATGCAGGATCCAGTAGTTGCTGAACAGGGCGGTGAACAACAGCGGCGCCGTTTCGCCAGCGGCACGTGCCACGGCCAGCATGACCCCGGTGAGGATGGCCGGCAGGCCGGTAGGCAGGACGATTTTCCAGATCACCTGGGCCCGGGTGCAGCCCATGCCATAGGCGGCATCCTTCATGATCTTGGGCACCATCTTCATCGACTCTTCCGCGGTCAGCACGACGATGGGCAGCATCAGTACCGCCAGGGCCACGCCGCCTGCGGGCGCCGAGTAGGTACCGGTGGTCATCACCACCAGGGCGTAGGCGAATACCCCGGCCAGGATCGATGGCAGGCCGGTGAGCATCCGGGCGGCGAAGCGCGCAGCGTTGGCCAGCTTGCTGTCCGGGCCGAGTTCAGCCAGGAACACGGCGGCCAGAATACCCACCGGCACAGCGATGGCAGCGGCAATGCCGACCATGACGAAGGTGCCGACCATGGCGTTGCCAAAGCCCCCGCCCATCTCGAAACCGGTGGGCGGCAGCTCGGTGAACACCTCGAGGTTGAGGCGTGCGCCACCACGGGTGATCAGCATGTACAGCACGGACACCAGCGGCACGCTGGCCACCAGTGCCGCACACCAGGCCAGCGTGGTCAGCACCAGGCTGCGCAGGGAGCGGCCTTCCAGCTTGCGCTGCAGGCTGGGCAAAGCCTTGGTCGGGGTGGTCAGGTCGGTCATCATTTGTTACCCCGCTGGGCGTAGAGCATGATCATCGAGCCGAGTACGTTCACCAGCAGGGTGATGAACATCAGTACCAAGGCGGCGTACATCAGTACTTCGACCTCGTTCGGCCCAGCCTCCGGGAAGTTCAGCGCCAGCAGCGCGGCCAGGGTGTTGGCCGGGGCGAACAAGGACACGGATATGTTGTTGGCATTGCCGACCAGCATGGCCAGTGCCATGGTTTCGCCCAGTGCCCGGCCCAGGCCGAGCACCAGCGAACCGAAGATGCCGGTGGCCGCGGACGGCACCATCACCTTGAGGATCGCCTCCCAGTGGGTGGCGCCCAGGCCATAGGCCGCCTGCTTGGTTTTCATCGGCACGCTGGTCAGCGCATCCTGCGAAACGGCGGCAATGGTCGGCAGAATCATGATGGCCAGTACCAGCGCGGCAGGCAGCAGCCCGGGCCCGCTCAGGGACGTACCGAAAAAGGGAATCCAGCCCAGCTCGCTGTTCAGCCAGGTGGTCAGCGGGCGGATGGCCGGGATCACCACGTAGATCCCCCACAGGCCGTAAACCACGCTGGGGATCGCAGCAAGCAGCTCGACAATGGTGCGGAACACTGCTGCCAGCTTGGCCGGCAGGAAGTCCTGGGTGAGGAAAATGGCCATGCTGACGCCGAAGAAACCGGCGATCAACAGGGCGATCAGGGCGCTGTACAGGGTGCCCCAGATCGCCGGCAGAATACCGTACTTGCCTTGGTTGACGTCCCAGACACTGCCGAACAACACATCGAAGCCGTGCTTCTCGATGCCGGGCAGTGCCTTGCGCCCTACTTCGTAGACCAGCGCGAAGACCAGCGCCAGCACCAGCACCACACCGATGCGTGCCAGCGCACGGAAGGTGCGATCAACCAGGAAGTCTTTCGCAGACGGCGGCTGGCACGCGGAGTGAGGGTTTTCCGGGATGGCGAAAGGTGTGTTCATGGGCAGGTTCCGGGACTGGGGACAAACGTCCCCGGCATGGCGGCATGACCACACCGGGAGCGCCTGGCGGTATTACTGGATGTTGGCGGACGCTTTGCGCACCTGGTCGACCACCGATGGCGGCAGCGGGATGTAGCCCATCGAGTCGGCGACTTTCTGCCCTTCGGTCAGGCTGTACTCGACCATCTCGCGCATGGCCTTGGCCTTGGCCGGGTTGCCGTTGTCCTTGCGGAAGATCATCCAGGTGTACGAGGTGATCGGGTAGGACTTGGCACCGTCCGGGTCAGGCAGCCAGGCCACCAGGTTTTCCGGCATGTTCACCGCAGCCAGCGCCTCTGCACCGCTTTCGGCGTTCGGCACCACGTACTGGCCGGCCTTGTTCTGCAGCTGGGCGAAGTCGACCTTGGCCAGCTTGGCGAAGCCATATTCGATGTAGCCGATGGCACCCGGGGTCTGGCGCACGGTGGCGGTTACCCCATCGTTCTTCGGCGACTTGATGAACTTGTCGCTGGCCGGCCAGTTGACGGTGTTGCCTTCACCCAGCGTTTGCTTGAAGTCGGCGTTGATGGCCGCCAAATGCTTGGTGAAGACCGCGGTGGTACCGCTGGAGTCGGCGCGCACGACCACGGTGATCGGGGTGGCTGGCAGTTTCAGCTCAGGGTTGGCCGCGACGATCTGCGGGTCGTTCCACTGGGTAATCTTGCCGAGGAAGATGTTGGCGTACACATCGCGCGGCAGTTTCAGCCCCTTTGGGTTACCTGGCAGGTTGTAGGCCAGGACGATTTCACCGGCGGTCATCGGCAGCAACTGTACACCTTCACCGACCTTGGCGATTTCTTCCGGCTTCATGGCCGAGTCGCTGGCAGCGAAGTCGACAGTCTTGTTCAGAAAGTCCTGAACACCGGCCCCGCTCCCCTTGGACTGGTAATCCACGGTGACGCCGTCAGTTTCCTTGCTGAAGGCCTTGAACCAGGTCAGGTAGATAGGTGCTGGGAAGCTGGCGCCGGAACCGGTCAGGCGTACGTTCTCTGCGGCGAACGCGACCGAAGTGGCGCAGACAGAAACGGCAACGGCAAGTGCAGCAGACTTCATCAGGCGTATCATGGAAAAGCGCTCCGTGTGATGGCCGGCACACTTTGCAGCAGCAATGTTACAGCTTTGTGACCGACGAAAGGCATGCCGCGGGTTAGAGCCGCCCGCTCGCGCCATCACGGCGTAGCCTGGCTTCCGAAAGACCCGACGCACGCGCAGGCGCCAGCCGCAACCTTAAACCGCCGATATGTCGTTTGCATGACTGCCTCCATGGCCCCGGCGCCCGTCTGTCGCCGGCACGGCACCCATGCGCAGGTTGCGGGCCGAACAGTGGGTGACCCACTGTAAAAGGAGATTCACCATGCAAACGATAACGGCTCGATCGATGCTGCTCGCCTTGTACCTGGGTATCAGCGCCCCCCTCGCGCTGGCCGCCACGGATGTGATCGACCAGCCCGCCCCGGGCAGCCAGCCTCACGATAATGGCCATATGAACGGCCAAGGTGGAGCGAGCGGCTCCGGCACCCCGGCTGATGGCATGGGTACAGGCACGGGCGGCACGGATGACAATGGCACCGACAGCACGGGTGGCGATGGCACTACAGGTGGTTCGGGCAGCGGTAGCGACACGGGGACCGGGGCTGGCAGCGGAACGGGCAGCGGCACCGGCGGCGGCAGTGGCGGTTCGAGCGGTGCGGGTGGCGGCGGCGCAGGCTCCGGCAGCTGAGGCTGGCAACCGAGGGCCTGGCGTGACGACAGCTCCCGGCAAAGCCATGGCGCAGGTGCGCCTGCACAGCACCGACATACCAGCCCGCCTCGACCGGCTGCCCTGGACGCGCTTTCATACGCTGCTGGTGCTGGCGCTGGGCATCACCTGGCTGCTCGATGGCCTGGAGGTGACCTTGGCCGGCTCGGTGTCGGGCGCCCTCAAGGACAGCCCGGCCCTGGCCATGAGCAACACCGACATCGGCCTGGCGGGAGCTGCCTATATCGCTGGCGCGGTGCTCGGCGCGTTGTGCTTCGGCTGGCTGACCGACCGCCTGGGGCGGCGCAAGCTGTTTTTCATCACGCTGTTCCTGTATATCGGCGCCACCGCGGCCACGGCGTTTTCCTGGGACCTGTGGAGTTTCCTGCTGTTCCGCTTCTTCACCGGCGCCGGCATCGGCGGCGAGTACACTGCGATCAACTCGACCATCCAGGAATTCACCCCGGCGCGCTATCGCGGCTGGGTCGACCTGACCATCAATGGCACTTTCTGGATCGGCGCAGCGCTAGGCGCGGTGGCTGCGGTGGTGCTGCTCGACCCGGCCGTGGCCGGTGGCGAACTGGGCTGGCGCCTGTGCTTTGGCATTGGCGCAGTTCTGGGCCTGGTGATCATGCTGATGCGCCTGTGGATACCCGAGAGCCCGCGCTGGCTGGTGGTTCACGACCAGCCGGAGGAAGCCGAGCGCATCGTTGCCGAGATCGAACGCCACTACCGCCACCGCGGCATTGCCATACCGCCGGTGCAGGCCCCTCCCCTGCGCCTGCGCGCGCGTAGCCATACGCCATTGCGCGAGGTCTTCCACAGCCTGTTCATCGAGCATCGGCGCCGGGCACTGGTAGGCCTGAGCTTGCTCACGGCCCAGGCCTTCTTCTACAACGCGATCTTCTTCACCTACGCGCTGGTACTGACCGACTTCTATGGCGTGCCGTCGGCGCAGGTGGGCTGGTATGTGCTGCCGTTCGCCCTGGGCAATTTCTGCGGGCCGTTGCTGCTGGGCCGGCTGTTCGACTCGTTAGGCCGGCGCATCATGATCAGCGCGACCTACCTGGTATCAGGCGTCCTGCTGGCGCTCAGCGGCTACCTGTTCCAGCAGCAACTGCTCGATGTGACCCAGCAGACCATCGCCTGGATGGTGATCTTCTTCTTTGCCTCGGCTGCGGCCAGCTCCGCCTACCTGACAGTGGCAGAGACCTTCCCGCTGGAAATCCGCGCGCTGGCGATCGCCGTGTTCTACGCCTTCGGCACCGGGCTTGGCGGCCTCATCGGCCCGACCCTGTTCGGCGCGCTGATCGAGTCGGGTGAACGTCTGAACGTGCTGTATGGCTACCTGCTCGGCGCGGCGCTGATGATCATCGCCGCGCTCACCCAGGCAGTGTGGGGCGTGGCTGCCGAGCGCCGCTCACTGGAGCACGTGGCCAGGCCATTGTCGCAGGTCAGCGACACCTGAACCGGGCCGGGCAACGGACCGCTCGTCCATTGCCCGGCACTCTGCCGGTGCACCCGTTTCAACCGTTCAGGCAAACCCAAGCAGGAGAAAAGACCATGCCACGCGGTGACAAGGACAAATACACAGACAAGCAGAAGCGCAAGGCCGAACATATAGAGGAAAGCTACGAACACAAGGGCGTGTCAAAGGATGAAGCCGAAGCGCGTGCCTGGGCGACGGTCAACAAGCAGTCCGGAGGCGGCGAGAAGAAAGGCGGCTCCGGCAGCAAGACCTCTTCTGCAGAGCAGAAAACCGCGCGCTCGGATTCGGCCAAACGCGCCGCCAAATCGCGTCAGGGCCATTCACGCACTTCGGGCGCCTCGCTGGAGACGCAGAGCAAGGAAAGCCTGTTGAAGGAAGCGCGCAGCAAGGACATCAAGGGGCGCTCCAGCATGACCAAGGCACAGTTGGTGGAGGCGCTGCGCAAGCACGCTTGATGCACGCTCAAGACATTGCGTACAACGCGGATCAGCCCATGGCACCCAGACCGTTGCCAGCCATGGGCGCGTCCTCGGCATCCGGGCACCGGTTGCGGCATTCACATTCGAACTCGGCTTGCGCGCGGGTTGGAAGATTCAGGCTAAGGCGAACCTTTTCTTGCGTGTCATAGAGGTCGTACCCCTCCCCCAGGGCTGCGGGAAAGCCAAGCCCGCGGGGATAGGTTTCTTTCTTGAGAGGCACAGCGGGAACCACAACGAAACGCGTCTGCATGATCATCCCCCTTCGGCAGTACCATAGTATTAGTATGGCTATGTGAAAGCATCAAGCTGACTCATGCAATAAATCTCGAGGCGCAGTACCTGCGCCTGATTTCCCTGATGGGCGGCCGAACCGCGGCGCTCCTTGCTGCAGACAATCGCCTTCTTCCCTATACTGCAGGGCCCACAGCGTGGCACTGTGCCAGGCATCGCATCGATTGCATCGATGATTACTATCGAACGACGCGCCTGTTGGCCAGGCAAAACCGCCCCTTACAATCGCTTTCAGATTTCCCCCCGCTTGTACGCCTGCTCCAGGCGACTCCCTGTTTCGGAATCCAATACCATGCCAAATTCCAGCCCGGCCCCTCGCGGCCTGCCCGAACATGCCCAGCAAAGCGTCAAACAGCAGTGGCTGGCGATCATCTCGGTCGCCGTCGGCGCCTTTGCGCTGGTGACCAGCGAGTTTCTGCCGGTGGGCGTACTCAATGATGTTGCCAGCGACCTTGGCATCAGTGCCGGCCATGCCGGCCTGATGGTGACCCTGCCCGGCATCATGGCCGCCCTTGCCGCGCCGCTGTTGTCGGTGGGCATCGGCGCCCTGGATCGTCGCTACCTGTTGATCGGCCTGACACTGATCATGATCGTTGCCAACGCGGTGGTGGCCTACGCCAGCGACTTCAGCCTGCTGCTGTTCGGGCGCGTGCTGCTGGGCATCAGTATCGGTGGCTTCTGGGCCACCGCCATCGCCCTCAGCGGCCGCCTGGCGCCGAAGGGCGTCGGCGTTGCGCAGGCCACCTCGATCATCATGGTCGGGGTGACCCTGGCCACCGTGCTGGGCGTGCCGGTGGGCACTTGGCTCAGTGGCCTGATGGGCTGGCGCATGACCTTCCTGCTCACCGCGCTGCTGGGTGTCCCCGTACTGCTGGCTCAGGTGCTGTTGCTGCCCCGGCTCAACCCGGACAAGGCCATTCGCATCAGCGACCTGCCGGCGCTGTTCATCAACCCACTGGCGCGCGTCGGCCTGATCGCCGTGTTGCTGATCGGCCTGGCGCACTTTGCCGCGTACACCTATGTTGCCCCGTTCTTCAAGCAAAGCGCCGGCTTCGATGGACCGACCATTGGCTCGTTGCTGCTGCTTTATGGCGTGGCCGGGGTTATCGGCAACCTTTTTGCCGGTTTCGCCGCCAACCGCAGCGTGCGTCACACCCTGCTGCTGGTCGCGTTGATGATCGGCATCAGCACCGCCCTGTTCCCGCACTTCGCCACCGGCCTTACCGGCGCGGCGATGCTGATCGGGCTGTGGGGCTTCGCCTTCGGTGCGTTCCCGGCCTGCGCCAGCATCTGGATGTTCGTGGTCGCGCCGAAGGATGTCGAACGCGGCATGCCGCTGTTCGTTGCGATGTTCCAGGTGATCATTGCGTTGGGCTCGTTCTTCGGCGGGCGCATCGTCGACCAGCTGGGCAGCGCGGTGCTGTTGAGCCTGGCCACCGCACTGGTGGGCTGTGGCTTCGCTGCGGTGCTGGTGCTCGGGCGCAAGGTCAGCAACAGCCTGGCGGTCCAACCTGGCTGACGGCCCGATTGGCTTGGGCCAGGCCCCGCTGCTGGTACGCTTGCATCATCCTGTGTCGGGTCGACAGATCGGCGGGTATCAAATGTTCGATTCGCAATGACTCCACCGTGATGTCCGGGAAATGCCGGCCATCAGCTTTTTTCTGAGGGATAGTGAGCGGATAGGGCTGTAGTCGTGAGTCGCTCCTGGGCTCTGTACGAAGAGATGTCGCATACAGAGATTTAGTACAGAACGTAGCACCAGGTTGGAGTCGTTGTTGCACAGGCCGATGCGTGGGACGTCGATAGCCCCTTGGAAAGCGGCAGGCACCCAGTCCATTTTTCGCCCGATGGTCGCTATCGGGACCGGCAAGCACCAACTCGGGTCAAACCCTGCGGTCAGGCGCAGAACGCGCCTTTTTGATGCATGCCCGCCGGCAGCCCTGCCCACAGCCCCGTCCCGGGTGTGCGCTGCGCAACAGTAACCAGCACAGAAAAGCCGCCCTGATTCAAAGGGTTGCCGCTCATTCACCACCACTTCCGCGCTACGCCGGCCTTTCGGCACCTTCATTGCAAAGGCTTCTCCACGCCAGGCGCACTTGCCTGACCGAACCAGAGGCTCACGGCAGACACAGGACCCACCTACCCCAGCAAGGCTGCACCGAGAGATTTGTAGATGAACCGCAATGAAGCTGCCGGCAACGGTGGCAAGGAGTGGGTATGTCCCGGGCATTTTTCAATGAAATGTATGACACGAACGGAAGTTGCCGCCCGCACTACCAAGAGTTCGCCCGCTGGTTGGCCAACACCCCGCTGGAGTTGCTGGAGCAACGCCGACGCGAAGCCGACCTGCTGTTCCACCGCGCCGGCATCACCTTCACCTTGTACGGTGACAAACAGGACACCGAGCGCCTGATCCCCTTCGACATCATCCCGCGCAGCATTCGCGCCAGCGAATGGCGCATGGTCGAGCGCGGCTGCATCCAGCGCGTGCAAGCCCTGAACCTGTTCCTGGAGGATATCTACGACGACCAGCGCATCCTCAAGGCCGGCATCATCCCGCCGGAGCAAGTGCTGGCCAACGAGGGTTACCAGATCGCCATGCAGGGCCTCGGGCTGCACCGTGGCCTGTATGCCCATATCGCCGGCGTCGACCTGGTCCGTGATGGCGATGGCAGCTACTTCGTGCTGGAAGACAACCTGCGTACCCCCAGCGGGGTCAGCTACATGCTCGAAGACCGCAAAATGATGATGCGGCTGTTCCCCGAGCTGTTCGCCGCCCAGCGTATCGCCCCGATCGACCACTACCCCAACCTGCTGCTGGACACGCTCAAGAGCGCCAGCCCGCTGGACAACCCTACCGCTGTGCTGCTGACCCCCGGCCGCTTCAACAGCGCCTATTTCGAACATGCCTTCCTGGCGCGGGAAATGGGCATCGAGCTGGTCGAAGGCGCCGACCTGTTCATCCGCGACGAGCATGTCTACATGCGCACCACCGCCGGCCCGCAGCAGGTCGACGTGATCTACCGTCGCCTCGACGACGATTTCCTCGACCCGCTGTCGTTCAACCCTGACTCGATGCTGGGCGTGCCGGGGCTGATCTCGGTGTACCGCGCCGGCAATGTGGTGCTGGCCAATGCTGTGGGCACCGGGGTCGCCGACGACAAGTCGATCTACCCCTATGTCGACGACATGATCCGCTTCTACCTGAGCGAAGAGCCGATACTGAACAACGTACCCACCTGGCAGCCGCAGGCCGGCCGACCTGTCGCATGTCCTGGCCCACCTGCCCGAGCTGGTGGTCAAGGAAACCCAGGGCTCCGGTGGCTATGGCATGCTGGTCGGGCCGGCGGCGACCAGCGCCGAGATCGAGGCGTTCCGTGCCCGCATCAAGGCCCGCCCGCACGCCTATATCGCCCAGCCTACCCTGTGCCTGTCCACCTGCCCGACCTTCGTCGACAGCGGCATCGCGCCGCGCCACATCGACCTGCGCCCGTTCGTGCTGTCCGGCAGTGAAACCCGCCTGGTGCCAGGCGGCCTGACCCGCGTGGCCTTGCAGGAAGGCTCGCTGGTGGTCAACTCGTCGCAGGGCGGCGGTACCAAGGACACCTGGGTGGTGGAGGACTGAACCATGCTTTCAAGAACCGCTTCCGACCTGTACTGGATGTCCCGCTACCTGGAGCGCGCGGAAAACCTGGCGCGCATGCTCGAGGTCAGTTATTCGCTGTCACTGATGCCCCAGGCCGGGCGCAGTGACGGGCATGCCGAGTTGGCCATGTCGCTGCTGGCGTCAGGGACGCTGGACGACTACCGGCGCCGCCACAGCGAACTCGACAGCGAGCGCATGCTGCACTTCTTCGCCCTCGACGCGAGCAACCCCAGCAGCATCTATTGCTGCCTGCAGGCGGCCAGGACCAATGCCCACGCAGTGCGTGGCCGTATCACTGCCGACATGTGGGAGAACATCAACGCGACCTGGATCGAGATGCGCAACATTGCCGGCAATGGTCTTGGCCGTTATGGCATCAGCCAGTTCTGCGACTGGGTCAAGGAACGCTCGCACCTGTTCCGCGGAGCAACCTCAGGCACCATCATGCGCAATGATGCCTACAGCTTCATCCGCCTGGGGACGTTCCTGGAGCGGGCAGACAACACTCTGCGCCTGCTCGATGCCCGCTATGAAATGTTTGGCGAGGCGTCCGAAGAGGTCAGCGACGACTCTGCCCGCGGCTATTACCAGTGGAGTGCCTTGTTGCGCGCACTGACCTCCTACGAAGCCTTCAACGAGCTGTACCGGGCCGCGCCCAGTGCACGACCGGTGTCCGAGCTGCTGTTGCTGCGGGTGGACGTGCCCCGCTCGCTGCACGCCTGCATCGAGGAACTGGACCAGATCCTTGCCAGCCTGCCGGGCAGCAACCGCCGCGCCGCCCAGCGCATGGCCGCCGAACTCAATGCGCGCCTGCGCTACACCGCCATCGACGAGATCCTCGAAGCCGGCCTGCACCCGTGGCTGAGCGACTTCATCGGGCGCATCAACCAATTGGGCCAGGCAGTCCACCACTCCTATCTGGAGGTCGTATGAAACTGTCCATTCGCCACGACACCACCTACAGCTATGCCAGCGAGGTGTGCAACAGCATTCAGTTCCTGCGCCTGACGCCGCGCAGCAGCGAGCGTCAGCGCATCGATGAATGGCAGCTGGAACTGCCCTGCGAGGTCAAAGGCCAGATCGATCCGTATGGCAACATCCTGCACGTGCTGACCCTGGACAAACCCCACGGCCACCTGGCCCTGACCGCCAGCGGCCAGGTGGAGATCGACCCGGAACGCGAGCAGGAGGCTGGCGAGCAGTCGCCGCTGCCGTTCCTGCGCGGCAGCCACCTGACACAGGCCGATGACAGGCTCAAGGTCTTTGCCAGCCGCCACTGCGGTGAACACCGCGACCGCGCGGCGTTGATCGGGCTTATGCACGGGCTGGCCGAGCACATGCCCTACAGCCCGGGCGCAACGTCGGTGGGCACCACCGCCATCGAAGCGTTCAGCGGCGCAGCCGGGGTCTGCCAGGACCACACCCACGCCTTCCTCGCCTGCGCACGCAGCCTGGGGGTACCGGCACGCTACGTCTCCGGTTACCTGTGCACTGAAGACGAGCAGCACCTGGCCAGCCATGCCTGGGCCGAGGCCTGGGTCGACGGCGCCTGGTACAGCTTCGACATCACCAACCGCCTGACCCGGCCGGAGCGTCACCTGAAGCTGGCCGTGGGCCTGGACTACCTCGATGCCTGCCCGGTCAGGGGCGTGCGCCGTGGCGGCGGCGCCGAATCGCTGCAGGCCAGCGTCCATGTGCACCGACAGTGACAGGCGCCGCCCATTACTGGAAAAACAAGGAAACCAGCATGACCTACTGTGTCGCCATGCACCTGGCGGACGGGCTCGTCTTCATCAGCGACTCACGCACCAATGCAGGCATCGACCAGATCGCCAGCTTTGCCAAGCTGTTCGTGTTCGGTGTGCCGGGCGAACGCCTGATCGTCCTGCAGACCGCCGGCAACCTGGCGACCTCGCAGTCGGTGGTAAACCTGCTGCGCCAGCGCACCCGCGGCCCCGATACCCACCTGCTGAACGTGGCCACGCTGTACGATGCGACGGTGCTGGTCGCCGACACCCTGCGCGAAGTGGTCAGCCGCGATCGCAGCAAGTTGTCGGCCGGCATCGACCTGAGCAGTTCGTTCATCGTCGGCGGCCAGATCGCCGGCGACCCGATGGCCATCTACAACGTCTACGCGCAAGGCAATTTCTTCCAGGCCACGCCGGACACGCCGTTCCTGCAACTGGGCGAAAGCAAGTACGGCCGACCGATTCTGGACCGCAACCTTGGCTACCACACGCCGCTCGATGAAGCCTTGCGCTGCGGCCTGATCTCGTTCGACTCGACCATTCGCAGCAACCTGTCGGTGGGAATGCCGCTCGACCTGCTGGTGTACCACAAGGACAGCCTGGAAGCGCCGAAACGGCAGCGGATCACCAGCGACGATGCCTATTACCAGCAGATCCGCAGGCAGTGGAGCGACGGGTTGAAAAGGCTGCTGGCCGAGCTGCCTGCACCGCCCTATGGCTGAATGGCCTGGCGCTGATTTGCCGGCTGGCGTTGAATCTCTGTAGAAGCGGCATGCCCGCTCAGGACCTATGCCAGGGGAATGGTCAGGCGGTCGATCACCGCCCGGGTTGCCGGGCGCACCCCGCGCCACCAGGCAAACGCCTCCGCCGCCTGCTCCACCAGCATACCGACACCGTCGGCCAGACGCGCCACACCTTGTTCTTGGGCCATGCGCAGGAACGGCGTCAGGCCTTTGCCATACACCAGCTCGTACGCCAGCCGTGTCTCGCCCAGCACATCGTCCGGTAGCGGGGGCAGCTCACCGCTGAGGCTCGCGGAGGTAGCGTTGACCACGATGTCGAATGCCTGCCCCTGCAGTTCCTCATAGCGGCTTATGCGCAGGCGCGGGTGATCCAGTTCGTTGCGCAGGGTCAGCGCCTTGGCCATGTCGCGGTTGGCCAGCACCAGCTCGCGCGGCCCGGCCTGCAGGAACGGCAGCAACGCACCGCGCACCGCGCCACCGGCGCCAAGCAGCAGCACCCGGCGATTGGCCAATGGCTCAGCCAGGTTTTCTTCGATATCGCGCAACAAGCCAATGCCATCGAAGTTCTCGGCGACGATTTGGCCATCCTCGAACTTCAACGCATTGGCCGCCCGCGCCAGCTGTGCGCGCTCGCTGCTCTGGTCGGCCAGCTCGAAAGCGCGCAGCTTGAACGGCGCGGTGATGTTCATGCCCAAGCCGCCCTCACTGCGGAACCGCAGCACCTGAGCCTCGAAACCCGCGAGGTCGCCCTCGATGGCGCTGTACAGCAGGGACTGGCTGGTAGCCTGGGCGAACAGACCATGGATCAAAGGGGACTTGGTGTGGTTGATCGGTCGGCCGATCACTGCATAGCGGTCGTTCATGATGCATCTCCGTGGGTGAACAGCACACCGTCTGCCTGCAAGGCGGCGATTTCTTCAGGGCTGAAGCCAAGCCCGGCGGCCACTTCGGCATTGTGTTGCCCCAGGTCCGGGGCTACCTGGCGGATCGTGGTATCGCAGTCAGAAAAACGGAACGGCAGGTTCGGCAGGCGCAAGGTGCCGTAACGCGGGTGCTGCTGTTCGAGCACCATGCCACGCGCCTGGATCTGTGGGTCGGCCACCACTTCGTCGATGCGCTGCACCTTCGCGCTGGGGATGTCGACCGCATCGAGCAGCTGCAGGATATCCGCGACCCGACGTGCGCCGACCCAGTCACGGACCACGGCGAGGATAGCCTGGCGGTGGGCGTTGCGACCGTTCAGGCTGTGGTAGCGGCTATCGCTACCGAACCCGGGCGGGCCACCGTTGGTTTCGAGCATCGCGGCAAAACGTTTCCAGGCATCGTCGACCTGGGCGGCGATCACCAGGTCGCCATCGGCGGCGCGGAATACACCGTACAAGGTGGAGGTCGGCATGTCATGGCCGGTCTGTTCGGGCAGCACCGTGCCGTCGGACAACGTATAGCACTGCACGGCGTATTCATGCATCGACACCAGCGTGTCATACAGGGCCATGTCGATGTGCTGGCCACGGCCACTGTTGACCCGGCCCAGCAACGCCGCATTGATCGCTGCCACGGCATGGATGCCGGTGTACATGTCGCCCAGGGAAATGCGCAGCAACGGCGGCGCTTCGCCCGGCACGCCGACCATCTGCATGATCCCGCTCTTGGCTTCGGCGATCAGGCCGAAGCCGGCGCGGTGGGCATCCGGCCCGGTGTGGCCATAGGCGGAGATCGAGCAGTATACCAGGCGTGGGTTGCGCGCGGCCAGCTCGGCATAGCCCAGACCCAGTTTGTCCAGGGCACCGGGGCGGTAGTTTTCGATGAACACGTCGGCCGAGTCGGTCAGGCGCTGCATGAACGCCTTGCCGCGCGGGTCCTTCATGTTCACGCTGACACCCTGCTTGCCCATGTTCAGCTGCAGGAAGTAACCGCTCTGCTGATCGTCCAGGGTGAATGCGTGCTGGCGGCCGGCATCACCGCTGCCGGGCCGTTCGACCTTGATCACCTCGGCCCCCAGCGCGGCCAGGCAGCGCCCCACGTAGGGCCCGGCGAGGAAGTGGCTGTAGTCGATCACGCGGATACCCGCCAATGGCAGTGCCGGGCTCATGGCTGCGGCCTGCGCGGCACCATCAGCCGGTGCTCGCCACGCTGCACGACCTCGCCGTGCTGGTTGATCAGCTCCGACGGCAAGACCACGATGCCCCAGCCCGGGCGGCTGTTGCTCGGGCGCATCGCCCCCACGCGCATGCGCACGTGCAGCACATCGCCGACCTTGATCGGCAGCACGAAGTCCCAGGTCCAGCCCAGCGACATGCCGGGCACGAAGCGGTACTCGCACTGGGTCTTCAGGCCGTCGGCGATCGACAAGCCGAACAGCCCGTGGGCAACCAGGCAACCGAAGTGGCTCGCGTTGGCATACGCCTCGTCGACATGCACCGGGGTGTGGTCACCGGTGAGGTCGGCGTAGGCCAGGATGCGCTCGCGGGTCACGTTGTAGCTGGGGCTGATGCAAACATCGCCTTCGCAGGCATCGTCCCAGTATTTTTCCACCACGCTCATGCCTGCACCTGCGCACGTGGGTCGATGGCCAGTGCCTGGGCGACGCACTGCGCCGGCCTTGCCTGGATGAATTCGATGGCCAGGCCGTCGGGCAGGCGCAGCCAGTTGCGGCCCTGGGGCATTTCACTGACGCCAAAACGTCGGGCGGCCGCCAACGCGGCCTCCAGGTCTTCGCACATGATGCCCAGGTGCGCCAGGCGCCCTTCCGGGCCGGTGAAGTCCGGCTGGTGGATGAACTGCAGGCCACCGAGGGTCCAATATTGCGCTGGCTGCTCGACGTCGCCCTGGACCTCACGCATGGTCATGCCGCACACCTCGCTGAAAAAGCGGATGTGCCAGTGAATGTCGCGCACCCAGAAAGCAACATGTTCGAGGTAGGCTTTTGGCTGGCTCATGAATGACTCCTTATCTGCTGATCGGCCATGGCGCGCTCGATACCTTTGATACAGGCCACCAGGGTCGCGTTGACCGGCGTAGCCACGCCGTGGCGCTGGCCCCAGCGCACGACGGAGCCGTTGATGAAATCGATCTCGGTGGCCGAGCCCTTTTCCAGGCTCTGCAGCATCGAGGTGCGGAAGCTTGCCGGCAGGCCTTCGGCGGCCAGCCGCCACGCGGCGTCCGGGTCGGCAAGGCTCAGGCGGATACCGGCGCGTTCGGCGACAGCGATGGCTTCGGCGACCGCGGCCTTGGCGGTGCTTTCCAGCAGCGGCTCGCTGTACAGCTGGCCATAGCTGAGCCGGGTAATGCCGCTGAGCGCGCCAGTGGCGACATTGACCAGCAGCTTGTCCCACATGGTGCCGAGAATGTTGGCGCTGACCGTGGTGGCGAGCCCGGCGCCGTTGAATGCTTCGGCAATCGCCTGCACGCGTGGTGTGTGCGTGCCATCGAGTTCGCCGATGAATGTCTGCTTGCCGGCCACCCCGGCACGGATCGAACCCGGTGCCAGCAGCACGCCACCAACGTAGGTCTTGCCGGCCAGCACCCGCTCCGGGCCCACGGCCTCGGCCAGCAGGTCTTCGTGGCCGAGACCGTTCTGCAGCGACAGCACCAGCGTCTGCGGGCCGATCAGCGCGGCTGCCCCTGCGATCGCCTCGCGGGTGTGAAACGACTTGACCAGCACCACCACCAGGTCCGCCATTCCCACATCTTCAGCAGCACAGGCGGCGTTCACCTGCACCTGGCGCACGCCGCGCTCGTCCTGAACTTGCAGCCCGTGCTGCTGCATCGCCTCGACATGCGCGCGGCCCCGGTTCAACAGCCAGGTTTCATGCCCCGCCTCGCTCAAGGCTGCACCAATGGCGCAACCCAGAGCACCGGCGCCCAGAATGCAGATTTTCACGTCGCGGACCTCCTGTGGTTTGCGACTACCTTATGCAGCGGGCCTTATTGACGCTATACAATGCCTTCAATACATGTATTGAGTTTCACAATAATGAGCACACTCGACACCTTGCCCGATCCCAAGCTGCTGCAGCTGTTCGATGTGCTGTACCAGTGCCGCAGCGTGACCCGTACGGCTGAACAACTGGGCCAGAGTCAGCCGACAGTGAGTATCTGGCTGGGTCGCTTGCGCGAAGAACTGAACGACCCGCTGTTTGTCCGCACCCCGGGCGGCATGGCCCCCACCCCGCGGGCTGACCAGTTGATCGGGCCCTGCCGCGAAGTGCTGGAGTCGCTGCGGCGCCTGACCACCTGGGCGCCGCAATTCGATCCGGCCACAGCGCAGCGGCGTTTTCGCCTGTGTGTCAGCGATGCCAGCCACATCACCTTGCTGCCCAGCATCCTCAACCACTTGCGCAGCCATGCGCCAGGCATTCGCCTGGAGGCGGCACGCATCGATGGCAATACCGAAAGTGCCCTGGAATCGGGCGAAGCGGACCTGGCCATCGGCTTCGTACCCTGGCTGGGCGCCGGCATGTACCAGCAGGTGTTGTTCGAACAGGACTGGGTCTGCCTGAGCAGCCCGCAACACCCACGCCTGGGCCAAGGTATCAGCGTGGCGCACTACCAGGCCGAAGGGCACGTGCAGGTCAGTGCCGGGACCGGGCAGAAGTTGCTCGAGGCCGGCCTGGCGCGGGCCGGCATCGAGCGCAGGATCATGCTGGAGCTGCCGGGGTTTCTCGGCCTCGGCATGATCGTCGGGTCGACCGACCTGGTGGCCACGCTACCGCGGCACATCGGCCAGACACTGGCCGACATGCATGGTTTGCAGGTGCACGATTGCCCGTTTGCGGTGGAAGGCTTCACGGTCAAGCAGCATTGGCACGCCCGGTACCAGCAGGACAGTGGCAATCGCTGGATGAGGGAGGTGATCCGGGCGTTGTTCCAGGCCCGCAAAATCTAGCATAGGTGCGTTTCACTGGCCGGCCAGCAAAGCAGGTCCAGGTGCATCCTGTCAGGGTATTGGAACTAAAAATGCAACCTCCTGTCGTATGGGCTATCGAGCACCCCTGCGCCTTCTGGAGGCGAACAAACATGAGAAAAACCCTGGTTGCCCTGTTTACCTGCGCCTTTGCGTTCGGCGCAACGGCACTGTTGCCAGCCGATATTTCGCCCATGGCTTCGGCCTATGCCAAGGGCGGTGGTGGTGGTGGTGGCGGTCACGGCGGTGGTGGTGGTCATGGCAATGGTGGCGGCCATGGTGGTGGCCTGGGCGGCGGTTTTGGCGGTGGCAAGGGTAGCCACTCTGGTAACGGCATGGGCCAAAGCGATGACCATGCCGGCAAGGCCACGCGCGACCGTGGCTTGAGCGGTAACCACTACGGCAGCTCGCGCAACAGTGACAACGGCCACGGCACTACCACTTCCGGTATTGCACAATCCAGAGACACCCGCGGTCTGGCGAAATCGACGGCGATCTCTGGCACTACGCCAGGTGACCACAACGCCAAAGGGCTGAGCGGCGCGGCCCGAAATTCGTCGAAGAACGATCGTTGAGGCTCGACACGGCCATCGTCGGACACGGTTGAGACCTGCACGCCCGGCCAACTGCCGCAGCGTGCAGATCAATCCCACAGCGCACTCAACCCTGGTGCGCCCCGGCTATGCTGGCCGCCCCCCGGCCAGCATTGTGACGCCCACCCTTGCCCACCGACCAGGGCCTGGCAAAGCCTTGTCGAGACCACCGCCAATGCCCAGCACACCTGTCCTGTCCGCCTTGCTGTTGTTGTTCAGCGCCACCCTCGTACCCGAAGCACTGGCCGGCGAGCGCTGCGCATCGGCACGCAGCAACAATGCCTCGACCTTGCTGATCGAAACGGCTTCGCAGCAGTATGCCGAAGGCCAGCTGGACCAGGCGGCGGCCACCCTGGAGCGCGCGCTGCACATCCAGCCGAATAATCCGGCAACCTTGCACTACCTGGGCGTGCTGCGCCTTCAGCAAGGGCAGTACGAACAGGCCGAAACCCTGGCGCTGCGCTCCAACCTGCGTGTCGGCGCCAACCATGCGTTACGCAATCGCAACCTGCAGCTGATAGAGGCCGCGCACAGTGCCCGGCGCTCAGGCATGCTGCCGACCGCTGCGCAATGACGGCGACCTAGACACTCCGCGTCAGGCCGCCATCGACCCTGATGTTCTGCCCGGTGATATAGGCGGCCCCTTCGCTGGCCAGGAAGGCGATGGTCGCGGCAATTTCGTCGCTGGAGCCATAGCGCTTGAGCGGTACGCTGTCGCGGCGCTGCTCGGTGGCCGGCAGGCTGTCGATCCAGCCAGGCAGCACATTGTTGATGCGCACGTTGTCGGCGGCGTAGGTGTCGGCGAAGATCTTGCTGAACGCAGCCAGCCCCGAACGGAACACCGCCGAGGTGGGGAACATCTCGTTGGGTTCGAACGCCCAGGCGCTGGAGATGTTGATGATGGTCCCGCCCTTCTGCCGTTGCATGATCGGCGTTACGAGGCGGGCCGGGCGGATGACATTGAGCAGGTAGGTATCCATGCCCTTGTGCCAGTCTTCGTCGCTGATCTCCAGGATTGGCGCGCGTGGCCCGTGCCCGGCGCTGTTGACCAGCACGTCGACGCGCCCCCACTGCCCGACCACGGCATCGACCAGGCGCTGCAGGTCGGCAACCGACTGGTTGCTGCCAGTAATGCCAATACCGCCCAGTTCACAGGCCAGCGCTTCGCCCTTGCCCGACGACGACAGGATGCCGACCTTGAAACCCTCGGCGGCCAGGCGGCGTGCCGCTGCGGCGCCCATGCCGCTGCCACCGGCGGTGATGATGGCTACTTTTGCTACAGACATGTTGCCTCCCGTGATACCCAGCATTGTGTTTGCAAGTGCGTTCACACTAGCAGCCACGCTGGCAGCGAGGGAGGCAGCCCGGCCTCGCCTAGACGATAGATTTTCTATCGTGCGCTTGCGCCTGTAACCACGCCCTGACGATCTGCAGGGTGGCAGACGGCTGCCTTTTGCGCGGCCAAACCAGGTAGAACGCCCTGTCCAGCTGCAATTGCTGCGGGAACACCTGCACCAGGCGGCCGGCGGCAATGTCGTCGCTGACAAAGGCCTGGCTGGCCAGGGTAATGCCCTGCCCGCCAATCGCAGCGTCAATGGCCAGCGACGTCTGGTTGAAGCGCACGGTGCGGGCGCTGGCGGGCGGATGGCCTGGGAACACCGCGGCGTAGAACTGCGGCCAGAAGTTGTGCGCATCGTGCAACGCCACATAGCGCTGCAAGGCGCCGAAATCCCCGGGTCGCCCCATTTCGGCCAGCAACCCCGGGCTGGCCACCGCGATCACTGCGGGGGCCATCAGCAACTCGGCATTCAGGCCCGGAGCAAATGGCGGCTGGCCATAACGTACGGCCAGGTCCACGCCGTCGGTGTGAAAATGACACAGCCGGTCGGTGGCCAGCACCCGCAGGTCAATCTCGGGGTTGCGCTCGGCAAAGTGCCCGAGCCTGGGGATCAGCCATTTCGAGGCAAAGGTTGGCGTCACGCTGACGGTGAGCTGGGACGGCGCCGGGCGCAACAGCCGCGTGGCTTCGTCGATCATCGCCAGGGCGCTGCGCACGCTGGTGCTGTAGGCGTGCCCGGCATCGGTCAGGCCAAGGCCACGCGGCAGGCGCTCGAACAGGCGCACCTGCAGGCTGGCCTCCAGCCCGCGCACCTGCTGGGCAACCGCCGCCTGGGTCACGCCAAGCTCCTCGGCCGCCAGGCGGAAGTTCAAGTGACGCGCCACCACTTCGAACACGCGTAGCGCATTGAGCGAAGGCAACCCGGGGTAACCTGCAGGCATGGCGATGGTTTTTCTATCGGCTGAATATTGCGCGAGGCTAACCTTGTCAGCCTGGGAAGTCGATGCCCTGGCGCTTGCATGGCCCTGCAGCGACGGTTCACAGCTGCGCATGCTGTAAGCCCGGCGCACACGCTGGCAGAATCCACCAGCCCTGCGCACATCCCTACAAGGCACAACGCCCTGCAGCGTGCTTCACTACACCGCCAAGCCCTCTGTCCCGGAACCGAGCCCCATGAACCGCAACGACCTGCGCCGCGTCGACATGAACCTGCTGGTGGTGTTCGAAGCCCTGATGATCGAACGCAACCTGACCCGCGTCGGCGAAAAGCTGTTCATCACCCAGCCCACTGTCAGTGCCGCGCTGGCGCGCCTGCGCGAGCTGTTCGACGACCCGCTGCTGATCCGCAACGGCCGGGCCATGGAACCCACGCCCAGGGCCATGCAGATCTTCGCCGAGCTGGGGCCGGCCATGGATGTGATCTCCGCCGCCATCAGCCGCGCCCGCGAGTTCGACCCGACCAGCAGCTGCAACGTGTTCCGCCTGGGGTTGTCGGACGATGCCGAGTTCGGGCTGTTCCCGGCCCTGCTCCAGGCCCTGCGCGAAGAGGCACCGAACATCAGCGTGGTGGTGCGGCGAGCCAACTTCCTGTTGATGCCGGGGCTGTTGTCCAGTGGCGAGATCTCGGTAGGAGTGAGCTACACCACCGACCTGCCGGCCACCGCCAAACGCCGCAAGCTGCGTGACATCGGCGTGCGTGTGTTGCGTGCCGACGACCGTCCGGGCCCGCTGAGCCTCGACGAATACTGCGCGCGCCCGCATGTGATGGTGTCGTTCTCGGGCGACATGAGCGGCAACATCGACCTCGACCTGGCGCGCATCGGCCGCTGCCGCAAGGTGGTGCTGGCGGTGCCGCAGTTCGGCAGCTTGCGCGCCTTGCTGCGCAACACCGAGCTGATCGCCACGGTGCCGGACTATGCCGCCTGCGCCTTGGCCGACGATGGCAGCCTGCGCGCCGACCCGGCGCCTTTCGAGATCACCGAGGCCGAGCTGTCGATGGTATGGAGCGGTGCCCAGGACAACGACCCCGCCGAGCGCTGGTTGCGCGAGCGCATCCTGCAGTTCATGGCGGCGCGGTAAACCATCGACCTCATCGATAGCCACCATGAATGCCATCGAGTTCCGCTGCGCCTGGTGCGGGCGGAAGATAGCGGCATTCACTGATGGATGAGGCTTCCCATGAAAACCGGCATGATCGCTGCCCTGCTCGCCTTGCTGGCCACCCTCGGCGGTTGCGCCAGCCCAGCCAGCACCGCCACCCAGCCCTACGCGCATTTCTATGCGGCCACCGCTATTTCCGGCGTGGCCCTGGCCCCTGGCCAGCGAGTGGCAGTGTTGCTGGGGCGGGATACCGAAGCCACCCTCGAATACCTCGGCAGCCATCAAGCCCAGGCTGCCACGCCGACCCGGGGCCAGCGCATACCGGTGGCGACCCTGAACAGCGAGAGCCAGGCGTACGACTGGCTGGCACGCTCGCTGGCGCAGCAGTTCGCCGAAGTGACCTTCTATGACGACCTCGACACGCTGCTGGGCGACCACCCCGATGTCATCGTGCTGCTCGATACTGAAAGCCGCCTGGCCAGTGCCGAGATCGAAAGCCGGGTGGTGGCGCGCTTCTTTGACGACCAGCTGACCTACATCGGCCGGGCCGAAGGCCGCGCGCACAAGCGCCTGGGCGACGTGGCGCGGGTGGCCGAGGATGAACGCGCGGTGCAGGCCGATGCCTTGCGCGACTTTGACGATTCGTTGCAGGTGCTGTTGAAGCGCCGGGTATGAAGGCGCGATCGCGGGGTTTGCTACTTGCCCCGCTGCATCCACGCCGCGCCCAGCCCACTCAGGCAGATCACCGCGATACCGACCAGGCTCAGGGTATCCGGTACCTGGCTGTAGGCCACCAGGCCAAGCAACCCGGCAAACACGATCTGGCAGTAGCTGAACGGCGCCAGCAATGCCGGCGCGGCATGGCGGAAAGCCTGGGTCAGCAGCAGGTGCGCGGTCATGCCGAAACCGCCCAGCGCCAGCATCAGCAAGGCGTGGTCCCAACGTGGCATTTCCCAGAAGAACGGCACCAGCGCGCTCATGGCCAGGGTATTGCACAACCCCGCATAGAAGTTGCTGGTAGTCGGGCTGTCATGCGCCGCCAGGATGCGCGTCAGCAATTGATAGAAGCAGAAGCCCAGCGCCGAACCGAACGGGTACAGGATGGCGGGGGTGAACATCGCCCCTCCCGGATGCACCACTACCAGCACGCCAATGAAGCCCATCACCACCGCGACCCACTGCCCCACCGTGACCCGCTCCTTGAGCAGCGGCGCCGACAGCGCAGTGACCAGCACCGGGGCGAGGAAGTTGACCGCAGTCGCTTCGGCCAGCGGCAGGTACTGCAGGCCACTGGTGAACAGCAGGCTGGTACTCAGCAGGCTCAACGCACGCAAGGTCTGCAACAGCGGGCGGCGCGTGCGCAACACGTTGAGCCCGGCCCTGGGCAGGAAAATGCCGGCCATCAGCAAGGTATGCACCACATACCGGGCCCACACCACCATGATGACCGGGTACAGGCCGCCCAGGAACTTGGACAGGGCATCGTGACTGGCGAACAGGAACGTCGCCACCACCACCAGGGCAATGCCGCGCAGGGGTTGGTTGACTCCGGACAGCGGTGTGCTGGAACTCATGGCACTCTCGATGACGGCGCGGCTGGGTGCGGCGCCCGGGGAAGGCCCGCGCAGGCATGGCCCGGCGGATGCAACAGCTGGAATTCTAGAAGAGATGCCGCAGCATAAGGAAGTTTCATCGCCGCTCGCCCAGGCCGATTGCAGATTCTGTTCGCTGATCGACCACTTTTCGCCCGGCACGCATGGCCCGTGCCGTGCTGATCGCTGACCATCGACTGCGATCCCCCGCAGCTGACAAGGAATCTACATGCAAAGGCTCACTACCCGTAACGGCCTGAACCTGCCTGCGATCGGCCTGGGCACCTGGCCAATGACCGGCACCGAGTGCACCCAGGCCGTACGCCAGGCACTTGAACTCGGTTACCGACACATCGACACCGCCGCCGCCTACGCCAACGAAGCTGCCGTCGGCCAGGCTTTGCGCGACAGCGACGTGCCACGCGAGCAGATCCACCTGACCACCAAGGTGTGGTGGGACCGCCTGGCACCCAAGGCCATGCGCCAGTCGCTGGAAGACAGCCTGCGCGCCCTCGGCACCGAGCAGGTCGACCTGTTCCACATCCACTGGCCTGGTCAGGACTGGGACCTGGTGCGCAGCATCGAAACCCTGGTGGCACTACGTGACGAAGGCAAGGCACGCAGCATCGGCGTGGCCAATTTCCCGCTGGGGCTGCTGCGCCAGGTAGTGGAAAGCCTGGGCGCGCCGCTGTCGGCGATCCAGGTCGAATACCACGTGCTGCTCGGCCAGCAAGCGTTGCTGGAGTATGCCCGCCGCCACGACTTGCTGCTCACCGCCTACACCCCGCTGGCCCGCGGGCAGGCGGCGGCACAGCCGCTGATCCAGGCGATTGCCCGCAAGCATGGCGTGCTGCCCAGCCAGGTGGCGCTGAAATGGTTGCTGGACCAGGATGGCGTGGCAGTGATCCCCAAGGCCGGCAGCCGCGCCAACCAGCTGGCCAACCTGGCGGCAATGAACGTGCAACTGGATGACCAGGACCGCGCGGCGATTGCCGGCTTGCCGAAGGACCAGCGGGTGGTCAGCCCGGCGTTTGCACCGGACTGGAACAGTTGAGTGCGGCCCGCCTTGCAGCTAACGGCTAATGACGCGCGCCCGTCACCAGGTAATTGACCAGGTCAGGCTCGTTCTCCAGGGCGATCGCCTGCGCCGGCCGCGATAACCCCGCCAGCACGGCGTTGCAGAAGGCCACGGCAGGTGCATCCTGGGCGTAACAGCGCAGCAGCCAGTCGCCCTCGCCGGCCAGCAGTTGCAACGCCACCGCCCGGCCGATGCCCTGCCGTCGGTACTTTTTCAGGATGAACAAGTCAGCCAGCTCGAATGCCTCGATACCGGGCAACTCGCTGCGCTCCACCAGCACGAAGCCGGCAATGAAGCCGTCTGCCAGCACCAGGTAGGCGCCCCAGCCAGCGGCCTGCCAGTAGCGTTGCAGGTGCGCGTCATGGATGTAGAAGCGACCATCCACCTCGACGTCTTCCTGCTCCCAGTCGGAGGACTCGTAGGCGTAGAACTGGTACAGGTTGCGGATCAGCGGGGCCTGGTCGGCGGTGGTGGCCAGCAGTTCGATGGGCAGCATGGTGCGGGGCTCGGGCAAAAGACGGATACCAGTTTACTTGCTCCGGGCAATAAAAAGCCCGGGCCTTCCCCGCACGGAAAGGCCCAGGCAAAAAGCTTCAGGGCTCAGTTGCTTTGCAATGCCCGCGGACGATGGCTGCGCGCCTCGGCCGCCGGGGCCTCGGCTGCCTGCAGGTGGAAGTCGAAGGCCAGCTCGGCAAAGCGCTCGCCCAGTACACCGCGGTCGCGGGCTTTCGCGGCATCCTCGACAAAGTGCAGCTCGCCGACCAAGCCGTCACGGGTGGCATAGGCAAAGTCATCCCACAGGTACTGGTCACCGGCAAAGTTGATCTGCGTGGTCAGATGACGGTGCCCGGGCGCCGAGATGAAGAAGTGCACATGCGCCGGGCGCTGGCCGTGGCGACCGAGCAGGTCCAGGCATTCCTGGGTCGGCCCCTGCGGGTCGCAACCATACCCCGAGGGCACGATTGAACGTGCGCGGTAGCGGCCCTCGGCGTCGGTGATGATGCGGCGGCGCAGCTTGTATTCGGACTGGCTGGAGTCGAAGTAGGAATACGTGCCTTGGGTATTGGCATGCCACAGGTCGACGGTGGCACCGGCCAACGGCTTGCCGTCAGCACCGAACACCTGGCCCTGGAGGAACATCACCACGCCCGGGTCAGTGCCATCGTCCATCCGCGCCTCACCCTGCGCCAGCGGCGCACCCGCCACATACAGCGGGCCCTCGATGGTACGCGGGGTGCCGCCGGTAAGGCCGGCCTCGGCGTCCTTGGCGTCCTGCAGCAGGTCGAGGAAGTGCTCAAGGCCCAGGCCCGCTGCCAAGAGGCCGGCTTCATTGCGCCCGCCCAGGCGGTTGAGGTAGTCCACGGCATGCCAGAACTCGTCCTCGGTGATTTCCAGGTCTTCGATCAGGCGGGCGCTGTCCTGCAGTACCCGCAGGATGATCTGCTTGAAGCGCGGGTTGCCTTCGGCATGGCCCAGGCCGGCCACTTCGCTGAAGAACGCTTGAACATCGGCAGTGTGGGAAATCTTTGTGGTCATCGTGCTTTCCTCATCTTGTTCTTGTCAGGCACACAGGTGCGCGTCAGCGGTCGTCGCTGTGGATCGACGAGGGGTGCCGGCACAGGCCGTCGACCTCGATGTCCATGTACGGGAACAGTGGCAGTTGCACCAGCGTATCGTGTAGCGCTTCGACACTGGCGACATCGAACACGCTGTAGTTGGCATAGTGCCCGGCAATGCGCCACAGGTGGCGCCAGGTACCTTCGCGCTGCAGGCGCTGAGCCAGTTCCTTTTCGTCGGCCTTGAGCCGGGCGGCCTGGGCCGGGTCCATGTCGAGCGGCAGTTTCACGGTCATCTTCACGTGGAACAGCATGGCGAGGTACTCCTTGCGTATGACTGGATCGTTTGGTTGGCAGAGCCCTTGGTCGGAGCGGGTTTACCCACGCACACGGGCGAAGCGCGCCAGGCGCTTCTCGTCCAGGCTCAGGCCCAAGCCTGGGGTGCGTGGGATGTGCAACTGGAAGTCGCGGTACTGCAGCGGCTCGTTGACGATCTCTTCGGTGAGCAGCAGCGGGCCGAACAGTTCGGTGCCCCAGGTCAACTGGCGCAGGGTAAGGAAGGCATGCGCCGAAGCCAGGGTGCCGATCGAACCCTCGAGCATGGTCCCGCCATACAGGGCAATACCGGCGGCCTCGGCAATTTGCGCGGTGCGCAGTACGGCGCGCGGGCCACCGTTCTTGGCGATTTTCAGGGCAAAGATGCTGGCCGCGCCGTCGGCGGCCAGGCTGAAGGCGTCTTCGACGCTTTCGATCGATTCGTCGGCCATGATCGGTGCCGGGCTGCGCTGGTTCAGGCGCACCTGGCCGCTGCGGTTGCTGCGTGAAATCGGTTGCTCGATCAGGTCGATGCCGTTGTCGCCGAGCACCTGGCAGGCACGGATGGCCTGGGACTCGTCCCAGTACTGATTGACGTCGACCCGCACGCTGGCGCTGTCGCCCAGCTCGCGCTTGATCGCCAGCACATGCTTGAGGTCCTGCGCTACCGGGTTGGCGCCGATCTTCAGCTTGAACACCCGGTGCCGGCGACTTTCCAGCATGTGCCGGGCTTCGGCGATGTCGCGGGCGGTATCGCCGCTGGCCAGGGTCCAGGCCACTTCCAGGCTGTCGCGCACGCGGCCGCCAAGCAGTTCGCTGACCGGCAGGCCGAGACGCTTGCCCTGCGCATCAAGCAGGGCGCTCTCGATGCCCGACTTGGCAAACGTGTTGCCCTTGGCCAGCTTGTCCAGCTGGAGCATGGCGGCATTGATATTGTCGGCGGGCAGGCCGACCAGCGCCGGCGCCAGGTGCGCATCGATGTTGGCCTTGATGCCCTCGGGGCTTTCGTAGCCGTAGGCCAGGCCACCGATGGTGGTGGCTTCGCCGATGCCTTCGATGCCATCGCTGCAGCGCACCCGCAATACCACCAGGGTCTGCTGCTGCATGGTGTGCATCGCCAGCTTGTGCGGGCGGATAGTCGGCAAGTCGACGATAATGGCTTCTATACGTTCAATCAACGCGCTTGTCATTGGTGCCAGTCCCGTTTTATCGAGCTGCCAGCGGCAGGCCCGGATGGTGCATTTACTTGATCGCTCAAGGATTGCGCGAGACCCTGACGGCCGTCCAATATCGAATGAATCTCCCACCATACCCTGGAGGTCTGATGGAACTGCGCCACCTGCGTTACTTCAAGGTGCTGGCCGAGACCCTGAACTTCACCCGTGCCGCCGAGCTGCTGCACATCGCCCAGCCTCCACTGAGCCGGCAGATCAGCCAGCTCGAGGACGAACTGGGCACGTTGCTGGTGCTGCGCGAACGACCGTTGCGGCTGACCGAGGCAGGTCGCTTCTTTTACGAACAGACCTGCACCGTGCTGCAACAGCTGCACAACATCAGCGACAACACCCGCCGCATCGGCCAGGGCCAGCGCCAATGGCTGGGTATCGGTTTCGCCCCCTCGACCCTGTACACGGTGTTGCCGGAGCTGATCCGCGAACTGCGCCAGGACAGCGAGCTGGAGCTGGGCCTGAACGAGATGACCACCTTGCAGCAGGTGGAAGCGCTGAAAAGCGGGCGCATCGACATTGCCTTCGGGCGCATCCGCATCGATGACCCGGCGATTCAGCAGCAGGTGCTATGCGAAGACCCGTTGGTGGCCGTGCTGCCCAAGGGCCACCCGCTGGCGGGCGCGCCGCTCACCCTCGCCGAATTGGCGCGCGAGGCGTTCATCCTGTACCCCGCCAACCCTCGGCCCAGCTATGCCGACCATGTACTGGCACTGTTCGCCCACCACGGCATGAGCATCCGCGTCAGCCAGTGGGCCAACGAACTGCAGACTGCCATTGGCCTGGTGGCTGTCGGCGTGGGCGTGACGCTGGTGCCGGCCTCGGTGCAACAACAGCACCGCACCGATATCGCATACGTCGCCCTGCTCGACAGCAGTGCCGTCAGCCCGATCATCCTCAGCCGGCGCAAGGGCGACGTCAGCCCGATGGTGCAGCGCTGCCTGGCATTGATTGCCCGGCAAGCCAGGTAAGGCCTGAATGCAGGAGCGGATTTATCCGCGATGCAGGCGACGCAGTGGATGGCGTCGGCTGTGCCGGTGATCGCGACAGAAGCCGCTCCTGCAGCCGGCACAGTACCTATGAGGGCGGCCGTGCCGGCGGAGAGCCGCAGGGCCGCCCCGATCGATCAACCGGCATCAGCCGCGCAGTTGATACCAGGTGGTCTTGAGCTGCGTATACTTGTCGAACGCATGCAGCGACAGGTCGCGACCAAACCCGGACTGCTTGCCACCGCCGAACGGCACCGCCACGTCCAGCGCATCGACCGTGTTCACCGACACCGTGCCGGCCTTCAGCGCCCGTGCCACGCGGTGGACCTGGTTGAAGTCATCGCTCCACAGCGACGCCGCCAGGCCGTAAATGCTGTCATTGGCCAGGCGCACGGCCTGTTCCTCAGTGTCGAACACGCTGACCGCCAGCACCGGCCCGAATACCTCCTCCCGTGCCAGGGCCATGTGGCCCCCGACATCGGCGAAGATGGTCGGCTCGATGTAATTGTCCGAACCGTCGATCGTCAGGCGCCGGCCACCACACACCCTTCGTGCACCCTCCTGCCCTGCCCGGGCAATGGCCGCCTCGATCCGGCCGGTCTGCTGCGCATCGACAATCGCACCGGCCCGGCTCGCCGGGTCCAGCGGATTACCCGGCAGCCACTGGCGGGCCTTGGCCTGCAGGCGCTCGATGAATGCGTCATGAATGGACCGTTGCACATACAGCCGCGAGTTGGCCGAGCACACCTCGCCCTGGTTGAAAAAGATGCCGAACGCGGCCTTTTCCGCAGCCAGGTCCAGGTCCTGGCAGTTTTCAAACACCAGGTTGGGGCTCTTGCCGCCGCACTCCAGCCATACCTGCTTGAGGTTGGACTGCGCCGAATACTGCATGAAGTACTTGCCCACCTGGGTGGAGCCGGTGAACACCAGGCAATCCACGTCCGGGTGCAGGCCCAGTGCCCGCCCGGCCTGCTCGCCCAGGCCCGGCAGCACGTTCAGCACGCCCTCCGGCAGGCCGGCCTGCAACGCCAGCTCGCCCAGGCGCAGGGCCGAGAACGGTGACTGCTCGGCGGGCTTGAGTACCACGCTGTTGCCGGCGGCGAGGGCCGGGGCGAGCTTCCACGCCGCCATGTCCAGCGGGAAGTTCCACGGCACTACCGCGGCGACAACGCCCAACCCCTCACGGGTAATGGTGGCCAGCGCGTTGGGTGCGGTGGGGGCCACCTGGTCGTACAGCTTGTCCAGCGCCTCGCCATACCAGGCGAACACATGGGCCGAGCCCGGTACGTCGATGTTGTAGGCGTCCATGACCGGCTTGCCCATGTTCAGCGAGTCCAGCAGGGCCAGTTCTTCGCGATGGGCCATGATCAGCTCGGCCAGGCGCAGCAGGACCTTCTTGCGCTCGAGCGGAGCCATGCGCGGCCACGGGCCTTGTTCGAAGGCACGGCGGGCACTGGCGACGGCCAAGTCCACTTCGGCCTGGCCGCAGGCGGCAAGCTGTGCCAGCACGGCATTGGTGGCGGGGTTGATGGCGGCGAAGGTGGCGCCGTCCTGCGCGTTGACGGGCTTGCCGTCGATCAGCGCCTGCGCCGGGAGGGACAGGCCCGAGGCGCGTTGTTGCCAGAATGCGAGGGTGTACATTTGTACTCCTGGTAACGGTTGGAGCAGTTTTCTTCAGGGTCCACAGGCATTGCGATACGCTGACAAATCCTTAGAGCTTGCCGACCAGGCGCGCCGTGCGGTCCACGGCGATGCGGGTCTTTTCCACCAGCTCGTCCAGCTCGCTGTGGTTGGCGACCAGCGCCGGCGCCATGATCATCCGGCCCAGGGTCGAGCGAATGACCACCCCCTCCTCGAAACCGAAGGTGCGACATTGCCAGGCCAGGTCATTCTCGTTGGCAAAGCGCCTGCGCGTCGGCTTGTGCTCGGCGAACTGCAATGCTGCCACCAGGCCCGCGCCCTGCACCTGGCCGATCAGCGGGTGATCAGCGAACACTTCACGGAGGATGCGCTGCAGGTACGGCCCGGTGTCGTCCCTGACCTGGCGCACGATGCCTTCGTCGCGCAGCGCTTTCAGGTTGGCGATGGCCACCGCCGCCGCCACCGGGTGGCCGGAATAGGTCAGGCCATGGGCAAACACCCCGCCCCGCTCCACCAGCGCTTCGGCAATGCGCTTGCTCAGCACCAGACCACCCATGGGCACGTAGCCACTGGTCAGGCCCTTGGCGATCGACAGGGTGTCAGGCTGGAAGCCGAAATATTCATGGGCAAACCATTCTCCGGTGCGGCCAAAGCCGCCGATCACTTCATCGGCACACAACAGCACATCGTACTGGCGGCAGATGCGCTGGATCTCGGGCCAGTAGCTTTCCGGCGGGAAGATCATGCCACCGGCGCCCTGGAAGGGTTCGGCGATGAAACCGGCGACGTTTTCGGCACCCAGCTCAAGGATCTTTGCTTCCAGCTGCAGGGCACAGCGGCGACCGAACTCGGCCGGGCTCAGGTCGCCGCCCTCGGCGTACCAGTAAGGTTCATCGATGTGTGCCACGTCCGGTATCAGCCCGCCCATTTCGTGCATGAACTTCATGCCGCCGAGCGCCGTGGCAGCGAGGGTCGAGCCGTGGTAGCCGTTCCAGCGGCCGATCATGATCTTCTTGGCCGGCTGGCCGACCACCTGCCAGTAGCGGCGCACGGTGCGGATCAGCACCTCGTTGGCCTCGGAGCCGGAGTTGGTGTAGATCGCGTGGCTGTAGTGCGCGGGCAGCAGGCTGAACAGCAGCTCGGAAAGTTCGATCACCGCCGGGTGGGTGGTGTGGAAGAACATGTTGTAGTAGGCCAGCTGGTCCATCTGCGTGGTGGCGGCGGCGGTCAGGTCGCGACGGCCATAACCGAGCTGGGTGCACCACAGGCCGGACATGCCATCGAGGTAGCGCTTGCCCTCGCTGTCCCACAGGTGCAGGCGTTCACCGCCGACGATCACCCGTGGCCCTTCGGCGTTCAGCGCCTTCTGGTCGAGGAAGGCATGGATGTGGTGGGCGGCATCGGATGCCTGGTAGTCGCGGGTCTGGCGTAGCGGGGCGAAAGGCGCATTCATTGTTGGTTTTCCTTTGCGGTGGGGGGGTGCGGGCTGCCGGCGCTCAGCGCAGCTTGCCCATGTAGCTTTCCAGCGGGTCCTTGCCCAGCACGCCCTGGGCATTGGCCAGCGCGTCGATGAACAGGGAGAACAGTTCGGACTGGGTGCCGATGTCGAGCTTGGCGTAGACGTTCTTGCGGTGCGACTTGATGGTGTCTTCCGACACGCCCAGGCGCTCGGCCAGCGATCTGGTGGAGTGGCCACGCAGGATCAGCTGCGCGATACGGCACTCACGCTCGGTGAGCAATGAGCTGCCGAAATTGTTCAGGGCCGCATGGATGCGCTGCTCGAGAAGGTTCTCGAAGCGCCCGGCACGGCTGTCGAGCCCGGCGAAATGCCTGCCGAGCACTGCCAGCACCCAGGGCGTGATGCAACCGAACAACGCGCGGCTGTGCCCATCGAGCTTGTCGGTGAAGGCCAGCGACACGGCCAGGCTGTGCCCGGGCACCCGCTGCAGGATGTAGTTCAGTTCATCCTGCAGGTGCGAATGGCGGTAGAACGACTGGTAGTACTCGCTCACCTCGAAATGGTCCGGCGCCACCTCGAACAGGCCATAGCAGCCGGATTCGACCTGCTCCACGCAGGCACCGTAGAACGGGTCGAGCAGATAGAAGCCCGACAGGTAGCGGCTGACATTGCCTTCGGGCTGCCAGGGCGCCTTGTCATCCTGCTCGAACAATGCGCTGGGCATGCCGTGGTGCGGGTAGAGGTACACCGTGGTCGCCTGGATCGGGTGAATCACGCCCAGTGCGGCGAACAAGGTGGCAGCAAAGCCCGGGCGGCCGATGGCCTCGGTGACCTTGGCCTGGTGCTCGAACCACTGTTGTGTAAGCAATCGATGGGTCACGGTGGGCCTGCCATTTCAAGTAGGGCACCGCCGCAATGCGGTGCGTTGTCGGGGAGATACTCCCATGGCGGCGCCTGCATCGAAATCACCCTTTGGGGTGAGCGCCGGTGCGCGCCGTCCGGCTCACCCCAAAGGGTGATTCCGGGCACCTGCAGGGTGTGGGAGGATCAAGCCGCCCCACGCTGCGAGCCCCGCGCTCGACCTCCTTGCACAACGCCCCGGTAGCGAGCCCGCTCGCCTGCTGCGGTGCCCTGCATCCCTTTCCAGGAGCTAGCAATGCATACAACAACAAGTACAGCTCATTCTCCCGCCGCGCATGCCCCCGCTTCGATCCCGAGCGGGCGTTTGCGCACCTCCATGGGCATGACCGCACTGATCCTGTTCGGCCTGGCCTACATGGTGCCGCTGGCCGTGTTCACCACCTACGGGCTGGTTACCCAGATGACCAAGGGGCACCTGCCCACCGCCTACCTGCTGACCCTCGCCGCCATGCTGCTGACCGCCTACAGCTATGGGCGCATGGTCCAGGCCCACCCCTATTCCGGGTCGGTGTATACCTACGCGCGCAAGGCGTTCGGCAGCCACATCGGCTTCATTACCGGCTGGACGCTGCTGCTCGACTACATCTTCCTGCCGTTGCTCAGCTACCTGCTGATCGGCATCTACATGGCGGAGTATTTTCCGGCCATCCCCGCCTGGCTATGGGTGCTGGGCTCAATTGCCCTGGTGACCTGCCTCAACCTGGTTGGCATTGAATCGATCACCCGGGTCAACTGGCTTCTGGTGATGCTGCAACTGGTGTTCATCGTCGTGTTCGTTGCCCTGTCGATACGCAACATTGCCGGCCAGGCCGAACCGGCTTCGCTGCTGGCGCCCTTCCATCACGACGGCTTCAGCGTGCCACTGATCATGACCGGCGCTGCCGTGCTGTGCCTGTCGTTCCTCGGCTTCGATGCGGTATCGACCATGGCCGAGGAAACCAGCAACCCGACCTATCGCATTCCGATGGCCATTCTGGCGGTGTCGCTGATCGGTGGCCTGCTGTTCCTGCTGGTGTCGTACTGCGCGCAGATGGTGTTCCCCGACTGGGGCAGCTTCGCCGACCCCGATTCGGCCTCGGTGGACGTGATGCGGCGGGTGGGCGGTGAGTTGCTGGTGACCGCCTTTACCGCCACCTACGTGGCCGGTTGCTTCGCCTCGGCCATGGTGTCCCAGGCCAGCGTGTCGCGGGTACTGTTCGCCATGGGCCGCGACGGTGCACTGCCCCGGGCGTTCGGCCGACTGGTGACGAAAAAGCGCGTGCCGGCCGTGGCCATCGTGGTGGTCAGCCTGCTGTCGCTGGTCGCCCTGGTGATCACCCTCGACACCGTGGCCAACATGATCAGCTTTGGCGCGTTGTTCGCGTTCTCGGCGGTGAACCTGGCAGTCGTCAAGCACTACCTGGTCGACCACCGTTTGCGTGGGGCCCGCAACTACCTGCTGTATGGCGTGGTACCTGGCCTGGGCTTTCTCAGCACGCTGTGGCTGTGGGGCAGCCTGACCAGCCTGTCGTTCAGCATCGGCCTGTGCTGGATGGGCCTGGGCCTGGTGATGCTGCTCGGGCTTACGCGGGCGTTCCGGGTGAAGCTACCGGAGTTGCAGATGGCCGAATGACGGGCGCGCCTGAACGATCCGGGCGGGCGCTGGTTCACCCGGACCGTGGCGGGTTCGAACATGGCGGGTGTATACAATCCTTGTGGACTCTGTTTACATATCGCAGCGCCTACGACAGCGACAATCGTCGCTGGGTATTGCGCAGGCACATGCTATGCCCAAGACGCTATTGGTAAAAAACGCCGCCCTGCTGGTCACCATGGACGGCGAACGCCGCGAGATCAGCAACGGCGGATTGTTCATCGAAGACAACCTGATCCGTCAGGTCGGCCCCAGCGACACCCTCCCCCAGCACGCCGACGTGGTGCTGGACATGGCCGGCAAAGTGGTCATCCCTGGCCTGGTCAACACCCACCACCACATGTACCAGAGCCTCACCCGCGTGGTGCCGGCGGCCCAGGACGGCGAACTGTTCAACTGGCTGACCAACCTGTACCCGATCTGGGCGCGCCTGACCCCCGAGATGATCGCGGTGTCGACCCAGACCGCCATGGCGGAACTGATCCTGTCCGGCTGCACCACCTCCAGCGACCACCTGTACATCTACCCCAACGGCTGCAAGCTCGACGACAGCATCCACGCCGCCGACGAGATCGGCATGCGCTTCCACGCCGCCCGCGGCAGCATGAGCGTGGGCCGCAGCCAGGGCGGCCTGCCGCCGGACACGGTGGTGGAGAAGGAAGCCGACATCCTCAAGGAGTCCCAGCGCCTGATCGAGGACTACCACGATGCCGCTCACGGCGCGATGCGCCGCATCGTGGTGGCGCCTTGCTCGCCGTTCTCGGTCAGCCGCGACCTGATGCGCGAAGCGGCGCTGCTGGCGCGCCAGTACGGCGTGTCGTTGCACACCCACCTGGCCGAGAATGTCAGCGACATTGCCTACAGCCGCGAGAAGTTCGGCATGACCCCCGCCGAATACGCCGAGGACCTCGGCTGGGTCGGTCACGATGTGTGGCATGCCCACTGCGTACAACTCGACCAGCACGGCATCGAGCTGTTCGCCCGCACCGGCACCGGTGTGGCCCACTGCCCGTGCTCGAACATGCGCCTGGCCTCGGGCATCGCCCCGGTGCGCAAGATGCGCGACCATGGCGTGCCGGTGGGCCTCGGGGTCGACGGTTCGGCCTCCAACGACGGCGCCAGCATGATCGGTGAAGTGCGCCAGGCCTTGCTGCTGCAACGGGTCGGCTTCGGCCCCGACGCGATGACCGCGCGCGAAGCGCTGGAAATTGCCACCCTCGGCGGCGCCAAGGTGCTGAACCGCAATGACATCGGCGCCCTCGCCCCGGGCATGGTCGCCGACTTCGTCGCCTTCGACCTGGGCCACGTGGCCTATGCCGGCGGCCAGCATGACCCGCTGGCGGCGCTGGTGTTCTGCACCCCGACCCAGGTGCATACCAGCGTGATCAACGGCCGGGTGGTGGTGCAGGACGGCCAACTGCTCACCGTCGACCTGCCACGGGTGCTCGAGCGTCACAATCTACTGGCGCAGCAGCTGGTCAGCGGCGGATAAAGCGGCAGGCCTCGTGTCGCGACAGGCTGCCAGCAACCCTGTCGCGACCCGGGCCGCGCACGCTGAATCGGTCAGAGGACCATCACCATCTCATGCCAGGCCATGCCACCGTGCGCCGACGGCGATGGCTGCACGTACTGGTAACCCATCTTCTGGTACAGCGGCACATGCTGCTGTTTGCACATCAGGTGGATGCTCTGCTTGCCCGCGGTCTTCATGCGCCTGACGAACTCGTCCATCAGGCACCTGGCGTAGCCTTTGCCCTGGTGCGCCGGGTCGACCACCACCGACATGATCACCACATTCGGCGCTAGCGGGTCATGCCCGACCAGTTCCTTGAAGGCTTCATCGGCCATCACCACCTGATGGGCGCAGCCGCTGTTGATGAAGCCGACGATCTCTCCCGCCTGCTCCAGCATCAGGAAGCCTTGCGGATACTGCGCGATACGGGTGCGGATCTTGTCCAGCGTGGCCGCCTCGTCCCCTTCGTACGCGCCGATCTCGATGGCGTAGCAACGCTCGGCGTCTGCGGCGGTGGGGGTGCGGAACTGCGGGGTGCTCATGACGGGTTTCCTTGACGATGATTGGCAAAGCGGCCGCCATGGTAAATGACTACCCAGCAGAGCGGCAGCTTTCTCAAACCTGTTACTTGGCGCTTGCTGTAGGCCAGGGATGACAAGCATCATGGCGCATTGCCCACATGCTATGGATACGCCGATGGCCTCAGTGCCGCTATCGCTCACCGAACCCAGCCGCTGCAAACGCTTGAAGGCTGCCAGCAGCCAGGCCCACGACGATGTCGATCAACGAGTAATGGCGGCCAGGCCTTTCGAGAGCCACGAACGCTACGGCCGCTTCCTGCAGGTGCAGCATCGCTTTCACGGCAGCCTGGTGGCGATGTACCGCGACGAACAGCTCAACCTGCTGCTGCCTGGGCTGGCGCCACTGTCGCGTTTCGCAGCGATCGAGCATGACCTGGGCGATCTAGGCCTGCCAGTGCCGGCGCTCCCTTCACAGGTCTGTGCCAGCCCGGCCCAGGCGTTGGGCTGGCTGTATTGCAGCGAGGGGTCGAACCTTGGGGCTGCGTTTCTGCTCAAGCATGCCCAGCGCCTGGGGCTGCACGCCGGCCTCGGCGCTCGTCACCTGGCGCCGCATCCGCAGGGCCGGGGGCTGCCCTGGCGGCAGTTCGTCGCCAGGCTGGACGGCTTGTCGCTGAATGCGCAGGAAGAAGCCGAGGTGGTCGCTGGCGCGATTGTGGCGTTCGACAGCTATCAGATGCACCTTCGCGCGGTGTTTGCCTGTATCAGCAACCGCTGATCAGGTTGTTTCAAATGTTGTACAAGTTGTTGCCATAGCGAACTTTTTTCCGTTTGCCGGTCTATGTGGGAGGCACAGAAAGGTAGCGGGACGCGAGACAGAATCGCCAACCACCTGCTGGCCAGATGGCTCAATTGTTCTCAGAGGTTGGCTTCGCTCATGAAAATACATGTCGCAAGGTTGATGCTGCTCGGCCTGTTCTCGTTGGCGGCGATGGGCACGGCATCGGCAACCCCCATGAAACCGTCCGTAGCGGCTGCCCCGGCGGTGCAGTCACCCCAGCAGCCTGCCGCTAACCCCTGGGCGAAGCTGGCCAGTGTGGCCGATGGGCAGCCCGCCACGCTGCTCGCCCATGGTGACGACCGCTGGCATGAGCACAGAAGCGACTGGCGCCGCGAACAGTGGCGTCGCGAGCAGGCCCGACGTGACTGGGAGCGCCGCCGCCACTGGGAATACCGCCGCGACTGGGAACGCCGGCGAGACTGGGAGCGCCGCCATGAGCGGGCCATGCACCAGCGCTACCATGACGATTATCGTCACTACCGCCGTTGAGGCGCGGCAACTGGCGCGGCCTTGACGGCTGCGCTGGTTGGTCAGGTGGCGGTATCCGCCGCCGCCTCGGCTTCCATCTTCAGGCGGTCCGCCTTGCAAATGTACTTTGGCTTGCGTGGTGCCAGCTTCGCACTGGCCTTCTTGGCATGCGCCTGCAACAGCTGCTTGATCTTCTTGCGACGGTTCATTCTCACTCGACCTGTCAGTGCGGATTGCCCGGGCACATCATACCTTGCCTGGGCCAGCGCCTGATTGACGTTATTTTCACACGCGGCAGATTAGCGTCACGGCTTTTCCGGCGCCGGGCAGATCCGCTGGCCGCCATGGTACGACGAGGCATCCGTGTCACACACTTCTTCCCCTTCTGCGCCGCAGCGCGTGGACTGGGCCGGCCTGGGCTGGCTCCTGCTGTTTTTCTGGTACTTCTCGGGCGTGACCCAGGCGCTGCTGCTGTTCAGTGGCACCACCGGTTTCGCCGGTTTCCGCGATGCCCTGTTCCTCAGCAGCCTGTGGCTGGCCCCGGTACTGCTGCTGCCACGCTTCACCCGTGCCACGGCCGCGGTCATCGGTGTGATCCTGTGGGCTGCATCGCTGGTGGGCTTGAGCTACTTCGCCATTTATCGTCAGGAGTTCTCGCAAAGCGTGATCTTCGTGATGTTCGAGTCCAATACCGCCGAGGCCGGTGAGTACTTCAGCCAGTACTTCAGCGTCGGCCTTGGCCTGGCACTGCTGCTGTACACGCTGGTCGCCGTGTGGCTGTGGAAGCGCGTGCGCCCGGTGCGCCTGCCGCTGCGCAGCCGCCTGCCAGTGGTTGCCCTGTTGCTGTTGGCCAACCTGGTGTATCCGTTCTACAAACAGCTGGTCACTCAGCAGCGCAGCTTTGCCGACGCGGCAGAAAAGGTCCAGCAGCGCATGGAACCGGCCGTGCCCTGGCAATTGCTGGTCGGCTACCGCCAGTACCGTCAGCAGTTGAACAACATGCAGCAACTGCTGGCGCGCAATGCTGCGCTGCCGCCCTTGCAGGACCTGCGTGACAGCAGCGGTGCCGCGCCACGCACACTGGTGCTGGTACTGGGCGAATCGACCACCCGCGAACACATGCACCTGTACGGCTACAACCGTGACACCACGCCCAACCTCGATGCCCTGGCGGCCAGCGACGACGGCCTGACGGTGTTCCGCAACGTGGTGTCGCCACGCCCCTACACCATCGAAGTGATGCAGCAGATCCTCACCTTCGGCGACGAGCAGAACCCGGACCGCTTCCTCACCGATCCGTCGCTGATCAACCTGATGAAGCAGGCCGGCTACAAGACCTTCTGGATTACCAACCAGCAGACCATGACCAAGCGCAACACCATGCTGACCACGTTCTCGCAGCAGACGGACGCGCCGGTCTACCTGAACAACCAGCGTAACCAGAATGCCAGCCAGTACGATGAGGTGGTGCTGGCGCCGTTCGACAAGGCCCTGCAGGACCCGGCACCGAACAAGTTCATCATCGTGCACCTGTTGGGCACGCACATGGACTATCGCTACCGCTACCCAGGCGACTACGCGCATTTCACCGACCGTCAGGGCGCGCCCGCCGTGCTGACGAGCGAGCAGGTGAAAACCTACAACTTCTACGACAACGCGGTGCGCTATAACGACTACGTGGTCTCGAGCCTGATCAAGCGTTATTCGGCCACTACCCCCAATGGCTTCCTGCTGTACCTGTCTGACCATGGCGAGGACGTGTACCGGTCCGGTAACCACGACCGCCTGGGGCGCAACGAAGGCGCGCCAACCCGGCCGATGTACACCATCCCGTTCCTGCTGTGGACCTCGCCAAGCTGGCGGGCCGAGCACCCGCGCGACTTGCAGGCGATGGTCGACCGCCCTTACAGCAGCTCGCACCTGATCCATACCCTGTCCGACCTCGCCGGGCTGAGCTACGACCGCTACGAACCGGGCAAAAGCCTGGTAAGCCCACAGTTCGTGGTGGCCCCGCGCTGGATTGGCGACCCGTACCGCAAGGATAGCCTGCGCGAGTTCGACCACCTGCCACTGGACAAGGCCGAGCCGCTGCAGGAGACCGTCAGCAACGGCCCAGCGCAGAACGACGCAGGCCTGAACTGACGTTTGCTGCGCAGGCTGATGCAGTTCCTGTTGGAGCGGATTCACCCGCGAAGCAGGCGCCGCGCAGAAGGCGAACTATTCTGAAAGTCGGGATCCCGCCCGCTGGAGGTGTAGCATGCGTAGATTGACGTGGGGTTACCTGTTGGTGCTGCTGTGCGCGGCACCGGCCGCCCTGGCGCAGTCGGTGGTGCCGCTCAAGGGCCAGGGCAGCCAGCAGATGCAGCTGGATATCAATGATTGCAACACCGTCGCGACCAATGCTGAGCACAGCGCCGCGACGGCCACCGCCCCGCATGTCGGTGGCCGTGTGCGCGGTGCCGCCGCCGGCGCGGTTGCCGGAGCGGCAGGTGCGCAGGTGCGTGGTAACCAGCACGACGCGTTGTACGACCGGGTCGGCGAGGATGCCAAGCAGGAGTACCGGCAGAATCGTGCCGGAGAAGTGGCCGCCGCCGGGGCGGCAGTCGGTGGCATGCGCCAGCGTCAGGAGCGGCGCCAGGACCGCCGCGGCCAGGACCAGGCAAAGGCCCAGGCCCGTGCCAGTGCCTACAGCGGCTGCTTGCAGGGGCGCGGCTATCAGGTCAACCCCTGAGCAGCAGGCACGCCATGCCAGGGCCGTGGGCGGCATGGCGTGCCCGTTTCAGAACTTCGCGAGCTCTTCGCGGCAGAACTCGACAAACAACTGGGCCGGCTTGGTCAGTTGCACCCGTTTCAACCATGCCGCGGCCAACCCGGATAACGCTACCGGCTCGGCAATATCCACCATCGCCAGGCGCTGGCCGTCATAGCTGTACGGCGAATGCGGGCGCGTCACCAGCAACGAAAAGCCGAAACCCTGGCCAACCATGCCACGCACCATCTCGATTGATGGCGAGCTGAAGATGATGTTGGGCGTCAGGCCCATTTCATTGAACAGGCTGACGAAGTAGGTGCGACTCGGTGCCACGTCCAGCAGGATCATCGGCTCAGGGCACAGGTCGCGCAGCGACACCTGGGCCTGGCCGGCGAAGCGGTGCTGCTCGGGCAGCAGCACGTAGGGCTTCTGCGGCGGCATCAGCGGCTCGGCCTCGATGGTGCCGTCCAGGTCATGGTCGTAGAGAAACGCCAGGTCGAAGGTGCCGGCGGTCAGGCCCTGGATCAGGTCTTGCTGTTCGCCGTCACGCAGCCGGATATCCACCCCGGGGTAGCGTTGGCGAAAGCCGGCGATCAGGCGTGGCAGGTACAGCGGGGCGACGGTTTCGAAACAGCCGATGTCGATCTGCCCAGCCACGGTGTCGTTATCGGCCAGGGCGTTCTGTTCGAACTCGTGGGCCATCTGCAACAGCGACTTGGTCTTGGCATAGAAGCGCTTGCCGCTGGGTGTCAGCGACACGCCCTGGGCGTGGTGGCGGATGAACAGCTGCACACCAAAGCTTTCCTCCAGGCTCTTGATCGCCGTGGAGATGGACGGCTGGGCGATGTACAGCTGGCGCGAAGCCTCGGCAACGCTGCCGGCCTCCACGGTGGTGACGAAGTATTTGAGTTGTCGCAGGGTATAGGCAGCCACGGGCACCTCGCTGGCGCCGCTCCGGGCGCTGGAATCATGCTTGCCACTTTACCCTCGGCAGCTGTCACGCGGGGGCCGGATGATGAAGGATTTAGCGATGGCTTGAACAGGTTTTTCGTAAGGGTGCCACTGGTCAAATACCCCCAACCGTCTTTACTGGTATTCATCGGCCCCAAGCATACGGTGTGTGTCTATGAAGATCGTGGTCACCAGCATTCTTGTCGACGACCAGGCCAAGGCCTTGGCTTTCTACCACTACGTACTCGGTTTCGAGCCCAAGCATGACATCCCCATGGGCCGGCATCGCTGGCTGACCCTCACCTCCCCCAACGACCCCAACGGCGTCGAACTGCTGCTGGAACCCGACGCGCATCCGGCTGCCAGGGCCTACAAGGCCGCGCTGAAGCAGGACGGTATCCCGGCCACCTCGTTCGGCGTGCGCGACATCCAGGCCGAATACACCCGGCTGTGCGCCGCAGGCGTGCTGTTCACCCAGCCACCCACCGCCCAGGGGCCGGTCACCGTGGCGGTGTTCGATGACACCTGCGGCAACCTGATCCAGATCGCCCAGAAGCACTAGCGGCTAGCCAGGCACTGGCGGCAGCCGCAAGGCCGTCGGCCTGGGTCGTGAGGGCAATGCTGTTGCCTTCGAGGTTCTGCAAGCGCATCGGCTGCCGGTGCTGGCCCGTTCGCAGGTGAACACGCGAATGGGCCAACACAAGCGCCCCTCTCTCATGCGTGATGAATTTCCCGGTCCTTGGTCTCCGGCAGGAAGAAGATGCCCAGCACCGCCGTCATCACCGCAATCACGATCGGGTACCACAAGCCGTAATAGATATCACCGGTCGCCGCCACCATGGCAAACGCCACGGTCGGCAGGAAGCCGCCGAACCAGCCGTTGCCGATATGATAAGGCAGTGACATCGAGGTATAGCGGATACGCGCCGGGAACAGCTCTACCAGCCAGGCGGCGATCGGCCCGTAGACCATGGTCACGTAGATCACCAGCAGCGTCAGCAGCAACAGCACCATCGGGTAATGGATCTTCGCCGGGTCGGCCTTCTCCGGGTAGCCTGCCTCTTTCAATGCGCCGCTGAGGGTGGCGGTGAAGGCCTCGCTCTGCGTCTTGAAGTCCGCCGCTGCCAGGCTGCTGCCGTCGAAGCTGGGCAGGACCCGTTCACCAATGCGGATCTGCGCCACGCTGCCTGGCTCGGCCGCTTCGTTGGTATAAGGGATGGCCCGTTTGGCCAGCAAGCTCTTGGCGATATCGCACGAACTGGTGAATTTGGCCTTGCCCACCGGGTCGAACTGGAACGCGCACTGGTCTGGGTCGGCTACCACCACCACCGGGTTCTGCTCCTGGGCGACGAACACGTCCGGGTTGCCGTACTGGGTCAGCGCCTTGAAGATCGGGAAGTAGGTCAGCGCCGCGATGATGCAGCCGGCCATGATGATCTTCTTGCGCCCAATGCGGTCGGACAGGCTGCCGAAAAAGATGAAGAACGGCGTGCCGATCAGCAGCGAGCCGGCAATCAGCAAGTTGGCGGTCTGTGGCTCGATCTTGAGCATCTGCAGCAGGAAGAACAGTGCGTAGAACTGCCCGGTATACCACACCACGGCCTGCCCGGCAGTGCCGCCCAGCAGTGCCATGATCACCACCTTGAGGTTGTCCCAGCGGGCGAACGACTCGGTCAGCGGGGCCTTGGACGCCTTGCCCTCGGCCTTCATCTTCAGGAACACCGGCGACTCGTTGAGCTGCAGGCGGATGTACACCGAAATCGCCAGCAGCAGGATCGACAGCAGGAACGGCACACGCCAGCCCCAGGCCTCGAACACCTCGGTACCCATGGCCGTGCGACAGGCCATGATCACCAGCAGCGACAGGAACAGCCCGAGAGTGGCAGTGGTCTGGATCCAGGCGGTGAAAAAGCCGCGACGCCCCTTTGGCGCATGCTCGGCTACATAAGTGGCCGCGCCGCCGTATTCGCCACCCAGGGCCAACCCCTGCAGCAGGCGCAGGGTGATCAGGATGATCGGTGCCGCCACGCCGATGGTGGCGTAGCTGGGTAGCAGGCCGACCACGGCCGTCGACAGGCCCATGATCACGATGGTGATGAGAAAGGTGTACTTGCGCCCGATCATGTCGCCCAGGCGGCCGAACACGATGGCGCCGAACGGCCGTACGGCAAAGCCGGCGGCGAAGGCCAGCAGAGCGAAGATGAACGAGGTGGTTTCATTGACCCCGGCGAAGAAATGCTTGGCGATGATCGCCGCCAGTGAGCCGTACAGGTAGAAGTCGTACCATTCGAACACTGTCCCCAGGGACGAGGCGAAGATGACCTTGCGCTCCTCCCGGGTGATACCGCGTTGGGGCCCACTACTGCCCGTGGTTGTGCTGTCGAGAACCGCCATGGGGTGCCTCCGTCTTGTCGTCATGCAGGCCGGGAGCACCTCAACCGCTGTTGTACCGTCGCACCCAGGCCCTGGGGGCTTGCTTTGGATATGCGAAGCACGACGAGGCGGGCCGCCTCGGATCGCAGCAAGGTATCTGAAGCATAATAGGCTTTGGCGGGATATCCACTATCGGCCGCCGCTACGACACTGGCCCTTTCAACTCGACCTGGTTGCCATCCGGGTCGTAGCAGTACAGCGACGGCCCTTCGCCTTCAGCGCCGTAGCGCCTTTCCGCAGGCGCCACTGGCACCCCTGCAGCCTGCAGGTACGCCCTCAGCGCCGCCTCGTCGAACGGCTCGATGCGCAGGCAGAAATGGTGCAGGTTGCGCCCCTCGGGCCCCGGTGCCGCACCGCCAGGCTGGCCCAGCGGGCCATCGAGGGTGACCAGGTCGATCATGGCCGTGCCGGTGGCCAGATGGACCATGCCCAGGTCTTCGCGCACGCGACTGATGGTGCAGCCGAGCAGCTCGGTATAGAACGCAATGCTACGCGGCAGGTCGCTGACCCGTAGAACGAGGTGGTCGATGTGCTTGATGGCGAACGGGCGCATGCCGGGGCTCCTTGTGGCAGTCGGCTTCCTGTAGTGGACGTCAGCACGATAGCCCAGCGGCGCACCTCCCGCTATTCGTTCACCAGGCGTTGCAGCACGCCGCCTTCATGGCGGGCCAGGATCCGCAGCAGCTGGTCGACCAACGCCCGGTCCGGCGAATCCAGGTGGAAGTGGTGCCCGCCTGGGTGCCACGACACCTTGGCGTGGCCAGGCAAGGCTGCCTGGCGCCGGGTAAAGGCTTCGCCGGTGAATGCCCCCTGACGGCCGAACAGCAGGTAAAGCGGGCAGCGGATCTGACTGAGCAGCTCGCAGGCTTCGCGCTCGGTCAGCGGCATGGGTTCGGGCAGCACCAGGCGCGGGTCGTGGCGCCAGCAATAACCATCGCCCAACTGCAGCAGGTCGCGCAGCGCCAGCAGCCGTGCCGCCGCTTCCGACAGTTCGGTGTCCAGGCGTTCGCGACGTTGCTCCAGCGCAGTGTCCAGGTCTTCGAAGCGGCACACGTCGGGCTCGGCGAAGCCCTGCAGCTGGCTACGCTGGACCATGCGCTTGAGCCGGTAGGACCGGGCCAGATGTTCGACGCGGTCATCCTCGGCCACCGTGAACGGTGCGCCCATGCCGTCGAGGAAGGTCATGCTGGCGATACCGCTGGTCATGGCCGCGAGCAGCGATGCCACACCGGTGCCCATGCCATGGGCCAGCACATGAAACTGCCCCAGGCCCAGGCTTTCGGCCACCGCCAGCATGTCCTCGGCGTGCTCCCACAGGTAATAGGCACTGTCGTGGCGGCGATGATCGGAGCGGCCGTGACCGACCAGGTCGGGGGCCACCACGAAGCAACCATCGAGCATCGGCGCCAGGCGCTCGAACGAGGCGGCATTGTCCAGCCAGCCATGCAGGGCCAGCACCGGTATACCGTCCTCCGGGCCCCAGCAGCGGACTGCTATTTCAATGCCGTTGTGGTCCAGCAAATGGTCCCTGGGTGTCGATGATGAGCGCATGGTTAGCTTCCTGTCTAAGGCCTGGCAAGACGGCGACGCCCTACCTTGGCCCGATGCCCTGCCCGCCATTGATACCTGCCCGACCCTGGCATAGGCGATACCGACACTCGTCGAGTAGTTATCTACCACTCTTTGGCGACCTGCCTGTCATGCAATGGCGCCTTCCCCCTTGAGGAGCAACCCATCATGACCTCCACGACGCCGTACCACCTGCGTCAGCTCCAGCGGACCTTGCCGCATTGGCCACGCCAGCTTGCCAACCATCACGTCAGCGCCCTGCTTGGCAGCCAACGCCTGGACTACCTACAGGGCAACGGCCAGCCCTTCGACTGGTATGCAACGGCAACCGATGAACAACGCCAGGCACTGCAAGGCGCTATCGAGCAACGTGACCGCAGCCGCAATGCCCTGTTCGAGTCGCTCAAACCGCTGAAGGGTATCAGCGAGTTTTGCAAGCCACTGCTACAGGCGCACCTGGGCATTGCCGAGCCGGTGGATGAGGCGGTCTATTTCTTCCAGCCATTCAAGCGCAGACCATCGGTGCATGGTGAGCCTGAAGCCGGGTTGGGCACCACCGCGGAGGCGGATCGCTTCGAATACGACCCCGATGGCTCGCCGCGCAAGGTCACATTACTGGAAGCTGCCCTGCACAATTTCACCGACAGCCATGAAGCCGGCCCATATAGCCTGCTGCAAGCCAGCCGGAGCAACCCGACGCGGCTCGTCGGCTGGACTGCGCCCAGCTTTATCGAAGCATGCCGCAGCCTGGACCTGGGCAAACAGTACCAGGCCCACCTGGCCTCGATCTATGACAGCCCAGCGCAGGCGACTCTCGCGCGGCAATCCATCCAGGCCAGCCGCGACGAGCTGCTGGTACAGGCATGGATCGCCGTGCTGCGCGGAAAACTCAGCCCGGCAGGCTTGAAAGCGCTGCAGCGGGTGTGTGGGGGCAAGGTTCCGCTACAGTTGAAATGCTGGCGGCTGAGCCTGTACCAGACGCCCTTGCACGAAGTCATGGTGATCGGGCAGGACGTTCCCGGCAAAGTGACGCCCCGTATCGTCTACATTCCGGGTGCGCATGACTTCCCGCTGGTGGAGTATCCGTCGGCCAGCGTCGCCGCACGGAGCCTGACGGCTCGCCTGCAGGACGAGCGGCGGCTGCAGCACGTTATCCGTTATGCCCCGCAATCCCAGCAACCAGCACTGGCCAAACGCTTGCGACAGGACCTGTTCGATAGCGTGGTCGCGCCAAACACCCCGGCCATCCTGCCCAAGCCTTCGCCGCGCGTGTTGTATCAGGCTACCGAACTGCCTGCCGACCTGTGGCCTTACTGGTATCGGACCCATGTCGCCAGGCTCAAGGCCGACGCCGCCACCTTGGCCGTACCCACCGCCAAGGTGGACGCAAACGCCAGGCTGGAGCTACTGGAGCATTGGCTGTCGATTGGGCTGGACCTGGCCAACGTGGCGGCCCTGTTCGTGCCTGGCCTCAATACTCTCATGCTGGCCGTAGGCGGCGCGCAGCTGATGAACAGCGTATTCCACGGTATCGAGGCCTGGGAGGCTGATAACAAGGCAGAAGCCGCCGCGCAACTGGAATCGGTGCTGCTCAACCTGGCAATGATTGGCGCAATCGGCGCGGGCGCCAACCTGCTCAAGCATTCGCGCTTCGTCGACTCGCTGGTGAGTATCGAACATGCTGGCGGCGAACGCCTGTGGCAACCCGGCATCGACCGCTATGCCAGTCGCGAAGTACTGCCCGATACGGTACTGGCCAACGAGCAAGGGCAGTACATTCATCAGCAACGACATTTCATCCGGCTCGATGGTGAGTTGTATGAACAGGCCATGGATCCTTCAGGACAGTGGCGCATCACTCACCCTGACAACCCCGAGGCGTTCCGCCCTGCCATCCGCCATGTGGGCGACGGCGCCTGGCGCGCCACGGCAGAGCACCCGCTGGACTGGCAGCAACGCCAGTTGCTCAGGCGCATCGGCCCGATAACGGACAACCTCAGCGATATCGACCTGGCGACAGCGCTACGCTGCACCGGCACCGATGAGCAGGTGTTGCGTCAGACGCATGTCAGCGAAGCACAAGCGCCGACGCTGCTGACCGATGCGCTCGAGCGCCTGGCCATCGATGAGGAAGCCACTGAGCTGATCACCCGGGTCCGCCATGGCCTCTCGGTGGCGTCCTACAAGCAATATGCACTATCTGGCTTGCTCGAACTGCCCGGCTGGCCGGCCGATCATGTAGTGAAGGTGTTCGACGGGCCAGAGCCATGGGGCCATGCCGTTATCTATGGCGACACCACGTTGCCCTCACCGGTGGTGATCGAGGTGACCCGTAACGACCTGGAACTCGGCAAGCTGAGCCAGGCCGTATTGGACCAATTGCCAGAACCGGCAGCAGACACACTGGTGCCCAACACCCACAGCGCATCACGCGCCCGGAAATTGGACGCTTTGCTGGCAGATCATCTGACGGCGCGCCGCGATGCACTGTTCGATGCGCTTCAGCGCAGCAGGCTGCAGCCCCTGGATAGTGGTGCCCAAGCGTTGCAACAACAGTTCGGCAGCCTTCCCAACCGGGTACTCAATGCAATCGTCGCGCAGGCGAGTACGCTAGAGAGAACACGCATGCTCGGCAACCGCGTCCCCCTGCGCATCGCTGAAGAAGCCCGGGTGCACCAGGCCCATCTGCGCCTGAACCGCGCTCTGCTCGGCCTCTATCGCCCGACCCTGGCCAATGCCGACAGCCAACGGCTGGCGGCGGCCTTGCTGGCCGAACAACCCGGGGCCAGCGCTGCCGAGCTCATGGAAATGGCGCTTGCCGATCGGCAGCGGGCCGCGCGACTGCTTGGCCAGCAGCCGATCCGGCCCGGCTATCGCTCACCTTTGCGTCTTGCCGACGGACGCCTTGGCTATCCCTTGAGCGGCCGTGGCAGCTGGCGCGACTGGATCAGGCTGGGGGGCACTTCCATTGAAGAACGCAGGCTGCAAGAGCTTTACCCCGCGCTTTCCACGCGGCAACGTCGTGCGCTGCTCGACCAGTTGCGCCAGCGCGGAGACATCGCGGAGCAATTGAGCCATATTCAGCGCGAACGGGCAGCGCTGGACCAGAGCCTGCGCTCCTGGCGCGATGAGGCCGAGGGCGAAGCCTGGCACAACCGCCGTGCATTCGGCCGCGCGCTGCGCCGCGCTGCCAGGCAGGATGACGGCAATGCCTTGATCTTGCGGCATATGACACTGGCCAGCCTGCCCGAGCTGCCGGCACGTTTCGACCACATCCAGACGCTGGAGATCCACAGCCTGGGCCTGCACACCCTACCTGCGGGATTCTTCGAGTCCTTCCCACGCTTGGAACGACTTCGTCTTGTTGGTAATCCCGACCTGCAATCCGACACGCTGTTCAACGCTTTACGCAATACACCCCAGCTACAGACCCTGGAAGTGGTCGATAGCCCATTGCTCCATCTGGACGTTACTGCCAGAAGCGCACTGACCCGGATGCGCCGCCTGCGTGCGCTGAGGTTCAGACACAGCCATTTGTCGCTCACCGACACCGACCTGCAAATGCTCGCAGCGCTGCCCCTGGAGGAACTGGACCTGAGCGGGAACCAGATCACGCTTACCCCGGCGCTGGCAGAACGCTTCGGCGAATTACGCCATCTGCGAGACTTGAACCTGTCCCTCAACCCGCTCAACATTCCGCCACGGCTGAGCACCTTGCTACGTTTGCGAAACCTGACTCTCAACAGCTGCGCCCTCGGCGCCTGGCCGGACGACCTGACTGCACTGATGAGCAGGCCCGACTACGCACTGCGCAACCTGGAATTCAGCAATAACGAAATCCAGCAACTGCCCGATGTCGAGCTGATATTGCAGACCCCTTATGCGAGCAATCTGCTGACCCGGCATAACCAGCGCTGGGAGTTCCATTTCAACAACCTGCAACCCGAGGCGGCTGGCCGGTTACGTGCAGCCGGTGTGGGTATTGTGGAAAATGACCACTTCCTGCCCGAAACCGAGGCACTGGACTGGCGGGCCAGCGGCAACCAGGCACAGCAGCAATTGTGGGACAGCCTGTTCGAAGGCGGCGCCAACCGCGACCTGCTCGAAGTGGTGGAGCGCGTCGGGCGCTCGGCGCAAGCGCAGAACAACCAGTACTCGCTGGCGCGGGAAGTGTGGCAACTGCTGGAAGCGGCCAGCCAGGACGAGGCACTGCGCGAACATCTGAACGAAGTAGCCGGAGACTTCCCTGCCACCTGCGGCGATGCCGGAGCCGATGGCTTCAGCACATTGCTGGTCGAGCAACTGGCCTATCGCGAAAGTAGCCAGGCAATGGTCAAAGGCCCCTATCTGTTCCAGTACTACCGACGCCTGTTCCGTCGCGAGCAGGTCAACCAACTGGCCGCACGCATCCACGCTACACGTCTGGCGCGGCAAAGCGCCTTGCTGGCCCGGGACCAGGAGATCGCGCAGAGCGGAGCGGCCCTGCCCCGGCTGCCCGACGCCGATCCGTTGGATGACATCACCCTCGACGAGCTACGCGAAGGCGGGCTCGACGATATCGAAATCCGACTGGCATTGCGCCAGTCGCTCGCGGAGCCACTCGACTTTCCTGAACCCAGCCAGGACATGCTCTATCGCGACAGTGCTCGCATCTCCGACCGCGTCGTCGACAACGTCGAAGCGGCGGTCGACGCCCTTGACCAGCAACCCGCCACACGTCAGGCCTGGATTGCCGCCCAACCAAGCTGGCGGCGTTTCCTCAGGCGGCGTTACGGCCAGCGCTTCGCAGCACTGGATGAACGCTGGTACCGGGGTATCGAGTACCTGGAATATTGCCTTGACCCGGAGAACGAGGCGGTAACAACCCTGGACGCGCCGGTACGCGAAGTGTTGAACGAAGTGCTGCCCGACGCTGTGCCAGACGCCACAGGCGCACTGCCCCGTCTCGAGCTCGACAGCCAGCGGTACAACGACGCGCTTTCGCGCCTGGGCGCCAGCCGCCAGGCAGAGGAAGACGCCCTGTACCTGCGGCTGACTGCCCAGCAAGACCCTAACCCGAGGAGCTGACCCTCACTGCCCGCGCAGGTCTTCGAAGAAGGCCTGCCGGCCTTCCACCTGGCTCGAGGCGCGCGGGGCCGTCGCGGCTTCACCGTTGGCAGCTTCGACATGCCAGTAACAGTGCTGTACCGCACGGGTCACCGCCACGTAGGCCAGGCGCTGCACTTCCTCCTTCTGCGCCGTGTCGAACGGTTGCGCATCGCCAGGCTTGCCCAGCCCGGCCTGGCGATACACCTGGTTCTTGTACGGTGAGCTGGTCAGGTACTGGCAGTCGCCCAGCATGAACACCGCGTCGGCCTGCAAGCCCTTGGCACTGTGGTAGGTCAACTGGCGCAGCCGGCGCTGCTCGGCCGGCAACGCCGCCTCGGCCTGCAGCACGCTGTGCAGGTGCTCGTTCATCAGCGCCCGGTCGCTGCCCTTGCGGTACAGCATCATGACCGTCTCGCCACGCTGGTAGTGCTCGATCAACGTTTCCCCCAAAGCGGCCTCGTCACGGTCGAACACCTTGACCGGCGAGCCCGGCAGTTCCGCCGCCGGGCCACTGGCCCTGGCCCTCTTGCCGGCAATCGCCGGGGTGCCCTTGACCAGGTGCTCGGCCGCATCGATCACCTGCTGCTGGCAACGGTAATTGTCGACCAGCATCACCCGCGTGTTGGCCGGCGACGGGAAGGCCTTGGTGAACTCCATGAAGTACTTGGGCGAACTGCCCCGCCAACCATAGATCGACTGCCAGTCGTCACCCACGCACAACAGCGATGAATGCCGGGCATTGCGCCCGTTGTACATGGCCGGCCCGCGCCGGCGAATCTCGGCGAGGCTGGCGCGCAGCCAGCTGACGATCTGCGGCGATACGTCCTGGAACTCGTCGATCATCAGGTGCGCCAGTGGGCGTAGCAAGGGGTCGGGCAGCAGCTTCAGGTTTTCCGGGTTGTTCTCACCGAACAGGGCGAACATGCGGTTGTAGCTCATGACCGGTGGCGACTGGTCCAGCAGGTGCGCCTCCAGGGCCTTCCAGTACAGGGCCAGGGCCTCGAAGAACAACGCGTCGCTGTCACCGGGCGGAAAGCTCATCGCCGCCACGGCAGGGTTGACCTCCAGGCCGAGGTTCTCGATGAAGTTGGCGGCGCCGACGAAGGCATCCAGCAGCGGCGCCGGCGCCAGCTCGCCCTTGACCTTGTATTCGAAGCCGGGGCCGGCCACCGCATCACCGGCCAGCGAAGCGGCCAGGCGCCGGGCCATGGCATAGTTGTCGAGCCAGATCAGCGGCCGGTCGCAGAAAGCCTGCAACAGGGTACGTTTGACCGCCCACTCGGCGCGCACCGCCAGCTTGGCGCCGGGGCGCTGGTACTGGGCGCTTTCTGCCGGGTCGAAACCCAGCACCACCAGCGGCCCGTGGCCAGCCAGACGGCCATGCACATGGAACTGACTGCCACGGATCGCGACCGTCTCGCGGCAGGGTTCGATGCCCTTGATCGGCCAGGCGCCGGCGGCGAACCACAGGTCCTCGATCACGTCACACAGTTCTTCGTCACGCTGGGCGGCCAGTTGGGTCACCTGCGCGCGCTTCTGCACTTCGGGGTTGTTGGGGTCCAGCGGCTTCAGTTGCAGGGCTTCGCTGCGCAGCAGGCCGACCAGCTCGGCGAAACGCGGGCTGCTACCCAGTAAATTGCTGTAGCACTGGTTCAGTTGCTGGCGCTGGGCGTCGTTCAGGCGCAGGTCGAACGGGTTGCTCTCGGCATCGGCTTCTCGCCCGGCGGGCATCTCGTTGCCCAGCGTTTCGAACGCACGCACCTGGGCAAAGCCCGGCAGGCTGCGTACCAGTGGCAGGATGCGCGAATGGAAGGTGCGCACCAGCTCGCGCGCCTGCGCTGCCTGCAAGTCGACCTGCCACAGGGCGAAGACCTGCATCAGGCGCTTGATGAAGTCCTTGCGCGACTCGCGGGTGAAGGTGACCACGGTCATCGCATCCAGCTCGTAGCCCAGGTAATGGCGCAACAGCAGGATGCGCAGGACCAGCGAGGTCGACTTGCCCGCCCCGGCCCCGGCAACCACACAGGTGGACGGCGTGTCGCTGAAAATCAGCTTCCACTGCGCGGCACTGGGCTGGGCCGCAGCGGGCAAACGCTGGGCGACATCGGCCTTGAAGCGTTTTTTCAGCTCGGCAGTCAACGGCAGGCGCCAGTCATCGAACAAATTCTCGTCCTGACCGGGGACGGCGGCAACCTCGGGGCGAGTATCGCGAATCACCAGCACCTGGCGCCCGGCCTCATAGCCCTCCACCCGGCCGCGCTCGAAGCCCTCACGCATGCCCTCGGCATGGCCGCTGCGCTGGCCGCTGACATGGCCGAGGAACCATGACTCGCGGTGCTGCGCCCCCAGGCGGGTCAGGCCGCGGCCCAGCAGGCGCGCCGCCAGGCGGCGAAACCAGGGTAACTGGGCAGGTGGGGTAAGGTCGGCTGGGGCCTGGGTTTGCTCGTGGGCCACGGTCACTCCGGTGAAAACCAAAATCAGCGGGCATGTTCGCCGCAACGACCGAAAATCGCCAGCGAATGCTTGCAGATCAGTGAATTAGGCGATGAAGCGGGCAAGCTACGTCACTTTAAACATCTATTTAATCGATCATTTTGAGCCGATATTTACGCTTATTTTCGATCTTTAGTTGACGCATCATGGCCCCATTCCACTGATTCAAGGAGCAACGACCATGCTGCAACTCCGACCCTTCGAAAGCCTCGGCCACGCCAATCACGGCTGGCTCGATGCCCACCACCACTTCTCGTTTGCCGAGTACTATGACCCGGCGCGCATGCACTGGGGCAACCTGCGGGTCTGGAACGACGACCTGATCGCTGCCGGCAGCGGCTTCCCACCGCACCCGCACCGCGACATGGAAATCATCACTTACGTGCGTGAAGGCGCGATCAGCCACCAGGACAGCCTGGGTAACAAGGGCCGCACCGAAGCCGGTGACGTGCAGGTGATGAGCGCCGGTACCGGCATCGTGCACAGCGAGTACAACCTGGAAGACGTCGATACGCGCATCTTCCAGATCTGGATCGTACCGGAACGCACCGGTGAAGCCCCGCAGTGGGGCACCCGGCCGTTCCCCAAAGGTGAACGCGGCGAAGGCTTCGTGACCCTGGCCAGCGGCCGCGCGGGTGACGAGGACAGCCTGCAGATCCGTACCGATGCCCGCCTGGTGGCCGCCACCCTGCGTGCGGGTGAAACCGCCGAGTACCGCTTCGATGCCGCACGCCGGGGCTACCTGGTGCCGGCCAAGGGGCTGGTGGAGGTCAACGGGCTGCGGACCAGGGCGCGCGATGGCGTGGCGATCGAGCAGGAGGAGGTGCTGCGGGTGACCGCCATCGAGGACAGCGAGATCGTGCTGGTGGATGTGGCCTGAAGCCCATACGCCTGCTTGGTTGGCGCGATTACAGGAGCGCAGGCCAGCGACGGTTTTCTACTGGCCGCGTGCGGCCAGACCTGCAAGCACCTCGGCGGAAGTAGTGACCTGGCGGAAGTGATGCTTCCACAGCTCGATGCCCAGCTTGCCCGACCGGTCCAGCGATGAGCCGACGGTCATGTCGGTGACCAGGGTGGGCATCAACCCCGCGTCGAACAGGGCGAAACCGGCCGCCAGCACACAGGTTTCGGTCTGCAGCCCACACACCAGCACGCGCTCCACGCCCAACTCGCGGATGTACGCGAGAGCCTCGGCGCACTGCCCGTAACCATGCTTGACGAATACCTGGTCGGCCTCGACCAGGCTTTCGTCGTCGGCCGCCGGATGCCAGCCGAGTTGGCGCTCGAACGGGGTGACCTGTTCGTCGTGCAGTTCGACCGAGGCAATGGTGGGTATGTTCGCCGATAACCGGCGCAGGCCATCGACCAGCCACTCGGGCGGACTGAAGGTGGACTGGACATCGACAATGAGCAAAACCTGGCGCATGGGCGGATTCCGGCAGGGGCAAAAAGGCGCGGAGTATAGCGTGATCACATTGCGCTGGCGCTGGCGTTGAACCGGCGCGGCCCGTCACGACACAAAGCCGCTGTTGCAGGCGCTACGCGAACGCTTGCAGCAGCGGCCTTCTGCCGCGACGGGCTGCCCGGAAGCCCGTGCATTTCAAGCCAGCAGCTTGTCTCTCGGTTCCTCACACCGACAGGTTGAAGTCCGCCGCAGTCACTGTGGTTGCATCCGCCACTCCCACCAGGCGAATAGAGTCGTTGGCACCGATGCTGACCAGCGTATCGTCGCCGACATCGGCGATGGTGACGTTGGCGGCAAAGGTGGCCGCGGTGATGTTGAAGGCCGTGATGTCCAGCCGGTCCTGGCCGCCGATTGCATTGCTGTCGAAGTTGATGATCAGGTCATTACCGAAGCCTGCGGCGAACTGGAAGATATCATTGCCATCCGTAGCCATCATGGTATCGTCGCCTGCCCCGCCGTTGACCGTGTCATCACCAACCGCACCGTTGAGGAAGTCACTGCCGCTGCCACCGGAGAGGGTGTCGTTGCCATCACCACCAAACAGCGTGTCATTGCCTGCGCCACCATTGAGGACGTCATTGCCAAGGCCGCCATCGAGGCTGTCGTGGTCGTCGCCACTATTGAGGGTATCGTTACCGATGCCACCGAGCAGCTGGTCGTTGCCCGCCCCACCAGTGAGCAGGTCATTGCCAGCCCCGCCTCTGATGATGTTGTCCAGCGTGTTACCACTACCGTTGAAGTTACCCACCCCGGTAAAGGTGAGGTTTTCGATGTTGCCGGACATGCGGTAGCTGGCCAGCGTAGTGAGCACGGTATCCGTTCCGCCCGCAACGACCTCGATCAACCCATCCCCGGCATTATCCACCACATAGGTGTCATCGCCGAGACCGCCCACCAGGCGGTCGGCACCCGCGCCACCATTGAGCAAGTCGTTGCCAGCGCCTCCTCTGATGGTGTTGTCCAGTGTATTACCAGTACCGCTGAAGTCACCCTGCCCGGTATAGGTCAGGTTCTCGATATTGCTGGTCATGCGGTAGCTGGCCAGCGTGGTGCGCACGGTATCCGTACCGCCAGCAGCAACCTCGATCAGCCCATCACCAGCGTTATCCACTACATAGGTGTCATCACCGAGACCACCAACCAGGCGGTCCGCTCCCGCACCGCCATTGAGCAGGTCGTTGCCAGCGCCGCCGGTGATGATGTTGTCCAGCGTGTTACCGCCGCCGATGAAGTTACCCGCCCCGGTATAGACCAGGTTTTCGACATTGGCGCCCAGGTTGTAGCTGGCCAGCGTGGTACGCACGGTATCCGTACCGCCCCCCGTAGCCTCGACCACCGCATCCCCGGCGTTGTCGACCAGGTAGGTGTCGTTGCCCAAACCACCGACCAGGCGGTCGGCACCTGCACCGCCGTTGAGCAGGTCATTGCCAGCGCCGCCGATGATGATGTTATCCAGCCCGTTACCGCCACCGATGAAATTGCCCACACCGGTAAAGGTGAGGTTTTCGACGTTGGCACCCAGGGTATAGCTGGCCAGGCTGGTCTGCACCAGGTCGACACCGCCATTGAGCGCTTCGATTACCCTGTCGCCGACGTTGTCGACCACGAAGGTGTCATTGCCACCACCGCCGGTCATGGTATCGGCGCCAAGCCCGCCGTTGAGGATGTCGTTGCCAAGGCCGCCAAACAACAGGTCGGCACCGTCCAGACCGGAGATCACGTCGTTGCCCGCACTGCCGCTCAGTACATCCGGACCGTTGGTGCCTACCAGCGTCAAGGCAGGCACTGGCGCGGTTGCCGCTGAAGTTACTGCCTCCTGCGCGCCGAAGCCATCGGTGTAGCGCACGATCACCCGCAGTTGCTGACCTCCCTGATCCAGGCCCGGGGTGAAGGTGACCGCAGTGGCACCGATGATGTTGGTGAAGATGCCGCCAGTACCTTGCTGCCACTGGAAGCTGAACGCACCCAGCCCGTCCAGGTCGGCAATACTGCCGGTAAGTGCCGTCAGCGTCTGCCCCAGGGCTGGCGTGGTATCGCTGATCAGCACGGCACCGCCAGGTGCATCATTGACATTGGCCACCGGGTCGAGGATGTCGGAAGCAATGCTTTCCTGCACCCCGAAGTCATCCACGTAGCTGACCACTACCCGCATGTTCTGCCCCACCTGGTCCTGGGTAAGGACGAAGGTGCTGCTGATGGCGCCAGCAATGTTGACCCAGCCAAGGCCTCGGTTGGACTGCCACTGGAAGGTGAATTGGGGGTTGCTCAGGCCGTCGGCATCAACGATGGTTGCCGGGTTGACGGTGAGGGTCTGGTTCTGCACCAGCAGCCCGGTCACGGTCGGCCCGGCGCTCGGAGCGCTGTTCGGCGCCGAATCGACGATTTCCAGCGTGCCCTTGGCATCCTGGTACACCCCGCGTACGCGGATGTTCAGGCCCGCCACATCATCCGTGACCCGGTAAGTGGTGCCGGTAGCCCGCGACACTTCTCCGGCAGCGACAAAGGTAATGTCTTCATAGACGCCCGAACCTGGCAGCGTCTCGACTTGCCAGTAGTACGCCACAGGGCCGTTGACGGCACCGCTCGCATTGCCGGCGCCGACATTGTCGGCATCGTGCACCGCCAGGTTGCTTACCCGCAGCAGCTGGCCGCTGACCGAGGTGTCATTGCGCAGCCCGGTGGCAGCGTCGAGGATTGCCAGGTTGCCGGTCGGCCCGGCGTTGACGGCAGTGCCCACCCCGGAAGCCTGCGAGCTGTCCGAGAACTGCAGGCGCTCGATGCCGGTCAGGCGGTCGACGCCGTCACGGCCTGCTACCAGGTCGGTAACGATCACCGCGTTGCCATCGACCACCACGCTGTAGTCGCTCGCTACCCCTGAGAACACTGCCGTGTCATAGCTGTCGGTGCCGTCGAGGATTTCCCGCACGATCACCAGCTGGCCCGGGTTGTAGGTGCCATTGAGCATCAGCGGCACCATCGCCTCCATGCTGTCGTAGCTGGCGATTTCCGGGCCGGTCCCGTCGCTGTTGGCGCGCACGCTGATGCGCACGTTCAGCCACTTGTCACCGTCGAGGACATCGTCGCCGCCACGGCCTTCGATCAGGTCGCTGCCGCTGCCGCCGAGGATGATGTTGCCACCGTCGTAGAACGTCGCGCCGGCGGCCAGCAGGCCCGACAGGCCGTTGATCAGGCCAATGTTGGTCAGCACGCTGCCGTGGGCGCCGTTGGTCGGCAGGCTGGCAGCGTCTGCGTTGTCACCACGCAGGAAGTCGCCATGCGCCGACCCCGACAGGCCTTCCATGATATCGAAGCGCACCAGGGTAGAAGCGCCCGAGCCCGGTACTGGCGGCACATCGAAGAAGCGGTCGCTGTAGTCGATGGTCACGCCCTGGGCCAGGCCCTTGAAGGTCGCCCAGTCGTAGCCGGAGCCACCGATGTAGCGGTCACCGAAGCCCAGGCTGCCGACCATGATGTCATCGCCGCCTTCACCGTTGAACTTGTCGTTCTCGTTGCCGCCGATGAACACGTCGTTGCCGATGACCGGGTCGTTGCCGAGCGGGTCGAAGTTGTCGCCAGGCGCACCGTCCGAGGTGCCCTTCTCGATCCAGTCGTCGCCTTCGTTGCCCATGTCCTGCTCATTGGCCTTGCTGCCCAGGATAAAGTCGTTGCCCTGGCCGCCAATGGCTTCGGAGGCATCCTCACCGGTGACGATGAAGTCATTGCCGAAACCGCCGATGATCAGGTTGACGCCATTACCACCGTGCAGCACATCGTTGCCGTCGCCGCCCTGGATATTGTCGTCACCGCCCATGTCGCTGATGATGTCGTCGCCGGCACCGCCACGCAGCTGATCGTTGCCGTCGCCACCCTCGATGCGGTCGTTGCCGCCATCGCCCCAGACCGTATCGTCACCCTCGCTGGACACCAGGATGTCGTTACCCTCGGTGCCACCCAGCACGATGTGCTCTGCACCGGCATAACGGATGTAGTTGGTGTCCGGGCCAGCCGTGAGCGGGCTGTCGCGGAACACCACCTGCTCGCCGTTTTCGCCCAGTGGGTCGACATTGCCCAGGCCTTCGTTGAACTGCTTGCTCTGGTCCACTTCCAGGTAGAAGCCTGGGTCGGAGAACACCAGGCCCGGCAGGTGGGTGGCCGAGGTGTTGGCCATGATCAGCTTGGCGAACGAGTTGCTTTCCAGCTCGGCGTTCATCGACAGGCCGGCAGTGCGTTCCAGGTAGTAGAAGCGGTCGCCGTCCTGCAGTTTCTCCATCTGGTTTTCGAACACGAAGTTGAAGGTGGTGCCGAGCATGCCGCCGAACGGGGTTTTCGCTTCGGCCAGGCCGCCAATCCACAGGTCGATGGCATCGACCCCGGTCACGGTCACCGCGCGCAGGTCATCGACAGTGCCCAGTACGCCATCCTTGCCAGGCAAGGTGACGTTGGCATAGGCGCCAGTGCTGTTGAGGAAGTCCAGGCGATCGGCTGGCGCGCCGTCGCCACCGAACACCAGGGCCATGGCTGCCGCACGCTTCTCAAGCAACGTGGTGGCGTCGGTGATGGTGCTGTGGGTGCCGTAGGCGGCGATGAAGTTGATCAGCGACTCCGGATGTTTCAGGTGCTGCACCAGGTCGACCCAGCTGGTGTACGGCTTGAGCTGGGTGTCGCCGGTCTGCGCATAGATGTCGCGACGCACGGCATTCAGCGAAGGGATGCCAACGTCGCGGCCACGGGCGATGTTGATCGCCGGCAGGTCAAGCGGCAGGCCGAGCAGGTTGTTGCGCAGCGCCTCGGTGACGAACTCGTCGATTTCGTTGCCGGCCTGGCGGGTGACCCCGCGCACGATGGCGCTGGTGGCATCCTCGGGAGTGACGCCACTGGCGGCATACGCCAGCGGGTTGAGGAACGCCGCGATCAGGCCCAGTTGCTGGTCCGGGTTGGCACTGGCCGGGTCCTGGATGACGTTGAAGTCGACATCGAAGCGGTCGACGGTCTCGGTCAGCATCGAGTGGCCGAAGCGGTACACGGTGTGGGCGAACTCGGCCACGATCGATGCATCGAGGTCGACGTCGTACACCTGGGTCGGGGCAAAGAACAGGTCGACCCGTGGTTGCACGGTGCGGGCGAACTCCTCGAACACCAGGTGCTGGTACTGCATTTCGGTACCGAACTTGGCCGCCTGGAACAGCCGCTCGCCATTCCACACCAGCGCGTCGATCTCGGCCTGGCTGGCCGGCAGCGCGGTCAGCGGGTTGAGCAGCCACTCGTTGAGGAACGCCAGGTCGCCCGAATCGAGCACGGTGTCCTTGGTCTGTGCCACCAGCCGATTGTGCTCGGCGTGGAAGATCGCATGCACGGCGGTCAGGCCGATGTTTTCATTGACCCGGCCGTCGCCGGCTATGTAGTGCGCATCCAGCAGTTCATTGTCGTAAGCCAGGTTGGCACCGGTCTGCGGGTTCACCGGCACGGCGTTGCCGGTGTCGGTGTCGGCATCCGGCACCAGCACCCCAGCGCTGAACACCGGTACGGCATTGTGGGCGATGTCGGCGAGGAACTGGTGGCCGGTACGCACGGCGTTGGTCAGGTCGATCGGCGCCGCCGGGTTGCCTTCGACCTGCTGGTCGTCGGCCGTGCCGGCAATGCCATCAGCGCCTTTCATGATCACCATCGGGAAGCCATTGGGCCCCTTGATGAAGTTGCCGTAGGCGTCGGTTGCCAGCAGCGGTACGTTGTCCACATCGGCGTCGGTCAGGTTGATGCCGAGCACGTCGCGGGCCTGGGCCTTGACTACCTTCCAGGTCGCCATGCCGCCGATTTCGGTGTCGTCAGCGGTACCGTAGCGGCCGTCGGCGCCCAGGTCCCGGTTGGTGATCAATTGGCCGGTGGCAACAGGCCCGCCATCGGTCAGCACGTAGCCGCGCAGGAACACCTGGTGCGAAGGATGAGAGCTGTAGGTCTGGTTCTGGTCCACGAACGGCGTGGTGGTATTGGTGTGCTCGCGAATATCGTCGGCCGTGCCAAGCACGCCATCCGCGCCGGGCAGGTTGGTGGCCCGGGTGACCACCATGAAGTTGGTGAAACCGCCCTCCACGTACAGCGGGTCATCCGGTTTCAGCGGGATGTAGATGGTCCCCGAACCGCCCTTGGTCACCAGGTCCAGGCCATGGTCGAAGAACTGCCCGAAGAAGGTCATCCAGGCGTTGAACGGCGCGGACAGGCCAGCATCGGCGGCAGTGTTCTCGAACAGGTACACGTCGTGGTCGTCGGCAGTGCCGAACTGGCCGTCCAGGCCCGGGCTGGCGACGATGCGCACGCCATCCTTGAGCACGTCGTCATTGCCAGGCGTGCCGAAGTTGAGCACGCCGTCCGCACCGGCGTCATACGCCGTGGCATAGGCGGCCGGGTTGTTGGAGGTCTGGTCGACGACCAGGTTGCTGATGGTGCGCGGCTGCGAATCGAACACCGGGCCGCTGGTCTGCTGGTACGAGGAGCCCGGAATGGCTGGCGAGCCGGGGCCGAAGAAGCCGGCCGGTGCGCCTTCGGCCGGGTTGAACACCGGGTCGGTCACGCGCGGGAAGACGTTGTCGGCGGCACCGAACCCGGTATTGTCGATGCCATTGAGGTTCATCAGGTTGTTGTTCGAACCGTCGACCGCGCGCAGGCCCAGTGGCGCGCGGATGTTGGGCAGCAGCGAGAGGATGTCCGCCCCGTTGGCATCGGCCTCGGCGATCTTGATCTGGTCGAGGATGAAGTTGAGGTCGGAGCGCACCATGTGCAGGCCGGCGCCGCCGGCAGTGGCATCCACCACTGGCGTGGCTGGCGTCGGTACCACAGGCGCACCCGGCTGTACCACGGTCGTGGGTTGCGAGAACAGCACCTCGGTGGTGCCGTGGGCGTCCTGGTACATCGCCTTGACCCGCAGGCTCAGCCCGGCCAGGTCCGGCGACACCTTGAAGGTGGTGCCGTCGGCGCTCTGGAACGCCAGGTCGCCGGCCGGCAGCAGGATGATGTCCTCGAACACACCACTGCCGGGGGTGGCCTCGAACTGCCAGTAGTACGACACCGAGCGGTCGGCGAGCGTGCCGAGCGGGTTGGCGGCGCTGATGTTGTCGGCATCCAGCACGCCGGCCACGTTCACCGTCAGCACATCGCCCACGGTAATCGCACCGCCGTTGCCGTCGGTGATGGCCGGGCCGCCGGTGGGTTGGACGTTCAGCCCTTCCACCAGCACGCGCTGGCTGTCGGCGAACTGCAGGCGTTCGATGTGCAGCAAGGTATCCACGCCATCGCGACCCGCCACATTGTCGGTCACGGTCCACACATCATCGGCAGTGTCGAGCGTACCTTTGGTGTTCTGCGTCACCGTGTACTCGCCCTGCAACCCGGAGAACACCGCCGTGTCGAAGGCCGCACCACCGCTCGAGGTGCCGGGCAGGATCTCGCGCACGGCCTTGAGCTGGCCGGGGTTGTAGGTGCGGTCGAGCATGAACGGGATCATGTCGGCCATGCTGTCGAAGCTGGCGATCTCGGGGCCGGTGTGATTGATGTCATCCGCGGCATACACGGCGATGCGCACGTTGAGCCACTTGTCACCGTCGATCAGGTCATCGCCGCCACGGCCTTCGATCAGGTCGCTGCCATTGCCGCCCAGCATGATGTTGCCGGTGGCAAAGCCGGTGGTCGGTAACCCGGCATCGGCCAGAAACTGCTGCAGGCCGCGAATCAGCGCAACATTGGTCAAGGCGCTGCCGGTGGCACCACCATGGTTGAGGATGGTCACGGCATCGACGTTGTCGCCCTTGAGCACATCGGCGAAGTTCGAACCGGACACGCCCTCCACCTCGGCAAAGCGGTCGAGGATGGAGGCCGGCGATGCGCCGACCGGGTTGAACACGCCAGCGTTCTGGTTCGGCGCGTTGCCATGAGGCTGAGCCAGGGCGGCCAGGGTCAGGTCGACGGTGACGCCGACCTGGTCATTCTTGTTGGTGATCCAGTCGAAACCGGACATGCCGTCCATCTTGTCCTGGGCGTCACTGCCGACGAAGATGTCGTCGCCACCCTCGCCGATCATCTCGTCGAAGCCGGCGCCGCCGACGAAGATATCGTTGCCGACCACTTCGTCACCCAGCAGCGGCGCGAAGTTGTCGCCTGGGGCACCGTCCTGGGTACCCTTCTCGATCCAGTCATCGCCTTCGTTGCCGGTAGGTGGCAGGTTGGTCTTGGCGCCAAGAATGAAGTCATCGCCCTGGCCACCGAAGGTGGTGGAGATGTCTTCGGTAGTGATGATGAAGTCCTGGCCGTTGCCGCCGAGGATCAGGTTACCGGCCACCAGCATGCTGCCGGCGACGATCACGTCGTTGCCATCGTTACCTTCCAGGCGGTTGTCGCCGAACGAGTCGGTGATGATGTCGTCACCGGCGCCACCCAGCACCGCGTCATTGCCTGCGCCGCCTTCAAGGGTGTCGTTGCCGGCATCACCGTAGACGGTATCGTCGCCTTCACCGGAGATGATGATGTCGTTGCCGGCGGTACCACCCAGCACCACATGATCTTCACCGGTGTAGTGCAGGAAGTTGCTGTCGGGGCCCACGGTATCCGGGTTGTCGCGAATCACCAGCGGTACGATTTCTACCCCGTTGACCTGGATCCCGCCAGTCGGGTCGGCCCGGCCATCGGCGCCCAGGCCGGTGAACTGGTTGGCCTGGTTCACCTCGAGGGTGAACGTTGGCGTGAGGAACACGGTGTTGGACAGGTGGGTCACGTCGGAGTTGAGCATGATCAGCTTGGCGAAGGAGTTGTTCTCCAGCTCCGTGCCGAAGTTGAGGCCCGCCGTGCGCGCCAGGTAGTAGAAGCGGTCGCCGTTCTGCAGGGCTTCCAGTTGCGTTTCAAAGACGAAGTTGAAACTGGAGCCAAGCATGCCGCCAAACGGCATCTTCTGCTCGGCCAGGCCGCCGACCCAGAAGTCGATGGCATCGACACCGGTCACGGTCACGCCGCTGATGTCATCGGCGGTGCCGGCGATGCCGTCAGCGCCGGGCAGCGTCACGTTGGCATACGCACCCGTGCCGTTGAGGAAGTCCAGGCGGTCGGCTGGCGCACCGTCACCACCGAGCACCAGCGCCACCGCAGCGGCGCGCTTGTCGGCTTCGGTGGTGGCCCCGGTGATGGTGCCGTGGGTGCCGTAGGCCGCGATGAAGTTGATCAGCGACGCCGCGTGCTTGAGGTGGTCGGCAAAGTCGACCCAGCTGATGTACGGCTTGAGCTGGCTGTCGCCGGACATTGCATGGAATTCACGGCGCGCCTCGTTCAGGGTGGGAATACCGGTGTCGCGGCCACGGGCGATGTTCAGTGCCGGCAGGTCCAGCGGCAGGCCAAGCAGGTTGTTGCGCAGCGCCTCGGTGACGAATTCATCGATCTCGTTACCCAGTTGACGGGTAACGCCACGGATGATCGCGCCAGCCGCCTCATCGGCGGTGGCCCCACTGCCGGCGAAGGCCAGTGGGTTGAGGAAGGCGGCGATCAGGCCAAGCTGCTGGTCGGGGTTGTTGGGGTCGGCGGATAGCGGGTTGAACGCCGGGTCGAAGCGGTCGACGGTTTCAGTCAGCATCGAGTGGCCGAAGCGGTACACCACGTGGGCAAACTCGGCGAGGATGGCCGGGTTGATCGAAGTGTCGTAGCCGTTGGGGGCGAGAAACTCGTCGATCTGCGGCTGAATGGTGCGGGCGAACTCTTCGAACACCAGGTGCTGGTACTGCATCTCGGTGCCGAACTTGGCAGCCTGGAACAGCCGCTCGCCATCCCATACCAGCGCAGCGATCTCGGCGGGCGTGGTGGGGATGGCGGTGACATCGTCGATCAACCACTGGTTGAGGAACGCCAGGTCGCCAGCCGCCAGCAAGGTGTCCTTGGTCTGCTGCACCAGGCGGTTGTGCTCGGAGTGGAACACATGGTGCACGGCGGTCAGGCCGATGTTCTCGTTCACCCGGCCGTCACCGGCGATGTAGTGGGCGTCGAGCAGTTCGTTGTCATAGGTCAGGTTGGCGCCACCCGGCCCTACCGGCTGCGCATTGCCGACGGCGGTGTCGGCATCGGCCTGCAGCACACCGCCCACCACCACGGGCGCAGCATTGTGGGCAATATCGTCGAGGAATGCATGCCCGGTGCTCACCGCATTGGCCAGACTGATCGGTGCGGCGCGGTTGCCTTCGACCAGCGTAGTGACGTCGTCGGCAGTGCCGGCGATGCCGTCGGCGCCATTGCTCACGCGCATCACCACCTGCGGCATGCCGTTAGGCCCGCGCAGGAAGTTGCCGTAGGCGTCGGTGGCCAGCAGCGGCACGCGGTGCACGTCGGCGTCGGTCAGGTTGATGCCGAGCAGGTCGCGGGCCTGGGCCTTGACCACTGCCCAGGTGGCCATGCCGCCGCTTTCGCCGCTGCCATCGTCGCTGGTTCCGAACAGGCCATCGGCACCGAGGTCGCGGTTGGTGATCAGCCGCCCGGTCGCCACCGGGTCGCCGGCCGCGTTCAGCGTGTATTCGCGCAGGAACACCTGATGCGAGGGATGCGAGCTGTAGGTCTGGCTCTGGTCAACGAACGGTGACGTGGTGTTGGTCTGGCCGTCATCGGCGGTGCCCACCACGCCGTCGGCACCGGTGGTGCGGACGGCGCGCGACAGCACCATGAAGTTGGTCGGGCTGTTTGGATCGAACAGCGGGTCGTCCGGCTGCAGCGGGATGAACACGATGTCGGTGCCGCTCTTGGTAACCAGGTCCAGGCCATGGTCGAAGAACTGGCCAAAGAAGGTCATCCAGGCGTTGAAGCCGGCGGTCAGGCCGACATCGGGCGACACGTTGGGGATGAAGAACACCTCGGTGTCGTCGGCGGTGCCGAACACCCCATCGATGCCGGGGCTGATCACCGGCGCAGCGTCACCATTGGCCTCGACTGCGGCCGGGTTGTTACCTGTCTGGTCGACGATGAGGTTGCTGATGGTGCGCGGCTGCGAATCGACGACCGTACCGGTGCCGGCATAGTCACCGCTGAAGGAAGGGCTGAGCAGGCGCAGGAACGAGTTGTCAGCGGCACCGAACTCGCTTTGCCCGGTCACCAGGTTGTTGTAACTGCCGTCCACGGTACGCAGGCCGAACGGTACCTGGCTGTTGGGCAGCAGGTCGCTCAGGCTGGCGCCATCGGCGTGGGCTTCGGCGATGAAGATCTGTTGCAGGATGAATTCCAGGTCCGACTTGCTGAAATTGGCCATTTCGAATTGCCCTCGATCTGTCGGGAGATGACACACAGGGCAACAGGGTCCTTCCCGCGCCCAGTCAGTGTTGACGTGCGCAGTTTCTGGTTCGGGGTTCTGGGGGCAGTTGGGCACTACGGTTGTGCAATCGCCACTGGCCTCATCGCCGGCAAGCGGGCTCCCTCAGGAAAGCGGGAACCGTGTAAACGGTGCGGTACAGCTGTAACGCACACGCATCGACCCCAGCTCGCATGGGGGTCCGAATACACCAGACTAAAGTCGCAGAACAAAAGGTTGTCAATATTTCGTCAACAAATTCGCATGGCGATGATAACGCGCTGCAAATAGCTGTTTTTTTGGCACTTATAAAAAGTTCAATGTATTCATAGAGCAAAATGATATTACTGCGCGTTTCGTCGCAACCTACGCTCCAGCATGTGGGAGCAACGCAGCGTCTTGGACCATTTCGCCCCCAGAGCGAACCGCCTGCGAGCCGACCAGAAGCCACGACTACCGCTGTACGGGGCGCCGCAACGGCCTTCCCGTTTTGTGATGAAGGGAGGCCGCTGATGCACAAGTCGCCACGCATCCGATCCGAACTCGCAGAGGTGTTGTTTCGCCTGCGGCGCAGCTTTTTCGTCCTGGCCGCGTTCAGCGGCGTGATAAACGTCATGATGTTGACGCCATCTATTTATATGCTGCAGGTGTATGACCGCGCCCTGGTCAGCCGCAACGTCACCACCCTGACCATGCTTACCTTGCTGGTGATCGGCCTGTTCCTGCTGATGTCGGCGCTGGAGATGATCCGCACTCGCGTATTGATCCGGGTGGGCAACGGCCTGGACATGGACCTCAACCGGCGCATCTTCAGCGCCGCCTTCGAGCGTAACCTGAGCCGTGCAGGCGGCAACCCGGCCCAGGCCCTGCAGGACCTGGCCCAGGTGCGGCAGTTTCTCACCGGCAACGGCCTGTTCGCCTTCTTCGATGCGCCCTGGACGCCGATCTATCTGCTGGTCAGCTACCTGATCCACCCACTGCTGGGGCTGGTCACGCTGGTCGGCTCGCTGATCCTGGTGGCCTTGGCCTACCTCACCGAGAAAGCCACGCAAAAACCCTTGGCCGAAGCCAACCAGGCAGCCCTGTCATCGGCCAGCTACGCCAACAACAACCTGCGCAATGCCGAAGTGATCGAGGCCATGGGCATGCTGCCGGCGATCGGCAAGCGCTGGTACCAAGGCCACCTGCGCATCCTGCAGATGCAGACGCTGGCCTCCGACCGTGCGGCGCTGATCAGCAGCACCGGGCGTTTCGTGCGCATCACCTTGCAATCGGTCATCCTCGGTACCGGCGCGCTGCTGGCGATCGAAGGCAAGATCACCCCGGGCATGATGATTGCCTGCTCGATCCTCACCGGCCGTGCCCTGGGGCCGGTGGAACAGGTGATCGCCTCGTGGAAACAGTTGCTCGGCTGCCGGTCCGCCTGGGGGCGGCTGAACGAGCTGCTGCACGACTACCCGCAGCGGCCACCGAGCATGTCGCTACAGCGCCCGCTGGGCATGCTCGCCGTGGAAAACGTGATCGCCGGTGCCCCTGGGACCAACAACCCCATCGTACGCGGGGTGAGCTTCAGCCTGACCCCGGGTGAAAGCCTCGGCGTCATTGGCCCGTCGGCCTCCGGCAAGTCTACCCTCGCCCGCCTGCTGGTCGGCGTGTGGCCGGCCCAGGCCGGCAAGGTGCGCCTGGACGGCGCCGACATCTTCACCTGGAACAAGGCCGAGCTGGGCCCCTGGCTTGGCTACCTGCCGCAGGACGTGGAGCTGTTCGAGGGCACCATCGCCGAGAACATCGCCCGCTTTGCCGAAGTGGACAGCGACGCAGTCATTCGCGCGGCCCGCAGCAGCGGCGTGCACGACATGATCCTGCGCTTCCCGCAGGGCTACGACACCCGCCTGGCGGCCGATGGCACGCCGTTGTCGGGCGGCCAGAAGCAGCGCATTGCCCTGGCCCGTGCGCTGTACGGTGAACCTAACCTGGTGGTGCTGGACGAGCCCAACGCCAACCTCGACGACGTCGGCGAAAAAGCCCTGGTCGATGCATTGGCCGAACTCAAGGCACGCGGGGCTACCGTGATCCTGATATCCCACCGGCCCAATGTGCTGTGCGCGGTCGACAAGGTACTGATGCTGCGTGACGGTGCCGTGCACATGCTCGGCAGCCGCGATGAAGTGTTCGCGGCGTTGCGCAAGGCCAGTGTGATCCCGGCGGGCAGCGCGGCGCCGCTGGCTTCGGTAAAAGTACGGGAGTAACCGATCATGCAGATGACCCACCACGCCGAATTGATTCCTGCAGAGGCCCGCAATCTGATCGACCTGGATGCCAGCCGCCCGGCACGCTGGGGCATATGGCTGGTCATCGCCGGCTTTGGCGGTTTCCTGCTATGGTCGTGCCTGGCGCCACTGGATGCCGGGGTGGTGGCCACGGGCACGGTGAAGGTCACCAGCAATCGCAAGGCGGTACAGCACCTGACCGGCGGCACGGTCGAGGCGATCCTGGTACGCGAAGGCGATGTGGTGAAGAAGGGCCAGGAGGTGGTTCGCCTCGATGCGCTGCGCGCGGTGGCCGAACAGGGTGCGGTCAGTGCCCAGTACATCGTCAGCAAAACCGTGGAAAACCGCCTGGAAGCCGAGCGCGACGGCCGTGACACGATCACCTTCGACCCCGCCCTGCTCAAGCACTATCAAAACGACCCGCGCCTGCTGGCGGCCATGGACCTGCAGCAACGGCTGCTGGACACCCGCCGCGCCGGACTGGCCGGTGAGCTGAGCATCCTCGAGGAAAACCTGGCCGCCACGGCGGTGCAGCTCAAGGGCCTGCAGCAGGTGTATGGCGCGCGCGCCTCGCAGATCGGTTTCCTCAACCAGGAACTGCAAGGCACCCGGGTGCTGGCCGCCGAAGGTTATGTGCCACGCAACCGCCTGCTGGAGCTGGAACGCAACAATGCCGACCTGTCCGCCGGCCAGGCCGAAAACCTCAACAATATTGCCCGGGCACGCAGCCAGGCCACCGAGATCAAGCTGCGCATCCTGCAGCGCCAGCACGACTACCTGAAGGAAGTGGAGTCGCAACTGACCGACACCGCCAAGGAAAACACCACCTTGGCCGACCGCCTGCGGGCGCTGGACTATGAAGTGACCCACACCGTGATCCGCTCGCCGATCGATGGCATGGTCCAGGCCCTGAGCATCGCCACGGTCGGCGGCATCATCCAGGCTGGGGCCAGGATCATGGAAGTCGTGCCGCTCGACCAGCCGCTGCAGGTGGACGCGATGATCCCGGTACAGGCGATCGACAAGATGGTCCCCGGCCTGGATGTGGATATCGCCTTCCCTGCCTTCAACCATGCCCAGACGCCAAATATTCCAGGGCGGGTCAAGACCATTTCCGCCGACCGCCTGATGGATGAAGAAAGCAAGCAGCCGTTCTACCTGGCTCAGGTGGAGGTGACGCAGGCCGGCATGGGCCTGCTGGGCAGCAACCACATCCGCCCCGGCATGCCGGCCACTGTCACCATCAAGACCGGTGAGCGCAACCTGCTCAGTTACCTGCTCAAGCCGATGCTCGAACGCATGGACGCCTCGTTCAAGGAGCAATGACATGAATCGCCCGTGCCTGATGTTGTGCCTGTTGGGGTTGTCCGTACAGGCCAGTGCCATGGACCTCAAGCAAGCCTGGGACCTGCTGCAGTACCAGGGTCCGATCTACCGCGCTGCGGTTCACGAGAAAGAGGCCGGCAGCGAAAACCGCGCCATCGGCCAGGCCGGCCTGCTCCCGCAGATCAATGCTGCGGGCTACTTCAACAAGGTCAATGGCAGCCAGCGGCAGAATGGCCGGGACAGCGACCTGGACTACGATTCCAAGGGCGCCAACGTGCGCCTGCGCCAACCGTTGTTCAACAAGCAGAAGATGGCCGAATACCGCCAGGGCCAGCAACGTGCCGAATACAGCGTTGCGGTGTTCGATGCCAAGAGCCAGGACGCCGCGGTACGCCTGGCCGATGCCTACTTCGACGTGCTGCTGGCCAGCGAAACCATCACTTTGGCCAAGGCCAAGCTGAACGCCTTCGAGGAGCAATTGGCGTCGGCGAAGCGGCGCATGGAGCTGGGTGCCGGCACCATCACTGACATCGACGAGTCGGTCGCCCGTCGCGACCTGGCCGAAGCCGACCTGATCGAAGCCCAGGACAACCTGGTCAATGCCCGGCGCAAGCTGGAGGAATACATTGGTGAAACGCCGCAGTCGCTGACCACCTTGCAGCCAGGCTTCAGCACCCCGCCGCTGATGCCGGGCAACTTGCAGGACTGGCTGGTCAAGGCCCAGGCCGACAGCCCGCTGATTCATGCCCGTCGACACAACCATGCGCTGGCCGAGGAAGAAGTGAAACGCGCCCGCGCCGGGCACTGGCCGACCCTGGATTTCGTCGCGGGCTATACCGCCGGCAGCAGCCAGTCGATTTCCGAGCTTAACCAGCGCAACCATTACAGCTCGATCGGCCTGGAACTGAACATCCCGCTGTACAGCGGAGGTGGTACCAGCGCCCTGACCCGCCAGGCCAGCGCCAACAGCGCCAAGGCCCTGGATGAGCTGGACGCCACCCGCCAGGAGGTGATTTCCGGCACCACCCGGGAGTTCCGCGGCGTGCAGAGTGGCGCCTTGCGTATCCAGGCACTGGAAAAAGCCGTAGCCTCCAACGAACGCTCACTGACCTCGACCCGCAAGGGCTTCAAGGAAGGCGGCACCAGCACCAACTCGGATGTACTCAACGCCGAAGAGTTGCTGTATGACGCCCGCCATGACCTGTTCGAGGCAAAGCTGAACTACCTGATGTCACGGCTGCGCCTGGCGTCGTCGGTGGGCAGCCTGGGCGATGACGACATCCAGCAGATCAACGACTACCTCGGGCCGGAGCTGGTGGTGAGCAACTGAGTACCACCCGGTATTGCTGCCGCTTGCTGGATTTCGAGGCCTGCGGACTGGTCGGCACGGCGGTCACCGACCAAGCCATCCTGTTGGCCATCCTGGGCCGTCAACCCCAGCGTGTGCCGGACCGCGGCTGCGGTGAGGGCTGGTTGCTGCGCGCCGCGGGCGAGCGTGGCATCGAGGCGGCGGGTGTCGACGCCGAGCCGGCACTGCTGGACGCCGCGCGGGCTGCCGGCAGCGCTCAGAGCACCGGCTTGCGCGCTACGCCACTGCGTGCCTTGGCCATGGCCGCCAGGCGCACCGCCACGTTGGCCGCACCATAGCCGGCATAGCCGCTCTTGCGCTGGATGATCTCGAAGAAAAAACGCTCCTCGAACGGTTCGGTGTACACGTGGAACAGCTCGCCACCCTGCGCATCACGGTCGTACAGCACGTTGTAGTACGCCAATTCGCTAAGGAACTCGTCGTCGAAATCGAAGCGCGCGGCCAGGTCGTCGTAGTAGTTCAGCGGTATCTCCAGCAGTGGCACCCCGGCCAGCTTGGCACGCGCCACTTCACGGAAGATGTCGTCGCAATCGAACGCGATGTGGTGTACGCCTGAACCACGGTAGCTGGACAGCGCATGGGCGATCGCGGTGTTGCGGTTTTCCGAAATGTTCAGCGGCAGGCGCAAGGTGCCGCACTGGCTGCGCAGGGCGCGGCTCTTGACCAGGCCGTAGGGGTCGGGCAGCACCACTTCATCGTCGGCGGCGAAGTCGAACAGGGCCTTGTAGAACAGCACCCAGCTGTCCAGCGATTCAGCCGGCAGGGCCAGCGCCATGTGGTCGATGCGGCGCAGGCCACCGGTGGCGGTGGCGTTCTTGTCCAGGCTGAAGTCGGTGTCATACAGGGTCTGGCCGGCCGTACCCTGCTCCACCAGGTACAGCAGGCTGCCATCCGGCGCACGTACCGCCGGGACTTCGCATTCATTGGGGCCGACCAGGCCACGGAACGGCTGGCCACGCAAGGCAGTGGCCCGCTTCAGCGCCGCTTGCTGGTCCTTGACCCGCAGCGCAGTGGCGCACAGCGATGGGCCATGGGCCTCGAAGAAGTTGTGGCCGAAGGAATAGGGTTCGGCATTCAGGACGATATTGATATCGCCCTGGCGCAGCAGTTGCACCTCTTTGCTGCGGTGCTTGCCGGCTTCGGCAAAGCCCAGGCGCTTCAACCAGCTGCCCAGGCGCGCGCCAACGGCTTCGTCAACCGCGAATTCGAGAAACTCGACGCCGTCATAGCTGCTCGCCGCCGGTGGGGTGAACAGCACACCGGGTTCGATCGGCGTACCCTCCTGCTCCAGGTGCAGCCGGGTCTGTTCTTCAAGGTACAGCAGCGAGCGCAGGCCGTCGGCGGCATTCTGCCGCGGCGGTGCGGCGCGGAAACCGTCATTGAATATTTCCAGCGACAGCGGGCCACGGTAGCCGGTGGCAAGGATCGGTGCCAGGAAGCCGGCCATGTCCATCTCGCCCTGCCCCGGGAAACAGCGGAAGTGGCGGCTCCACTCCAGCACGTCCATGGCCAGGATCGGCGCATCGGCCATTTGCACGAAGAAGATCTTGTCGCCGGGAATGTCGCGGATCGCCTGCGGGTCGCCCTTCAGTGACAGCGTGTGGAAGCTGTCGAGGATCACCCCGAGCGATGGGTGGTCGGCCTGGCGCACCAGGTTCCAGACTTGCTGGTAGGTATTGACATGGCGGCCCCAGGCCAGGGCTTCGTAACCAATGCGCAGGCCGCGTTTGCCGGCGTGCTCGGCCAGCAGGCGCAGGTCATCGACCAGCAATTGTTCTTCACCCAGGGCATCGGCCTGGACGTTGCTGCACACCAGCACCAGGTCGGTGCCCAACTCCTGCATCAGATCGAACTTGCGCTCGGCACGGTCGAGGTTTTTCTGCAGGCGTTCGCGGCGGCAGCCTTCAAAGTCGCGGAATGGCTGGAACAGGGTGATGGCAAGACCCGCATCGGCACACATCTGCCGCACCTGGCGCGGGCTGCCGGCGTAATAGAGCAAGTCGTTCTCGAAGATCTCGACGCCGTCAAAACCGGCGGCGGCGATGGCTTCGAGCTTTTCCGGCAGGGTGCCGCTCAAGGACACGGTGGCGATCGAACGCTGCATGGCGGGAGTTCCTTGTTGTTGGAGGCTGACGGTGCCAGGCGGAGGAAAACCAGCGGTCACCGTTTCTGGCACGATCGATTATTCGCAGGTAGCGTCGGCGCTTCAATCTCTTTGTACGGAATGGTTAGTTTTGCGTTCGATTACCGCACAAAACCCGTTTTGACGAATTGCTACACCGCTGGCCCGTGGTCAACATGAACCACAACGCAGGCCCACCGACCGCTGCCCCCTGCCCTTGCGAAAGCGATGGCCGAACCTGCGCAAACAACAATAACAACGGAGACAACGATGGCTCACTCCAGCTCGCAAGCGAAAAAAGCGACCGCCAGTGGATGGATAGGCTCGGCACTCGAGTACTACGACTTTTTCATCTACGCCCAGGCCGCCGCGCTGATTTTCCCGCAGATATTCTTCCCCAACACTGACCCGAAAATGGCCATCATTGCCTCGCTGGCCACCTACGGTGTCGGCTACCTGGCGCGCCCGGTCGGTGCCTTCGTACTCGGCCACTGGGGTGACACACGCGGGCGCAAGAACGTACTGCTGCTGTGCATGTTCCTGATGGGCCTGTCGACCATGGCCGTGGGCCTGCTACCTACCTACCACGACATCGGTTACCTCGCCCCCGCCTTGCTGGTGGTATTGCGCCTGATCCAGGGCTTTGCCGTGGCCGGCGAAATCTCCGGCGCCAGTTCCATGATCATGGAGCATGCGCCGTTCGGGCGAAGAGGCTATTACGCCAGTTTCACCCTGCAGGGTGTCCAGGCCGGCCAGGTCCTGGCAGCAGCGGTGTTCCTGCCACTGGCCTACTTCATGCCGAGTGAAGCCTTCAGTGAATGGGGCTGGCGCATTCCGTTCCTGATGAGCGCCTTGGTGCTGGTGGCCGGCTTCATCATCCGCAAGGAAGTGCACGAGACCCCGGCGTTCGTGAAGGAAGAGAAACAGGACAAGGTCGCCAAGTCGCCAATCCGCGAAGCCTTCCGCCACAGCTGGAAACACATGGTGCTGGTGATGTTCATGGCCCTGATGAACGTCATCCCGGTGGTGGCCACCATCTTCGGTGCCGCCTACGCAGTGCAGCCGGCCTATGGCATCGGCTTCGACAAGAGCGTGTACCTGTGGATCCCGGTGGTCGGCAACATCGTCGCGGTGCTGGTGATTCCGTTCGTTGGCAACCTCTCCGACAAGATCGGCCGCCGCCCGACCATGATCGCAGGCTGCCTGGGCTCGGGCCTGCTGGCCTTCGTCTACCTGTATGCAATCAGCATCCACAACGTACCGCTGGCGTTCGCTACCTCGGTCGTCATGTGGGGCATGGTCTACCAGGGTTACAACGCGGTGTTCCCCAGCTTCTACCCGGAGCTGTTCCAGACCCGCTACCGCGTGTCGGCCATGGCCATCGCCCAGAATATCGGCACCATGCTGACCGCCATGCTGCCGGCGCTGTTCGCCCTGGTCGCCCCGCCCGGCTCGGACAACATCCCGCTGGTGATCGGTGGCCTGGCGTTCTTCATCACCTGCGTGTGCGCCCTGGCGGCCTACATTGCCCCGGAAACCCATCGCTTGGCGATGGAAGACCTGGGTAACCCGCAGGCCAAGCCGATGGAAAAAGAAGCGTATGAAGCCAGCCGCAAAGGCAGCCTGCAGGCAGTGAGCCACTGATGCATTGCCGGGGGGCGCTTTGCGCCCCCCGGCGATTTCAACCTTCGGCCACCGCCTGCAACCGCTGCCACAACCGCTCGACATCCGCCCGCTCGGTCGGCAGCGCCCCGATCGACACCCGCACCATCCAGCGCCCGTCCAGCGTCGCCGGCGTCACATAGGCATCCCCGGAAGCATTCAGCCGCTCGGCCCAACCCTTGGTATGCGCATCCAGCGCCTCGCCTTCCAGCCCCGCCGGCCGATGGCGAATGCACAAGGTCTGCAACGGCACGGGCGCCAGCACTTCCCAATTCGCCGCCGCATTGACCTGCGCAGCCAGCCACTGGGCATTGTCCAGGTCACGGCGCAACCGCGTCTGCAACGCTTCAACGCCCTCGCTACGCAACATGAACCACAGCTTAAGCGCGCGGAACCGCCGCCCCAGCGGGATGCCCCAGTCACGCAGGTTCTTCACCTCGCCATCCACCGCCGACTGCAGGTAGCTGGGGTTGGTGCTCATCACCCGTATCAGGTGCTGCGGGTCGCGCACGTAGTAGATCGAGCAATCGAAGGCGACGCCCAGCCACTTGTGCGCATTGACCACCACCGAGTCGGCCAGCTCGATGCCATCCCACATCCAGCGGCATTCCGGCAGGATCATCGCCGAGCCGGCCATTGCCGAATCCACATGCAGCCACAGGCCATGGGCCTGGGCGATTTCGCCGATCAGGCGCAGCGGGTCGAGGGCCGTGGTGGCGGTGGTGCCGGTAGTGGCTACCACGGCGCAGGGCTGGTTACCGGCGGCCAGGTCGTGTTCGATGGCCGCCTGCAGTGCTTGCGGGCGCAAGGCGTAGTGTTCGTCGGTCGGAATCAGGCGGATGTTGTCGCGGCCAAAACCGGCCAGCAGCGCCGCCTTGTCCACCGAGCTGTGGGCATGGGCACTGACGTAGACGACCAGCGGCCTGGTCTGGGCTTGCAGGCCACCACGCACCAGGGCGTAGTCGCTGGCGCGTTCACGGGCACAGATCAGCGCCACCAGGGTGCTGGTCGACGCGGTATCCTGAATTACCCCGCTCCACTGGTCGGACAGGCCGAGCAGCTGGCGCAGCCAGTCGAGGGTGGTTTCCTCCAGCTCGCTCAGGGCCGGGCTGGACTGCCAGGACAGGCCAAGCACGCCCAGGCCGGTGCTGAGAAAGTCGCCGAGCACCGATGACAGGGTACCGTTGGAAGGAAAGTAGCCGTAGAAATCCGGGTGCTGCCAGTGGGACAGGCCGGGCACCACCAACTGGTTGACGTCGTCGATGATCGCTTCGAAGGGTTCGCCTTGCTGCGGGGCGCTGCCGGGCAAGGCGGCCTTCAGGTAACCGGGCTCGACCTGGGCCATGACCGGGCGTTCGCCGACGGTCTGGCGGTAGTCGGCGATCAGGTCGATCAGTTGGTGGCCGTACTGGCGGAATTGTTCGGGGGTCACGTGGGGGCTCCTGTGGGTGGGTCGGTGCCTGTACTGGCCTCTTCGCGGGTAAACCCGCTCCTACAGGTACTGCATCGTTTGTAGGAGTGGGTCTACCCGCGAAGAGGCCGCTACAGGCAGCACAATGGCCCTAGTCTAGGCACCTGTCCCGAAGTGAATAACCCCGCCTTGCGCATACCTGCTATGGCAAACCCGCATGCCCGCCCTGCACACCGAACTGCGACTGGCGCCACAACTCGAACACCCGGTTGCGCAGCCAGCGATGCTCTGCCGAAGCCTGCAGGCGCTGGTGCCACACCACCCAGTAGCGCTGGCTGTGGTCGATGAAGCCCAGCGGCCGCCAGGCCAGCGGATGCAGGCGGCACAGCTGCCGGGCGATGTGTTCCGGCACGGTGGCCAGCGCCTGGCTGTTGGCGATCACCTGCACGGTGGCGGAAAAGAACGGCACTTCCAGGCTGACCCGCCGCTGCAGCCCTTGGGCGCGCAGGTGGCGGTCGATGAAACTGTCCTTGTCGCCACCGCCGGAAATTCGCACATGCTTGTGCGCCAGGTAGTCGGCCTGGCTGAGCGCGCCGCAGGCGGCCAGCGGGTGGTCGTGGCGCATCAGGCACACCGCGCGGTCCTCGCCAAGCAGGCGACCGTGCAGGTTGGGCGGCGACTCGTCGAACAAGGTGGTGGCCAGGTCGATCTCGCCACTGGCCAGCAAGGCGTACTGGCCGGCTTGCCATGTCCGGTATTCCAGCGATACGCCCGGGGCTTCGCGCTCCAGCGCCGCCACCAGCAGCGGCAGCATGTGATCGGCCACGTAGTCCGAAGCGGCCAGGCAGAAGCGCCGCTCGCAACGCGCCGGGTCGAACACTGCGGGCTGGCGCAGGGCGTGCAGCTCTTCGAGTATCTGGCGCAAAGGTTCGACCAGCGCTTCGGCGTGCTCGCTGAGCACGTAGCCACGGCCCTGGCGAACCAGCAAAGGGTCGTCGAAGGCTTCGCGCAGGTGGGCCAGCTGGCGGCTCAGGGCGGACTGGCTGACGCCCAGGCGCTTGGCGGCGTGGCTGAGGTTCTTCAGCTGCAACAGGTGGTCGAGGGTACGCAGGTGGGCGAGGCTGAGGGAGGCGAAGGTGGGGTTCATCGGGTTCGGCTCCAGACTGCGGGCAAGGGCCTTGCCCTCGTTTCGCGACACAAGGCCGCTCCTGCAGGGGCCAGCCGAGCCTATGTCGGAAACCGCCCCTGCAGGAGCGGCCTTGCGTCGCGATGGGCCGCGAAGCGGCCCCGATTACACGGATCAGTCAGTCAGGCCGACGTACACGTTCTGTACATCATCGTTCTCGTCGATGGCCTCGAGGAACGCTTCCACCTCGGCCAGCGCCTCGGCACTCAGGCTGGCTGCGCTGACCGGGTTCTTCGGGGTGTAGCCGATCTTCGCCGAGGTCACGGTGAAGCCATGTTCCGGCAGGGCCTTCTGCACCGCATCCAGGTCGGTGGTGTCGGTGATGAACAGGGTCGAACCTTCTTCGTCGCCTTCCTCGAAGTCCTGGGCACCGGCCTCGATGGCCGCCATTTCCGGGTCGGCGTCACCGTTGGCGGTGGCTTCGATCAGGCCGACGTGGTTGAAGTCCCAGGCCACCGAGCCGCTGGCACCCAGCTGGCCCTTGCGGAACAGCACGCGGATCTGTGCGACGGTGCGGTTGACGTTGTCGGTCAGGCACTCGACGATCAGCGGCACCTGGTGCGGGGCGAAGCCTTCGTAGCTGACCGCCGAGTACTGCACGGCATCGCCGTCCAGGCCCGCGCCCTTGCGGATGGCGCGTTCCAGGGTTTCGCGGGTCATCGAGGCCTTCTTGGCCTGCTCGATGGCCAGGCGCAGGCGCGGGTTCATGTCAGGGTCGGCGCCGGACTTGGCGGCGATCTGGATCTCTTTGGACAGCTTGCCCATGATCTTGCCTTTGGCGTTGGCCGCGGCTTCTTTATGTTTGGCTTTCCACTGTGCGCCCATGTCGATTCTCTTGTTTCAGCGGCCGGTTCAGGAAGCGACCGGCCAAAAGTGGGTGCAGTTTATACGCCCTCCGGCCTGTGTTCGACAAGAAATCTCATCAGCCTTTATCGGCTTTACCCGCCGCTGCCGCAAACCGCGCCAGCCGCACATCCAGCCTCCGCGGCCGCAGCCCACGGTCCTCGGCGCGTTCCTTGCGGCGGATGGCATTGCGCACCAGCAGCGAGCCGAGGTAGCGGATCGGCTCGGGCGGGAACCAGCCCAGCGGCCCGTTGACCAGCGGCGAGCGGGTCCATGGGTTGTCCAGCCCCAGTGCCAGCGAGGACAGGATCTGACCGCCCATGTGGCACGGGCCGACACCGCTGCCGGAGTAACCAAAGCCGTAGAACACGTTGCCCTGCCCGTCCAGCCGGCCAAAGAATGGCAAACCGGTTACCGAACGGTCCGATGGCCCGTTCCAGCTGGCCGCCAGCGGCACTTCGGCCAACGCCGGGAAAAACCCGCCCAGGCTTTCGCGCAACAGGGGCTGGTACGGCGAGGGCTGGTCGAATACCGGCAACATGCGCCCGCCATAGGCAAAGGTATTGCCGCCCTTGCCGAGCATCAGCCGCCCATCACAGGTGTTGTGGTAGTAATGCACGAAGATGCGCGAGTCGAGCACGCTGATACCGCTGTCCAGGCCGATCTGGCGCAGCAGGTCGGGGCACGGTTCGGTGATGACCATGTCGCTGGAAACGATCGCCACGCTGCGTTCGAACTGCGGGAAGGCCCGCGCCATCCAGGCATTCAGGCCGAGCACCACGCGCTCGGCGCGCAGCGTGCCATGGGTGGTGCGCACCTGCACCGGGGCACCATGCTCCAGGCCGGTCATGGCCGTGCCTTCATGAATGCGCACACCCCGCTGCAAGGCCACCCGGCGCAGGCCGCGCACCAGCTTGCCCGGCTGCACCGTGGCGGCGGCCGGCGAGAACCAGCCCTCCAGGTGCCGTGCCGAGCCCGCCAGGCGCTGCACCTGGTCGAGCGGCAGGCGGCGGAACGAATTGATACCCTGGCGCTGCAGCGCAGCGATCACCGCATCGGTGGCACCGACCTGGGCCGAATTGGTGGCAGTGTACAGCGTGCCATCCAGGCGGTAGTCGCAGTCGATGCCATTGGCTGCGCAGAATGCACCAATCTCGCCAATGCTGCGCTCCGACTCGCGCACCAGGCGCACCGCCTCGGCCACGCCGAACAGACGCTCGAGGGTGAAGTACTTGGCCGACCAGGACAACGCGCAACCACCGTTGCGCCCACTGGCACCGGCACCGCAGATATCGGCCTCGATCAGCACGATGTCCAGGGCCGGCTGCGCCTCCTTGAGCATCAGCGCCGTCCAAAGGCCGGTGTAGCCGCCACCGACGATGCACACATCGCAACGGGCATCGCCCGACAATGGCGGGCACACCGCTTCCTGTGCCGAATCCAGGGCCTGTTGCAGCCAGAAGGGTCTCATTCGCTCGCTTTCCTTTCAGGTACGCATTGGCTTGATTGCCAGGCTGGTGTTCGGTGCCAGCTCGGCGCTCTGCGCGGCGCTGGCCGGCCGGCTGTTCCAGTGCGGCAGCAGCACCAGGGCCGAGAACAGCGCACAGCCGGCGAACACGATGAACACCGTGACACCGTCGAAGTAGCCCGGTAGCAGCCCGCCCAGCACGGCCCCCACCGAACCGCAGCCGTTGACGAAGCCCGCCGCGGTGGCGCCGGCCTTGGCGGTGCCGAAGTCGATGGCTGCCGCGCCGCTGATCATCGAGTCCGGCCCGTACAGGGTCAGGCCCATGACGAACAGCAGGGCCACCACCAGCACCACGCTGCCGGTGTCCATGGCCGCCATGAACGCCGCCAGGGTCACGGTCAGCAGGACCAGGCTGATCACGCAGGCCGGCATGCGCCGGGCACTGAACAGTTTGTCCGATGCCAGGCCGATCAGGATCGGCCCAAGCAGCCCGGCCAGTTCGAACGCCGTTGGGATGATCGCTGCGCCTACCTTGCCGACCGACGGCATCTGCTCGAAGACGATCACCGGCCCCCACAGCAGGATGGCGTAGCGCGCCGGTTTCAACAGGAAGTAGGCGAGCCCCAGGGTCAGCACCGTGCGGTTGCGCAAGATTTCCTTCAATGGCGCCCACAGGCTGCACAGGTTGCCGCCCGGGGCCATGCTCTGTGGTTCGGGCTCGACCGCCGGCAGGCCGACGTCCTCAGGCTTGTTGCGCTGCAGGAAGAAGAACAGCACAGCCACCAGCGCCACCACGGCAGCGCTGGAGAAAAACGCCGCGTGCCAGGTGCCGACCAGGGTGTAGGCCCACCAACCGGCGAATGGCGAGGCCACCAGGCCGCCGAAGGCATAGCAGGAACTCCACAACCCGAGCACCCGGCCGCGCTGCACGGCGGGGAAGAAACTGCCGATGTTCTTGCACAACCCCGCCCACCCGGTGGATTGCGCCAGGCCCTGCACCAGCATGCAGGTGGCGAAGATCGGGAAGGTAGCGTAGCTGCCCATCACCACGGCGGCGCCGGCGGAAATCAGCAGGCCACCGAGCACCACCACGCGCGGGCCGAAGCGGTCGGCGAGCATGCCCCAGGTGAACTGGCCCACGGCATAGGCGGCCAGGTAAATCGCGTCGAGGTTGGCCATGGCGGCCTTGTCGAGCATGAAATCCGGGTCTTCGGCGATGCCCAGCTTGGCCACCGAGAAGGCCTTGCGGGTGAAGTAGAAGGCGGCGTAGGCCAGCCAGGTGATGGCGAAGATCTGAATGCGCCAGCGTTTCAACGTGGCTAGTGATTGGTTCATTTAAGTCTGACCTCTTGCTCAAGTGTGCCGGCAGAATGTGAAGAAACGCCTGTCTTGTTCTTGTGTTACGCACAGCGATGACGAGGCTGTCATCGGGTCAGATGGCGCCGTGTGGGCGTCATGGCCCTGGCGGCACTTGTGGTACCTGCGTCGGGCTGAAAGGTATGGAAACAGCTGCTGACTGATAAATAAAATCGATTTATCGTATTACACACATAAGCCTGGCTTGTTACTGAGGTGGTCATGTCGGTTTCCCACGCACAACTCAAGGCCTTTCACGCCGTAGCCGTGCACGGCAGCTTTACCCGCGCGGCCGAAAAGCTGTTTCTTACCCAGCCGGCAGTATCCGACCAGGTGCGCAAGCTGGAGGAGCGTTTTGGCGTATTGCTGTTTCACCGCAACAAACGTTCGGTACAGCTCACCGACCTGGGTGAGCGCCTGCTGGGCATCAGCCAGCGCCTGTTCGCCTGCGAGGCCGAGGCGCATGAACTGTTGCAGGACTCGCGCGCCCTGCACACCGGCAGCCTGGTGCTGGCAGTGGATGCGCCGGTGCACGTGCTGCCGCAGATCGCCCGCTTCTGCCAACGCTACCCCGGCATTCAGGTGAAGGTCGAAACCGGCAACACCGATGAATCGCTGGCCCGGCTGTTCAGTTACCAGGCCGACCTGGCCCTGCTGGGGCGGGATGTCGACGACGAACGCCTGCATTGCCTGCCGCTGCGCCGCGACCCGATGGTGGCGTTCGTCTCGCACCAGCACCCGTGGGCCAGCCGTGGCTCGATCAGCCTGGCGGACCTGGACGATATGCCGCTGGTGCTGCGCGAACCCGGCTCGGTGACGCGGCAGACGCTGGAGCAGGAAATGCAACGGGCCGGGTTGCGGATTCGCCCGGCGATCCAGGTTGAAGGCCGGGAAGCAGCACGCGAAGCCGTGGTGGTGGGGATTGGCGTGGGGGTGGTGTCGGCGGCGGAGTTTGGTGCCGATGCGCGCGTGTGTGCGTTGCCCATCGTCGATTGCCAGCGGTACCTGACCGAGACCTTGGTGTGCCTGAGCGAACAGCGCACGCGGCGGGTGGTGGCGACCTTCCTGCAGACGGTTGAGGAAGCGCTGTGAGGCCAGTACAGGCAACCCGGCTATGCTGGGATAACCACCGCCTCCGGCACTCACACCATGCACTTGCGCCTCGCCGCCGACACCTTGCTGCTGCTGCACCTGGCGTTCATCCTGCTGGTGCTGTTCGGCGGCCTGCTGGTGCTGCGCTGGCGCGCCGCCCTGCTGCTGCATCTGCCAGCCCTGGCCTGGGGCCTGGCGGTGGAATACCTGCACCTGGGTTGCCCGCTGACTGCCTGGGAAAACCACATGCGCAACGCGGCCGGTGACGCGGGCTACCAGGGCGGCTTCATCGACCATTACATCTGGCCGCTGATCTACCCCGCCGGGCTGACACCCTCTGTCCAGCTGGTGCTGGGCAGTGTCGTGCTGCTGCTCAACCTCGGCATCTACAGCTACGTGGCCTGGCGCTGGCGCCGCCCTAGCGGGTAGCAACCACGAACAAGCGCGGGAACGGCAACAGCACCTTGCCATCGGTGGCTGGCGGGTAGTCGCGCTGCATGGCCTGCAGGTACATCTGCAGGAAGTCAGCCTGCTCCTGCGCGTCGAGCCTGGCCAGATAAGGCCGCAGTGCCGAACCCTTGAACCATTCCACCACCGCTTCGGCGCCACCCAGCAACGGGTGGTGATAGGTGGTGCGCCACACATCCACCCGCGCGCACAAAGGGCTGAGCAGGTCGTAGTAGAACGCCGCGTTGTGCCGCGGCGGCAGCTGGAAATCGGCGAACTTGGCTGCCCAGGGGCCTTGGCTGGCAATCTCGCGCAATTGCCGGTGGGCCGGCTCGTCAAGGTTGTCCGGGGTCTGTACCGCCAGGCTGGCGCCTTCGCTCAATTGGCGCACCAGGTGCGGGTACAGTGATGCATGGTCCGGGAGCCATTGCAGCGAGGCATTGGCCAGGATCAGGTCCTGGGGCTCGGCGGCGGACCAGTCGGCGATGTCGGCAACCAGCGTGCGCACCCGGGGGATGCACAGCCGCTTGCGTTCGCGGGCCTTGTCGATCATGTCCGGGTCGCTGTCCAGTGCGCTGACCTGGGCGTCCGGGTAACGTTGCAACAGCACCTCGGTGGAGTTGCCGGGGCCGCACCCCAGGTCGGTGGCGTGGCGTACCGGGCGTGGCGGCACGGCGCCGAGCAGGTCGCGCACGGCGCGGGTGCGCTCGTCTTCGAACAGGGAATACTGGTTGGCAGACCAGGCCATGGGCAACTCCTTCAGGCGGGTAATGGGGGCAGCATATTGCGATCTGCGGGCGAGCGGAACTGGCTGACGCGCTTGCAGGTCATTCCTTGCATGCGCATGAAGACTTATCTGGCCCTTGCCATCCTCGCCCTGATCGCCACCGCCGCCCTGCTTGGCTCGCCGTGGATGAACCAGCGCTTTCACCTGCCAGCGGAAAAAAACCATGCCCAACAACGCGAAACGGCCGGGTCCCCGCGGGAGCCGGCCGTTTCGCGAAGCGAATGACGCTTAGTGCTGCTTGCCAGAACGAATCTGGTGCACCACACCCATCGCCACCACGATCGCCGCAGCGATACCGGTGGAGACGACCAGGATCTGGTAGTCAGGCATGAAGGCCATGGTCACCAGGGCGGCGACGATGAAAGCGATCACCAGGTAGGTCAGCCATGGGAACAGCCACATCTTCAGGCGTACTTCCTTGCCTTCGGCGATCAGCTTGCGGCGCATGCGCAGCTGCGAGAAGGCGATCACCAGGTACACCAGCAGGGCGATCATGCCGGTGGTGTTCATCAGGGTTTCGAGCACGTCCTTCGGGCGCAGGGTCTCGCTGAAGTTGATCAGGGCGCAGACGATGGCCACCGCGCACGACCCCATGATCGCGTACACGGGTACACCGGTACCCGCGCGGGTGATCTTGAAGAACGATGGCGCGTCGCCACGCTGGGCCAGGGAGAACAGCATGCGCGAAGCGGTATAGTGGCCGGAGATCAGGCAGCTGCTTACCGAGGTCAGCACGACGAAGTTCATCAGCAGCTCGGCGTACGGCACGCCCAGCAGTTCCAGGGTACGGCGATAGGCGCCATAACCGGAAACGCCCAGCTGCGGGTCGTTCCACGGTACCAGGCAGACGATCAGGAAGATCGAGCCGACATAGAACAGGCACACCCGCCAGACCACCGAGTTGGTCGCCTTGACGATCTGCGTGGCCGGGTCCTTGGCTTCGGCAGCGGCGATGGTAACGATTTCCGCGCCGAGGAAGGCGAACATCACCCCGAGCAAGGCACCAATCACGGTGGTGATGCCATTGGGCATGAAGCCTTCGGCCGTGAGGTGGCTGATGCCCCGCACTTCACCGAACTGCCAGATATTCAGCACTGCCGCGGTACACACGATCAGGAAGCAGACGATCGCGATCACCTTGATCAGGGCGAACCAGAACTCGAACTCACCGTAGTGCTTGACGTTGAAGAAGTTGACGGTGATCAGCAACAGGGTCGTGGCCAGCACGAACACGTTGACGCTGACATCGGGGAAGAACCCATGCAGGATCTTGCCTGCCACATAGGCTTCCCAGGCCATGAGGATGACCCAGTACCACCAGTACAGCCAGCCGATGGTGAAACCGGCCCAACGGCCGATGGCGCGGTCGGCGTAGGTGGAGAACGAACCGGTGTCCGGCGAGGACGTCGCCATTTCACCCAGCATGCGCATGATCAGTACCACCAGGATGCCACCTGCCAGGTAGGCCAGGACAGCGGCTGGGCCGGCGCTATGGATCACGCTGCCGGAACCGACGAACAAGGCGCCGCCGATAACCCCGGCGATCGACATCATCGTCAGGTGGCGCGACTTGAGCGAGGCACTGAGTTTGCTCTCGTGCCCGCTTTTCGCGGTGGTGGTTGTAGATGTTGCGTCCATCAGTTGTGTACCCCGTGCTTCTTTTTATCCAAGGAAAACTGTGAAACCCCGATGGCTGGCGGTTTCACCTGTACATCAGTGCTAATGCGGGCAGGATGGTGTGTGACGAACACACGCAGGCCTTCCATGGCGGCCTGCTGACGCGCCCCAGGACTGACGCCTGGGGCGAACTGAACATGCTTTAGGTGGCGATATCTGACACCTAATGTAAAAATGTCCGGCGCAGAGAACCATGCACAGTGGCATGAAACTCGCACTGCACTGTATAGGTCGCCGATGCAATACACCGCCTCAGCGCCTGGCGTTACACACCCTGAAGGCCCCGAATGCTGCAATTACATCCAGACTCCTCCACGCCGCTGGTCAACCAGATCATCGATGGCCTGCGCGAGTTGATCGATAACCAGACCCTCAAGCCAGGCGCCAAGGTCCCGTCCATTCGCGCCTTTGCCGCGACCTATTCGGTCAGCACCTTCACCGTGGTCGAGGCCTACGACCGCCTGGTCGCCCAAGGCCTGCTGGTGAGCCGTGGCAATGCCGGGTTTTTCGTCAACCGCGCAGCAGGCGAGCTGCTGGACGCGCACAATGCCGAGGTCGACACAAGTCGACCAACGTTCAACTCCGAGTGGTACCTGCAGCAGATCTTCGAAATCCGCCAGTTGCCGTTCAAGCCGGGGTGCGGCTGGCTGCCCAACGACTGGATGTACGAAGACGGCCTGCGCCGCGGCCTGCGCCAGGTGGCCGGGAGCCCGCTGGAGCTGTCGGGCTATGGCGACCCCATGGGCCTGCCGGAATTGCGTGCGCTGACGGCGCAGAACCTGCAGCAGGAACTGTCGATCGTCGCCAACCCGGCGCAACTGATGCTCACCCACGGCGCCAGCCAGGCCCTGGACCTGGCAGCGCGCACGCTGGTGCGCCCGGGCGATGTGGTGCTGGTGGACGACCCAGGCTACCCCAACCTGATGAGCATCCTGCGCACCCAGGGCGCGACCCTGGTCGGCGTGCCGCGCACGCCGGCAGGCTATGACCTGAACCAGCTGGAGCTGCTGCTCACCCACCACCGCCCGACGGCGTTCTTCACCCAGCCGCACCTGCACAGCCCGACCTGCTCACGCACCCCGCTGCCGCAACTGCACCGCCTGCTGCAACTGGCCAGCCAGCATGGCTTCCGCCTGGTGGAAAACAACCTGTACGCCGACATGGTCGCCGAACCGCAGCCTTGCCTGGCCAGCCTCGATCACCTGCAGCAGGTGGTGTACGTGGGCAGCTACTCGAAGAGCATTTCGCCGAATGTGCGGGTCGGCTACCTGCTGGCCAACCCCGAGCTGATGCAGAAACTGCTGCACCTGAAGATGCGCTCGGGCCTGACCACCTCGCAGGTGATGGAGCGCGTGGTGTATGCCGCGATCATCGACGGGCGCTGGCGCAAGCACCTCAAACGCCTGCGCCAGCGCCTGGCCGAGGCGCACCAGGAAGTAGGCCGGCACCTGCACCGGCTGGGCTTCGAGTTGTTCACCGAGTCGGACGAGGGCATGTACATCTGGACCCGCCACCCGGCGATTCCGGACAGTGCGGCGTTGCTGGATGACGCGTTGGAGAAAGGCATCATGCTCGGGCCCGGGCAGCTGTTCATGGTCGACGCCAAGGCGACCGGATGGATGCGCTTCAACGTGGCGTTCAGTACCGAGCCGGCGATGTGGGAGTTGCTGGAGAAGGTGTTGGTGAAGCATGTGCGGCGGGGTGGGATGTAGGGCGCGTTTTTCTGGCAGGCTATTGGCGGCGCATGTTCAGCGCTCGATTTCACTGTTTGCAACAGGGCTGGCCGGCACTGAGGCGCGCGAAAACTTGGATCCCATCCTGTGAAAAGGTATGCTGCGATAGCTAAACGCTACCACTCAGGCCAAGTTGCCAGCCTGCTTTCAAGGACGAACCTTTTGCCCAGCCACCCTACCCGCCACACCATTGCCCGCCAATGGCAACTGCTCAAGCTGCTACCCGGCCGTCACCCCGGGATGAGTTCTACCCAGTTGCAATCTGCCTTGAAAACCGTGGGCTACACCACCAGCAAACGTACCGTTGAACGCGACCTGGTCGAACTCGCGGCGCTGTTCCCGCTGCAGTGCAACAGCAAAGGCATGCCTTACGGCTGGTACTGGCAGCCCGGCCTGAGCCTGGCGGAAGCACAGCAACTGCAACCTGACGTGCTGACACCCCCGCAGCGGGTCGAACTGCATGCCTGGGTCGACGACGGGCTGGCCCGACGCCTGCAAGCGCAGCCACTGGCCGTGGACATGCAACTGACAGCGCACGCGGACGGCGGTGCCACGCTGGTGGCCACGGTCGACGACAACCGGGCGCTGATGGGCTGGCTGTTGTCTCAAGCTGGCTCGATCCGCGTGCGGGCACCGCAAGGCCTGCGCCTGGCCGTGATCGAGCAGTTGCGGCAAAGCCTGGCGCTGCACGCTGGCGACTATTGAGCGCCGGGCACACCTCGTCAGCACCGCCGCCGTCTACAGAGGCCGCACCTGGCGCGGGCTCCGGCGCGCCAGGCAGGCATACCCCAGGCCCAGCACAGTGAAAGCCATTACCCCCAGCAGCACCATCAACTCGCGGCTGTAGCGCGCTACCCAGGCCGGGAAACCGATGACTTCGCGGTAGACCTGCACGTCAGCCTCGCCGTCGGCGTGGCTGATGCTGATCCCGCCCTGGCGGATCTGGGTGTAGTCCGCATCGAAATACACCCATACCTTGCACGCGCCACCAGGCTCTATGGCCGGGATATCCACCTGGGCAGTCGCGGCCTCGACGATGGTGTCGTTGCCAGCCGCGTCGCGCACCTGCACCAGGCCCTTGGCTGGCAGGCGGATTTTCACCTGGCGCACCGGCGCGTCCCCGCGATTGCGCAGTTCGACGAGCAAGCCGGTACGGTGGTCGACCAACCCGGCCTCGAACGGTTTGGCGAACAACTGGGTATAGGGTGCCTGGGCCATCTCGACCAACCGCTCCACCTGGTCGGGGCTCAGCCCGCCTTGGCTGATGGCGTTGATACGCGCCTGCAACTGCTCGTACTTGAGCTGCTCGCTGGCCTTGCTGATACGTTCGCTGAACTGGCTGGGATAGGTGAGGTAGGCGTAGGTCAGCGCTGCCTCCAGGCGCGGGCTGCCTCTGAGCAGCCCGTAAGCGGCCAACAGGACCACCAGGCCGACCAGTACGGCTACGAGGAGTTTCCCCACCTTGTCCCAGCTCAATGCGTACTTCCTTCTGTGTGATAGCGACGCTGCAAACCGGCCAAGGGTGCCAAGTTCGCGCGCCCCAGGCAAGCCTGATCCGGTCGCTTGCGCCTGCCGCTTGACCAGGCCACGGCAGTGACGGACGATCAACCTCCCCCGACACAAGGACGAATAGCATGTTGCGGATACTGGGCAGAGCCTCTTCGATCAATGTACGAAAAGTGCTGTGGGCGTGCGCCGAGTTCGAGGTCGCCTACGAGCGCGAAGACTGGGGCGCCGGCTTCCAGCCCACGGACAGCGCCGAGTTCCTCGCGCTGAATCCCAACGCCATGGTCCCGGTGATCCAGGATGGCGACTTCACCCTATGGGAATCCAACAGCATCATCCGCTACCTGGCCGCACGCTACGGTGCGACTGCGTTCTACCCCAGCGAGGCGCAGGCCCGCGCCAGGATCGACCAGTGGATCGACTGGCAGGCTTCGGACCTCAACCGCGCCTGGAGCTACGCGTTCATGTCGCTGGTCAGGCACTCGCCGGCCCACCAGGACCCGCAGGCCCTCGCCGCCGGTTGCGCGGACTGGGCGCGCTACATGCGCATCCTCGACGGCCAACTGGCCACTACCGGCGCCTATGTGGCCGGCAGTCAGTTCACCCTGGCCGACATCCCCATCGGCCTGTCGGTGAACCGCTGGTTCGAAACGCCATTGGAGCACCCGCACTTGCCGGCCGTGCGCGATTACTACGAACGGCTGAGCGAGCGCCCGGCCTATCACCTGCATGGCCGCAACGGTACGCCGTGACAGCCAGCCGTTGACGCCCCTCCCGGCAGCCCTGCGCACCTGCTCACCCCCGCGCCATACCTGTGGGAGCGGGCGCGCCCACGCAGGGCCGCAAAGCAGCCCCACGTCCTACGCGGCTGCCCGCCCCGCCAGCGCCTGCCCCCGTCCACGCCAGGCAAACATCAGCACCATCAACAACCCAAGCGCTGCCGTCGCCGCCCCCGCCAGGGCAATCGCCGGATAGCCCAGCCCGGCATTGATGACCGCCCCGCCCAGCGCTGCGCCAATCGCATTGCCCAGGTTGAATGCCCCAATGTTCACCGCCGAGGCCAGGTTGGGCGCATCCTTGGCCGCTTCCATCACGCGCATCTGCAGCGGTGGCACCAGGGCGAAGCTGGCAGCCCCCCACACCAGGATCGCCAATGCCGTCGGCAGCGACCAGCCCAGCACCAGCGGAAACACCAGCAGTACGGCGATCAGGGTGGCCAGTGACACGATCAAGGTGCGATCGACCGAACGGTCCGCCGCCTTGCCGCCCCACACGTTGCCCAAGGTCAGGCCGACGCCGAACAGCACCAGCATGGCTGTCACGAACGTGGTGGACGCGGCCGCCTCGCGCTGCAGGATCGGCGCGATGTAGGTGAACACCGTGAACATCGCACTGGAACCCACCACGGTCAGCAGCAATGCCGCCAGCACCGGCCCGCGACCGAGCACACGAAGCTCGGCCATGGCCCCGTCACCCTTGGGCGACTGCACATTGGGCAGCGCGTACCAGAGGCAGGCCATGGCAACCAGGCCGAGCCCGGCCATGCCCCAGAATGCTGTACGCCAACCGAGCAGTTCACCGAACCAGGTCGCCAGCGGCACGCCGCCGATGGTGGCCAGGGTCAGGCCCATGAACATCGCTGCCACCGCCCCAGCGCGCTTGTCGGGCGGCACCACGCTGGCTGCGACGATCGAACCGATGCCAAAGAAGGCACCGTGGTTGAGCGAGGTAACCACGCGCGCAACCAGCAGGCTGGCGTAGTCGTCGGCCAGGGCTGACAGCAGGTTGCCGAGGGTGAAGATGGCCATCAGCCCGATCAGCAGGTAACGCCGCGGGACTTTCACCGTGGCCAGAGTCATCAGCGGGGCGCCGATCAGCACACCGATGGCATAGGCACTGACCAGCAACCCCGCGGCCGGGATCGAGACGCCAAGGTCGGTGGCGATACTGGGCAACATGCCCATGGGGGCGAACTCGGTGACGCCAATGCCGAAGGCACCGATGGCGAGTGCGACAAGTGGTGGATTGATACGCATGGCAAACTCCTTATCTGTGCTGCAAATGCTACGATCCACCGTCAGGCTGCACTAGACTGCATTTTTGCGAACCACCTTTGCTGATGAGGCACAAATGGATTTCAGCGGACGATCCGGAGAGATGGAAATATTCGCCAAGGTGGCGCAAGCGGGCAGCCTGTCCGCCGCAGCACGGTCGCTGGGCCTGACGCCTTCGGCGGTCAGCCGCATCCTGGCCCGTACCGAACAGCGCCTGGGCACTCGCCTGCTGCTGCGCACCACCCGGGCGCTCACCCTGACCCCTGAAGGCGAGGCGTACCTGCGCGGCGCACGGCGGGTGCTGGCCGACCTGGACGAAGTGGAACAAGCCATTACCGACCAGGGCGTGCCACGCGGGCGTTTGCGGGTCAGCGCTGCGCTAGGGCATGGCCGGCTGACCGTGGTCCCGCTGTTGGCAGCGTTCAGCGCACGCTACCCACAGGTGCTGGTCGACCTGACCCTCAGCGACGAGATAGCCGACATCCCCGGCGGTCAGGCCGACGTGGCGCTACGCTTCGGCCCGCTGCCGGACAGCTCGTTGAGCGCCCGCGCCATTGGCGAGACCGGCCAGGTCATCGTCGCCTCCCCCGACTACCTGCAGCGCTGTGGCACGCCCCGGGTGCCGGAAGACCTGGCCCGGCACAACTGCCTGCGCTTCAACTTCCGTCGCGCCGCGCCGGACTGGCCGTTCCAGCGCGACGGGCAGGTCTTTGCACTGAAAGTCAGCGGCAATATCGAATGCAGCAGTGGCGAAGCCCTGGCGCAACTGGCCACGCTCGGCGCCGGGGTTGCCCGCATCGGTACCTTCACCGTCGCCGATGACCTCGCCAGCGGGCGCCTGGTACCGTTGCTGGAAGCCTACAACCCGGGTGATCGCGAGCCGATCCATGCCGTGTTCGTCGGTGGCCCGGCGATGCCGGCGCGGGTGCGGGTGTTCGTCGACTTTCTGGTCCAGCAGCTTCACAACGCTGGGCCTGCCGACCTGGCCCGGCTTGGCTAGCACGGCCCCGCACGCACCCTGCAAAAGGATCCTTGGCGGGTGAACCCGCGCCCACAGGGTACACTTGCCTTCAGCACAGGCCCAGGAGTTGCTACATGCCCTACCCCATCGAACAGAAGCTGGTCATCGGCGTAGCTTCGAGTGCGCTGTTCGACCTCACCGTCTCGGACGCCATCTACCAGGCCGAGGGCGTCGAGGCCTACCGCCAGCACCAGCAGCAGAACCTGGACGAACCCTTCCCCAAGGGCGTGGCATTCCCGTTCATTCGTCGCTTCCTGAGCATCAACCAGGCGTTCCCCGAGCAATTGCCGGTGGAAGTGGTGCTACTGTCGCGCAACTCGCCGGAAACCGGCCTGCGGGTGTTTCGCTCGATCGACCATTACCAGCTGGACATCACCCGCGCGGCGTTCATGTCCGGTCGCTCGCCTTACGAGTACATCCCGGCGTTCAATGCCTCGCTGTTTCTCAGCGCCAACGAGGAAGACGTGCAGAAGGCCATCGACGCCAACTACCCGGCCGGGCGGGTGCTGCCGACGCGCATCTACGATGACGAGATCGACACCGAGTTACGGGTGGCTTTCGACTTCGATGGAGTGATCGCCGACGACGAAGCGGAGAGCGTGTACAAGCGCGACAACAGCCTGGACGAGTTCCAGAAGCATGAGCGCATGCACATGGCCACCCCGCACACGCCGGGGCCACTGGCAGACCTGTACCGCAAGCTGTCGCTGATCCGCATGCTGGAAGACCAGAAGCTTGTCGAAGACCCGACGTACAAACGGATCCTGCGGATCGCCATCGTCACTGCACGCAACGCACCTGCGCATGAGCGGGTAGTGACCACACTGAAGAACTGGGGCGTCTCGCCGGACGAATGCTTCTTCCTCGGCGGGATGGAAAAACCCAGGGTATTGTCGATTCTCAAGCCGCATGTGTTCTTCGATGACCAGCGTAGCCATCTGCAGTCGCCGGCAGGCAACCTGCCGATGGTGCACGTGCCGTTCGGTGTGGCGAACAAGGTACTGGCGCCGCTCTCACCGCTGGAAGGTGTGGCATGAACCTCATTCCCGGGCTGCCGGGCCAGGCCAATGTACTGGTTTGCGGTGCCAGCGAGGGCATTGGCCTGGCGTTGTGCACGACCTTGCTGGCGCGCGACGATGTGCGCCAGGTCTGGGCCGTGTCGCGCCAGGCCAGCAGCAATGCTGCGTTGCTGGCCCTGGCCAGGCAGCACGCTGGGCGCGTGTCGCTGGTGGATTGCGATGCCCGCGACGAGCAGGCGCTTGCGGCCCTGGCACAGCAGGTGGGCCACGGCTGCGAGCACCTGCACCTGGTGGTCAGTACGCTGGGCATTCTGCATCAGGAAGGCAGCAAGGCGGAAAAGTCACTGGCACAACTGGACCTGGCCGGCCTGCAGGCCAGCTTCGCCACCAATGCGTTCGCGCCGGTGCTGTTGCTCAAGCACCTGCTGCCGCTGCTGCGCCGGCAACCGGCCACCTTCGCGGCGCTTTCGGCCCGGGTCGGCTCGATCAGCGACAACCGCCTGGGCGGCTGGTACAGCTACCGTGCCAGCAAGGCGGCACTGAACCAGCTGCTGCATACGGCCAGCATCGAACTGAAACGGCTAAACCCCACCGCTACCGTACTGGCCGTGCACCCGGGCACCACCGATACCCGGCTGTCACGGCCGTTTCAAGGCAACGTGCCGGAGGGCAAACTGTTTGCCCCGGCGTTTGCCGCCCAGTGTGTGATCGAGCTGGTGGGGCAACTTGGGCCGACCGAGACTGGCAGTTTCTGGGGCTGGGATGGCCAGCGCATCGAGTGGTGAGCGAGGGGCAGCCGCTGGCGCAACCGCAAGCGCCAGTGAACCTTTGCGGCAAGCGGGGCTCAGTTGTGCAAAGCGCGCTCGCCGCACCGACAAAGGATTGCCATGGGACATGCCCCTTCCACCAACCTGCCGCGGGTTCGCGTCGAGCGTGAGCTGAGCCTGCGGGCGGTGCTCACCGGCATCGCGCTGGGCATCCTGCTCACGCCCTCGAACGTGTACGCGGGCCTCAGGATTGGCTGGTCGTTCAACATGTCGATCATCGCCTTGCTGGTCGGCTTCGCCGTGTGGCAGAGCCTGCCGGGGCGCAGCAGGGGCCGGCCGGCGTGGACGCTGCACGAAAGCAACATCAACCAGACCGTGGCCTCGGCCGCCGCGTCCATCGTTTCCGGCGGGCTGGTTGCGCCGATCCCCGCCTACACCCTGCTCACCGGTCACCAGCTGGCCCCCCTGGCGCTGATGGCCTGGGTGTTCGCCGTGAGTTTCCTGGGCATCTGGATCGCCTGGTACCTGCGCCCCGCCTTGCTCAATGACCATGGCCTGAAATTCCCCGAAGGCATGGCGACCCTGGAGACATTGCAACAGATCTACCAGCAAGGCCACGAAGCCATGACGCGCATCCAGGTGCTCTGCAGCGCCGCGTTGTTGTCGGGGCTGGTGAAGTGGATCGACGGCTTCGTCTGGAGCATTCCGCGCTGGGCCCCCACGCCCGTACTCGAGCGCCTGACCTTCACGCTTGACCCGTCGCTGATGCTGGTCGGTTTCGGCGGCATCATCGGCATTCGCGTGGGCCTGACGCTACTGCTCGGTGCCGCCCTGGCCTGGGGCGGGCTGGCGCCGTGGCTGATCGAACAGGCGCTGGTGGTGCTGGCGCCGGATGCCAGCGGGCCTCAGTTCGCAGCCCTGGTGGAATGGCTGCTGTGGCCGGGGGTCAGCCTGATGGTCTGTGCGACCCTGACTTCACTGTCGGTTCGCCTGTTGCAAATGCCTAGGCAAAGGCCCACCGAAGCGCTGCAAAACAATGGTTCGCAGGCGCGGACGGGGGTTTCCCCGAAGCCTGCTGCCGGGTTGCTGTTGTCCATTGTCCTGGTGGTAGCGCTACAGGTGTTGCTGTTCGGCATCGACTGGTGGATGGCGCTGTTGAGCATTCCCCTGGCGGTGTGCCTTGCCGTGGTCGCCGCGCGCGTGGTGGGGGCCACCGGCATTGCGCCGATCGGCGCCATCGGCAAGCTGTCGCAGCTCGGCTTCGGCCTGGTCGCCCCGGGCCAGGTGGCGATCAACCTGATGAGCGCCAACACGGCCGGCGGCGCGGCCGGGCAATCCACCGACCTGATGAACGACTTCAAGGTTGGCCAGGCGATTGGCGCAACACCGCATCGGCAACTCATTGCACAGTGCCTCGGCATCTTCATCGGCAGCGTGGTAGCGGTGCTGGTGTATCGAATGCTGATTCCCGATCCACAGGCACAACTGCTAACCGAGCAATGGCCGGCACCCGCCGTGGCGACCTGGAAGGCCGTGGCCCAGACATTGACGCAAGGGCTTGGGACGCTGTCGCCGACGCTGCGTTGGGCAATCGTGGCCGGTAGCGCGGCAGGCGTGCTGCTGGGCGCCCTCGACAGCCGGCTGCCGCAGCGGGTGGCGCGCTGGCTGCCGAGCACCGCCGCACTGGGGCTGGCGTTCATTCTGCCGGCGTCGATCAGCATGATGATGGGGCTTGGCGCGGTGCTGACGTGGCTGGTCAGTTGCCGTTGGCCGAGCGTGACAGAGCGGTTTGCGATCACCGCCGCAGCGGGGCTGATTGCCGGGGAAAGCATTACCGGGGTGGGCGCATCGTTCTGGGAGATGGTGCGCGCGCTGTAACGGATGACAGCTGCGGCCACCCCGCGTCCCTGTGCCCTCCTGGCGTTGCGTTTGAACTTTGCCCACCGGTTTGCGGCCTCCTCTGCAGGAGGTACTGAACATGACCAGCAAGGAACGACACTCGACCCTCATTTGCCTGCAAGCCGGCAAAGTCCTGCTGGTGCGCAAAGCGACCGGCGCATGGTCATTGCCCGGTGGCAAGATCGATCCCGGGGAAACCCAGCTCGATGCGGCCCGGCGGGAATTGCACGAGGAGACAAGCCTGGAAATGCGCGACGCCCAGTTCCTCGGCCACCATGTATTCGATGGCGAGGAACACTGGCTCTATCGCATGACCGTGCCCCCCGGGATGACGCCCGCTCCCGCACACGAGATCGTGGAATGCCGCTGGTTCAGCGGCGCTGAGCTCAACCAGGCGACAGTGCAGCCGAAGGACCTCGAATTACTCAGGCGCGAGGGCTGCATCGGCAGCAGAGCGTGAAGGCATCGAGGCCAGGGCTTCGCTGAAAATGCCGTTTAGTGCGCTTGCTGAAACGTTTCTGTCGGTCTATAAAATGGGCACAATTCCAAGAAAGGCATGCTGCCCATGTTTCTTCTCAAACGTTGCGTTGCGCTCAGCGCCCTGTGCGCGACCTCCCACGCCATGGCCTGGGATTACGTCCTGCTCGACACCGACAAGGCTGCCCAGAACTGGCAGATCACCAGCCAGCAACTGGGCGTGAAGGCCGACAAGCCCTTCAGCGTGACCGTGCGCACCTTGCACGGGGGGCGGCAGGAGGGTGTCAGCATCGTCGACATCGATAACGGCACGCTGAAACTGTCGGTCGTGCCGACGCGCGGCATGAACATCCTGCAGGCCTCGGTCGGTACGGTGCGCCTGGGCTGGGACTCGCCGGTCAAGGAAGTGGTCAACCCGTCCTTCATCGAACTCAACGGGCGCAATGGCCTGGGCTGGCTGGAAGGCTTCAACGAGCTGGTCACCCGCTGCGGTTACGAATGGGTCGGCCACCCCGGCATCGACAATGGCGAGCTGCTGACCCTGCACGGCCGCGCCGCCAACATTCCTGCGAGCAAAGTCACCCTGCACATCGATGAGAAACCACCGTACGCCATCAGCTTGCGTGGCGAACTGAAAGAACAGGCGTTCAAGAAGGTCGACTTCGCTGTCGCCACCGAAGTGGTTACCGAACCCGGTAGCGTGGCATTCACCGTCAACGACACGCTGACCAACAACGGCGACTATGCGAAGGAATACCAGGCGCTGTATCACAGCAATTTCAGCACGCCGTTCCTCGAGCAAGGTGCGCGTTTCGCCGCGCCGGTGAAACAGGTATCGCCGTTCAACGACAAGGCCAAGGGCGACCTGCCCGACTGGCAGACCTACCGCGCGCCGACCCGGGACTATGACGAAACGGTGTACAACGTGGTGCCGTATGCCGATGCCCAGGGCGATACCTTGACGGTGTTGCATAACAAGGCGGGCAACCTGGGCGTCTCGGTCGGTTTCAATACCGCGACACTGCCGGTGTTCTCGCTGTGGAAGAACACCGACACCCAAGGTCAGGGTTATGTCACGGGGCTGGAGCCCGGGACGAGTTTTTCCTACAACCGCCGTTACCAGCGGCCACTGAACCTGGTGCCTACCATCGGCCCCAAGGAACACCGGCAGTTCCATATCCGCTACAGCTTGTTGGCGGACAAGGCAGCGGTGGACGAGGCCTTGAAGCAGGTCAACGAGATCCAGGGTGGGCGCGAAACCGAGGTGCGGCAGACGCCATTGGTTGATCTGAGCAAGGGCTGATGCCGTCGAGGCCGGCCAGCGGGCTCGCCCCGCCCACTTGGCACTGTCACTGGAGGCAGCTTGCCTGCCGGCGATGACTGCCGGATGCCTGCGCTTGCCAGGTCTGCGGGGTCATGCCTTCGGAACTGAAGAAGGCCCGGCAGAAATGGGATTGATCGTAAAAGCCGCAGGTCAGTGCGATGTCCACAAGCAGCATGCGGGATGTTCTCAACAATACCTTGCTCTTCATCACCCGCTGCTCACGCAGCCATTGCTGCGGGGGCATGCGGGTACTCTGCTTGAACCGGCGCGAGAAGTGGCTGCGTGACAGTGCGCACGCTGCGGCAACTTCGGCTACCGAGATGCCGGTGTCCAGGCGTTCCAGCATGAGTCGTTTGGCAGCTTCCATCTGCCCGGAGCCGAGCAGCGCCGTTGCGGCCGGCGCAGTGGCCGGTACGGTGAATTGTTCCATGTTCTCACCCGTTCACACGTCCAGGTAACCGGGTGCGCGCGCTTCGTGCTGTCGCAATCCGGGCACTGCTCTTCCCGCAGGAAAACCATGCCCAGGCAGCCGCTGCGCACCCTTGCATACATTACCAGCCCCGGTGCAGGGGCTGGCGACGACAGCTCAGACAGGTGCCGCCACAGGGGCCAGGGTCGGGCCATGCTGAACGCGCTCAGGCGCCTTGTGCACCATGGTGTAGGCGTAGTCGACGCCCATGCCGTAGGCGCCGGAATGCTCTTTCACCAGCGCCATCACCGCATCGTAGGTGGCCCGGTTCTTCCAGTCGCGCTGCCATTCCAGCAGCACCTGTTGCCAGGTTACCGGTACCACGCCCGCCTGGATCATGCGCTGCATGGCGTAGTCGTGGGCTTCCTTGCTGGTGCCGCCGGAGGCATCCGCCACCATGTAGATTTCATAGCCGGCATCGTGCATTGCCGACAGGGCGAAGGTGGTGTTGCACACTTCAGTCCACAGGCCGGAAACGATCACCTTGTTGCGGCCGTTGTGCTTGAGCGCGTCACGCACCTTCTGGTCATCCCAGGAGTTCATCGAGGTGCGCTCCAGCAGCGGAGCCTCCGGGAACACCGCGAGCAGCTCCGGGTAGGTGTGCCCCGAGAAACTTTCGGTCTCGACCGTGGTGATAGTGGTGGGCACCTCGAAAATCTTCGCCGCCTTGGCCAGGGCAACGGTGTTGTTCTTCAACGTCTGGCGGTCGATGCTCTGCACGCCGAAAGCCATCTGCGGCTGCTGGTCGATGAAGATCAGCTGGCTGTTGAAGGGAGTCAGAACTTCGGTTTTAGGGTTGCGCATGGTTGTTTCCTCTACTCTGGATGATGGTCGGTCGCACCATTCGCGGTGCACGCCTCGGCGTCGTCGCCGCTTGAGGTCGAGCACAAGATAGCGAAACCCTGCAGGCAATGGTGGCGCACTTTTGCGCCACTGCAAGCGCATTAATGCGCCACCAGGCCGGGCGCTGCACTGCTAGCATCTGCCTCTCGATACGGGTCAACCCGGCCCGCTCATTTGCAGGGGAATACACATGCCAGCTTCACAACCACTCAATAAAGACACCGCTTACTGGGGCGTTTCCTGGGAGGATGCCTATGGCTATCCGCAGGCACGCCGGGTCGGTAACGAGATTTATGTGTCGGGCCAGTTCAACCATGACGAGGACGGCAACCTCATTGCCCCGGCTCCACTCGATGGCGACGGCAAGCCGAGTGATTTTTCGGCGATGGGCGAGCAGATGCGGGTCGCCTACGCCAACATCGCCAAGCTGCTCGCCCTGTATGGCGCCACCTTGCAGGATGTGGTCGAGGAGACGCTCTACGTGCTCGACATGGACGCGGCCTTCGCCGTCGTTGGCAAGGTGCGCAAGGCGGCGTATGGCACTGAGCGGCCTCAGTGCGCAAGCAACATCATTGGTGTTTCCAGGCTTGCCCAGCGCCCGCAGTTGATCGAAATTGCCTGCAAGGCCGTGATAGGTGCCGGCGCATCCGGGCGCTAGCTCGCCCGGCCTGGCCTCAACTGGCCGGAAGGCGCCCTTCGACCAAGGGCTTCTGCTCGGCCACGGCGGCGGCACAGAAGGTCATGAAGGCTTTGACTCGCCACGACTTGCGGATGTCCTGGTGGGTCAGCAGCCACAGTTCATCCTGCAGCTCGGGCACCACCGGGCCGGCACGGACCAACCCCGGGGTGATATCGCCCAGCATGCACGGGAGAAAACCGTACCCGAGCCCTGCCGCAATGGCCGCGCTCGCAGCGGCGACGGAATCGGTGCGGTACACGATGCGCTCGGGGGCGACCCGGTTCTCGACATAACTTGTCGCCCGCAAACCGCACAACGCGGCAGCATACGAGACCCATGACTGTTCGCCTTCGAAAAGGGCGGCGGTGTCTGCCTGGCCGGCACGGCAATACGGCGCCCAGGCGATGGTCGCCAGTTTGCGACCGACCAGGCTGTCGGCAGGTTTACGCGTCGCCCGGATGGCGATATCCGACTCGTCCCGGGCCAGGCTCAAGGTCTGGTTACCGACCAGGACTTCCAGGGTGATGCCCTCGTTCAGCGCCTTGAACTCGGCGATGATCGGGGTGAGGAAATGCAACAGCAGCGAGTCGCTGGTGGTGATCCGCAGCTTGCCGAGGGGGCCCTGGCCAGCACGGGAAACACGCCGTGCAACGCTGACGATGTCCAGCTCCACGCGCTCGGCCAGCGCCCGCAGCTCGGCACCTTCGGCCGTAAGCAGGTAGCCCGACTTGCGGTGATCGAACAGGGCGATACCCAGCGTGCGCTCGACCTGGGCAATGCGCCGCGAAACGGTGGACACGTTCACCCCGAGCTTCTTGGCCGTGGCGGCACGATTGCCACACTCACTGAGGGTCTTGATGATCCGCAGGTCATCCCATGCCAGTTGGCTGACGGCCTCGCCTGCGTCCCACTTCGCAGGGGTGGCCGAAGCGGGCTGAGGTTTTCCAGTGAGTGATTGCACAGATTCTGATCCACAGGCGAATGCGCCGATGATACGAGAAGCGACCGGGGTGAACCAAGTTGTCTGCATTGCAGCAGTGCCTAGTCGCTCGACACGCGGATCACTGTCTTGCCTGTACCACGACCTTCCGCGACCTGGCAAAACGCCTCGTTGACGTCTGCCAGCGCGAACTGCCGCGGGTCCACCCGAATCTGCAACTGCCCGGCATCCGCCAGCGCAGCGGCCTCGCGCAGGATAGCCCCGTGGTGTTCGCGCCCCTGGCCTGTGAGCAACGGTGTCAAGGTGAACACGCCCGAGTAGGTGGCGCTTCTGAACGATAACGGCGCGAGGCTGTGCTGGCCCCAACCGAGGCAACTGAGCACGTGGCCGGTATAAGGCTTGACCGCCAGGAACGAAGCATCCAGGGTGCTGCCGCCTACGGTGTCATAGACGATGTCGAACCCCTCCCCGGCCGTGTACTGCTGCACGTAGGCCTCCACGCTCTGCGCCCGGTAATCGATTGCCGTGGCGCCGAGGGCGCGAATGAAGTCGAGGCTGGCCGCCGAACCGGTGGCGTAGACGTCGGCACCGCGTGCCTTGGCCAACTGAACCGCCACCCGGCCTACCCCACCTGCCCCACCGTGAATCAGCACGCGCTGGCCAGGACGGACATTGGCGCGGTCGACCAGGCCTTCCCATGCAGTGATGAATACCAGCGGCAACGCCGCCGCCTCATCCATGGCGAGGGCCTGCGGCTTTGCTGCGATCAGCCGGGCATCCACTGCGATGTATTCAGCCATGGTGCCCTGGGCACCGCCTATGCCACCGGCCATGCCGAACACTTCCTGACCGACGACAAACCCTTCGACCGCCTCGCCCAGTTCGACGACCGTGCCGGCCAGGTCCAGGCCGAGTACCGCCGGCAGCGGCTGGCGGGCATGTGCACCTGCGCCAGTGGCGATCTTGGTATCGAGCGGGTTGACGCCCGCGACGTGGACCCGCACCAGCACCTGCCCCTTGGCGGGCTTCGGGCGGTCAACGTGGCGCACAGCCAGCGGGGCCTGGGCGGATTCTGCGATAGCGGCGAGCATGGTCTGTTTCATGACGGGAACCTCATTGAGTGGACGCTTACAGGTTGCGCCGCCCAGCTCATTCCGATAAGACACTAGATCGGCATATGACTTATTCCTCCAAGAGGCCAGATAGCGATGGATCTGTTCGACAACATGCGCGTCTTCGTACGCGTGGTGGAGCGTGGGTCGTTTTCAGCGGTCGCTCGCGAACTTGGCATCGGGCAGCCTGCGGTCAGCAAACAGGTCCGCGCCCTGGAGCGCTACCTGGGCGGGCCGGTATTTGCACGCAGTACCCGTCGGCTGGTCCTCACCGACCAGGGGCAGCGGTTCTACCGCCACTGCCAGGAGATTCTCGGCCAGCTGGAATCCGCCACGCGCAGCTTTGCCAGTGGCCAGGAGCAGATTGCCGGCCTGCTACGGATCGCCGCGCCGGTGAGCTACGGGCGGTTGTGCATAGCGCCGCTGCTGGGCAGCTTTCTGCAACGCCACCCTGAAGTGCGGGTCGACCTGCGGCTGAACGATCACAACGAAGACTTGCTGACGGAAAACATCGACGTCGCCATCCGCATCGGGGTGCTGAAGCACGAGGGCCTGGTGGCCGTGCCGCTGGGCACCAGCGTGCGCCGGGTCTACGCTGCGCCGGCTTACCTGGAGCGCCACGGGCAGCCACGCCAGCCCGCCGAACTGGCACACCACAACTGCATCGGCTTCACCTTGCTGACGCACTACGACAACTGGCAGTTCAGCCAAGGCGAGCAAGCGCTCGAGGTTGCCATCAAAGGCAATGTCACCAGCAACAGCAGCGAGGCCATCCGCGAAATGGTGCTCGGTGGCCTGGGCATTTCCCTGTCGCCCGAATGGCTGTTCGCAGCCGATGTCGCGCACGGTAGCGTGCGTAGCGTGCTTGACGATTACCAGGCCATCGCACTGCCTGTCAGTGCAGTGTTCAGCCCCGAACGACGGCGCTCAGCCCGCACAAAAGCATTCATCGATTTTCTCCGAATGCACCTGTAGGCGCCCCCAGGCCCTATGCCGAACTCTGCTTCAGCCAGGCCATCGGACTGGCGCCAACCTTGCGCCGGAAAGTCCGAGCCAAGGCCGACGGGCTTTCGTAGCCCACCTCATCGGCGATCAGGGCGATCGGGCGCCCCTCGCGCAAGCGCTTCTGGGCCAGGCTTATGCGCCAGTTGGCCAGGTAGTCCGCCGGGGTCATGCCCACGGTGTGGCGAAAGTGCGCGGCAAAGCTGGCCCGCGACATGCCTGAACGATCAGCCATTTGCGCCACCGACCAGTTGTGCTGTGGTTCGCTGTGGATGGCCACCAGTGCGCGCGAGAGCTGGGCGTCGGCCAGCCCGGCCATCATTCCCGAAGCAATGCTGCGGTTGGCGACGAGGTGGCGAAGCAGCTGGATCACCATCAGCTCGAACAGCCGATTGAGAATGACATCGCGGCCACAATCGTCGCCGAAGGCCTCGGTAAACAGCCAGTCGAGGGTACCCGTCAACCCAGGCAATTCGCTTAGCGGCTTGATGATGAAATCCGGCAAGGCCAAGGTCAGCGGGTTGTTGGCACCACCCTCGAACTGCAAGGTGGCACAAACCAGCTCCGCCTCATCGGCTTCGGTCGCCACCAACCGGTGTGCCTGCGGGCGCACCGCCAGGATCAGGCTCGGTTCGTTCAGTTCTAAGACCTGCCCGCGCTTGTCCCTGAAGGCGAGGCGGCCGGAACGCAGCAGGTGGGCGTACCCCACCCTCTGTTGCCCATCAAGGTCGGTGGTGCCACAGAACCCGCCCTGGTGAAACGTGGCGGCATGCAGGTTGAAATGTTTGAGTAAAGTCGACAATCGATCCATGGCGCGCTCGGGTTTAGACGATCTGTTGCATAATTTCGATGATCTGCAGCCGAAAGGAAAGCCTTGCTCCCTAACATTGACTCCAAGCTTGATCGACAAGCCCCGTAAATCAACCTTTGGAGAATGACCATGACTCGTATCGCTGCCCTCTCGCTGGACCAGGCACCTGCCGGCTCGCGCACCGCCCTGGAAGGTATTCAGAAAGGCCTCGGCTTCATCCCCAATGCCTTCAGGACCTTGGCCCACTCCCCTGCTGCATTGAACGGTTACCTGGGCCTTGCCCAAGCCCTGGGCAAAACCTCGCTGAGCGCCGCTGAACGCGAAGTGGTCGCCCTCGCCGCTTCGGACGTGAACGGTTGCGACTACTGCCTGGCCGCACACGCTTTCTTCGCAGGCAAAGCCGGCTTGAACGATGACGCAATCAGCCAGGCCCGCAGCGGCACGCTCAGCGCCGTTGCCGCGCTGGCGCGCCAGGTCACCGAAAGCCGCGGTCAGCTGACCGACCAGCAGGTTGCAGCAGCCCGCGAATCTGGTATCGACGACGGCAAGATCGTCGAGGTAGTAGCGCAGGTGACGCTATTAACCCTGACCAACTACCTGAACAACATTGCCGTAACCGATATCGACTTTCCGCCGACGGCTAGCTAGCCAAACCGCCCGGCCATCGCCACTCAGCGGCGATGGCCGGGGCTGATGCAGCAATTCAATCAGCACCATTACGGAAATATATTTTGCGCGCTAACTATTAACGCGCAATATAACACTCAACCAGCAAGCACATGCTGATTCCACTGTCCCAGCTAACGGAGCATGACCATGAACTTCAGCAAAGCAATCGCCATCGCCACCTTGACCTTCGGCGCCAGCTTCGGTGCCTTCGCCCAGGCTGCCACGCCGTACCAGTACGGCGATCACCTGGACATCGCCCAGGTCATCGCCGTGGACGCCCCGGTCAACGCCAGCGGGCACGCCAGCACTGCCACCCTGACCTACCGCGACAGCGATGGCAAGGTGCAGAAGGTCAGCTACCTGCTGCCGACCACCTCCGCCAACCAGAACTGATTGCCCCATTCAGTACCCCCAGGAGCTTGGCCATGAAACTCTCCCGCCCCCTCGCCGCCGGCCTGCTTGCGCTCGCCGTCAACAGTGCCTTCGCCGCCGGTAGCCCCGGTGTGGAAACCACCACCCAGGCCTTCCTCCAAGCCCTTGAAGCCGGTGGCGGCAAACCGCTGGAAACCCTGGCGCCGAAAGACGCACGTGCCGTGCTCAGCGGCGCCCAGGCCAGCGTGAAGGTGGACGTTTCCGGCATCCAGGTCGAGCGCCGCAGTATTTCGGTCGACGGCCAGGCCCTGGAGATCCGCGTGGTACGGCCACAGGGGGCGAAAGGCGAGCTGCCGGTGTTCATGTTCTTCCATGGCGGTGGCTGGGTGCTGGGTGACTACCCCACCCATGAACGCCTGATCCACGACCTGGTGCTCGGCTCCGGTGCAGCGGCGGTCTACGTCGACTACACGCCATCGCCGGAAGCGAAGTTCCCCACCGCCATCAACCAGGCCTACGCCGCCACCCGCTGGGTTGCCGAAAACGGCAAACAGATTGGCGTCGATGGCAGCCGTCTGGCGGTGGCAGGCAACAGCGTCGGTGGCAACATGGCGGCGGTGGTCGCGCTCAAGGCCAAGGAGGCCGGCACGCCTAAGCTGCGCTTCCAGGCCTTGCTGTGGCCGGTGACCGACGCCAACTTCAACAACGGCTCGTACAACCAGTTCGCCGAGGGCCATTTCCTGACCCGCAACATGATGCAGTGGTTCTGGGACAGCTATACCACCGACCCCAGGCAGCGTGACGACATCCATGCCTCGCCGCTGCGCGCCAGCCTGGAGCAGTTGAAAGGCCTGCCACCCGCGCTGGTACAGACCGCCGAGATGGACGTGCTGCGCGACGAAGGCGAAGCCTACGCGCGCAAGCTGGGCGCTGCCGGTGTACCAGTGACCGCCGTGCGCTACAACGGCATGATCCACGACTTCGGCCTGCTCAACGTGCTCGGCCAGGTACCCGCTACCCGCAGTGCGATGGACCAGGCTGCCCAGGCGATCAGACTGCACCTGCAGTGATCGTGGTTGCAGCTTACTGGTATCTTCCCGGGCCAATAGCGCGGCTGCCACAAGTACAACCCAGGTCTGCAGGCGGGTGGTATTCATGTGGGAGCCGCGCTTGGCGGCGATGGGCTGCGAAGCTGCGCTGGTTTGAAAGTGTCTGCCAGGGGTGGAAAGCGGTCATCCAAGAGCGGCAGCTATCGACCCAAAGCGGACCTTCGCGAATGGCTACATACGGCCAGAAGCGGCCCTTCGAGGAGCACTTTAACTAGAACGCGCTCCTACCGATTGATGCACCGCCATCAACGTAGAGTGTCTGCCCAGTGATGAATGAACTCTGCTCACTAAGCAGGAATGTTGCTGCGGCAGCTACTTCATGAGGCTGCCCTAATCTCCCCATAGGTACTGCTGCAATGTAAGCGGCCTCGCCGGAGCTTCCTTCAGGATTTCCACCTCGGAACAGATCTGTCTCGATAGGGCCGGGGGCGATCGCATTGACTGTGGTCCCGGTTTGCGCCAGCTCCAGCGCCCAGCCTCGCGTGAAGCTAATCAAGGCGGCTTTTGCGGCGGCGTAGGATGTGCGTTGCCGGATTCCTAGAACCGTCAGGCTGGAGATATTCACTATTCTGCCCCAGCCCCTTTCGGACATACCCGGCAGAAGAGCCTGGGCTGCCAACAGTGCAGGATGCAAATTGACCTTCATGACCTCGTCGAAGCTCGTTAGGTCGACGTCAAGGACGCCTTGAGGCTTCACCAGCCCTACGTTGTTAACGAGCCCGTCGAAGGTATAGCGAGCCTTAAGTCCTTCAAGCGCCTGGATGGTGCTATCTGTATCGCTCAGGTCGGCAGCAATCAATTCTCCTGGGAAATGACTGTCTTCCACCCGTCGAGCGATGCCAACAACTCGGTGCCCACTGGCCGCAAGCTGCTCGGCGATAGCCCGACCGATGCCCTTACTGGCGCCCGTTATTAGGAAAGTACGTTCCAGCATGCCGCTCATACCGCTCTCCTTTCACCTAGGTGCTTCTACGCCGCTATGCCCTACGTCGGGCATAGCGTTCGAGCCCGCCAGCAAGAAGGTCATTTATTCCTTCGTTTGCGGGCAGACTTTTTTTCATCACGCAATGGATTTAGACGATGGTCTGCACAGTGCCGCCTTCTGCACGAATTGCCGCACCATTGATCACCGCAGCACGTTCACTGGACAGGAACGCCACTACGTTTGCGACTTCGGCTGGTTTGGCCAGACGGTAGATCAGCGAAGAGGGGCGATTCTCTGCCATGAATTTCTTCTCGGCCTCGGCATAAGGCAGTCCCGGATTCACAGACTCGATGAAACCCTTGAGGCTTTCTGTCTCGGTAGGTCCTGGCAGCACGGCGTTGACGGTCACGGAGGTGCCCTTGGTCAGCTCGGCAAGGCTGCGGGAGATGGACAGTTGCGTAGCCTTACTCGCGCTGTAATGGGCCATCGCGGCCATCGGAGTCAGTGCAACTTCGCTTGAGATGAAAATCACCCGGCCATGGCCGCGCTCCAGCATGCCCTTCATGTAGGTACGGGCCAACCGCACTCCACTCCAGACGTTGGTCTCAAACATGCGCTGCCAGTCTTCATCAGTGGTGCTGAAGAAGTCGCTCAGCTCATAGGTGCCCATGTTGTTGATCAGGATGTCGATCTGCGGATATGCGGCGGCTGCGACCGCCTCGCCACCAGCCAGACTGACATCTGCAACTAGCGGCAGAGCACGCCCTTCGCCAAAACGCTTGTTTAGCTCGTTGACGCGCTGCGCCACGCCGCCTTCACTACGCCCGTTGATGATGACGCGAGCACCATCTTCTAGGAGTTGAGTGGCAATCGCCAAGCCGATGCCTGCAGTGGAGGCGCTTACCAATGCAGTTTTGCCTTCTAAACCAAGATTCATACCATTCTCCAACGTTGAATTGAGGGGCGGATCAGTCCGCTGGGGAGAAGTATGGAGGTGTCCGAATGCGTTGATTAGCGCATGCAATGGAATATGATTGCAGAAGAAAATTCACATATAGGATGAGTTCATGGACAGCCGTAGCGGAGAGATGCTGGTTTTCAGCAAGGTCGTCGAAACCGGCAGTTTTTCTGCGGCAGGAAAGCTACTGAACCTGACGCCTTCAGCGGTAAGCAAGCTCATCTCCCGGCTGGAAGAGCGATTAGGTGTGCTCCTTTTTGAACGCTCTACACGTCAGCTGGCAATCACCGGTGAAGGTGCTCGTTTCTACGATAGTTGTGTCCGGATACTTAACGACATCGAGGAGGCGGAGCACGACGCCTTCGGCTCGTCTGCGGCCCCGAGCGGCCTCCTGCGAATCAATACGTCGGTGCCTTTTGGGACGCACCAGCTACTTCCGATTATCAGTAACTTTAACCTTAGGTATCCCGACATCACCCTCGACCTATCGCTTACAGACGCCTTGGTTGATTTGAAGCGCGAACGCATTGATGTAGCGATACGCATGGGTCCGCTGGACGACGCCAGCTTTCGTGCACGCATGTTGGGTACCAGCCGCCGCGCGGTCGTGGCTTCACCGGGCTATTTGGCTCGTCATGGTGTACCGAGAACACCGGATGAGCTGGAGAATCATCGTTGTTTCAATTTCAACTTCCGCCGATCCCGTGACGAGTGGCCGTTCAAGCTGAACCAGCAAACCCAGTACCTGGCGGTGCGCGGCGATATGCTGACCAACAATGGCGAAACCATGCGCCAAATGACAATCAATGGGCTGGGGATTAGTCGGCTAGGAATGTTCCATGTCGCAGAGGATCTGAAAGCGGGTCGGCTCGTCGAGCTGCTCGCTGATTTCAATCCAGGGGACACCGAGGAGATCCATGCGATCTTCAATAACCAACGCTACATGCCGCAACGGGTAAGGGTTTTCATCGACTTTCTGGTTGAGAGAGTCGGACCGTTGCTGAGGTCGCTTGGCTAAAAGAAAAGGCCGCAGTCTGGGCTGCGGCCAATATATCCTGCTTGCGGTTTGAGCCTTGCCTCAGCCCGTCCGGCTTTACGAATTTGACTCAGGCCACCTGGTGCATTTCATCAAGCTCGAACTCACCTATGCAGTGTCCAGCCGTTTGGCGAAATGCGCGTATAGCATCGCCCTGCATATGTGCTCTCCAAGCTTTTGCGCCGAGCTAGGCAGCCAGGTGGCAATTGAAATGACGGCATTTTGGGCGATTGCTGCCCTTTGCGGAAGGCCGCTTTGGGTCGATAGCGGTCAGTCGTGAACGGCTGCAATCGACCCATTGCGGCCGATCGGGACGTCCACGAAACCAGGGGCGATTCAGTTCGCCGTGCTGATTCACAGCATCGTTGTCGTCAATCTGAGCCCACTTTTCCTAGAGATGCGACTTTCAACAGGCAGCTTTTGAGGTTAACTTCCCCTCTGAATCACGCCGAGGCCATCTCTCTATGTCGATTGCTGACAACCTTCTTGCGTTCACCTTCGCAGCAACACTGTTAACACTGACGCCCGGCCTCGACACTGCGTTGATATTGAGAACGGCCACCGTGGAAGGAAAGCAGCAGGCTTTTCGCGCCGCACTGGGCATCAACACAGGTTGCTTGCTGTGGGGCGCCGCTGTGGCATTTGGACTAGGCGCACTGATTGCCGTATCAACGTTGGCATTCAACGCCTTGAAATACTGCGGTGCCGCCTACCTAGCCTGGCTCGGGCTGAATATGCTCTTACGTCCGCGTACATCATTGTCGCCTGTCCAAGCGACAGCAAAGCCAAGCCATGACTGGTTCCTGAAGGGAGTGATGGGAAATATCCTGAATCCCAAGATTGGTATTTTCTACGTCTCTTTCTTGCCCCAATTCATTCCCCAAGGCCAGCCATTGGTTGCCTGGACGTTCGGCTTGGTCAGCATTCACGTGGCAATCGGGTTGCTATGGTCGATTATTCTGATCGCCGCAACCCAACCGCTGGCCGGTATATTGCGGCAGGAGAAGGTAGTTGCCTGGATGGACCGTGCAACAGGAATGATCTTCGTTCTTTTTGCTGCTCGTCTCGCCTTCAGTAAACGTCAAGCCCTTCTGTAAGGCGCCGGTGTATTGCTCGGAGACGCCGCCCGAATGGAGATGGTGAACAACCCACCCCATGAGCCAAGACAAATGGAAGAAATGGAATCGATCGTCGCCCCAGGCGGCAGGTTCTCGGTCAGGGTCGCCGCCTGGGAAGCGCGCAACAGCCAGTGGGTGTATGTGCCCTCGCTCCTTGATACGCACACCCAAGCGGTCATTTTTGCATTTGCCAGCCCGCATTGGTCCATGGATCAGGCCACCTGGCGCAGTGATGCGACGGTTCATTTCGTGCTCCGAAAATTTCCGGGCGATCACCACCCGGCGACACTGGAGCTCTTGGTGAATTGCGCCAATAAGACTGCGGCCGTGGGGGCAGGCACCGAATTCAGGCTTGCCGAGATCGAGCAGGCACTGGAGGCCGCATTCGAGAAGAAACCCAGTGTGTCCTGACGATCGATCGGTCAATCCACAAGTAAGGCTCCCGCCCCAGCCTGGACAGGCGATGGTCTTCACTGGCTGCGAAACCAGGCGTGTGGCCTTCAAGTGACGTCCAATGCACGATCAGGGGAACACGCGGCCCTTGCCTATAACCGAAACGATTGCCGCATCGCCCGCGCCAGCAAAGTCACGGCGGCGTCCCCGCCCGATGCCGGGCTGCGCACGAACAGGATGTCGTGGTCGGGAATGGCCGGCAGGCCCTCTAGGATCTGCATGCGCTCGGTAACCTTGGCCCGGTCGATCACACTGATGGCCAAACCGGCCTCCACGCAGGCTTTGACAGCCTGGTTGGAATGGCTTTCGAGGATGATCCGCGAGCGGCGTCCCGAAGCCTTGAGTGATTCGACCATGGCCTCACGATAGGGGCATTGCAAGGCATGGGCAGCCAACGGCAACGGGTCGTCAAGTACCGCTGTTGCGTTGATTGGCCCGACCCAGACCGGCGTGGTCGATAGCAGTCGCTCGGCATCAGGCCCGAGCATGCCTTCGACCTGGGCAATGACCGCTGCCTGCAATTTGCCGCGCCGGACCAACGCCCTCAGGGCATGGCTCGGCCCGGTCCTGAGTTCGAGCACCACATTCGGCCAGGCAGCGCTGAACATCGGCAAGATGTCGCGGATCACATGGGACGCGTATTCATCAGGGACACCGAGCGTGATACGCCCGGCCAGATCCGGCCCGTGCAGCTCTGCCAGCACCTGATCGTGGGTGCGTAACAGTTCGGCGGTCGAGTTCAACAGCCGCCTGCCCAGGGCCGTCAACGATATGGACTGGTTGTCGCGATTGAGCAACCTGCCACCGGCGACGGCCTCCAGTCGTTGAATATGAACGCTGACCGCCGCCGGGCTCTTATGCAACTGCTCGGCCGCAGCGCTGAATTTGCCGATGCGCACCACGGCGTGAAAGGTACGCAGAAGGTCGATATCGAGCGTGGTAGCCATGATTCAATATCCGTAAAGAACTGCTGCAGCTATTTTTGATTTATCAGATTACGCCAATTTCGTAGTGTCGGGGTATGAACCAGCACCTGCTGCGCCCGCCCCCCACGCCCACCCGTCGCCACTGGCTGCGGGCCTTGCCGCTGCCCTTGCTTGAAGCCGGGCTGCTGCTGACCTGGAGTTCCGGGTTCATCGGTGCACGCTTTTCCATTGATCATGCCCCCGCCCTGCTGGTGGTGTTCTGGCGCTGCCTCGTGGTGACTCTGCTGTTGTTCCCGTTCGTCTGGCGGGCCCTGCCCCATACGCCATTCACCGTGTTGCTCAGCCACGCGGGCATCGGCTTGCTGGCCATGGCCGGCTACCTGACCGGTGTGACGCAGGGCATTGCCCTGGGTGTGCCCGCCGGCCTGGCCGCGTTATGCGCCGACCTGTTGCCGCTGGGCATGGCGCTGCTCGCAGCGCTGGTACTGGGCGAGCGCCTGCCGCTGCAGGTGTGGGCCGGCCTGATTGTCGGGCTGCTGGGGGTGCTGTGGGTGACCCACGATGCGCTGATGCTGGGCATGGCACCGATGTGGGCCTATGGCCTGCCCGTGGCCGGCATGTGCTCGCTGGCAGTCGCCACGTTGTGGCAAAAACGCAGCAAGGTGCCGGCCATGGGCCTGTTGCCCAACCTCTGGCTGCAGTGTTTCGTCTCCAGTTTCGCCTTCGCGGCCATCGAAGGTAGCCAACGCAGCCTGGCACCGCTTGCCAGCGCAGGCTTTGCACTGAGCGTGTCGTGGACCGCGGCCCTGTCGACGCTTGGCGGCTATGGGTTGTACTGGGCCTGCCTGCGCAGGTCCTCGGCCACCCGCGTTGCCAGCGTGCTGTACCTCAGCCCACCGATCACCCTGCTCTGGGCCTGGGCGATGTTCGATGAGCCGTTGTCCTGGCAGATGGCAGCGGGGATGGCGCTGTCGGCGGTCGGCATCTGCCTGGTAGTACGCGCCGAGGCCCGGCAAGCCAGCCGCGATGAGTGCAAGCCCAACCACCCTACCCCTCGCTGATGTAACGGCGTCAAGCGGCGCCTCACCCCAGGGACCGGAACTTCGCGATATCCCGGCTGGGTGGTGCCCCGAACATCCGGCTGTATTCCCTGCTGAATTGTGACGGGCTTTCATAGCCGACCTTGAAACCGGCCGTAGACACATCAAGCCCCTCCGAGATCATCAACCTGCGCGCATGCTGCAGGCGCAGTTGTTTCTGGTACTGCAAGGGGCTCATGGCGGTGACCGCCTTGAACCGATGATGAAGCGTGGAGTTGCTCAGATTGACGTAACTGGCGAGCTCATCGATGCGCAACGGCTGCGCATAGTTACTGTTCAGCCATTCGATCGCCCGGGTGACGCGGTGGGTCTGGCTGTCGGCAATGGCTATCTCATGCAAACGCTGGCCTTGCTGGCCTTTGAGCAGCCGGTAGAAGATTTCCCTCAGGGCCAGCGGTGCCAATGCCTGGATGTCCGATGACGCATCCAGCAGCCGCACCAGTCGCAACATGGCCTCCAGCAACGAGGCATCGATCCTGTCCAGGAACAGCCCGCGGTGGGGTGGTTGGTTCGGCACGCCGATCGGGCTGACGTCGGCGATCAGCTGAGCGATTTCCGCCGGGTCGATATCCAGGCGGATACAGAAATACGGCAAGTCTGCCGATGCCTCGATCACTTGCCCTGCCAAAGGCAGCGTCACAGAGACGACCAGGTAGTTCAATGGGTCGTAGGTATAGCTCTCATCCCGCAGTTGGACCTGTTTGCGGCCCTGCACGATTACGCATAACCCCGGTTTATGAACAGTGTGGATGACATCGGTTGGCGAGTCGCTGCGGATGAAGTGCAGCGGTTCGATCGCTGTCGGGTACACGCCATAGTTCGGCGCAAAACGTTGCATGGTCGATGCAAGCTCGGCCCTGAGGCGGGTCAGCTCTTCGTCCCGTTCATTCACCACCATTACCTCCCGTCAGGCTGTGCCGATTGCAGAGGATAGGTCGGTTTGCAGTACCTTGGGTAGATGCCTGGTGAGCACATTCAATGCAAAAGCCCGGCGTCGCCGGGCTTCCGGGGAATAGCTCATGGGCGTCAGACATAGCGGGCATGAACCGTATCGTTTTCGGCCACACGACGATCAATGAGGCGATCGGCACCGCCCTCAGCCATGCGGCGATAATTGAGACGATCCGCACCGCCCTCAGCCATGCGGCGATCATTGAGACGATCCGCACCGCCTTCAGCCATGCGGCGATCATTGAGACGATCCGCACCGCCCTCAGCCATGCGGCGATAATTGAGCCGATCCGCACCATCCTCAGCCACCAATGGTACAAGCATGCGTTTACAAGGCTGATTCCAGATGCCGATCTCCTTGGCCGGCAGCGCCATCGAACTTGCGCTCAGTACAGACAAGGCGATTCCAATCATCACGTGGTTAACTTGTTTCATGACAGCGTCTCCGTAATTGGCGATGGATTCGTTGCCGGTTGTCAGTGCAAAGCGTGACGTTGATTCCTGAAACCTGCAGGCTCGGTCGCTCTGATGGCCGGCGGCAGAAGCGGGTTCGCTTGCTGCCTGGGCTCAGATTAAGGCGGCGGTAATACGGCCGTTATTTGTTTCCTGCGGGGAATTTGCCCATTCCTGCGCCGAGCCTTCGCGCTAGCACGTTGGCTCAAAGCACAGGGCATGGTGGTTCAATGATTCGCATCCAGAACCAGTTTGCCGCGGGTATGTCCCGTACGGCTCAGCGCCAGAGCTTGCGCCGCGCTGGAGAGCGGAACGATCTCGACCTCGACCTGGAGCTTGCCGTCATCGAACAATTGCGCAATCTGCGCTAACTGGCGCCCGTCCGAGCGGGTAGCGAAATGCTTGCCAGCGACGCCGTGTTCGGCAGCTATCCGGGGGTCGGGTGCGCTGACCGGTGATACAAGTACCCCGCCTCGTTTGATAACTGTCCAGGACCGGGCCTGGGTTTCTCCGCCAACCAGGTCGAGAACCACGTCGACATCTGTGGCCAGGTCTTCGAACTGCTGCGTGGTGTAGTCAATGAATTGCCGGGCACCGAGTGACGCTAGATACTCCCGGTTTCTGGCCGAGCCCGTTGCCAGTACGTATGCGCCAGCCAGGCGTGCCAGCTGGACAGCAAAGCTGCCGACGCCTCCGGCAGCACCATGGATCAGTACTTTCTGGCCGGGTTGAAGGTTGGCCTGTTCATGCAGTGCTTGCCACGCCGTGAGCGCTGCGGCAGGCACACCACCGGCATGGAGGCGCGGTAGCCGGGCGGGCGTATGTGCAAGCCTGTCGGCGGTTGTCAGCACCTGAGTCGCGTAGCCGCCAACTATCCCTATGAAGCCGAATACCTCATCTCCCACCCTGAATTCGTGCACGTTCTTTCCAACTGCTGCAACGGTGCCGGCAACCTCGACCCCGGGTGTATAAGGCAACGGCAACGGGATGAACTGCTGCATGGCCCCCGAGAGGATCTTCCAGTCGATCGGATTGATTCCGCTGCCGGCTACGTTGACCAGCACCTGATCATCGCTGGGCAGCAGATCTGGTAATTCCCGCAGCGCCAGCCCTTCAACCTGGCCGTACTGTGCAACCTGGATAGCTTTCATGAGTAGTCCCGCCTGTAAGTAATGAGATGTCTGGGCGTGTAGCGCGGCGCTTCGGTTACTGGCGAGGCGCGGCGAAACTGATGGACGCAAGTGTGGGTCAGCACGCCTTGGCTGAATAGCCGTTTAATTTCTGCGTTTATGTTCGAAAAAATAGAAAAGCTGTGCCCAACGAACGCCATCAATCCCTCATGCAGGATCGTGCATGCCCTCCGCAGGATCTGCATAACCCGTCCCGGCCCAGGCTTCTTACTCTTGCTTCACCACCTGCTTATCGGCGGGGGCTTCTTCAGCCAGCAACAGGAGTGAGAAAATGCAAGGCATTGAACAAAAAGTCATCGTGATTACCGGCGCCAGCAGTGGTATCGGCGAAGCCACCGCACGCTTGCTCGCCAGCAAAGGCGCGCGTGTGGTCCTGGGGGCCCGCCGCACCGATCGCCTCGAAGCACTGGCCAGTGAGATTCGTGCAGCAGGCGGTATTGCTGATGTCCTGGCGCTGGATGTCACCCGCCTGGATGACATGCAGTCGTTTATCGACTTCGCTGTCGAACTGCATGGCCGCGTCGATGTGCTGATCAACAACGCCGGCGTCATGCCGCTTTCCAAGCTGGAAGCGCTCAAGGTCGATGAGTGGAACCGGATGATCGACGTCAACATCCGCGGCGTATTGCACGGCATTGCCGCAACGCTGCCACTCATGCAACAACAACGTGCCGGGCAGATCATCAATATCGCCTCCATCGGTGCCTACGCCGTGAGCCCTACCGCTGCGGTGTACTGCGCCACCAAATATGCCGTTCGGGCTATCTCCGAGGGCTTGCGCCAGGAGGTGGGCGGTGACATCCGGGTCACCGTGATTGCCCCAGGCGTCACCGAGTCCGAACTGGCCGACAGCATTTCCGATGAGGGCGGGCGCGCCGAGATGCGCGAGTTCCGCAAGATCGCGATTCCAGCCTCGGCGATTGCCAGGGCGATCGCCTACGCCGTGGAACAGCCTGCGGATGTCGATGTCAGCGAACTGATCGTGCGCCCCACCGCAAGCCCATTCTGAATGTACTGACGGCAGCCAGGCACGCACTGGGAGCAGTGCCGGAATGGAAACATTCCGGCATTTTTTTTGACCGGTGTCTCTAAACTGTTTTCCAGGCGGCGACCAACACGAGGCAAGGCTACCCATGAATGTCATCGAGCGGACTTCTGCCCATGGGCTGGAGGCTTATATCCGTGGGCAGCGGCTGGCCGCCTCGGATGTTCTGGCCGATCGCGACATGCTGGTGCAGATCTTCAACCGTGAGCGCGAGCAAGGTAACTTCATCGTCCCCGCAGTTGCCGAGCCCCTGCTGGTATGGGTCATCTCCGGGGACGCTACGGTGCAGGAACGTGAGCTTGGCGGCGAGTGGCAAAGCAGCCGGGTGAGCAAGGGTGATTTCTTCCTGACGAACTCGGCCCAACCTTACGAGATGCGCTGGAAAGTGGACGGCGCAGCAGCCTTCGAAGTGATGCACATCTACCTCGGCATCCCGCTGCTGGAGAAAGCCATTCACGAGGTGTCGGGCGGCGTTGTGGAAGCACTTCGCCTGCGTGAAGTCTCGGGCGGGCGTGACGAAGGCTTGTCCGTTCTGCTGCAACAAGTGCAGCGGGAATTGACAGGGCAACGGCCCAGCCCGCTTTATCTGCAAGGGCTGGCCCAGTGCATTGCCATTCACCTTGCGCGCAACTACCTGGACAGCTCAGCGGACGATATCGTGCGCCGCAACGCCCTGCCCGCTTACAAGCTACGCCGCGTGTTGTCGGCGATGGAAGCCAACCTGGCCGGGGAATTCCAGCTCGCGCAGCTGGCCGGGATAGCCGGGATGAGCGAGTACCACTTCAGCCGGCTGTTCAAGAAGGCCGCGGGCTACTCGCCCTCACAGTTCTTTATCCGGCTGAGGATGGCAAGGGCGCGGCGACTCCTTGTGGAGACGGACCAGAGCGTCATTGATATAGGGCTTGAGGTTGGCTACAGCAGCGCCAGCCATTTTTCCCAGGTGTTCAAACGTGAAGTTGGCGTTACGCCCACTCAATACCGCAGGTAGCGAGTGGGCAACGCCATTCACCGGTACCAGGCGCGCATCACCCCACCGGGACGCTCATGCCGCCGTCAGCCATGACCACCGAACCGACAATGAAGCTGGCGCGCTCCGATGCCAGGAAGGCCACGATTTCGGCGATTTCCTGCGGTGCTGCCGCTCGGCCGATAGGCGCAGACTTGCCGTGCTCCTGCAGGAAGCCGCGACCGTCCTCCATGAAATGGTTCAAGAGGTTGGTCACCACGTCACCGACGCCAATGGCGTTGACCCGGATGCCATGTTCGATCGCCTCCAGCGCCTGGGTACGGGTCAATTGCGCCAGCGCACCCTTTGACGCGGTGTAGGCCGCGATACCGGGGAAGGCGAAATAGGATGCATAGGAGGCAATGTTCACGATCGCCCCGCTCTTGTGCTTCATCATTTCCTTCATGGCTTCCCGGGAATGCAGGAACGCCCCCGTCACGTTGGTTTGCATCTGCCATTCCCAGTCTTCGCGGGTCATCTCCACCAGCGGTTTGTACAGGATGCGCCCGGCGTTGTTGACCAGCACGTCCAGCTTGCCAAAGTGCTCGACCGCCAGCGCCACTGCCTGCTCGGCAGCACCGTCGACAGTGATGTCAGCGACAAACGGAACAAGACCAGGGCGCTCAAGTGCGTTGACCGCTGGGTCGATGTCCTCGGCGATCACCTTCGCACCGCGAGCGTGAAGGAGTTCGGCAATGGCCTTGCCGATGCCGCTGGCCGCACCGGTGACCAGCACTACTTTGCCTGCCACTTCGTTTGGGGTTGGGATGAAGTCGGTCATTTCGTGTCTCCAAGTCAGAAATTGGTTGTCGCTTTCGACGGTGCCAATTTCTCTCTTTTCGACATGGGCCGCCTTGGCGACCTTGCTCTGGCTATCGGAGTTTTGCTTCTTTCGACCTGGCAGGACTGGTTCCACTCAGGTGCAAACTTCAGCGTTCGCCAGCTTGCTGGCTGAAGCGCTCGATGAGCCACCGCCCCGCCGGCCCTGGCGGTGAGTCAGTGCGGTAAATAGCATCAAATGCGTAAGCGCCGCCTTTGCAATCCGGCAGATCGAGTGCGACCAGGTGCCCTGCATCGAGGTCCGCTTGCACCATAGGGACAGGCATATTGCCCCAGCCGATGCCTTCCTTGAGCAACATGTGTTTTGCGCCCAGGTCCGCGAGCCGCCACGTTTGCGGGCTCACCACTGCGAAATCGCGGTCCCCGGTCAGCGTTGATCGGTCTGATAGCACCAGCTGAACGAAATGTCTCGCCGCACCAGGTTCATTGCAGCCGCCGCTGGCGAGTGGGTGCGCAGGGGCAGCCACAGGTATCAACTGCACGCTACCCACGCCGACACGCTCAAGGCCATCTCGCCCGATGTCCAGCGGGCCGCTGATGCCGATGACAGCTTGCTTTTCGATCACCCGCTGAGTGACCGCACCCAGTGCTTCCATGTGAAGGCGCAAGGTCACCGTTGGAAATACCTGGCTGAAGGTCTTGAGCGCATCTACCACCCGCTCTGCAGGTAACATCACGTCGAGGGCAAGATGAACTTCTGCTTCAAGCCCATGCAATAGCCCGGACACCTTCGAGCGCAGTCCGTTGACGCCGTTGATGATCGTCCGTGCTTCGGCAAGCACGGTTCGTCCAGCCTCAGTCAGTTGTGGCTTGCGCGTCGTGTTGCGGTCAAAAAGCGATACGCCAAGCTGCATCTCCAGATTTGAAATGGCATAGCTCACTACCGAGGTAGCGCGGTGCAGTGTTCTTGCCGCGCCGGCGAAGCTTCCCACCTCTACCACCGTCAGGAACACTTTCAGCTGGTCCAGGGTCGGGGTGCCAGGGTTCGAAATCATTTTCACCCGCTCGAGCATGTTGGATTGCAGCATCCTATTTGGGGCACACCGCTATGTCGATAACGTGGTGATCGCCCGTTATCAGCAAATCAGTGGTCAAGGGGTGTAAAAGGCTGAGTGGTCAGGCGCCCACGGGCTTTGTCGGGCACTATCGGGCCCAGCGTCGTGACATCTCCCCACCCACCCTTGACCCACACCCTCCCCGCGCCACATGCTCGGTCGCTCCACCCACGCTCAAGGAACGATTGCATGAAGCTGGAAACCCTCGCCATCCACGCAGGCTTCAGCCACGACCCGGCCACCCGGGCCGTGGCCGTGCCGATCTACCAGACCACCTCGTTCGCCTTCGACGACACCCAGCACGGCGCCGACCTGTTCGACCTGAAGGTGGCCGGCAACATCTACTCGCGCATCATGAACCCCACCAACGACGTGCTCGAGCAGCGCATGGCGGCGCTCGAGGGCGGGGTCGGTGCGCTGGCAGTGGCCTCGGGCATGGCGGCCATCACCTATGCCATCCAGACCGTCGCCGAGGCGGGCGACAATATCGTCTCGGTGGCCAAGCTGTACGGCGGCACCTACAACCTGCTGGCGCACACCCTGCCACGCATGGGCATCCACACCCGCTTTGCCGCGCACGACGACATCGCCGCCCTGGAAGCGCTGATCGATGAGCGCACCAAGGCAGTGTTCTGCGAGTCCATCGGCAACCCCGCCGGCAATATCGTCGACATCGCCGCGCTGGCCGAAGCTGCCCACCGCCACGGCGTGCCGCTGATCGTCGACAACACCGTGGCCACCCCGGTGCTGTGCCGGCCGTTCGAGCATGGGGCGGACATTGTCGTGCACTCGCTGACCAAATACATCGGCGGCCACGGCACCAGCATCGGCGGTATCGTCATCGACTCTGGCAAGTTCCCCTGGGCCGAGCACAAGGCGCGCTTCGCCCTGCTCAACACCCCCGACCCGTCCTACCACGGCGTCACCTACACCGAAGCCTTCGGCCCGGCCGCGTTCATTGGCCGCTGCCGCGTGGTGCCGCTGCGCAACACCGGCGCCGCGCTGTCGCCATTCAACGCCTTCCTGATCCTGCAAGGCCTGGAAACCCTGGCCCTGCGCATGGAACGCCACACCGAGAACGCGCTCAAGGTCGCCCGCTACCTGCAAGCCCACGAGCAGGTCGCCTGGGTGAAGTACGCCGGCCTGCCCGACCACCCAGAGCATGCCCTGGCCCAGCGCTACACCGGCGGCAAGCCGGCGTCGATCCTGTCGTTCGGCATCAAGGGCGGCCAGGCGGCCGGCGCGCGCTTCATCGATGCGCTGCAACTGGTGGTGCGCCTGGTGAATATCGGTGACGCCAAGTCACTGGCCTGCCACCCCGCCTCCACCACCCACCGCCAGCTCAACGACGAAGAGCTGGAAAAGGCCGGCGTGCCGCGCGACATGGTGCGCCTGTCGATCGGCATCGAGCACAGCGACGACATCATCGCCGACCTGGCCCAGGCCCTCGAGGCCAGCCGCGGTTGACCCTTCCGCGCCCCACCCAATGGCGACGGCGGGCGCACCTTGTACAACAGCGGACTCTCCTGCAATGACCCTGTTCTACCTGAAACTCATCGTGACCCCACTGCTGATGTGGGCCATTTCCCTCGCCTCGCGGCGCTGGGGTGGCCTGCTCGGCGGATTGCTATCCGGCCTGCCGGTTACCTCGGCGCTGGTGATGACCTTCCTGTGCCTGGAACAAGGCACCGACTTCGCCCTGGGCGCAGTGCCCGGCGCGCTGGGCGGCCTGGCCGCGGTGCAGGCCACCTACACGTTCTACCTGTTCGCCACGCACCGGCTCGGCCTTGCCCCGGCCGTGTTGCTGGCGATCCTGTTCTACGGCCTGGCTGCCTACGCGTTCACCCACTGGGGCAGCCTGTACGTGTCGATTGGCGTGGCGCTGCTGCTGATCGGCGTACTGATACGCGCCAGCGGCCGCGAGCCCAAACCGGACACCCTGGCCCGCCCCCGGCATCGCTACTGGGAGATCCCCCTGCGCATGCTGTCGGCAACCGCGCTGCTGATGCTCACCACCCACCTGGCCAGCTGGCTGGGGCCGGCGACCAGCGGGATGCTGGCGCCGATCCCGGTCATTGCCTGGCCATTGGTGGTGTTCGCCCATGTGCAGCATGGCCGCGCCGGGATGGCGGCGATGGTGCGCGGCAATGCGATTGGTGCGGTGGGGGTGATTGCGTTTTATCTGGTGATTGCGGGGCTGCTAGAGGCCTGGGGTGTTGCCATTGCCATCAGCCTGGCCATGGTTTGTGCCGTAGGGCTGACCATCGGGTTGGCGGCTGCGTTGCGACGGCGCTGAGCCATCCGCCGCGCCTGCCCGAGCGGCATCCATCACTCAGAGAAGTTTCCTACAAGCTTTTAGGAAGACCAAAGCCGCTCTGGAAAGCGATTCCCCGTTAGTGTTCAGAGGCCGACAAGCCCCGGCCAACACGAGGATCGCCCATGAGCATCAGTCAACGCATTGCCATCGCGGCGGCCGAAGCCGGCTTGCCGCACGACCAGTGCATGT